>NZ_CP192774.1:2425000-2790000 GCF_033957765.2 Agrobacterium sp. rho-13.3
TATTCAATTGTCAAAAAACAGACACCTAATCGTGTCAAAAAACCTAAACCAAAACCCGAAGGCCTTGATAATAAAGACTAAACTCATTCGCTCAGTCTTCGGTTTTCTCTAGAACGAAGGACATCGTCGCTAGCAGCGCCGCCGCCCTCGTTCAGTGAGCGGGTTATAGAACTACACCCAATACATAGTCAACAGGGCTCCTGTAAAAAAACTGACATATTTATCAAGGTACTGATTTTAAAGATTATTTTCGACACCACATATCTCAGTGGTCATTTAGGCCTCTGGAAAGCCAATACTGGCCCTGCTTTGTGAAACATGCGATAGGATAAGCCAGTTCCCCCGGCCATCCATGCCGGTCATTGCCATTATATAGGATTGGACATCCCGTGCGCATTCTTACAGAAGCCGTCATTCCCGAACTTCCCAAATATTATCGCGGCAAGGTTCGCGAGAATTACGACCTGCCTGACGGCAACCGGATCATCATCTCCACAGACCGCCTTAGCGCCTTCGATCGCATATTGACCTGCATTCCTTATAAGGGGCAGGTTTTGACGCAGACGGCGCACTACTGGTTCGAGCAAACAAAAGACATCTGCCCCAACCACGTCGTGTCCTATCCCGACCCCAATGTCGTGATAGGCAAACGCCTTGATATTCTGCCGGTCGAAGTTGTCGTGCGTGGATATCTCGCCGGAACCACCGGCACGTCTATTCTGACACTCTATAAGAAGGGAGAGCGCGACATGTACGGCGTGACCTTCCCGGATGGTATGAAGGACAATCAGATATTACCGCAGCCCATCATCACGCCGACCAGCAAGGAATTCGATGGCGGTCATGATGAACCCCTCACACCTGCCGACATTATTGAAAAGGGATTGTTGACGCAGCAACAGTGGCAGACACTCTCCACCTATGCGTTGGCGCTCTTCAAACGTGGACAGGACGTTGCTGCCCGCCGCGGACTTATTCTCGTCGACACCAAATATGAGTTCGGCACCGATGAAAACGGCACCATCATTCTGGCCGATGAGATTCACACACCCGATAGCAGCCGTTACTGGATGGCAGATAGTTACGAAGAAGCCTTCCAAAATGGAACGCGACCAGCGAGTTTCGATAAGGACTTCGTCAGAGCATGGGTCGCCGAGCGTTGCGATCCGTATAAAGACGACATACCGGAAATTCCAGAAGACCTCGTGCTGGACACCTCGAAAGTGTATATAGAGGCTTATGAGCGCATTACCGGCCAACCCTTTCATCAGGATGATACGGAAACATCACCTCTTGAAAGAGTACGGAAAAATCTGGAGCCATTTTTCCAAGGAGCGTAATCTTGGCTAGAGCAATCGGTCAAACATCACCATCGCGGAAAGACGAAGCGGGCGGCCGACAAATCCGCCCGCGTCGTTCGGCAGAAGAAACCCGCTGCGATATTCTGACAATGACCGAGCGGCTTTTCCGTGAGCGTGGATTCGGTGCCGTATCGATTGCAGATATCGCTGCCGCGCTCAGCATGTCGCCCGCCAACATCTTCAAGCATTTTCACTCGAAGAACGCGCTCGTTGACGCAATCTTCCTTCAGCAAATCCGGCTTCTGGAGCAGAAGATCGATCTGCTGGACGCCAGCCACTCTCCATTTGAAAGACTGCGGCATCTGGCACGAAATCTCATGGAGAACCACCGTAGCGATCTCAACGACAATCCTTACATCTTCGAAATGATTTTGATGACAGCCAAACGCGAACTTGCGTGTGGCCGTTATTATGAGAATGTGATCACCACACTCCTGGAAGATATCATTCATGGTGGCGTGGAAGAGGGTATTTACCCCCAAACGGACGCCAACAAAGCCGCACGCGTAGCCCTATATGCCTTTACAAGCATTTTGCATCCCGCATTGATCGCCCATGAGGAACTCGACATTTTGGCAACACGATGCGAGGAACTCGCCGAATTCGTAGATGCTGCACTGCGATATCGGATTGCTAAGTGACGATGCGGCCTATACGTCACTTACTCCATTTTGATAGCCTCATCCGCTATTTGCGAGTGCAGTGAACGAACTGAAGTTTTCGCCGGGCACTTTAAAGAAACCGAGATTCGATCGTTGGACATGAGAAAAATGATGAAAAGACGTCTATATCCTCTATTCACAACATTGCTCATGGCAGGCGTTATCGCCGGATGCAGCGACAGCGGCGATAACAAGCAGGCCGCTGGGCAAAACCAGCGCCCGCCCTCTCCGGTCAGCGTCATCACGATGAAATTGAGCGAATATCCGCTCACCACCGTTTTGCCCGGCCGTGCAAGCGCTTTCCAGACCGCAGACATCCGGCCGCGGGTAACCGGCATCATCCGCGAGGTTCCGTTCAAGGAAGGCAGCGAAGTCAAGCAAGGTGACGTTCTCTACCAAATCGAAGACGACACCTATCTCGCAGAGGTGGCGCAGGCCCAGGCAAGCCTTTCCAAAGCCGAGGCCGGCATTCCGGGTGCGCAAGCCAATCTTTCGCGTTACGAGCGGCTTGTGAACAGCGGCGCGACGCAGATCGAATTCGAAAACGCCAAGACGACCTTGGCGCAGGCGCAGGCCGATGTCGCTCAGGCGAAAGCCGCCCTCGATACGGCAAACATCAATCTCGACCTGACAAAAATCCGCGCGCCCTTCGATGGCATAACCTCATCGACCAATTTCACGATCGGCAATGTGGTTACGGCGAACCAGACATCTGCGCTGACCACGCTGCGCCGCATTGATCCGATCTACATTGGTCTCATCGAATCCAGCACCAACCTGTTGCGCTTGCGCAATGCCATGTCATCCGGCCAGGTCGGTCAGGGTGACAAAACCGCCGCTATTCACCTGACATTGGAAGACGGAACCGAATATTCGCAGGACGGCAAGATCGATATGGCAGACATGTCGGTCAGCGAAACGACCGGCACCTTCTCCATTCGCGCCCTTTTCCAGAACCCGAACAATCTCATCCTGCCCGGCACCTATGTGCGTGCAACATTGACGATCGGCAATGAAAAAGGCTTCGTCATTCCGCAACGCGCCGCATCCAGAAACGCCAATGGCGAACTGACGGCGAAATTCGTGACTGCGGAAAACAAGATCGAAACGCGCATCTTCCCGATCAGCCAGCAGTCTCGTAATTCCTGGCTGGTGACGGAGAATGTGAAAGAGGGCGACAAGCTGGTCGTGGATGGTTTCCAGTGGATAACCGAGGGAGCGACCGTCGCGCCCGTGGAAGCCACAATCGATGAGCGTGGCATCGTCGTGCCGCAAAAACCGGCGCAACCGGCCGCTGCACCGGCAACTCCCAAGTGAAGCTCAACACAAGCTCGTTTCTCCCATTCAGAAATTCCGAAAAAAGGTAAGGCGCAGTTCATATGGCCCACTTTTTCATAAGGCGCCCCGTTTTTGCGTGGGTTATTGCAATCGTCATCATGCTTGGCGGTGTGTTGGCAATTTCCACGCTGTCCATCTCGCAATACCCTGAAATCGCGCCAACGACGGTGCGCATCAGTGCGAACTACAATGGTGCGAGCGCCGAAACGGTCGAGAAGTCAGTCACTACAGTCATCGAAGACGGCATGACCGGCCTTGATGACCTGACCTACATGACGTCATCGTCATCCACCGGCAGCTCATCCGTGACGCTGACATTCGGCAACAGCATTTTGCCGGATATCGCGCAGGTTCAGGTTCAGAACAAGTTGCAGCTTGTGCAATCCCAGTTGCCTGATGTCGTGCAGCAGCAAGGTATCGAAGTCAGCCGTTCGACCTCGAGTATCCTGATGGTCGGCGCGCTGATTTCCACCGATGGAAAACGCACATCTGCCGATCTTGGCAACGTGTTCTCGGTCAGCCTTGAAGACCAGATCAAACGTCTGGAAGGCGTGGGCAGCATCAACGTCTTCGGCTCCGAATATGCCATGCGTATCTGGCTGGATCCCTTCAAGCTCAACAAATACCAGTTGACGACATCGGACGTGACAAGCGCGATCGAAAGCCAGAACACGCAGGTTTCGGTCGGCTCTCTCGGCGCGTTGCCAGCCGTTCCCGGCCAGCAACTCAATGTCACCATTACCGCGCAAAGCCAGCTCACCACCGTTGCTGATTTTGAATCGGTCATTCTCAAAGTCGAAAAAGACGGCGCTGCTGTTCGCCTCAGCGACGTCGGACGCATTGAGATCGGCCAGGAAACCTATGGCGGTGATTCGCGTTCCAATGGCCGTCCTTCTGCGGGCTTCGCCGTCAATCTGGCAACCGGCGCAAATGCGCTTGATACCGCAGCCCGCGTAAAAGGCGCTCTCGCCGCGTCTGAAGGCTCGCTGCCGGAAGGCGTTGTCATTGAATATCCTTACGACACGACGCCATTCGTGAAGCTCTCCATCGAAAAAGTCGTGCACACGCTGATCGAAGCGATCATCCTCGTCTTCGTGGTGCTTCTGGTGTTCCTCCAGAATCTGAGAGCGACGTTCATTCCGATGATTGCGGTGCCTGTTGTGCTGCTTGGCACATTCGGCATTCTGGCGATAACGGGTTATTCGATCAACACGCTGACGATGTTCGCCATGGTACTGGCCATCGGCCTTCTGGTGGACGATGCCATCGTCGTTGTCGAAAACGTCGAACGCATCATGTCCGAAGAGGGATTGTCTCCGCTGGAAGCGACGGAAAAGTCGATGGGCGAGATCACCGGTGCCATCATCGGTATCGCCCTTGTTTTGACGGCCGTGTTTATTCCCATGGCGTTCTTCGGCGGCTCGACCGGCATCATCTATCGCCAGTTCTCCGTTACAATCGTCTCGGCCATGCTTTTGTCCGCCGTCGTCGCCATCGTTTTGACGCCCGCGCTTTGCGCAACCATGCTGAAGCCGATCAACCACGAAAAAAAGCAGCGTGGTCCCGGCGCATGGTTCAACCGTAAATTCAACCGCACGACGGATGGCTATGTTTCCTCCATTGGATATCTGCTCAAGCGTCCGCTGCGCGTCACGATCCTTTTCCTCGTGGTCATCGGCGGCTGCGCGTGGTTGTTTACCCGCCTTCCAAGCTCGTTCTTGCCACAGGAAGATCAGGGCGTTCTGCTGACGATCGTTCAAACCCCGACGGGTTCGAACATCGAGCGCACGAACGACGTTGTGAAACAGGTTGAAAGCTACTTCCGTGAAAAGGAAGGCAACAACGTCGAATCGGTGTTTGGCGTTCTGGGCTTCAGCTTCGGTGGGTCCGGTCAGAACAACGCGATCGTGTTTACGCGTCTCAAGGACTTCTCCCTGCGCACAGCGCCTGAACAGCATGCTTCCGCAATCATCCAGCGTGCCATGGGCACATTCCTGTCTATCCGCGATGCACAAGTCTTCCCGCTTCTGCCTCCGGCCATTCAGGGCCTTGGCAACTCCAGCGGTTTCTCGATGTATCTGGTGGATAGCGGCAAGAACGGCACTGACGGGCTGACGGCGGCATCGAAAGAGCTGATACAGCTTGCTGGCAGCAACCCGAACCTCAGTTCCCTGCGCAGCAACAGCCGCGATGAAGAATCTCAGATGAAGATCAATCTTGATCAGGAAAAGATGGGCGCGATGGGTGTGAACCTCGCATCGGTCAACCTCATGCTCTCGACGATCTTTGCTGGCCGCGATGTCAACGACTTCACACTGAACGGCGAACTCAAGCCCGTCTATGTTCAGGGTGACGCACCTTATCGTATGCAGCCAGACGACCTCAAATACTGGTACGCCCGCAATACCAATGGCGAAATGGTGCCCTTCTCGTCGTTCAGCGAAGTCTCATGGTCCAACGGACCGCCGACGCTGGCTCGTTACAACGGCACAAGCGCCATCTCCATGGAAGGTGCCGCAGGGCCCGGCGTTGCCTCCGGTGACGCCATGAACGAGATGGAACGCCTGACGGCAAGCCTGCCAGGTGGTTATACGGTGGCATGGCAGGGCATTTCCTATCAGGAACGGCTCTCCGGTTCGCAGGCACCCATGCTCTATGCGTTGTCTGTCCTGATCGTCTTCCTGTGCCTTGCAGCCCTTTATGAAAGCTGGTCCATCCCCTTCTCCGTCGTCTTGGCTGTGCCGGTGGGTGTGCTGGGCGCTTTGACTGCCGCGCATTTCTTCGGGCAATCGAACGACGTCTACTTCAAGGTGGGGTTGCTGACGACGATAGGCCTTGCGGCGAAAAACGCGATCCTGATCGTGGAGTTTGCAAAGGAACGGCAGGAGCATGGATTGAGCCTGCTGGAAGCGACACTCGAAGCCGCAAAGCTTCGTTTGCGCCCGATTATCATGACGTCGCTTGCCTTTATTTTGGGTGTCGTGCCGCTGGCAATCGCCAATGGCGCAGGCTCTGCGGCGCAAAACGCAATCGGTATAGGCGTTTTGGGTGGTATGCTTTCTGCAACACTCCTCGGAATTTTCTTCGTTCCATCCTTTTTCGTCGTTATTCGGAGGCTATCGAAGCGTTAACAAACTTAAAATATGCTAGTAAAGCAGGAAGACGTTGATAAAACTGTACCAGATTCGTAATTCTGGATGTTTCTTCAGCGTACAGCTACGCTACGCTCGTTTTGACTGAGGCTGCCAAGTGCGCCAACATTAATTGGGATAACTTCATGCTGTCTATTCGCGTTGCCATTCCGCTCACCATGCTCCTGCTTTCGGGTTGCGTTGTTGGTCCAGATCACAAAACGCCTGAAATCCAGTTGCCGGGTAAATTTGCGGAAGGTGGAAAAACCAGCAACGGCGACGTTGCAACCGTTGCTTGGTGGAACGCGTTCGGCGATAGCCGTCTGAACGGCTATGTTTCGACAGGCCTTGCCCAGAACCTCACGGTCCTGCAAGCTCTGGAGCGCATCAATCAGGCGGAATCGAACATCACCGTTGCGGGCGCTGGTGCGCTGCCAAGCCTGACTGCCTCTGCTTCCCATTCCACAAGCCAGACCAAAGGCAGCCTCGCGACAGCCGATACGCCTGTGCGGAACGTGACCAGTGGTGGCGCTGACGTTTCCTGGCTGCTTGATCTTTTCGGCCAGTATCGCCGACAGAAAGAAAGCGCCAGTGCGTCTCTCGACCAGGCCTATGCCACTGCCGACGTTCAGCGCCTGACGCTGATTTCTGCCGTTGCTTCTGCCTATATCGATGTTCGTTATTATCAGGAACGTCTGGCAATCGCCCGCAAGAACCTTGGTTCGCGCCGCGAAACACTCGATCTGACCAAGCTTCAGCTGGAAGCGGGTGCCGCCTCTCGTCTGGACGTCGTTCAGTCCGAAGGTCTCGTGAATTCCACGCTGGCTGAAATGCCGAACCTGGAAACCAACTTCCGCCGTGCTGCGCACCGCATCGCCACATTGCTTGGTATGCCTGCTTCATCACTTGTTACGGAACTTCAGCGCAGCGCGCGCCAGCCCGTAGCCCGAAGCGTTCCCCGCACCGGCATTCCGGCTGATCTTATCCGCAACCGTCCGGACATTCGTGCAGCCGAGCGTGCGCTTGCCGCCGCAGTCGCCAATATTGGCGTTGCGGAATCCCAGCTTTACCCGAGCATTCAGCTTAGCGGTTCCATCACGCCAAGCTTTTCGCGTTTGAGCGGCGTCAACAGCGGCACGTCGAATGCGTGGTCGTTCGGCCCCAACCTTGTTCTTCCGATTTTCGATGGCGGCCGTATTCGTGCCAATATCGATATCGAGAAGTCACAGGCACGCGAACAGTATCTCGCATGGAAATCGACGGTTCTTAACGGGATCGAAGAAGTTGAAAATGCGCTCGCAGCCGTTAATCGCGATCAGCAGACAGCAAACGCGTATCGCAAGACTGTAACATCCTATCAGGAAGCCCTGTCCCTCGCGACCGCAAGCTATCGCGATGGCGCATCTTCGCTGCTGGACGTTCTTGATGCACAGCGTCAGGTGTCGGTTGCGCAGGCCAATCTTGCAACAGCAGTTCAGCAGACCGCGCAAGATTATGTCGCCCTCAGCATCGCACTGGGCGGCGGTTATGCCGTTGGTACTCCACAAGCTGTTGCCAACACAAAGATTGCAGCAAACGTTCCCAAGGGCATGTAATCCTTCGATCGACATCTCGATTAAATCATCCCGCAACTTCGGTTGCGGGATTTTTTGTTTGTGACCCAGGCAATAAAAAAGCCCCGGATCACTCCGGAGCTTTTTCAACCATCAGATCAAACCAAAAAGATCAGTCCTTGGCGCGCTCGACGTAGGAATTGTCTTCCGTCAGAACGACAACGCGAACACCGGCATTGACGTGCGGCGGCACCATCGTGCGAATGCCGTTGGAAAGAATAGCAGGCTTGTAGGAAGACGACGCTGTCTGCCCCTTCACGACCGGCTCGGTTTCAACGATTTCAAGCGTGGCGTGGCGCGGCAGTTCCATGGAAAGAGCCACACCTTCGTAGATCGAAAGAATGACAGTCATGCCTTCCTGAAGATAGGCCTTCTGCTCACCAATGGTTTCAGCGTCAACTGCAACCTGATCGTAGTTCGCAGGGTTCATGAAGTGGAAGCCTTCGCCGTCTTCATAAAGGAACTGGAAGTTAACATCCTCAACGAAAGCGCGTTCAACCTGCTCGGTCGTGCGCCAGCGCTCGGACACCTTCACGCCGTCGACGATGCGACGCATATCGACCTGCGTAACAGGCGTGCCCTTGCCGGGGTGAAAGTTATTGGCAGTGAGAACGACGTAGAGCTTGCCCTCAACTTCGAGAACGTTACCCTTGCGGACGGATGAGGCGATGACCTTGACCATATGATTTCCTTGTAACTCAATGAAATGCGTCGTAAAGGACGGCGCGATTGCACTGACCCAACGGACATTTTGTCTGTTTTCTGGGGCGCAACTACCTTAAATTTGCAAGAATTGCCAGCCTTCAAGAGAACAGACGGAAAAGAAAGCATCAAATGGGCTCGAGCATCGACACAATGTCTGCATGGTGGACGCCCGATGTGCATCTGGATCGCCGTCCCTTCCTTTTGGGACGCAACGCCATCCAGTCTGCCATGCGCGGCTTCTTTGCAGCCCGGGGCTTTCTGGAGGTCGACACCGCGACCTTACAAATCTCCCCCGGCAACGAAGCTCATCTCCATGCATTCGCAACGACCGGCATAACAACGAGCGGTCATCCAACGCCGCTCTACCTGCATACATCACCGGAATTTGCCTGTAAAAAGCTGTTGGCGGCGGGTGAAAAACGCATCTCTTGCTTTGCCCATGTTTACCGCAACCGCGAACGTGGGCCTCTGCATCATCCCGAATTCACGATGCTGGAATGGTATCGCGCAGGCGAAACCTATGAAACGCTGATGCGCGATAGCGCCGAGCTAATGGCGCTTGCGGCAGACATCATGAAGACGAAGACCTTCACCTATCGTGGTCGCGGCGTTGATCCCTTTCTTGAACCGGAACGGCTGAGTGTTGCCGAGGCCTTCCAGCGCTATGCCAACATCGATCTGCTGGCGACAATCGACAGTGATGGCGGAACGGATCGCGATCATCTGGCTACAAAGCTGAAAGACGCAGGCATTCGTGTTGCAGAGGATGATAGCTGGGCGGATATGTTCAGCCGCGTCATCGTGGAGCGTGTTGAGCCGGAACTGGGGTTCGGCAGGGCGACGATCCTTGACGAATACCCGACCAGTGAAGCGGCCCTTGCCCGCCGGTCGCCTAAAGACAGCCGCGTGGCGGAACGTTTCGAGCTTTATGCCTGTGGCGTGGAACTGGCCAATGGCTTCGGCGAATTGACGGACGCGGCAGAACAACGCCGCCGCTTCGAAGCCGAAATGCTCGAAAAACAGCGCGTCTATGGCGAAACCTATCCGCTCGATGAAGACTTCCTCGCTGCCCTGACAATCATGCCTCCAGCCAGCGGCATCGCCCTTGGTTTTGACCGGCTGGTCATGCTGGCAACCGGCGCGCCGCGCATCGATCTCGTTATGTGGGCACCCGTTGCGGTTTACGGCTCATGACAGGACAAAGCTTGAAAACGGCGCATGATCTTTTCGATGCCGGCTTGATCGACGAGCCAACGCTGGATCGCATTCGCCCGGTCGTGGAACGATATGCCGTGGCGCTGACATCCACCGTTGCCAATCTGATCGATACGCATGATGCAAACGATCCCATCGCGCTGCAATTCATTCCCCGTGACGCGGAGCTGGTGCAGACACCGGAAGAACGCGCTGATCCCATCAGCGATGAGGCGCACAGCCCCGTCCACGGCATAGTCCATCGTTACCCGGATCGCGTTTTGCTGAAAGCCGTGCATATCTGCCCGGTCTATTGCCGTTTCTGTTTCCGCCGCGAGATGGTCGGGCCGCAGGGCAATGGGACGATGAGCGCCGATGAACTTGCAGCAGCGCTGGCGTATATTCGCGACCATGAGGAAATCTGGGAAGTAATTTTGACGGGAGGCGATCCGCTCGTTCTCTCGCCGCGCCGCCTGACCGCCATCATGGAAGGCTTGAAGGCCATTTCGCATGTCAAAATCGTTCGGTTCCACACGCGTGTTCCCGTGGTCGATCCAGAGAGAATCGATGCTGATCTTGTCGAGGCGCTCAAAGCCAGCGGCAAAACCACTTATATCGCGCTTCACGCCAACCATCCGCGTGAAATGACAGACGAAGCACGAGACGCCTGCGCACGGCTGATCGATGCCGGGATTGCCATGGTCAGCCAGTCTGTCCTTCTCAAAGGCATCAATGACGATCCCAGCATCCTTGCGCAGTTGATGCGCGCCTTTGTCGAAACGCGGGTCAAACCCTATTATCTGCACCACCCGGATCTCGCACCGGGCACCAGCCATTTCCGGCTGGACATCGAAGAGGGGCAGCGAATCGTCTCTGCTTTGCGCGGCCATATCTCCGGTCTGTGCCAGCCAACCTATGTTCTGGACATTCCGGGTGGACATGGAAAAGCCGTCATCGGCCAAAATGCGGCGACGAAACATGCCGATGGTTGCTACGCCGTTTCGGACTTCAACGGCAAGGATCACCTCTATCCGCCGTCTTCGGAATAAGAAAAACCGCAAAATCGATGTTTCTTAGGGCCTTCGTACACAACCGGCCCGATGAAACAAAAATTTCACAATTTCGCCTTCCTCCTGTCATCATAAAGAAAAATATTCTACCTATATTGATAATCATTGATTCCGAAGCAAATCCGGGATATCAATGTTTCAACTGGAGAGTGATTCTCCGGTATTCCGGATCAACACGCAAGCAAGGAGAGTGTCATGTTTAAACTTAAATGCATCACCGCGATCCTTGGTCAGCGAATTCCGAATGCCGGGCGCACGTCCATGTGGTCCCGCTGCTGTCGAATGTGACCTAACCCGTCCACCAATCTTTCAAAATTCGACTCGATGAAATGCTGTGAAAAAAGCCACGGCGGGAGAATGTCTATGTTTAAGCAAGTTATTGAATTCGCAGGTGAAGCAGTGGGTATCGTTGTTCCAGAGGACAACCGCCTGAAGTTCATCGCCGTAAAATTCCACGTCCACGATCTAGACGAGCAGCGCTTCGATAGCGCAGACGATGTGCGGATTGCCATTCGCAACCTCGTTCGCGACCGCAATGTTGCAGCCCTCGTGTAAGACATGGCAGAAAGCCATGCAGGAATGCCGGTTTTCAGTGTGAAACACCGGGACGCTAAAAAACACAAAAGGCGTTGCCTCCATTTCGGGACAACGCCTTTTTCATGCTTTGCATAAACCAATCAGAACGCCGTGAAGGTCAGCGTCGTCAAGGATCGGACAATACCGGGAATGCTGACGATATTCTCATTGATGAATTTGCCGACATCCTGCTCCGGCGCGACATAGACCTTCAAAAGAAGATCATATTCCCCGCTGGTGGAATAAAGCTCGGAAACCAGTTCCGTTTTGTAAATAGCATCGGCAACATCATAGGTCTTGCCGGGTGTGCATTGAAGCTGCACGAAGATGGGCTTCATGATCCGTTTCCCGTCATAGATTGAAATCAGCACAAACCGCAGACCGCCTTGCGCGCATTCCGCACTATTGTCCGAGCCGGGTGATGGTTTCAAGCACATTCCCTTGTGGCATGACATAATGACGATATGTCGGTATTCACAAGTGAAACGCGGTTGTAAGCTCGGCAATAATCGTGATCCCTGAGCCGCGCTTTGGTGACAGGGCATTGCGCATGACCTTTCGTTTCCTGGGTGATTTCGATGTACAACGATCCACGCTCTCACGGCCTTTGGGAAAAAACTGCACCGAAACCGCCTGTCACATCCATGCTTCAAAGCGCGGAAAAAGCCGAGGTCGTGGTCGTGGGCGGTGGCTTTACCGGCCTTTCCGCAGCGCTGCATCTGGCGGAACGCGGCATTCGGGTAATCGTGCTGGAAGGCAAGGAAATCGGTTTTGGCGGCGCAGGTCGCAATGTCGGCCTTATCAATGGCGGCATGTGGGTCATGCCCAAGGAACTGCCAAACGTCCTTGGTCCGATCTATGGCGAAAGGGTCCTCGATCTTTTGGGCAACGCACCCTTCGTCGTGCGCGCTCTGATCGAACAACACCAGATCGAATGCGAACTTGAAAAGAACGGTACGCTGCACTGCGCCGTGGGTGAAAAAGGGCTGGTGGAAATTCGTGAACGTTGCGCGCAATGGGCAGCACGCGGAGCACCAGTTCGCGTTCTTGATGCGCAGGAAACCGCTGCGCGTATAGGTTCCACAGCCTATTCGGGCGCGTTACTGGATGAACGTGCCGGAACGCTGCAACCGCTTGCCTATGTTCGCGGACTGGCCCGCGCCGCGCAAAAAGCGGGAGCAACCATCTACACCTCCAGCCCGGTGATCGGCACCGAACAGCAGGGCAATGGCTGGACAGTCAAAACCGCCAATGGCTCAGTGTCTGCAGACTGGATTGTGGTTGCCACGGAAGCTTACAGCACCGGCCCTTGGGAAATCATCCGCGAAGAACAGGTCTACCTGCCCTATTTCAATTTCGCAACGAAGCCGCTGGGCGACAATCTGCGTCAATCCGTGCTGCCAAACCGCGAGGGCTGCTGGGATACGAAAGAAATCCTGTCCTCCTTCCGTATGGACAAGGCCGGACGTTTGGTTTTCGGCAGCGTCGGCGCTTTGCGCAACACGGGTGCTGCCGTCCACCGCGCATGGGCGAAGCGCTCACTCAAGCGTCTCTTCCCGCAATTAGGTGAGGTGGAGTTCGAATGCGAGTGGTATGGCCAAATCGGCATGACCGACAATGCCGTTCCCCGCTTTCACAAATTCGCGAGAAATGTCGTCGGTTTTTCCGGTTATAATGGTCGCGGCATCGCGCCGGGCACGGTTTTCGGTAAGACACTTGCCGCCCATATTGCCGGTGACATCAACGAAGACGCCCTTCCCCTGCCGATAACTGCGCCGGAAGCCCGGAGTTTGCGGGCCTTGAAGGAAGCCTATTACGAAGCAGGCGCACAAATCGCCCACATTGCTGGCGAACGGATTTAGACGAAACGCAATAAACAGCCTCTGAAACGAAGCTTCTCATGATCATCGATATATTCTTGAAAATATAAAGATGCCCCTCTATGACAGTCGTTATATTTATCAAAATATCTCGAAAAGGGGCAAGGGAATGAACGTTCTTCGTCGTAATCTGATCAGAACCACAGTGGCAGCCGTTGCGGGCGTATGGCTAGCAACCGTTGGTGTGGCCACGCCAGTCTTCGCACAGGAAAAAGTCACGGTTTTCGCCGCCGCCAGCATGAAAAATGCGCTCGACGCTGCCAATGCGGAGTGGACCAAACAGTCTGGCAACAAAACGACGGTTTCCTATGCCGCAAGCTCGGCACTGGCAAAACAGATCGAAGGTGGCGCACCGGCCGATCTCTTCATCTCCGCTGACCTTGCCTGGATGGACTATGTCGCGGGCAAAAAGCTGATCAAGGAAGACACGCGCACCAACCTGCTGGGCAACCGTCTGGTTCTCGTTGCCCCTGCGGACAAGGCCACGCCTGTCGAGATCAAACAGGGCTTCGACCTTGCAAAGCTGGTGGGTGATGGCAAGCTGGCCATGGGCGCGGTGGATAGCGTGCCTGCTGGCAAATACGGCAAGGCAGCACTGGAAAAGCTCGGCGTCTGGTCATCGGTTGAAGGCAAGGTCGCAGGCGCGGAAAGCGTTCGCGCAGCGCTCGTTCTCGTGTCTCGCGGTGAGGCACCTTACGGCATCGTGTACCAGACCGATGCTGCTGCCGATCAGGGCGTCAAGATCGTCGGATCCTTCCCGCAGGAAAGCCATGAGCCCATCATCTATCCGGTCGCCATCCTGTCTGAATCCAAAAGCCCGGCTGCTGCCGCCTATCTCGATTTCCTGAAGTCAGCAAAAGCAGCACCTTTCTTTGAAAAGCAGGGCTTTACTATTCTCAAGTAAGATCAAATCATCACATTGATCGTTATGGCTCTGGCCGCCGCCAGAGCCATAACCCGTCGACGGGAATGGCATAGTGGACTGGTTATCGCTCAGCGCGGAAGAATGGACGGCGATACGGCTCAGCCTCTGGGTGTCCAGCATCGCCATGTTTGCCAGCCTTCCCTTCGGTATACTCATTGCATTGGCGCTGGCGCGCGGCCAGTTCTGGGGCAAGTCGTTGCTCAACGGCATCGTCCATCTGCCGCTCATCCTGCCGCCCGTCGTTACCGGCTTCATTCTTTTGGTCGTATTTGGACGCCGGGGCGTTATCGGCCAGTTTCTCGACCAATATTTCGGTATCGTTTTCTCATTTCGCTGGACAGGTGCTGCACTCGCCTGCGCCATCATGGCGTTCCCGTTGATGGTGCGCTCCATCCGGCTTTCGATTGAAGCGGTGGACCGCAAGCTGGAAGAAGCTGCCGGAACGCTGGGCGCAAGTCCGCTCTGGATATTCCTCACCATTACCCTTCCACTGACCCTGCCTGGTATCATCGCAGGCATGATCCTCGCTTTCGCAAAAGCCATGGGCGAATTCGGCGCAACAATCACCTTCGTGTCGAACATTCCAGGCGAAACACAAACGCTGTCAGCGGCGATCTATACCTTTACGCAGGTTCCGGGCGGCGATGCGGGCGCGTTGCGACTGACACTGGTGGCCATCGCGATATCCATGATCGCCCTGTTGGCCTCAGAGTTTCTGGCCCGCATCGTCGGCAAACGGGTGAACGCGGAATGACCCTTTTATTCGACGTCAAACATAGGCTTGGCTCCTTCACACTGGACGCAAACCTCTCGACTGGCAAAGGCGTCACGGCGCTGTTTGGCCGCTCCGGCTCTGGCAAAACCTCGGTCATTCGCATTATTGCGGGCCTGACGAAACCGGAGCACGGCAGAATAGAACTCGATGGCGAAGTTCTGGCAGATAGCCAAAAGCGGCTTCTCGTTCCCTGCCACAAACGCCGCTTTGGTTATGTCTTTCAGGAAGCGCGGCTGTTCCCGCACCTGACCGTCGAACAGAACCTGCATTATGGTTGGCGGTTTTCCGGCAAAACGGCAGAGCAAACGGAAAGCGCAAAGATTATCGATATGCTCGGCATCGGCGACTTGCTGAAGCGTCGCCCGGAAAAATTATCGGGTGGTGAAAAACAGCGGGTTGCGATTGGCCGCGCCCTTTTATCATCACCGCGCCTGCTGTTGATGGATGAGCCATTGGCCGCGCTGGATGAAGCGCGCAAGGCAGAAATCATCCCCTATCTGGAGCGGCTTCGCGACGAGACTAAAATCCCGATCATCTATGTCAGCCATTCGGTCAGCGAAGTCTCACGCCTGGCAGATACAATCGTTGTGATGAAAGACGGCAAGGTTGATGTTGCGGGACCGGCAGCGGAAATCCTGTCTCGCCCGACGTTCAGCACTCATCTGGAGCGTCGGGAGGCTGGAAGCATTCTTTCGGGCCGAGTCGCTGCTTTTGACACCACGCACAGCTTGGCATCCATCGAACTGACCGGCGTAACGTTGCACGTCCCGGCCCCATCAGCAGCGGTGGGCAAACAGGTTCGCGTCCATATTCCCGCTCGCGACGTGATGCTGGCAACGGTGAAGCCCGAAGGTTTGAGCGCACTCAATATTCTTCAAGGCCATATTGCGGAAATAACATTGTCGGATGACGGAATGGCGATGGTGCAGGTGGATTGTGGCGGCGATATCGTCCTGTCACGCATCACCAGCTTGTCGGTCGAAAGACTGGCGCTGGAGCCGGGGAAACCGATCTTCGCCATCGTCAAATCGGCAGCGCTGGATCCCTATTGATCAGAATTGCGACTGGCGTCCAGCCAGTCCAGATCGGCTTGAAGCGCGTCTTTCAGGCGTTGCTCCATGCCACGATAACGCTCAAGCAACTCCTGCCCGAACGTGGTTAGTGCGGCCCCGCCGCCCTGCTTGCCACCGCGCTGCGATTCGATGACCGGCTCTTTAAACATATGGTTCAGCGCATCTACCAGCAGCCATGCGCGGCGATAAGACATGTCCATCGCTCGCCCGGCAGCGGAAATGGAGCCTGATGAGGCGATCAATTCCATCAGTTGGATTTTGCCACGGCCAAGCCTGTGGTCTGGCGGAAAGTCGATGCGAAGCACGGTTTTCAGCGGCAGTCTCTCCCTCATTCAGTGCGCTCCCCGAAATGATCCCGCCATGATGTCTGCGCGCCCTCATGCGGCAAGGCGGTCGCCTCATAAACCCCGCGTGCAATGGCCCGGCTCATGACGATGCTGGCAAGATGGCACAGTTCCGTAAAATCGCTCGCGGCACTCAAGGGCTTTTTACCGGTCGCAGCGGCAAACATTGTGTCACCATCACTGGAGAGATGCGATGGCAGAACGGCCCGTGCCAAACCACCATGCGCCATAATCGACAGCCGGTACGCCTGCGCTTTCGTCAAAACCGCATCGGTCACGACGGCGCCTATAGTCGTTGCTATCAGCGTCACGCCTTTGATGCGCAAGGCCGTGTCGGCAGCAGCGAATTGAGGTGAAAAACCCAAGCCACCAAACTCGTCTTCTCGCTCAAACGGCGCTGCCCAAAAATGTCGGCTGGCTCCCACGGTCGCGGAACCCATCGCGTTAACGGCAACGATGGCCGCAATCTTGTGCCCACCAGACGTCACGGCGCTGGCAGAGCCAAGCCCACCCTTGAGCGTCGCGGTGGTTGCACCCGTTCCCGCGCCAACGCTGCCTAGAGAAAACGGCTGATTGGACGCGGCTTTGAAGGCTTCATATCCCATATCGCGATAGGGCGAATGCAGGCCCCAATCCTTGTTGCCACTATTCAGCAGGTCCATCAGAATGGCCTGCGGTACGATGGGAACGCGGGTTGAACCGACCTGAAATCCACGCCCAATTTCCCGCAGCCCGGCCTGCACGCCACCGGCAGCATCCAGACCGAAGGCCGAGCCACCGGACAACACAAAAGCATCGACCTTTTCCACCGTCATGGATGGATCAAGCAACGCCGTATCCCGCCCTCCCGGCGCACCGCCCAGAACGGAACCGGAGGCAATGGCCGGTTCATCGAAGATGATGGCGGTCACGCCCGATCCCAAGTTGAGGTCGGTCACATGACCAACCGCAATGCCGTCAATATCGGTCAGCAGATTGTGCAAGGGCGGAATACTCCTCTGTCTCTGCCGGTATCCCGCCCTAAAGCGTGGTTGTCAACGTCAGGAAAACACGGCCGTACCGATAACGGGTGTCGATGGCACAGCCATATCGCGTGGCTCTAACATGCCTGCCAGATAAGCCTCGCGGCCCGCCGTCACCGCCTTGGCGAAAGCCCCCGCCATGATGACCGGATTGCCTGCACCGGAAACCGCCGTGTTCAGAAGTACCGCATCGTACCCCAGTTCCATCACCGTTGCGGCATGGGATGGGCGTCCCAATCCGGCATCGACGATCATCGGCACATTCGGGAAATGCGCCCGCATAGACCGCAACGCCGTGATGTTCAGCGGCCCCATCGCGCTGCCAATCGGCGCGCACCACGGCATCAAGACCTTGCAACCGGCATCGATCAGCTTTTCCGCCACCACCAGATCATCGGTCGTATAAGGAAACACCTCGAAACCCTCGTCGCTCAAAATGCGCGCCGCGTCCACCAGCCCAAAAACATCCGGCTGAAGCGTATCGTGATTGCCGATCACTTCCAGCTTGATCCAGTTGGTCTTAAAGACCTCCCGCGCCATTTTGGCGGTCAAAACGGCTTCCTTGGCGGTGTGGCATCCTGCCGTATTGGGTAAAATATGGCGGTCCAATTCACGGATCAGTTCGAAAAACTGCCCACCCTTTTTACCGCCCGCCGTTTCCCGGCGCAGAGAAATAGTCAGAATATCCGTCTTGCTGGCCCGCACCGCATCCGCCAGCACCGCAGGCGAGGGATAGCGTGCCGTGCCAAGCAGAAGGCGGGAACCAACCTCACGTCCATAAAGCGTCAGCATGGTCTATCCTCCCTGCATGGGTGAAAGAACTTCGATTTTGTCGAAGTCCTTCAACTGAAAATCGGAGCGATCCTCGGCATGGACGAGATCACCATTCACGGCTGTCGCCAGCCAATCGCCTTCATAGTCCAGCACGGTCAGAAGCTGAGACAGCGTGGCGGTGGCAAGATCATGCTCTTGCCCGTTTACGAGAATTCTCATGGGAAAACTCCTTTAGAAAAACAATGTCGGAGGCCTGCCGTGCCATGGCGGGCGAAAGCAGAAAGCCGTGCCGATGTGCGCCGTTGATGAAGAGCGTGTCGCCTTTCTGGCTGATCGCAGGAAGATTGTTGGAGAAAGCCGGGCGGATGCCTGTCCCCGTCTCGATGATTTGAGCCTCCCCAAACGCTGGATGAAGCGCATAGGCGGCATTGAGAAGTTCCATCATCGAGCGCGCCGAAATCGGTCCCGCCTCGTCCGTTTCAATCATCGTCGCACCCACCATAAAACGTTCCGCTGCACGCGGCACGATGTAAAGCGGAATGCGCGGATGAAGCAGCCGCACGGGGCGTGAAAGCGTTACCTCTGTCGTAACCAGATAAAGCATCTCGCCGCGCACGCCGCGAAGCCCAGTCAACTTGCCGGTCTGCGCGTGGCCCGTGCAATCAACGACGCAGTCGAACGCAGTTTCGTCCGTTTGCTCACCAAGATGGAAACCAACGCACATCGAAATGAGGCGTTCGTAAAGCGCAGTCAGAGCGAGGCGTGGATCAAGATGCCCTTCGCCCGAAAAGAACAGACCCGCGCGGAACCGTCCTGCAAGGTCCGGTTCCAACGCTGCGATCTCATCCTCATCAACCCAGCGATACCCCGAGGTGCGGGAGGCGAAGCGGGAAAGCTCCGCCTTGTCCCGCGCCGGTGCCACCACCAGCGTACCCTTGCGCGTCACCAGCCCCGGCGTTGCCTCATCCCACCAATCAAGCGCAGATTGGCCTAATGTCAGCACGGCCTCCTCTGCACTTTCACGCTCACACCAAGGCGCCAGCATGCCGCCCGCAAACCAGGACGCACCGCGCCCCGGTTTGTTTGCCAGATCGCAGACTTCGACACCCACGCCCCGGCGCGCAAGTTCAAGAGCAGCCGTTAGACCGGAAACGCCTGCACCTTTAACCAGAACGCGCATCTCATTCCCCCGCCACCGGCTTTTCCAGCGGCATATAAAGATCGCCACCCTGCTGGAATTTTTGCGCCATGGCCTCCAGACCTTCCTTTTGCGCCTCGGCACGAATGTCGTGCGAGATCCGCATGGAGCAGAATTTAGGTCCGCACATGGAGCAGAAATGCGCAACCTTGTGCGCTTCCTTCGGCAATGTCTCATCATGGTAGGAGCGTGCCGTTTCCGGGTCGAGCGACAGGTTGAACTGGTCTTCCCAACGGAACTCGAAACGGGCACGAGACAAAGCATTGTCGCGGATTTGTGCTGCCGGATGACCCTTGGCAAGATCGGCAGCGTGGGCGGCAATCTTGTAGGTGATGACGCCGACCTTCACATCATTGCGGTCCGGCAGACCCAGATGCTCCTTTGGCGTGACATAACAAAGCATCGCCGTACCGAACCAGCCGATCATCGCCGCACCGATGCCGGACGTGATGTGGTCATATCCGGGCGCGATATCCGTCGTCAGCGGTCCAAGCGTGTAAAAAGGCGCTTCGCCGCAGACCTTCAGCTGCTTGTCCATATTCTCTTTGATCTTGTGCATCGGCACATGGCCGGGGCCTTCGATCATGACCTGGCAGTCTTTTGCCCAAGCGATCTTCGTCAACTCACCCAGCGTTTCCAACTCGGCAAATTGCGCCGCATCATTGGCGTCGGCAATCGAACCCGGCCGCAGGCCGTCGCCCAACGAGAAAGACACATCATAAGCGCGGCAGATATCGCAGATTTCATCGAAGTGCTCATAGAGGAAGGATTCCTTGTGGTGATGGAGACACCACTTGGCCATGATCGAGCCGCCGCGTGAGACGATGCCGGTGACGCGATTGACGGTCAGCGGAATGTAATGCAGCCGCACGCCGGCATGGATGGTGAAATAATCCACACCCTGCTCGGCCTGTTCGATCAGCGTATCGCGGAACACGTCCCAGTTCAGATCTTCAGCAATGCCATTGACCTTTTCCAGCGCCTGATAGAGCGGAACTGTGCCAATCGGCACCGGCGAATTGCGGATGATCCATTCGCGGATGTTGTGAATGTTGCGACCCGTTGAAAGGTCCATCACCGTATCGCCACCCCAGCGAATGGCCCATACCATCTTGTCGACTTCATCCGCCATGGAAGACGTGACCGCCGAGTTACCGATATTGGCATTGATCTTGACGAGGAAATTGCGCCCGATAATCATCGGCTCGGCTTCGGGGTGGTTGATGTTGGCGGGGATAATCGCCCTGCCCGCCGCCACTTCCTGACGCACAAATTCCGCGGTCACGAAATCTGGAATATGCGCCCCAAAACTTTCACCATCGCGTGCCAGCGTTTCCTTTGCCGCCTCGCGCCCGATGTTTTCGCGAATGGCAATGAATTCCATCTCAGGCGTAATGATGCCCGCCCGCGCATAGGCAAGCTGCGTGACCGCTTTGCCGTCCTTGGCCTTCAATGGCTGATGACGTAGAGAAAATTCCGGCGTCAAACGTTCGCCGGTGGCAAAGCCATTGTCCTCCGGTTTGACGTGTCGGCCCTCGTAAGCCTCGACATCGCCGCGTGCCACAACCCAGTCATGGCGCACACGCGGCAAACCGCCTTCGATGCTGACCGTGTGGGATGGATCGGTATAAGGACCAGAGGAATCATAGACCGTAACCGGCGGTTCGCCAGCGGTGGGGTGCACCGCAATTTCACGCATCGGTACGCGGATATGGGGATGGATGATGCCCGGCTTGTAGATTTTGGTCGAAGCGGGAAGCGGACCTGTCGTGACAACAGGGGAGAGATTTTTAGCAGCAATGTTCATCGTGAGGCTCCAAAGCAAAAACAGTGGAGACCCAGTTCGAGCATGAAAGACGAAAAACCACGGGAAAGGCAAGCCGATGATTCGGCCCAGTTGCTCGGCACTGCCGAACTGCTTTTCCCGCGTTTGCACCGTCCCTACGCCAGTATGAACTGGATCAGGTTCAACGGGTCACTGCGCGCTGTAGCAGTATCTCAGCCCCTTGACGGGACTCCCCTGGTGAATGCCTAATCAGAAACCGGCCATGCCACTTTGTCAAGTATGCTGTGGATGAAGTCACATAATCGCGTTGGGTTACACCAAATTAACCTAGCCATTTATTAGGATGTTATTTTTTAGGGTGTAACTTGAAGAATGCGCTATGATAGCATCCGATCGAGGGAGACTACTTGAGATGAATTCAACTATTCGTGAAATACTATCTAAATTCGGCCAACTCCCGGTACCGATCGATACCATCGCCGACGAATCTGATCTTTACGCAGCCGGACTTTCTTCTTTCGCATCCGTACAATTGATGCTTGGCATAGAAGACGCGTTCGATATCGAGTTCCCGGACAATATGCTCAACCGCAAGTCTTTCGCCAGCATCAAGGCGATTGAAGAAACCGTGAAAACAATTCTCGACGGCAAAGAGGCGGCGTGATGAACCTGTCTGTCGCCCCACCGAATGCCACGCTGTCTGCGCGCGCATCGCGTGTTGCGGCGATCGCCGCGCAACACGCTGACGATGTAGACAGCGCCGCACGTTTCCCAAGAGAAGCTGTGGAGGCCATGCGCGCTGAGCGCCTTCTCGGCATTCAAGTTCCCTTGCATCTGGGCGGCGAAGGCGCAAGTCTGACGCAAATCGCCGATATTTGCTGCACGCTTGGCCAGTCCTGCTCGGCCACGGCAATGATCTTCGCCATGCACCAGATCAAGGCATCCAGTCTGGTGGAGCACGGAGAGACAAGCGAATGGCACACCGGCTTCATGCGCCGTGTGGCCGCTGAACAGCTCCTCATTGGTTCTGCCACCACCGAAGGCGGCATTGGCGGAAATCTGCGCAATTCCATTTGCGCCATTGACGTTGACGGGGCCAATTGCTCTTTGGAAAAAGACGCGACCGTCATTTCCTATGGCAGCGAAGCCGACGTCATTCTCATCACCTCCCGCGCCCATGCGGATGCCGCACCTGCCGATCAGGTGATGACGGTTTTTCTTAAAGACCAATATAGTCTTGAAAAAACGCATGTCTGGAACACGCTTGGCATGCGCGGCACCTGTTCCGATGGTTTCCTGTTCAAAGGCAAGGCGCCTTCGGAACAGATTTTTCAAAAGCCGTTTGCAGAAATCGCGGCACAATCCATGCTGGCCACATCGCATCTTTTGTGGAGCGGTGTGTGGTATGGCATTGCGGCAGATGCCGTGTTGCGGGCGCAGGCTTTCGTTCGCGCAGCCGCCCGCAAATCACCCGGCGTCACGCCACCCGGTGCTATCCGTCTGGCGGAAGTGTCCAACAAGCTTCAGATCGTCAAATCCAACGTGATTGCCGGTCTAAAAGCGTACGACGATACCAAGTCCGATCCGGACAAGCTGATGTCGATGGGGTTTGCCGTTGCCATGAACAACGTCAAGATTTGTTCTTCCGAAACGGTTCTGGAAATCATCAATCACGCCATGCTGATTTGCGGCATCATGGGCTACAAGAACGGCACGCCTTACAGCCTCGGCAGGCATTTGCGTGATGCGCATTCCGCCCAGCTGATGATTTCAAACGACAGAATTTTAAGCAATTCCGCCCATCTCCTGCTTGTTCAGAAGCAGGACACCAGCCTTTCAGGATAAGCACCATGGACATGCAAACATCGTTTCTCGATCGCCTGTTCGAAAAGGGCCTGCTGATCGATACTGGCGTGGACGGCCTTTATGGCCGCAGCGGCCAGTTTGAAGACGTCATCGTCGCTTTTGAACGGTTGATCGACACCGTCGGCGGCCCGGACAAGGCGGAAGCCATTCGCTTCCCGCCCGGCATTAACCGCGCTTTTTTTGAAAAAAGCGGTTACATGAAAAGCTTCCCGCAACTGGCGGGCACGGTCCATTCGTTCTGCGGCTGTGAGTTGGATCATGTCAGCCTGCTGAAAAGCATGGACGAGGGCACGGACTGGACGAAAGATCAGAAGGCGACCGATATCGTCTTGACGCCTGCGGCCTGCTACCCGCTTTACCCCACCATTGCCAAGCGCGGAAACCTGCCCGCTGGCGGCGGTCTTTACGACATTCAATCCTATTGCTTCCGCCATGAGCCTTCCAAGGATCCGGCCCGCCAGCAACTGTTCCGTATGCGCGAATATGTCTGCATGGGCACGGAAGCAGATGTCACGGAATTCCGCCAATTGTGGATGGATCGCGGCGTGGCAATGATGGAAAAAATCGGTCTCGACGTGAAGATCGATATCGCCAACGACCCGTTCTTCGGGCGCGCGGGCAAGATGCTGGCCAACAACCAGCGTGACCAGAATTTGAAGTTTGAACTGCTGATCCCGGTCACATCGACCACCAACCAGACCGCCTGCATGAGCTTCAATTACCACCAGGACGCTTTCGGCACCAAATGGGGTCTCAATCTCGCAAACGGCACTGTGGCCCACACCGCCTGCGTCGGTTTTGGTCTGGAGCGTATTGCGCTGGCACTGTTTGCGAAACATGGACTGGATGTGGATGCATGGCCGCAGCCGGTTCGGGATGTGCTTTGGGGCTGAAGACGAGATGGCAAGCATTTTTCCGGCCCTGAGCGCTGAAACCTATGTTCCGCACCAGCTCCACGCATCTGAGCGGATGTGGCCGGAAACCAATTGTTATGTAGATCTGTGGATCGAACTTCTGGCCTCCAGCGGTTTGCCGCCGGAAGCCATGCTCGGCTTTACGCTGACACAGGATTTCGAGGGCGACCAGTTCACTTTCTTTAAAGTACCGCTGGAAGACCTTGAGGCGCTGTATGGCATCCGCGTCACTGAACTGGCAATTTTCGACAGGCTGGAAAGCCATATCGCAACACAGTTGCAGCGCGGTCGTATCTGCCTGATCGAAATGGACAGTTTCTACATGCCGGATACCCAAGGTGTGGGTTATCGTAAGGAACACGGCAAAACGACGGTCGCCATCAACCGCATGGACTTGGCAAACCGCAAGCTGGAATATTTCCACAATGGCGGCTACTACGCGCTGGAGGGTGATGATTTCTCAGGCATTTTCCAACACCACCTCACGCAAGACGATCTTCCGTTTTTGCCCTACACCGAATTCGCGAAATTTCCCGAAAAGCCCGTGTCCGATAAAGAACGACGCGCAATTGCGCTGCGGCTTTTGGCATTACATTTTGCAAAACGGCCCGAGCAAAATCCGATCAAGGCCTTCGCCGAGGTCTTTCCGGGGCAGGTGGAAAAAGTGGCCGACCGGCCCTTCGGATTTTTCCACAAATATGCTTTCAACACGCTTCGCCAGTTCGGCGCCAATTTCGAGCTGACCGCCACCCATCTGGAATGGCTGGGTGGAGACAAACAGTTCGGCGAGGCGGCAAGCCACGCGCTTCGCATTTCGGAAGTGGCGAAATCCGTCCAGTTCCAGCTTGCCCGCGCCATCGCCCGTCGCAAGTTCGAACCACTCGCGACCGTTCTTGACCCGGCTATCACGGCTTGGGACGAGTTGATGGGCGCACTGGAGACATCGCTGAGCAAAACAAGCGAGGCGGCGTGACCGCGCCCTTCGCTTTGCATGTGCCGGGTGGGCAATTGTTGAGCGAGGGTTGGACCCTGACGCTAACGCTGCCGCATGCTTTCACCACACCGGTCGATATTCCATTTGATGTCGAGGTCATCACGGCGCCCGTTCCCGGCACTGTTGCGCAAGCACTGGAAACCGTCGGAAAATTTGATCGCCTTCTTCCACAACCGCTGAACAATCAGGATGCCTGGTATCGCCTGACCCTCGTTTCCGACGAAACCGGACCGGCTATTCTGCGCTTCGAAGGTCTGGCAACGATTGCCGAAATTTTTCTGAACGGAACACTGGTCGCCCATGCCACCAGCATGTTTGAAGCGCTGGACGTGCCCTTTGAATTGAGCGGCGCGGATGAGCTTGCCATCTGCTTTCGCGCCCTTGCCCCACGGCTGGAGAGACCTGGCCCCCGCGCCCGCTGGCGTCCACAGATGATGAGTTCTCAAGGCCTGCGGCTGATCAGAACAACCGCGCTCGGTTACATGCCGGGCTGGTGCCCGGAAATCCATGCCGCTGGACCATGGCGTCCCATTCGGCTTATTCGCGAAAACCAATCCGCGTTCGAACTCCTGTCTTTTCAATCGGAGCTGGGTGCTGATGGAACGGGGCATCTGCGTATGTCCGTTCGCAGCCACCGCCATATTGGATCAATGGACATCGGCTGCGCCGACCGCTGGGCAAGGCTACAGGCGACCAGCGAGGATGTCTTCGAAGGCGAATTGTGGCTGGAAAACATCGAACCATGGTGGCCCGCCACCCATGGAACGCCAGCGCTTCACGATCTCAGCCTGCGCCTGGATGGACAAACCCACTCCATAGGAAAAACCGGGTTTCGCCGTATTGAGATCAATCCCGGCACCGACGGAAAAGGTTTCGGGCTGAAGATAAACGGTCAGCCCATTTTCTGCCGGGGAGCGGTGTGGACGACTGCCGATATCGTGCGCTTGGGCGGTGAGCGCAAAGATTACGAACCCTGGCTCCGCCTCGCTGCTGAGGCGGGTATGAACATGATCCGCATCGGCGGCACAATGGCCTACGAGACCCCGGATTTCTTCGCGCTTTGCGATGAACTCGGCATTATGGTGTGGCAGGACATGATGCTCGCCAATTTCGATTACCCGGCTAAGGATGAGGCTTTTCTCGCCCATGTCGAAAAAGAAATCTCGCAGCTTCTCAAGACCACAGCGCTGTCGCCCTCCCTCGCCGTGTTGTGCGGCGGCAGTGAAATGTACCAGCAAGGCGCAATGCTGGGGCTTTCCGAACAGTTTTGGAAAGGTCCGCTGACGGAAGATATTCTTCCGGACCATGTCAGGCGTTTACGGCCGGATATTGCCTATGTGCCGAACTCACCCTTTGGCGGTGCATTACCCTTTGTCCCCAACGAAAAGGTCGGCCATTATTACGGTGTCGGCGCCTATTGCCGACCGCTTGAAGATGCCCGCCGTGCCGATGTGCGGTTTGCAGGCGAGTGCCTCGCCTTCGCCAATGTCCCTCAACAGTCCACGCTGGACGAATTTTTGCCCGCCCGCCCGGTTCACGACCCACGGTGGAAAGCCCGCGTACCGCGTGACAGAGGCGCGTCCTGGGATTTCGAGGATGTGCGCGACCATTATCTGAAACTGCTTTACGACGTTGACCCGGCAACCTTGCGCCGCGAAGACGCGGACCAATATCTAGACCTCTCCCGCGCCGTATCCGCAGAGGTTATGGAAGCAACATTCGCTGAGTGGCGGCGTGATGGGTCATCTTGCCAGGGTGCGTTGGTATGGACGTTGCAAGATCTCCAGCCCGGTCCCGGCTGGGGCGTCATCGACGCGACCGGCGAACCCAAACCGGCTTGGTATGGATTGAAACGTGCTTTCCGGCCCGTGAACATCCGCCTTATCGACGAAGGCACAAACGGCCTCGATATTCATCTCAACAATGAAACACCGCAAAATATCAATGTGATGGTAGAGATCACATGCTTGCGGGATGGTCTCCAGCCAGTCGTCACCGGCAGGCGTGCACTGGCTTTGGATGCCCGCCAAAAGCTGAAAATCGCCGCAACCGATTTGTTCGGCGCATTTTTTGACACTACCTATGCCTATCGTTTCGGACCGCCCTCTCACAACGTCACCGTCGCACGGCTTTTGGAGCCGGAGACTGGCGCGCTTTTGGGTGATGCCTTCCATTTTCCACTCGGGCGTCGCTCTGTCATGCAGGCCGTCACGCTTCAAACCGAACTGAAGCAAGACAATGATCGGTGGTTCCTGCATCTGAACACAGACCGCTTCGCGCAATCTATCCATATCGAAACGGAAGGTTTCCGCCCCGCAGATGACTGGTTTCATCTGGCTCCCGGTCAAGGCAAGCAGGTGGAACTTCTGGCTCTTGACCTACAAAACACAAAAGCACCACAGGGTGAAATTCGCTCGGTTGGAAGCAGCCACGTATTTCGTTTTTGACGAAACACGCTATAACGCAGCCTATTCATGAATATTTGTGACAGAACGAACCACGACATCATCAGTGTCGTATGACGCTTTTTCCACTGCAAAACACGCATCAGCGTTCATTTTCGAAGCTGCATCCCCGACAGGCAACTGCGGCTTTGACGCAATCGAAAACATCAACTACCCTCGATCCAGAGCGGGATTTAAGGCGAAAAATGTCAGCGGTTTTCGCCTTAAATCCCGCTTTGTTTTTTTAGATGATCATCAGGATTGTTTCTCCTGATCTCGCCCTGCAAGGCATAGAAGTCCTCCATGGAAAAAAACTTAACACGCTATATCTGGACGCATACGAGACGGCAGCAGCTTTCCATTCTGCTGATTGTCGCCCTGTCGATGATACCCTATTTTCTGGCCTTCGATCTTCCCAAGCAGATCGTCAACGGACCGATACAGGGCGATGGTTTTGAGGGCGTAAACTCCACACAGCTTTTCATGCATCTGACCATGGATATTCCCTATCTTGGAAAGATCACGCTTTTTCCAGGCATCGAACTGACGCGTCTTGGCATGTTGATGGGACTGAGCCTGACATTTCTGGCGCTCGTCATCATCAATGGCCTCTTCAAATATTACATCAATACCTACAAGGGTCGCCTTGGCGAACGCTTGTTGCGCCGCATACGTTTCGAGCTAATCGACCGCATCCTTCGGTTCCCGCCCAGCCATTTCAAAAGGGTGAAGGGCGCGGAAATTTCCAGTATGATCAAGGACGAAGTGGAGCCACTGGGCGGCTTTACGGGTGATGCCTTCGTTCAGCCTGCTTTGCTGGGCGGACAGGCGCTATCGGCCCTGTTCTTCATTCTCTTCCAGAATTTCTGGCTTGGCCTGATCGCCGCTTTTATGGCCGCCATTCAGGTCGGCATCATTCCCAAAATGCGCCGTCGGCTGATCGAACTCGGCAGGCAGCGCCAATTGGGCGCACGGCAACTGGCGGGCAGAATCGGCGAGATGGTGGACGGCATCGGCACGATCCACGCCTATGACACCTCGAATTACGAGCGCGCCGACGCGGCCCACAGGCTCGGTGAAATCTTCAAGATTCGCTACGATCTGTACCAGTGGAAGTTCATCGTCAAATTCATCAATAACTTTCTTGCCCAGCTGACACCGTTTTTCTTTTATGCGCTCGGCGGTTATCTGACGCTCAGAGGCAGTCTCGATGTCGGTCAGCTCGTGGCTGTTATCAATGCATACAAGGAACTTCCCGGACCCTTGAAAGAACTGATCGATTGGGATCAGGCGCGTCAGGACGTTCAAGTCAAATACGAACAGGTCTTCGAACAGTTCGATTCTCCAAGCATGATCGACCCAAAGATACAGGCGCTTTCTCCAGAAGCTGCGGCAGCTATTGCCGGGCCAATCGTCATCGCCGGGCTTTCGCTGGATGACGATAGCGGCACACGTCTGCTGGATAATGCCTCTTTGACGATCAATCCCGGGCAAAGCATCGCAATCGTCGGCGCGTCCGGTGCGGAAGCTCTTGCCGATGCGCTTGGCCGCACGCTCTGGCCAACCTCAGGCAAGATCACGCTCGGCGACATAGACCTTCACGAATTGCCCGAATCCGTCACCGGCCGGCGCATATCCTATGTGTCTGGCGATACCTATTTCTTCCACGCCAGCCTCAAGGAAAACCTTGTCTACGGCTTGAAACATGCTCCCCTAAAAGCGCGCGAATACGCCGGTGCTGAGTTGGAGCATCGCAAATGGGAGATCCGTGAAGCCAAAATGGCCGAAAATCCGAACATCGACATCAACAGCGACTGGATAGATTACGCATCCAGCCCGTCTGGAAGCGATGACGAGGACAAGTTCCTCAAGTCGATGCTGGCCGTTCTTGATACGGTTCAGCTTTCACCGGATATTCTCGAATTTGCCCTGCGATCTTCCATCGATCCGCTGACCGATCTGCATCTGGCCGCCCGGATTGTGGAGCTGAGACAGGCGCTGCGCACCGAGTTGGAGAAGGAGAACCTCAGCGGTCTCATCGTTCCGTTCGAGCCGAACAGCTACAATGCCGAGGCAACGGTTGGCGAAAACATCATGTTCGGAACCATGCGGGACGCCTCGGTGGCCAGCCGTATGATTATCGATAGCAACTATTTCCGCTCGCTGATGCGCGGCAGCGGATTGTCACAAACGCTGTTCGACATGGGGTATACGATTGCGGAAAACGTGGTCGAAATCTTCAGCGATCTGCCGCCTGATCACCCGTTTTTCCAGCAACTCACCTTCATGACAGCGGATGATATTCCGGGCTACCAGCAGATGCTGCAACGCCTTCAGGGCAAAAGCTACAATGACGCGACCGAGGCAGAACGGCGGGCAATGTTGCGGTTGAGCTTCTTCTATATCGAGCCAAGACAGCGTTTCGGCCTTCTGACACCAGAGGTCATGCAGAAGATCGTCGATGTCCGGCACATGTTCCATGAAAAGCTGCCGGATGATTTGCGCAGCTGGATCGAGCCATACGATCCCGGCAAATACGCAGCCTCGACCAGCCTTCTGGACAATATTTTGTTCGGCAAAATCAGCCATCGTTATGCGGATGCCTCACGACGGATCACAAAGATCGTTGCCGATGCCATGAAAAAGCAAGGGCTTTACGAGAGAGTGCTAGCGGTTGGGCTTGAATTCAACCTTGGGGCTGGCGGCAAGCGCCTTGGGCCGTTGCAGCGGCAGAAACTCAATCTGGCGAGAGCACTGATCCGAAAATCGGACTATTATGTTCTGAACCGACCTCTCCCCGGCCTTGATCATCGTTTGCAGCAGGAAATTGTTGAGAATGTCATCACGTTCCTGAGAAGCAATGGCGCCAATCCTGCGATATTGTGGGTGCTTTCCAACGCGGCGCTGTCAAAAATGTTCGATCGGGTCGTGGTCATCAATCAGGGGTCGATCATTGCCGATGGAACATACGAGACTCTTGTGGAAGAAAACGGTACATTCAAGGAAATGATCGCGGCTTGAGTGGCTTAGCGTGAACAATCAGGAACACGGACAGGAAAAGGCAATGCTTTTCAAAGACGAAATTCAGATGCTGAAACGCGTTCCCTTCTTTAGCGAGATGGAACCATCCAAGCTGAAGTTGCTCGCTTTTGCGTCGGACCGGGTGTCCTACCACGCCGGGGACGAGTTGTTTCGGCAAGGCGATATCGGTGATGCCGCTTACGTCCTTCTGACGGGCAAGGTCGATGTTCTGATCGACTCCCCTTCTGGCCAGATCAAGCTGACCGAAATGAGCGGCAACGCCATCGTGGGTGAAATCGCTATCCTATGTGACAGTGTCAGAACCGCCACCGTTCGCGCCTCCACCTCCGTTGAGGCATTGCGGATCGGCAAGGAGCAATTCTTCAAGCTGATGTCCGATTTCCCAGATGTCACAATCAAGGTCATGCGCGTGTTGGCCGAACGTCTGACGCAGACGACCACAGAGTTGAGCAAAGCACGGTCGGGTTCCAACGCTTAAACGAAACAGTGTTTTCAATAGCCACCAGTCACCAGAAAAATAAAAGTGGTACTATTGTAATAAAACTGAAATGCTGGTCGGAGTAAGGACTAGACAGTAGAAGGGCCGGCTCCATGGGAGTTGGAGCAGCGGCTCTTGTTTGGCGTCTGAAAGGACGCAACGGCGCTCTGGCGGAGGAAGCTTGAAAGAGTGCCCGTGATGTAATTTGGGGTGTATCATGGCGTTGAATTCCGACGGTCTGCGTCGGGACAGTGAGCAGGAATTTCGGGTTAAGATCTGGGGTGCGCGGGGAACGCTTCCTGTATCGGGAGAAAAATTCCGTAAGTATGGTGGAAACACGATCTGCATCGAAGTGAGGTGCGGAAAGCACGTTCTTCTGTTCGATGCAGGCTCGGGTCTTTTGCCGGCTGGTCAGGCGCTGAAGGCTGAAGGCATTGGCGACGTGAACATGTTCTTCTCCCATTGCCATTACGACCACATTGTCGGCTTTCCTTACTTCAAACCCTTTTTCAACCGTGAAAACGATGTGCGTATCTGGTCTGGCCATCTGGCAGGACAGAAGACGACCCGTGAAATGCTGGGCGAATTCATGAGTCCGCCATGGTTTCCCGCACCGCTCGACATTTGCTGCGCGCAGATCAGCACCAGAGATTTCAAGGCCGGGGACGTGCTACCAGTTCATCCCGATCTGAACATCACGACCGGCATGCTCAACCACCCCGGAAATGCCATTGGCTATCGCATCGACTGGCAGGGCCGCAGCTTCGCGATCATCACCGATACGGAACATGAGCAGGCCAAGCCGGACAAATCCGTTTTGAAGCTGATCGATAACGTGGACCTGTTTCTCTACGATGCAAGTTTCACCGAAGCCGAAATGGAAACATACCGAGGCTACGGCCATTCTTCATGGCAACAGGCCGTCCGTCTGGCCAAGCTGGCCAATGCCAAAAGCGTTGGTCTCATTCATCATGCACCTTTTCGCACCGATGATGAGCTGGATGTTATCGATGCCGATGCCAAAAAGGAGTTTGCCGGTGCATTTGCAGCGCGGGATGGCCAGACGATAGACCTTTGAAGGCAACCGTCGACCGGGCCGTCGCAACGCTCTTAAAAAATGCCGATGACGTGATCGCCGCGCTATTCTGATTTTTCAATCATGGGAGTATAGCAGCGAGCGGTTATCCAGCAGAGATGTCTCCCTGGCGATCCACCGAGAGACAACCCGGAGACAGCGAGCATGGCTTACATCGTGTCGGAAACGTCGCTCAGACGTGCACGATTGCTGTCGGGCCTCATCATGCTGGCCTTTGTTTTCACGCACTTTTCGAACCATGCGCTGGCGCTCGTTTCGATTGACGCTGCCGAATATGGTCGCATGTGCTTCAGCCTCGTCTGGCTTAATCCCCTCAGCAGCCTGATACTCTATGGTTCGGTGCTGACCCACATCGTGCTGGTCTTGCGCTCCATCTATCTGCGCCGCTCGCTCAAAATGCCCATGCGGGAAGCGCTTCAGATCATCATTGGCCTTCTTATTCCCTATTTGATCATCGATCACGCCACCAGCATTCGCCTCTCGCGGATGCTCTACGGCATCGATATTGGATACGAGAACGTCATCTACAATTTCTGGGTTCGCAACCCGTTTTTGGGCCTGCGACAAAGCTTTGCCGTGGTGCTGATATGGGCGCACGGCTGTCTCGGCATATTTTTCTGGCTGCGCTACCGCGACTGGTACAAGAGGATTTCGCCCTATCTGCTGACGGTGGCCGTGCTCTTGCCGATCCTCGCCCTGCTGGGCTTCAGTGATGCGGGCAGGGTTATGGAGCAGAACCCTCCACCGCCTCGCACCATTCATGCCAATCAGGCGGAAATCGAAGCAAAGGTCGAACAATTCACCAGCATGGCGAAAATGATATTCGGCGGATCTGTTCTGCTGGTTTTTGCTCTGCGCGGGGCTCGCAGTTGGCGGCAGAGATCGAATTCCATTGAGATACGTTATGATCACGGCGCGCTTGTTCGTGCGCCTATCGGCCTCAGTGTGCTGGAAGCCAGCCGTTCGGGTGGAGTCGCCCATTTTTCAGCGTGCGGCGGCAAAGGGCGATGTTCCACCTGCCGGGTGCGGATTATCGATACGGAAGGACCATTGCCGGAACCCTCCTCGATGGAAAGCGCAACACTCCAGCGTATCCACGCCGATTCAGATGTCAGGCTAGGATGCCAGCTTCGGCCAAAGCACAATCTGAATGTTGCCTTGCTGCTGTCATCCAAACAACAGAACGACATTCCCGCCAGCGGCGAGCCGATCCGCCCGGGCCGCGAAGAGGAAATCGCGGTCCTGTTCTGCGACCTGCGCAATTTCACGGCGCTGTCCGAAGCGCGCTTGCCTTACGATATGGTGTTTCTTCTCAACCGTTACTTCACCGTCGTTGGGCAGGCCGTTGAGCAGGCGGGCGGCAGGCTTGATAAATTCATCGGCGATGGCGCTATGGCGCTGTTTGGCCTTGAAGCCAACAAGGACACCGCAAGCCGCGATGCCTTGAAGGCTGCCGCGCTTATCCTGCGCGATATCGATATGCTCAACGAGGAACTAGAAAAACAGTTTTCTGTCAAACTACGGGTCGTGGTTGGCATCCATGCCGGTCCATCGATCGTGGGCGTCATGGGTTACGGGGCGGCCAAAAATCTGACCGCCATCGGCGATACGGTGAATGTTGCCAGCAGATTGGAAACCGTCGCCAAGGAATTCGGCACAGCAATTGTCGTGTCCGAACCGGTCATGATCCAGTCAGGGCACGACGCCAAGGCGCTGCAAAGCCGCACCATACCCATCCGTGGCAAACGCTGGGAAATGAAGGTTTTTCTGATTTCCGAGACGGAAAGCCAGCAGTTTTTGTAGCTTGCCTATAGTTTCCGGTAGAGGAAATAGCGGTCTGTTGGAACGGATGCGGGAACGGGAAGTGGGTTGAGGCTTTTTTCTTCCAGCGGAAGTCCGCTCACCGCGACACCGCCTTTTGCCAGCATTCCCGCCACAAGCTGCGGCAACCAGGTCAGCGTAACGGCGTCTTTCTCCGGATAACCCGTGCCGATATCGGCATGCACCAGCGCCGCTTCCACACCCAGATAGACCTGTGCCGTCTGCGCGATTTCGCCAATCACCAGATCGTCTTCATCCGGCACCGATGACGCGTGCGCACCCATCGCCCGGTCGAACGCAACGATGCGGCGATCCGGAAAAAGTTCGCGTAGATGGTTGAAGGTGCGCCCGTTGCCAAGTCCGATTTCCATAACCGGACCATCTGAAGGAATATTCAGATCGGCATGGACGTGATTGAGAATATCCCGCTGCGCCGTCAAACGGCGAATGAAGCTGTCCAGTCTGCTCATCTGTTGCTTTCTTCCGTCAGGCTTTGATGATGTGGCTTGCGACGATGCTGCGCCGCGCAAAGGCATTGCGCGTATCGATAATCAGCGGCGACCATTCGGCAAGGCTTTGGTAATCGATATTGTCATGGTCGGTCGCCACCAGAACCGCATCAAAATCGCTTATGGTTTTTTTGTCCCAAGCCACGGATTTCATGCCCAGCAGATCGCCATATTCGCGGGTCTTGGGAATTTCCGCCACATAAGGGTCGAAATAGGACGGCTGACCGCTTCGCTCCAGAATGAGTTCGATGAGCTTCAAAGATGGGCTTTCACGAATATCCGGTACGTTTTTCTTGTAGGCCAACCCGACGATCAGAACCTTGGAACGGCTGAGCGCCTTGCCGCGGTGGATATCCAGCGCTTCCGCAAGCCGACTGACAATATGGCGCGGCATGGCAGTGTTGATCTGGCCGGCCAACTCGATGAAGCGCGTCGGCAATTCATATTCGCGCGATTTCCACGTCAGGTAAAATGGGTCGATGGGGATGCAGTGCCCGCCAAGCCCCGGACCGGGATAAAACGGCATATAACCGAACGGCTTGGTTTTGGCCGCATCGATCACCTCCCAGATATCAATGCCCATCGCCTCGTAAACGACCTTCAATTCGTTAACGAGCGCGATATTGACGGCACGGAACACGTTTTCAGTGATCTTTACCGCTTCCGCAGTCGCATTGGTGGAGACCGGAATGACCGTTTTGACGACAGAGCCATAAAACGCCGTCATCACTTCAGCCGCATCCGGTCCTTCACCAGCAATGACCTTGGGAATGGTCGAGGTCTGGAAATCACGATTGCCGGGGTCTTCCCGCTCTGGCGAAAAACCGAGGAAGAAATCGGCAGCGGATTTAAGCCCGGTCTTTTCCAGAATGGTTTTGACCACACCATCCGTCGTGCCGGGATAGGTGGTGGATTCCAGCACCACAAGCTGGCCCGGACGAAGCGTTTTGGCGATTTCCCGGCAGGTATTTTCCACGTAGGAAAGGTCCGGATCGCGATATTTCGTCAGCGGCGTCGGCACACAAATGGCGATGACATCGCAATCGGCAAGCTTTGCGAAATCGCACGTCGCCACGAAACCATCATTCTCACGGGCCGTCTTCAAAACTTCGTGCGGCACGGCCTCGATATAACTTTCACCGGCATCGATGGCGGTGATCTTGCCGGGATCGATATCAAAACCCACCACCTTGAACCCGGCGTGAGCGATGGTCATGGCCAGCGGCAGTCCGACATAACCGAGGCCGATGACGCCCGCCGTGGCCTTTTTGGACTGGATGAGGTCGAGAAGTTGCTGTGCGTTTGAAGAGGAAGTCAAAGCTGATTGCGCCCCGCGCATGGATAAAACATGCCCATCAGTTGGGCGAGAACAGCCGCACTGTCAAGGTTTGGCGCAGTCGAAATCCAGACGGCAAATTCAGGTTGACGAAGTGTTGAGCGGCAACGCAAAACTCAAGCCATGAAAATCGCATTCTATTCTCCGCTGAAATCCCCCAACCACCCCGTCCCATCCGGTGACCGGCTGATGGCGCGTCTTTTGATGAAAGCCATGCGTCTCAGTGGTCATGAGGTGGAGGTGGTTTCAGAGCTACGCAGCTTCGTGCGTGAGCCTGATGGAGAGGATGCGCAAACTCTGAAGATTGCGGCAGAGGCAGAGAGAGATAAAATCGCCACCACATGGGCGACAGGCGAGACACCCGATATCTGGTTTTGTTATCACCCCTATTATAAAGCGAGAGACCTGCTGGGGCCTGTGCTTTGCCGAGATTTCAATATCCCCTACGTCACAGCGGAAGCCTCCTATTCTCCGAAACGCAACACCATGGGTTGGGGAGCGGTTCAGGCAGAGCTTCTGGCCGACCTTCATTTCGCCGCTGTGAATATTTGCTTCACGAAGCGCGACCACGACGGTCTTGAAAAGGCGGACGTGAATATCCGCTGTGCCATGCTGCCTCCCTTTATCGATGCTTGCGCCTTTGCGAAAATCCTCCCATCGCCCACCCGCTATCGCTTGGCGACCGTCGCGATGATGCGTCCCGGCGATAAGCTCAGCAGCTATCAGGCACTGGCGAACGCGTTGAAAACAGTGCCGAGTGATCTGCCATGGACGCTGGATATCATCGGCGACGGCCCGGAACGCGAGGCTGTGCATGGTTTTTTCAACGAAATCGATCAGAGCCGCATTATCTGGCACGGCGAACAAAAAGCCGAAAAGATAGCCGATATCCTGTCGTGTGCATCCCTCTATGTCTGGCCGGGCCACGGCGAAGCTTACGGCCTTGCCTATATGGAAGCACAGGCTGCGGGCTTGGCGGTGATCGCCGAACGCATCGCCGGTGTACCGGAAGTCGTGAGAGATGGTGAAACAGGTATTCTGACCGACCCCGGCGACGTGAAAGCCTATGCAGATGCGCTGATAAAACTCATGACGGAAGACGATTTGCGTCAGACGATGGCTACAAATGCCCGCCACTTTGCAACTGTTGAACGCTCGCTTGAAAACGCTGCCATCACACTGAATAAAATTCTCAAAAACCTGCCGGAGCAGACATCATGAGCGAAAAACTGCTTCTGGAAACACTGGATGATTTCGCCAGCAAAAACATCATCGCGGACCTTTGGCTGCGGGATGATGATGCGACGCTTCCCGGCCCGGCACTGGACCGACTTCTTGATCTTTCGGAACGATTTTCCGTGCCGATGACGCTCGCCGTCATCCCAGAACCAACAGGAGAGGCACTGGCGAGGCGCATTGAGCAGACGACAAATATCGATATAGCGGTTCACGGCTGGGCACACCAAAACCATGCGAGGCCGGATGAGAAAAAACGGGAACTGGGTTTGCACAGACCGCTGGACACCGTGCTTGATGAGCTGCAAACCGGCCGGACGAAACTCCAGTCGCTGCAGGGCTCTCGCTTCGTGCCAATGCTTGTGCCGCCATGGAACCGGATAGACCAAGTCGTTGTCGAACAGTTGCCGCAGGCAGGTTACAAAGCACTGTCTGTTTATGGCCCTGAAAAAACGGGCGGCATTCCACTTCTCAACACTCATATCGACGTCATCGATTGGCGCGGAACACGCGGTGGTAGGGATCACGACCTGCTGTTTGCCGAAATAGCTGCCCGGTTACGCGCAGCGCAAGACACCAAAGGAATGGCGGGCATCCTCACCCATCATCTGGATCACGATGATAGCGTCTGGGCTTTTCTTCAATCGCTTTTCAGCCTCACGGCCAATCACCCTGGTTGCCGCTGGCGCTCCTCGCGGCAATGGGTAGAAGGGCTTTCACCATGATTTCCAGGCAATCAGCAAGCCATCGTCATTTGCGTCCAGAGTAGAGCGAACCGCTTCCACCTCACTGAAGGGTGCGCGATCCGCCACGAATGCCGCGACGAAATTCCCGCCAGCCAGACACACCGAACCTGACCGCGCGACGACCGTAAAAATCAGCGGCCCCGTCGCCCACCAAGCGGGCGCCTTTGGCAGTTTCTGGAAGATTTCGGGAAAAGCATCCAGCATCCGGGCAAACACTGGATGGCCGGGCGGCGTGGCGATAAAGGAATTGGCCAGCAGCACACTGCCCTGCCCGGTCTTGCGCGGCACGTCTTCGGCAAAAGCCGTCAGTCCGATCATCGGCAGCACATCATCAAAACTCAGATCATCGCGGGCAGGATAAAAATCGCAGTCCAGATAGATGCCGCCAAACCGCGAAAGGATGATGTACCGCGCCACATCCACCGCACCGGGATAATCTCCATCCGCCAGCATGGCAGCAAATATCGGGTTGGAGAGAATACCCGCCCGCTCAATATCGGCTTCACGCCACAGCCGATATTCAAGCCCATGTTTGTCCGCATGTGCTGCCCAGGCCTCGGTCGACACGGGCACTGGCCTGTCGCCGATCCATATCTGGTGGATAATCTTCGGCACCGCCTCGCGGTTTTTGGCGGCAATGACCCGACGCTCCTCAGCGGAAAAACGGCCATATGACTCAAAAACCTCCGGTGGCGGAACCAGCAGATATTGATAGCCGGTGCGGCTCACCACATCATTCTCCGCTTTGGCAAGTTTGAGAAACGCGGAATGAAGCTTGCGTGGAAGCCCCAGCGCCGTCCGCTCCCCCATTAGGTTTTGGTCAGCCTCCTGCGAAAGCTGATCGAGAATCCTGCGGGCTTCGTCAAAATTTCTCTCGACAAGTAATTGCCGCACCGAAGCAAGCTTTGCATCAAAATAAACCTTGTCGGGCATAGCCGCTCCCTGCGCTTGTAATAACTCAGACATATCTTCCGAATAGACGTTTTTCTACAGGCCCATAACCTATGCAAGTTCCCAAAATTTTCGCTGTTTCAGGAGCATAGACAGAACTACATGCCTGCGTTAACGTAACTTTGATGGCCCTTGAAATGACTGCCACAGCTAAGAATAAGAAATGGTGAGGACACCTCTGGCATGAGTGCAGGCGCCGATTTGCTTCGTATTGAAAATCTACAGGTTTCGTTCTCCATCATGGGCGGAAAAATCGAAGCTGTGAGAAATGCCAGCCTGCGCATTTTGCCGGGTAAGGTCACCGCGCTTGTCGGTGAATCAGGCTCCGGTAAATCCGTCATCGGCCAGACCATCATGGGCATTCAGCCACGCACGGCAAGCGTCAAAGGCCGCGTGTTGTTTTCCGATCCGCTGCGTCCTGACGATGGCCCTGTCGATCTGCTGAAGCTGGAACCCGATGGCAAACCCATGCGTGCGATCCGGGGAAACCGCGCCGGTCTGATTTTTCAGGAACCGATGACGTCGTTCTCACCGCTGCACACCATCGGCAACCAGATCGATGAAGCCCTGAGAATCCATTCCGTGCTTACGCCCAAAGAGCGTCAGGAAAAGCTTGAGGAAACACTCGATCTCGTCGGCTTTCCCAATCCGGTAAAGATTTGCAACATGTACCCGTTCGAGCTGTCGGGAGGCATGCGCCAACGTGCCATGATCGCCATGGCGCTGATCTGCCGTCCCGCGCTTCTCATCGCCGACGAGCCTACCACGGCACTCGATGTCACCATACAAGCACAAATCCTCAAGCTTCTGCGCGATCTGCAAAGCCGCCTGAACATGAGCATGCTGCTGATTACGCACGATCTTGGCGTCGTTGCCAACATCGCCGATGAGGTCGCCGTGATTTATCAGGGCGAGATCATGGAGGCGGGAACGGTTGATGAAATTTTCCGTGCGCCCTCTCACCCCTATCTCAAAGGACTGATGGCTGCCGTGCCGCATTTCGATATGAAACCCGGCGAACGTCTGAAAGCGCTGCGTGAAGTCGTCATCGACAAGGAAAGCCTGATCGGCAAAAAAACCGCCACCGTCGATAAGGCGGAAGGCGTGCTTTTGACCGTCAACAATCTCAACAAGACCTTCACCACCCGCAAATCAAGCTGGTTCACCGCTGGAAAAGCCAGCACAACCAAGGCTGTCGATGGTGTCAGTTTCGAAATCCGGCGCGGTGAATGCCTTGGTCTGGTGGGTGAAAGCGGCAGCGGCAAAACCACTGTCAGCAAAATCCTCATGCGTGCGGTACGACCGGATGAAGGCTCCATCACCTTCCACAGCCGCACTGGCGATATCGATGTTCTGGACGCCAAGGGCGATGACCTTCGCGAATTGCGAACCAAGATACAGATGGTGTTTCAAGACCCCATCTCGTCGCTTTCACCGCGCATGACGATCAGCAATATTTTGAGCGAACCTCTGGAAATTCACGGTCGTGGTGATGCGAAATATCGGGCTGAGAAGGTCCGGGGACTTCTGAAAGCCATCGGCCTTGGTGAAAGCGCGCTGAACCGTTATCCGCACAGCTTTTCCGGCGGCCAACGCCAGCGTATCGGCATTGCCAGAGCGCTGACTTTAGGGCCAGAGCTTCTGATCTGCGATGAGCCGGTCTCCGCTCTTGACGTGTCAGTACAGGCACAAATTCTCAATCTGCTGAAGGATTTGCAAAAAGACCTCGGCCTCACCTACCTCTTCATTTCGCACAATCTTGCCGTGGTGGATTACATGGCAGACCGCGTGGCGGTGATGTGTGAAGGCAAGATCGTGGAACTTGCGCCGCGCGAAACGCTGATGCGCAACCCGGTTCACCCCTATACGAAATCACTGCTGGCTGCCGTGCCGTTTCCCGATCTGGACAGGCCGCTGGACTTCAGCACGATTGCGAAAATCAGCGCTACAGGCAAATTCGACTGGGGCAAAGAGTTTCGCGATAGTGGTGATGGCGATATGGTCACCGCTGATCTTGGCGGCGGCCACCTCGTGCTTGCCAATGGAAATGCGGATATCAGGGAGTTACGCTCGTGATTACGCGCCGCACCACGCTTGCCTTGCTCGCTTCGGTTTTTGCGCCGTGGAAGGCATTTGCAGCCTATATCGAATCCGACTTCTTCAAGGAAAAACGCGAGAAAGGTGATCTGCCGCCGGTCGATCAACGGCTGCCGAAAAATCCGCGCGTCATCAATTTGAAAAACCTCGGACGTGAACCGGGCAAACACGGTGGTTCTGTGCGTATGCTCATCGGTGGTCAGCGCGATATCCGCCTGATGCCGATCAACAGCTATGCGCGACTTGTGGGTTATGACGAGAGCTTCAACTTCCAGCCGGATATTCTGGAAAGCTATACCGTCGACGAAGAGCGTATCTTCACGCTGAAACTGCGCGATGGCCACAAATGGTCAGATGGCAGCGATTTTACCACTGAAGACTTCCGTTATTTTTGGGAGGACGTGGCGCTCAACCGTGAAATCCACAAGGGTGGTCCACCAATCGAACTGCTGGTTTATGAGAAACCGCCCGTCGTTGAAGTCGTCGACCCCCTGACCGTTCGCTACACATGGGAAGGTCCAAACCCGGATTTCTTGGCCAAGCTTGCCGGTGCGTCACCCGCCCGCGTTTGCCTGCCCGCCGTCTATATGAAGCAGTTCCACGTCAAATATCAGACGCCTGAAAAACTTGCCAAGCTGATCAAGAAAAACAAGGTGGATGACTGGAGCAGCCTGCACATCAAGATGTCGAGGCAGCTTCGTCCGGAAAATCCCGATCTGCCGACGCTCGATGCCTGGCGCAACATCACGCCGCCGCCCGCCGAGCAGTTCATTTTCGAGCGCAACCCTTATTATCACCGCGTCGACGAAAACGGCCTGCAACTGCCTTATCTCGACCGTTTTCTGCTCAACATCACCTCCTCGGAAATCATCGCTGCGAAAACCGCGTCCGGCGATAGCGACCTGCAATTCATGGGGCTGGATTTCAACGACTATACCTATCTGAAGGATGCCGAAGATCGGTTTCCGTTGAAGGTGAATTTGTGGAAACGCAGCCAAGGTTCGCGTGTCTGCCTGTTGCCGAACCTGAATTGCGGCGACGACGTCTGGCGCAATCTGTTCCGTGATGTGCGCATGCGTCGCGCTTTGTCTGTTGCCATCGACCGGCACGAGATCAACATGGTCTGTTTTTACGGACTGGCCAAGGAGAGCGCCGATACGGTTCTGCCGGAAAGCACGCTGTTTCGCCCGGAATTTGCAGCGGCATGGGCGCAGTTCGACCCGGATATGGCCAATGCGCTGTTGGATGAACTCGGCCTGACGAACCGCAATGACCGCGGCGTTCGGCTGCTTCCAGATGGACGACCCGCCCATATCATCGTGGAAACCGCAGGCGAAAGCACACTGGAAACCGATGTGCTGGAACTCGTGACCGATCATTGGCGGCATATCGGCATATCGCTTTCCAGCCGACCCACCCAACGCGATGTTTTCCGCAAGCGCGCCATGGGCGGCGAGGTTATGATGTCGGTCTGGTTTGGCATGGACAATGCCGTGCCGACACCGGACATGCTGCCAGCAGGCCTTGCGCCCACGGGTGACGATCAGCTGCAATGGCCGGTCTGGGGCGTGCATTACCTGTCAGGCGGTCGCGAAGGCAAGGAGCCGGATTTGCCGGAAGCCGCCCACCTTCTTGCCCTGCTCAAACGATGGCGTCGTAGCGTGACGGAAGAAGACCGTCGCGCCATCTGGCTGGAAATGCTAGCGCTTTATTCGCAGCAGGTGTTTTCCATCGGCATCGTCAACAGCGCCCTTCAACCCATCGTGCACACCACGAAGATGCGCAATGTGCCGGACAAGGCGCTCTACGGTTTCGAGCCCACCTCCTATCTCGGTGTCTATATGCCAGACGCGTTCTGGTACGACGGAGACGCATGACATGCTCAGATATATTCTAGGGCGCCTGCTCGTCATGATCCCGACACTGATCCTCATCTCGATGCTGGTCTTCACCATCATCGAACTGCCGCCGGGTGATTATTTCGAGAGCTATGTCTCGGAAATGAGGGCCATGGGCGAAACCGCCAATCTGGCGGAAATCGAGGAGCTGCGCGTCCGTTACGGCTTCGACCAGCCAGCACCCATTCGGTATTTCCGTTGGGCGACCGGGATGCTGGTGGGCGATTTCGGCTTCTCCTTCGAATATCAGCTGCCCGTCAACGAAGTGGTGGGTGACCGCCTTTGGCTGACCATGCTGGTATCTTTCGTCACCATCATCGTCACATGGATCGTCGCTTTCCCCATCGGCATCTATTCCGCCACGCATAAATATAGCTGGAGCGATTATAGCCTGACGTTCCTCGGGCTTCTCGGCATAGCGATCCCGAACTTCATGCTGGCGCTGATCCTCATGTACTTCGCCAATATCTGGTTCGGAACGTCCATCGGCCACCTTATGGACCGCGAATATCTGAACCAGCCGATGAGCTGGGACAAGATGAAGTCCATTCTGGAGCATCTGTGGATCCCCGTTCTCATCATCGGAACGGCGGGCACGGCGGGCATGATCCGCAGATTGCGCGCCAATCTTCTGGATGAACTACAGAAGCAATATGTCGTCACGGCCCGCGCCAAAGGCCTGCATCCGTTCAAGGTTCTGACGAAATATCCTTTGCGCATGGCCCTGAATTTCTTCATCTCGGACATCGGCTCCATTCTGCCTGCCATCATCTCTGGCGCAGAAATCACCGCCGTCGTTCTGTCGCTGGAAACAACCGGCCCGATGCTAATCCGCGCGTTGCAAAGTCAGGACATGTATCTGGCAGGTTCATTCCTGATGTTCCTAGCCTTCCTGACGGTTATCGGCGTTCTGGTGTCGGATATCGCGCTGGCTATTCTTGATCCTCGCATCCGCTTTGGGGGTGGAAACATTAAATGACCGCCTCAATTCCAAAGCCCGGCGAAGCATTGCCGCATTACGTATCGACAGCGCCTTTCGATCCTAACCTTGTAGAGCCAACGACATCGGGCCTTGCTGCATTCAGCAGGGCATCGCAGTTCAAGCTCATGTGGTGGCAGTTCCGACAGCACAAGCTCGCGGTGTATTCCGGCGCGTTCCTGCTGTTTGTTTATGTGTCCATCGTCATCTGCGAATTTCTGGCGCCGTATAATCTCCACACGCGCAACGTCGAAAATATCTATGCGCCACCGCAGGCGATCCACCTTTTCCATGATGGTGAATTTGTCGGGCCGTTCGTTTACGGGCGCAGCATGAGCCTCGATATGGAAAACCTGCGGCGCGTTTACAATGATGTGCCGACCGATGTGCAGAAGCTGCGATTTTTCTGCCGCGGCGACGACTACATGTTCTGGGGTCTGTTCAATAGCAATGTGCATCTCGTCTGCCCGGCAGAAGGCGGCCAGATGTATCTGCTTGGAACCGATCGTCTGGGCCGCGATGTTCTATCGCGCATTATTTATGGCGCCCGTATTTCCCTGACCATCGGCCTGCTGGGCGTTGCCATGAGCTTCGTTCTCGGCATCGTGATCGGCGGTTTGGCCGGTTATCGTGGTGGTGTGTTCGACCTCATCGTGCAGCGTATTATCGAAGTGCTACAATCCATTCCCAGCATTCCGCTCTGGCTGGCGCTGGCCGCCATCATGCCGGTGACGTGGAGCCCGCTTGTCGTTTATCTCGGCATTACCGTCATCCTTGGCCTGCTGGACTGGACCGGACTTGCCCGCGCCGTGCGCTCCAAACTGCTGGCGTTGCGCGAGGAAGATTATGTTCTTGCCGCACAATTGATGGGTGCCAGCACGCCCCGCATCATCGGCAGGCACCTCATTCCCGGCTTCATGTCCCATCTCATTGCCTCTGCGACCCTGACAATTCCGGGCATGATCCTGGGTGAAACAGCGCTCAGCTTCCTTGGCCTTGGCCTGCGTCCACCGATCACAAGTTGGGGTATTCTGCTCACGGAAGCGCGAAGTGTCAGTGTGATTGCCCTGTATCCATGGCTTCTTTTGCCCACCGTTCCGGTCGTGCTGGTTATCTTGGCCTTTAATTTCTTTGGCGATGGACTACGTGATGCGGCAGACCCTTTTAAATAATCACGGACTTTCCAGTGAAACATCGATCCAACAACCGTACGAATCACCCGACCCGGAACAAGAGGTGCAGCCAGTGAGCACACGTCTCAACGACGCCCGCATCCTCATGTACAGTCATGATTCGTTCGGTCTCGGGCACCTGCGCCGTTGTCGCACCATCGCCCATGCGCTGGTCGAGGACTATCGCGGGCTCAACGTCCTGATCATTTCTGGCGCCACCATCGCCGGCGCTTTCGATTACCGCGCCCGCGTCGATTTCGTGAAAATACCGAGCGTCATCAAGCTCAGAAACGGCGAATACACATCGCTTGATCGGCATATCGATCTTCAGGACACGCTAAAAATGCGCCGTTCGATCATCTATCACACCGCGGAAAGCTTCCAGCCGGATATCTTCATCGTCGATAAGGAGCCCATGGGCCTGCGCGGTGAAGTCGAAGAAACGCTGAGCTATCTGAAGGAACGAGGCACAAAACTCGTCATCGGCCTTCGGGACGTGATGGATGCGCCGCAACTCCTGGAGGCCGAGTGGAAACGCAATGATGTTCTGAGCAAGATCGAGCATTATTACGATCACGTCTGGGTCTATGGTCCACCCGATTTCCACGACCCACTGACCGGGCTGGATGTGCCGCCGACGGTGCGCGACAAGATGGACTTCGTCGGCTTCCTGCAACGCTCGAAAACACAGTCGGAAAGTACGTCTCACCGCACCGAAGGTGACTATATTCTGATCACGACCGGTGGTGGCGGTGACGGCAGCGAACTGATCGACGACGTGATCAACGCCTATAAGGCCGACCCGGAACTGACGCACAAAGCCCTGATCGTGCTTGGCCCCTACATGCCGGGCGAACAGCGGCTACGTTTCATGCAGAACACCTCGGATATCCCCCATATCGAAATCATCGAATTCGACAATCGTATGGAAGATATCGTTGCGGGTGCAAAGGCCGTCGTGTCCATGGGCGGATACAACACCGTTTGCGAAATCCTGTCTTTCGATAAACCGGCCCTCATCGTACCCCGCATCGTGCCACGTGAAGAGCAGTTGATCCGGGCCAGCCGCGCATCCGACCTCGGCCTGTTCGATATGCTGTTGCCGGAAGATGCCGAAAATCCGCTGCTTATGGCGCAGGCTCTCAAAGATCTTCTCAAACGTGCACCACCATCCGCCAACGGCAGGAACCTGAAGCTGGATGGGCTGGAAAATATCTCCAGACGGGTTTCCGAATGGCTACAGCCAGACGACGCCAACCAAGGCGTGAGCGTTAACGCTTAAAACGCGGAAAATCACCTGACAGAAAGAGACGCGGACATCGTGACCGTAAACAAAAAAATCGTGGTCTTGCTGAAGGGATATCCGCGCCTTTCAGAAACCTTCATCGCGCAGGAGCTTCTGGGTCTGGAAAAGGCCGGGCTGGCGTTAGAACTCGTGTCCATGCGCCGCCCGACCGACAAAAAGCGCCACCCTGTGCATGACGAAATTCGTGCAGCCGTTTCCTACCTGCCGGAATATCTGCATGAAGAGCCGTTGCGTGTGCTGAAAGCCTTGTGGGCTTGCCGCACGAAACCCGGTTTTGGAAAAGCTCTGCGCCGTTTCGCCTGCGACCTGCGCCATGATTTTACCCGCAATCGCTTTCGCCGTTTTGGGCAAGCCGCCGTGCTAGCGCATGAATGGCCCGCTGACGCAGCGTGGCTGCACGTGCACTTCATTCACACACCCGCATCCGTCGCTGCCTACACGCACCTGATTGCCGGCGTTCCGTGGACGATTTCGGCCCACGCCAAGGATATCTGGACCTCAAGCGACCGCGATCTTTCTCGCAAGCTAGACAGCGCCCGCTGGGCTGTGACCTGCACCGCCAGCGGTTTCAGGCACCTGCAAAATCTCTCTGGCGACAAGGGTAATGTGCACCTCAGTTATCACGGCCTTGATCTGACGCGCTTCCCGCATTTCGAAGAGACCCGCACGCCCCGCGACGGCTCTGATCCTAACGATCCGGTCCGCATTTTGAGCGTCGGCCGCGCCGTGAAGAAAAAGGGTATCGATATTCTTTTGCGAGCGCTGGCTTCCCTGCCATCTTCGCTGCACTGGCGTTTCACCCACATTGGCGGTGGCGATGAGCTTGCGACGCTGAAGGCGCTGGCAGATGAACTTGGTCTTGCCAACAGGATTGTCTGGACCGGTGCGATGGATCAGAAACAGGTGCTGGAACACTACCGGCAGGCTGATCTGTTCGCGCTGGCCTGCCGCATCACCAGCGATGGTGACCGGGATGGCCTGCCGAACGTGCTGGTGGAAGCCGCAAGCCAGAACCTCACCTGCGTCTCCACCCATATTTCAGGCATTCCCGAATTTTTCATCGATGGTGAAAATGGATTACTAACTGCACCGGACGATGCGGCGGCTTTCGCGCAAGCACTTCAAACTGCTATCACCAATCCGCAGCTTCGCGCACGCCTTGGTGCGGCGGCGGAAAATCGGGTTCGCACCTCTTTCGACCACCGCAACAGCATCACCGAGTTAAAGGCGCTGTTTGAGCAGGAATGGGAGAAACCCCTTTGACATCAGCCAAATCCGCCCCCCGCGTTTTCTTTTATGTGCAGCATCTGCTTGGCATCGGCCACATTGCCCGCGCCAGCCGCGTTGCCCGCGCCTTGGTTGCAGATGGTTTCGATGTAACTTTGGTAACAGGTGGCACGCCGGTTCCGGGCTTTCCCGGTGAGGGCATTCGCCATATCGAACTGCCACCGATCGCCGTCAGCGATGGTAATTTTTCCGGCCTTGTGGATGCCACGGGACAGCCGGTGGATGACGCGTTCAAGGATCATCGCACGAGCATGTTGCTGGGTGCCTATCACGGGGCAAGGCCCGATATCGTCATCATCGAAGCATTCCCGTTTGGGCGCCGACAAGTACGCTTCGAACTTATGCCTTTGTTGAGTGCTATCGAGAAAAGCCTTGAGCGCCCGTTGGTGATGACGTCTCTGCGCGATATTCTGCAAGAGCGTGCCAAACCGGGTCGTGATGAAGAGACCATCGCGCTCGTCAAAAAACACTTCGACACGGTTCTGGTGCATGGCGACCCCAACTTCGTGCGGTTGGAAGAAACCTTTCCGCTGGCAGACCAGATCAGCCAGCGCATCGTCTACACCGGCCTCGTTTCTCCGCCTAAGCCGGAAAAACCACGGGAACGTTTCGACGTGGTGGTGTCCGCAGGTGGCGGTGCCGTTGGCTCCACCCTCATCCGTGCCGCGCTCGACGCAGCACCGTTGATTGATGGCGTCAAAAGCTGGTGCCTCATCACCGGACCGAATATGCCGCAGGCGGATTTCGATGCGATTGCGGCACAGGGATGCAATGGCATCTCTGTCTTCCGTTTTCGCAAGGATTTCGCCAGCCTGCTTGCCGGTGCACGTCTTTCCATCTCGCAGGCGGGCTACAACACGGTTTGCGATATATTGCAGGCCAAATGCCGCTCGCTGCTCATCCCCTTCGCTTCCGGTGGAGAAACGGAACAGGACGCACGGGCTTCCCGCCTCGCAAAGCTGGGGCTGGCGCATGTGCTGGAAGAAAGCGCGATTACCCCGCAGTCCATGGCACAAGCTATTGACCTAGCGCTCAAACTTCCAGAACCGGGGCATATCGATCTCGATCTCGATGGCGCAGCAGGAACTGCCCGGATACTGCGCCGCCTTTACGACGAGCGTTAGAGCCAATCAGTATTTCAGCTTCTCCCGCCGAAAGCCGAGACCGATCAAGCGGCCTGCCAGATGCGCCAGCAACGGAAAACGCATGATGGCCAGCACGAAGGCGGGTGGGCCTTTGGATGTTTTGGCATCGGACTGATGTTTTTTGTTCTTGCTGCGCATCATCAACTGCAAGCGTTGTGTCGCCTTTGTTGGGAAAGACCGGCGTTTTTCGATGGCCGCAAGATCGGCATCGGAAATGGAACGGCCAACTGCCAGAACCGGAATCAGTACATTCGCAGCCGCCACCGCATCCTGAATGGCCAGATTGACGCCCACCCCGCCAATCGGCGACATGGCGTGGGCCGCATCACCAATGCAGATCACACCCGGTTTCCACCATTGTTTCAGCCGGTCGATGCGCACGGTTAAAAGGCTGACGTCATCCCAACTTTTGATTTCCAGCAAGCGCTCACGCGGCAGCGGGCAAACCTCGGCCACACGGTCGCGAAATGCTTCCAGACCCTTGGTTTTAATGTCTGCGAAGAACCCCTTGCGCACGACATAACCGCATTGCCAATAATCGCCACGGTCTATCAGCACGAAACCCTGCTGCGGCCCGGCATGTCCCATCGTCTCGGTCGGATCATCTGGTTGTTTTGACAGGCGCATCCAAAGCACTTCGGTTGCAACGCCGAAGCGTTGAATTTCCAGTCCTGCTTTTTCCCGAACCACGGAATTGCGCCCATCTGCACCGACCACCAGATCGGCCTCGACGGTCATGGTTCCTTCCGGTGTCGCGAGCTTAAGGCCGCGCACCCGGCCATTGTGCTGAACCAGATCCGTCACCGGCGCATTCATCAGCAGACGAAAGTTTTCATATTGCCCGGCCTTTCCGGCCATGAAGTTCAGAAAATCCCATTGCGGCATGAAAGCGATGAAGCGGTTCTTCACCGGCAGCCATGAAAAGTCAGCAATCGTTACCTTCTGATCGCCAATTTCCGCGTGAAGTTTTTCCGCCTGCGTATGGGGAAGCGCCAGAAACTCCTTGATGAAGCCGAGTTGCTCGATGATTTCCAGCGTCGAGGGATGGATCGTATCACCACGAAAATCCCGCAGAAAATCACCGTGTTTTTCAATCACGGTGACGTCCACACCGGCACGGGCCATCAAAAGGCCAAGCATCATACCGGCAGGCCCACCGCCCGCGATCGCGACTGTGGTTTTTATGGACTGCACTGAACGAATTTCCGTATTTTCCATTAGCAATCCCGTTAAGCCGTCGGACGTGGTTCGTTTTTCGGATGCGGCCAGCCGTTCGCATCGAAACGAAACAGCCACTCCGCCCGCGCAAAAATGAAAGCAAAAGCCATCGCCGTCCATGTGCCAAGCAACAGACCCGCCGCCACATCACTCGGATAATGCGCGCCGACGATAACGCGCGACACGCCGATGACCAGCGCAAGAGCGATGAACACGAAACGGAAGCGCGGTGCCAGCATCAGGAAAGCCCCGAAGAATGCACCCGCCGCCGTGGAATGACCGGACGGAAAGCTCTCATAGAGATCATTGCCGGTAAAAGGCGTGAGGCGGTAAGCCCCCAACTCCGGAAACAATTCAGGCCTTGCGCGACCAATGAGGAATTTTAGCAAATGCACCAATATGCCAGCAGTGGCGATTGTCAGAAAGAAATAGAGAAACAGTCGCCATGCCGTACGGATGCGGCTGGCATATGAATGGGTCGTAAGAACACGCGCCACGATATAGGCAATAATCGCTAGCAGACCAGTGCTATAAAGCATCCAGCGGAAGGTGCCGAAATTGGTAATCTCTTTGTTGAAACCAACAACGGGGCCGGGAAGTGCCTGCGCCTTTTGAGAAATGCCCGCGTCAAACGGAATGAAGACCAGCACCAGAATAAAGGTCGCCGCGAAAATCCATCCACTGGAAACGAAAAAGCGTCGCATGCAATTCCTCTGTTTCAACAGCTTGGACTATGTATCTCGGAGGTAGCAAAAACAATAGCGGGGTTTTCCTCCTTGTTATGCCCACCTTTCACTTGTAGAGGCTTGAAAGACGTCGTTAAGAAAATCCGGATTGACATGACCAACCCACAGGGCACGCCTTCGCCTGAAAAACTGACCATTCTTGGCTCCACCGGCTCCATTGGAACCAACACGCTGGATGTCATCCGCCAACTGGGCGGGCTTGATCGTTTCAACATCATGGCGCTCACCGGCGCGGGCAATATTGCGCTTCTGGCACAACAGGCTATCGCTTTTGGCGCCAAATTGGCCGTCACGTCAGACGATGAAAATTATCTGGCGTTGAAGGACACGCTTGCGGGCAGCGGTATTCAAGTTGCCGCTGGCAAAAGCGGTTTGCAGGAAGCAGCTGCCATGGAGGCCGATTGGGTCATGGCCGCTATCGCAGGCACCCCCGGTCTTGAGCCGACACTAACGGCTGCCAGGCGCGGCGCAAATATTGCGTTGGCCAACAAGGAATGCCTCGTTTCCGCAGGCGATGTTTTTATCCGCACCGTCAACCATGGTGGCGGCACGCTGATACCGGTGGACAGTGAACACAGCGCCATTTTTCAATGCCTTGAGCCGGCAAACAAACAGAACGTCGAACGCATCGTGTTGACGGCATCCGGTGGACCATTCCGCACCTTCAGCCGTGAACAGATGGCTGGTGTCACGGCAGATGTCGCCCGCGCTCACCCCAACTGGTCGATGGGCCTGAAGGTTTCCATCGGCAGTGCCTCCATGTTCAACAAGGCACTGGAAATGATCGAGGCGAAATATCTCTTCGATCTCCGTCCGGACCAGATCGAGGTGATCGTACATCCGCAATCGATCATTCATTCCATGGTTGCTTATACGGATGGCTCGGTCATCGCCCAGCTTGGCTGCCCGGATATGCGCACCGCCATCGCCTATGCCCTGACCTACCCTGCCCGTGGAAAGATCGATGTCGAACGACTGGATTTTGCCAAACTTGCGCGGCTGGATTTTGAGGCACCCGACGAGGTTCGCTTTCCGGCTCTGCGGCTGGCAAGAACCGCATTGCAACGCGGCGGCGCACAGGGGGCGGTGTTGAACGCAGCAGATGAGACCGCGTTTCACGCATTTGTCGATGGCCAGATCGGTTTCCTCGACATGGCCGAGATTGTGGAGATCGTCATGGACCGGATGAATGACGGGCAAAAGGCCGACACGATCGAAGAGGTTTTTGCTGCCGACGATCAGGCCCGCATCTATGCGCAGGAAGTGATTCTGCAAAAGCAAAAGGCCGCATAAAAACCGCTCCTGATCAGCAAATCGAGACAGGCTTTTTTATATTGGCACTTGTCAGCAGAGAGAAAGCAAGGATATAGTTGCATCATTCAACTATATCCTTGAGGCCCTATGTCTGCCCCATCACCGATCATCGATCACATCCGTCTTGCATCGCGGCAGCTTGTTCGTGAACTGGGTTTCATGGGAGGACCATTTGCAGGAACGGCCCTTCCGCCCTCCGCTGTCCATGCGCTGATTGAAATCGAAGCAAGTCAAGGCATTACCGCCCAAGAGCTTGCGGTACTTTTGCGTTTGGAGAAGTCGAGCGTCAGCCGGATGCTGCGCAAGCTTGTGTCATCGGGAGATGTTCTTGAAACACCGTCCAAACTCGACAGCAGACGCAAACACCTGACCGTAACCGCCGACGGAAACCGACGCGTGGCCGCAATCCATGACTTTGCCCGCTCTCAAGTTGCCCGTGCGCTTGATCGCCTTCATCCCGGCGATGAGCAGGTGGTGTTCGACGGGCTTCGCCTTTATGCCAAGGCACTCGCCGCTGAAGAACAATATCCGCAGCCGCCACAGATCAAAATCGTCTCCGGTTATCGAACCGGCTTGATCGCAAGCATTACCCAGATGCATGCGCTGTATTACGCTCGCACCTCCGGTTTCGGCCAGCAGTTCGAATCCGTCGTCGCCAGCGGCCTTGCTGAGTTTTGCAATCGCCTCGACCGCCCGGTCAATGCGATATGGCTGGCACTGCGCGGTGCTGAGGTTGGCGGTTCTATCGCCATCGATGGAGAAGATATGGGATCGGGAGTTGCGCATCTGCGCTGGTTTATTGTCGATGACAGCATTCGCGGCGGTGGTATCGGCAAGACGCTATTGGCGTCCGCCCTGTCATTTGTCGATGAAAGGGGATTTTCGGAAACCCACCTTTGGACCTTTTCAGGTCTTGATGCCGCCCGCCGTCTTTATGAGGCGAGCGGTTTTTCCATCATTGAGGAACGTCCCGGCAACCAATGGGGTAGCAAAGTGATGGAGCAGCGATTTGTACGAAAGCGCCCCGCTCACGAGCCATGATAAGTCTCAGGCGACCGCCCTTGCCAGCGCGCAGCGCGCCCACAGCTGGTGAAGCGCTCCGACCAGATGCTCCAGATCGGCATCGCTGTGCAGCGGCGTGGGCGTGATGCGCAAACGTTCCGTTTTGCGTGGCACCGTGGGATAGTTGATCGGCTGCACGTAAACGCCGTGGTCATCCAGCAGAATGTCGGAAATCCATTTGCACTTCGCCGCATCACCCACCAAGACAGGCACGATGTGGCTGGGGTTTGGCATATGTGGAATACCGCTTTTATCCAGCATCGAGCGCAATGTGCGCACGCGTTCCTGATGACGTGCGCGCTCAAACGGGCTTGCCTTCAGGTGCTGAATAGAGGCGACCGCACCGGCGGCCAATGATGGCGGCAGCGCTGTTGTGAAGATGAAGCCGGACGAGAACGAGCGAATGAAATCGCACAGCGCTTCGGACGCGGCAATATAACCGCCCATCACGCCAAATGCTTTGCCGAGCGTTCCCTCGATGACCGTCAGGCGATGCATCAGGCCTTCGCGCTCGGCAATGCCACCGCCGCGAGGGCCGTACATGCCAACCGCATGGACTTCATCAAGATAGGTCATGGCGCCGTATTTATCGGCCAGATCGCAAATGTCCTTGATCGGAGAAATATCGCCATCCATAGAATAAACGGATTCGAACGCAATCATCTTCGGCGCGGCAGGGTCGGCTGCTTTCAGCTTCGCCTCAAGGTCCTCAAGATCATTGTGCTTCCAGATGACCTTTTCACAACGACCGTAACGAATACCTTCGATCATCGAGGCATGGTTCAGCGCATCGGAAAAAATAATCAGTCCAGGAATTTTTTGGCCCAGCGTCCCAAGTGTCGCCCAGTTGGAAATATAACCGGACGTAAAAATAAGCGCCGATTCTTTGCCGTGCAGGTCAGCAAGCTCTTGCTCCAGCTTGACGTGATAATGGTTGGTGCCAGAAATATTCCGGGTGCCTCCCGCACCCGCGCCACAGTGATCGATGGCTGCCTTCATGGCCTCGATGACTTTGGGGTTCTGGCCCATGCCGAGATAGTCGTTGGAGCACCAGACGGTCACGTCTTTTTTTACGCCATTGGCATCATACCGTGTCGCGCGGGGAAAGTTCCCCTGCTGCCGTTCCAGATCGGCGAATACGCGGTAGCGACCTTCCGAATGCAAACCATCCAGTTCGGTCTTGAAGTATGCCTCAAAGTCCATTCCATGCTCCAGAATTCTTAATCGCCGTTGTCGGTCCACGCCCCTAAACCGTCAACCCCCTTGACGCTGTTTGCGACAAACTGCGTCAATTCGCCTCCACTTTTGAACCATTCCAAGAAACATTTATAGAAGATTTTTTAAAGCGTAAAATTGATTCACATCAAACCATCATAAAAATGGAACTTTTATCTCTTGACCCCGTTCAGTAGGGCACAATCGATTTGGGCCGGGAGCGTAGCCTCACATAAGGAAAGGCTTCCATAAACACATTCGACTTGTTAGATATCTGTTGCGGTCGGAGGTTGCAGTCGCCGCAGACATCTATGGGACGCCTACCAAGAGCCATAGAGCTCATTTGTAACGTTGGAGAGAGTTCATGAAAAAGGCTATTATTTTCGCCGCTATCGGCTTGGCGCTTGCAGGCTGCACGCAGACTGAAAAGACCACAGGCGGCGGTGCCGTCATCGGTGCTTTAGCAGGTGGCGCAATCACCGGTAACGTTCGCGGCGCAGCTGTCGGCGGCCTCATCGGTGGCGCAACGGGTTACCTGATTGGACGCGCTTCCGAACCTGGCTACTGCTATTATCGTGACCGTAACGGCGATCGATACACTGCACGTTGCCGCTAACATCGCCTAAAATGGCATGTTTGGAAGCCCCGGTTCGCCGGGGCTTTTGCGTTTCTGGGTATAAAAGGCGCTTTTCTGGGTGCCCAATATGACCTTTTATGATTAAGCTGGCATATTAACGGACGGGAAACCGGTGGGGCCGATAATAAATGCTCAACCATAAAGTAGCGTATGTCGATTACACGGACTGACCAGAAAAAGAGTATGGCGTACTGGAAGGCAGGCACTGCGATCGCGGTCGCGGCATCCATGGTCCTATATCCGGGTTTCGTTCGTGAGGCTTATGCTCTCAAGATATTCGGCATCAATCTTTGGGGGTCGGACAAGGAAGAAGAACAGTTTCTCGATCCGGTTTCCTTCAAAGTCACGCTGAACGCGCCGGGCGCCGACGAGAAGCTGAAGCAGAGCCTTGAAAATAGCTCGCTGCTGACATCCGAACCCGACAAGCCCGCATCCGGTGATCTCGGCCTTCTTATCCGTGCACGTGATGACCGCGAAAGACTGATCGCTTCGCTTTACGAAAACGCCCGGTATGGCGGCATCGTCAAAGTGACCGTCGCCGGTCAGGATATCGATTCCATTCCGCCCAATCCGTCTTTCAATCGCTCCGGCCCTGTCCCCGTTGTTATAGACGTCACACCCGGCCCGGTTTTCACGCTTGGAAACATTCGCCTTGAAGGCGATGTCGTTGGGCGCGACCTTGCCGAATATGGACTAGTCGCAGGCGGCGATGCTGGCTCTCTGGCGATCATTCGTGGCGGCAACAAGCTTATCGACGATCTGAAATCGGAAGGTCGCCCACTTGCGAAATTGACCAAGCGGGAAGCGGTCGCCAATCACGCCAACAACACGGTTGATCTGACCTTGTCTGCCGAAGGCGGCCCAGTTGCGCCTCTGGGCGACGTCGCTGTCAAAGGTCAGCGTACGGTCGATGAGGATTTCATCCGGCGTTATTCGCGTCTGAACGGTGGTGAACCCTATTCGCCGGAAAAACTGCGCAAGGCCTCAGATCGCCTGCGCAAACTCGGTGTGTTTTCCAGCATCACCATCAAGGAAGCCAATGCGCTGTCACGCAATGGCAGCATTCCGCTGACCATTGAAGTGTCGGAAGGAAAACACCGTTACCTCGGCGTTGGCGCGCAATATTCCACGACGGAAGGCATTGGCCTTCAGGGATATTGGGGCCACCGCAATCTGTTTGGAAAAGCAGAATCCCTGCGTATTGAAGGTGCCATTTCACGGCTCGGCGAAGCATCCAATGTGCAGGATATGGACTATTCCGCCGGGATTATCTTTACGAAACCGGGCGTGTTTAATCCCGCCACGACATTCACCACCAGCCTGAAGGCCAAAACCGAGCATCCTGATACTTATGACGCACGATCCGTCACCGGTTATGCTGGCTTCTCTTACGAGTTCAACGACTACGATACCGCATCAGCCGGACTGGAAGTCGAGTGGACCGATACGGATGATGCATTCGGCAACAACCAGTATCTGACAACATCCATACCGCTGGAATTCGTGCGGGATATGCGTAATGACAAACTGAACCCGACAGAAGGGTTCCGCGCTTCGGTTTCTGCGAAACCGAGTTATGAGGCGCTGAACGGCACATTCTTCTCCACCTTTGAAGGTTCGACGACGGGCTATAAGGGCCTAGGTTCAGACGATCAGGTGGTGCTGGCCGGGAAGGTCGCAGCGGGTGTTCTGGTTGGCGCAAGTGCGCTGGAAGACGTTCCCGCCACGAGACGCTTTTATGCAGGCGGTGGTGGCTCGGTGCGTGGCTACAGCTATCAGGAAATTTCGCCGTATAACGCGGCGGGTGATGCGACGGGCGGGCGGTCTTATGTCGTCACCTCGCTTGAAGCACGCTTCAAGGTCACGGAAACCATCGGCCTCGTGCCGTTTGTGGACGCAGGTGTGGTATCGTCCGATATTGCGCCGGATTTCTCCGATATTCGCGCCGGTGCAGGCATAGGTCTTCGATACGCCACGCCTTTTGGCCCGTTGCGTCTTGATGTCGCCATGCCGCTGAAAAAATATGAAGGCGGAAGCAACTTCGGCATCTATGCCGGAATTGGACAGTCGTTCTGATAAGAACGGCATCACGAGATAACCTTAGAGTGTAGATTACCTTTGATGACCGCATTGATTCGATTGCTGAAATGGTTCGTCTACATTGCTCTTGGCAGTGTTGGTTTGCTGATGCTCGCAGTTCTGTTCATCGGTTTTACGCCAACAGGCGCGCGCTTTGCTGCCGATAAGATTTCCGCACTCGTTTCCACACCCGACCAGACAATCGAACTCTCGACACCGACGGGGCTTCTGACTGGCGATCTTCGGCTTGGCAGTGTGGTACTTTCAGACCGTGAAGGCGTCTATGCACGCCTCGGCGGTATCGAGGTCGACTGGACGCCCTTATCTCTTCTACGCGGCACATTTCACGCGGAACGGATTGCCGCTGGCAGCGTCGAATTCGACAGGCTTCCCCTACCTCCGACAGAACCATCTCCAGAAACGTCGAGTGGCTTTTCTTTACCTGTAAACGTCGCCATCGATAGTCTTTCCTTGCCGGATATCAGTCTGGGAGAAAAACTCGCCGGTCGCCGGTTTGAACTGGCAGCAACAGGAAACGGCACCGCGACCAGCAACACGATTGCGCTGTCCCTTTCGGCCAACCGCAAGGATGAGCCGCGGGCGCTGGTGACGGCAGACATTGCCTTTGTGCCCAATGAAAACGTGTTGAAACTGGACGCAGCCCTCAACGAACCGCAGGGTGGGTTGCTGGCAACCCTATTGCGCCTGCCGGATGCTCCGGCTGTGGCGCTGAACGTCAACGGCGAAGGCCCGCTTTCCAACTGGACTGGAAAGGTCAGCGGCGCGGTCGCGGGAAACAAGGTTCTCGATCTGACAGGCCTTCATCAGCTTGCGGCTGACGGCACGCGCCGTGTCGAGCTTCATGGTGGTGGCCGGCCCGATATGCTACTTCCGCCGCTGGTACGCCAACTGTTTGCGGGCCAGACGAAGCTTGATCTGGCAGCAACACTCACACCTGAAGGCCGCGTCAGTGTCGAAAGCGGCAATCTGGAAACCGGAAAACTGCTGCTCACCGCATCCGGCGTGCTGGACCCCCAGGGGCAGAATGATCTTGCGGCAAATCTCATCGGCACAAATGGGCCGGTCGATATTCGCTTTCCGCTGGACGGTGGAGACCTGAATGCGCTGGTCAACGGTATTGACCTGACCCTTCGCGGCAATGCGCGTGCGGCCCGTCTGAATATGACGACATCGCTTCGGTCTCTGGACATACCGCAGGGCCGGTTTGATGAGGTCAAAGTGTCGGCAACCAGCGACGATCTCAATCTCGCAAGCCAGACCGGAACAGTGAAAACCTCCGTGAGTGTCGCGCAATCGGCGATGACGTCGTCCGATCTTGAGCGAGCCATCAAAGCGCCGTTAAAGCTGAACGCACCACTGCGTATCTCGCCGCAGAACATCTCATTTGAAGGCGCCACCCTGGAAAGCGCCAGCATTGGCGGCACTGGCAGCGGCACCTATGATCTGTCTGCGCGCAATATCGCAACCAATCTTCGTCTTTTCATTCTTCCGTCCGTCTTGCCTCCGGCGCTCGCTGAAAAATTCGATACGACCATCGCCGTCGATGCCTATGTGAACAGCACGATTGGCGGGGCGACCCGTGTTGAGAACCTCGTCGTCAAATCCGGCACTGTCGAAGCAAATGGCAATGTTGCGCTGGAGAACGGCAATGTGGTCGCAACGCTTGGCGGGCGCTTGCCCGCGCTTGAAAAGCTGACGCCACAGGCAGCCGGTGCACTGGGCTTTTCGCTGGAAGCCAATGGCCCACTGACCGCTGCCGATTTCAAGGTCAGCCTCAATTCGGCCAAAGCCACGCTGGCAGGTCGCGCGCTTGAAGCGCTGAAGGTCTCTGCCAACGGCAAAGCCGATCTCAACGCGCCGCAAGCACAATTGCAGGCCAGCGGTTCGCTGGATGGGCAGGTCATCGATGCTTCCGCTCAATTGCTTCAAGCCGAAAACGGCACCGCGATCCCGCAACTGAATGTCACGGTTGGGCGCAATGTGCTGACTGGCAATTTGCAATTCACACCACAATTCCTGCCATCCGGCACTCTCAGCTTCGACTTCCCCGACGTTTCGTTGCTGGCGGCGCTTGCTGCCCAGCAGGCCAATGGTGATGTAAAGGGCGACGTGGCGCTTTCCAATGCGGATGGCAAGATAGCCGCAACCATCCGTGCTATCAGCGGCACCATCGGTCAGGGAACCACCAAGGTTTCCAAGCTTGTGGCCGATCTCAAGATCGATGATTTGGTCGCACTTGCAGCCAATGGCAAGGTGACGGCGGAAACGATCAATGCCGGTGCTGCCAACATTTCCAGTTTGAACCTCGATATCAATCACGCTGGAACGGCAACCGCATTCGACCTGACTGCGCGTTACGACAACGCACCGTTGGTGCTCAAAGGCAGCGCCGATACGGGTGCAGCCCCGATGACGGTGAAGGTCGATGCCTTTTCGGCTTCGCCCCTCGGCATTCCGGTGAAACTTGCGCAGCCGACCTCTATCGCCATTAACAACGGCACGGCGCGTATTGCCGGCCTTACCATTCAGACCGGAAATGGGCGTGTGGACGTCAACGGCACGGCAGGATCGGCGCTTGATATCAACGCCACCATACGCGCCCTCCCCGCCAGTCTGGCCAATGCCTTTTCCCCAGGCCTCGATGCGGCTGGAACCATATCCGGCACGATAACCGCGAAAGGTGCCTCCGCTGATCCGTCAGTCGATTATGACCTGACATGGGCCGATGCGGCGGTCAGCCAAACCCGTGCAGCCGGTCTCGATGCGCTTGGCATCAAAGCCAACGGCCGTTTTGCAGGCGGCACATTGCGTCTGGACACCAGTGTCACCGCGCAGGGTGGCCTTGCGCTGTCCGGCGGTGGCACGCTCGGCATTAGTGGCAACCGGCCTTTGTCGATGGCGTTCAAAGGCAATTTGCCGTTTGGCGCAGTGGCTGCGCAAACAGCGGCACAAGGGTTTGATGTCGCTGGCTCTGCCGCTATCGATGTCAAGATAGAAGGCACCGCCAGTGCTCCCATCATCACCGGCGGCATCACCACAAATGGCACGCGCGTCACCGATGTGCGCCGCAACCTCACGGTCAACAACCTTGGTGCCGCGATCAGTTTTGATCGCGATAGGGCCACGATTTCCAGATTGACCGGCCAGCTTGCGGGCGGGGGTACGATATCCGGCTCGGGCACCATCGGCATCACGCCCGGCTCCGGTTTCCCTGCCGATATCACCATCACCCTCAATCGCGCCGCCTATAATGACGGAACGCTGTTCACCACCAATGCCAGCGGCACCCTGACACTGAAAGGCCCTGCCCTGAACTCTCCTGTGCTGGGCGGCACGATTACGCTTGAGAAAAGCGCTATCACCATTCCAGAACGTCTGCCCGCGTCTCTGGCGCAAATCGATATGAAGCACAAAAACGCGCCCGCCGCCGTGCGTTTGCAGCAGCAAAAGCTGAACGCCGACAAGGGCGGCAGCGGCAGTTCCTCCCCCATCACCCTGGATCTTCAGGTCAATGCGCCGAGCGGTATCTTCGTTCGTGGCCGTGGCATCGATGCGGAGCTGACGGGTAGCTTGACGGTCAAAGGCACAGCCGTTGACCCGGTGGTGTCCGGTGGCTTCGAGATGAAGCGTGGCAGATTGGAAATTCTGACCCGGCGTCTGGACTTCACCACCGGCGACATCACCTTTGGCGGGGGCCTTGTGCCCGTCCTCAATATGGCCGCGGAATCGACGGCCGGTTCCACGACCGTCACGATTTCAGTCACCGGAAACGCCAACGATCCGGCTTTTGCATTCACCTCATCGCCAGCCTTGCCGCAAGACGAAGTGATGGCGCAGCTGATTTTCGGACAATCCATGTCCAAGCTTTCGGCTCTGCAAATCGCAAGGCTGGCAGATGCCGCAGGGCAGTTGGCGGGCGGGCGCTCGACATCGCTCTTTGATAGCCTGCGCAGCAATCTGGGCATTGACGATCTCGACATTTCCACGGATTCGGAAGGTCAGGCGCGTGTTTCTGCCGGCAAATATTTGAATGAACGCACCTATCTGGAACTTCAGCAGAGCGGAAGCTCCGGCGCCAAAGCCATCATCAATCTGGATGTCGGGCGCGGCGTGAAGTTGCGCGGAGAAGCGGGCGGCGACGGAGAAGGTGCGGCAGGTATTTTTTACGAAAAAGAGTACTGATTTTGTTACAGGCAAAGCCGCCGTTACTATTTTTTGCGTAAAGCTTTAATCGAATGTCAACATTCAGCAAATTCAGATATTCTTAAATATGTTATTGTAGATGAATTGTTGTTGCCTTGAACAGTTGGCGGTTAGAACGAAGCCAAACTGATCTTGTCCGCGCGCAACAGCAAAAGCCGCAGGGGCACGGGTTGCTCATTGCAACGGAGTTTCATCCACATGCTCTCTTTTCTTGGAACGCATGCAAAATCTGTTCTCACTGCTTTGGGCCAGTCCCAAGCAATGATCGAGTTCGATACCAACGGAAAAATTCTGTCTGCCAATGAAAACTTCTGCCGTGCGATGGGCTATAGCGCCGAGCACATTCTTGGCAAACACCACAGCATGTTTTGCGAACCGGCCTATGTGCAAAGCCCGGAGTACCGTACCTTCTGGAAAAATCTGGGCGAAGGCAAATACGACGCGCAGCAGTACAAGAGAATTGCCAATGGTGGTCGCGAAATCTGGATTCAGGCGTCCTACAACCCCATCATCATCGGCGGTAAGGTCAAGAGCGTCATCAAGCTCGCAACCGTTATCACAGATGCACGGCTCAAATCCGCTGAAGACGCAGGAAAACTCGATGCGATCTCGCGGGCTCAGGCGGTTATCGAATTCACGACCACGGGTGAAATCATCACCGCCAACGAAAACTTCCTCTCCTGCCTCGGATACAGCCTGAACGAAATTCGCGGTCAGCACCACCGCATTTTCTGCGAGGAAGAGTTCCGAAACAGCACTGCGTACAAAGACTTCTGGCACAATCTCGCTGCAGGCGAGTTCATCTCTGCCGAGTTCAAACGCATTGGCAAGGGCGGCAAAGTGGTGTGGATTCAGGCCTCTTATAATCCGATCATCGATGAGGATGGCAAAGTCCTCAAAGTCGTGAAGTTTGCCACGGACGTGACCGAACGGGTGCGCGCGGTTGACGAGCTTGCCGAAAGCCTCACAGCGCTTTCCAATGGCGATCTGACAGCCACGATCCACACGCCCTTCATACCCACACTGGAAAAGGTCCGTCAGGATCTGAACAGTTCGCTGGAAAAATTGCAGGGCGCGATGCGCAATGTCGCTGACAGCGTGGGCGGCATCGCAACCGGATCACGGGAAGTCAGCGAAGCCTCGGACAATCTAGCCAAGCGCACGGAGCAGCAGGCGGCAGCTGTCGAGCAAACCTCTGCGGCGCTGAATGAAATCACCAGAACCATCGCCCAGAACACGGTGCGCGCCGAGGAATCGGGGGAACTGGTTGCAAAGACAAAGGCAGGGGCGGAACATTCCGGGGCCGTGGTCAGCAAAGCCATTCAGGCGATGGGCCGTATTTCGCAATCCTCGAACGAAATCAGCAATATTATCAGCGTCATCGACGACATTGCGTTCCAGACCAACCTTCTTGCGCTGAATGCTGGTGTCGAGGCCGCCCGCGCCGGTGAGGCGGGTAAAGGCTTTGCAGTTGTTGCACAGGAAGTGCGTGAACTTGCGCAACGCTCTGCGCGGGCCGCCAAGGAAATCAAGACGCTCATCACCACATCGTCTGAACAGGTCAAAGAAGGCGTCGATCTGGTGGGAGAAACCGGCAAGGCGCTGGACAAGATCGTTATGCAGGTTGCAGAGATCAACAACAACGTCGTTGCAATCGTGGAAACAGCTCGTGAACAGGCCGGCGGCCTGAAAGAAATCAACCATGCTGTTGAGGCAATGGACATCAATACGCAGCAAAATGCGGCGATGGTGGAAGAAACAACGGCTGCCAGCCACAGCCTTGCACATGAAGCTGATGTTCTGCGCGATTTGTTAACTCAGTTTAGATTTGGGAAACAATCTTCTGTTATGAATACGCGAATGAAGCCGGAAGAAAGAGCACCGGTTGTTCGTACACCAGGCAGGATGCCAAAATCCGGATACGCAAGCGTCGGTGCGCTTGCACTAGCCCAGAACAAGGATTGGGAAGAATTCTGATGGTTACGATTAATTCTGCGAATTTCGGCGGCGACACTCTGGAAATCATTGCGTTCCGGCTGCACGATCAGGAGTTCTGCGTCAAAACCACCACGATCCGTGAAATTCGTGGCTGGGCTCCCTCGACACCTATTCCTCATGCCCCCAAAGACGTCATCGGCGTGATGAACCTGCGCGGCTCGGTTATTCCGATTATCGATCTTGCCTACAAGCTCGGCATGAAAAGCACTGTCGCCAATGAGCGCAGCGCCATCGTCGTTGCTGAAGTGCACAACATGGTCATCGGCATGTTGGTGGATCGCGTATCGGACATTCTGACGATCCCTGCGATCCAGGTTCAGCCCGTGCCGGAAGTATCCGCGTCTTTTGACAAGTCCTTCTCGGAAGGTATCATTGCCAATGAACATGGCATGATTTGTTTCTTGAACCTCGCCAAGATGTTCAAGGGCTCGGACTTGGAAGATTTGGCTGCTTAAGTGCCGCTTCTCCAAAAATCCGCAATAAAAGTTGAACACGCTGCCTGAATAATTCGAGCGGCGTGTTTTTTGGTTCTACTTCGGCTTCGCGCGCCATAAAGCGCCATTGTGCTGCAATTTAAAAATTGAACTTACTTCCTTAATCTCGTCAACGTAGTTTTAATATTAATAATATCTAATAAAACTAGAGAATGAAATTTATCGTTCCCGCAACTTGACCCGGGAATCAACACGCACGCGACATTGAATTAAAATGCACTGCCGCGGCATTTCAGCTCGTTTGGAGGCACTATGCTTTGGCTGGGAAAAAACGCGGATAATAGAAACGTCCTGAATGCTTTTTCGATGTCTCAGGCCATGATCGAATTCGATCTGACGGGCACGATCCTGACTGCCAACGAAAATTTCTGCGCGGCACTGGGGTATACGCTGCAGGAAATCGTCGGCCAACATCATCGTATTTTCTGTGATCGCGAATACGCCGACTCCGCAGATTACGCCGCTTTCTGGAAAAGTCTTGGCGGCGGAAAATTCGATGCCAGCCAGTACAAACGCGTCCGAAAAGACGGCAAAGAAATCTGGATCGAGGCGTCTTACAACCCTGTTTACCGCAACGGCAAGGCCTACAAGGTCGTGAAGATCGCCACCGATATCACCGCCAAAAAACGCAAGGCTGAGGAAGACAATAGCAAACTGGAGGCCATATCCCGGTCTCAAGCGGTCATCGAATTTACACCGACCGGTGAAATCATCACCGCCAATGAAAATTTTTGCAAAACACTAAACTATAATCTAGGCGAGATTGTTGGCAAACATCACCGTCTGTTCTGCGAGCCATCCCATGCTGCCTCCAGCGCCTATGCGGACTTCTGGAAACGTCTGGCCAGCGGAGAATTTATTTCCGACGAGTTCGTGCGTTACGGCAAAAACGGCAAGGAGGTCTGGATTCAGGCCGCATACAATCCCATCCTCAATGATAAGGGCCAGGTCTACAAGGTTGTAAAATTCGCGACCGACGTAACGCCGCGCATGAGTGCAATCTCGACACTGGGACATGCCTTGCGTTCACTGGCCGAAGGTGAACTTCGCCAGCATCTGGATACGCCGTTCGTTCCCAGCATGGAGGCCCTGCGGGCTGACTTCAACGAGGTCATCAAGACGCTACGATCGACGATGCAGACGGTGTCGCATAATGCCTCAACCATAGCCTCCGGCTCCTCAGAAATTCGCGCCGCCGCAGACCAGCTGGCCCGCCGCACCGAGCAGCAGGCTGCCTCTCTGGAGGAAAGCGCGGCGGCACTGGAAGAAATCACCACGACTGTGACGGATTCCAGCCGGCGCGCCGATGAAGCAGGCAAGCTGGTGAGTTCCACCAAGCAGAGTGCCGAGCGCTCCGGTGCCATCGTTCACCGCGCCATCGGCGCCATGGACGAGATTTCCCAGTCCTCTGGCGAAATCACAAACATCATCGGCGTCATCGACGACATCGCCTTCCAGACCAATCTGTTGGCTCTGAATGCCGGCGTGGAGGCCGCGCGTGCAGGCGAGGCTGGAAAGGGGTTTGCGGTGGTGGCGCAGGAGGTTCGTGAGCTTGCCCAACGCTCCGCAAGTGCCGCCAAGGAGATCAAGAATCTGATCAATAAATCACGCGAACAGGTTTCCAATGGCGTGGAACTCGTCGGCCAAACGGGTGATGCGCTGAAACAAATCGCAGAACAGGTCGGCCAGATCGATATGAATGTTTCGGCAATTGTTGAGGCAACGCGAGAACAGGCCACCGGACTTGCTGAAATCAATGACGCCGTGAACCTCATGGATCAGGCCACCCAGAAAAATGCCGCGATGGTGGAAGAGACCACCGCCGCAAGCCATGGCCTCGCCCGTGAAGCGGAAAGCCTGCGGCAATTGCTGACGCAGTTCAATGTGGGGCACACGACGGCAGCAACGCAAGACAATGCCACCAGCACGCACGATGCCTCGCCGGTTCATCGGCTGGTGTCCGCAGCCAGACACGGCATCTCCGCATCATCATCGTCTGCGGCAGCAAAATGGACCGAGTTCTGACAATCAGACCTCACAAATGCAAAAAGGCGGCCCGAAAGCCGCCTTCTTTTTTTGCTCTGATCAGGTGAACAGAACGAACGTCTTCTGCAACGTGATCCAGATGCCCCAGACAATCGGGATACCGACAACGGCCCAGGCAATCGCAGCCTTGGCGTCAAAGCCGCCCTTGCCAATGCCGAAGGAGCCGGATGGACCGCTGCTTGCAGCCGTTGTTTTGGCCTGAAGTGCCGCCACTTCCGCGTCCGACATGTACCACTTGTCCTCAAGTGGCTTGACGAGCAGGTTGGCGATGAGGCCGAGAACCAGCATGCCGGCCAGAATATACATGGTGAAGTCATAGACCTGCGCACGCGGAATGCCGGCCGCGATCTGTGCTTCACGAATGTAATTCACCACGACCGGACCGATGATGCCAGCCGTTGCCCACGCCGTCAGCAGACGTCCGTGAATAGCACCGACGAATTGCGTACCGAAAATATCGGCCAGATAGGCCGGGATCGTCGCAAAACCACCGCCATACATCGAAACGATGATGCAGAGCATACCCACGAACAGCGCCTTGTTGCCAATGCCTGCCGCCCAAGGCGCAGATGCATAAAGCACGATGCCGAGAGCAAAGAAGGTAAAGTAGGTTGCCTTGCGGCCAATGCGGTCAGACAGCGACGCCCAGAAGAAGCGACCCGCAATATTGAAGACCGACAGCAGACCGGTGAAACCGGCGGCAATGGCGGCAATCGATGCCAGCTGTTCGGTGTTCAGATCCGCAAACTTCACATCCGGCAAACCGAGAAGCGAACCGGCAAAGATTTCCTGCAACATGGGCGATGCCATGCCGAGAACACCGATGCCTGCCGACACGTTGAGGCAGAGAACCAGCCAGATCATCCAGAACTGCTTGGTCTTGTGCGCGTTTTTCAGGTGAACGTGACGGGTGGTGATCATCGAGTTTTTGGCAGCAGGTGCTGTCCAGCCTTCAGGCTTCCAGCCCGCAGGCGGAATGCGATAACCAAATGCACCGGCCATCATGAATACGAAATAGATCGCCGCCATGACAAGGAACGTTTCCCAAACGCCGATGGAAACATCGGTGCGGAAATGGCGCATCAGCGCGTCCGCAAGCGGCGCACCGATCATCGCACCACCACCGAAGCCCATGATGGCCATTCCGGTTGCCATGCCGCGACGGTCCGGAAACCACTTGATCAAAGTAGAAACCGGAGAAATATAACCGAGGCCAAGGCCAATACCGCCGATGACACCGGCGCCGAACCACATCAACCACAATTGGTGTGTCATGATGCCGATGGCAGCAACCGTCATGCCACCGCACCAGCAAATCGCCGAGACGAAACCGGCCTTACGCGGCCCGGCCCGTTCCAGCCAGCCACCCCAGATGGCCGCAGAGCAGCCCAAAAGCACGAAGAACAGCGTATAAATCCAGCCAAGGTCGGAAACGCGCCAGTCGCAGGTCGTCGTAAACAGAGCCGAAGCAAGATTGAGATCGGTACAGGCGACCGATGAGGTGATGCCGATAGCCTTGGTCAGCGGCAGCCAGAATACCGAAAAGCCATAGGCCATGCCGATGCAAAGGTGGATGGCAAGCGCCGCTGGTGGAACCAGCCAACGGTTGAAGCCAGGTTTGGCGATGATTCTTTCACGGTCCAGAAGACCGGCATTCGTCGCCCCTGGCGCGAATGTTTCGTTGGTCGCAGTCATGTGTGTGTCCCTCCATTCATCGCAGCCAATGCGATGAATTTGGATGTTGCTATTCGCTTCGGTCCTCGTTGCGTGACCTGCGGCTGAACTTGCAGGCCACGCCCTCACCCTTCCGAAACAATGTCCCAAGCCCACGGACCAATGCGCGGCGGCTCCTTCTTCGGGACGCTCTTACACAAAGGCCTAGTGTTGCCCACACCTCTCAGCAATTCGCGTGCCAGACACTAAATTGTTGTTTATCAAAACGATAGCTCTAAGGGATTGGTCTATTGAGACAAAATGTCCAAGGCGGCGCGACAAAATGTCCATATGTCCGCCGTTTTTTCGTCCGTGTTAGATGGGCGGAAACACCAGTCAGCGCGCCTGCGGCAACCACACCGTAAATGCCGTTCCGGCACCCAACGCGCTTTTCACGCTGATCTCCCCGCCCTGACGCGCAATCAACATTTGGCTGACGGAAAGACCAAGGCCCGTACCTTCTTGGCGTTTCGTCGTGAAGAAAGGATCGAAAATTCGGCCCACCACTTCTTCGCTCATGCCGACACCCGTATCAGACACAGTGATGGCCACGCCTTGAGAGCCATGCCGGTCCTCGTCCACGCAACCAAGCGAGAGGGTGCCGCCATCCGGCATCGCATGTGCGGCATTGACGATGAGGTTAACCAGCACCTGCTGCAATTCCGTCCGGTTCATGGCCAGAAGCCCCATCGCCTCGTCGCGACGTATAACCTCAATGCCAGCCCGGTTGAGCACATGTTTCACCAACGGCATACAGTCCGAAATGACAGTCGAGGGGCTTTGACGCTCTACGTAGCCGGCAAATTCTTCCGGTCGGGCAAATTGCAGAAGTTTGCCGACAATTCTACTGATGCGATCAACCTGCTCGTCGATCAGGTTGAACTCGGTTTTCGCCACATCGGCCTGATCACCCAGCATGCTGCGCGCCACTTCCAGATTGCCCTGAATGACGGCGATGGGGTTGTTGATCTCATGCGCGACGCCAGCCGTAATCTCGCCGATGGTCGCCAGCTTTTCGGACATGACCAGTTGTTTGGTGGTGGCCTCGAGGCGTAAGTTCGCAAGCTGCAATTCCTGCGTCCGCTGCTCTACACGCACGTTCAACTCTTCATTCCAGGCCCGAAGTTCCCCTTCCCGCTGCTGAAGCCGCTCCAGCAACTCATCCAGATGCACGGCCACCTGACCGATTTCATCTCCGGTTGGGGCAAGCCCGGTGCGCGCGCCCAGATCACCCTCATCCACCTGGGAAATGGTCTGCGTCATCCGCTCCAGAGGTTTGAAGATGCCTCTCGCCCAACGCAGGAACACCGGAATACTGAGAATGGTGATGCCCAAAAACGCCGCGATAACGGAGCCCAGTGTTTCGTATTTTGCCCGCGCAAATGGCGCTTCCAGAAAGCCGACATACAGCATACCGACACGTTTGCCGTAGCTATCCACCAACGGTTCGTAGGCGGAAATATACCAGTCATTGACGACAAAAGCGCTATCCAGCCAGACCTGACCCGCGCCGAGCACGGCGGAATGCACCGCCTCTGACACCCTAGTTCCCAAAGCCCGGCGATTTTCAAAAAGCCGGACATTGGTGCTGATGCGCACGTCATCCAGAAACAAAGTCGCTGTGCCTTGGCTGCCTTCGGGCAGGCTGGCCTCGCGGTATACAAGATCGTTGATCGTATCGATGAAATCGAGGTTTTGATTGAGCAGCTTGCCGCCGACCAGCGCCATCGGCTCGCTACCCGGCAGACGCAAGGGGCTTGCCGCGTGGATCATCATCCCACGCGTTTCGACTTTGTGTGCTTCACTGTCCACATTCGTCGTCGAAACAATCTCCAGCCGCGCCCTTTTAGCCAAGGACGGAGAAAGAGCCTGCAATTCCTTTTCTGAGAAAACATCCATCGCATAGGATGCTTTGCCGGCAAGAGCCGTGGACCGTACCGGCCAGTCAACACGCAATTGCGTTGCTGCCGTGCCAGCACTTGCGGTCACGGCACCCTTGCCATCGACAACCAGCAAAAAATCGAGGCCCAGTTTTTCGCGGTTTTCTTCCAGAAAGCCTGCCAGCGGGGCAGCTTGTCCTTCAACAACAATGTCGCGCAAACGCGATGAACCGGTGATGGCCTCCAGACGCTCTCCGGTGTTTTCCAGAATGGTCGCTAGATATTGGTGCGCCACTGTCAGGTCGCTATTGACCTTGGTGATGAGCAACGCATCGAACTTGCCGCTCCATCTCACCATGGTCACACCGAGCAACAACGGCAATATCACCAGCGTCGGCAACAGCGCGATGGCCAGCAACCGAAAACGGACTGACCGCACAGGGTTTATGGGGTTGGGCGCAGCCGGTTTCTCAGCCATGCCAGAACGACATTTTGCGGTCTATCGTTTTGCGGGATATGCCGAGCCTCCGCGCCGCCTCGTCCCGGTTACCCGCTACTTCCTCCATCACCGCCAGAATATGCCGCCGCTCCACCTCTTCCAAAGTGCCGGATGCGGTGGGGGCGGAAACGCCACCCCGCAAGTCCAAGGGAAAACGACCGAGAATAAGGCTGCGCTCAATGAAGTTGCGCAACTCCCGCACATTGCCCGGCCAATGATAGGCGAGCAACATGGCCCGCACCGTATCATCAATGGCAACGGGCGGCATACCGAGTTGTTGCGATAACTTATTCATGAAAAGATCGGTCAGTTCGAAGACGTCATGTTCGCGGTCTCGCAGCGGCGCGAGATAAATCTGCATGACGTTGATGCGATAAAACAAATCCGCCCGGAACCGCCCGCCCTCCACCTCAGCCGCCAGATCGGCATTGGTGGCGAAGACGAAACGTATATCGACAGGAACTTCCCGCTCGGCACCCACCGGTCGCACCTTGCGGTCTTCGATCACACGCAGCAGCTTGCTTTGCAACGCAACGGGCATTTCGCCAATCTCATCCAGAAACAGCGTGCCGCCCTGCGCATGCAGAAACAGCCCCTCACGACGACTTTCTGCACCGGTGAAAGCGCCTTTGACATGCCCGAACAGTTCCGTTTCCAGCATATCGGCAGGGATGGCCGCGCAGTTGATCGGAACAAAGGGTTTGCTGGCCCGGTCCGACAATTCATGGATGGAGCGCGCAAGAACCTCCTTGCCCGTACCGGATTCGCCGGTCAGCAAAACCGAGGTCGGAAGTGGTGCGACGCGGCTGATCATATCGCGCGTCTGTTGAACCGTAGCGGAACTCCCCACCAGCCGATCACGCAGGAAAATATGGTCGGACGCGGTTTTCAATTGGTATTTCAGCGCGGAATTTTCGCGCCGCAGATTGGACCTGTCCAATGCACGCGAGATGGCATTGAGGATTTGGTTGGATCGAAACGGCTTCAGCACGAAATCAGCAGCGCCAGCCCGAATGGCCTGAATGGCCGTATCAAGATCGGCATAGGCGGTCATCAGGATGGCGTCCGCGTAAAAGCCGATCGCCCGCTGCTCCGCCAGCCATTCCAAGCCGGTTTTCTTCGGCATGATATTGTCGAGAATCACGATATCGAAATGCCGCTCATCCAGCTTGCGGCTGGCTTCTGCGGTATCGGCGGCTTCATCCACAAAACCGCAACGGCTTTCCAGCGTTCGCATGAGGAAATTACGCATGCCCGGTTCGTCATCGATAATCAGCACGGATGCCTTGGCGAGCCACGGACCAAAATCGGTCTCCGGGGCAACGCTGCGCACTTTCGGAATCATGTCATGCTGCATATGGCTCTCCCGGAACAAGCCTCACAAGGCAGCCCGTGCCGCTATTTCGGGTATGATGCATATGACGAATATCAAAGCCGACGCGAAATTCAAAATGAATGCTGGCTATTACTCGACATCGAGCCCGTCTATCTCGATCCGGCTTGAATGCGTGAAGATTTCCAGATCATCCCCTCGCACAAGCGCAACGAGGGTCATTCCGGCTTTATCTGCGGTTTCGATGGCAAGCGCCGTGGGGGCGGACACCGCCGCCAAAATCGGACTGCCAATAATGGCGGCCTTCTGCACCATTTCCACAGAGATACGGCTGGTGACAACCACCACGCCTTCTGACCCCCTGCGGCCTGCACGCATCACCGCACCGGCCAACTTATCCAACGCATTGTGCCGTCCCACATCTTCACGAACCGCAACCAGGCCCTCACCCGGAATATAGAAACCGGCTCCGTGAACGGCGCGCGTCTCGCGATAAATCGGCTGCGCATCATTCAATGCGCTCATCGCAGTGGTCAGTTCATCGGCATGCAACGTCAGCTGCGACCGTGAGACATCGGGAATAGGACGCACGGCCTGCTCAATGGATTCGATGCCACAAAGCCCGCAGCCGACCGGCCCGGCCATATGACGCCTACGGGCGCGCAAGGCATCGGCCTGCTCATTGAACAGCGTCACCTGCACATCGTAGCCCTGCTCGGTTTGTAACACCTCAATGGACTCGATTTGGGAACGGTCCGCAATAATTCCTTCTGTCAGGCTGAAGCCAATGGCAAAATCCTCAAGATCGGCAGGGGTTGCCATCATCACCGCATGGGTCGATCCGCCATAGGAAAAAGCCACCGGCACTTCTTCTGGAACAGCGCGATTGCCCACTGAGACCACACCATCGCGCCGGGATATACGGTTTACCATTTGATAAGCAGATTTCGCGGACATTCCAAAACCTCGAACGATCGACAACGCAACTGACCCGGAGCGGAAAGATATTCATCTCTACAGACTTCGTACGCATAGAAAACCGCAATCATGCGCAATATCTTAAAAACAAAAAGCGGCCCATAAGGGCCGCTCGATGTTTCCGCTTTTGTGGGCAGTCATTCTTTCGAACCCGCCCGGTGCTTTCAAGCGGCGACGAGAACCTCATGCAGGTTCGTCAATTCATAGAGATGCTTTTCGAGCTTGGTGAGATGCTCGTGGTGATGGTTGCCTTCCTGAATTTCAGAGCGGGCAGCATCGATACGCTTCTGCAAATCATCCGGGCTGATATCATCAGCCGATGTCGCGGACTCGGCAAGCAGGGTGCAGCCGGTCTGCAAAATATCTGCGAAGCCACCGAAAACCACGTATTTGTGTGTTTCACCAGAAGCAAACTTCACGGTCACCAGACCCGGCTTGATGGTGGTCATCACAGGCGCATGGTTCGGCAGAATTGTCATTTCGCCAAGCGTGGCCGGAATGACAACTTCAGTGACCGTTTCGGATACGAGCAGGCGCTCCGGAGAAACAAGTTCGAATTTGAAAGTGTCGGCCATGGCTATTCACTTCTTCTATGTTGCGCGACGGGCAAAGGCGCGTGAAAAAGCCACGCGCCCTTTTGATAGATTATCAGGCGACTTCAGCAGCCATCTTCTTGGCCTTTTCGACGGCTTCTTCCATCGAACCGACCATGTAGAACGCAGCTTCCGGCAGGTGATCATACTCGCCGTTAACCAGACCCTTGAAGCCCTTGATCGTGTCTTCGAGAGCCACGAGCTTGCCCGGAGAACCGGTGAAGACTTCGGCAACGAAGAACGGCTGGGACAGGAAGCGTTCGATCTTACGAGCGCGCGCAACAGCCAAACGGTCTTCTTCAGACAGTTCGTCCATGCCGAGGATGGCGATGATGTCTTGAAGAGCCTTATAACGCTGCAAGGTCGACTGAACCTTACGGGCGATATCGTAGTGCTCCTGGCCAACGATCAACGGGTCGAGCATGCGCGACGTGGAGTCGAGCGGGTCAACAGCCGGGTAAATACCCTTTTCAGCGATCGAACGCGACAGAACCGTCGTTGCGTCCAAGTGGGCGAACGATGTTGCTGGCGCCGGGTCGGTCAAGTCATCGGCAGGCACGTAAATAGCCTGAACCGAGGTGATCGAACCCTTGGTCGTGGTGGTGATGCGTTCCTGCATCTGGCCCATGTCGGTTGCCAACGTGGGCTGATAACCCACAGCTGAAGGAATACGACCCAGAAGAGCCGACACTTCAGAACCAGCCTGCGTGAAGCGGAAGATGTTGTCCACGAAGAACAGAACGTCCTGGCCCTTGTCGCGGAAGTCTTCAGCGATTGTCAGACCTGTCAGAGCAACGCGCGCGCGCGCACCTGGGGGTTCGTTCATCTGGCCGTAAACGAGCGCAGCCTTGGAGCCTTCGCCGCCGCCCAGCTTGTTCACGCCGGACTCGATCATTTCGTGGTAAAGGTCGTTGCCTTCGCGGGTACGTTCACCCACGCCAGCAAACACCGAATAACCACCGTGCGCCTTGGCGACGTTGTTGATCAGTTCCATGATCAGAACGGTCTTGCCAACGCCGGCGCCGCCGAACAGGCCGATCTTGCCGCCCTTTGCGTAAGGCGCGAGAAGGTCGACGACCTTGATGCCGGTTACAAGAATCTGGCCTTCGGTGGACTGATCAACGTAGGAAGGCGCTTCCTGGTGGATTGCGCGCTTGCCGGATGTGACCAGCGGACCTGCTTCGTCAACCGGCTCGCCGATGACGTTCATGATACGGCCGAGTGTCTCAGGACCAACAGGAACGGTGATCGGTGCGCCCGTGTCACGAACGGCCTGACCGCGAACCAGACCTTCGGTCGAGTCCATGGCGATCGTGCGAACAACGTTCTCACCGAGGTGCTGAGCGACTTCGAGAACCAGACGGTTGCCGTTATTGTCAGTTTCTACCGCGTTGAGGATCGCAGGCAGTTCGCCTTCGAACGCCACGTCGACAACAGCGCCGATAACCTGCGTAACCTTGCCGGTCGCGGTTGTGCTCGCTGCGGTTTTCTTGGGGGTAGCTGCCTTAGCCATTATCCTTACCCTCTTTCCTTAACCTCAGAGCGCTTCCGCGCCCGAAATGATTTCGATCAGTTCCTTGGTAATCTGAGCCTGACGTTGACGGTTGTAAGACAGCGTCAACTTGTGGATCATTTCACCGGCGTTGCGCGTGGCGTTATCCATCGCGCTCATTTTAGCACCCATTTCGCCCGCAACGTTTTCGAGCAGTGCCCGGAAAACTTGAACCGAAATGTTGCGCGGAATAAGGTCTTCCAGAATGGAAGCCGCATCCGGCTCATATTCATATATTGCGGTCGTCGCGTTCTGCTCAACCTGAGTGGCAGGAACCGCAGCAGGAATAAGCTGCAAACCTGTCGGAATCTGGCTGATAACCGATTTGAACTCGGAATAGATCAGCGTGCAGACGTCGAACTCACCGGCATTGAAGCGCGCGATGATCTTCTTGGCGATGCCATCCGCGTTTTCGAAACCAACCCTCTTCACGTCGCGCAGTTCAATGCGCTCAATGATGTTGGATGAGAATTCGCGGCGCAGGCTGTCGTAGCCCTTTTTGCCGACGGTCATGATCTTGACCGTCTTGCCTTGGGCGATCAGCTTGCGGGCTTGATCGCGGGCAAAACGGGAAATCTGGCTGTTGAAACCGCCACAAAGCCCGCGCTCGGCTGTGCAGACGACGAGCAGATGCACATCGTCCTTGCCCGTGCCAGTCATCAGAACCGGAGCAACGTCTGCCTCTACCGCCTGAGCGATATTGGCGAGCACGGCACCCATGCGCTGCGAGTAAGGCCGGGCGGCCTCCGCAGCTTCCTGGGCGCGCCGAAGCTTCGCCGCAGCGACCATTTTCATCGCCTTGGTAATCTTCTGCGTCGCCTTTACGGAGGCAATGCGGTTTTTCAGATCCTTTAGTGAAGGCATCCGTTATCCGTCCCAGTCATGAGCCTAATCAGGAGAAAGACTTGGCGAAGGTCTCAAGAGCAGTTTTCAGCTTGCCCTTGGTGTCGTCGCTAACAGCCTTTTCCGTGCGGATGGTGTCGAGGATCGCCTTGCCTTCCGAATGAAGGTAGGAAAGCAGACCCTGCTCGAACCGGCCGATGTCGGCAACAGGAACCTTGTCCAGATAACCGTTTACACCAGCAAAGATCACGGCAACCTGTTCTTCCGTCTTGAGCGGGGAGAACTGTGGCTGCTTGAGCAATTCTGTCAGACGTGCACCACGGTTCAGCAAACGCTGCGTGGAGGCATCAAGGTCAGAACCGAACTGGGCAAACGCTGCCATTTCGCGGTACTGAGCAAGCTCGCCCTTGATCGACCCGGCAACCTGCTTCATCGCCTTGATCTGCGCGGCAGAACCAACGCGGGACACCGACAGACCGACGTTAACAGCCGGGCGGATACCCTGATAGAACAGGTCGGTTTCAAGGAAGATCTGGCCGTCGGTGATCGAGATCACGTTGGTCGGAATAAACGCGGAAACGTCGTTACCCTGTGTTTCGATGACCGGCAGAGCCGTCAGCGAACCGTTGCCAGCAGCGTCACCCATCTTGGCAGCACGCTCGAGCAGACGCGAATGCAGGTAGAAAACGTCGCCAGGATAAGCTTCGCGGCCCGGAGGACGACGCAGAAGAAGCGACATCTGACGGTAAGCAACAGCCTGCTTGGAAAGGTCGTCGTAACCGATCAGCGCATGCATACCGTTGTCACGGAAATATTCACCCATCGCGCAACCGGCAAACGGTGCGAGATACTGCATCGGAGCAGCGTCGGACGCCGTTGCAGCAACGATGATCGAGTACTGGAGAGCGCCACGCTCTTCCAGAACCTTCACGAACTGGGCAACAGTCGAACGCTTCTGGCCGATAGCAACGTAAACGCAGTACAGCTTTTCGCTGTCCGGGCCATTGTCGTGAATGGCCTTCTGGTTCAGAATCGTATCGAGAATGATCGCGGTCTTGCCGGTCTGTCGGTCGCCGATGACGAGCTCGCGCTGGCCACGACCAACCGGGATCAGAGCATCGATGGCCTTGAGGCCGGTCGACATAGGCTCATGAACCGACTTACGCGGAATGATACCAGGCGCCTTGACGTCAACGCGCGAACGGCGTGTTGCGTTGATTGGGCCCTTGCCGTCAATCGGGTTACCGAGAGCGTCGACCACGCGGCCGAGAAGCTCTGGACCGACAGGAACGTCAACGATAGCGCCAGTCCGCTTTACGGTGTCGCCTTCCTTGATGTCACGGTCAGAACCGAAAATAACAACACCGACGTTGTCGTTTTCGAGGTTGAGTGCCATGCCGCGAATGCCGCCTGGGAACTCCACCATTTCGCCGGCCTGAACATTGTCGAGGCCGTAAACGCGGGCAATACCGTCACCGACGGAAAGCACCTGACCGACTTCCGAGACTTCCGCCTCGTTGCCGAAATTTTTGATTTGATCTTTTAGAATTGCGGAAATTTCCGCGGCGCGGATATCCATCAGCCAACCTCTTTCAGTGCAAGCTTAAGGGTGGAAAGTTTGGTGCGAAGAGACGTATCGATCTGGCGCGAACCAACCTTGACGATAAGACCGCCAAGAACGGATGGATCAACGGTCAAAGCAACCGTTACATCCTTGCCAGTGACGCTCTTCAGCGCCGCTTTCAGTTCAGTTTCCTGCGCTTCATCCAGCGCATGTGCCGAGGTAACTTCGGCAGTGACTTCGCCACGATGAGCGGCAGCGATTTCGCGGTAGGCAGTGATCATGCCGGGCACGGCAAACAAACGGCGATTGCCCGCAACGACCTTTAGAAAATTAGCCGACAGACCGGAGATACCGGCCTTTTCTGCAATGGCGGAAATAGCCCTTGACTGCTCTTCGGCGGAAAACACCGGGCTCGCAACCAGACGCTTCAGGTCCGCGCTTTCATCAAGCATAGCCTGAAACGTGTTCAGGTCGGAGCTGACTGCCTCAACAACACCCGCTTCCAGAGCAAGCTCGAAAAGCGACGACGCATACCTTTCCGCCACACCGGATGTTCTATGGGAGGTATCTGCCACGGGCACCTTTTCCCTGCTAATCGTCCAAGAAGCAGCCGCCGATCCCTCGGCGCGCCAAATTCTTGAAATCGTTTCAATTTCCCCGAAAAAGGCCGGAATTCCCCCCTGCCTTATCTCGATTTCGCGGTCCGTCTAGCATAGGATGCCGGGACTCGCAACACGCGTAGTAACGGAAAGTGTCTTTTGGACAAGACCTAGCGCGTTAAATTTTCACAATTACGCACTCGTGACCACCAACAGCGGCATAATTGACGCAAAACGCGTCTTACACCAATCCGAAAACGTAAATCAGCGGCAAAGCGGCAAGCACCGAATGCACAACCAGAAGTAAGCAATTCCGCACAGTTGCGCCTCCATCCGACAGAATGGAGAGAACGCCACCGAAGACCGCAAGCGCAAAAGAGGCGCCGAATGCGAGGTAGACCATCGGCTGCGCGAGCAGCAACGCACTGGCTCCAAAACCGAGATAGAAGCCCGCAAGCGAAGAGCGGATCAGCACCAGACTGTCACGACGCTCTCCAGCAAATTGCAACCCAAAAAGACGAAACGTCAGGCTGGGCGCAAACATGATGACCAGGCCGATGACCGCCGAGAACAAAGCGGCACCGAATGCCAGTTGTTCGCCAAATTCTGTTGGAAAATAAAATTCCATAACTGTCCCCAAATCAGTATTCCCCTGCCGCCTTATGGCACGGCGGGCCTTGCATCGAAAGAAGGTCAGAGAAAACTTTGCGGATCGATATCCACCTGCACATGGATCGAACCACGCTCTTTCGGCCCACCGGCCAGCATGGCGCGCATGAAGGACTGCATGTCCGAATTGCGTTTGCCGTGAACCAGCAGCCGGAAGCGATAACGTCCTCGGATCAGCGCCAGAGGCGCTTCGGCGGGCCCAAGCAGCATGATGCCGGAAGCCTGTGGCGCAGAGGCACGCAAACCGCGCGCATGGGTTTCCGCCTCGGCACGGGTATCAGCAGAAACAATAAGCGACGCCAAGCGCCCGAATGGTGGCAGCAGCGCTTTTTCGCGCTCAATCACTTCCCGCTCATAGAAAGCGGCGGCATCGCCCGACACGATGGCCTGCATGACGGGATGTTGTGGCTGATAGGTTTGCAACAGGCCGTGGCTCTTCAGACCCGTTCGGCCCGCGCGGCCCGTCACCTGCGACAGCAATTGGAACGTACGCTCTGCCGCACGTGGATCACCGTTGGCAAGACCAAGATCGGCATCGACGATGCCCACCAAAGTCATCAGCGGAAAGTTATGCCCTTTGGCCACCAGTTGCGTGCCAATGACGATATCCGCCTCACCCTTGACGATGGCTTCCAGCTCCAGCCGCAGACGTTTGACGCCCATCAAATCGGAGGACAGCACAATGGTTCTAGCGTCCGGGAAATGTTTCTCGACCTCTTCGGCAATACGTTCAACGCCCGGTCCGCAGGCGGCCAGATGATCGAAGGTGCCGCATTCCGGGCAGTGGTCGGGTGTCGGCTGGTGATATCCGCATTGGTGGCACTGTAGCTGGCTGCGAAAACGGTGTTCCACCAACCAGCTTGAACATTGCGGGCACTGGAAACGATGGCCGCACACACGGCACAGTGTCAGTGGCGCATAACCACGCCTGTTGAGGAACAGCAGCGACTGCTCCCCCTTTTCCATGGTTTTAGCCATGCCGCGCAGCAATACCGGCGACAGAAACCCACCCCGCTCTGGCGGGTGGCGGCGCATATCGACCAGATGCAGATCCGGCATCGCCGCATCACCAAAGCGCGTGTGCAGATGAATGGTGTTGTAACGGCCCGACGTTCCGTTGACCTGGCTTTCCACAGAGGGCGTTGCCGACACCAGCACCACCGGAAAATCTGCGATTCGCGCTCTGACGACGGCCATGTCACGGGCATTATAGTAGACGCGATCTTCCTGCTTGTAGGCCGGGTCGTGCTCTTCATCGACAATGATAAGGCCAAGATTATCGAAGGGCAGGAACAGTGCGGAGCGCGCACCGGCCACCACACGCACCTCACCCGTTACCGTCTGACGCCAGACCTTTTCGCGCATACGCGGCGATAGATCAGAGTGCCATTCGGCGGGTTTAGAGCCGAAACGATCGTGAAAACGATCCAGAAACGACGCGGTCAACGCGATTTCGGGCAGCAGAATGAGAACCTGTTTGCCCTGGCGCAGCGTTTCGGCAACGGCCTCGAAATAGACTTCCGTTTTGCCGGAACCCGTCACGCCATCAATCAGCGAAACCGCAAAGCTGCCCTTCTGCACGTCCTCCAGAATTTCAGAGGCGGCCTGTTTTTGCGGTCCTTCGAGGCGCGGCTCCGTATAATTCGGGTCCGGTTCTGCCACAACCGGCGGAGCAGGCAGGAAAACACTTTCGAAAATGCCCTGTTTGGCAAGACCATCGATGACGCTGGTGGAAACGCCCGCTGCATTGGCGAGACCGCTTTTGGTCCAGGCATGTCCTTCCGCAGCAAGCTCCATCACCCGCTGACGCGCAGGCGTCAGCCGCTCGGGCCGCGCTTCCGTCAGCCGCAGGCCTTCGATCATCGGTTCAGGGTCGAAGGCGGCAGGCGCACGCAGTGCCATGCGCGCCACCAGACCCGGTGGCGACAGCGTATAGGCGGCCACCCAATCGATAAAACGGCGCATTTCATCGCGCAAAGGCGGGCAATCGAAGCTTTTGGTAATGGGACGCAGCTTTTTCGGATCGACGGGCTTGTCGTCGCTGTTATCCCAAACGATGCCGATCACTTGCCTGGGACCAAGCGGCACCTGCACCACAGACCCCGGCACCACCACCATATCATCAGGCACGGAATAGCTATACGGCCCCGGCGCCGGAAGCGGCACCAGAACCGGTACGGCCGTAGTGGCGGCAGACGGGGCGGGCTTTTGCTGATCAAACAGCGCCCCAAACAGATCGGTCGAATCTTTTGCCATGATTGCGGCGACAATGCCTTTTTGGAAACGGAAAGGGAACCTCTAGCGCATCGGCCCGAAAATCGGAATCGATTTTCGGAAAGCACGATGGCTCTTTTTATTCCTTCGATGGCTCTGGCCTGTCATCCGCATTTTAACCAAATGCAGATGGCAACTGTTTTAGTATGCGCTTGAAACGATGGGACACGACCTTGGACGAAATCCTCACCTTTGCCGATCAAGAGCTGTTGAACGAGCGACAGGCGTGGCTTTCTACGCTCGAAGGTGAACGCCGGCTGGCGGATAACACGCTTGAGGCCTATGAGCGCGACACAAGGCAATTCCTGATGTTCATGACCGGTTATCTCGGTAACTCGACCCGGATCAGAGACATCCACAATCTGCGTCCGGTCGATCTGCGTGCCTTTCTGGCATCGCGCAGAAAAGAAGGGGCAGGCGCACGGTCGCTCGGTCGCCATCTTGCCGGGCTTCGATCTTTTCTGCGACATCTGGAAAAGAAAGGCCTTGTGAATGCGGCGGGTGCCACCGCCATGCGATCACCAAAACAGCCGAAATCCCTGCCCAAACCGCTGACGGACCGACAGGCGTTAAATATCACAACGGTGGATGCGCAGCTTTCCGAAGAGCCTTGGATTGCAGCGCGCAATGCAGCCGTGCTGGCTCTGCTTTATGGTTGCGGGCTGCGCATTTCCGAGGCTTTGAGCCTCACACCAGCGGATTTGACCCCGGGAACACGCAGCCTTCGAGTTACGGGTAAGGGCAACAAGATGCGGATCGTGCCGCTTCTTCCAGTCGTTCAGGAAGCAGTCGAAACCTACCGCAACCTCTGCCCGTATCATCTGCCCGCTGATGAACCGCTTTTTCTCGGCGCACGCGGCGGAAAGCTTCAACCGGCCATCATTCAGCGGGAAATGCAGAAATTGCGCGGTGCCTTCGGCTTGCCGGATAATGCCACGCCGCACGCTCTGCGCCACTCTTTCGCAACCCATCTTCTGGCCGGTGGCGGTGATCTTCGCACCATTCAGGAATTGCTTGGCCATGCCAGCCTGTCCACCACGCAGATCTATACAGGCGTGGACACGGCACGGCTGCTGGAGATTTACGACAACGCCCATCCGCGTGCGTAAATTTCGTTAACCATAGACGTTAACCGTCCGTGCAAATGCCCGGCCTTATAAGCGATGGCAGAAAACCGGGGTGATTCGATGACCGTTCTTTCCAGGCCTCAAAACCTGACATCGCTGCTGATGGGCCGCATGGGCGATGCGCTGTTGTGGCTGTTTGCCTCAATGCATGTCGCAGCGCTCGCTATTCTGCTTGTGACGTTGGTATCGCTGAGTGAAGCCAATGCGGCGGAGCAGCCGATCACCTGCGCTGGAAGTGATCTGCTGGTCGACATGCAGAAAAACGATCCGTCAGGCTATGCTGCCCTCGTTGCTGAGGCAAAAAAAATTCCGAATGGCGAAGGCATATTCTGGAAGATAGAAAAGGCCGGTGCTGAACCCTCGTGGCTTCTCGGCACAATGCATATTTCCGACCCGCGCGTGGTGCAAATGCCGAAAGGCGCAAAGGAGGCTTTTGCCAAGGCAGGCACAGTCATTGTCGAGTCAGACGAAATCACCAACGAGAAGAAGGTTGGGTTGTCGCTTCTGACGAGACCGGAACTGACGATGTTTCTCGACGGTCAATCCATAACCGATATGCTGTCCAAAGACGACGTCTCAAAGCTGGAAAGCGGCCTGAAAGATCGCGGCATACCCCTCAATGCCGTCATCAAAATGAAGCCGTGGATATTAGCGAGCTTCATTGCCCTTCCCGCATGTGAATTTGCCCGTAAGGCAAAAGGCGCAAGCTTTCTGGATATGAAGCTGGCCAATGACGCGGTTTCCGAAGGCAAACAACTGATTGGCCTCGAAACACTTTTGGAGCAAATGACGGCGCTGTCCGAACTGCCGATGTCCTTTCACATGCAAGCTCTCATCGACACATTGCAACTCGGCAACCGGATGGAAGATGTCATGGCAACGATGATCGACCTTTATCTGAAAGGCGATGTCGGCATGATCATGCCTTTGATGAAAAGTCTCGACCCCACGAAACAGTCCGATGGACAGAATGAATATGCCGCCTTCGAACAGCGCATTATCGATGATCGCAACCATGTGATGGCGGACGGTGCGGCGCCGCATCTGGAAAAAGGCAATGTCTTCATGGCCGTGGGTGCGTTGCATCTGCCGGGCAAGGTTGGTGTTATCGAGCTTTTGCGTCAAAAGGGCTTCACGGCTACGTCCGTTCAATAGCGCCATTTCCACCACTAACCCACTGTAAATTTAGAATATTCTAAATCTAAAGATGAGCGCGCCATGCAACTATCTGGCGCGCAATTCATTCTCCCTCGCATGGCATCGCGCAAGCGTTGCTGGACGCATGCATTTTCGAGAGGGGACAGATATGGCTGAACAGGAACCAGTCGCGCCAAAAAGGCGCGTGGGTTTAACCGAGGGCGTCAATAAACCCGTCTTCATATGGTCCGTCGCGCTGACGCTGGCCTTCGTCATCGCGGGCGTGGTGACGCCGCAGGGATCAGCCGCTGTTTTCAGTGGCGTTCAGTCGTGGATTGTCCGGGAACTCGGCTGGGTCTACCTGCTTTCCGTCGCCGTTTTCCTGATGTTCATGCTGTATCTCGGTTTTTCCAGCCATGGCCGCATCAAGCTTGGTCCCAACCACTCGGAACCGGATTACAGTTACGGCGCGTGGTTCTCCATGTTGTTTGCCGCGGGCATGGGCATCGGCCTTGTCTTCTTTGGCGTTGCAGAACCTGTCAAACATTTCACCGCGCCGCCAACCGGTGATCCTGCAACCATCGAAGCTGCGCGTACCGCCATGGAAATCAGCTATTTCCATTGGGGCCTTCATGCATGGGCGGTTTATGCCGTCATCGGCCTCTCGCTTGCCTATTTCTCGTTCCGCCATGGTCTGCCGCTGACCATGCGCTCAGCGCTCTATCCGCTGATTGGTGACCGTATTTACGGCCCGATTGGCAATGCCGTCGATATCTTCGCGGTGATCGGCACGCTGTTCGGCGTCGCGACATCGCTCGGGCTTGGTGTGTTGCAGGTCAATGCCGGTTTCAACCACGTCCTCGGCTGGCCGATCAGCTTCTGGATACAACTGCCGCTAATCGTCGTGATCACGGGCATGGCGACTGTCTCCGTGGCAACAGGTCTGGATAAGGGCATCAAGTTCCTATCAAACCTCAACATGCTGATGGCCGTGGCGCTGATGCTGTTCGTGTTCGTCATGGGACCGACGACCTTCCTTCTGCGCGCTTTCGTGCAGAACCTCGGTGCCTATCTCGACCATTTCGTTATGCGCACTTTCTACATGTATGCCTATGCACCAGATCAGGGACCAGCCGACTGGCTGGGTGACTGGACATTGTTTTACTGGGGCTGGTGGATCGCGTGGTCGCCTTTTGTCGGCATGTTCATCGCCCGCATTTCGCGTGGCCGCACCATCCGCGAATTCATCGCTGGTGTGCTGCTAGTTCCTGCCGGTTTCAGCTTTGCATGGATGACAGTGTTTGGAGACACCGCCCTGTCGATGCATCTCACCGGCGCGACAACCGCCGTGTCAGAAGCGGTGGCAAATGATGTGACCCTTGCGCTTTTCGTTTTCCTCGAGCAGTTCCCGCTAGGCGTTTACGTCTCATGGTTCGCCATGGCGCTCATCGTGTTTTTCTTCGTCACAGGTGCCGATTCGTCTGCTCTCGTCATCGATACGCTGACATCCGGCGGTCGCGAGGATGGACCTGTTGCGCGGCGGGTATTCTGGGCCATCGTCTCAGGCATCATCGGCGCAATTCTGCTCTCGACAGGAGGACTGGACGCCTTGCAAACGGCCTCGATTGCCGGCGCTCTGCCCTTCACTTTTGTCATGCTGCTGATGTGCTGGGGTCTGTGGAAGGGTCTGCAACGCGAAGGCTTGCGCCAGAATGCGCTCGTGCAAAGCTTAAGGCCGCGTCAATCTGCCAGCTGGCAGCGCCAGTTGCAGGGTATTCTCAACCATCCCGGCAAGGCGGAAACGGAGCGTTTCATGCAGGAAACCGCAACACCCGCCTTGGAAGCGGTTGCTCTTGAGCTGGAAAAACGCACGCTCACGTCACAGGTGGATAACAAGCCGGATCGTCTGAAACTCATCGTGACGCCGGGCGAAGCGGAAGAGTTCATCTATGGCATCCGCATGCGCCGTTATGAAACGCCGGGCTACAGTTTCTTCGAGAGTCAATCAAACCGCAAGCGCGCCGAATATTATTACCGCGCAGAGGTTTTCCTTTCAGACGGCGGGCAGGATTACGATGTGATGGGCTTCACCAAGGAAGAACTCATACAAGACGTGCTGCAACAATATGACAGGCACTTCCAGTATCTCCACGCCATCCGGGTTTAATCCGGGCGGCGAATATTGGCTCAATAAAAAAGGCCGCAGTCCTAAGGATATTTCCCAAGGACTGCGGCCTTTTTTGTGAGTCTGGAAGCTTACATATGGATCGGCTTGAAGAAGGTGGCGAGTGCCGCTTCTTTCACTGCTTCCGACATGGTCGGGTGCGCGTGGCAGGTGCGGCCGAGGTCTTCGGAGGAACCGCCGAATTCCATCAGCACGGCGATTTCGTGGATCAATTCGCCAGCGCCGAAGCCAACGATGTGGCCACCGAGAACACGATCCGTGTCCTTGTCAGCCAAAATCTTCACGAAACCATCCGTGACCTGCATGGCGCGGGCGCGACCGTTTGCCGTGAAGGGGAACTTGCCGACCTTGTAGGCAACGCCTGCGGCCTTCAGTTCTTCTTCAGTCTTGCCGACGGATGCGACTTCCGGCTGCGTGTAAACAACGCCCGGAATGACGTCATAATTCACATGGCCATGCTGACCGGCCAGAATTTCCGCCAGTGCAACACCTTCATCTTCTGCCTTGTGTGCCAGCATTGGACCCTTCACCACATCACCAATGGCGAAAATGCCAGCAACGTTTGTCTTGAAGTGACCGTCGATTTCAACGCGGCCACGGCTATCCAGCGCAACACCAGCTTCAGCCAGACCCAGACCTTCGGTGAAAGGTCTGCGACCGGTGGAGATCAGAACGACATCGGCGTCCAGCGTTTCAGCAGCGCCGCCCTTAACAGGCTCGAACACGACCTTCGCGCCATTGCCGGACTTTTCAACGGCAGTGACCTTCGCGCCCAGTTTGAAGTCGATACCCTGCTTGGCAAACAGGCGCTGTGCCTGCTTGGATACTTCGCCGTCCATGCCACCCAGAATGTTGTCGAGATATTCAACAACAGTCACCTTCGCACCGAGGCGCTGCCAGACGGAACCGAGCTCCAGACCGATAACACCACCGCCAACAACGATCAGCTTTTCTGGAACCTTGGAAAGCGCAATCGCACCTGTGGACGAAACGATCACCGTTTCATCGATGGCTACCTGAACGCCCGGAATGCCCGCAACGTCAGAACCCGTCGCAATAACAATATTCTTAGCTTCGATTTCCTGAACTTCGCCCTTGTCGTTGGTGACGGAAACCTTGCCAGCAGACACGACTTTCCCGAGACCCTGGAACGCATCGATCTTGTTCTTCTTGAACAGGAAGGCAACGCCATCGACATTGGCCTTCACGACGCCGTCCTTGTGGCCCATCATCTTTTCAAGATTAAGCTTAGGGGCTGCAACTTCGATGCCGAGGCTATCGACGCCATGGGAAACATGCGCGAACACTTCGGATGCGTGCAGCAGTGCCTTGGATGGAATGCAGCCAACGTTGAGGCAAGTGCCGCCGTAGGTCGCGCGCTTTTCCACCACAGCGACCTTGAGGCCCAGCTGGGCAGCCTTGACCGCACAAACGTAACCACCGGGGCCGGTGCCAATAACAACTACATCATATGCCATGTTTCTGTTCCTGATTGATTGCGGACAGCACAATAAGCCGCCCTACTTTCACTTGGTCTGAAAATCAGACCGACTTTTCCGTTGCAAGTTTGATACCGAGCGCGATGAACACCACGCCGCTGGTGCGGTCGATCCACTGGCTCGCGCGGGCAAATGCCGCCCGCATCCGTGGCGTCGTCATGAACATGCTGACGCCGACGAACCATAGGATGAGGCAGCTTGCCATGACGAGGCCGTAGCCGAATTTGATCGGAACCGGCGTATGGGCATGCACCACAGTCGAGAAGATCGACAGAAAGAAGAACACTGGTTTCGGGTTCAGCGCATTGGCCGCAAAACCGAGTGTGAATGACTTGAGCGCAGACTGGCGTTTTTCGACCACGACACCATCACCGACCTCCGGCAGTTCCGTCTTGCCAGCCCGCAATGCCTTGATGCCGATATAGATCAGATAGGCAACGCCCAGCCATTTGACGATGTTGAAGAGGTAGATCGACTGGGAAATGATCAGCCCAAGTCCAAGGATCGTGTAAGTCACATGGAACATTAGCGAGGTGCCGACGCCGAAGCTGGTGATGATCGCTTCGCGACGTCCATGCACCATGGCCTGACGCATCACCATGGCCAGATCGGCGCCCGGAGACACGATGGCAAAGGTGAAGATTGCCATGAGAGATGCAAGTTCGATCAGATACTGATGCATGCGCTGTGCTCCGCCGACCATAAAAGCGGGGGCAACGTTGCCGCAGCCCCCGGCTTGAATTCTGCTTAGAGATCGAGAACCAGACGTTCTGGATCTTCCAGGCTTTCCTTGACGCGAACGAGGAAGGTCACGGCTTCCTTGCCGTCAACGATGCGGTGATCGTAAGACAGTGCCAGATACATCATCGGGCGGATGACGACCTGACCGCCGATGGCGACAGGACGTTCCTGAATCTTGTGCATGCCAAGAATACCGGACTGCGGTGCATTGAGGATCGGCGAGGACATCAACGAGCCGTAAACACCACCATTGGTGATGGTGAAGGTGCCGCCCTGCATGTCCGCCATGCCCAGCGAACCGTCACGCGCCGACTTGGCAAGACGACCGAGTTCCTTTTCAACGCCAGCGATGGACAGCTGATCGGCATCACGGATAACCGGAACCACAAGGCCCTTGTCCGTGCCGACAGCCATGCCGACGTGACAATAGTTCTTGTAGATGATGTCTGTGCCGTCGATTTCAGCGTTAACGGCAGGCAGTTCCTTCAGCGCGTGGGTCACGGCCTTGGTGAAGAAGCCCATGAAGCCGAGCTTGACGCCATGCTTCTTTTCGAAAACGTCCTTGTAGCGGTTGCGCAGGTCCATAACCGCCTTCATGTCCACTTCGTTGTAAGTGGTCAGCATGGCAGCCGTGTTCTGCGCGTCCTTGAGGCGACGCGCGATGGTGGTGCGCAGGCGCGTCATCTTCACGCGCTCTTCGCGAACCGCATCATGCTCGGCAGACACCGGACGTGGTGCAGAAACAGGTGCCGGTGCTGCGGCAGGAGCTGAAACGCCCTTGGCAACAGCCGCCAGCACATCACCCTTCAGAACCTGACCGCGCTTGCCGGAACCATCGACCTGATCGGCAGACAGATTGTTTTCAGACAGAAGCTTTGCAGCGGAAGGCGCAGCCGGAACAGCAGCGCTTGCAGCAGGCGCAGGCGCCGAAACGGCAGGTGCGGCGGCAGCTTTTGGTGCTTCTGCGGCAGCAGGAGCCGATGGGGCAGCGCCAGCAGCACCTTCGGCGATGTTGCCGAGAAGCGCGTCGAGACCAACCGTGTCGCCATTCTGCGCAACGATTTCAGTCAGAATGCCGGACTTTGGCGAAGGAACTTCAACTGTAACCTTGTCGGTTTCCAGCTCTACCAGTGGTTCGTCAGCCTTGACGAAGTCGCCAACCTTTTTGAACCAGGTTCCGACAGTCGCTTCGCTGACGGACTCGCCGAGGGTTGGTACGCGGATTTCAGTGGCCATGATCTAGTTCCGTTTCATCAGATGTCTGTTTTGCGAGGGTGCGTGCGGGAGAGATTTACTCTCCCAACGCGTCTTCCAAAAATGCCGCGAGTTGCGCGAGGTGCTTGGACATCAGGCCCGTTGCAGGCGATGCAGCAGCCGGACGGCCGGTGTAACGAACCTTCTGGTACTTGGCATCGATGTGCGCCAGAACCCATTCCAGGTAAGGGTCGATGAACGACCACGCACCCATGTTCTTCGGCTCTTCCTGGCACCAGACCATCTCGGCATTGCGGAAGCGGGACAGCTCGTTGATCAGAGCCTTGGCCGGGAACGGATAGAGTTGCTCGATACGCAGCAGGTAGACGTCGTCGATGCCACGCTTTTCGCGCTCTTCGAGAAGATCGTAATACACCTTGCCGGTGCACAGCACGACGCGGCGGATCTTCGAATCCTTCTGGAGCTTGATCGGACCGTCCTTGATGACCTCCGCATCATCCCACAGCAGGCGGTGGAACGACGATTCACCAGCCAGTTCGGCCAGCGAAGACGTTGCACGCTTGTGACGCAGCAAGGACTTCGGTGTCATCAGGATCAGCGGCTTGCGGAAGTCGCGCTTCACCTGACGGCGCAGAATGTGGAAGTAGTTGGACGGAGTGGTGACGTTTGCGACCTGCATGTTGTCTTCGGCGCACATCTGCAACCAGCGTTCCAGACGGGCAGACGAGTGTTCCGGACCCTGACCTTCATAGCCGTGCGGCAGAAGGCAGACGAGACCGGACATGCGAAGCCACTTACGTTCACCAGAGGAGATGAACTGGTCGAACACGACCTGCGCACCGTTTGCGAAGTCGCCGAACTGGGCTTCCCACAAGGTCAGCGCATTCGGGCGGGCCAACGAGTAACCATATTCGAAACCAAGGACGGCTTCTTCCGAAAGCATCGAGTTGATGACTTCGTAGCGGGCCTGCGTTGGCGCGAGGTTGGCCAGCGGAATGTAACGCTCTTCGCTTTCCTGATCGTAGAGAACCGAGTGGCGCTGCGAGAAGGTGCCGCGTTCGCAATCCTGACCGGACAGGCGGATCTTGTGGCCGTCGACAACGAGCGAGCCGAAAGCAAACGCTTCCGCCATGGCCCAATCGAGGCCTTCACCGGTTTCCACCATCTGCGCACGGTTTTCCATAAAACGCTGAATGGTGCGGTGCGCCTTGAAGCCTTCAGGAATGGTCGACAGCTTGCGGCCGATTTCCTTGAGCTGCTTCATCGGAGCGCCCGTCTTGCCACGACGCTGCTCATCGGCATTGTCGGCGGCACGAAGACCGGACCACTGACCATCCAGCCAGTCAGCCTTGTTTGGCTTGTAGCTCTGGCCTGCTTCGAATTCCTGCTCAAGATTGGCGCGCCAATCAGCCTTCATCTTTTCGAATTCGCCATCGGTCAACAGACCTTCGGCAATCAGACGCTCGGCATAAATGGCCGCAACCGTCTTGTGTGCACGAATGACCTTGTACATCTTCGGCTGCGTGAAGGAAGGCTCATCGCCTTCGTTATGGCCAAAGCGACGATAGCAGAACATGTCGATGACGACAGGCTTGTGGAACTTCATACGGTATTCTGTCGCAACCTTAGCCGCATAGACCACAGCTTCCGGATCATCACCATTGACGTGGAAGATCGGTGCTTCGATCATCTTCGCAACGTCGGACGGATAAGGCGACGAACGCGAGAAGCCCGGATTGGTGGTGAAACCGATCTGGTTGTTGATGATGACGTGCATGGTACCGGCGACGCGGTGACCGCGCAGGCCGGAAAGGCCGAGAATTTCAGCAACAACGCCCTGACCGGCAAATGCAGCATCGCCGTGCAGCAGAAGCGGTAGAACCTTGGCACGCTCAGACAGCGGAATGGTATCGCCGTCCCAGATTTTCGCCAACTGGTCCTGCTTGGCGCGGGCCTTGCCCATGACGACAGGGTTGACGATTTCAAGGTGCGAAGGGTTGGCTGTCAGCGACAGGTGAACCTTGTTGCCATCGAATTCGCGGTCGGAAGACGCACCGAGGTGGTACTTCACGTCGCCCGAACCTTCGACGTCATCCGGCTTGAAAGAACCGCCCTTGAACTCGTGGAACACGGCGCGGTGCGGCTTGCCCATGAAGTTTGTCAGAACGTTCAGACGGCCACGGTGAGCCATGCCCAGCACGACCTCTTCCAGACCTTCCTGACCGCCACGCTTGATGATCTGCTCCAGCGCCGGGATCAACGATTCACCGCCATCCAGACCAAAACGCTTGGTGCCCTTGAAACGAACGTCAAGGAACTGCTCGTAACCTTCGGCTTCAACCAGCTTGGACAGGATTGCCTTCTTGCCTTCTGCGGTGAAAGCAACGCCCTTATCCGGGCCTTCGATGCGCTCCTGAATCCAGCCTTTTTCTTCCGGGCTGGACATGTGCATGAACTCGACGCCCAGCGTGGAGCAGTAAGTACGCTCCAGAATATCGATCATCTCACGAACGCTGGCATATTCGAGGCCGAGCACGTTATCGATGAAAATCTTGCGGTCGTAATCGCTTTCTTCGAAGCCATAGGACTTCGGCGACAACTCATTGTAGTCCTCAACCGCACTGGCAATACCCAACGGGTCGAGCTTGGCGTGGAGGTGGCCGCGCATACGGTAGGCACGGATCATCATGATGGCGCGCACGCTATCGCGTGTCGCCTGAAGAACTTCGGCTTCGCTGACGCCCTTGCCCGTCGCAGCAACCGTGGCTTCGGCCTTGGCCTGAACCTTCTTCTCGATGGCCTTTTCGACGGTTGCCCAGTTGCCATCAAGAGCCGAGATCAGATCGCCATTGGCGGCAATCGGCCAGTTCTTGCGCTGCCAGGACGCGCCCTTGGCCGCCGCCTTCACGTCATCAGGATTGTCGGCGAGCGCTTTAAAAAAGCTCTGCCACTCCGGCGATACGGAAGAGGCGTCCTCTTCGTACCGGGCATAGAGCTGCTCGATATAGGCTGCATTCGCGCCGTCGAGAAACGACGTGACCTGAAACTGCTCGTTGGCTTCTTGCCTTGCCATGGTGTTTTCGCAGACGTGTCCGTCCGCCTCCTCAATCCCGTTGATGACCGTTACCGGCCTGCCGCTTCATTCGACGCCACCTTGGTATTCTTAACCAACGCAGCGCTTAGTCCTTGTTATTGCGGCTTCGGGCAGGCTGCCGTTTCCGACCCCTGCCCGCTGCCAAATTCTTGCTATCTCAGCCCTTGAGGACTTCAACCAGCGTCTTGCCAAGGCGTGCCGGGGAAGGCGAAACCTTGATGCCCGCTGCTTCCATGGCAGCGATCTTGGATTCTGCGTCGCCCTTGCCGCCAGAAACAACAGCACCGGCGTGACCCATGGTGCGGCCCTTTGGAGCGGTACGGCCAGCGATGAAGCCAGCCATTGGCTTTTTGCGGCCCTTCTTAGCTTCGTCGATCAGGAACTGTGCTGCTTCTTCTTCAGCCGCGCCACCGATTTCGCCGATCATGATGATCGACTGTGTGGCTTCGTCTGCAAGGAACATCTCAAGCACGTCGATGAACTCGGTGCCCTTGACCGGGTCGCCACCGATGCCGACAGCCGTTGTCTGGCCGAGGCCTTCGTTGGATGTCTGGAACACGGCTTCATACGTCAGTGTGCCGGAGCGCGAAACGATACCAACCGAACCCTTGCGGAAGATGGAGCCCGGCATGATGCCGATCTTGCACTCTTCCGGCGTCATGATGCCTGGGCAGTTAGGGCCAAGCAGGCGCGACTTGGAGCGATCAAGGCGAGCCTTGACGCGAACCATGTCCAGCACTGGAATGCCTTCGGTGATGCAGGTGATGAACGGAATTTCGGCTTCGATGGCTTCGATGATCGCATCTGCGGCACCGGCTGGCGGCACGTAGATAACTGAGGCATCAGCGCCGGTCTTTTCCTTGGCTTCCGCAACGGTCGCGTAAATCGGCAGGCTTTCGCCCTTCGATCCGGTCCATGTTTCGCCACCCTTCTTGGGGTGAATACCGCCGACCATCTGCGTGCCGTAATAAGCAAGCGCCTGTTCGGTGTGGAAGGTGCCGGTCTTGCCGGTCAGACCCTGAACAAGGATCTTTGTGTCTTTATTTACAAGAATAGACATTATTTCCGGTCCTTCAATTAGCCGTTGATCGCCGCAACGATCTTCTTGGCTGCATCGTCCAGGTCGTCAGCAGCCGTAATCGCAAGACCCGATTCGTTCAGAAGCTTCTTGCCCAGCTCAACGTTGGTGCCTTCGAGACGCACAACGAGAGGAACCTTCAGACCGACTTCCTTCACCGCAGCAATAACGCCCTCGGCAATGACATCGCACTTCATGATGCCGCCGAAGATGTTGACCAGAATGCCTTCAACCTTCGGATCAGCCGTGATGATCTTGAACGCTGCCGCAACCTTTTCCTTGCCAGCGCCGCCACCGACGTCGCAGAAGTTTGCAGGCTCTTTGCCATACAGCTTGATGATGTCCATGGTTGCCATGGCAAGACCAGCGCCGTTGACCATGCAGCCGATGTTACCGTCGAGAGCCACGTAAGCGAGATCCCACTTGGATGCTTCGATTTCCTTGGCATCTTCTTCGGTTTCGTCGCGCAGCAACTTCACGTCGTCGTGACGGAAAATCGCATTGCCATCGAAGGACATCTTGGCGTCGAGAACGCGCAGGTGGCCGTCAGTCATGACGATCAGCGGGTTGACTTCGAGAAGAGCCATGTCCTTTTCAACGAACGCTGTGTACAGCGCTGGGAAAAGTGCCTTGGCGTCTTCGGCAGCCGCGCTCGACAGCTCGAGAGCCTTGGAAATGGCTTCGATGTTTTCAGCCGTTACACCGGCTTCAGGCGAGATAGCGATCGTGTGGATTTTCTCAGGCGTATCGTGAGCGACAGCTTCGATGTCCATGCCGCCTTCCGTGGAAACCACGAATGCGATCTGACCAACCGAGCGATCCACCAGCAGCGAGCAATAGAGTTCGCGGTCGATGTCTGCGCCGTCTTCGATGTAGAGACGGTTAACCTGCTTGCCAGCATCGCCGGTCTGCGCTGTTACCAGCGTGTTGCCGAGCATGTCCTTGGCGTGAGAAACGACTTCCTCGATGGACTTTGCAAGGCGAACGCCGCCCTTGGCGTCTGGGCCGAGTTCCTTGAACTTGCCCTTACCGCGGCCACCAGCATGGATCTGGCTTTTGACGACGTAAAGCGGGCCGGGAAGCTGCTTTGCTGCAGCTTCGGCTTCTTCAACCTTAAGAATGGCGACCCCTTCGGCCACCGGCGCACCATAGCCCTTCAGAAGAGCTTTGGCCTGATACTCATGAATATTCATGGATTAATCCCTGTTTACAGCCGAAAAGGCAATTACTTCAGCGACGGAGCAATGTTGATGCAGGCTTCGCAAAGACCAGCAACCGCGCCGACGGACTTCTGGAAGGCAGCTTCCTCGTCCTTGTTGAGTTCGATTTCGATGATACGCTCGATACCGCCGGCACCGATGATTGTCGGAACGCCGACATACATATCGTTCACGCCGTACTGGCCGGAAAGGTAAGCAGCGGCAGGAAGAACGCGCTTCTTGTCCTTGAGATAGGATTCAGCCATTTCGATAGCCGAGGCGGCAGGCGCGTAATAGGCAGAGCCCGTCTTGAGAAGGCCAACGATTTCAGCACCGCCATCACGGGTACGCTGAACGATCTCTTCCAGACGCTCGGCTGTGAGCCAGCCCATCTTCACGAGGTCCGTCAAAGGAACGCCGCCAACTGTCGAGTAACGTGCCAATGGAACCATGGTATCGCCATGACCACCGAGAACGAACGCTGTGACGTCCTGAACGGAAACATTGAATTCTTCAGAGAGGAACAGGCGGAAACGCGCGCTGTCGAGAACGCCAGCCATGCCGACGACCTTGTTTTTTGGCAGACCAGAGAACTTCTGGAGAGCCCAGACCATTGCGTCGAGCGGGTTGGTGATGCAGATCACGAAAGCGTTCGGGGCATATTTCTTGATGCCAGCGCCGACCTGTTCCATGACCTTGAGGTTGATGCCGAGAAGGTCATCGCGGCTCATGCCAGGCTTGCGGGCAACGCCTGCGGTGACGATGCAAACGTCTGCACCTTCGATGGCGGCGTAATCAGAAGCGCCCGTCAGCTTGGCGTTGAAACCTTCAACCGGACCGGACTGGGCAATATCGAGGCCCTTACCCTGTGGAATGCCGTCAGCAATATCGAAGAGGACGATATCGCCCAGTTCTTTCAGGCTGGCCAGATGCGCCAGCGTGCCGCCGATCATGCCAGAACCAATAAGTGCAATCTTTTTGCGAGCCATCGAATGCTTCCTCTAGAGCTTCAATTCAATTTCACCGCTTAATGTATGGCGGCCTTAAATTGTCGCACTCGACTTAGCTTTATTGACCTTAAATGGCAACAGATTCTTTATGCGCAAGGATTTTCAATCGTTTAGATGATAAAAATCTTACGTAAACGTAAGAAAATAAGTTACAAATCTGTCATGAACTTGCCCGTTTTTCGTTATGCAAGGCCAGATAATCGGCGCTGCGCATCTCAAACAGCCGAGATGCGGTTCGGTCGAACTCGAAACCTTCCGTCCCCTTGCGCTTGCCCAGCAGGGCTTCGGGCATGGCAGCAGCAGAGGCAAACAACCGCACGCTGTGGTCGTACAATGCGTCGATAAGGATAATAAACCGTTTCGTCTCGTTGCGTTTGTCTGCATTCAGCAGCGGAATATGGTCGATGAATATCGTGTCGAAACGATCTGCGATTGCCAGAAAATCCGATGCGCCAAGCGGCTTTTCGCACAGGTCGGTAAACGAAAAACGTGCCGTCCGGCCTGCCGCCTTTGGCACAAGGATCAAACGACCCTTCATCGGAATTTCGGTCGGTGCGGCGACGTGGCCTGCCGTCAACTGGTTCCATGCCATGTCCATGGCCTGATCCGCATGTGCATCCAGTGGCGTGACATACACCGGCAGGCTCTTGATCTTTTCCATGCGGTAATCGGTCGGGCTGTCCAGCGTCACCACCTCGACATGTTTTTTGAGCATATCAACGAAGGGCAGGAAAAGTCCGCGATTGAGCCCGTCCTTATAGAGATTATCGGGCACCACATTCGACGTCGTCACCAACGTGCAGCCATGGGCAAACAGCTCGGTGAAAAGCCGCGCCAGGATCATCGCATCGGCGATATCGGTCACTGTAAATTCATCAAAGCACAGAAGCTCTGCCTCTGCCAGAAGCTGAGCAGCAACCGGCGGAATCGGGTCCGCCTGCTTCGTTTCGCCACTCTTCAATTTCTGACGATGGGCGTGAACGCGATTGTGCACATCGGCCATGAATTCATGGAAATGGCAGCGACGTTTCTTTTCGACTGGAGCAACCTGAAAGAACATGTCCATCAGCATGGTTTTGCCGCGACCGACGCTGCCGTGAACATAAAGACCCTTCACCGAGGGGGCCGGGCCTGCCTTTTTGGCAAACATCCACCCAAGCGCACTCTTTTTCTTGGCCGGCTTACGGATTTTGAGGTCAGTGAGGATACGATCCAGATGTGCCGCCACATCCAACTGCGCGGCATCGGCTTTCAACTCGCCAGACGCCGTCAACGCGTTGAGCTGTTCAACGACACTATGATTGTAATCGGGCAATGGCTGCATGGATGCGCCTCATACGCGGGCACCAGAAGCACCCGCGTGACAGGAATTATCGGCTGAGGCTGAGCGGCTGGCCAATGTTGGTGGTGCCGTCATAACGTGTCGTGCCGGTCTTGTAGACGCGACCGATCGTATCGCCAGACCGGTTCTTGAACACAACCGTCTTGGCAGACACTTCCCATGACCCCATGGACGACAGTTCGCCTGCGCAACCGCGCGTACCGCCGCGTGAACCGCTGCCCAGATTGGTCAGCGTCAGGAACATATCGCAGCTCGCGCCGCCATTCGAAACGCGCCAGTTACCGACCATGGATTCCTTGGTGACATCCAACGCCGTCGCAGGCGCTGCCGACGCGACATTGACGCCACCAGGTGCAGCACCACCAGCAGGCGCTGTCGGGAACTGACCGGGAGCAGCAGCACCAGGAGGCGGAAGCGCACCGGACTGAACGGACGGCACAGGCTGTGCCTGAAGCGGCGGCGTATAACCGGGATTGTTGTTAGGGGTGCTGTTGTAATCGTAAGAGGTACGCTGGCAACCGGCGAGGCTCATAACCACCGCAAGACCCGTCACCACATATCTGAATTGCATCTCTAGCTCCCGATTCTCTGCATTTCGGAAAGAACATGTCTACACAAAACGGCTGAATTATTACCAAAGGATTAGCTAAGGCAAGCTACCGCCACGATAATTGCCATTTCAGTCGAATTTTATAGAAAATTTCCGCTTCTGTTATTACCAAACAGGCCACGACTGGAAGTCGCGGCCTGTTTGTAGCGTTCAATTTTTGGGGTGCATTTAAACGCGGCGCTCGACCATCATCTTTTTGATTTCGGCAATCGCCTTAGCCGGGTTCAGACCCTTGGGGCAGGCTTGCGCGCAGTTCATGATGGTGTGGCAGCGATAAAGGCGGAAGGGGTCCTCGAGGTTGTCGAGACGCTCACCCGTCGCTTCATCACGACTGTCGATCAGCCAGCGATAGGCTTGCAGCAGAACGGCTGGACCGAGGTAACGGTCGCCATTCCACCAATAGCTGGGACAGGAGGTGGAGCAGCAGGCGCACAGAATGCACTCATAAAGACCATCCAGTTTCTGGCGGTCGTCATGGCTCTGCTTCCATTCCTTGGCAGGTGCTGGCGAAACCGTCTTCAACCAAGGTTCGATAGAGCGGTGCTGCGCGTAGAAGTTCGACAGATCGGGAATAAGGTCCTTCACGACAGGCATATGTGGCAAGGGATAAACCTTAACCGTGCCCTTGATTTCTTCCATGCCCTTGGTGCAGGCCAGTGTGTTCGTGCCATCGATGTTCATGGCGCACGAACCACAAATGCCTTCACGGCAGGAGCGGCGCAGCGTCAATGTCGGGTCGATGTTGTTCTTGATGTACAAAAGCGCATCGAGAACCATCGGGCCGCAATCATCGATGTCGATATAATAGGTATCGATACGCGGGTTCTGACCATCATCAGGATTCCAGCGATACACCCGATACTCGCGAACATTCTTCGCGCCAGCAGGCTTCGGCCAGACCTTGCCCTCGGTCATTTGAGAGTTTTTAGGAAGAGCGAGTTCAACCATGTCCAGTTCCTCTCAAATCAGTAGACGCGCGCTTTTGGCGCGATCTTCTTGGGATCGATGCCATCAGCGATGAGTTCGGTGTGAACCGGACGATAATCGAGCTTCACGTCGCCCTCGGCGTTAACCCAGGCCAGCGTGTGCTTGCGCCAGTTGACGTCATCGCGACCGGCAAACGGACCATCGACGAAGTCTTCGCGCGCATGGCTTCCACGGCTTTCCTTGCGGGCTTCCGCGCCGTAAACCGTGGTGATGGCGTTGGCCATGAGGTTTTCAAGCTCAAGCGTTTCGACCAGATCGGAGTTCCAGACCATCGAACGGTCCGTAACCTTGATGTCCGGCAATTCCTTCCAGATGGCGGAAAGACGCTGGCAACCGCTTTCCAGCGATTCCTGCGTGCGGAACACGGCAGCATCGTCCTGCATGGCGCGCTGCATCTTGTCACGCAGAACGGCCGTTGGTGTGCTGCCATTGGCGTTGCGCAGACGGTCAAAGCGCTCCATGATCTTGTCGCACGCAGCGATGTTCAGTTCAGGAACGGGCGAAGCGCGGTCGATAACTTCCGCAGCACGGATTGCAGCAGCGCGACCGAACACGACAAGGTCGATCAGCGAGTTGGAGCCGAGACGGTTTGCACCGTGCACCGATGCGCAACCTGCTTCACCGACGGCCATCAAGCCCGGCGCGACGCGCTCTGGATTGTTGGCATCCGCGTTCAGTACTTCACCCCAATAGTTGGTTGGAATGCCACCCATATTGTAATGAACCGTCGGCAGAACCGGGATGGGTTCGCGCGTGACGTCCACGCCCGCAAAAATCTTGGCGCTTTCGGAAATGCCCGGCAGACGCTCATGCAGGATGGCCGGATCAAGGTGATCCAGATGCAGGAAGATGTGATCCTTGTTCTTGCCAACGCCACGGCCTTCGCGGATTTCCATGGTCATGCAGCGCGAGACAACGTCACGCGAGGCAAGATCCTTGGCGGAAGGTGCATAACGCTCCATGAAGCGCTCGCCTTCAGAGTTGACGAGATAGCCGCCCTCACCACGTGCACCCTCGGTAATCAGGCAGCCCGCACCGTAAATGCCGGTCGGGTGGAACTGAACGAATTCCATATCCTGAAGCGGTAAGCCGGCGCGTGCAATCATGCCGCCGCCATCGCCCGTGCAGGTGTGCGCGGATGTTGCAGAGAAATAGGCGCGGCCATAACCGCCGGTCGCCAGCACCACCATCTTGGCAGAGAAGCGATGGATCGTACCGTCATCGAGGTTCCAGGCGACAACGCCCGTGCAACGGCCATCATCGGACATGATGAGGTCGAGCGCGAAATATTCGATGAAGAATTCGGCGTTGTTGCGCAGGGACTGACCATACAGCGTGTGCAGAATGGCGTGGCCGGTACGGTCGGCGGCAGCGCATGTGCGCTGTACCGGCGGGCCTTCACCGTAATTCTGCATGTGGCCGCCAAACGGGCGCTGGTAAATCTTGCCTTCGGCGTTACGCGAGAAGGGCACGCCGTAATGCTCCAGCTCATAGACCGCCTTTGGCGCTTCCATGGCGAGATATTGCATGGCGTCGACGTCGCCCAGCCAGTCAGAGCCCTTGACGGTGTCGTAAAGGTGCCATTGCCAACAGTCAGGCGTCATGTTGGTCAGCGAGGCGGCGATGCCGCCCTGCGCCGCAACAGTGTGCGAACGGGTTGGGAAAACCTTGGTGATGCAGGCCGTTTTGAAGCCCTGCTCGGCCATGCCGAGCGTGGCGCGTAGACCCGCGCCACCTGCACCCACGACAATCACATCATAGGAGTGGTCGACGTAGGTATAGGCCTTGCCGTTCTGAGATGGTGAACTGATCGATGCCATGACGGATTATCCTGCGAATGCGATTTTCAGAACGGCGAAGAGACAGAGACCGCCCACGATCACCGTGAAGAAAGTGTTGAGCATCAGAAGCACGAGCTTTGGAACTTCGGCGTGTACATAGTCTTCGATGATGACCTGCATGCCAAGCTTCATGTGAATGAGGCCGGAAATCACCACCAGTGCCATCGTCACCGCAACAAGCGGATTGGACAGGGCGGAAGCAACCTCTTCATACGGTGCGCCGCCGTACATGACGAGGAAAACAACGAAGAACAGCAACAGAGGAACGTTGGCAACGGCCGTGACACGCTGGCGCCAGAAATGCTCTGTGCCTTCCTTGGCGGAACCAAGACCGCGAACCTTACCGAGAGGTGTACGCATATCCATGACAGTATCTCCTCAGCGCACGATCAGGGCAACGACCCAGATCAGCGCGGTCAGACAGATCGACGCCACAAAAGAGGCCTTGGCCATCTTCGTGGTAAAATGCTTATCGAAACCATGCCCCAGATCCCACATGAAGTGGCGCAGACCGCCGAGCAGGTGGTGGACGAGCGCCCATGTGTAGCCGATCAAAACGATCTTGCCGATGATGGAGCTCATGGCCCACTGGACCCAGCTATAGGCATCGACACCGGATGCGGCCGCGACCAGCCACCAGGCAACGAGCAGTGTGCCGAAATACAATGCACTGCCGGTAATGCGGTGCACGATAGACGCAATCATCGTTGGAATAGGCTTATAAATTTGAAGATGCGGCGACAGAGGCCGATTGTTTGTCGTATTCGCCATATGAACCTCACGGCGTTTCTTGGCACTCCGAATTTCGAGCGCCCCCAAACAACACACATGACGAAAGAATGTGCATTGCACCAACCGCGACCTTTAATCGCCAGATGCCATCACCACAAGCACAATTGACAGTCGAATTGAATTTAATCGATTGTGTATGGGCGAATCTTTGAAAAAAGATGGATCGAAAATAAAATATCCAGCGTTTCCAAGTCTCACAAAGGTAAAATTCTTACGTTTACGTAAATAAATAACGCCAGATCGATGGTCGACAGGGCGTAAAAATCCGGAGGATATCGCTCATGTTATCGACCCGAATCGCAGCCATAACCATCGCAATGACAGCCTTCATATCTGGCAATTCTAACGCCCCTGCGACGGAAGCACCACGTTATAAAATGAACAGGCATCAGGAGCGCTCTTTCTATGGTGGCGATGGTTTGCCAACTTATCTGAGAGGAATTGGCACCTATGTCGGAGGCATTTCTGGGGTCCGTGCGCCCTATAATGGCATCTATTTTGCGAGAGATGGCGGCAGATATTCGGACGCACCCTCGGCGAACAATGCCCCGAGATCTCGCATTATTCACGTCAATCAAAGAACAGTGGGGGCAGAATGCTCGTATGAAGCAGGGGTCTGTATCATCCGCGGTCGATAGCGAACTTAAACGAACTGCCAGACGGTGGTTTTCTTGACTTCACTGTCTTCCAGCGAACGCGTGACCGGCACCTTGTAAGTAGCACAAGCTTGTAATTGCTCTTTCGGCAAATAGGCGCGACCGGGATCGCCGACCAGAACGGTGACACCTTTCCGAGCCAGCGCAGACAACCATGGCGTCAACGCCTCGGCAAAGGAACGATCATAAAATACATCGCCCGCCAGCAGCACATCTGCGTCGATATCCGTGCCGATGATATTCTCACCAGAAAAACCGATCGCCACGCTATTTTCCGCAGCGTTGAGTGACACAGCGGTTTGCGTCCACGGATCGATATCAACCGCCTTCACCGCAAGCGCACCGGCCTTCGCGGCCGCGATTGCCACCAGCCCGGAGCCGCTGGCAAAATCCACCACACGCTTGCCCGCCACAACATCGGGATGATCCAGAACATAACGGGCAAGTCCCTGCCCGCCAGCCCAGGCGAACGCCCAGAATGGCGGCGGCAGGCCGATCTCCTGCAATTCCTCTTCGGTTTTCAGCCAAAGCTCATGCGCTTCGCTGGCCAGATGCAGCCTGATTTCCGGCACATGCGGCGGCGCCATGACGCTCGTATTGGCGAGGATGAATTGCCTGGGATCGGTCTTCAAACGATCTTCAATCCGGTGAACGCGGCGGGTTGTCGACGTTGCCCATGCGGCAGACTTCCAGATATTCCTCCAGCAGAACCGGCTGAACGGAAAGCCGCATGGAGGTGACGAGAGACATCTTGGCGAGCTTTTCGCTGGCCTTCACATCCTTGAGCGTAACCGGTTTCGGCACATCGCAAACGGCTTTGATATGCACACAGTCCCAGCGGGCATCGCCTTCAGCCGTGGAATCTGGCCTCGACAACTCACAGACTTCCACGATGCCGACGACCTCCAGCCCCTCATTGGAGTGGTAGAAGAAGCCTTTATCGCCAATTTTCATGGCGCGCATATTGTTGCGCGCCTGATAATTGCGGACGCCGCCCCACTCTTCGCCTGCCTCGCCCTTGGCCTTCTGCTGCGCCCACGACCATGTGGACGGCTCGGACTTGAAAAGCCAATAATTCGCCATATCCAATCACGCTCCCGGATTGTTGAAGACCCAATTATAGGGCTTCACGTCAACGCTTTCGAACAGACCAGCCTTTGCGTAAGGGTCCGCATCGGCCAACGCCTTCGCCGCATCGATATCGGCGGCCTCAACGATAATCAGGCTGCCATTCGGCTTGCCCTCGGCATCCAGAAACGGACCGGCAATTTTCAAGGTGCCCTCGGCGTTCAATTTGTTCAGGTGCTCCAGATGCACCGGACGGGTTTCCATACGCACATGCAGATGGTCGGGCTTGTCTTTGCAGATGAAGGCAAACAGCATTTTCGTCTCCTCTTGAGCGCATCACTCGGTGGTAATGGGCCGTGTCATCAATTGTTGAATGGCGGTTTTGATATCGAGCCGTCCGTCGATAATCGCCGCAACAGCATCGGTAATCGGCATTTCGATGCCTAGACCATCCGCAAGGCGTGAGGCGACGGAGGCGGCATAAGCGCCTTCCACCAACCCGCCATGGAAGGATGCCGGATCACCGCCCTGCCCCAACAAAATGCCGAAACGCAAATTGCGCGATTGATGGCTGGTGGCCGTCAAAACCAGATCGCCAAGGCCCGAAAGACCGCTCACCGTATCTGCCTTGCCACCCATGGCAACGACCAGCCGCGACATTTCCGCCAGGCCACGCGAAATCAGGGCGGCACGTGCCGAATCTCCAAGGCCCGCCCCTTCGACGATACCGGCGGCAATCGCCAGCACGTTTTTCAACGCTCCGCCAAGCTGTACACCAGTGCGGTCCGTCGAAGCATAAAGCCGAAAGGTACGCCCGGAAATCGTTTGCGCCAATTGCTCGGCAATGGCCGTGTCGTCAGCAGCAACAGCCATGGCGGTTGGCAGGCCCTTGGCAATATCGGCAGCAAAACCGGGGCCGGAGAGAACGCCGACCGGGTGATGCGGCAATTCCTGCTCCAGCACATCCGTCAACAAATACCCGGATGAACGGTCGATACCCTTGGCACAGGTCACCACAACGGCATCCTTAGCCAGATAAGGACCGTAGTTGCGTGCCGCGTCAGCCTGCGCTTGCGATGGCATGGCGAAGAGAACGATGCCAGCGTTCCGCAGCACCTCAGGTTCCGCAGAATAGTGAAGCGAATCCGGCAATGCGATGCCCGGCAGCGCCGCATCGTGCACGCCATCAGTCTGCAAATCCGCCATCAGAGCAGGATCACGGCCGAGCAATGTCACATCATGACGGTTTTCCAGCGCCACCATCACGGCAATCGCGGTCCCGAAGGCACCTGCACCAATGACCACGACTTTTTGGCGTGCCGTCATGCTTTCGCTCCGCGCTTGCCAAAACCAATCAGCGTTTGCGCCTGTGCGTCCAGCGGCCAGCGGGAGCGCGGCTGAACATCGAAATCGTCCGGCTCTAGTCCTTTAGCCATACGCTCCAAACCGGCCCAAGCAATCATCGCGGCGTTGTCGGTGCAAAGCTGCAAGGGCGGCGCGATAAAACGGAAGCCATTTTTGTCGCACAGTTCCTGAAGGGTGCGGCGGATTTCCTGATTGGCAGCGACACCGCCAGCAACCACCAGCGCCGGGCCGCCATCCACATCGCGAAATTCTTCGAGGAAGCGTTGCAGGCCACGGCCTATCCGGTCTCTCAAGGTGCGCGACACCGCCTTCTGGAAAGAGGCGCAGATATCGGCAATATCCTGATCGGACAGAGGCGCAATCGCCGTCGCCGCTTGTCTCACAGCCGTCTTCAAACCGGAGAAAGAAAAATCGAGCCTTGTTTCACCCACCATCGGGCGTGGCAGGGCAAAACGATCCGGGTTGCCATTTGCCGCCGCCTTTTCCACCGCAGGCCCACCGGGATAAGGCAAGCCGAGCAGCTTCGCGGTCTTATCGAAGGCCTCACCCAGCGCATCGTCAATCGTCGTGCCCCAGCGCTCATAGTGGCCCACGCCACGCACGAGAATGAGCTGCGTATGCCCGCCGGAAACCAGCAGCATGAGGTAGGGGAACGAAAGCCCGTCCGTCAGCCGCGCGGTGAGCGCGTGGCCTTCCAGATGGTTGATGGCATAGAGCGGTTTATCCGCCGCTTTGGCAATTGCCTTGCCGGTCATCAAACCGACGATCAACCCGCCGATCAACCCCGGCCCGGACGTGGCAGCAACGGCATCGATATCGGCAAGCGTCACGCCTGCCTCGGCCAATGCTTCTTCCACCAGCGTGTCGAGTGCCTCCACATGGGCGCGCGCAGCGATTTCCGGCACGACGCCACCATATGCGCTATGTTCTTCAAGCTGCGACAAAACGACGTCGGAGGCGATCTCACCGCGCCCGTCCACATGCCGAACCACCACGGATGCAGCGGTTTCGTCACAACTTGTCTCAATGCCGAGGATACGAAGAAAGGGGGTCATCAGCCGGTTCGTTCATTGCGGTGCTTCGGAAACTTAGGTACGAACACCTCCGGTAACAACGGATAGAAATGGATGCAAACAAAACCTTTCCGAATCGGCACACGCGGCAGCCCCTTGGCGCTTGCTCAGGCGTTTGAAACCCGTGACCGGTTGATGCAGGCGCATGGCTTGCCAGAAGCGATGTTCGAGATCGTGCCAATCACCACCAAGGGCGACCGCATCGCGGATCGCGCTCTGTCAGAGGTCGGCGGCAAAGGCCTGTTTACCGAGGAGCTGGAAACAAAACTTCTGTCCGGTGAGCTGGATTTTGCGGTGCATTCTTCCAAGGACATGGCGACGACGCTGCCGGAGGGCTTGCATCTTTCCGCCTTCCTTCCCCGTGAAGATGTTCGCGATGCCTTCATCGGGCGCGCCGCCTTAAAGCTGATCGAACTGCCGCACGGCGCTACTGTCGGTTCCGCATCCCTGCGCCGACAGGCGCTGATCCGCCGTGTCAGGCCAGATCTCAACGTCATTCTCTTTCGCGGGGCTGTAGCAACCCGTCTGCGCAAGCTGGAAGACGGTTTGGCAGATGCGACATTGCTGGCCTTCGCCGGTCTCAAGCGCCTCAACATGGCAGACGTCCCCACCGAGCTTTTGGAAATCAAGGACTTCCTCCCCGCCCCGGCGCAGGGCGCGATCGGTATTGAAAGCCGTATCGGCGATACCCGCGTCAACGATCTGCTGTCTGCCATCAATCACTGCCCTACCTATGACGCTGTGTCCTGCGAGCGCGCTTTCCTGTCGGTGCTGGATGGCTCCTGTCGCACGCCGATTGCCGGTTATGCCGTGTGCGATGGTGATGACCTGCATTTCTCGGGGCTTATCCTGACGCCAGATGGACGGACGGAGCATGGCATCGAACTATCCGGCAAACGCGGGCAAGCGCTGGAACTCGGCAAACAGGCCGGTGAACAGGTTCGCACTGCGGCTGGCACCGGCTTTTTCGAAGGCTGGACGTAACCATGCGCGTCGTCGTCACCCGCCCGGAACGTTCGGGTCAAAAGACGGCGACACTTTTGCGTGAACGCGGGCATTGGCCAATCCTGTTATCGCTCACAGCACCTGTTCATTACGCCGAGGTCGCCATCGCGGCCTTGGCAAAACAGCCCGCAGCGTTGGCAGTGACAAGTGCCGAAGCCATTCGTGCACTGTTAGAAACGGACATTTCTGCCATTCGTCACACGCTTTTGTTTGCGGTCGGCCCGGCATCGGCAGGCGCAGCCCGCGATGCGGGCTTCCAAAATATCGTCGCTGGTGAAAGCGACGGCTCGGCACTGGCGCAATTGATAGCGCAGGCACAGGCACCAAAAGCCTCGGTTCTCTATCTGGCAGGCAAGCCAAGAGAGCCCGGCTTTGAAGACAGGCTTTTCGCGCTGAACGTGCCGTTCGAAACAGCCGAAATTTACGAGATGCAGCCCGTGTTTTGGACACGCCCGCAACTCGAAGACCTCCTCACGGCATCACCAATCAACGCCGTGCTTTTTTACTCCACCGAAGCTGTGCGAATATTCTTTGCCCTCATGTCAGAACACGCACTTTTTGAACGGCTGAATACATGCAAATTCATTTGCATCAGCAGCAAGGTGCTTTCCCATATTCCAAAAGCGTTTCAACACGCAGCGCAGGCCAGTGCCACGCCAAGCGAAGCCGAAATGTTCGATCTTCTTGATCGCGCAGCGGGAACCTAATTCCCTCTAGCCCCTTTCCTTTGCCGCCATCACTGACTAGATTTAAGGAAATGCAGGCAGAATGAGGTTGTCATGGTAACGGGAAAACCGCCACGCCACTCCAAGTCCACAACCGAGCCGGTCACAATTGACCTGGACGCCAAGGACGTGACGGCTATCAGCGAAGACAAGGATGCCGTTTCCTCCGAGGCCATGGCTCAATCCGTACCAGAGGTGCCGAAGGATACGGCATTTAACCCGGCTGGCGCTTCGAAAGAAAACCTCAAGCCTGTTTGGGACCAACCGGTCAAAACCCCGATTGAGCCGCAGCCGAACGTTCAGAAATCGGATGAAACCGTCGGGTCTGAATCATCTGCGAAAACGACATCTGCTCCACCCCTGAAATCTGAAGCGCCAAAGACGTCCGAGACCAAACCGGAACCGCCGAAACCAAAGCCAACCCCACAAGCTTCAGAGGCCAAACCATCCAGCAGCACGCCGGCCACAGCCAAAAGTGACACGGCACATCGCGCCGGAAATTCCGGGCTTGTTGCCGCTGGCATCGTCGGCGGGTTGATTGCGCTTCTGGCCGCCGGCAGCATGCAGTATGCCGGTTATCTGCCACCGTTTTCCAGCAACAGCAGTTCCGCAAGTGAACTTGCCACACTGAAAACACAGGTCGCCAGCCTGCGTGAGCAGATTGCCAACGCGCCACAGGCAACGGCGGACACATCGGCGTTGGAGACACGCCTCGCTGCTTTGGAAAGTTCCACAGCGTCCAGCAGCGGTAGCGATCTCGCGGGTAAGCTCACGGCGCTTGAAAGCACGGTTTCGACACTGCAATCAGAAAAATCGGCGCAGGACACCGCCAATGCAGAGCTGATACGTCGCTTGACTGACGCAGAAACCAAGATCAACGAACCGCGTGACGATATCGAGGTGGCCCGCGCCATCGCATCCGCCGGTCTGAAAGCGGCAATCGATCGCGGCGGCCCGTTCCTCACCGAACTCGACACGCTGTCCCGCGTCACACCGGATGACCCTGCCATCCAGTCATTGCGACCCTTCGCCAATACGGGCATTCCGTCGCGCTCCGAATTAACGCGGAATTTCCCGGATGTCGCCAACGCCATGTTGAATTCCCTCAATCAGACGGACCCCAATCAGGGCATATTTGACCGGCTGACGGAAAGTGCGCTTTCGCTGGTCAAGGTTCGTCCCGTCGGCAATGTCGAAGGTGAAGGCGCAGACGCCAAAATCGCCCGCATGGAAGACAAGCTGCGCAATGGCGACCTCAAGGGCGCGACATTGGAGTGGGATGGCCTGCCTGAGCCAGCCAAAGCTGTCTCTGCCGATTTCAAAAAATCGCTGGATGCCCGCGTTCAGGTGGAAGACCTTGTGAACGGTACGCTCACACGCGCCATCACCAGCACCGGCCAGCAGGGATAAGACATGACAAAAATCATCAGTTTCGTCGTCATCGTTCTTCTCATCGGCTTCGGCTTCTCATGGCTGGCGGATCGCCCCGGCGTGCTGTCGATTGTCTGGCAGGGCCAGCTCATTGAAATGAGCCTGATGGTTGCCGCCTCCATCGTTGCGGCGCTGATCGCGGCGGTTATGATCGTCTGGTGGCTGTTCAACACGGTCTGGAATTCTCCCCATGCGGCGCGCCGCTACTTCCGCGCCCGCAAACGGGACCGTGGTTATCAGGCGCTATCCACCGGCCTCATCGCAGCCGGTGCAGGCAACGCTATTCTCGCCCGCAAGATGACCGCCCGCACACAGGGTCTGCTGAGTGCCGATCAGGAACCTCTGATCCATCTCCTAGAAGCACAGGCCGATCTTATCGAAGGTAAATATGATGCCGCCCGCCGCAAGTTCGAGGCGATGGCGCAAGACCCGGAAACGCGCGAACTTGGCCTACGTGGCCTCTACATGGAAGCGCGCCGTCAGGGTGCCAACGAAGCAGCCCTTGAATACGCAGCCGATGCCGCCAAGAACGCCCCCTATCTGCCATGGGCCGCACAAGCGACGCTGGAGACAAAATCCCGCAACGGTGAATGGGATGATGCCATCCGCCTGCTCGACCAGCAGAAGGCAGCACAGGTTATCGAACGCGGCGAGGCAGAGCGGCTGAAAGCAGTTCTGTTGACAGCGAAAGCCGAAGAGAAATTCGAGGCGGACCCCAAAGCTGCGCGTGAGGATGCCAAACAGGCGCTGAAACTGTCCAAGGCTCTGGTGCCCGCGGCGCTGGTGGCCGCGAAGTCCTATCTGCGTGAAGACAATTTGCGCAAGGCAGCGTCGGTTCTGGAGCCGGTGTGGCGCATTGCGCCGCACCCGCAGATCGCCCAGCTTTATGTTCGCGCCCGCAGCGGCGATACAGCTGTTGACCGTCTGAAACGCGCCGAGCGGCTGGAAAGCCTGAAACCCAACAATGTCGAGGCATTGTTTGCCGTGGCGCAGGCCGCCCTTGATGCACAGGATTTTGGCCGTGCCCGCGCCAAGGCCGAAGCCGCCGCTCGCATAGAACCGCGCGAAAGCGTTTTCCTGCTGCTGGCGGATATCGAAGAAGCCGAAACCGGAGATCAGGGCCGCGTTCGCCACTGGATGGCGCAGGCTCTGCGCGCACCACGCGACCATGCGTGGGTGGCCGATGGCATCGTTTCGGAAAAGTGGCTGCCCGCATCCCCCGTCACCGGTCGTCTCGACGCCTTTGAATGGAAAATGCCCTTCGGCCAACTGGAAGGCCCGGTGGAAGATGTCAGTGTCGATAGTGCACTGGCGTCGTTGCCAGCCGCGGTAAAGCCTGAAATTCGCGAAAAGATCATCGAAATTCCGGTTCCGGTAAAGGTCGTTGAACCCGCAGCACCTGCTGTCGTGGAAAAACCCGCTGTTGCGAAAAATGACGCCGCCAAAACCGTGGAAGAAAATCGACCGAATAAACAGCCGGAACCCGTTGCCTTTTTCGGCGGATTGCCTGACGATCCGGGTGTAAAAAAACAAAATATTGAACCTGACGAAAAAACGCGCCTCAAGTTGTTTTAAATCATTCAAGGAAACCCATGCTCGAACGTATCCAGTCGTTTTTCCAGAACCTTGCGCATGGAGGGTCATCGCAGGAGTTTCCGCCGGATGATTTGCGCGTTGTTATCGCCGCTCTCTGTTTTCAGGTAATGGAGGCCGATGGCACGGTTTCAAAGGTGGAACGCGAACGACTGAGAGAGCTGCTTCAGGAGCATTATCACCTCAGCTCCGGAAAGCTGGATGCGCTTATGGAAGCCGGCCGCGAGGCTGGTCGGGAGGCGGTGGATTATTATCGTTTCACCGCAGACATTCGCCGCCATCTGAACGAAGATCAACGGATCGAACTCATCGGCATTCTGTGGGACATCGTCTACGCCGATGGCGAACGCAACGAGATGGAAGACCACGTCATCTGGCGGGTTGCCGATCTGCTCGGCGTTTCCGTCCGTGACCGCGTCCTGCAACGCCAGCAGGCTGCGACCCATAAAAATGTTTCCGAAGAAAGCGAAAACACGCAAGATGCTGTTTGACCCCGCCCGTCAACAGGCCAGACAAGACAGCATTTTGATCGTCCTCCACCAAGAGCGGTCCACACCCGGCAGGGTCGGGCAGATGCTGGTCGAAAAGGGCTACAGGCTGGATATTCGTCGCCCTGCGCTGGGTGATGAGCTTCCCACGTCCTTATCCGCCCACAAGGGTGCAATCATTTTCGGTGGCCCCATGAGCGCCAACGATCCCGATCAATTCGTCAAGAAAGAAATCGACTGGCTGGATGTGCCGTTGAAAGAGGGCAAGCCGTTTCTTGGCATCTGCCTCGGTGCGCAAATGCTGTCGAAAAACCTCGGCGGCAAAGTGCATCCGCATAAGGAAGGCAAAGTCGAAATCGGCTGGTATCCCCTCCAGACCACCGAAAAAGGCCGCCTGCTGATGAAGCACTGGCCGCAGATGGTTTATCACTTCCACCGTGAAGGTTTTGATCTGCCGCGTGGTGCAGACCTGCTTGCTTCGGGCGAAACCTACCCCAATCAGGCGTTCCGTTACGGACACAATGCCTGGGGCGTACAATTTCACGCTGAACTGACCCGCGCCATGATGCACAGCTGGGTGGTGCGCGGTGCCGGGCGTTTCGGAATGCCGAATGCGCAGGTGGGCAGCCAACATCTGGAAGGCCGCATGTTGTTCGATACGGCCCTTAAAGCGTGGTTATCGCATTTTCTCGATCTGGTCTTCGAAGGCACGCCGCAGCGTTAGACATAGCGCTATCAGGTGCGCAACACTTCCGTCAGCTTGACCCCGATGATGTTGTCGTGATGATCAGACACGATCTCACCCCTGCCGATGGTCTGCCCGTTAACCCTGATTTCCACCGGGTCGCCAAACCGCTTGTTGAGCAGAATGACCTGATCCCGCGTCAGCGACATGAGCGCGGAGACCGGCACCTGCGCCTGCCCTATCACCACGTCCATCGTCAGCGGAATTTCCTCGAAGCTTTTACCGGCGGCCTGCTGCAAGCCAGCAATCACGCGGCCACCATCGTGAGCGGGTTTACCCCAATCCGTCAGCTGCGCCCGAACCGCCTGCGGCCCTGAAGCCGGGATGCTCTTCGCAACCTCGACACTGTAAGGCTGGTTAAAACCGGCACCGAAAGCTGGCCACGCGAAGGGCGCGGTATCGTCATTTGAATCCATCATGGAACACCCTCAGCACATCGAATCAGCCCCGCTTTCGTGGGTCGATTGCATTTTAGTGTTCTGATTAAAGCGAGTGGTTAGAAATTTATTAAACAGTGAAGCGACAGTTAAGGAAGCTTTAACATCCACAGGCTGCCACCCTTGGGCGCTGGCCACCGGTGATAACCGCATCAAAATGGCACGGATTTTCAAATTGACGCAATCCTTGAATGGGCATTCAGCAACAGTGTCACATCGCCGTACACTCCGCCGTCCATCGTCATAGACCACGCGCATGGTGAGAGAGGCGCATTCGGAAAATCGAGAAAACAACTGAATGCCCCGTCACAAAGGCCGCAAAATACGCGGCCACTTGCCGGTTGGTTCGCTAATGTCTAAATGTCATCCAACACATGTTATGGAGACATTGATGCTTGCCCTGTTTCAGACAATCGATCTGGCCTTGAACCTTTATACCTGGGTGTTGATTATCAGCGCCATCTTCTCCTGGCTTTACGCCTTCAATGTCATCAACTCTTCGAACCAGTTCGTGAGCGCGATCGGCAGCTTTCTTTATAACGTCACCGAACCGGCGCTACGCCCCATCAGGCGCGTTCTGCCGAACCTTGGCGGGATCGACATTTCGCCTATCATTCTGCTGCTGATCATTTTCTTCATCCGTTCGCTGATGTGGAACACGATCTACCCGCTGGTTGCGTAAGCGGTAGACATCAGACGAGACGAACAAAAAATCCTCCGGGTCGATACCGAACCGGAGGATTTTTGATGTTTAGCGCAATGAGATGTGCCGCTAATATCAGGCCTGCGCTTTGTAGCGCTCAATGGCTTCAACAATCAGCTTCTTGGCAACGGTCACGTCCTGCCAACCAGCGATCTTGACCCACTTGCCAGGCTCCAGATCCTTGTAGTGCTCAAAGAAGTGCTCGATCTGCTTCAGTGTGATTTCCGGCAGGTCTGTGTAATTGTTGACCTTGTCGTAACGCTGCGTCAGCTTTGGTGCAGGCACGGCGATGATCTTTTCATCCTTGCCGCCATCGTCTTCCATGATCATCACGCCAATCGGGCGGACATTGATGACACAGCCTGGAACCAGTGGGCGTGTATTACAGATCAGAACGTCAATTGGATCGCCATCTTCCGAAAGCGTGTGCGGCACGAAACCGTAGTTACCCGGATAGGTCATCGGGGTGTAAAGGAAACGGTCAACGACCAGAGCGCCGGCTTCCTTGTCCATCTCGTACTTGATCGGATGGCCGCCAACTGGCACTTCAACGATCACATTGACGTCATCCGGCGGGTTCTTGCCGATAGAAATTGCATCGATACGCATTCGCTTCCCTCGATTAGGTGGGTTGAACTGGCATGTCGATACTGGGAAAGTCACAGCTTTGCAACACGGCATTGTCACCATGTAGTTCGCACATGTCGGGAAAAGGCTGAAAAATCAGCGCCAGACGAAACCAAGCTTGCGCAACTGCGTGCCGGCAAAGTCTTCCATGCCTTCGGCAACATCTTCCCCGCCATGCGAGCGGAAAAAGCGGCCCGCGACATCGCTGTCTTCAAGGCACCACACCACCACCCCGTTGCAGCCCAGAGATGTCAGCAGACGGCGCGCTTCGGTGAACAGATAGGAACCCAGCCCGATACCCTGATATTCGGGCAGAAGGTAAATCTCATAGATTTCGCCGTCATAGGGCAGCCCACGGGCGCGGTTGAGGCCAAGCGTTGCGTAACCGGCCACCACGCCTGCGACATCGACCACCAGCATGGTCGCTGAGCCGCGTGTGGCCTTGCGCCACCATGCTTCGTCACGACGCTCCACCATCTGCCTGAGCGGTTTATGGGGAATGAGACCCGCATAGGCCTGCTGCCACGACGATCTGTGCGCATCGGAGATGGCACGCGCGTCACTTGGCTCTGCTCGGCGAATATCTATGGATAACGTTTTCATAACGCGATTCTGGCCCCGGCGGAGGAAACTTGCCAGCCATAAAGGTTAACGGCACCAAGCTTACCCACAGCCTATTCATGTGGACGACCGGAAAAAATTAACGCAATTTTTACCATTGAGACAAGGTGCTTCGACTCAATCCCACACAAAAAATCAGGCCCACACAAAAAATCCGCCAATAAACAAAAAACCCGGCACAAAGGCCGGGTTTCTCAAAGTGTCGATGGTGGCAGCAATCAGCCAGCAAGCTTTGCCTTGTCGAAGCGCTTGCGGTCGTTTGCGTCCAGGAACATCTTGCGCAGACGGATGGACTTTGGTGTCACTTCCATCAATTCGTCGTCCTGAATCCAGGAGAGCGCGCGGTCAAGCGTCATGCGGATTGGCGGTGTCAGCTTCACGGCTTCATCCTTGCCAGCGGCACGAATGTTGGTGAGCTGCTTGCCCTTCAATACGTTGACTTCGAGGTCGTTGTCGCGTGTGTGAATGCCGATGATCATGCCAGCGTAAACCTTTTCGCCTGGCTCGATCATCATCGGGCCGCGATCTTCAAGGTTGAACATGGCGTAAGCAACAGCTTCACCGGAACCGTTCGACAGCAGAACACCTTGGACGCGACCAGCGATAGCGCCCTTGAATGGCTGGTAGTCATGGAACAGACGGTTCATGATCGCCGTGCCGCGTGTGTCTGTCAGAAGTTCAGACTGATAGCCGATAAGGCCACGGGTCGGAGCGAGGAACTTCAGACGAACGCGGTTGCCGCCGGATGGACGAAGCTCGGTCATTTCAGCTTTGCGCTCAGACATCTTCTGAACAACGATACCGGAATGTTCTTCATCCACGTCGATGACGACTTCTTCGATCGGCTCGATGGTCTGGCCGTTCTCATCCTTCTGCATCACAACGCGAGGACGCGAAACGGCAAGTTCGAAGCCTTCGCGACGCATGGTTTCGATCAGAACAGCAAGCTGCAATTCGCCACGACCGGACACGAAGAACGAGTCCTTGCCTTCGGCTTCTTCGATCTTCAGCGCAACGTTGCCTTCGGCTTCCTTGTACAGACGGTCGCGAATAACGCGGGACGTCACCTTGTCGCCTTCGGTGCCAGCCAGCGGGCTGTCGTTGACGATGAAGGACATCGTCACGGTTGGCGGATCGATTGGCTGCGCCTTCATCGCTTCGGTGACGGAAGGGTCACAGAACGTGTCGGCAACCGTGCCCTTGGACAGACCAGCGATAGCGACGATGTCGCCTGCATGGGCTTCGTCGATGGCAGTGCGCTCGATGCCGCGGAATGCGAGGATCTTGGAAATACGACCTGTTTCGATCGTCTTGCCGTCCTGGCCCAGAACCTTGACAGCCTGGTTCGGCTTGATCGAACCGGAAGCGATACGACCAGTGATGATGCGACCGAGGAACGGGTTGGCTTCAAGGATCGTGCCGATCAGACGGAACGGACCTTCTTCAACTGTTGGCTCAGGAACGTGCTTCAGAACCAGATCGAGCAAAGGTGCAAGACCTTCATCCTTCGGGCCTTCCGGGTTGACGTTCATCCAGCCATCGCGACCAGAACCGTAAAGGATCGGGAAATCGAGCTGCTCGTCAGTTGCGTCGAGGTTTGCGAAGAGGTCGAACACTTCGTTGATGACTTCCTCATGGCGGCCATCCGGACGGTCGATCTTGTTGATCGCAACGATTGGGCGCAGACCAACCTTGAGAGCCTTGGACACCACAAACTTGGTCTGCGGCATTGGGCCTTCAGACGAGTCAACGAGAACGATCGCGCCGTCCACCATCGACAGAATACGCTCAACTTCACCGCCGAAGTCGGCGTGGCCGGGGGTGTCTACGATGTTGATGCGAACACCCTTCCACTCAACCGACGTCGCCTTGGCGAGAATGGTGATGCCGCGTTCTTTTTCGAGGTCGTTGCTGTCCATGACGCGTTCTGCAACGCGCTGGTTTTCGCGGAACGAACCGGACTGTTTCAGAAGCTCGTCAACGAGCGTCGTTTTGCCATGGTCAACGTGCGCGATAATCGCGATGTTGCGAATTGCCATTGTTCAAGATCTCTGAGGTTGGGCGCTATCAATTGAGTGTGCGCCAATTTAGTTTTGCGCGCTCATAACCTTTTTTTTGCAAATATGAAAGGGGGCCTATGACATAAGCCCCTTGCGAAAACGCTGTAGCAGAGTTGTGTGACCGTTTTTTACGACCGCAAAAGACCTCAAATGACCTGGTAAACGATGTCAGGCCGTAACCAGCCCCCGCTTTTTCAGCATAGCATCCGGGCTTGGCATCTTGCCGCGAAACGCCTTGTAGGTTTCTTCCGCGTCGACCGAGCCGCCAACCGAATAGATATTGTCTTTCAGTTTGCGCGCCAGGTCAGCGTCGAAAGCGTTGCCGGTTTCCTCAAATGCCGCAAAGGCGTCGGCGTCCAGCACTTCCGACCACATGTAGGAATAATAGCCGGCGGAATATCCATCGCCGGAAAACACATGCTGGAAATGCGGGGTGGCGTGGCGCATGACGATGGATTTCGGCATGTTGAGCGCCGCCAGAACCTCACCCTGCACCGCCATCGGGTCGGCAACCTCGCCACGCGTATGAAACGCCATGTCCACCAGCGCCGATGAGGTGAACTCAACCGTGTTGAACCCGGCATTGAATGTTTGCGCAGACAGAACCTTGTCCAGCAATGCCTTTGGCATCGGTGCGCCGGTTTCGTAATGCAGGGCGTATTTTTCGAGGATTTCAGGCACGGTCAGCCAGTGTTCGTAAAGCTGCGACGGCAGTTCCACGAAATCGCGGGACACGCCGGTTCCTGAAACGGATGGGTACGTGACGTTGGACAACATACCATGCAATGCATGTCCAAATTCATGGAACAGGGTGCGCGCATCGTCCAGCGAGAGCAGCGCGGGCTTGCCCTCCGACGGCTTGGCGAAATTGCAGACATTGTAGATGATCGGCAGTTCGCCGGTCACGCCGTTCTTCAAAGGCAATTTGTGCTGCGACTGGAATGAACTCATCCATGCACCCGAGCGCTTTGAAGGCCGGGCGAAATAATCGCCAAGGAACATCGCCGTGAGGTTGCCTTTTTCGTCACGAATTTCAAACGTCCGCACATCCGGGTGATAGGCCTTGGCACCTTTCAGCTCAAAGGCGCGAATGCCGAACAAACGCTCGGCCACATCGAAACTGGCTTCAATGATCTTTTCCAGTTGCAGATAAGGTTTCAGCTCGGCTTCGGAAAAACTGAATTTCTTTGCGCGCAGCTTTTCGGAATAATGGCGCCAGTCCCATGGCATAACATCGTGGTTCTTGCCTTCGTCGGCAATCAGCGTTGCCAGTTCGGCCTCTTCTTCGCTAGCCCGGGCTACGGCCTTTTCCCACACTTGGGTCAGCAGCGTGTTGACCGCATCCGGCGTTTTCGCCATCGTGTCATCCAGCTTGTAGGCGGCGAAACCCGCATAGCCCAAAAGCTTGGCCTTCTCCTCACGCAGTGCCAGCGTGCGTTTCACCGTCTCGCGATTGTCTGTTTCACCGCCGTTCTCACCCCGCGCCACCCACGCCTTGAAGGCCTGTTCGCGCAGGTCGCGACGCTCTGAGAACGTCAGAAACGGTTCAATGATCGAACGCGACAGCGTCACGGCAAATTTTCCATCTTCGCCATGCTCACGCGCAGCACCGGCCATCGCGTCGCGCAGGAAATCGGGAATACCGGCAAGCTCGTCGTCGGTGGACAGAAACAGTTTCCAGCTTTTTTCGTCGGCCAGAACATTCTGCCCGAATTTCGCGCCAAGCCCGGCAAGTTCCTCATTGATCGCGGCAAGCCTTTCCTGATGTGGCTTGGCAAGCCTGGCACCGGCGCGCACAAAACCCTTCCAGTGCCGTTCCAGCACGCGCAATTCCTCACCGGTGAGACCCAGCGTGTCGCGGTTTTCCCACAGCGTGTTGATGCGCTTGAACAGGGCTTCATTCATGCCGATCTTGGAATAATGCCGCGACATTTTGGGTGCAACATCGCGTTCCAGCGCCTGAATCTCCGGGTTGGTGTGCGCGCCAGCCTTGTTCCAGAACAGCGCCGAAACACGCGACAACTCATCCCCCGCTGTTTCCAGCGCAATGATGGTGTTGGCAAAGCTTGGCGTTTGCGCATCATCCGCAATCGCGTCGATCTCCAGATCATGTGCCGCTAGTGCCGAATCGAAAGCACCAGCAAAATCCTCGTCACGCACCGCCTCAAATCGTGGCAGACCGTTGGTGCCGTTCCATTCGGTCAGGGCGGGATAATGCGCGGCGGTGGATGTCATCGGTCAAGTCCTCATGCAGATGCGATTATTGAGGCATATGGGCATGACTGCCACCGCGTTTCAACTCTAAGGCCGCAAAACTATTTCTTTCCAGCCGGCCCAACGGCCTGGGCGAAGCTTGCCAGAAGGCCGCGGAAATTTTAGTAAGAAACACTTACGGAACAGGCGCGCCATGAACACCCCATCCGAAAAAGAATCGCTGGCGTTTTTGCTGAACAGCAGCACCCGCTTTTTAAACAGCGCTTTTGAACGGCGCATCAGCGAGGCGGGTCTGGGCCTGACACCGGGCGAGGCCCGCGCCCTTTTGACGGTTGCCTCCATCAATGGCAGCAAACAGGCGGACATCGCCGCGCGGATCGGCCTGGAGCCTATGACGGTCTGTACCTATCTCGACAAGCTGGAGCAGCTCGATCTGGTGGAGCGCAGGCCCAACCCGGATGATCGCCGCTCCAAATGTATTTTTCTGACGGAAATATCGTCGGATCTGCTCATCGCCGTGCGTGCCGAAGTCGATAGCCTCATCAATCAGGCGACCGATGGTTTCAGCCAAAGCGATATCGCCAAATTTCATGATCTCCTGACGATCGTGCAGAAAAACCTGCAATTGTCCGTCGGCGACAAGAACAAGCAAAACCCGGAATGACCAGCACCGCCCCCATCATGTCGGTTCGCCGCACGGCCATGCTCGGCGCGATGTTGACGGCTCTCGGCCCTGTTTCCATGGCGATCTACACGCCTGCCATGCCGGAACTGGTGAGGGCATTTGCCACCACCGAATCCGCTATCAAAATGAGCCTGACGCTCTATTTCGGCGGCTTTGCCATCGCGCAGCTTGTGTCCGGCGCAATGTCCGATGCTTTCGGTCGGCGCAAGGCAACCATTGCTTTTCTGCTGATTTATCTGGCCGGCGGACTTCTGGCTGCCTTTGCGCCCAATGTCGACGTTTTGCTGGCAGCACGTCTCATTCAAGGGATAGGCGCATCGGTGGGTGTCACCGTTGCCCGTGCCGTGGTGCGGGATCAGTTCAGCGGCGCTCAGGCGACCGGCATCCTCAACCTCATTGGCATCATGCTGGCGGTTGGCCCGGCGGCAGGCCCGACAATCGGCGGCCTGTCACTACTGGCCTTTGGCTGGCAATCGGTCTTTGTGCTGATGCTGGTCTTCGGGCTGGTATCGGTTATCACCATCGTGCTTTGTCTACGAGAAACGACGATCCCGGACCCAACCCGCCTTTTTCCATCACGGCTGCTGAGTGCTTACCGCGAACTTCTGGCCTCGCCACGTTTTCTGCTTTCGGCGCTGGTGCTGGGCGGTTCGGTCGGCGCGCTCTTTGCGCAATCGACGATGCTACCGTTCGTGCTGATCAACGAGGTTGGCCTTTCACCAACCGCCTTTGGAGTGGGAATGCTGATGCAATCCGGCTCCTATTTTACGGGGTCGATAGCCTTGCGCTTCATTGCGCGCAGGATCGGCAATCGCCACGCGGCATTGATCGGGATTTGCATGTCGGCAACAGGGGGTGTGCTGATTTTCCTGTCCATCCATTTCATTCCAGCGTCGTTCCTATCCGTTATGGCACCGGTTGGCGTGGCGACATTCGGGCTGGCACTGATAACGCCCTACATCATCACCGCTGGCATGGCTCCCTTCCCGCATATTGCAGGGTCGGCCTCCGCCATGATGGGCTTTATCCAGATGAGCGCTGGGTTTACGGCAGGCGTCGCAGCCTCTTTGCTCGGTTCGCCGCTGACGAGCTTCGGCACCATTATCCCGTTGATGGAATTGAGCGCAGTCGCCAGCTACATTGCGTTTGAGATCATCATCCGCAAGCAGACATGAAAAAGCCCCGGAGAACCGGGGCTTTGAACTTTGTATCACCGCAGACGCTTATTTTGTCAGATTGCGCTTTGCCAGCGTGCGCAGGCGAAGGGCGTTGAGCTTGATGAAGCCCGCAGCGTCCTTCTGGTCGTAAGCGCCCTGGTCGTCTTCGAACGTCACCAGCTTGTCGGAATAGAGCGACTTTTCGCTCTCACGACCGATGACCATGACATTGCCCTTGTAGAGCTTCAGCGTCACTTCACCGTCGACATGTTCCTGGCTCTTGTCGATCAGCGCCTGCAACATTTCGCGCTCTGGCGAGAACCAGAAGCCGTAATAGATCAGCTCGGCGTAACGCGGCATGATCTCGTCCTTGAGATGCGCTGCACCACGGTCGAGCGTGATGGATTCGATGGCGCGGTGCGCTGCCAGCAGGATTGTGCCACCCGGTGTTTCGTAAATACCACGGCTCTTCATGCCAACGAAGCGGTTCTCGACCAGATCGAGACGGCCGATACCGTTGTCACGACCGTAATCGTTCAGCGTCGCAAGGATCGTCGCAGGCGACAGTTCGACGCCGTTGATGGATACCGCGTCACCCTTGCGGAAACCGACCTTGATGATGGTTGCCTTGTCCGGGGCTGCTTCCGGCGAAATGGTGCGCATGTGCACATATTCCGGCGCTTCCACCGCTGGGTCTTCCAGAACCTTGCCCTCGGACGACGAGTGCAGCAGGTTGGCGTCGACGGAGAACGGAGCCTCACCCTTCTTGTCCTTGGCAACAGGGATCTGGTGCTGTTCCGCAAAGTTCAACAGGTCGGTGCGGCTCTTGAACTCCCAGTCGCGCCAAGGCGCGATGATCTTGATGTCGGGGTTCAAGGCATAGGCCGAAAGCTCGAAACGAACCTGATCGTTACCCTTGCCGGTCGCACCGTGGGCAATCGCGTCAGCGCCGGTCTTTTTGGCGATGTCGATGAGGTGCTTGGAAATCAGCGGGCGGGCAATCGATGTGCCCAGCAGATAAACGCCTTCGTAAACGGCGTTGGCGCGGAACATCGGGAAGACGAAATCGCGCACGAACTCTTCGCGTACGTCTTCGACATAGATTTCCTTGATGCCCAGCAGCTCAGCCTTTTTGCGCGCTGGCTCAAGCTCTTCGCCCTGGCCGAGATCTGCGGTGAAGGTTACGACTTCCGCACCGAGTTCGGTCTGGAGCCATTTGAGGATGATCGAGGTATCAAGCCCGCCGGAATAGGCGAGAACGACTTTCTTAACGTCTTTCGGAAGTGCCATCAGTGAAATCCATTTGCGTGCCGGCGAAGATCGGAACTCGCCATTTCCTTGGGAATGCGGCACTTTTAGCGGGTTTCTCTTTTGTTGCAACAAAAATGCAAATGTGAAGACAGATGGAACGCTTTCATCGCCCTGTGACTTAAAAGGCTAAAAATACTAAACTTCACACCGCGTAACGAAAACGCATGGTTCCATGGGACGTCACTGCCGGAGATTTGAAGCGGTAGTGAAAAGGAGAAACCAATGACGACACTTCACCCCGCATTCGTTGAGGATAACGTGGCCGTTGTCACCGGTGCCGCTTCCGGCATCGGCCTGGCTTCTGCGCACAGGTTTGCAAGCTTCGGCATGAGCGTCGTGCTGGTCGATCTGGACGGCGAGAAACTGGCCGCCGCGCAGCGCGAGATTGCCGAACGCACGGAAGATGGCGAGGCAAAAATCGTCGCAATTCCGACCGATGTGTCCAAACTGGAGGAGCTGGAGGCGCTGGAACGCGCCGTCATCCAGCGCTTCGGGCGTGTGCATGTGTTGATGAACAATGCAGGCGTTCAACCCGGCAGCGCCATTTTCGGGCCGCAAGCCAACTGGGAAAAGGTTCTGGGCGTCAATCTTTTCGGCGTTGTGAATGGCAGTCGTGTGTTTGGTTCAGGCATGGTCACACACGGTGAGCCGGGGCTTATCATCAACACCGGCTCCAAACAGGGCATCACCACACCGCCGGGTGATCCAGCCTATAATGTCTCCAAGGCCGGCGTCAAAGCCTTCACCGAGGCGTTGCAGCATGAGCTTCGCAATACAAAGAACGGTGCAATCTCAGCCCATCTGCTGATCCCCGGTTTCGTTTTCACCGGCCTGACTGCCAATGGCCGGACCGAAAAACCATCGGGCGCTTGGACGCCGGAAGAAACGGTGGACTTCATGGTCGACAGCATCAGAAATGGTGATTTCTACATCCTCTGCCCGGATGGTGAGGTGGACCGCAAGACCGACGAAAAACGCATTCTCTGGGCCGCAGCCGACATCGTGGAAAACCGCCCGCCCCTGTCGCGCTGGCACGAAGACTTCACGGATGATTTCAAGTCGTTTTTGAACGGCTGAACATTCGTTTGAACCAGCAGTTGGCAGGCTTTGGAAACGGCGTTATGAACATGCATCAAACCTTTGCGAGTGGTGCTGCCGTGGATTTCATACCAAGCCTGCCAACCCTGATTGCCTTTACCATTGCTATCCTGCTTCTGGCCGTCACACCCGGCCCGGACATGACGCTGTGGATCAGCCGGTCACTGCGCGAGGGCCGGACATCCGGCTTCATGACACTGATCGGCACCAATCTTGGCATTACCGTCCACACCCTGCTCGTTGCCTTCGGCGTGGCGGCGCTCATCGTTGCTTCTCCCACTGCTTTCATGGTGCTGAAAACGGGCGGCGCTGCCTATCTCGTCTGGCTGGCCATTCAGGCCATCCGCAAGGGCTCGAACTTTGTGATGGAACGCCCGAAAGAGCTGAAGACACAAAGCTCCAAGAGTGCAGCTTTGTTGAACGGCGTGTGGGTCAATCTTCTCAACCCAAAGGTCATCATCTTTTTCATGACCTTCCTGCCGCAATTCGTCAGCGCGTCTGATCCACATGTCACCGGCAAGCTGATCTTCCTCGGCCTGTGGTCGATCATCGTCGCTCTGCCCATCGGTATTGGCATTGTCGTGGCGGCGGATGGTCTGTCCGGCTGGTTGCAACGCAACCGCAAGGTTCTGCGCGGGCTAGATTATACGATTGCCGGGGTCTTTTCGATTTTCGCGATCAAAATTTTCTTCACGCAGGCGAAATAGCGGCTTGGCGACCCTTTGGGCTTGTGGCGGGATGAAGTGATGCGGCACGATGACCTGAACACTTTGATAGGCCGCGTTGCATTGTCGGACCGCAAAGCATTTGTTTCACTTTATAAACAAACGAGCCCGAAACTTTTTTCCATATGCCTGCGTATACTCAAAGACCGGACGGACGCCGACGAGGCGCTGCAAGAGGTCTATGTCAAGATTTGGCAGCGTGCTCGATTGTTCTCGGCCATGGCCGGTACGCCAGAAAGCTGGCTGGCAACGGTTGCGCGCAATCAGTCCATCGACATGATCCGCATGCGCAAACCCATCGCCAGCGAACTGGACGACGTGCCTGATCTGGCAGACGGTTCACCGGACCCGGAGCAGGCGACTTTGAACAGAGATATGGGTCGCAGCATCGACCTGTGCCTTGCAGAACTGGAAGACAGCCGTGCAGACGCCGTGAGGCACGCCTACCTGGATGGCATGAGCTATCAAGAGCTTGCAGAGCGTTACGCGGTGCCACTGAATACGATGCGGACATGGTTGAGGCGCAGCCTCATCAAACTCAAAGAGTGCATGGAGAGATGACGGCATCCGAGCAAAATAACGGGGAAACACCCCGCGATGAGGTGATAGCCGCAGAATATGTTCTGGGCGTTCTGTCCTCTGACGACCGCAAACAGGTCGAAAAACGCATTGTTGCCGATGATGCTTTCGCACGTCTCGTACAGGGTTGGGAGACACATTTTTCCGGCCTGAACAGCGCCTATGAGCCAGTTGCACCGCCTGCTGCCATATTGCCGCAGATCGAAAAACGACTGTTCGGCGCTCCAGAGGAAACACGCGGTCTTTTCCCCGGACTGTGGGGTTCACTCGCCTTCTGGCGCGGCATGACGGCCACGACGACCGCTGCTGCCGCAGTCGCTTTGGTCATCACCACCGTCAATGTACCGCAGCAGCCAACACGCATGTCCTACATGGCCGAACTGTCTTCACCGGATGTCCCGATGGCGGTGATGGTCGCATACAATGCGCAATCGGGAAAAATGGTGCTGACGCCGATGGCCTCCGGCGGCACCGAACAGAAGTCGCTCGAACTCTGGCTGGTGAATGCAGACGGAACGCCGCGTTCTCTGGGCGTCATCGATCCGCATAAGGATGCGGAAATGGTCGTTCCCGTGGAAATGCGCGATCAGCTTCGCGATGGCATGACCCTTGCGGTCAGCCTTGAGCCTTACGGCGGTTCTCCCACCGGCAAGCCGACCGGTCCGGTTCTGGCCAGCGGCACCACACGCCAACTGTAAGCTCAAATCTTTTCTTAATCTTTTTTTAAAAAGATTTGCCGCGGCTGAAACTTCGTGTGAACACCATCCGTACTTCCTCATGTACCGGATACGTCACTTGCAAAAACGCATGTGACGATTGGCGGACCAGAGGAGAAAACGCCATGATAAAGTCCAGCCTGCGCACACTCGCGCTTGCAGCAGCCGTTTCCACCGTTGCATTCGCAGCGCAAGCCAAAAACCCGATGGTTGGCGGCGCCGCGATGTACGAAAATAAGAACATCGTCGAAAACGCTGTAAACTCCAAGGATCACACCACATTGGTTGCTGCCGTAAAGGCTGCCGGACTGGTGGAAACTTTGCAGGGCAAAGGCCCGTTCACCGTTTTCGCTCCCACCAATGAAGCTTTCGCCGCCCTGCCAAAAGGCACGGTAGAAACGCTGCTAAAGCCTGAGAACAAGGCAAAGCTCACAAAAATTCTCACCTGTCACGTCGTTGCGGCTGACGCCATGTCCTCAGCCATCGAAAAGATGATCAAGGACGATAACGGCACACACGACGTGAAAACCGTTGGCGGCTGCGTGCTGAAAGCCAAATACGACATGAAAAAAATCACGTTGACCGACGAAAACGGCAACGTCGCGCATGTCACCATCGCTGACGTCAAGCAGTCGAACGGCGTCATCCACGTTATCGACAAGGTCTTGCTGCCAAAAATGTAATTTGTATCGGTGCAAGAAAAAACGCCGTGCGTCCTCATGGATGCACGGCGTTTCTGTGACGTCGGATATTATCCGATCAGCAATTCATCGTCATCGATGGTCTGTCCGCGTATCTTGCGGAACATCTCGATCAGGTCTTCCACCTGTAGACCCTTGCGGCTTTCGCCAGACACATCCAGCACGATCTCGCCGCCATGCAGCATGATGGTGCGGTCACCGTAATCCAGCGCCTGGCGCATGGAATGCGTCACCATCAGCGTGGTCAGCTTGCGCTCTTCCACCACTTTCTGGGTCAATTGCATCACGAATTCCGCCATGCCGGGATCAAGCGCTGCCGTGTGTTCGTCGAGAAGCAGAACATCAGAACCGGCCAGCGTGGCCATGACCAGCGAAACCGCCTGCCGCTGACCGCCAGAAAGCAGGTCCATGCGGTCTTTCAGACGATTTTCCAGCCCGAGGTTCAGCGATGCTATCCGCTCCTTGAAGAAAGCGCGTCGCCCGCCACCAAGAGCGGGAAGAAGCCCGCGCGTTTTTCCACGCGCCGCAGCCAGTGCGAGATTTTCTTCAATGGTCAAAGCGCCACAGCTTCCCGCCAATGGGTCTTGAAACACACGGGCAACCTGGCCTGCACGGCTTGCGGTGGGCTTGCGCGTGACGTCCACGCTGCCAATCGTTACCTTGCCGGCTGTGGGCAGAACATCCCCCGCCAGCACGCCGAGCAATGTCGATTTTCCCGCCCCGTTCGAGCCGATAACAGTGACGAACGAACCGTCTTCGATGGTCAGATCGATCTTGGCCAGCGCCTGTTTTTGCAGCGGTGTGCCACGTCCGAAAATAACCTGAATATCGGAAAGCGAAATCATGATGTTGCTCCCCCACGGCGCAGGCGCGGCAGGATCAGCGCAACGGCGACCAGTACGGCGGTGACAAAATTGAGGTCGGAGGCTTTCAGGCCAAGCGCGTCGCTGGACAGTGCAAGCTGGATAGCCAGACGATAAGCAATCGAACCCAGAACACAGCCGATCAGCGCAATCAGAATTCCACGCGCCCCAAACAGTGTCTCACCGATGATAACGGCGGCAAGACCGACAACGATGGTGCCGACACCGGCAGTCACATCGGCAAAACCATTGGTCTGTGCAAACAGGGCACCACCAAGCGCCACCAGCGCATTGGAAAGCGCCATACCGAGATAGATCTGGTTGCCCGTCTTGATACCCTGTGCCCGCGACATACGTGCATTCGCGCCGGTTGCCCGCATCGCAAGGCCCGCGTCGCTTTCCAGAAAACGCCAGACGAGAATAACGGCGATTAAAACCAGCGAACCGACGAACAATGGGCGCACCAGATATTCTGCCAGACCGAGCCCGTAAAACGGCTCAATCACCGTTTCCTGATTGAGCAGCGCGATATTCGGCTTGCCCATCACCCGCAGGTTCACGGAAAACAGCGCGATCATGGTCAGGATCGAGGCCAGAAGATTGAGGATTTTGAACCGGACATTCAGCACCGCCGTCACCATACCGGCAGCGGCTCCCGCGACCATTGCGATACCCGTGGCCAGCCAAGGGTTCAGCCCCGCGACGATCAGCACGGCTGCCACCGCGGCACCGAGCGGAAACGATCCGTCCACGGTCAGGTCCGGAAAGTCGAGCACGCGGAATGCGAGATAAACGCCGATAGCGACAAAGGCAAAAACCAGCCCCAGTTCGACGGCACCCCAGAAGGCGATTTGGCTCACGAGATAAGTCCTTGGTTTACCCGCCGCATACCAGATTGTGTCGGCTGGGATAGCAAAAGTGCCGCACGCATGCGGCACTCAAGATTGATTGCAAAGTTTTCCTCCGTCATCCCGGACCTGATCCGGGATCCAGTGCGATCAAGTCCTTGATCGCAGGAGACTCTTTCTCGCCGCAGACGCGGCGAACTGGATTCCGGCTCAAGGCCGGAATGACGGAAATATTTTAGTCGATGATCTTTGTCGCACGCTTCGTCACCGCCTCAGGGAACGTCACGCCAGCCTTGGCAGCAGCCGTCTTGTTGAGAACCAGATCAGTGCCAACAGCCACAGTCGCCGGAATCTCGCCAGCCTTCTCACCCTTGAGGATGCGAACCACGACAGCGCCGGTCTGTTTGCCAACATCGAAATAGTTGAAGCCGAGAGCGGCAACAGCGCCACGCGCAACGGAATCCGTATCGGCAGCAAACAATGGAATCTTGGCTTCGGACGCAACACCGGCAGCGGCTTCAAAAGCGGAAACGATGGTGTTGTCGGTCGGAACGTAGATCACGTCTGCCTTGCCCACCAGCGCACGGGTTGCGCCCTGCACTTCGGCAGATTTCGTCGCGACGGATTCAACGACCTTCAAGCCAGCCTTTTCTGCTTCAGCCTTCAAAAGCGCCAGCGTGGAAACGGAGTTGGCTTCGGCAGAGTTGTAGATGTAGCCTATCGTCTTGGCGTTAGGGACGATTTCCTTGATCAGCGCCAGATGCTCGTTGACCGGCAGCGCATCGGAAAGACCCGTCACGTTGCGACCAGGCTTTTCCATGGACTTCACCAGCTGCGCGCCGACAGGATCGGACACGGCGGTGAAGACCACAGGAATATCGCGGGTCGCAGCAGCGACGGCCTGCGCTGATGGTGTGGAAATCGGCACGATGACATTAGGCGCATCACCAACGAACTGGCGGGCGATCTGTGCTGCCGTGCCGGGGTTGCCCTGCGCGGACTGGTAGACGAATTTCAGATTTTCGCCTTCCTTGTAACCTGCTTCTGCCAGTGCAGCCTTGACGCCGTCACGGGCCGCGTCGAGCGCTGGATGCTCAACGATGGCGGTAACGGCAACGGTAACGTTTTCTGCCTTGGCAGGCAGAGCAATGGCCGTGGCCGTGGCAAGTGCCAGAATCAATGAGCGCATGGGTATCCTCCGATTGTTTTCTCTTTTCCCGCTCTCTTTAAGAAAGGGTTAAGTCGAAATCAATCGCACAAGTCTGAACTGACCAATCAATTCTTTTTAAGTCATCGGACCGAAAAGTGCGAAGCGGTTTTCGGATAATCCGATGCGTCGGGAAAAATGTCAGTCGTCCGCGCCGTGATTGGCGATCATCATGGCTTCGAAAGCCATCCGCTCGGTCTTGCGCATACGCTCGGATTCAGACTTCAACTGCCCGCAAGCCGCCAGAATGTCCCGTCCACGCGGCGTGCGGATTGGCGAAGCGTAACCTGCGTGATTGATGAAATCCGCGAATTTCTCGATCTGTTCCCAGTCCGAACACTGGTAATTTGTGCCCGGCCACGGATTAAACGGAATGAGGTTGATCTTGGCCGGAACGCCCTTGAGCAGTTGCGTCAACATCTTGGCGTCTTCCAAACTGTCATTGACGTCCTTCAGCATCACATATTCAAAGGTGATACGGCGGGCGTTCGAGACACCGGGATAGTTGCGGCAGGCTTCGATCAGCTCTTTCAGCGGATATTTCTTGTTGATCGGCACCAGCATGTCGCGCAGGTCGTCGCGCACGGCGTGCAGCGAGATCGCCAGCATCACGCCGATTTCATCGCCCGTGCGGAAAATTTCCGGCACGACGCCCGAGGTGGACAGCGTCACGCGGCGCTTGGACAGAGACAGGCCATCGCCATCGGTCGCAATCAACAGCGCCGTCTTCACATGCTCGAAATTATAAAGCGGCTCGCCCATGCCCATCATCACGATGTTGGAGACCTTGCGGCCTTCCGCTGGCATGATCGTGCCCTGCGGCGCTTCGCGGTCTGGAAAATCGCCCAGTCGATCACGCGCCACGAGAAGCTGCGCCAGAATTTCTTCCGCCGTCAGGTTGCGCACCAGGCGCTGCGTGCCGGTGTGACAGAAGGAGCAGGTCAGCGAGCAGCCGACCTGGCTCGAAATGCACAGCGTGCCACGACCTTCTTCGGGAATATAAACGGTTTCGATTTCCACCGGACGACCAGCGCCACGCGGCGGAAAGCGCATCAGCCACTTGCGGGTGCCATCGTTGGAGACCTGCTCCTCGACGATCTCAGGGCGGGCGATGGTGAAATGGCTTTTGAGCTTTTCGCGCAGGTCTTTCGCCACATTGGTCATGTGGTCGAAATCGGAGACGCCGCGCACGTAAAGCCAGTTCCACAACTGGCTGACGCGCATCTTCGCCTGCTTCTGCGGAACGCCGACGTCCAGCAGCGCATCCGCCATCTCTTCGCGCGTCATGCCAATCAGCGTCGGCTTGCCGGACATGGCATCGCTGTTGGATACCATCGGGTGTTTAATTGCCAAACCGGCAGTCGCTTCCAGTACGGACATCGTCCTCTTATCCCATGATCCATTGCAGAGCGGAACCAGCCCGAAAGAGAGGCTGAAATTCGTTTGCATGTCGAGAAAAAATCAAAGGCGAACGGCTTTTCGCACGAGCACCTGTCTATGTTGCCGGGCCTTTAGCATCAAAACAGCCAAAACGCAAATGGCCGGTCAATGACCGGCCACTCCAAAATTCGATATGACAAGCTTACTTGCAGGTTTCAATCTGCTTGAAAGCAGCCGAAATGCCGGACAGCGAATAGGAATAGGACGTTGCCGTGCCACGAAGGGATACGGCTTTCACCGTCATCGACTTGCCGGTCTTCATCGCGGCGACGAGGGCTGGCTCTTCAGCAGCGTTCTCGACCCAGGCGGCCTTGTCCTTGGTAAACATCACAAACGTCTTGTTGTCGATGATCACATTGACTTTGGAACCTTCTTTCAGCGTATAGCCGACCATCGCTTGCGGCTCATAGGAGATATTCTGGCCCGGACGCTGTGATACGATGAAGAAGATATCGCCGTGATCAACGCTGGCTGGCTCCTTGGCCGTGGGGATGGAAAGAACATAGCAAACGGTGCTTTTACCCGACTTGTACGAATAGGCACCCCAAGCATTGAACTGCTGGATGCGCGTGGGCGACTGTGCAGATGCTACACTGATGCTGGCCAGCAAAATGGCGACTGCGGTTGCTACACTTCTTACAAACATTGAATTTCCTGCCGGGTTTAGTGTCTTCCAGTTGGCCGAATGGGCTATGCCGGGCCGATGCTACCGCGTTTAACGATCTTTCAGATCGCGATACGCTTTAGTGTTTTTTGCTTTTCGCATGTCGTTGTCGCAAAACCGCTTCACACTTTTGCGCGACATGCTGCGTTAAGTCCGTCATCCTGATAATGGCTAAAGATCGGTTACCAAACCGTCAACGCCAACGTTAAAATCCGAGAATTGCACTGCTGTGTAACAGAATGGCGACGTTTCACGTCGTTGCGAAGCAAACACAGACGTGCTTGCGTCATCAGCACTGACACAAGAATTCAGGCAAGAATTTGTCAGTCTTTATAACAGCTTCAAACAAAGCATCACAGAGCCGTTACTCTGTCTTCAACCGCTCGATTGCGGCGTCGGCCGCTTCGTAGTGTTCCATTTTGATATGGGCGCGGATCATCGCAAGCGCTGCCGTCAACACGGCAATGTCATCGGTAAAACCAACCACGACAAAGATATCAGGCACCACATCGACGGGCAGGATGAAATATCCAAGGGCGGCCAGAAGAATACCCTTGGCGCGAAGCGGTGTCTCGCGGTCCATTGCGCAGTAATAAGCTGCCGCCGCATCGCGTGCGAAGGGCACCTTGCTCATCACCCGCTTCAACTTCGGCCAGAATTTGGCGCGAACGTCATGTTCGCGCTTCTCCTGCGTGTCCGGCTCACCCGGCAGAAGAATTTCACCGATTTTCACGTCATCCATTGTCGTGTGCCCTTTGATCATAAACTGAATATAGGGGACGGGCCGCCTTGTTCAATCACTTCGGCCCGCCGAAGCCTTCTGCATGGCCGTTGCCAGAAGAATGTCGCGTTCGGTAATGCCCTGAGAATCATGCGTCGTCAGGCACACTTTCACCCGCGAATAAACATTCGACCATTCGGGATGGTGATTGAGCTTTTCAGCCACCAGCGCGCATTCCGCCATAAAACCGAAGGCCTCCGCAAAGTTGGAAAATTTGAACGCCCTGACGATGGCAAGACCGTCCTCTCGCAAAGACCAACCCTCCAGCTTGGCAAGCTCACTATCAATGGCGTCTTTATCGAGTTTGGGATATTTCATGAACAGTCCTTTTCATTGGTACGGGTATATGAAACGCACAGCAGTCCTATTTGTTTGCATGGGAAATATTTGCCGCTCGCCGTTGGCGCAGGGCATCTTCTCACATCTTGTCGAAAAACAGCAAATTCGCGAGCGTTTCACGATCGACTCCGCCGGAACCGGCGGCTGGCATGCGGGAAATCCACCCGACCCCCGATCCATCGCGATTGCACACCGTCACGGCATCGATATTTCAGGCCAGAGCGCCCGGCAAATCCACCAGGCCGATTTCGAAATCTTCGATCTCATCCTTGCTATGGATGAGGATAATCTGGCTCGGCTCCGCGCATCATGCCCGGAGCAACACAGACATAAACTACATCTCTTCAGCCACTATGCGTCCGGTCGCCGCGAAAGCGTCCCGGACCCCTATTACGGCAGCGAAGACGGCTTTCAGACCGTCTACAACATGCTCTTTGATGGATGCATATCCGTACTGGAAAAGATGGGGTTGGGCCGCGCCTCGTGAAGAGGAAAGGCCTCTTCCACGATGTAAGGTCCACCACCGACCGATTCCTTGGATGACATCAGCACGAAACGCCCGACCTTGAACGGCGAAGTGCGAAAATCACCTCTTCCAGAGAGATAATGCACCACATCATCCAGTCTGGAGTTTCGGAGCCGCGCCAGTGTGACGTGCGGCGTAAACTTGCGCGGGTCTGGCGGCAGGCCCAGACGCTGGCAGATACGCTCGATTTCTCCTTGCAACGCCGTCATTTCCGCAGAGGCCGAAACACCGGCCCAAATGGAGTGCGGTTTTTTGGAGCCGAACGACCCTATGCCCGTCAGATTGACCTGAAATTCAGGTCTATCGATGCGGTCTAACCTGTTCACCACCTCATCGGCAGTGCGACCGTCGATATCTCCGATAAAGCGCAGAGTTACGTGGTAATTCTCCACATCAATCCACCGGGCACCCGGCAGACCACCGCGCAACAATGAAAGGCTCATCGCCGCATTGCGCGGAATTTCGAGGGCGGTAAACAGTCTCGGCATGGCGAGCTCCCCGAATCTCTTGGCAGAACAAGTACAGCGAATCATGCAACGCTGTCTGGCGCAAGCGCTTATTTTTTTTGCGCACTGATACCGTTAATGAACGCAGTTACCGTGGGCATCGATTTGTCGACCATCACACCTATACCCTTGGTATTGGGATGCATTCTGTCTTCCAGTTGCAGACTTTCATCCAGCACGACGCCATCCAGAAAGAACGGGTAAAGCGGCAAGCCATGCTTTTCCGCAAGGCGTGGATAGATAGCATTGAACTTTTGGGCGTAATCATCGCCCATATTCGGCGGCGCCATGATGCCCACCAGAAGCACCGGAATATTGCGCGTCTTGAAACCTGTAATCATGGTTTCAAGGTTCTTTTCCGTGTCATCGGGAGAAATGCCGCGCAGCGCGTCATTCGCGCCAAGCTCGAGGATCACTCCGTCCGCTCCATCCGGCACGGACCATTCCGCCCGCGCCAATCCGCCAGAGCTTGTGTCACCCGAAACGCCGGCATTGGTGATGGTCACATCAACGCCCTTGGCCTTCAGGGCGGTCTCAAGCTGGGCGGTGTAACTGTCTGTCGGCGGCAGTTGATAACCGGCCATCAGACTGTCGCCTAAACCCACCAATTGCAGTGTGCGGCCTTGCGCCTGCACCACCGTTGCCGACAGCAGGGCGGAGCAAATGACAATGAATTGAGCGGCTACGGCTTTAAAACGCATGACGGCTTCCCTAATTTGTCTGGCAGTATCCGAAAAATCTCATTTTCCGTAAGACGACCCTTCTCCCTATATATAGGAACGTAAATTGTGACGAAAAGCATCATTGAGCTAAACAAGGCCGATCTCACCTTGGGGAATGCCGCCGCGTCCGTTCACGTTCTCAAAACCATCGATCTGAGAATAGGCGAAGGCGAAGCCGTTGGTATCGTTGGGCCTTCCGGCTCCGGCAAATCCACGCTTCTCATGGTTTTGGCCGGGCTGGAGCGTCTGGATAGCGGCGCAATCACAATTGCGGGAACCGAGCTTCACAAGCTGGGGGAAGACGCCCTTGCCGAATTTCGCGGCAAGAATGTCGGCATCGTTTTCCAGTCATTCCACCTCATCGCCAATATGACGGCGCTGGAAAATGTCGCCGTACCGCTGGAATTGGCCAATGTCGCCAATGCTTTCGACATCGCAAAAAAAGAACTTGTCGCCGTTGGCCTTGGCGAACGCCTCAACCATTATCCCGGCCAGCTTTCCGGTGGTGAACAGCAGCGCGTGGCCATTGCCCGCGCCCTTGCCCCCTCGCCCGCCGTGCTGATTGCCGATGAACCAACCGGCAATCTGGACACCGACACTGGCAAACAAATTGCCGATCTTTTGTTTTCCAAACAGGCCGAGCGCGGCATGACGATGATCCTCGTCACGCATGATGCCTCGCTTGCCGCCCGCTGCTCGCGCCAGATCAAGGTGCGCTCTGGCCAGATCGAAGGCGATAGCGCCAAAACTGCCGCCATCCAGGCGGTTTCCGCATGAGCCTGGTACCGTCACTGTTCAACATTCGCAACGCGCTGCGTCTTGCCCGGCGGGAAATCCGCGGCGGCTTTCGCGGTTTTTACATTTTCCTCGCCTGCATTGCGCTTGGCACCGGCGCAATCGCTGCGGTGAACTCCGTGTCCCGCGCCATCACCAGCTCCATCGCCACCCAAGGTCAATCCATTCTGGCCGGTGACGTAAGGTTTGAGCTTCGCAATCGTGAGGCAACAGCGGAAGAACGCGCCTATCTGGATAGCCTCGGCCAAGTGGCCGTCTCCACCGGCCTGCGCTCCATGGCCCGCCTTGCCGATGGGTCGCAACAAACGCTTGCGGAAGTGAAAGCCGTCGATGGCGCCTACCCGCTGTTTGGCGATTTTGCCGCAGAACCCGCCGCGCCGCTCCCGCAATTGCTGGCAAAACAGGGTGAGACCTACGGCGCGGTCGCAGCACCGCTGCTGCTGGAGCGGCTTGGCATCAAGATCGGCGATGAATTGCTGCTCGGCAATGTCCGCTTGAAGCTCAGCGGAACCGTCGTCGACGAACCGGATGCCCTGTCGGACGGGTTCGGTTTCGCGCCACGTCTGCTGCTCAGTCGCGATGCGCTTTTCGCATCGGGCCTTGTCCAGACCGGCAGCCTTGTCGAACATGCCTATAAAATCCGCCTCACCGACACGTCGAAACGCGCCACCATCACCGAAGACACCAACCGCGAATTCCCCAATGCGGGCTGGTCCATCCGCACCAGCGACCGCGCCGCACCGTCGCTGACGGAAAACGTCAATCGTTTCTCGCAATTCCTCACACTGGTCGGCCTTACCGCGCTCATCGTCGGCGGCGTGGGCGTTGCCAATGCGGTGCGCGCTTTTCTGGATTCCAAACGCACCACCATCGCCTCGCTCAAATGCCTTGGCGCACCAGCCAGCGTGGTGACGATGACCTATCTGTTCCAGATCGCTTTCATCGCCTGTATCGGCATCGCCATCGGCCTAGCGCTCGGTGCCATCACGCCGCTGATCGCCATGCGGTTCCTGGAAGGCGTTTTGCCGGTGCCGGATGAGCTGGCCTTCTACCCGGTCGCATTGTTCCTTGCAGCCCTCTTCGGTCTGCTGACCACACTCGCCTTCGCCGTTCTGCCTTTGGGCCAAGCCCGCGAAGTACCCGCCACGGCGCTGTTCCGCGAACAGGGCTTTGAAGAAAACAAGCTGCCCTCCTGGCCCTATCTCGTCACCACTGCCATTCTTCTGGCGGCGCTGGCCGGGCTGGCCATCTTCTCGGCGGAAGAGCGTTTTATCGCTTCCGTTTTCCTCGCCGCCGTTGCCTTTGCCTTCGTTGTGCTGCGGCTGGTGGCGTGGGGCATCAAGGCCATTGCCAAACGAAGCCCGCGTGTTCATTCCGCAGCACTGCGCCTTGCCATCGGCAATATCCACCGCCCCGGCGCGCTGACCCCATCCGTTGTCCTGTCACTTGGCCTTGGCCTGACCCTTCTGGTGACGCTGACGCTGATCGACGGAAACCTGCGGCGTGAACTGACCGCCAATCTGCCGGAACGCGCCCCGAATTTTTTCTTCGTCGATATTCAGGGCACCGAACGCGATGGTTTCCGCAGCCTCGTTCAACGCGAAGCACCGGAGGGCACGCTAACCGAAGTGCCGATGCTGCGTGGCCGTATTCTGGCGCTCAACGGGCAGGACGTCACGAAAATCGACGTGCCGCCATCCGGCCGCTGGGTTCTGCGCGGCGACCGTGGCATCACCTATGCGCAGGACATGCCGGAGAACGCCAAGCTGGCATCCGGCACATGGTGGGACAAGGATTATAGCGGCGAACCGCTCGTCTCCTTCGCCGCCGAAGAAGCGGGTGAACTTGGCCTGACCATTGGCGATAGCGTTACCGTCAATGTTCTGGGTCGCAACATCACCGCCAAGATCGCCAATCTGCGTGATGTGCAGTGGGAATCGCTGTCGCTTAATTTCGTCATGGTGTTTTCGCCCAACACCTTCCGCGGTGCGCCTCACGCTTGGCTGGCAACACTGGCCGATCCTTCTGCGACACCTGCCAAGGAAGGTGAAATTCTGCGCGCCGTCACCAACGCCTATCCCACCATCACCAGCGTCCGGGTGAAAGATGCGCTCGATGTGGTCAACCGTCTGGTCGATCAGCTCGCCACCGCCATTCGCGCCGCCGCTGCTGTTGCCCTCATTGCTTCGGTTCTGGTTCTGGCCGGTGCGCTGGCTGCGGGCAACCGCGCCCGCACGCATGATGCCGTCATTCTGAAAACACTCGGCGGCACCCGTTCCATGCTCATCCGCGCTTTTTCTTACGAATATATGATGCTCGGGTTGGCAACGGCGGTCTTTGCGCTGTTGGCGGGTGGCGTCTCCGCATGGTTCGTCATCGCCCGCATCATGAAGCTGCCATCCAGCTTTCTGCCGGATGTCGCCGTTGGCACCATCGTCGTCGCACTGGTCATGACGGTCGGCATTGGCCTCATCGGCACATGGCGCATTCTGGGGCAGAAAGCCGCGCCTGTGCTGCGGCAGGCGGGCGAATGAGAGAGCGGATGGGTTACGACTGAACTTTAACGATTAAATGGCGATCATGATCGCCAAAACGTTATCGATTTTCGCGCATACGGTGTTTTTTCGTTTCTGAAAGCTCTTGTAACTGAAACAGGATACCATCATATTCTTTGCTAGGCTTGCTGTAGCTCCGCAGCGGCGCCTGGGATATAGTCGGAACGACGTCACATCCCGACACCGTAGCAATTCGGAGCTCAAAAGAGGAAACAATGGCTGACTTCAACAACTACCAGAACCGTGTGGCCCAGGGCCGTGCACAATCTGGTGCGGAGATCGATGCAGGTCTACGCGCCTACATGGTCAAGGTTTATAACCTCATGGCGCTTGCGCTGGTCATCACCGGTGTAGCTGCTTTCGGCATGGCGTCCCTCGCGACGACAAACGACCCGTCTCTCGCTGTCGCGACTCTCCCGAATGGCACGATGCTAACCTCGCTTGGAGCGCTGGTTTATGGCTCTCCATTGCGTTGGGTCGTTATGCTCGCTCCTATCGGTCTGGTGCTCCTGCTGAGCTTCCGCATTCAGAAGATGAGCCTTCCCGCTGCACAGGCAACCTTCTGGGGTTATGCCGCGCTGATGGGTCTGTCCCTGTCGTCGATCTTCCTGGTTTACACAGGCCAGAGCATCGTCCAGACATTCTTCATCACGGCTGCTTCGTTCGGCGCGCTGTCGCTTTACGGCTATACCACGAAGAAGGATTTGTCCGGTCTCGGCTCGTTCCTGATCATGGGTCTGTTCGGCCTCATCATCGCGTCGATCGTCAACATCTTCTTGCAGTCGTCGGCCATGGGCTTTGCGATCTCCGCCATCGGCGTGTTGATCTTTGCTGGTCTTACCGCCTATGACACGCAGAAGATCAAGGAAATGTATTTCGATGGTGACGACGTTGTCGCGGCTGGCCGCAAGGCCATCATGGGTGCCCTGACGCTCTACCTCGACTTCATCAACCTCTTCACGTTCCTTCTTCAGTTCCTGGGCAACCGGAACAACTAAGAAGATCGAAATAGAATAGGAAAAGGCGGCTCTCGGGCCGCCTTTCTTGTTGCCTTGTAATCGCGCCGATCACTCGATCAGTTTCAGAACCTTGTCGAACACCTTCAAAACCTGCGGCAACTCATGACCGCGTTTCAGAATACGCCCGTCGGTATTCACCACGCTGAACGCGCCCTGTTTCGCTGCCAGCTTTGGATCTTTCTCAATGCGAAACAGCGGCATTTCGCCAGACCGTTTGAACACCGAAAAAACCGCCTTGTCTTTCAGGTGATCGATGGCGTAGTCGCGCCACTCGCCCTCGCCCACCATGCGCCCGTAAATGCGCAAAATGGCATCCAGCTCGCGGCGATGAAAGGTGATCGGCAGAACGTCCTTGCTCTGCTTGTATTCCCGAAGGTCGATGACGGATGAGCTATCTCTTTGAGATGAAGTTGCGCGCTGCAAATCCGGCTTATCAGTCATCAAGCAACCTCGCTCAACTGCAAATGACGGTTATGCGACAGTCTGACCTTGCAATGGAGAAATTGCAAGCCTCGTTGACGCATCCTGAAAAGCACGACGCGGTAATCATTTAGGCAAGCAGCACCGGTGCAATTGCCCTATTTCGGTCAAATCATGGCCCGAATTGAGTGGAATATTGCTATTGTCAATTGATGCCTCGGCACCAACATGACCCGGTCCGGTGCATTGACCCTTTACCCCCAGCCCCCAATGCCCGGATCGGATCTCCTGACCCACAGATGTGGGCAACTTATCAATCCGATGGTAGAAGCACGCTGGCGCCGATAATGGCGGCTGGATTGCCTTGGGCGTCCGTGGTCTGCAACAGAACCGCGCAGCCACCATTTTTCGCCTTGCTCATAACACTTGCAGGCAGCTTCACGGTCATCGATGATCCGTTCCACATTCCCACCGTCTGAACATCATAAACGCTGTGCCAGTAGGAAATTTTCTTGCCCTGGTTTTCACCCTTCTGCACGTCCACGATCTGCTCGCGTGTGAAATAGGCCACCACGACATCCGCCTTGCCTTGACCGGCACCGATATCGATCTCGATTTCGTCACTCAGGCGCTGCGCCTTCACAGGCACATTCAGGCCCTCGCCCGCATTCTTGAAACTATCGAGCTTTTTGTAGATCGCCTGTATATCCGCGCCCTTGACGTGGTCGCGACCGTTGACAACGGCTTGTGGGGTGTAGACGTTGTTGCGCCCTAGAGCGCGCGCATATCCATATTGCCGCTCGGTATTTTCCTTGGATGCCAGCGAATCCGCCCAGCCCAGATAATTCCAGTAATCGACGTGATAGGACAAGCCGACAACATCGCCCTTCTGAATGAGTTTGCGCAAAGTCTCGTCAGCAGGCGGGCAGGATGCGCAGCCTTGCGATGTAAAAAGCTCCACAACGCCCTTCAACTGTTCTTGCGCATAGGCTGACGACCCGGCAAATGCACCAAGCAAGCATAGGGAAAGACCAAATTTCAAAGGGCCATATCTGAGAGGCCCATATTTCAACGGCATTGCGAAAACCTTTGTCTGGACGCTTATCCAGACCATTGATGCAATCAATATAAGCCGGGATGCAAGGCCGAAAATAACGCCTAAGTCCCTTCAATAGAAAGTAACGATGGGGTGAGAGCCGATCACAAGATCAACGGCATCTTTTACCGCATCATTTCAAGAAAAAACGCCGGGATTGCTCCCGGCGTTTTTCTATTCAGAGATCGCGACGATTAAGCGGCCAGATCACGAAGAACGGTTTGCAGAATGCCACCGTTGTTCATGTAGATCACTTCGTCCAGCGTATCGATGCGGCAAAGGAGTGGAATTTCCTTCACGGTGCCGTCGCCGTAGGTGACCTTGGCAATCTTCTTCTCGCGTGGCTTGATGTCGCCTTCGAGACCATCGATCTCGACGGTTTCATCACCCTTGAGATTGAGGCTTGCCCATGTCGTGCCGTCTTCGAAGGTGAAGGGAACAATGCCCATGCCGACGAGGTTGGAGCGGTGAATACGCTCGAACGACTGCGCGATCACAGCCTTGACGCCGAGAAGGTTTGTACCCTTGGCAGCCCAGTCACGGGACGAGCCGTTGCCGTATTCCACGCCTGCGAAGATGACGAGCGGAACGCCCTCAGCCTTGTAGGCCATGGCCGCATCGTAAATCGACAGCTCTTCCTTGGACGGATAGTGGATGGTGTAACCACCTTCCTTGCCGTTTGGCCCAAGCATGTGGTTGCGAATACGGATGTTGGCGAACGTGCCGCGCATCATCACTTCGTGGTTGCCACGGCGTGTGCCGTACTGGTTGAAGTCGGCCACAGCCACGCCATTGTCGGTGAGATAAGCACCGGCAGGAGACGCCGCCTTGATCGAACCGGCCGGAGAAATATGGTCGGTGGTGATCTTGTCGCCGAAGAGACCGAGAACGCGCGCGCCCTTGATATTCTTCAAGCCCGTGCCGGTCTTGCCCATGCCCACGAAGTAAGGCGGGTTCTGCACATAGGTGGACTTGTCGTCCCATGCGTAGGTTTGGCCCGGAGGAACCTGAACGGCCTGCCAGTTCTCATCGCCCTTGAACACGTCTGCGTATTTGGACTCGTAGAGTTCACGCGTGACGTATTTCAGGATGAATTCCTGGATTTCGGCAGATGTCGGCCAGATATCCTTGAGGAACACCGGCTGTCCGTCCGAACCGATGCCAAGCGGCTCGGTGGTCAAATCCTTCTGAACCGTACCGGCCAGTGCGTAAGCGACAACCAGTGGCGGAGAAGCAAGGTAGTTCGCCTGAACGTCCGGCGAGATACGGCCTTCGAAGTTACGGTTGCCAGACAGAACGCCAGCCGTGATCAGACCCTTATCGTTGATGGTCTTGGAAATCGCCGCAGGCAACGGACCGGAGTTACCGATGCAGGTCGTGCAGCCAAAACCAACAAGGTTGAAGCCGAGCGCATCGAGATCCTTCTGCAAACCGGACTTGGTGAGATATTCACCAACGACCTGTGAGCCGGGAGCAACCGATGTCTTGACCCAAGGGGCGGTTTTCAGACCCTTGGCAACCGCGTTGCGGGCCAGAAGTCCCGCAGCAATCAGAACCGATGGGTTGGATGTGTTGGTGCAGGATGTGATGGCGGCAATGGCAACGTCGCCATGGCCGAGATCGAACTCCTCGCCTTCAACCGCATAACGGGTGTTGAGCTGGCCGGGCTTCTTGTAGTCGTTTTCAAGCGCCGTCGCGAAGTTCGGTGCGATGGTTTCCAGCGGCAAGCGGCCTTCCGGACGCTTTGGACCCGCCATGGATGGCACGACGTCGCCGAGGTCGAGTTCCAGCGTGTCGGTGAACACGAGATCGGAACCGTCGCCGGTGCGCCACATGTCCTGTGCCTTCGAATAGGCTTCGACCAGTGCGATACGGTCCTTGGTGCGGCCAGACATGGTCAGGTAGTTGATGGTTTCGCCGTCAACCGGGAAGAAGCCGCAGGTCGCGCCGTATTCCGGGCCCATGTTGCCGATGGTTGCGCGGTCGGCCAGTGTCATCGAATCAAGGCCTGGGCCGAAGAATTCAACGAACTTGGAAACAACGCCCTTCTTGCGCAGCATCTGCACAACGGTCAGCACGAGGTCGGTGGCAGTCACGCCTTCCTTCACCTTGCCGGTCAGCTTGAAGCCGATAACCTCTGGCAAAAGCATGGACACCGGCTGGCCAAGCATGGCCGCTTCGGCTTCGATACCACCAACGCCCCAGCCCAGAACGCCCAGACCATTGATCATGGTCGTGTGGCTGTCCGTGCCAACGCACGTGTCTGGATAAGCGATGGTCTCGCCGTCTTCTTCCTTGGTCCAGACGGTCTGGCCAAGATATTCAAGGTTCACCTGGTGACAGATGCCGGTGCCCGGAGGAACAACGCGGAAGTTCTTGAACGCCTGCTGGCCCCACTTGAGGAAGCGGTAACGCTCGCCGTTGCGCTGATATTCCAGCTCAACGTTGCGGGCAAAGGCTGTCGGGGTGCCGAATTCATCGACGATCACCGAGTGGTCGATGACGAGATCGACAGGAACCAGCGGGTTGATCTTTTCAGGATCGCCACCCAGTGCCACCATCGCATCGCGCATGGCAGCAAGGTCGACAACGGCTGGAACGCCGGTGAAGTCCTGCATCAGAACGCGGGCAGGGCGGTAAGCGATTTCGTTTTCGACGAGACCCTTGTTGTCCAGCCATTCTGCCACGGCAACAATGTGCTCCTTGGTAACGGTCTGGCCGTCTTCAAAGCGCAGCAGGTTCTCCAACAGAACCTTCATGGAATATGGGAGCTTTGAAACGCCCGTCAGGCCGTTCGCTTCCGCTTTCGGCAGGCTGAAATAAATATAGTCCTTACCATCAACGGTAAGAACCGAACGACAATTGAAACTGTCGAGAGATTTAGCCACGGATAAAACCCCGCTTCCTCTGCTAGCCAACACGCGCGTGCAGACCCCTGTGCACAGGTGCACATTATGTGCACTCGTGCACATCAGGATGCGGGTACGGTCATTTCCGCTGTCCGCACGAGAGGCTGCTTTCGCAACCTTCAGGTTCGGCGCTATATGATGATCACGCCGACCGCTGGCGTGGTTGACACCATATAGATAATTTCTCGGAAACGTGCCAGACCGGAAAAAGACCTAAATCGATTTTTTTGCCATCGAGATGATTAAAATCTTAAAAGAGATGAACCCATGCTGCTAACAGCAGAAAATCTCTCCGCCAAACGCGGCGAAGATTTAATATTCATGAATGTTTCCCTCAAGTTAACAAGCGGTCAAGCTCTGGTTTTGACGGGGCCGAACGGGTCGGGAAAATCCACGCTGTTGCGCGTCATTGCCGGGCTTTTGCGGTCCGAATCAGGAACCATCACAATCGCTGGCGAAGGCATCGAAAAAGATGTCCGCCCCTCCGAAGCCAGCCATTATCTCGGCCACCGCAACGCCATGAAACAGGAACTGACCGTTGCGGAAAATCTCCGTTTCTGGAGGGATTTTCTGGGCGATTTCAATGGCGGAAAGTCATTTGGCATCGAAGAGGCCGCAGACATGGTCGGCCTGTCCGGCATCACGCATCTTCCTTTCGGTTATTTATCCGCTGGCCAGCAACGCCGATTCGCCATGGCCAAACTGCTGGTCGCATGGCGACCGATCTGGATCTTGGATGAGCCAACTGCGGCATTGGATGCCAGTGCGGACGTGATGTTTACCGGGTTGGTCACATCGCATCTTGCCAAGGGCGGGATTGTGATTGCTGCGACCCATCAGCCGCTGGGACTGGAGAATGCGCAGGAATTGCGGATGACAGGGTTTGCTGGGGTGGAGATAGCGTGGTGATTGACGTCGAGTATGCCGCTGCCCCCCTCTGCCCTGCCGGGCATCTCCCCCACAGGTGGCGAGATCGACTCGTAGCAAACTCTCGACCATCTCGAACCTTGAGAATGGAGCGATGGACGCGCGCCCTGCCAATCTCCCCACATGTGGGGGAGATGCCCGGCAGGGCAGAGGGGGGTAGCCACCCCCACCACCCTCAAACCATCTCCGCCACCTCCCAAAAAGGCGGCACATCATGACCGCCCTCTTCCTCCGCGATCTCAAACTCTCCATCCGCGCAGGCGGCGGCGCGCTCATCGGCGTGTTGTTTTTCATGACCGTGGTTGCCGTCATCCCCTTCGGTGTCGGCCCCGATCTCAATCTGCTGTCGCGCATCGGCCCCGCCATCGTCTGGATCGGCGCTCTGCTCGCGGCCCTTCTCGGCCTCGACCGGTTGTTTCAGGCGGAACGTGATGACGGTTCGCTCGACCTTATTCTCATGCATGAAAACCCGCTTGTCCTCACCATCTTCGTAAAGTGCATTGCGCACTGGACAGCAACCAGCCTGCCATTGGTCATCGCCTCGCCCCTGCTGGGCCTGTTCATGAATATGAGCGAAGTCGCTATCGGTGCGGTGATGCTGACATTGCTGGTCGGCTCACCCGCGCTCACCTTTATCGGCGCGGTGGGTGCGGCGGTGGCGGTGGCGTTGCCCCGTGGCGGCTTGCTGGTGTCTATCCTCGTTCTGCCGCTGGCCATTCCGGTGTTGATTTTCGGGGTCAGCGCATCTTATGCCGCCGTGCAGGACCCTGCCCCGTTCATGCCACCATTCCTGATTCTCATTGCGATCACGCTCTTTTCATCTGTCGTCGGTCCGTTCTTCGCAGCTTTGGCATTGCGCAGTTCCATGGATTGATAAGGATCAATTGCGACAACCTCTTACCCGTTGTAGAAAGACGCCATGAACGACACGAGCCTTGCCATTACCAAGTTCAGCGATCTCGCCAACCCCACGCGGTTTCTGGCATTGGCATCGCGGCTTTTGCCGTGGCTGGCCGCGTTGTCCGCGCTCTGTCTCATCGCTGGCCTCTATATGGCCTTCACCACCGACGGCGATTACCAGCAGGGCAACACTGTTCGCATCATGTATGTGCACGTTCCCGCCGCCTGGCTGTCGATGATGTGTTATACGGTGATGGCCGTCTCGGCGATTGGAACTCTGGTCTGGCGTCACCCTTTGGCGGATGTCGCCCACAGATCCGCAGCCCCCATCGGTGCCGCGTTCACGCTGATTGCCCTCGTCACCGGCTCCCTCTGGGGCAAACCCATGTGGGGAACGTGGTGGGTGTGGGATGCACGGCTGACCTCGGTGTTCATCCTGTTCCTGATGTATCTCGGCCTCATCGCCTTCAACAAAGCGATGGACGATCCCTCCAAAGCAGCCCGCGTCAGCGCGGTTTTGATCCTCGTTGGGTTTGTGAACATCCCGATCATCAAGTTTTCGGTCGAGTGGTGGAACACGCTGCATCAGCCGGCCAGTGTCATACGCCTGAATGGCCCGGCCATTGCGCCGGAATTTCTCTGGCCTTTGCTGACCATGGCGATTGGTTTCACCCTCTTGTTCTTCACCCTGCATATCGCCGCCATGCGCAATGAAATCTGGCGCCGCCGCATTGCCGCCCAGCGCCGTTTGGCCGCGCGCATGGCTGGCAATACGACTGGCAAGGACGACGCAAAACCATGAGCCACGCTTTTTACATCGGCATGTCCTACGGACTGACGGGTTTGATCGTATCCATCCTGATCGCATGGATCTGGGTGGATGGTCGCGGCCGCAAACGTGAACTGGCCGAACTCGAAGCCTCCGGCATTCGCCGCCGTGCGCGCTCCACCACTTCGGATGGAGCATCCGCATGACCAAGGATAGCCAAGCCGCGCCCGCCGCATCGGGCAAAAAGGCGCGTTATATTCTGGCGCTTCTGCCCTTGCTGGCATTCGGCGGTTTTGCCGCCATTGCCGCGAAAATGCTCTATGAGCAAGACGTCAACGGCCTGGATGTCAGCGCCATTCCATCCGCCTTGATCAACACCAAAGCCCCGGCGCTTTCGTTGCCACCCCTTGAAGGGTCCGGCCTTCCGGCGCTGACGGATGAAGCCGTCAAAGGCAAGGTCACACTGGTCAACGTCTTTGCCTCATGGTGCGTGCCGTGCAGGCAGGAGCATCCTATGCTGAAGGAGCTGGCAAAGGACGAGCGCCTCAATATGGTGGGTATTAATTACAAGGATAAATCCGACAACGCCCTGCGGTTTCTCGGTGAACTCGGAAATCCCTACGACGCCGTCGGCATCGATCCGAACGGCAAAGCCGCCATCGATTGGGGTGTCTATGGTATCCCCGAAACCTACCTCGTCGGCGCAGATGGCACGATCATCTACAAAAAGGTCGGGCCAATCGATACCTTGACCTACCAGCGGGACATGATTCCGGCCATCGAGAAAGCCCTCGCCGGAGACTGAGGACCGTTACGGTGTCGGCAGTGCGTTCTGCCATTCCTTGACCGCGTCGATGGGCGAGACCAGCATCAGCACGTTCAATGTCAGATTATCGCGGATCAGCCAGCCGGTGAAAAGCTCGAACACAATGGCAATCGTGATTGTCAGCCAGAGTGGTACGCGGGCAGCGAACAGGAAACCCAGCGCCATGAAAATCGTGTCCATGGCCGAGTTCAAAATGCTGTCGCCATTATAACCCAGCGCCATGGTGGCGGTGCGGTAGCGGTCGATGATGATGGGCGAATTTTCGAGAATTTCCCACGCCGCTTCAATCAGCACGGCAAAGGAAAGCCGCATGGACAAAGGCTGTTTGCGAAACAACAGCCATGCCAGCCCATAAAACAGGAAGCCATGGATGATGTGCGACGGTGTGTACCAGTCCGCCAGATGCTGCGAATTGCCCGGCGTGTTGACGCCCGGTTCGAACAGCTTGATATAGCCGCATTCGCAGATCGGAATCCGGCCCATAAAATGCAGAATGACGATTTGCGCGAGAAGCAGTGCAGCCGCGACGCCGAACCATTTCAATGAGGACGAACGCGAAGCAGGCATCTCGGCAAGGGTCATTTCTTTTCCTTGATCAACGGCTCAATCGAATGACGCATGATGAGCGGCATTTGCGCCATGGTGAAGATGACGGTGATGGGCATGGTGCCCCAGACCTTGAAAGCCACCCATTGATCGGTCGTGAAGTTGCGCCAGACGACTTCGTTCAACACCGCCAGAAACAGGAAAAATACGCCCCAGCGTAGCGTCAGCTTGCGCCAGCCCTCATCCGTCAGCTTGAATGCGGAATTGAAGACATAGCCGAGCAGCGACTGGCCGAACAGCAAGCCGCCAAGCAGGATGGCACCGAACAGCGCGTTGACGATGGTGGGCTTCATCTTGATAAAGGTATCGTTCTGCAAATAGAGCGTCAGCGCGCCGAAGACCAAAACGACGATGCCTGATATCAGCGGCATCATCGGCAGGGTGCGGGTCAATATCCACGAGACGGTGAGCGCCAGCGCCGTGGCGATCATAAACAGGCCGGTGGCGATGAAAATCGGGCCGCCGAATTCATGCAGGACGGGCAGTTTTTCCGCCAGCCATTCCCCACGGGAATTGGCGAAGAAAAACACCACCAGCGGCCCGAGTTCCAGCACGAATTTCAACAGCGGGCTGATTTCCCGCACCATCTTTTCGCTTTCGCGCTGGTTGCTTTCCACGTCCATACTCAAACTCCTGCAATCGCATTGGCGAAATCTTCCGCCTCGAACGGCTCCAGATCGTCCACGCCTTCGCCCACGCCGATGAAATACACCGGCAGCTTATGTTTGGCAGCAATGGCAACGAGAATACCGCCGCGTGCCGTGCCATCCAATTTTGTCATAATCAGGCCGGAAACCCCCGCCACGTTGCGGAAAATCTCCACCTGATTGAGCGCGTTCTGGCCGGTCGTCGCATCCAGCGTCTGCAAGACAGTATGCGGTGCATCCGGGTCGAGCTTGCCCAGCACGCGCACGATCTTTTCCAGCTCGGCCATCAACTCGGTCTTGTTCTGCAAACGACCAGCCGTATCGATGATCAGAACATCGCTCTTTTTCGCCAGTGCCTGCTCGTAAGCGTCATAAGCCAGACCCGCCGCATCCGCGCCGAGCTTGGTACCGATGAATTCCGAACCGGTGCGATCCGCCCAGATTTTCAACTGCTCGATGGCCGCAGCGCGGAACGTATCGCCCGCCGCCAGCATCACCTTCAGGCCGGAACCGGACAGCTTTGCTGCCAGCTTGCCTATGGTCGTCGTTTTGCCGGTGCCATTGACGCCGACGACGAGAATGACATGCGGCTTGTGGCTAAGGTCGAGTTCCAATGGCTTGGCGACCGGTGCCAGAACCTTGGTGATTTCACCCGCCATGATGCGGGCCACGTCTTCGCCGCTGACATCCTTGCCGTACCGTTCAGACGACAGCGCACCGGTGATGCGCATGGCGGTTTCGACGCCGAGATCGGACTGGATCAGCAGGTCTTCCAGCTCATCCAGCGTATCCTCATCCAGCTTGCGCTTGGTGAACAGAGCGGAAATCTGGTTGGTCAGTTGCGATGAGGTGCGGGCCAGACCGGCGCGCAGGCGCTGAAACCATGTGAGTGTCGGCTGCGGTGCAACCTCGACAGGCGCCACACGATCGCTGGCAGAGGAGAAGCCTTTTGGCAGTGCTGCGACGACGGGTTCAGCAATCGTCGCCGATTCTGCCTCGTCCAGCAATTCATCCATGGCTGCTTCATCAAGCGGCGCATCGATTGCAATCAGCTCTTCAACGGCGGGGGCCGTTTCGTCTTCAGCTGCGGCTTCCGCCTGCAACAGCGAAAGCGGCACCATGCCGATATCGCCCACCTGCTCTGCCCCCGGCAGAAGCGCAGCGTCATCGTCCAAAGCCTCTTCATCGTCCAAAGCGTCCGGTGCGGGGCCACCCGCAGTTTCCATTTCCACATCGGAAACCGGATCTTCCACCGTTGGCGCATGGGCCTCGGCTTCGATCAATATATCTTCAAACGACGTCGGGTTTTCGATGCTCTTTTCAAGACCGGAATCACTGTCCGGCCCATTCGCTTCGGCTTTGTCCGTTGCGGCCTTATCCTTGCCGAACGAGAAGACTTTTTTGATGAAGCCAAGGGCCATGACTGTTCCGTATGTTTAAATCAGGCCGCTTGCGCTGCCAGACATTGCATTTCCAAGTGTTTTCCGTTGTGGCCCGTAATCACAACCTGCGCAAGTGTGCGTGGCGCAAGATCAGGGGCGGCAACAAGCGTGAAATTGTTCGTGTGGGCAAAGCCGTTATTCTCAACCAGAATGGTTTGCTGACTGCCGACCATGCTGTCGAGATGGGAAAGCCGCAAAATCTCGCCGCGTTGCCGTAGCCGTGCGGCCCGCTCTTTGACGAGGCCGCGATCAAGCTGCGGCATACGGGCGGCGGGTGTGCCGGGACGCGGGCTGTAAGGGAAAACATGCAGGCTGGAAATGCCGCATTCTTCCGCAAGCGTTGCGGCGTTCTCGAACATCTCTTCGGTTTCCGTCGGGAACCCGGCGATCATATCCGCACCGAAAATCATATCGGGTCGCAGCGCCTTCACCTCATGACAGAACTGGATAGCATCGGCTCTGGAATGGCGCCGCTTCATCCTTTTCAGGATCATGTCATCACCATGTTGCAGCGACAGGTGCAGATGCGGCATGAAGCGCGGCTCATCCGCAATCAGGTCCATCAGGTGCTTGTCCGCTTCGATGCTGTCGATGGAAGACAGCCGCAGCCGTAGAATTTCCGGCACCTGTTTCAGCAGCGTCTTGGCCAGATATCCCAGTGATGGTTCACCCGGCAAATCCGCGCCGTAGCTGGTGGCATCCACGCCGGTCAGCACGATTTCGCAATAACCGCTGTCCGTCAGCTTACGGGCCTGCTCCACCACGGCACCCATGGGCACGGAGCGGGAATTGCCGCGACCATAAGGAATGATGCAGAAGGTGCAGCGGTGGTCGCAGCCGTTCTGCACCTGGATGAAGGCGCGCACGCGGCCATCGATGTGCTTGATCATCTGCGGCGCGGTGGCCTTGATGCTCATGATATCGTTGACGCGCAGCTTTTCTTCCGCAGACACGCCGAAATCCGGCAAAGCGCGATAGGAGGCGCTTTTCAGCTTCTCCTCATTGCCCAGCACCACGTCCACTTCCGGCATTTCGGCAAAGGTCTGCTTTTCCGTCTGCGCGGCGCAGCCGGTGACGATGATGCGGGCGTGCGGATTATCGCGGCGTGCCTTGCGGATCGCGTGGCGCGCCTGGCGCACCGCCTCGCCTGTCACGGCGCAGGTGTTGACCAGCACGGCATTGTTCAGCCCCGCCTTTTCGGCCTCGGCCCGCATAACTTCCGATTCGTAGGTGTTGAGGCGACAGCCGAAGGTTATGACTTCGACGCCGCTCATAATGCCGCCTTTTCTGGGGCCGCATCACGAGACCAGGTGCCGGTGACAGGATCGACGGCGCCAGCCCATTCCCATGCGGCCGGGCCGGTCATGATGACGTGATTATCCTCGCGCCATTCGATGGTCAGCGGAATGCGAACCGGGCTGGAGGCGACATCGATGCTCACCGTGCGGCCTGTGCGACCCGTGCGTGCAGCCGATACGGCGGCGGCGCAAGCGGCGGAACCGCAGGCCAGCGTCAACCCCGCGCCACGCTCGAACGTGCGGGTCCGCAAGGCGCTTTCGGAGATGACCTGCGCCAGCGTGATATTGGCCTTTTCCGGGAACATCGGGTGGTTCTCAAGCAGCGGCCCGAAGCGCTCCAGATCGAACTCCATCGGATCGCCGTCCACCCAGAACACCGCATGGGGATTGCCAATCGACATCACGGCAGGCGAATGCAGGATGGGATTGTCGATCGGCCCGATCTGCAATTCGATGCGGCTGGTATCGTGGAATTCTTCAGATAGAGGAATGTTTTTCCAGCCGAACTGTGGCTGACCCATATCGACCGAAATCATGCCGTCTTCATGTTCGGTAGCGTTCAGAATGCCGGCCACGGTCTGGAAGGTGAAGGCCTTTTTGCCGGTTTCGGAGGACAGAGCCTGCACCACGCAGCGCGTACCATTGCCGCAGGCCTGCGCCTTGGAACCATCGCAGTTGAGAATATCGATATAGGCGTCGGTGCCCGCAGCACGCGGATCGTGGATCGCCATGATCTGATCGAACGCGGTCTGCGGATCGGCATTGAGCGCTATGGCAGCTGATGGTGTCACCATGTCTTTGCGGCCGCGCATATCGACAACGAGAATCTTGTTTCCAAGCCCGTTCATCTTTGCAAATTCGACCGTATTCGTCATGACCCTGAACCTGTTTGAGATTGATACGCAGCCGCGCTGCCGCATTTGCCTCTATATGGCGGAAATGTTGGCGAATTACCAGTGTTGGGTGAGGGGGAGAGTGAAGCGGCGCGTGTTGCTGGCTTGCAAGATTGGCCGGCCTTGGAGCAAGCTCGCCCCCTCCATCCTTTACTGGCCCACTCCTCGCCACTTGCTCCATCCTCATGCTGAGGTGCTTTGGCCGAAGGGCAAAGCCTCGAAGCATCCGATGGTTGGCGCACGCGTCCCGCACCCCTCGTCCTTCGAGGCCCATACGGGGCACGTCAGGATGAGGGATGCTACCGTTGCGCCCTTAGCCCCACCCTCCGGCGTTACGTCTTACTCCCTGCCACACCCACCACCCTCATGCTGAGCAACCATGAGACAAAGTTTGTCTGTCATTGGGGAATTTCGGTCCACGGCTTGCGTCTTGCGAGGACAGCGTTTGCGAAGTGGACGAGCTTTCTGGCGCAGGCAATCACGGCGACCTTGTGGCTCTTGCCGGCATCGATGAGGCGCCTGTAAAGAATGCGCAGGGCCGGATTGTGTTTCTGGCTGCCGGAGAAGGCGGCCATGAAGACGACCTTGCGCAGCCGCACGCGCCCTCCGGCAATATGCCTGTCGGACGAGGACGCGCCGCTGTCCTTGTTGTAGGGCGCAACGCCGACAAGGGCTGCAGCCTCGGCTCGGCTGAGATGGCCGAGCTCGGGCATGCGGATGATGAAGGTCACCGCCGTTGCCGGTCCGATCGTGGGGATGCTTTGCAGCAGGTCCAGCTTTTCAGCCAGATCGGGATGGGCTTTCAGCCGTTTGGTCAGGTGCGCCATCCGCTTGACCTTGAGCTTGACCAGCCGCTTGATATTGTCATCGATGAGCTGCAGATTGGCCTTTGCACTGTAACGCTCGCGCCGTGTTTTGAGACGGCAAATATCCTCGGCAATCTGCTCGATCATGGTCAGATCCTCTGCAAACGACGGCATGCGCGGGTCCGGTGCCTGACGGTCGGGAGCCAGGAGGCTGACGGCAGCCAGAATGAGCTGGGCATCGATTCGGTCGGTCTTGGCCTTGCCATTGCGGAATTTGCGAAAGCCGTGGATCTGGCGCGGATCAAGGACAAGCACGGTAAAGCCCGCCCTTCGCAGGGCAGCAACAGCCGCTGCCTCATAATTGCCGCTGGCCTCAAGGCCGATGCGTGTGACGCCTTCGCTGGCGAAACGGTCAATCAGCCGCTGGTGACCGGCACTGTCATTGCTCTCGCTCAACACCGCTTTCATGCCTTCGATTGCAATATCCAGTCTGTTCTTGGAAACGTCGATACCAGAATGTTTCATGATCATGCGATCCTCTCCGTCGACCCCGCCTTGCGTTCATGCGAACCTAAAGTTCAGACAACCATTCGGGTCCTGTGGGAAAAGGCCAGTCCGATCCGGCTCAGCAACAGCCCTGAAGGCTAAGGTGGCAACGATCCGAAACCAGCCGCACCCAGGAAGCGGCCGCCCCCTCAGTGCGAGGCTATGTTACAACGGTTTTCTTATACAAGGTGGCGCGCAGCGCCCTCGAAGCATCCGGCAACACGCTCAACCGCAAATCCAATCCTCAAAAATCCCAGCCAACTCGTACCCAAGCTTCGCCGTTCACGCGGCAGCGTCTGCCCGTGGTGTGATCTTCATTCAGTGTCCATCGCCTGGTCGGCCATGGTATGTCGGACGGGGCGCAGAAAGTTGCCTCGTTGGGTAGTTCAAGAATGGCACCTCTCAGCGCCCCGCTCGGCTGTTGTTGCCGGACAGCAATCCACTTGCCATGGCTGGCAATCCCGGAGGGCGAAGGGAAAACCTTGCCGGAGAACCGGTCGGACATGATCAAGGTCCAACCCTTCCCATCCGGGTGGCAATATCCTGTTTCCAGAACACCGCCTGCCAGTTCGGCCCCATCTGCCTTCGATTTGCTCCCGCGCCGATAATCAAGGGGCGGGAGGATCGATCCGTTTTTCGCAAAGACGTCCCGCTGCACCAACGGCTGCGGGTCGTCCTCGCGATCCGTCCGCGCCGTATCGCTACGGTGCGGGGCAGATGCAGCGTGTTCCTGTGTACCGCCTGACTTTCGCCTCTCACCCGATGGTCGCGTTCGACCACAAGACGATGAGCTGTCGGTACACCCGGCGGCGGTTAAGCCTTTCGGGCATCGGGACGATAACGCCAGCCGGTCCGCAACCGGCGTCATCCTCCTCCCGTTGCCGCCGGGGGGATTTGCTGCCCGGCCCCGGCGGTGAAGGTTTGCGTAACCCCTTCACCGCCAGCACCGATCCCGCCTCGCCGCAACGCCTTGCGGTGTATCCGAGGGCGGAACGGGGGTATTATCTCTCAGGTTTGGAGCGTGTGGAGAAAGTTGCGAAAATTTCATATTACGTGGTTTTATCTTATAAAGCATTGATTTTATTTTATATTTTTGTGACAGTGGGAATTTTGATGGGCGTGCCTTACCCTCCATCCTCATGCTGAGGTGCTTTGGCCGGAGGGCAAAGCCTCGAAGCATCGGTTGGTTGGCGCATGTCGCCCGCATCCCTCGTCCTTCGAGGGTCGCTTCGCTCCCGCCTCTCCTTCGACAAGCTCAGGATGATGGATGAGGGATGAGGGATGCTGCCATAGCACCCTTGGCCGCACCCTCGCTATTACGTCCCACTCCTCGCCAAATCCTCCGCCCTCATGCTGAGGTGCGCAGGCGAAGCCAGAGCCTCGAAGCAGCCGTTGGTTGACGTATGCGTTCCGCATCCCTCGTCCTTCGAGGGTCGCTTTGCTCCCGCCTCTCCTTCGACAAGCTCAGGATGATGGATGAGGGGTGCTGCCGTTACACATTGGCTCGGCGATTACAGTCCACCAAAGCCACACCCTCCAACCTCATCCTGAGCTTGTCGAAGGATGTGGGAGCGGAGCGAGCCTCAAAGCATCCGGCCACGCACTCCGACTACAAACAAACTCAAACCGATGGCACATCGAACACTTCACTCGGGCGCATTGGGCGGAACCGCCCCTCGGCGACACCCTGCTCCACCAATGCCGCTTTCAACGCAACAATCGGTGCGTCAATCGCCTCGTCGGTGAGTTGCACGGTGCCCCAATGGTGGCCGCAGGCGTAAGCGGCGCCGGAGATTTTCATGCCTTCCACCGCTTCTGCCGGGTTCTGGTGCTGGCCTTTCATGAACCAGCGGGGCTCGTAGGCGCCGAAGGGCAGGTTGGCGAGGCGGAAGGGGCCGTGTTTTTTGGCGGCGGCGTGGTAGTTGAGGCCGCTGTGGAAACCGGTGTCGCCGATGTGGTAGATTTTGCCACCCGGCGTTTCGATGACGAAGGCGGCCCAGAGTGCCATGCGCCGGTCGTTGACGCCACGGGCCGACCAGTGATGGCAGGGTTCGAAATGGATTTTCACGTCAGGGCTGACGGACAGCGCATCGCCCCAATCGCCCGTCGAAATTTTGGCGGCCTGGACACGGGTACGAATGATGGCGTCATTGCCCAAAGGCGTGATGAAATGCGGCTTATGGGCGATGTGAAGCTGGTGCAGCGTTTCCATATCCAGATGGTCATAATGATTGTGCGTGACCAGCACGAGATCGATGGGCGGCAAATCGTTGAACTGGATGCCGGGCGGGTTGACGCGTTTGGGTCCGGCAAAGCTGAAAGGGCTGGTGCGCTCCGACCACACCGGATCGATCAGGATATTGAGGCCCGCCGTCTGGATGAGGAACGAGGCGTGGCCGACGAAGGTGACGCGCAGGTCCGTGCCGTTGACCCGTTCACCCGGTTTGACGAATGGAAAAGGGCTGGGATAGGCATCTGGCCATGTGGCTTTTTCGCCGTTGAAACGCCACTTCATCAAATCGAGAAAACCGCCGGGTGTTTCGCCACCCGGATTGAAGAAGCGCACGCCATCGAAATGGTCCGAAAGCGGACCTTTATAATAGGCGCTGGCATTGGACTGGCGCGCATAAAGACCGCCACCCGCCAGAAGTGCACCGAGAAACGACAATTTGAAAAATTTGCGCCTGTTCATGGTAAAGCTATAAGAGTGCGGCATGGCGCGTTCAAGCGGGCACTTTGTCGTTGGGGCTATTTTCACGAAGACGTCAGCCGGCGCACTTTCGTGAAAAATGGCGCTTTGCCTTGACTCATGCGAGGTTTTGCTGTTAACCCGCGCCGATCAGCTGGCAGTTTCATGACCGCAGCCGCCGACCGGGACCCGCAAGGTATAAAGAGATCCCGGAGGCAAACATCCGACAGCGCAATGCGCCCTCGGGTGCTTTTTGGCTATGCCCGTTCTCGGGCGTCTTGTTTTTGACAGCAAAAGCACCGACGTTTCGGGAACCCCGAAACGAAGAAGGAAGAAGCGATGTTTGAAAACCTCCAGGACCGCCTTGGCTCCATTTTGAATGGACTGACCGGCCGTGGCGCGCTTTCGGAAGCCGATGTGACGGCGGCCTTGCGCGAGGTACGCCGTGCGCTTCTGGAAGCCGACGTCGCGCTGGAAGTCGTTCGCTCCTTCACCGACAAGGTGCGTGAGAAGGCCGTTGGCGCTTCCGTTCTGAAATCCATCAAGCCCGGCCAGATGGTCGTCAAGATCGTTCATGACGAACTTGTCGAGATGCTGGGTTCGGAAGGCGTCTCCATCGATCTTCACGCCGCGGCGCCCGTCGTCATCATGATGGTGGGTTTGCAGGGTTCGGGTAAAACAACGACCACCGGCAAGATTGCCAAGCGCCTGACAGACCGCGACAAGAAGAAGGTGCTGATGGCATCTCTCGACACGCGGCGTCCGGCAGCGCAGGAGCAGTTGCGCCAGCTCGGCGTTCAAACCGGCGTCGATACGCTGCCGATCATCGCCGGACAGTCTCCCACCGATATCGCGTCGCGCGCCGTGCAGGCTGCCAAGCTCGGTGGCCATGATGTCGTGATCCTCGACACCGCCGGTCGTACCCACATCGACGAGCCGTTGATGCTGGAAATGGCCGACATCAAGAAAAAGGCCAATCCGCACGAAATCCTTCTGGTCGCGGATTCGCTGACCGGTCAGGACGCCGTCAATCTGGCCCGCAACTTCGATGAGCGCGTGGGCATTACCGGCCTTGTCCTGACCCGTATGGACGGCGATGGCCGTGGCGGTGCAGCCCTTTCCATGCGTGCCGTGACCGGCAAGCCGATCAAGCTGATCGGTACCGGCGAGCGCATGGGCGAGCTGGATGAGTTTCATCCACGCCGTATCGCCGACCGTATTCTCGGCATGGGCGACATTGTTTCGCTGGTCGAAAAAGCTGCCGAAAACATCGATGCGGAAAAAGCCGCCGCGATGGCCAAGAAATTGCAGTCGGGCAAGTTCGATCTGAACGATCTGGCAGACCAGCTTGGCCAGATGAAAAAAATGGGCGGCATGGGCGGCATTATGGGTCTGATGCCCGGTATGTCCGGCATGAAGGACAAGATGGCGGCATCCGGTCTGAACGACAAGATGTTCGACCGTCAGATTGCCATCATTTCCTCGATGACCAAGGCCGAGCGCGCCAACCCGGATATGCTCAAGCACAGCCGCAAGAAGCGCATCGCTGCCGGTTCCGGCACGGATGCCGCCGAAATCAACAAGCTGCTGAAAATGCACCGTGGCATGGCCGACATGATGAAAGCCATGGGCGGCAAGGGCAAGGGCGGCATCATGAAACAGATGATGGGCGGCCTTGCGGGCAAGATGGGCCTTGGTGGCGGAATGGGTGGAATGCCCGACCTCGCAAACATGGACCCCAAGCAGCTTGAGGCGCTTCAAAAGCAAGCCGAGGCTGCTGGTCTTGGCAAGCCGGGCGGTATGCCTCCGGGTCTTGGTGGGCTTCCGGGTGGATTGCCGGGTTTGCCCGGCCTGGGCGGACCTAAGCTGCCGGGTCTCGGTGGACTTCCTGGTCTGCCAGGTTTTGGCAAGAAGAAGTGAGGGCAACCATGACCGACGCAGATGTAAAAGCCCAGCTATCCCAATATCGCCAGTCCATCGACAACATCGATGCGGCACTGGTGCATATGCTTGCAGAACGGTTCCAGCGCACCAAGGCGGTTGGGGTTTTGAAAGCCAAATACGAATTGCCGCCGGCAGACCCGGCGCGCGAAGAATACCAGATCGAACGCCTGCGCCATCTGGCAAAGGACGCCAATCTGGACCCGGATTTTGCTGAGAAGTTTCTGAACTTCATCATCAAGGAAGTCATCCGGCATCATGAAGCCATTGCCGCTGAACACAACGGCACAGAAAAAACCGCCTGATCGGCGGACAAACCATTCTTAAGGAGAATACAACATGGCACTGAAAATTCGTCTCGCCCGCGGTGGTTCCAAGAAGCGCCCTTACTACCAGATCGTTGTTGCTGACGCCCGTTCGCCACGCGACGGCCGCTTCCTCGAGAAAGTTGGCGCCTGGAACCCAATGCTTGCCAAGGACAACGCTGATCGCATCCAGATCAACGCTGATCTCGTCAAGGAATGGATTGCCAAGGGCGCACAGCCAACAGACCGCGTTCTGCGCTTCCTCGCAGAAGCTGGCATTGCAACACGCGACGCCCGCAGCAACCCTGAAAAGGCAAAGCCAGGCAAGAAGGCTGTTGAGCGCATTGCCGAGAAGCAGCAGAAGATTGATGACGCCGCTGCTGCTGCCGCAGAAGCATCTGCTGCTGAATAATTTCAGTTAGCGACCATATGAAACGGGTGGCGTGGATTCCGCGCCGCCCGTTTTATGTTTATTGAGAGCATTTCCAGCAAAAGTGCGAAGCGGTTTTGCGTTCGGAGAATGCGTTAAAACAAATAGCGAGAGCGTTTTCGCGTTTCGAAGAAAGGCGGAAATGCTCTAGACTATAACAAGCGTACAAAGTTTTAGACGACAAACACCGGAAAGCGGACGACCGATGGCAAAGCTGGAACACCCTATCCTCATGGCCAAGATCGGCGCGGCGCAAGGCCTGCGTGGCGAAGTGCGGGTGAGTTCCTACACGGATGATCCAACCGCGCTGGGCGAATATGGCAATCTGATTGCCGCCGATGGCCGGGTGTTCGAGATTCTTGAAATTCGCGAAGCCAAGACGGTGGTGATCGTGCGCTTTCGCGGCGTCAACGACCGCAATGCGGCTGAGGCTCTGAACGGCCTGGAGCTTTTCGTAGAGCGCGACAATCTGCCGGACGAAGAGCTGGAAGAGGACGAGTTTTATTATACCGATCTGGAAGGGCTGGAAGCCGTCGACGCCGAGGGCAAAAGCTATGGCTCCGTCAGCGCCGTCCATGATTTTGGCGCGGGCGACCTGCTGGAATTAAAGGGTGCGGGACGTCGCCCGGCGCTGATTCCGTTTTCCGAAGCGGCGGTTCTGGAAATCGATCTTGAAGGCGGAAAAATCCTGATCGATCCGTTTGCCGCTGGCCTGATCGACAATCCCGAAGACGGCAAGGACGACCCGGATCATCCGATTTTCGGCAAGAGCAAGAAATAAGCCGATGAGCTTCAAGGCAACCGTGCTGACACTGTACCCGGAAATGTTTCCGGGGCATCTGGGTCATTCCCTCGCAGGCAAGGCGCTGGAGCGCGGCCAGTGGGCAATCGAGCCGGTGCAGATCCGCGACTTTGCGACCGACAAACACCGCAGCGTGGATGACACGCCCGCCGGTGGTGGCGCAGGCATGGTGCTGAGGCCGGATGTGCTGGCGCGCGCTATCGATCATGTTTCGGAGAATGACACCCGCCCGCGCCTGTTGATGAGCCCGCGGGGCAAGCCCTTGACGCAGGACCGTGCGCGCGAACTGGCGGCGGGTGATGGCGTGATCATCATCTGTGGGCGCTTCGAGGGTGTGGACCAGCGGGTGATCGACGCCCGCAATCTCGAAGAGGTCTGCATTGGCGATTATATTCTGTCCGGTGGTGAACCGGCGGCGCTGACGTTGCTGGATGCCGTGGTGCGGATTCTGCCCGGTGTGATGGGCAATGATCTTTCCGGCGTGCATGAGAGCTTTGAGGGTGGGCTGCTGGAGCACCCGCATTATACCCGCCCGCAGGTGTGGGAAGACCGCGATATTCCAGAGGTTCTGACCTCTGGCAATCACAAGCTCATCGAAAAATGGCGACATGAGCAGGCGGTCAAGCTGACGAAGGAACGCCGCCCCGACCTGCTGGCAAAGCCGTCTCAGGACGTGACGAAATAATAGACCGTCAGCAATAGACCCACAGCGATCACCATCGTGCGGATGAGCCATTGCGGCACGCGCCGCGCCAGATAGACGCCGCAATACCCGCCCACGGCGGACGCGGGGATCATGATGAGTGCCGCTGGCCACGCCACAACACCGCCGCCGACAAACACGACGATGGCGACGGCGGCGATGACCACTGCCAGCAGGTTTTTCAACGCATTGAGGTGGTGATAGGTGCCGCCAGCGGTGAGACCCAAGACGGCCAGCATCATGATGCCCATTCCCGCACCGAAAAATCCGCCGTAGATCGACGTGAAGAACTGGCCGATGAGGCTTGCGACATTGCTGGTGGGATGGTCCGCGCTGGAGCGTGGGCGCAGCCAGGGACCGGCGGCAAACAGCAGTGTCGCCGCTAAAAGCAGCCACGGCACGAGTTGGCGGAAGGAGGGGTTGTCGAGCGACAGCAGTAGCAGCGCACCCGCCGTCGAGCCGAGGATGGACAGCACCGACAGGAACACGGCACCTTTCCAGTGGGCGCGAATTTCCGGCCAGTAGGCGATGACCGAGGTGACGTAGCCGGGAAACTGCACGATGGAGGATGTGGCGTTGGCGGAAATGGGCGCGATGCCTGCGATGGTCATCGCCCCAAAGGTCAGGAATGTGCCGCCGCCGGCAATGGCATTGACGGCACCGGATAAAAAGCCGCTGGTCAACAGCAGCATGATGATGAATATGGACATGGACCCTCCCGAGGTTGTCATTCCATATCCGCAGAAAAGATTTCCGGCAATTGGTCGTCTCACCGCAAAATAATGCGGCGCAAGGGATGACAAATTGTGAAACTTGATGTATGCCCCCGCGTGGAATTGGGGTTTACCCCTTTAACCGTAAGCAAAGAATGGTGAACCCGCTCCTGCCGCAAGGCATGGTCCCAAGGCAAGGTCCAAGGGATGACAGTTGAGCGCTCTGGCTGTTTCAGAAGAAATCAGAGGTTAATATGACCAACATTATCGAACAGCTGGAAGCCGAACAGGCTGCCAAGATTGAAGCAAAGCGTACGCTTCCAGAATTTTCTCCAGGTGACACCGTTCGCGTAAACGTGCGCGTTACGGAAGGTACACGTACCCGTGTACAGGCTTACGAAGGCGTCGTTATCGCCCGTTCCGGCGGCGGCATCAACGAGAGCTTCACCGTTCGCAAAATCTCCTACGGCGAAGGCGTCGAGCGCGTATTCCCGGTTTACTCTCCGCTGGTTGAAGGCGTTGAGATCGTTCGCCGCGGTAAGGTCCGTCGCGCCAAGCTGTACTACCTGCGCGACCGTCGCGGTAAGTCTGCTCGTATCGTTGAAGACACGGGCGTTCGCGCACGCAAGCTGAACGAATCCGAGCGCACAGCCGCTGCCCAGGAAAAGGCGCGTCTGGAAGCTGAAAAAGTAGCAGCAGCACAGGCACTGGCCGCCGAAAAGGCAGCAGCAGAAGCCGCAGCAGCCCAGGCCGCTGAAGAAGCAGCCGCTGCAAAGGCCGCTGAAGGCACAGCTGAATAAGATTTTCCCTCACCGGGAATTTTGAGAAAGGCGGTCTTCGGGCCGCCTTTTTTATTGCGTGTTTTGGGGGATGGCGTTCGCCCGGATGTAACGTCATAGCGTTGGTGGACAGCTATCGCTGCAACGGTAGTATCCCTCATCCATCATCCTGAGCTTGTCGAAGGAGAGGCGGGAGCGACGCGACCCTCGAAGGACTAGGGTGCGTGACGCAGTGCGCCAACCAACGGCTGCTTCGAGGGTCGCTTTGCTCCCACCTCAGCATGAGGGCGGAGCAAGCGGAGAGGAATGCACGGTGCCGCCCCCATGCCTGATCCTGAGCTTGGTGGCGGAGCCACACCCGTGTCGGTCATGCTCGGGCTTGTCCCGAGCATCTGCTACGTCGAAATTTTGGCGACGTGATCAGATCCTCGGGACAAGCCCGAGGATGACGTCGAGAAGGCATAGGGCCACCTTTTGTATTTGGAGCGTGGACACCCCTGGCCGCAACGGTAGCGGCTCTCATCCTGAGGCGGGAGCGAGCGGAGAGGAATGCACGGTGCCGCCGCCATGCCTGATCCTGAGCTTGGTGGCGGTGAGCCACGCCCATGTCCGTCATGCTCGGGCCTGTCTCGAGCATCTGCTACGTCGAAATTTTGGCGACGTGATTAGATCCTCGGGACAAGCCCGAGGATGACGTCGAGAGGGCATAGGCCACCTTTTGTATTTGGAGCGTGGACACCCCTGGCCGCAACGGTAGCGGCCCTCATCCTGAGGCGGGAGGGTGTGGTTTCCCCTTGCATCTACCTCTTGCCCTAAAGCTTCAAACCATGTCATTTTCCTGTGTTGCCAGCAGGAGAAGCCAAATTGTTCCGACGCTCGTTTTTTGTCGCCATTGCCGCCACGATCTTTTCACCCGTTCTCGCATTCTCCGCCGATCTGCCGGACCTAAAGGGCCGCACGGTTGTGGTGGTGACGGAAAATGCCTATCCGCCATTGCAGTTCGTCGATCCCAAATCCGGCAATGCGATTGGCTGGGAATATGATGCGATGGGCGAGATTGCCAAGCGGCTAAACTTCAAGGTCGAGTATCAGAACACATCCTGGGATGCGATGATCCAGGCCGTGTCCGATGGGCAATACGACATCGGCATGACCGGCATCAGCATCAAGGAAGAGCGCAAGGCGAAGGTGGATTTTTCCGATTCCTACATGCACTCGGAAATGTTCATGCTGGTGCGGGCCGATGAGACCCGCTTTACCGATGCCAAAAGCTTTGGTGCTTTCGAGAAGGGTTTTGTTGGCGCACAGGCTGGCACCGCACCGTTCTACACCGCCATCTATGAAATTCTGGATGGCAATGAACAGAACCCGCGCGTGAAGCTGATGGAAACCTTTGGTGCGACCGTGCAGGCGCTGAGAGCCGGCGATGTCGATCTGGTGTTGACCGATGGCGTGGCAGGCAAGGGTTATGTGGACGCATCCGAGGGCAAGCTGAAGCTGATCGGCGCGCCTTTAGGCGGTGATGATTTCGGCTTTATCTTCAAGAAAGGGTCTGATCTGGTTGCCCCAATCAACGCCGCCATTGCCGCGCTGAAAGCGGATGGCACGTTGACCGCACTCGAAAAGACGTGGTTTCTGGACTATAAGCTTGGCCAATAAGCCGGTGCTTCTCTCTCATAGAAAGATGGCTGCGTGAGCGCCCGGCCACGGCATTCAACCACGGATGATTTTCCGTGGTGGCTGGTGGCGCTTGTCATCATCGGCCTTGTGCTGGCCGTGGTGATTGCCGTCAACGACATCTATGCGCAGGTGTTCAACATCGTCATCAAGGGCATTGGCATGACGGTGTTCGTCACGCTGGTGGCTTTTGTGCTGGCATCGCTGTGGGGCCTGGCGATTGCGGTGCTGGGCATGGCGGACAATATCATGCTGCGCCAAGGCGCCCGCTTTTACATTGAAACAGTGCGCGGCATCCCCATTCTGGTGGTGCTGTTCTACATTGCCTTTGTTGGCGCGCCTGTTATCGTCAGCCTGTTCAACTGGATGATAACGCCACTCGTGCAAGCCGGATGGGTTGACGCGATGCAAGTGCGGGATTTTTCGCTGACATGGCGGGCCATTCTGGCGCTGACCATCTGTTACGCTGCATTCATTGCTGAAATCTTTCGCGCCGGTATCGAAGCTGTGGATCAGGGGCAGGTTGAAGCGGCAAAAGCGCTTGGGCTTAACCGCGTTCAGCGGTTTCGGCTGGTGGTTTTTCCGCAGGCGATCCGTACGATCTTTCCGCCGCTGTCCAATGATTTCGTATCGATGGTGAAGGACAGCTCGCTGGTGTCGGTTCTGGGGGTGATGGATATCACGCAGCTCGGCAAGGTCTATGCGGCGGGTTCGTTCCGGTTTTTCGAAACCTATTCCATCGTCGCCTACATCTACCTGATCCTGACGCTGGGGCTTTCACTGGTGTTGCGCCGCGTGGAAAAATCCCTGCGGCGCAGTCCTCGCGGTTAAATCATTGCGCCTTGAGGGCTGAGTCCCAATGCTCGTCTGCCTTACCATCCACAAAGCGCCATGTGTCGTACCATGTCGTGGTGTAGGTCTTTAATGGATCTTTCGGATCCTTATATTGACGCACGGAGCCGACAGTGACGAGATCACCCTCTGCGGATACAAAAACCACGGGCGAACTGGTCTTTTCCGGAATGGGCTTTGGCTGCACCTTCAAAACCTTGGTGAAATAAGTCACCACGCCATCGCGACCCGATGCGGCGTTGGGATTATGCTGGATATAACGTTCGGTCAGATATTGATCGGCCTTATCCCAATGGCCTGCTTCCAGAAGATCGCGGATGATCTTGTAGGTGACCTGCTTGTTGGCGTGCAGTTTCGGATCGGGACTGGTGAAGAGCGCTTCGACATCCGCCGCCTTGACCACGGCCTCCTGCGCGTGTGCAGTCAGGCTGGTGAGTGGCCATGCGGGTAAAGCCAGCGCTACGCCAAGCACGATGTTTTTGAAGAGGCGGGTCATGACGGTCTCCTTGATGATGCGGGCGGTGGACACGCGCAACATAGGCAGTGGAGAACGGACCTGAAAGAAGGCAGGTTTTCCGCCGCTGGTTACGCAAAGGGAACCAGCGGCGAATTGTTCGATCAGGCGTTGGCACCCGCGTGCTTTTTCGCCTGGGTCGCAATCATGCGACCGGCGATGATGACCAGCACACCGGCCACGGCAAGGCAGGCGGCCAGGAAGAACATCGGCGCGATGGTGCTTCCCGTCTGGTCCTTGATCCACGGAACGACGTTCTGGGCGATGAAGCCGCCGAGATTACCGACCGAGTTGATGGCCGCAAGACCGGCTGCCGCACCGGCACCCTTAAGGAAGCGACCGGGCAGGCTCCAGAACACCGGCTGACCGGCAAAGATGCCTGCCGCTGCAATGCAGAGGAAGGTGAACTGCAAGACCGGGCCAGTTACCAGCGCCGACATCAATAGGCAGAATGCGCCAACGAAGGCAGGGCCGACGATGAACGGGATCTTGTTCTGCGAACGGTCTGCCGCCGAAGGAACCACATAAAGCGCGATGGCAACGGCAATCCAAGGAATGATGTTGATGAAGCCGTTCATCGTGTTGGATACGCCGAAGCTTTTGACGATGGTGGGCAGCCAGTAGCTCAGACCATAAGCCGCCAGCGGGAAGCCGACGAAGCAGAGCGACATGAACAAAACGCGCGGATTGATCAGCGCCCGGAAACCGTCATCGGCATTGTCTTCCATGCCGGAATTTTCAGAGGCGATGCGCTTTTTCAGCCAATCCTTCTCATCTTGCGTCAGGAACTTGGCCTTGTCTGGCGTGTCATCCAGATAGAAGATGGTGACGATACCGGCGATGACGGCAGGAATGCCGGTGGCGAGGAAGACCCATTCCCAACCCTGATAGCCCAACAGACCATCCAGATCGAGCAACATGCCGCCCAAGGGAGCGCCGATGGCGTTGGCAAGCGCGCTGAAAATCATGAACAGGCCAACCATGCGGGCGCGGTAATCGCGCGGGAACCACAACGTCAGAAGGTAGAGAACACCGGGGAAGAAGCCAGCTTCACACACACCCAGCAGGAAGCGCAGGATATAAAACATCGTCGGGCTGCTGGTATAGGCCAGCGCGATGGTGACCAGACCCCAGGAAATGATAATGCGGGCAAACCAGCGGCTGGCGCCAAAGCGGGTCAGCAACAGGTTGCTGGGCACTTCGAAGATGAAATAGCCGATGAAGAACAGCGATGCGCCCAGACCATAGGCATATTCGGTGAGGCCCAGATCGCCGACCATTTGCAGCTTGGCATAGCTGACATTTTGCCGGTCGATATAGGCAATGAGGTACAGAAGCCCGAGGAAGGGCATCAACCGCCATGTGATTTTTGAAATGAGTGCTTTTTCAGATACCAAAACGTATCCTCCCTGTCAGTTGCACCGAGGCACAGACTGAGTACAAAAAAAGGACCGGAAATTCACGCAGACGTTACGACGCCATAATATTTCCAAGTCTTCGCCATCTTAACGCGCAAGACGGGGATTTTATCCACATTGCAGCAAAAGAACGGCGATCCATGTTGCAATGCACACAAAATTGGCAAACGAAAGGGTTTTGCGTGTAGTTTTCTTGAGCAGCAGCAATATTGCTGTTGAAAAGCCGATCTGCTATGAAAAGCCTATGGGATCGAAATTCGGATGTCTCGCGCAAAACATTTTCGTGTTGCAGGACCACAAGCGTCTGCCGGCACGCTTTTTTGCGCGCATGTGCGGCGCGCTGAATAGCCGACTTACGTTCGCCTGACAGCTCTTCCGAGAGGCTGTCAGCCTTTTTGCGAATCCTAATCTCTTTTTTCAAAATTCGATGGATAAAGCCATGAGCGCACCCCGCACCCTGTATGATAAAATCTGGGATGACCACGTCGTCAATCGCGACCCGGACGGAACCTGTCTTCTCTACATTGACCGTCACCTCGTTCACGAAGTGACGTCACCTCAGGCCTTTGAAGGTTTGCGTCTGGCCGGTCGCCCGGTGCATTCGCCATCGCGCACGCTGGCTGTGGTCGACCACAACGTTCCGACCACCGCTGACCGTCTTGAGGGCATCAAGAACGAGGAAAGCCGCATTCAGGTGGAAGCGCTGGCGCAGAATGCTGCGGAATTCGGCGTCGAATATTATTCCGAGCGCGATAAACGCCAGGGCATCGTCCACATCGTTGGCCCGGAACAGGGTTTCACGCTGCCCGGCATGACGATTGTGTGCGGTGACAGCCACACGTCCACGCATGGCGCTTTCGGCGCGCTGGCGCACGGCATCGGTACATCTGAAGTGGAACACGTTCTGGCGACCCAGACGCTGATCCAGAAGAAGGCCAAAAACATGCTGGTGCGTGTGGACGGCAAAGTGCCACAAGGGGTGACGGCCAAGGACATCATCCTGGCCATCATCGGCGAAATCGGCACCGCAGGCGGCACCGGCCACGTCATCGAATTTGCCGGTGAAGCGATCCGTTCGCTGTCCATGGAAGGCCGCATGACGGTCTGCAACATGACCATCGAGGGTGGCGCTCGCGCTGGTCTGGTTGCACCTGACGAAACCACATTCGAATACATCAAGGACAAGCCGCGTTCGCCGAAGGGCGAAGTGCTGGATCAGGCCATCGCCTATTGGAAAACGCTGAAATCCGACGAAGGCGCGCATTACGACAAGATTGTCGTGCTGGATGCCGCCAATCTGCCGCCTATCGTGTCTTGGGGTTCGTCCCCCGAAGACGTGGTATCCGTGCAGGGTATCGTTCCTGATCCGTCTGAAATCACCGACGAAAACAAGCGCAACTCCAAATATCGCGCCCTTGAATATATGGGCCTGAAGCCCGGCACGAAGATGACGGATATCGCCATCGACCGTGTCTTCATCGGCTCCTGCACCAATGGCCGCATCGAGGATTTGCGCGCTGCTGCCAAGGTCGTTGAAGGCCGCAAGGTGGCACCGACGGTTTCTGCGATGATCGTTCCCGGCTCCGGCCTCGTGAAAGAACAGGCGGAAAAGGAAGGTCTGGACAAGATTTTCCTCGAAGCAGGTTTTGAGTGGCGCGAACCCGGCTGCTCCATGTGCCTTGCCATGAACGACGACCGCCTCGCCCCCGGCGAACGTTGCGCCTCAACCTCCAACCGCAACTTCGAAGGCCGCCAGGGCTATAAGAGCCGCACGCACCTCGTGTCCCCTGCCATGGCAGCGGCAGCGGCTGTTGCGGGTCACTTCGTCGACGTGCGCGACTGGCATTAAGAACGCCATCGTCATGCTCGGGCTAGTCCCGGGCATCTGCGGCGTCGAATTTTGTATCGGCGTGAGTAGATCCTCGGCACAAGGCCGAGGATGACGAAGGAGAGGTTTTCGCACTCCTTTGACCCAACCCCGGAGCAATCCGGGGTTTTTTATTCGGCGATGATCTTGACGCGGTCGCCGGGTTGGACCACGGCTGTTGCGCTCATGGCGTTGAGGACGCGGAAGAGTTCGATCTTGCGATCGGTGCCCATCATGCGGGCGGCGAGCGATGCGACGGTTTCGCCGGGTTTGGCGGTGACGACCCGTACGCGCAGCGGCTTGAGGGCCGAAATCTCTGCCGGTGTCATTTTGCGGAAGCTGGTGCGCAGCACATTGGCGACGCTATCCAGCTGCGGGCTACCCTTCGGCACCGCTGTCAGGAAGCGGAATATCTGCTGACCGACACGAATGACGGTGACATCGAAATCCCATTTATCCGCGGAGGCACGCGCCGTTGCGGCGGGCAGACCGTTGATTTCCGTTTCGCGAACCGTTTCCGGAATGAGACCTGCAACCCAGCCGCTGGTGAGATAATTGGTCAGCGTCGACTGCTTGGGGTCGGCCACGCCATCGAAACGGATGGCCATTTCGCCGGGGCCGGTTGCCAGAACCGCCTCGACCTTGTTGTCGATCTGGAAACCTTCCGGCACATCGAAACGAATGCCGAGACTGCCATGCAGGAAGGTGTTGCCACGCACATACCCCTCTTGCGGGCTGTCGCCATACAGCAGGCCGTCAATGCCGTTCAGGAACCAGTCGCGGCCCTTGTCGCCCACCTGGCCCTCCTGCCCGAAAGCACGCGCGTGGCGGCGGGCAAGCTCGATGCGCTGCGGCGTGTTGGGGTGGCTGGAAAGGAAGTCGAGGCTCTGGTCGCTATCGGGATCAGCCGAGGTGAAACGGGCGTAAGCGGCCATGGAATCAAGGAAACGCGGCGAAGCGTAAGGATCATATCCCGCTTCGCCCAGCATCCGCACGCCGATCACATCCGCCTGCAATTCCTGCTGGCGGGAGAAAGCGGCGAGGCGCAGTTTGCCACGCGCCAAGGCCTGTTTTCCGGCCAGATCGCTGGACAGAACTTCCGCCACAACACGGCTGGCGATGACTTCGGCTTCTTCGCGGCGCTGGCGCTCGATGCCGTGGTTGGCGGTGACGTGGCCCATTTCATGCGACAGAACGGCGGCAACTTCAGAGGCGTCATTGGCAAGCGCCAGAAGGCCGCGTGTCACGTAAAGATAACCACCCGGCAACGCAAAGGCATTGATTGCGGGAGAATTCAAAATGGTGATGCGGTAGGATTGCTGCGGATTTTCCGACACCGCCGTCAGCGCCCCGGTGATTCGGGCCACGAGGCGTTCTGTCTTGTCGTCGTGATATTCGCCGCCATAACTTGCAACGATCCGCGGGTGTTCGCGGGCGCCCATCTGCGCGCGCGGATCATTTTTCTGCACTTCTTCCACGGTCTGGGGATTATCAGAGGGCTTCAACGTGGACTGGTAAGACGGGCTGAACAGCGACTGGCACGATGACAGGACAAAACCGGCGACCGCAAGCGCGAGCACGCGTCTTGACGCCCTGCCCCATTGCCACGCGTTTTGACCGAAGGTGTGGCTTTGCGGAGCCTTCACACACGTCATCATTCTGCTTGTCTGCTCCTAACGTTCCTGATCATCCGTTAATTGCAGACCAGAATACCAGATTACCCGTACGGGCACTTGAATGCTCAAACACTGAAAACGATCCATCATGCGGAAATATTTCAAGGGGAGAAATTCTTCGCTTAGCTTTCAAGCAGTTGATTAGAATTCGCAAGTGCAAAATTTGAGCATCGACTTCGTGTTTTTGAAGGATTGACAGCCACCCGCGTCGAAATTGTGACGATTTGTTTCTTCGCATGTCGTTGTTGAAAAACCGCTACACACTTTTACGCGACATGCTTACACCGCCAGAAACGTGTTGATCTCTTCTACATCTTTGGCGGCAAAGAAATCATCGACACTGCCTTTGTAAAGAATGCGACCGGCAGACAGAAAAACAACGGACTGGGCAAGACGCCTGATATCATCCGGATGGTGCGTGACCAGAAGAATGGTGTTTTTCATCTCGCCGTGAAGGTCTTTGAGAAGACCAGCCATGCCAGCGCGCAGACCGGGATCGAGCGCTGCAAATGGTTCATCCAGCAACATCAAGGACCGTTTGCGCACCAAGGCTCTGGCCAGTGCCGCCCTTTGCCGCTCTCCACCCGACATGCTGGAGGGCAGACGTTTTTCGAAACCGGCAAGGCCGACGCGGGCGAGCGCAGTCTTCACCGATGTTTTTTCATCCTGCGACAGTTTCAAAGACGGGTTCACGCCCAGCCCGACATTGGTAAAAATATCCAGATGCGCAAAGAGATTATTGTCCTGAAAAATCAGCGAAACGGGCCGTTCTGAAGGGTCCAGCCCATGCATGTCCTGCCCGTCGATCAGGACGCGGCCCATATCGGGCGCTTCGAACCCGGCGACGAGATTGAGCAGCGTGGATTTTCCAGACCCGGATGGCCCGACGACCGCCGTAACCTTGCCGCGCTCAAACCCGCAATCGAAGGCGAAATCCTGATTGCCGAGTTTCAGCGTGATGTTGTCGAGGCTGGCACCCCAATCATGCAAATTCATGCGACCGCTTTCGCTGAGGTGGATTGCCGCGACACACCGCCCACTGCCAGGCAGAGGCAGATGACACCGAGAATGACCGCATAACCTGCCGCGTCATTGGTTCTGTAACTGCCCATATTGCTATAGACCAGCCAGGGCAAAGTCACGAAGCTTTCAGAGCCGAACAGGGCAACGGCACCCAGATCGCCCAGCGAAAGCGCCATGGCGAAGGAGAAGGCCATGGCGATGGGACGCCACAAAACCGGCCAATCGACAAGCCGAAGCCGGGAGAACCCGGAGACACCGAGGCTGGCAGCCAGATGGCCCGTTCGAGCCTGATGGGTGATGAAGGCAGGTTCCAGCACCCGCATGACGAAGGGCAGCGCCATCAGCATATTGATGGCGGCGACCAGTGCGGGCGCAAACAGGGCGACATCACCGAAGGGCCTTAACAGCAGAAACCAGCCACTGCCCAACACCACCGGCGGCACCAAAAGCACCAGCGATGAGCCAGCACCAAGCGCCGTGGAAAAAGCATTCAACGGCGCGCTGACGTTTCTGCGGGCGGCGATGACTTGGCGGGCGCGAATGAGCGCGGTGGAAAGGAGAAGCGCAAGCGATGCCGACACGAGTGCGACCGTAAGGCTCGTGGCAAATGCCTGCCAGAAGGTGTGCTCAGTCAAAAGACGAGGCAGATCAGCAGACAGACCGGAAGATGCGACGGCAATCAATGGAAGGCCGACCAGCAGCAAAGCCAGCAGAATGACAAGGCCATCCCACAGGCGCCGCACAAATCCTTCGCCATCAAACCGCCGAACCGCGCGGCCTTGCGTTTGAGCCTCGGCATCGGCGGAAGGCAGTAGCGCCAGAAGCCCAAGCAGAACACCCGTCACCGCAATTTGCATCAAAGACAGCGCAATGGCGCGGGGTGGATCGAAATCGAACCGCAATGCCTGATAGATCGCCACCTCGATTGTCGTGGCCGCTGGCCCACCGCCGAGCAGCAGGACGAGGGTGAAGCTGGTGGCGCAGAGCATGAAGATCAGCCCTGCGATGCCCGGTATCAGCCGCGCCACGGCTGGCCATTCAATGAACCGAAAGGTGGAAAGCGGCGCCATGCCGAGGCTGGCGCTCATGCGCCAGTATTCGCCCGGAATGCGTTCCAGCCCGGCCAGAAAAAACCGCACGGCCAGCGGCAGGTTGAAGAACACATGGGCGATGAGAATGCCGGACAGGCCGTAAATGCTGAAGGGCTGCTCTGCCCCTGCGGACAAAAGCATCGTGTTGAAAACGCCCTGCCTGCCCCAGATGGCAATGATGCCAAGCGCGCCGACAATAACCGGCAGACCCATCGGCACCGCCATCAACCGGATGATCCAGATGCGGCCCGGAAATGCCCGTTGGCGGGCAAGCGCCAGCGCCACCGGTAATCCCAACAGAATGGAAATGAGGGTGGAAAGCGTGGCCTGCCACAGCGTGAAACGCAGGATGCGCAGCGTATAGGCATCCAACAAAGCCTCGGACGCCGCACCCGTATCGAAAGACAGAAGTGCCGCGACGGCAAGGCCCATGAACAACAGAACGGCGGCAAATGCCACCGCCCCGCTCAAGATGAACCTGCGACGATCACGGCGCTCAATCATGGAGGCAACGTTACTTCACGCTCATGGCAGTCAGCCATTCGTCGATCCATGCCTTGCGATTCTTGGCCACCTCTTCCGGCGACATCAGGAACGTCTTGGACGGCTGCACCAGCTTGGAAAAGGCATCCGGCAGAGGTGTGGAGGTGGCGGCAACCGGCATCATCCAGTTGTTTTCAGGAATGGCATCCTGAAAACCTGTTGTCAGCACGAAAGAGAGGAACTGCTTTGCCAGTGCCTGTTCCGGCGCATTCTTCATGATGCCTGCGACTTCGATCTGGATATAATGACCTTCCTCGAAGCTGGCCGCCTGATAGCGATCCGAGTTTTCTGCGACCATATGGTAGGCGGGCGAGGTGGTGTAGGACAGCACCATCGGCACTTCGCCCTTGGTGAACAGGCCGTAGGATTCCGACCAGCCGGGAGTGACGGTCAGCACGCGGTTCTTGAGCTTTGCCCATGCTTCCGGTGCCTTGTCGCCGTAAACCGACTTCACCCATAACAGCAGGCCAAGGCCGGGTGTCGAGGTGCGCGGGTCTTGAATGGCGATCTTCTGCGAGGGATCGCCTTCCACCAGTTCCTTCAGACTTTTTGGCGGATTCTTCAGGATCTGGGTATCGTAGACAACGGCGAAGTGGCCGTAGTCATAAGGCACGAAAACATCGTCCTTGAAGCCGCCCGGCACTTTGGCCGCAGACGTATCGACGCCCGAGGCTTCGAACAAGCCGGTCTGCTTGGCTTCTGCTATGAGGTTCGTGTCGAGACCGACCACGACATCGGCCTTGGAGCTGGTGCCTTCCAGTTTCAGCCGGTTCAGCAGCGCCACGCCATCGGCCACACCCACAAAATTGACGGTGCAATTGCAGGTCTTTTCGAACGCCTCTTTCACCTTGGGACCGGGCCCCCATTTGGAAACGAAGCTTTCATAGGTATAGACGGTCAGCGTCTTTTTATCCTGCGCCACCGCAATAGCGGGCAGCAAGAACGACACGGCAACGAGAGACTGAACGAAAAAACGACGAAACATCAAGAGCACCTCCTTGAAATGGGTAGCAGGAATAGGCGCCTTGGATGGAAGCCGTCTAATCCCTCCGCCGGTGTTAACCGGATCAGGTTCTTCGGGTTGGCAAAGCCTCTCAGCCTTGTTCCGTTGGAACAAAGCACCCCGTTAGAGCAAGCGAAGATGTAATCTGAGTATAGTGGATTGGCAAGATGGCTTCGTGTTACGCCTGTGCCGGCATATGCACGAGTTCCCAGACATGACCATCCGGGTCTTGAAAGCTGCCTGCATACATAAAGCCATGATCCTGCGATGGCTTCCACGCATTGCCACCGGAGGCGAGTGCCGTGGCAATCGTCTGGTCGATCTCTTCCCGGCTTGCAGCGGAAAGGCAGGTCAGCACTTCCTTGGTGTTCTTGGCATCGGCAATATCGCCATTGATGAAATCACGGAACCGCTCTTCCTGAAGCAGCATGACGAAGATGTTTTTATCGACGATCATGCAGAGCGTGCGCTCATCGGAATATTCCGGATTGAAGTTGAAACCGAGCGCGGTGAAAAAGGCTTTCGAGATTTCGATATTCTTGACGGGCAGATTGACGAAAATCATACGCATGTTCAGAACTCCTCCGTTTTGAAAACAGCAAAGCTTAATAGGCTTTCCTATCAAAGATGGGAGGCGAGTCTCCTTTGCGCAACATTATGCTCCCTCCGTCATTCCGGCCTTGAGCCGGTATGAGGGAAGAATGGATTTCAGCTTTCCAGCTCTTCGCGCAGCATTTCCAGCTCCAACCACTCTTCTTCCATGGTTTCCAGCTTTGCGCGCAACCGCGACATTTCTTCGGCGAGCTTGCTGAACGCGTTGGGGTCCTTGGCGAAAAGATTGGGGTCGGCCATGCGCTCTTCGCGTTTGGCGATCTCGCCCTGGGCTTTTTCCATTTCCTTCGGCAGATTTTCGAGCGCGAATTTCTGCTTGAAGGACATTTTGACCTTGGCTTTTGCCGGGTCAGAAGATGAAGCAGAGGACGAAGAACCCTTGGCCTTTTCCTGCTTTTCGGCTTTTTTCTTCTCGTCGGACGCGCCCTTGCGCTGCGCCATCATGTCCGAATAGCCACCGGCATATTCGATCCAGCGGCCATCCGGCGCATCCGGGTTTGCGGGGGCGATGGTGGAGGTGACGGTGCGGTCGAGAAAGTCGCGGTCGTGGCTGACGAGAATGACGGTGCCGGTGAAGCTGGCAACGATTTCCTGCAACAAATCCAGCGTTTCGATATCCAGATCGTTGGTCGGCTCGTCGAGGATCAAAAGGTTGGTCGGACGCGCCAGAATGCGCGCCAACATCAAACGTGCGCGCTCACCACCGGACAGATTGCGGATGGGTGTGCGGGCCTGTTCCGGCTGGAACAGAAAGTCCTTCATATAACCGGTGACGTGCTTCAGCTCATTGTTGACCAGAAGGTTCTCGCCGCGCCCATCCGTCAGATAATGCGCCAGTGTATCGTTGGGGTTCAAATCCTCACGCTTCTGGTCCAGCGTGGCGATTTCCAGATTGGTGCCGAGCTTGACCGTGCCGGTGTCCGGCTCAAGCTGACCCGTCAGCATCTTCAACAGCGTTGTCTTGCCCGCGCCGTTTGGTCCGACAAAACCGATGCAGTCCCCGCGATGGACACGCAGCGAAAACGGGGCGACGATGGTGCGTTCACCATAAGACTTGGTGATGTTGTCGGCTTCGATCACCAGCTTGCCGGACTCGCGACCTTCCGCCGCCGTTGCCTGCACGGAGCCTGTCGGCCCCTTGTGGCCACGATAATCCGCGCGCATGGCCTGAAGTTCACCCACGCGGCGCATGTTACGCTTGCGGCGCGCGGTGACGCCATAGCGCATCCAGTGTTCTTCGCGCTCGATGGCTTTGCCGAGCTTGTGCTGTTCCAACTCTTCTTCTTCCAGCACCTTGTCGCGCCATTCCTCGAAATGGCCGAAACCACGGCTGAGGCGACGCGCCTGACCACGATCCAGCCAGACGGTGGCAGTGGACACTTTTTCCAGAAAACGACGGTCATGCGAAATCAGCACCAGCGCGCTGCGCGTCTGTTGCAATTCACCTTCCAGCCATTCGATCGTCGGCAGGTCCAGATGGTTGGTCGGCTCGTCCAGCATCAAAATATCGGGTTCGGGTGCCATGACCCGCACGAGGGCGGCACGGCGCGCTTCACCACCGGAAAGGCTGGAGGGATGTTCCTGACCCGTCAGCCCCAGATGTTCCAGCAGATAGGTCACACGGTAATGGTCGTCGCCCGGCCCCAGACCTGCTTCGGCATAGGCCTGCACCGTCTCGTAACCGGCAAAATCCGGTGCCTGATCCAGATAACGGATGGTCGCGGACGGATGCCGGAAAATTTCACCCGACTGCGCCTCAACCAGACCGGCGGCGATTTTCATCAGCGTCGATTTGCCGGAACCGTTGCGGCCAACCAGACAGATGCGGTCGCCGGGTTCCACTTGCAGATTTGCACCGTCCAGCAGCGGGGTAACGCCGAAGGTCAGCATGATATTGTCGAGTTTCAGAATGGGGGGTGCCAAGGGTTCAGGCTCCGGTCAGGTCATAAGGACGGGCAAGCACGATGGCTTTGCCGCTTTTCAGGCGAAAGCGCAAAGCGCCCTCCGCCACGTTGGAAATAGTGCGCGATGAGCCGAAAGCAAGCGCAAAATCGGCCAAGGGGTAACGGGCATTCTCAATATCGAGGCCATCAAGCGCGGTGAAACCGGCGACGGAAAACAGCGATCCGGCAGGCAGATCAAGCTCGAAAGCGCCTTCCAGCAGCGGATAGGCCTCTTCCTCACCCGAGGTCAGCACGACCTCGAAACCACGCTCCGCCAGAGAAACGGCATAAAGCAGATGAAACACCGCATGGTCGGATCGTTCACCGGCCAGCGCGCCCACCAGCGTCAGCCGCTTTGCGCCGCGTGCCAGGGCTTCCGAGACGGCAATCTCGCCATCCGTCACGCCTTTTGCGGCCGGGAAAGGCTGCTGCGTGACATCGGGCCAGCGCTCGAGCAACGCTTTGTCAGAGGAATCGAAATCCCCCACCCACAGTTCCGGCACAAGGCCAAGCGCATCGGCATGGCGCATTCCGCTATCTGCCGCAATCACACGGGCGCCCGCCACCGCTTTTTGCAAGCGATGCGTGACGGTAATGGTACCGCCGAGCAGAATGGTGAAGTGGTGCGCTGTCATGCCCTGCAATATCCTGCACGGCGCAACATTGGAAGGCCGAAAAGCCCTGTAATGCAGCGATATTGATTTTCGATCCCAACAGGATTAAGACACAGGCCAGTGGTGATTTGCCGACCGGCTTGCAGCCACTTTAAAGAAGTTGCTAAATGGTCGAGGAAACAGGCAATTTCCGAGGACCGGCTGCGATTTCGCTGCCGGTTTTTTTGTTTTCTAGGCCTTTTGTCGCCGTGAAAGTGAGTTCGAGATGCCGATTAAGATACCCGATACGCTGCCTGCCTACGAGACTTTGGTACAGGAAGGCGTGCGCGTCATGACCGAAACGGCGGCTGTGCGGCAGGATATTCGCCCGCTGCAAATCGGGCTTCTCAATCTCATGCCGAACAAGATCAAAACCGAGGTCCAGATGGCGCGTCTGGTCGGAGCTTCCCCGCTTCAGGTGGAGCTATCGCTGGTGCGTATTGGCGGCCACCGGGCCAAGAACACGCCGGAAGAACATTTGCTGTCCTTCTATGAAACATGGGAAGAGGTACGCCACCGCAAGTTCGATGGCTTCATCATAACAGGTGCGCCCGTTGAAAAGCTGACCTATGAGGACGTGACCTACTGGGAAGAAATGCAAAAGATTTTCGACTGGACGGAAACCAATGTTCATTCAACACTCAACGTCTGCTGGGGCGCCATGGCCGGAATTTACCATTTCCATGGTGTGCCGAAACATGAGCTGAAGGAAAAAGCCTTCGGCGTGTATCGCCACCGCAATCTGAGCCCCTCGTCCATCTATCTGAGCGGCTTTTCAGATGATTTTCAGGTGCCGGTTTCCCGCTGGACGGAGGTGCGCCGCGCCGACATCGAGCAGCACCCGGAACTGGAAATCCTGATGGAATCCGAAGAAATGGGCGTGTGTCTGGCGCATGAAAAACGCGGCAAGCGGCTCTATATGTTCAACCATGTGGAATATGATTCCACATCGCTGTCAGATGAGTATTTCCGCGATGTGGATGCGGGCGTACCCATCAAGCTGCCGCATGATTATTTCCCGCACAATGATCCGGCGCTGACGCCGCTGAACCGCTGGCGCAGCCACGCCCACCTGTTCTTTGGCAACTGGATCAACGAGATATACCAGACAACGCCGTATGAGCTGGACGCCATCGGCAAAGAGGCGGCTTAATTCCGAGCCGTTCCATTTAAGATTGCGCAGGGCCGGAAAATAAAGCAACGTCCGGCCCGGTTCTATCGAATGGGAGAGACACGATGAGTGACGGCGGCGCACGGGAAAATTTCGGAATAACGTCAACGGGCGAGAAGGTCGAGCGCGTGACGATTTCTGCAGGCGGGCTGACCGCCAACGTCATCACCTGGGGCGCGGTCATTCAGGATTTGCGGCTTGACGGCCACCAGCCACCGCTGGTTCTGGGCTTCGACAAGTTTGATGATTACCCGAAATATTCCTCCTATTTCGGCGCGACGCCGGGCCGCAATGCCAACCGCATCGACAGCGGCAAATTCAGCATCGATGGCAAATCCTATCAGCTTGAGCTGAACGAAAAGGGCGTCACCCACATTCATGGCGGCAGCGATGGCATCGGCAAGCGCAACTGGCTGATCATGGAACATGGCCCAAGCCATGTGGTGTTGCAGATCGTCGATCCCGATGGCCGCGCCGGATATCCCGGCAATTGCGCCATCACCGCGACCTATACGATCCGCGACGGTGGTGTGCTGTCCGTGGTCTATGAGACGACCACCGACGAGCCTAGTATCGCCAATATCTGCCAGCATTCCTATTTCAATCTGGATGGCGCGGAAACCGCGCTCGGCCATGAGATCGAAATCGCTGCCGATCATTATCTGCCAACGGACGAGCGGCAAATTCCGACCGGCGAAATCCGCCCCGTGGACGGCACCGGCTTCGACTTGCGCCAATCAGGCTCCATGAAGCGGCTGGAAAACGGCGAACAGGTTCTCTACGACCATAATTTCTGCCTTTCGCCGGAACGTGTGGCAAAGCGCAAAGTGGCGCGGGTCTATGCGCCTGCCTCCAACATTGCCCTTGAAGTGCAAACGACCGAGCCGGGCGTACAGTTCTACTCCGCATTCAAACTGAACACAGCGGTGCCGGGTCTGGATGGACGCCATTACGGCCCGTTTGCCGGTTTCTGCCTTGAAACGCAGATCTGGCCGGATGCCGTCAATCATGAAGCTTTCCCGAACGGCGTCTTGCGCCCCGGCGAGACTTTGCGGCAGGAAACGGACTACATCTTCACGAAGGGCTGAGGTTTTTCAGTCCAATACGCAGCCGACATATGCGCCCGAACCGCGGGCGCGTCTTTCGATAAGTCCCGCTAAACGTTGCATTCCCCGACCCGGCTTGCTGGCCACACGGTCAATCGGGTTGGGAAGCGCCACAGCCAAAAGGGCTGCCTGCCGGGAACTAAGCTTTGAGGCCGACACCTTGAAGTGATATTGCGACGCCGCTTCGATGCCGTAAATGCCCGGCCCCCATTCGGCAACGTTGAGATAAATCTCCATCATCCGCTTTTTCGACCAGATGAAATCGGACACCACCGCCAGCGGCAGCTCCAGTCCTTTGCGCAGAAATGAACGGCCATTCCAGAGAAACAGATTTTTTGCCGTCTGCATGGGAATGGTGCTGGCCCCGCGTGTCGCCTCGCCATCCAGCGCGCTGCTGACCACGGTTTGCATCTGGCCCCAGTCCACACCGGCGTGAGAACAGAACTGCCCGTCTTCGGACATCATTACCGATTGAACGAGGCGCGGCGAGATATTTTCGAGTGGCACCCAGCGACGGTCATAGCCCTGAAACGTCACCAGTTCCGCCAGCATCAGCGTGGAAACCGGGCGCATGAAGGGCAGCGCGTAGATGACGATCAACAGGTAAGGCACGACCAGCAGCGCAAGTCCGACGATAAGAGCACGTCTGATGAGGCTTCGAACATCCACCTTCGGTTTGCTCCCGCTTTCAGCAAGCGCTTCATAATCCGTCTCGCTGTCCGGCGTGCTGGTCAAAAACCCTGTCCCCACTTGGCTCACCATAGAGTCTGCTTGGAAACCCGCCTGCTCTCAGCCACCGAGTTTCCAAGCGGACTCTATGAGCCTTTCATATCCTGCATGGGCCATCAAGGCTACTCACACGATGGAAGTTCCGCATTGCGTTCACAAAAACCATTGCCAGCCTTTTTTCCCCATGCCAAACAGCCAGCGTGGTTGAGGCCAAAAGGCTGAGGAATACGGCATTATGACATTCGAGACGCGGCTGCGCGACAATGCGGCAAGAACCGAAGCCTTGCTAGGCACGCTGCTCTCCGGCGACACGCACGCCGACGAAATCACCCGTCCGAAAAACCTGCTGGATGCCATGCGCCACGGCGTTTTGAACGGCGGCAAGCGACTTCGCCCCTTTCTGGTCATCGAAACATCAGCCCTTCTCGGTGGAGATTCTACCGCAGCCCTTTATGTCGGTGCGGCGCTGGAATGCCTGCATTGTTATTCGCTCGTCCATGACGACCTTCCCGCTATGGACAATGATGACATCAGGCGCGGCCAGCCGACCGTTCACAAAAAATTCGATGAAGCCGTGGCGATTCTGGCGGGTGATAGCCTGCTGACACTGGCCTTCGACATCATCGCCGCACCGGAAACACCCTTGCCGGATGACCGCAAAGCCGCCCTCGTCCTCGCACTGGCAAGAGCCGCAGGCATCGGCGGCATGGCAGGCGGACAGGCGCTTGATCTGGCAGCGGAAAAACAGGCCCCGGATGAGGCGGGTATCGTGACATTGCAGGCGATGAAAACCGGCGCATTGATCCGCTTCGCCTGCGAAGCCGGTGCGATCATCTCCGGAAGTGACGCGACCGAGCGGCAGAGACTACGCCGATTCGGCGAAAAAATCGGCCTCGCCTTCCAACTGGCCGACGACCTCCTCGACCTCACCTCCGACACCGCCACCATGGGCAAAGCCACCGGCAAGGATGCCGCGCGCGGCAAGGGCACGCTTGTGGCGCTGCGCGGAGAAGACTGGGCACGCACGCGATTGCGCGAACTGGTGGCCGAAGCGGCGGAGTTGCTGACACCTTATGGCGAGAGCGCTACCGTCCTCATTGAGACAGCGAAGTTTGTTGCGGAACGGAAAAGCTAACTACGCTAAGCCAATCGAGATGTTTTAGATCCTCGGGACAAGCCCGAGGATGACGTTGCGTGTGACATAATACCGTTTCTGAACGGATTACATCATCAAAGATCAACCCTGCTTCAGCGGCGAAATCAGCACTTCGACGCGGCGGTTCTGGGCGCGGCCGTCTGGTGTTGCGTTGGAGGCAACCGGCTGCGATGGGCCGTAGCCGAGGGTGGAGATGCGGCGCTGGTCGATGCTGCGTGAGCCGAGATAGTTGGCGACCGATGCGGCGCGACGTTCCGAAAGCGCCTGGTTATGCGCAAGGCTGCCTGTCGAGTCGGTATGGCCGTTGATGTCGATCAGGGTGCGGTTGAACTTGTTCAGCACGATGGCGACCGAGTCCAGCGTTGGATAGAATGGCGGGATGACCTGATCCTGATCGGTTGCGAAGGTGATGTTGGAAGGCATGTTGAGAACGATGCTGTCGCCACGACGGGTGACCGAAACGCCGGTTCCCTGAAGCTGCTGACGAAGTTCGGCTTCCTGATTGTCCATGTAACCGCCGATAGCGCCACCGGCCAGAGCGCCGATACCGGCACCGATCAGCGCGTTGCGGCCCTTGTTGCCGCCACCGATCACGAGGCCACCGAGCGCACCGGCAACAGCGCCGACACCGGCACCACCTGCCATGTTGGAAACCTTCTGCTCACCGGTATAAGGGTCCGTCGTGGTGCAGGCCGAAAGAAAGGTTGCGGCAAGCGCAAGAATGGCAAGTTTCTTGATCATGAATTCCAGTGCTCCGTAAGTTTTAGGAGGTAAGACAGATGAATTCCGGCATTTTCACGGTCGATTGTTATTCTGCCGCGTCCTTTCGGCCGAAACGTTTTTCGATGTAGTCGATCACCAGCGCTTCAAAATCCTGCGCGATGTTGGGGCCACGCAGGGTCAAAGCCTTTTCACCATCGATAAAGACGGGAGCAGCAGGGTTTTCGCCGGTGCCGGGCAGCGAAATGCCGATATCGGCATGTTTGCTTTCACCCGGACCGTTGACGATGCAGCCCATGACGGCAACGTTGAGTGCTTCAACGCCCGGATATTTATCGCGCCAGACCGGCATATTTTTGCGAAGATCGTTCTGAATGTTCTGCGCCAGCTCCTGAAACACCGTCGAGGTCGTGCGTCCGCAGCCGGGACAGGCGGCAACCACCGGAACGAACTGGCGGAAACCCATGACCTGCAAGATTTCCTGCGCCACCTGCACTTCGCGGGTGCGGTCGCCATTCGGCTCGGGCGTCAGCGACACACGAATCGTATCGCCAATGCCGTGTTGCAGCACGTAACCCATGGCCGCAGACGAGGCGACGATGCCCTTTGACCCCATGCCTGCCTCTGTCAGGCCCAGATGCAGCGCGTGGTTGGAGCGCTCCGAAAGCATGGAATAAACCGCAATCAAATCCTGCACCTGGCTGACCTTGGCAGACAGAATGATGCGGTTGCGCGGCAGGCCGATCTCTTCGGCAAGCTCGGCGGAAATCAGCGCCGACTGGACGATGGCTTCGCGTGTGACCTGACGGGCGGACAGCGGAAAACCCTCGACCTTGTTTTTGTCCATCAAGGTCGTCAGCAATTCCTGATCGAGCGAGCCCCAATTGACGCCTATTCGCACCGGCTTGTCATAACGGATCGCCATTTCGACGATATCGCCGAACTGCTTGTCCTTTTTGTCCTTGAAGCCGACATTGCCGGGATTGATTCGGTATTTGGCCAGTGCTTCGGCGCAGGCCGGATGATCCGCCAGCAGCTTGTGACCGATATAATGGAAATCGCCGACCAAAGGCACGTCCAGACCAAGGCGCATAAGCCGGTCACGGATTTTCGGAACGGCAGCCGCACTTTCATCACGATCCACCGTGATGCGGACGATTTCGGACCCGGCGCGGAACAATGCCGCCACCTGCTGCACGGTGGCATCGATATCTGCCGTGTCCGTATTGGTCATCGACTGCACAACCACAGGCGCACCGCCGCCCACGATAACACCACCGACATCGACGGCAACGGAAGCGCGGCGCGGTTTGGGATCGTAATCGGCGTGTGACGTCATGTTTGTCTCGGGCAATTGTGGTAAAATCTCATCTTTCAGGTGGAACAAGGCGCGCGCCTTGTCAACATCCAACCAATCAACTCCTAGAGCGGCAGCGGTAAAACGGAACTGGTCCCGCCGCTCTAGATATGTGTTGAAGCATCGGATTGTCCGAAAACCGCTTCGCACTTTTCGGTCCGATGCTGTATTTTACCGCAATCATGGCGAAATTCGAGATGGTTAGTGATTGGCAGCGCCATCCGCGTGACGAGCCAGCTTGGAAAGCAGCAAAACCACCACATGCAGCACAGGCAGGCCGATGAAGACGGCGGCAAGACCCGTATGTTCCGCAATGAAGCCGATGGCAGAAGGCGCAACCAGAATGCCGGAATAGCCCATGGTCGTGACCACGGACAGGCCGATGCCCGGTGCCAGCCCCGGCATGTTGCCCGCGGCGGAAAAGGCAATCGGCACCATGTTGGAAATACCGATACCGGCAATCGCAAACCCGGCAATCGCGATAAGGGAATTCGGCGCGAAGCCAGCAATCAGCAGGCCGGTGATGGAGATGACCGAGCAAACCTGCAAGGTGCGAACAGCACCGAAACGATCCCGCACCAGATCCCCCGCGAAGCGCATGATGGCCATGGTCAGCGAGAATGCCGCAAAAGCAAAGCCGGACAAGGTGACGGATGCGGTGAGTTCATTGCGCAGATAAAGCGCGCCCCAATCCAGAATGGCACCTTCAGGGATCATCGAAAACAGCGCCATGATACCGATGATCCAAGGCAGCGGCGTCATGGGCAGGCCACCCTTGGGACGCTGTTCTTCCGGATGAGGGCGATCCGCGAGGACCCGCGGCCATGCCACAGCAAGCAGGGCGGCCGCGATGAGCGTCAAGGTGATGGCGTGGCCGTAAATACCCGTTTTGGTGATCAACAGACCGCCAAGACCCGCACCCAACAATCCACCCAGGCTCCAGAACGCATGGCAGGACGACATGATGGCACGGCGCATATTGCGTTCCACCGCCACGGCATTGGCATTCATGGCAACATCCATGGCACCAGTTAGCCCGCCGAACACAAATACAGCGATGACACCGGCCCACAAGGCGTTCGATATCGTGATCAACAACAGCGTCGGTACCATGATGAGTGCAACCGCCAAAGTCACGGTTCGTGAACCGAGGCGACCGATTTGCGAGCCCGCAACAGGCATGAAGGACAGCGACCCGAGGCCATAGGCAAGGATGACGAGACCCAAGGCGCTTTCGCTAAGCGAAAAACGTCTGGCGAATTCGGGTATCATGGGTGCCCATGAGCCCATCATGAAACCATTCATGAGAAAGAGCAGCGAAACGCCGAGGCGTGTTTTGGTCATATAAGGCGCGCGCGTGGGCGCGGATGTTTGCGTGGCAGAGCCGGTCATCGGGACAGGTCCTTCAGTCTTTGTTTGAGACATGGGTGCCGGATTTTTGTCCGGCCAGATGGAGTTCGATTCCGGTTTGAGACAGCGCACCGACAAATGGGTCGTCGGCATCCTGTTCCAGAACCAGCGCCAGCGATGGCGAGAGGGGAGCAACGTGAAAGGCGGCTTTGGTGCCGAGTTTTTCCGTGGTGATGGCAGCGATGCTTTTTCCGCTGGCCTGACAGGCAAGGCGTTTGAAGACCGCATCCTCGTAAATATCCGCGCATAAGCCGTTTTCCAGCGTCAGGCCACAGACGCCGACGATGCAGATATCAGGCCGGATTTGTTCAAGCTGGCGGATGGCGGTGGTGTCAATGGCGGCACCAACGGCGGGATCAACCCTGCCACCGATCAGGATCAGTTCCACATCGGTGCGCAAGGCAAGCTCGGCAGCAATGGCTGGCGTGTTGGTAATGACCGTCAGTTTCAAACCAGCGGCCAAATGTTTTGCGATCGCGAGATTTGTGGAGCCTGCATCGATGAACACTGTCATGCCATCCTGCAACAACGCCGCAGTCGCCTGCCCGAGAACCGCCTTACGATCCGGTATTTCGCTGAGGCGCGTTTTCAAAGGTACGGTTTTGCCCGAGGCCAGCAGAGCGCCGCCATAGACCCGCTCACACTCTCCCCGCGCCGCCATTTCGCGCAAATCCCGCCGCACGGTGTCTTCCGACACGTCGAATGTCTGGGCGAGTTCCTGCGCCAGCACACGGCCTTGCTGCTGCAACGCGGCAAAAATCAGCGCCTGTCTTTCACTTACAAAATGGTCAATCTTGGACATGTCGGAATCAATCGGAACAATCGTGCATAAACACGCATAACCCGACACGACATTTTCCACAAGCAAAAATGCCCGCCGAGCGGCGGGCATTTTTATCAACTCATGAAAAAAGTGCTTATTCGCCGTAAGCGATCAACAAATCCTTGGCGTCGATCTGGTCACCGGGGCGCACCAGCACTTCGGTGATTTTGCCATCACGCTCCGCATGAAGAGCGGTTTCCATCTTCATTGCCTCGATGGAAAGCAGCACATCGCCCGCCTTGACGTCCTGACCCGCATTGACGAACACGCGGGAAATGACGCCCGGCATCGGTGCGCCGATATGGGCGGCATTGCCGGGTTCAGCCTTGCGGCGCACAGCAGAACCGGTTGCACCATGGGCGCGATCCGGCACCTTGATACGGCGCGGCTGGCCGTTGATTTCGAAGAACACCGTGACCATGCCTTTTTCATCCGTGCCGGATGAGGCCTGATTGACGATCACCAGCGTCTTGCCGCGTTCCAGATCGGCAAACAGCTCTTCGCCATCCTCCATGCCGTAGAAATAGGCATGGGTTGGAAGAACGGACACAGGGCCATAGGTTTCGGATGCAAACGCAAAGTCCGTAAAGACCTTTGGATACATCAGGTAGGACGCGAACTCGAAATCATTGACCGAACGTTCCAGCTTGGTTTCGATCTCTTTGCGCTCCGCATCCAGATCGGCATCCGCCAACAGTGAACCGGGACGGGCTGTGTAAGCCTCATCGCCCTTGAGCGCCTTTTTCTGCAAAGCCTGCGGCCAGCCGCCCGGTGATTGACCGAGATCACCCTTGAGCATGGAAACGACAGAATCCGGGAAGGACACTTCCTTGTCCGGGTTTTCGACATCGGCAACGGTCAAATCCTGACTGACCATCATCAGCGCCATATCGCCAACAACCTTGGAAGACGGCGTGACCTTGACGATATCGCCGAACATCTGGTTGACGTCCGCATAGGTCTGCGCCACTTCGTGCCAGCGGCTTTCAAGACCGAGCGAACGAGCCTGTTCCTTGAGGTTGGTGAACTGACCACCCGGCATTTCGTGAAGATAAACTTCCGATGCCGGACCCTTCAGATCGCTCTCGAAGGCGGCGTACTGGCCGCGAACCGCTTCCCAATAGAAGGAAATGCGACGAATCCACTCGGTATCGAGACCGGTATCACGCTCGGAACCCTTGAGCGCTTCGACGATGGAGCCGAGGCAAGGCTGCGATGTGTTGCCGGACAGCGCGTCCATGGCCGCATCCACAGCATCCACGCCCGCTTCGACCGCAGCCAGAACCGTGGCTGCGGAAATGCCGGATGTATCATGCGTGTGGAAATGGATCGGCAGGCTGGTCGCTTCCCGCAGCGCCTTGAACAGAACCTTCGCGGCAGCCGGTTTCAACAGACCGGCCATGTCCTTGACGGCGATGATGTGCGCGCCCGCCTTTTCGAGTTCGGCAGCAAGACCCGTGTAATATTTGAGATCATATTTCGGGCGGGCAGAATTCAACAGATCGCCCGTGTAGCAGATGGTCGCTTCGCAGAGCTTGTTTTCCTCTGCGATGGCGTCCATCGACACACGCATATTCTCGACCCAGTTGAGGCAATCGAACACGCGGAACAGATCGATACCGCCTTGCGCTGCCTGACGGACGAAATATTTGACGACATTATCCGGATAATTTTTGTAGCCGACGCCGTTTGCGCCGCGCAGAAGCATTTGCAGCAAGAGGTTTGGCGCGCCTTCACGCACCTGCGCCAAACGTTCCCACGGATCTTCGGTGAGGAAGCGCATGGACACGTCGAATGTCGCACCGCCCCAGCATTCCAGCGAAAGAAGCTGCGGCAAAGCCTTGGCGTAGACGCTCGAAACACGGGCAATGTCATGCGTGCGAACGCGGGTGGCCAACAGCGACTGGTGGCCATCACGCATGGTGGTGTCCGTCACCAGCACGCGCTTTTCATTGCGCATCCAGTCGGCAAAACCCTTTGGCCCTAGCTTGTCCAGCAACTGCTTGGTGCCTTCGGGCGTTGGCTGATCGATATAGGGAATGATGGGCTTTGCGGCATTTGCAGCCGGTTTGACGCGACCCTTCGTTTCCGGGTGACCGTTGACGGTCACATCGGCAAGATAGGTCAGCAGCTTGGTGGCGCGGTCCTGACGTTTGACCTGCTCAAACAGCTCCGGTGTCGAATCGATGAAGCGCGTCGTGTAGGTGTTTTCACGAAAGCTGTCATGGTTGATGATGGCTTCAAGGAATGTGAGGTTTGTCGCCACGCCACGAATACGGAACTCGCGCAAAGCACGATGCATCCGGCTGATGGCTTCATCCGGCTTCGGTGCCCAGGCCGTGACCTTGACCAGCAAAGGATCGTAATAGCGGGTGATGATGGCGCCCGCATAGGCCGTGCCGCCATCCAGACGGATGCCGAAACCCGACGCCGAACGGTAGGCGGTGATGCGGCCATAATCGGGAATGAAATTATGTTCCGGGTCTTCCGTGGTGATGCGGCACTGAAGCGCATGGCCGTTGAGCCTGATATCCTTCTGCTCCGGCACGCCCGACTCAGGTGTCCCGATGGCCGCACCTTCCAGAATGTGGATTTGCGCCTTGACGATATCGATGCCGGTAACGACTTCGGTAACGGTATGCTCCACCTGAATGCGGGGATTGACCTCGATGAAGTAGAATTTCTGGGTGTCGACATCCATCAGATATTCGACCGTGCCGGCGCCGATGTAATTGGTCGCGGCGGCGATTTTCAGCGAATAATTGGCAAGCTCTTGGCGCTGCGCTTCCGAAAGATAGGGCGCTGGCGCGCGCTCGACCACCTTCTGGTTACGGCGCTGGATGGAACAATCACGCTCGAACAGATGCACGACATTGCCATGCGTATCGCCCAGAACCTGACTTTCGACGTGGCGGGCACGTTCCAGAAGTTTTTCCAGATAGACCTCGTCCTTGCCGAAAGCGGCCTTCGCCTCGCGCTTGGCTTCCGTCACCTCGCGGGCGAGGTCTTCCTTTTTGCGGATGGCGCGCATACCGCGACCACCGCCGCCCCAGGAGGCTTTGAGCATCACCGGATAACCGATTTCCTCGGCCATGCGCTCGATTTCGGCGATGTCATCCGGCAAGGGCTCGGTCGCAGGCACCACGGGCACATCAACAGAAATGGCCAGATTGCGCGCGGCAACCTTGTTGCCCAGCTGGCGCATCGTCTCTGCGGTCGGGCCAATGAAAATAACGCCGGCCTTGTTGCAGGCCTCCACGAATTCCGGGCTTTCCGACAACAGCCCGTAGCCGGGATGGATGGCATCCGCTCCCGACAATTTGGCAACGCGGATGACTTCTTCGATGGAAAGATAACTTTCGATCGGTCCCATATCCTTGGACAGATGCGGGCCACGACCAACCTGATAACTCTCATCCGCCTTGAAACGGTGCAGCGAAAGCTTGTCCTCTTCCGCCCAGATCGCGACCGTTTTTATGCCCAGCTCATTGGCAGCACGGAACACACGGATCGCAATCTCGGATCGATTGGCGACAAGGATTTTCGATATTTTCAAGACGGCCTCCCAGAACCTCGCAGCCAAACCTATATGCTGCACCGCGAAATTAATCAGTAATTGCGACAGTTGGAAAGGGCGTTTTTGACGATCCCCGTACGGAAGACGAAACGACAGGGTCTCAGGCGATAATCCCGTGACGAAGTGCAAGCGCCACAACATGCTGACGGTTTCTGGCATCAAACTTGCGTTGTATGCCGTTGATGTACCAGTCGACCGTATGACTGGAAATTTCCAGGCTCTTGCCGATTTCCGGCGATGTCTTGCCCTGAGCCAGCAGCGTCAGCACATCTAGCTCGCGACGGGTGAGCTGTGTGGCCGACAGGTTCGGGAGCGACAAAAGCTCGCTCGCCTGACCCGCAAACTCCAGCAGGCGCCAGAAGACCGCGCGCATGGCAGACTCGACAATCAACAATTCCGAACTGGAAAACTGGCGACCATCGCCAAAAATGAACACACCCCCCAGCAACCCGCTGCGACCATGGATGGGAAACGCATAGCCATCATGAAGACCAAAGCGTGCGGCATCCTGAAACAACTTGGCGGCGCGCTTTCGTTGCGCTGCTTGGGGCAGAAGACCGATGACATCGCGGCATCGAAACGGTTGATGCAGCAGACCAAGCGTGCGCTTGACCGGATCGGCCCCACCATACTTCTTCGCGTGATAGACCTCTTTCCAACCCTCCGGCAAATATTCGGCGAGAATATTTCCTGTCAGTGTCAAATCTTCAGCGTCTCGGCGCGTCACGCGGTAAAAACCGAAGCCGAGATAACGCATCAACTCGTGAAACGCTGCCAGAAACTCGTCCTCGGTGTTCTGCTCACCGCACAGGGTCAAAAACTGCAAAACATTGTGCATTGATGCGAACATCCAGAAAAAAGTGAGGGAACATCGACGTTTTTTTGAAGGAAACATCCTTCCCGACACTTCATGTTACTCGGATCGCTCGCCAAAATGAACTTGTACCTCATAAAGTTATAAATGATTAAAACCGCGCCACGAAATCTAGCAGTTTTGCATATGGACCAATTCACAATCGCGCGATTCGATTTATTTTCGTCGGATCGGGCTCCAGACCTCTCCGTTAAGCGCACATTCATGTAGAAAAAGCGATAAAACAACGACTTGCATTGCTTATATCGCCATGGCGAATAAATGCGGGGATATCCGCGTCTGGAATGACGCTGCTGGACGGACATGAAGACGGGATTTGGGAATTGACACTGTTTCAGGTTTATACTCGCGCCCTGCGCTACCTCGCCAACAACAAGTGGCGCGTGGCCATCGTCGTTTTGGCAAACGTCATTCTGGCCGCAATCACCATTGCCGAGCCTATCCTTTTCGGCCGCATCATCGATGCCATCTCGTCTGGATCGGATGCCACGAACATCCTCATTCTCTGGGCGGCATTCGGCGTATTCAACACGATTGCCTATGTGGCCGTGGCGCGTGAGGCGGATCGCCTTGCCCACGGACGCCGAGCATCGTTGCTGACCGAAGCCTTTGGCCGCATCATTTCCATGCCGTTGTCCTGGCACCATCAGCGCGGCACATCCAACGCATTGCATACGCTTTTGCGCGCCAGCGAAACGCTGTTCGGCCTGTGGCTTGAATTCATGCGCACGCATCTGGCGACATTCGTGGCGATTTTGCTGCTCATTCCAACCGCAATTGCCATGGACCTGCGCCTCAGCCTGGTGCTGCTGGCCCTTGGTACGGTCTACTGGTTCATCGGCAAATGGGTGATGAACCGCACCAAGGAAGGTCAGGCTTCCGTTGAAGAGCATTACCATTCGGTGTTTGCGCATGTCAGCGATTCGATCAGCAACGTTTCGGTCCTGCACAGCTACAACCGCATCGAAGCGGAAACCAAAGCGCTGAAATCCTTCACCGAACGCCTGCTCAGCGCGCAGTACCCGGTTCTGGACTGGTGGGCATTTGCCAGCGCCTTGAACCGCACAGCCTCGACACTGTCCATGATGATTATCCTCATCATCGGTACAATTCTCGTCAAAAACGGCCAGTTGCGCGTCGGTGAAGTCATCGCCTTCATCGGCTTTGCGAACCTTTTGATCGGTCGTCTTGACCAGGTGCGGGCTTTCGCCACCCAGATATTCGAAGCACGGTCCAAGCTGGTGGACTTCTTCACGCTGGAAGATTCCGTGCAGGAACGCGAAGAGCCGACCACCGCCATTGAACTTGGCCATGTTTCCGGCAAGGTGGAATTCCGCAACGTGAATTTTGGCTTTGCCAACACCAAGCAGGGCGTTCACGACGTCTCCTTCACCGCAAATGCTGGCGAAACAATCGCAATCGTCGGCCCGACAGGTGCAGGCAAGACAACGCTCATCAATCTGTTGCAGCGTGTGTATGACCCCAATGGCGGCCAAATTCTGGTGGATGGCACCGATATTTCCACCGTCACACGTCAGTCGCTGCGCCACTCCATTGCCACTGTCTTTCAGGATGCCGGCCTTCTCAACCGCTCGATCCGCGACAACATCCGCCTTGGCCGTGAAAGTGCGACCGATGACGAAGTGGCTCAGGCTGCTGCTGCCGCTGCTGCAACGGACTTTATCGACAGCCGGATGACCGGCTACATGACGCAGGTGGGTGAACGTGGCAACCGTCTGTCCGGTGGTGAACGCCAGCGTATCGCCATTGCCCGTGCCGTGCTGAAAAACGCGCCGATCCTCGTTCTGGATGAGGCCACCAGCGCGCTGGACGTGGAAACCGAAGCCCGCGTGAAGGACGCTGTCGATGCCCTGCGCAAAGACAGAACGACCTTCATCATCGCCCACAGACTGTCGACCGTCCGCGACGCCGATCTGGTGCTGTTCATGGACAATGGCCGGATCGTTGAAAAGGGCACGTTCGATGAACTCAGCCTGCGCGGCGGTCGCTTCTCCTCGCTGTTGAGAGCCAGCGGCCTGCTGAACGACGATGAGAAATCCGGTGCGCCGGTGCTGTCCCTGCCTGCACGAAGCGCTTGATCCTTCGGGTAGTCAGCTTTTAAGCCACCTCAACAAAAAGCCCCGGTCGATGCCGGGGCTTTTTTATATTTGTGTTGAAAGCAGAAGACTCAGAAGTTGTCGTCTTCGTCTTCGTCCTTGCGGGTAGACTTGAGCGCGCTGAGCTTGGCGAAAACGGCGTTGGCGTCGATTTCTTTTTCTTCTTCAGGCTCGTATTTGTAAGCCAGGCTTTCGGTGACGGCTGCTGGCTGCAATGTTGCGCCCAGCTCTTCGGCTGTTGGCAACGGGCGGCCGCGCGACGCGCGTTCGACTTCAAGGTCCAGATCGATCTGGCTGCAAAGACCGAGCGTCACCGGATCCATCGGCGCCAGATTGGCGGAGTTCCAGTGACTGCGGTTGCGAATCTGCTCGATGGTGGATTTGGTCGTGCCGACGAGGCGCGAAATCTGCGCATCCTTCAGTTCGGCGTGATTGCGCACCAGCCACAAAATAGCGTTCGGGCGATCCTGACGCTTGGACACCGGCGTATAACGCGGTCCACGACGCTTGGATTCAGGCACGCGAACCTTCGGCTCGGAAAGCTTGATCTTGTGATTCGGGTTGGCTTCTGCGCGTGAGATTTCATCGCGGGAGAGCTGTCCGGTCGAAATGGGGTCAAGCCCCTTGATGCCTTGCGAAGCTTCGCCATCGGCGATTGCTTTGACTTCAAGCGGATGCAGCCTGCAGAACGTGGCGATCTGTTCGAAAGACAACGCGGTGTTATCCACGAGCCAGACGGCCGTCGCTTTCGGCATGAGCAATGTTTGAGCCATAGATACAGTCCTTCTGTCCGTCCGCTCCGGTGGCGCGGGCCGTGGGTGATAAACCACTGATTTCCGGGATATGAAGCGCTCTATAACTGGATTGCTTCAGAATTGCAATTCTTTGCAATAGAAATGACCTTTGTCTAATTGCCGGATGTCACTGAACTGGTATGAATCTGGCACATAACTGGAGCAAAGGAGTCTCCGGTCGCGACAAGCAAGCATTGGTCTGAGGAGGAATTTATGTCTGCCAAAATCTATCCGGTTCTAAAGTCCGCGAAAACGCGCACGCTGATCGACAATGACCGTTACCTGAAATGGTATCAGGAAAGCGTGGAAGACCCGGAGAAGTTCTGGGACAAGCATGGCAAGCGCATCGACTGGTTCAAGCCTTACACCAAGGTCAAGAACACATCCTTCCGGGGCAAGGTGCCGATCAAGTGGTTTGAGGACGGCCTGACCAATGTGTCCTACAACTGTATCGACCGCCATCTGAAAACCCACGGTGAAAAAACCGCGATCATCTGGGAAGGCGACAATCCCTATATCGACAAAAAAATTACCTATAATCAGCTGTATGATTCGGTCTGCCGCCTCGCCAATGTGCTGAAAAAGCATGGCGTCAAGAAAGGCGACCGCGTCACCATCTATATGCCGATGATACCGGAAGCGACCTATGCGATGCTGGCCTGCGCCCGTATCGGCGCGATCCACTCGGTCGTCTTCGGCGGCTTTTCACCCGAGGCGCTGGGCGGCCGTATCGTCGATTGCAAGTCCACTTTCGTCATCACCTGCGATGAGGGCGTGCGCGGCGGAAAACCCATTCCGCTCAAGGAAAACACCGATAAGGCGATCGACATCGCCGCGCGCCAGCATGTCATCGTCAACAAGGTGCTGGTCGTGCGCCGCACCGGCGGCAAGACGGGCTGGGCACCGGGCCGCGACCTCTGGTATCATCAGGAAGTTGCCACAGTGAAACCGCACTGCGAACCGGTCAAGATGAAGGCGGAAGACCCGCTGTTCATTCTTTACACCTCCGGCTCCACCGGCAAACCAAAGGGCGTGCTGCACACCACCGGCGGCTATCTCGTCTATGCCTCGATGACGCATGAATATGTGTTCGACTACAAGGACGGCGATATTTACTGGTGCACCGCCGATGTCGGCTGGGTCACGGGCCATTCCTACATCGTCTACGGGCCGCTCGCGAATGGTGCGACGACGCTGATGTTCGAAGGCGTGCCGAATTTCCCGGATCAGGGACGGTTCTGGGAAGTCATCGACAAACATCAGGTCAATATTTTCTACACCGCACCGACCGCGCTGCGCTCGCTGATGGGCGCTGGTGATGACTTCGTCAAACGCTCCTCACGCTCCAGCCTGCGCCTGCTCGGCACGGTGGGCGAACCGATCAACCCGGAAGCCTGGGAATGGTATTACCACGTGGTCGGTGAGGACAAGAGCCCGATCGTCGACACCTGGTGGCAGACGGAAACCGGCGGCATTCTCATCACGCCATTGCCCGGCGCAACCGACCTCAAACCCGGTTCGGCCACCCGCCCCTTCTTCGGCGTTCAGCCACAACTGGTCGATGCCGAAGGCAATGTGCTGGAAGGTGCAGCCGACGGCAATCTCTGCATCGTCGATAGCTGGCCGGGCCAATCCCGCACGGTTTATGGCGATCACCAGCGCTTCATCGAAACCTATTTCTCCACCTATAAGGGGAAATATTTCACCGGCGATGGCTGCCGCCGCGATGAGGACGGGTATTACTGGATCACCGGGCGCGTGGATGACGTTCTGAACGTCTCCGGCCACCGGCTTGGAACCGCGGAAGTGGAATCGGCGCTCGTTTCCCATCATCTGGTGTCGGAGGCCGCTGTCGTCGGTTATCCGCATCACATCAAGGGTCAGGGCATCTACTGTTATGTGACCCTGATGGCGGGACAGGTGGGCGACGATGCGCTGCGCGCCGAACTCGTCAAACACGTTCGCAACGAAATCGGCCCTGTGGCAACACCGGATAAAATCCAGTTCTCCCCTGGCCTGCCCAAAACCCGCTCCGGCAAAATCATGCGCCGCATTCTGCGCAAGATCGCCGAAGATGATTTCGGATCATTGGGAGATACGTCTACGCTTGCCGACCCGGCTGTCGTGGATGATTTGATTCAGAACAGGCAGAATAAGGCCGTTGCTGCGTAGGGCTGCTCAATCCCCACCAAACCCAAATTCGTCATCCTCGGGCTTGTCCCGAGGATGACGGAGAGTAAAAGTCAAAGCAAACCGCGCTTCGCCAGATTGCGCATCAGAGCCACTGTGCCAAACGTCCACTCCGGGCACTCAGTCGTACTGGCAACCCAGTTGACCAGCTTGCCGAGCTTTGGTGACGAGATTTCCACGCGGTCGCCTTTGGCATGGGTGAAGCCGAGACCGGGGCCGTGGCGGTCTTTTACCGGCGCAAACATCGTGCCGAGGAAAAATACCGCTCCATCTGGATATTGATGATCGCGGTTGAGGAGTTGTGACACGAGATTTTCCGGCGTGCGGCTGATGGCTTCCATGGCGCTAACACCCGTCATGGTGAAGCCATCCTTGCCTTCGACCGCCAATGAAATCCTGGCCTTTTCCACATCGTCCAGCGAGAAATTCGCATCGAACAGGCGAATGAACGGACCGATGGAGCAGGATGCATTGTTGTCCTTCGCCTTGCTGAGCAGCAGGGCAGAACGGCCTTCGAAATCGCGCAGGTTCACGTCATTGCCAAGAGCAGCGCCAAGAATGCGGCCATTGGAGGCAACAGCAAGCACGATTTCCGGCTCGGGATTGTTCCACTGCGATTTCGGATGAACGCCGATCAGTGCACCGCAACCGACAGACGACATAGGCTGCGCCTTCGAAAAGATTTCCGCATCCGGGCCGATACCGACTTCCAGATATTGCGACCAGACGCCCAATTCCTGAAGCAGCTTTTTAACCTCGGCGGCTTTTTCCGACCCGGCTTCCAAGCCTTTCAGATTATCGCCCAGAACCGGCGCCAGTTTGACACGGATTTCCTGCGCACGCAGCGGATCGCCCTTGGCTTGCTCTTCGATGACCCGTTCCAGCATACTATCAGCAAAGGTTACGCCAGCGGCTTTCACGGCCTGAAGATCGTTCGGTGCCAGAAGCTCACCGGCAGAGCCATCCAGAAACGCCTCAAGCGTGCCAAGGGCTGGAAATTCCAGCACCGACCCAAGCAAAGCAACCAGGTCCGGTTTTTCCAGAAGCTCTGACATCGTGGGCGCGACCTTCGAAAGATCGTAAAGCACACCATCCTTGAACAGCACCGGGCACGGCCCGCCCTCCGATTTCGACCACACACGACCAATCAGAAGCGCATCCTGATAATCCTCCGGCAAAATCCCGTTCGCATCGACAATCCCTGCACCAGCCACACTCTTCCTCCCAATTTGTAGACCAATCATGCCACCCTATCCAATTGTCCGGATGTCTGACAACCAGAATAATTTGATATCAAAAACAGGCGTAGAATGTCAGCCGAATGTCTCAAGCTCGAGGTTGACGCGCCGTGCCGCACCCAACAGGTGGACGCGCATGGCATCGCGGGCGGCAATGGCATCGGACGCCGCAATCGCATCGTAAATGGCAACATGCTCGTCAATGGTGGCGTTGAGAATATCGCCGAAGACCGCACGCGCAAATGCAGTGTTGATCGCCGAGGTTACCCGCTCGGAAATAAACCCGATAAACATCACGAAATATCCGTTTTTCGTCGCCTCGGCGATGGTTCGGTGAAAATCAAGATCCGCAGCGACGCCGTCTTTTCGCCAGTCTGGCGAGATGCGCATGGCATCCAGCGCCACTTTCAGTGTTTTCAACTCAGCCGGTGTGCGGTGCATCGCCGCCAGCCCCGCCGCTTCGATTTCCAACGGAATACGCAACTGAAACAGGTCACGAAAATTTTCGAAATCATCCAGCTTGGAACGCTCGATGCGAATCGATGAACGCTGGCGCGGATCTGTGACAAAAGCGCCGACCCCTTGGCGCGTTTCCACGAAACCCTCGTTGCGCAACTGCGCAATCGCTTCGCGCACGACCGAGCGGCTGACACCGAATGTCTTGGAAAGAATGAGTTCCGTGGGCAGCCTGTCACCCGGAGACATTTTTGCGTCATTGATCTCGCGCGCGATTTCAGCGGCGATCCTGCCCGGCAGGTTATCATTGCGGCGGATATGGTTGAATTCCAGCGTCATTGGCTATTCTCGCATTAAACGGAAATGGTCCGCGTTGCCACTTCCTGTCTCTGTTTCTAGCTCGTTTTTCGCGCCATCATAAGGCAACCGTCATTCATCAGAAGACTATACCGAATCCGATTTCCGCACCAAACCTCTTTCTAAGACAATATTAATATGCACATTGAGCGCCCATCGGCAGGATTGCCGAAATGGGACGTGATATCCGCTCAATCTGGCAGCGGTAAAACGCACAGGGAATTATTTGCAGATCTTGTCGTATGGTGACTTTCGCCAAGAGATAATATGACATAAGGTCGCCGCCGGCTTCGCCGCATCATTTTCCTGGTGCGGCGTCATAAATCAATGACCGAAAGGTCTTTCATAAAGGCGGGGTGGCGCATGGAAGCGGCCGCTTCAGCATGAAAGGGAGCATTTTCATGACTATCCATCAGAACCTTATTGGCGGCGAGTGGATCGGAGCCGACACTTCGAAAAACATCAATCCGTCCGACACCAATGAAGTCGTTGGTCTTTACGCACAGGCAAGCGCAGAAGACGCCAAACAGGCGATTGCTGCTGCCAAGGCGGCGTTTCCGGCATGGTCGCGCTCCGGCATTCTGGAACGTCACGCGATCCTGAAAAAGACGGCCGACGAAATTCTCGCCCGCAAGGAAGAGCTGGGCGCGCTTCTGGCCCGGGAAGAAGGCAAGGTTCTGGCCGAAGGCATCGGCGAAACCATTCGTGCCGCACAGATTTTCGATTTCTTTGCCGGTGAAGCGCTGCGCCTTGCAGGCGAAGTCATTCCTTCGGCCCGCCCCAACATCGGCGTTGAAGTCACCCGCGAACCGCTCGGCGTTATCGGCATCATCACGCCGTGGAACTTCCCGATTGCCATTCCGGCCTGGAAGATCGCGCCGGCACTTTGCTACGGCAACACCATCGTCTTCAAACCTGCCGATCTGGTGCCGGGCTGCGCATGGGCGATCGTTGACATTCTGCACCGCGCCGGTCTGCCAAAGGGCGTTCTCAACCTCGTCATGGGCCGTGGCTCCGTCGTCGGTCAGGCCATGCTCGACAGCAAGGATCTGGCTGGCATCACGTTTACCGGTTCGACAGGCACAGGTCAGCGCGTTGCCGCGTCCTCGCTGCCATTCAACCGCAAATTCCAGCTGGAAATGGGCGGCAAGAACCCCTTCGTCGTTCTGGACGATGCCGACCTTGGCGTGGCCGTTGAAGCAGCCGCCAACTCCGGCTTTTATTCCACCGGACAGCGCTGCACGGCCTCGTCGCGCCTCATCGTCACCGAAGGCATCCATGATAAATTCGTGGCAGCCCTTACCGAGCGCCTGTCGAAGATCAATGTCGGCAACGCGCTGGACAAGGACACCCATGTCGGCCCGGTTGTGGATGAAAAGCAGCTGAAGCAGGACACCGATTACATCGAGATCGGCAAAAACGAAGGTGCAAAGCTTGCGTTCGGCGGCGAAGTCGTCAAGCGCGACACCCCCGGCTTCTTCCTCCAGCCAGCGCTGTTTACCGAAGCGACCAACGACATGCGGATTTCGCAGGAGGAAATCTTCGGACCTGTCGTTGCCGTCATTCGCGTCAAGAATTACGACGAAGCGCTGGCGGCTGCCAACGACACGCCATTCGGCCTGTCTTCGGGCATCGCCACCACCAGCCTCAAGCACGCAACGCACTTCAAGCGCAATGCAGAAGCGGGCATGGTGATGGTCAACCTGCCAACCGCAGGTGTGGATTTCCACGTTCCGTTCGGTGGTCGCAAGGCGTCGTCCTTCGGCCCACGCGAACAGGGCAAATATGCGGCCGAGTTCTTCACCACGGTCAAGACGGCCTATACGCTGGCGTAAAGCGCCTGTCCCAAACCATAATCCCCGGCTTCGTCCGGGGATTTTTTTTGACCCTTTTACAGTGGCAATTTCTGCTTATGGTGGGTGCTGAAACACATCACGACACGGGGACAGCATGACAGATATTTCGATGATCGAAGCAGCGCGCCAGCGCATTGGCTCACAGGCAATTCGCACGCCTTTGCTCTCATCACATTTTCTGGACGAGATCGCAGGGCGAAAGATTTTCGTGAAGGCGGAATGCCTGCAACGCACCGGTTCGTTCAAGTTTCGCGGCGGCTGGTCGGCGGTTTCAGGACTTGCACCGGATGTGCGCCAACGTGGCGTCATCGCCTTTTCGTCCGGCAATCACGCGCAGGGCGTGGCGCTTGCCGCCAAGCTGCACGGCGTGCCTTCTGTCATCATCATGCCGCATGATGCACCAAAAATTAAAATCGAAAATACCAAGGCCTATGGCGCAGAGGTCGTGCTGTTCGATCGCGCCAAAGAGGACCGTGACGCCATCGGCGCGAAACTCTCGCAAGAGCGCGGGCTGACGCTGATCAAGCCGTTCGACGAGCCTCTGGTGATTGCCGGACAGGGCACCGTGGGTCTGGAAATTGCCGAGCAGGGAAAAGAACTGGGCATCGAAAAAGCCGAAGTTCTCGTTCCTTGTGGCGGGGGCGGACTGACGTCAGGCATTGCGTTGGCGCTGGACGCCAAAGCCCCGACCTACAAGGTGAGAACCTGCGAGCCGGAAAAATTCGATGACGTCGCCCGCTCGTTGGCTTCAGGCAAAATCGAGCGCAACGATGCTTTGGCAGGCTCCATCTGCGATGCGATTATCACGCCCCAGCCCGGCAACATCACCTTCCCGCTGATGCTGAACCTGTGCGGCAAAGGCATTGCGGTGACGGAAGACGAAGCTTTGAGGGCGATGGTGCTGGCATTTCTGCGATTGAAGATCGTGGTTGAACCGGGCGGTGCGGTTGCGCTGGCCGCAGCCCTGTTTCATGGCGATGAGCTGGAAGCAGACACACTCATCGTCGTGGCATCCGGTGGCAATGTCGATCCTGATGTCATGGCATCGGCACTGGTGCGTTTCGCCTGATGAAAGCATTTCCAGCAAAAGTGCGAAGCGGTTTTGCGTCTGGATAATGCGTTAGAACAAATGGATAGAACGTTTTCGCGTTTCGGAGAAAGGCGGAAATACTCTAGACGAGATGGCGAGACACCTCCGGGGCAATTGCCAAGGATGCCGTCAGCCCCGGACTTTCGATGCCGAACAGATTGACGAGGCCGTCAACCCCATGTGTTTGCGGCCCGTCGATACGGAAATCCATCGCCGGATCATCCGGTCCTGAAATTTTGGGCCGAATGCCGGAATAGGCAGGCGCCAGCGCGTGATCAGGGAGGGAGGGCCAATAACGCCGAATGGCATCATTGAAGCCCGCTGACCGGCGTGGATCGACGGCATAGTCGATGGCATCGACCCATTCCACGTCCGGCCCGAACCGCGCATTGCCGCCAAGGTCCAGTGTCAAATGAACGCCAAGACCATGATTATGGGGTGCCGGATAGATCAGCCGTGAAAACGGTGATTTTCCCGACAGTGAGAAATAGGAACCCTTGGCAAAGCGGGCGACAGGCACATGGTCGGCTGAAAGGCCGTCGATCTTTCCCGCAACATCTGGCGCATAGAGACCCGCCGCATTGACCAGTGACCGGCAGGTCAATTGCATCGGCTCGGCACCTCCAACGAAAACCTGGAAGCCACCATCGCAGATTTCCGCCCTTAGAAACGGCGCATGATAGGCGATCACCGCACCAGCCTCTTCCGCATCGCCCAGAAGCGCCAGCATATAGGCGTGGCTGTCGATGATGCCGGTGGAGGGGGAAAACAGAGCCGCTTTGCAGGAAAGCGCAGGCTCCATCGCCTTTGCCTCGGCTGCATCGATCAGCACAAGATCATCGCAACCGTTTTCGACGCCACGTCGCTTCAGGTCTTCCAGAAGGTTGATGTCATCGACATCCGTGGCAACGATCAGCTTGCCGCAACGTCGATGACCCACACCATGGCTTTCGCAGAATTTGTAAAGCTTGTGCCGGCCTTCGACGCACAACCGCGCTTTCAGACTGCCCTTCGGATAATAGAGACCGGCGTGAATGACCTCGCTGTTGCGAGACGAGGTTTCGGTGCCGAACTCACCCGCTTTTTCCAGCAGGATGACGGACCGACCCCGCATCGCGAGGTCGCGCGCGACAGAAAGGCCCACGACCCCTGCCCCGATGATGATGACATCGATATCCGCCAATCTCTTCGCCGTTAACTTTTGTGTTGAACCGGAAATGGTCGTTGCGCGTTGATAATGACAAATCGGGTAGATCGATGCGCGCTGGGAGGCAAGTGACGATCAGTATTTTTCCCGATTGGCGCAACAAATGGAAAATTATCTCTACAGAAATACTGGGAAATAGCGATATTCTACCACTGAGAACCAGAGGGCCGCCTAAAGCGGCCTAAGATCAACAAGGGAGGGTGCGATGTCTTATTCCAAAGCCGGAAAAGTAAAAGATTTCACGCCATCGTCTGCGCCTCAGCGCGACTGGCACGTGACACTCCATACAGCCCTGGTCGGCATCTGCTTTGCCTTCGTTGCTGCAATCATCCTCGGTCTGGTACCTTAATCCTCCCGTATCAAGACCTTGAGAAAAGGCCGATCAGTGATCGGCCTTTTTCATTTAAGCGACCTTCAGATAATCTTCTGCAAGCTCGACCCAGAACGCCGTTCCGATCGGCAAAATATCGTCGTTGAAATCGAATTTCGGGTGGTGGAGCGGTGGATCTTTCTCGGTGCGCTTCGTGCCAAGGAAGAAATAAGCGCCGGGACGCTTCTCCAGCATATATGCAAAGTCTTCCGCTCCCATGGTCGGGCGCGGCATTTCCAAAACCTTGTCGGCCCCGGCAAAGCGCGTCGCCAGATTAACGATATAATCCGTTTCGGTCTTGTGATTGACGGTGGCGTTATAGCCACGCTGATAATTCAGCGTCACGCCCATGCCATAGCTCGCCGCCTGACCTTCGGCGATCAACCGAATACGTTTTTCCAGTTCGTCGCGGGCGGCAGGATCGAAAGAGCGGATCGTCAGCAGCATCTCCGCCGTTTCGGGAATGACATTGCTGGCTATGCCCGCATGAAAAGCGCCGACCGTCACCACCGTCGGCGTCAACGGGTGGATGTTGCGAGACACGATGGTCTGAAGCGCCATGACGATGCTGGCACCGGCGACGATGGGATCAAGCGCGCTCTGCGGTTCGGCGCCATGCCCGCCATAACCGTTGACGGTAATCCTACACTCATCCACAGCCGCCATAATCGGCCCATCACGCAGCACGAAGTGGCCGAAAGGCTGGCTGGGATCATTGTGAAGCGCAAACACCGCGTCGCAGGGAAAACGATCGAACAGGCCGTCTTCGATCATGATGCGTGCGCCGCCAAAGTTTTCTTCGGCGGGCTGGAAAATCAGATGGATCGTGCCATCGAAATTGCGGCGCTCGGCAATGATTTTGGCAGCCCCCAGCAGCATGGCGGTGTGTCCATCATGGCCGCAGGCATGCATGACGCCGGGCGTGAGGCTGGCATACTCGGCGCCTGTATCCTCATGGATCGGCAGCGCATCGATATCGGCACGAATACCCACGGTTTTTCCGCTGGTGCCGTTTCGCAACGTTGCCACAACGCCGGTGCCTGCAAGGCCGCGCGTCACTTCATAGCCCATCGCTTCCAGTTGGGAGGCAACAAAATCCGAGGTCTTGAACTCTGACAAGCCAATTTCGGGATTGCGATGCAGATGGTGGCGTATCGCCAGCACATCCGGCATGTGATTGGCAAATGCGGCAGTGTTTTTGGAATGGATTGTCATGTTTGGAACTCGGCGTGTTGTAACAAATGCTGTCGTTTCGACCCGCTTTTGATGGGCCGCATCAGCAGATATTCATAGAGCTAGCATGGAAAGACAAGAGCGCGATATCGTCCCATCCATTTCGCCGCTTGCGCAGAAGCAAAACAGGTGGCATGGAACTGATAGCGCTTTTAACCATTCCCTCCCTCGGGTGGTGTCCTGCCGTTTCAAAAGGGCATGAACATCCAAGGGGTTCAGTGACGAGATGGGATAAAGTGCGACATGACGTGTTTTCGCTTTGGGGGAGTTTGCGAAGTATCTCATGAATGGCGAGGCGCGACCGCGCGCTTTACCGGCTGCTTCTCCGCCAAATCGTTGATTTTATTTAGAAGTGAAGACTTCTGCCCAGAAATACCATGGTAATGGGCAACACGGTTTTATGCGATCATCGTTCGCTGGTTCGCGATGGTTCAGCAAAGGTTCAGGATCAGCACGAAATAAAGCTGCCAAAGTTGTTTCAATTTCCAAAAGCAATCTGAAACAAGTTCCGGTTAAGTCAAACCAGATCCTCACCAGAGTGCAGAATACGAGCCGATGTCATTTCATATTACGCCGACCGCCGCCGCCCGTGATTCCGAAGCAAAGCAGATCGATCACAATGATTCGATCCGCTCCGTTTACTTCACCATTGAAGAGCTGAGGGACTGCGGAGCCGAACTCTCAAAGTCCGGTGCCGATGGCCTGCCGGGTTTCATGGAATTCGATTTTTTCGCGCGCCACCGTGAAAACGAGAAGGAAATCCTTCGCGTTTACCGCACAACGGCGGTGGATTCCGAAAATGGCCAGACGATAACGCCCGCGGCGGAATGGTTGCTGGACAACCACTACGTCATCGAAGAAGCGATCCAGGAAGTGCGCCGCGATTTTCCGCGCAAATTCTATCGCCAGCTTCCGACGATCAAGATCGGCAATTCCGAAATACCACGCGTCATGGCGCTTGCCTGGCTCTACGTGGCGCACACGCACAGCACGATTTCCCGCGAAAGCATGACGGCGCTGGTCGAGGGTTATCAGACTTCGAAAACATTACAGATCGGCGAGCTTTGGGCTCTACCGTCGATCCTGCGTTTCGTTCTGATTGAAAACCTGCGCCGCATTTCCATCCGCGTCGAGCGTTCGCGCCGTATGCGCCAGAAGGCCAATGAGGTCGTTGATGAAATCATCCGCCTCAACGATGCCGAGGCCTCCGCTGCACTTTTGAAGCAGATCGACAATCTGGTCGATGACCCCACCTTCTCCACCCAGTTCCTGTACCGCCTCAGAAACGGTTCGCAGACCTCCGGCTTTGCGGTGAACTGGCTGGAAGAACGCCTTCACAGCGCCGGGACAGACGCTGAAAACATCATGATGGCGGAACATAACCGCCTTGCCTCCGGCAATGTGACAATGGGCAACATCGTCAAGAGCCTGCGCGAAATCGACGATACGGAATGGTCTGTCTGGTTTGAAGAAGTCAGCCATATCGACAAGGGCCTGCGTGAGCATACCGACTACCAGACGCTCGATTTTGGATCGCGCAACACCTATCGCAACACGGTGGAGCTGTTGGCCCGCCGGTCATCCAAAACAGAAATCGAAGTGGCGCAAACTGCCGTCGATATGGTGACGGAAACAGCAAATTCAGATCAAAAATATCATCATGAGCCGAATGTCGGCAGCTTCCTGATTGGTGAACGCCGTCAGGAACTGGAAGACAGAATTGGTTACAAGCCGCTGTTTTCGCAGCGCGTTGCGCGTGTCATGCGCCGGTTCAACTGGCTTTCGGTTGCCGTTCCCGTTACCGCCGTCACGGCATTGGTCATGGCCATTGTCGGCTGGTTCCTCGCAGAAGCCGGTATGCCCTGGTACGTGGTTACGGCATTCCTGCTGATGTTTGCCGTGCCTGCATCGGAAGGTGCAACGGGTCTCTTCAACACGGTTGTGACTTTCTTCGTCAAACCCTTCCGTCTGGTTGGTTACGAATTCAAGGAAGGCATTCCACAGGACGCCCGCACATTGCTGGCCGTGCCGTGCATGTTGACCAGCCGTGACGCCGTGGACGAGATGGTTCGCAATCTGGAAGTCCACTATCTTGCCAACCCGCATGGCGAGATTTATTTCGCGCTGATCAGCGACTGGCGCGATGCGCCGTACGAGCAATCAGACGAAGACAACGAAATTCTGGAATATGGAAAGCGCGAAATCGCCGCTCTGGGTGCGCGTTATGCGTCCGAAGGCAAAAACCGCTTTTTCCTTCTGCATCGTCGTCGTCTCTACAATCCGGCTGAAGGCAGCTGGATGGGCTGGGAGCGCAAGCGCGGCAAGCTGCATGAACTGAACATGCTGCTGCGTGGCGACAAGGACACCACCTTCCTCAACGGCGCCAACATGGTGCCGGACAACGTCAAATACGTGATGACGCTGGACGCCGACACACGCCTTATGCGCGATGCCGTGACCAAGCTTGTCGGCAAGATGCACCACCCCATCAACCGCCCGGTCCACGACCCCGAAACGGGCCGTGTCATCCATGGTTATGGCCTGCTCCAGCCGCGTGTGACACCGTCGCTGACTACAGGCAAGGACGCATCGGTCTTCCAGCGCGTCTTCTCCATCAATCGCGGCATTGACCCTTACGTCTTCACCGTATCTGACGTTTATCAGGACTTGACCTCCGAAGGCACCTTCACCGGCAAGGGCCTTTATGACGTCGACGCTTTCGAAACCGCACTGAAAGGCCGGATCGATGAGAACGCCGTTCTCTCCCACGACCTTCTGGAAGGCTCGTTTGCCCGTTGCGCGTTGGTAACGGACGTTGAACTGGTTGAGGATTTCCCGACCCGTTATGAAGTCGAAGTCTCGCGTCAGCATCGCTGGGCACGTGGCGACTGGCAGCTTCTGCCTTACATCATGGACGCCAAGCGCGGCGTTACCGCCCTTGGCCGTTGGAAGATGGTCGACAATCTTCGCCGTTCGCTGACACCGGTTGCCTGGTTCCTCGCTTCGGTTCTCGGCTGGTATTATATGGGCCCGCTTGGCGCGCTGATCTGGCAGATCCTGCTGATCTTCTCGCTGTTCGTTTCGCCCACGCTGTCCTTGCTGTCCGGTATCGTTCCCCGGTCCACCGATATCGTTCCGCAGGCGCATTTCCATACGCTGTGGTCAGAAATCCGTGCGACGAATGCGCAGGTCGCTCTGCGTATCGTTTTCATCGCCGACAGCGCCTGCCTGATGGTGGATGCCATTGCGCGCTCGCTCTACCGCCTGTTCGTCAGCGGCAAGCTGATGCTGGAATGGCGCACCGCCGCCAGCATCCAGTCCAGTGCGCAGGGCAGCATTCTCGATTATTACCGCCAGATGTGGCATGCGCCGGTCGTTGCTTTGCTCGGCCTTCTGTTTGCATCGCTGCCGGGCGACAATGCGTTTCTGGTCGGCCTTCCCTTTGCGCTTCTGTGGGTCTTTTCGCCCGCTGTCGCATGGTATGTCAGCCAGTCCGCCGAAACCGAAGACCGCCTGTTCGTGTCGGAACACGTCTCCGGCGAATTGCGCAAGATTGCGCGCCGCACATGGCGATATTACGAAGCCTTCGTCACAGCCAGTGAGAACTATCTGCCGCCGGACAACTATCAGGAAACGCCTGAGCCCGTTGTTGCCAGCCGCACCTCGCCAACAAATATCGGCGTCTACCTGCTGTCGGTGATTTCGGCCCGCCAGTTCGGCTGGATCAGCTTTTCTGAGACCGTTGAGCGGATGGAAAAAACCATCCAGACGGTTGAAAAGATGGACAAATATCGCGGCCATCTGTTCAACTGGTATCACACGGATACGCTCCAGACGCTCGGACCGCGTTATGTTTCTGCCGTCGACAGCGGCAACCTCGCCGGTCACCTGATCGCCATTTCCTCGGCCTGCCGCCAGTGGGCGGAAGCGCCGTCCGCCCATCTTCAGGGCAATCTGGATGGTATTGGCGATGTCGCCGGAATTCTGCGCGAAACGCTGAAGGAACTGCCGGACGACCGCAAAAACCTGCGTCCCCTGCACCGCCGTCTGGAAGAGCGCATCATCGGCTTCTCCAACGCCCTTGCTTCGGTGAAGCGCGAACACGAATTCGCGTCCATCCGCGTCATCAATCTGGCCGTGCTGGCACGCGATATTCAAAAGCTCGCAGCCAATCTCGATCTGGAGGTGAAGTCGGAGCAAAGCACGGAAGTGACCCGCTGGGCACAGTCGCTGGTCGATTGCTGCGAAGCGCATATTTCCGACAGCGCCTTTGATCTCTCCACCATCGATCCGCTGCGTGACCGGTTGAACTCGCTGCGCGACCGCAGCCGCAATCTCGCTTTCTCGATGGATTTCGCCTTCCTGTACCGCAAGGATCGCCGTCTGCTGTCCATCGGTTACCGCGTCGACAGCAAGGAACTGGACGAAGCCTGCTACGACTTGCTGGCGTCGGAATGCCGTCTGACCAGCCTGTTTGCCATCGCCAAGGGTGATCTGCCGACAGAACACTGGTATCGTCTGGGCCGTCAGGTCGTACCGATCGGTGCGCAGGGCGCGCTGGTGTCCTGGTCCGGTTCGATGTTCGAATATCTGATGCCGCCTCTCGTCATGCAGGAGCGTCACGGCGGTATTCTCAACCAGACCAACAATCTGATCGTCAAGGAACAGATGAACCACGGCCGCCGTCTCGGCACGCCATGGGGCATCTCGGAAGCGGCGTTCAACGCCCGCGATCACAACATGAACTACCAGTATACCAACTTCGGCGTGCCGACGTTGGGCCTGAAACGCGGCCTCGGCCAGAACGCGGTGATCGCGCCTTACGCCTCGATCCTGGCTTCGCAATATGATCCGGATGCAGCGCTCGAAAACCTGCAAAAGCTGCGCAAGCTGGGTGCTATCGGCAAATACGGCTTCTATGATGCAGTCGATTTCACACCGACCCGCGTGCCTGACGGCAAGGTCTGTGCGGTGGTCTTCAACTATTATGCCCACCACCACGGCATGTCGATTGCCGCTGTGGCCAACGTTGTGCTGGACGGCATTCTCCGTGAACTCTTCCACGCCGACCCGGTGATCGAAGCGGCAGAACTGCTGCTTCAGGAAAAGGCACCCCGCGAAGTGCCTGTCATGAGCGCCAAATACGAGCCGGAAACACCCGGCAAGGAACAGGCCGATCTTCTGCGCGCAGAAGTTCGCACCATCGCCGATCCGGCCGTGCGCGACCGCGAAGTCGTGTTCCTGTCCAACGGCCACTACTCCACCATGCTGACATCCACGGGTGCGGGTTATTCCAAGTGGAACGGTCTGGCGATCTCTCGCTGGAAGTCCGATCCGACCGAAGATCGTTGGGGAACATTCCTGTTCCTGCGCGATACCGTCTCTGGCGATTGGTGGAGTGCGACCGCAGAACCGCGCGTTGCCGTTGGCGAAAAGACCAAAACGGTCTTTTCGGACGACAAGGCCGAGTTCCACAAGACGGTTGGTGATTTGCAAAGCGTGGTAGAGTGCATCGTCGCTACGGAGCATGACGCCGAAGGCCGCCGTCTGACCTTGCTCAATGTCGGTTCGGAAGATCGCTACATCGAAGTGACCTCCTATATGGAACCCGTCATTGCCAATGAGGATGATGACAACGCCCATCCGCTGTTCTCGCGCATGTTCGTGCAGACAGAAATCGGCAAGCGTGGCGATGTCATTCGGGCATGGCGCAACAAGCGGTCTCCAAGCGAAGCGAGCACGGTGATTGCGCATCTGGCCGCTGACAATGCCGGCCCGGCACGTCCGACCGAATTCGAAACCGACCGCGCCAAGTTCATCGGACGCGGACGTTCGCTCAGCGAAGCGGCGGCATTCGATCCGGCAGCGACGCTGTCCGGCACGGATGGCTTTACGCTTGATCCGATCCTGTCGCTGCGTCGCGTGGTGCGTGTACCGGCGGGCAAGAAGGTCAGCGTCATTTTCTGGACGATTGCCGCACCAAGCCGCGAGGAAGTGGACAAGGCAATCGACCGTTACCGCCACCCGGATGCGTTCGCGCATGAGCTGGTGCATGCGTGGACCCGTACACAGGTGCAGATGCGCCATGTGGGCGTGACCTCGCAGCAGGCGGCGGCGTTCCAGCATCTGGCCCGCTACCTTGTCTATCCAGACATGCACCTGCGTGCCGATGCCGATACGCTGAAAACCGGTCTTGCCTCGCAGCGTTCGCTCTGGCCGCTGGCCATCTCCGGCGACTTCCCCATCTTCAGCCTGCGTATCAACGACGATATGGACATGGATATCGCCCGCGAAGCCTTGAGTGCGCATGAATATCTGCGCTCGCGCGGCGTGATTTTCGATCTGGTCATCGTCAATGAACGCGCAGCCTCCTACGCGCAGGATATGCAGCACGCTCTGGATTTCATTTCCGAAGCGCAGCGCCGCATCAATCCTGCCGATGGCGGCAGACCGCATGTGTTCTCCGTGCGTCGCGACCTGATGGACGAAGAAACATGGTCGGCGCTGCTGGCTGCATCCCGTGTGGTTCTTCACGTTCGCAACGGCAAGATCGTGGATCAGGTCAACCGGGCCGTATCCCTGTTTGCAGCCCATCGTGGGCCTGATGGCAGCGATTTGGCGCAGGCGCGCCTTCCAGCACGGACCTTCCCGCAAGGGGAGGCCGTGGAAGATGCCCATGATCTGGACTTCTGGAACGGCTTCGGCGGCTTCACCAAGACCGGCGATGAATATGTCGTGCGCCTGCACGGCGGCCAATCGACGCCGCAGCCTTGGATCAACGTGATCTCCAACGACAAGTTCGGCTTCCACGTTTCTGCCGAAGGCGCAGCCTTCACCTGGAGCCGCAACTCCCGCGACTATCAGTTGACACCGTGGAGCAACGACCCGGTCAGCAACCGTCCGGGCGAAGCGATCTATGTGGCCGATGTGGAAAGCGGCAAAATACACTCGCCGTTCGCCGCACTCTCGCGCAATCCGGACGCAATTTTCGAGACCCGCCACGGTCTTGGATATTCCGTCTTCAGAAGCATTGAAGACGGTCTGGATATCGAGGTTACGCAAACGGTCGACCGTGAAAAGCCGGTCAAACTGTCCCGCCTGACCATCCGCAACGTCGGCACACAAAACCGCCGTTTGAAGACCTACGGTTATGTGGAGTGGGTGCTGGGAAACAACACCCAGAAGTCCGCACCGTTCATCCTCAGCAGCCATGATGACGAAACCGGCGCGCTGTTTGCGTCCAACCCTTACAGTATCGATTACAATGCCCGCACCGCGTTCCTCTCTCTGGAAAGCCCGGCAGGCAACTTCACCACCAGCAAGCGGGAATTCATCGGTCGTTACGGCTCGGTGCAGGCACCACAGGCTGTCGTCTCCGGTGCAGCCCTTTCCGGCAGCGTGGAACTGGATGGCGCACCCTGCGCCGCCATCATGCAGGAAATTCACCTGAAGCCGGGTGAAGAGCGGCGTGTGCTGTTCTATGTGGGTGATGCCGATACGGTTGAAGAAGCCCGCACGCTGGTCAAGGATATCCGCCAGTCGGATTTCGACGCCGTGCTGGCCGCAAACAAGGAATTCTGGAACGGCTTTACCGGCCAGTTGCAGGTCTCCACGCCGGATGCCGGTTTCAACCACATGGTCAACAACTGGCTGCCGTATCAGGCGCTGGCCTGCCGTATTCTGGCACGCACCGCCTTCTACCAGTCCAGCGGCGCATTCGGCTTCCGTGACCAATTGCAGGATACGCTTGCCTTCCTGCTCTATCAGCCAGACCTCGCCCGCAGCCAGATCCTGCGTGCAGCCGGACGTCAGTTCCCGGAAGGGGATGTCCAGCACTGGTGGTTGCCACTGACGGGTGCCGGTGTTCGCACCACCATCTCCGATGACGTGGTGTGGCTTGCCTATGCCGCGCATCAATACATTGCCGCCACCGGCGACAAGGCCATCCTTGAGGAGAGCATTCCGTTCCTCAAAGGTCCGGCTTTGACACCCGGCCAGCACGATGCCTTCTTCCAGCCGGAAACCAGCGAAAAGTCTGTCAGCCTCTACGAACATGCGGCACTGGCGCTTGATCTTGCCATTCACCGCACCGGCGAAAACGGCTTGCCGTTGATGTTGGGTGGTGATTGGAACGATGGCATGAATCGTGTGGGTGTGGCGGGCAAAGGCACCAGCGTCTGGCTCGGCTGGTTCCTCGCCGGCACCCTTCGTGATTTCATCGAAATTGCCGAGGAGCGCCGTGATCTCGACCGTGTCGAGAAATGGAGAACCCACCGCGACAAACTCCGTGCTGCGCTTGAAACCGCAGGCTGGGACGGTGACTATTACCGTCGCGGTTACTTCGATGATGGCACTCCGCTTGGGTCCATCACCAGCGAAGAATGCCGCATTGATTCGCTCGGCCAAAGCTGGAGCGTTCTGTCTGGCGAAGGCGAGGAGCAGCGTTCCGCTCAGGCTATGGATGCGGTGATGAAACAACTGGTCGATGAAAAGACCGGCATCATCCGCCTCTTCACCCCCGCCTTTGCACGTTCGCCACAGGATCCGGGTTATATCAAAGCCTATCCGCCGGGTGTACGTGAAAATGGTGGTCAATATACCCACGCCGCAACATGGGTCGTTCTGGCGCTGGCAAAACTGGGCCGCAGCGAAGATGCATGGAAGTGCTTCTCTTTGCTCAACCCTGTTAACCACGCGCTTGATCGTCAATCGTCCGAAACCTACCGTGTCGAACCCTATGTGGTGACGGCGGATGTTTATGGCGAAGGCGCCTATGCCGGTCGTGGTGGCTGGAGCTGGTACACGGGCTCCGCCGGCTGGCTCTACCGCGCCGCCGTCGAAGGCATCCTCGGCATCACCCGTATCGATGGCAAGCTGCATATCTCGCCGTCGCTGCCGGAAGCCTGGGATGGTTTCTCTGCCAAGATCACGCTGGAGGGCAAAGTTCGCGAAGTCGCGGTCAAGCGCACCGCAGGATCGCCGGATATCGAGGTGTCGCTGGATGGCGCAACGCTGACCGGCAAGGACAGGGCTATTCCTTTTGACTAGGAGTTTCGGGGCTTAGGCTCCGACCACTCATTAAAAAGCCACGGTCCCGACAGGAACCGTGGCTTTTTTGTTAGAAAAAAAACGATGTTCAGCGCGTGCCGAAAATCGCCGAACCGACGCGAACGCTGGTGGCACCGAATTCCACAGCGGTCTCAAAATCACCCGACATGCCCATGGACAGCTTCTGAACGCCGCATTCCTTGGCAAGCTTTGCCAGCAACGCGAAATGCGGGCCGGGATTTTCATCGGCCGGCGGAATGCACATCAGGCCTTCTATAGTCAGCTTCAGCTCATCACGGCACATCGTCACAAAAGTTGCCGTTTCACGCGGATCAATGCCCGCCTTCTGTGGCTCCAATCCGGTATTGACCTGCACGTAGAAACGCAGCGCCCTGCCCTGCTTCTGGCATTCATCAGCCAGCGCCCGGGCAATCTTTTCGCGGTCCACGCTCTGGATCACATCAAACAGCGCCACGGCGTCCGCAGATTTGTTGGATTGCAGCGGCCCGATCAAATGCAGCTCAATGCCTTCAGTCTTTTCTTTCAACGCTGGCCATTTGCCTTGCGCTTCCTGCACGCGGTTTTCACCGAAAACGCGCTGGCCGCAATCGATCACCGGCTGAATGGCATCGGCTTCAAAAGTCTTTGAAACGGCAACGAGGCTGACGCTGCCCGGTTTACGATCTGCTTGTTCCGCAACCGCTGCAATCCGCTGCAAGACATCTTCAAGGCGTGCTTCGATTTCCATGACCAGACCTTCTTTGACAAATTTTTCCCGTTGGAGCGCACAGCGCTCCAACTATCTAAATTTACGCATCGTGCTTTACGAAAATCGACTCCGATTTTCGCGCCGATGCGCTAACTAGACGCGGTTTGCCTTGATGCCAAGCAGCATTGTCACCATTTGAGCGCTATAGTTCCAAGATTGCACCCACCAAAGCCCCACTAACTTGACGCCTAGGCCGTTTCATGGTGAAGGTCAGCGCAAATTTTCCCCTCGATACCCGGATTTCAGAAGTATGGCCATCGAACGTTATAATCCTCGCGACGCCGAGCCGCGCTGGCAGCAAAAATGGAACGAAGACAACGTCTTCGTGACCGACAACAGCGATCCGCGCGAGAAATATTACGTTCTAGAGATGTTCCCGTATCCATCTGGCCGCATCCACATGGGCCATGTGCGCAATTATGCCATGGGTGACGTTGTGGCGCGTTACAAACGCGCCCGCGGTTATAACGTTCTGCACCCTATGGGTTGGGACGCGTTTGGTATGCCTGCGGAAAATGCCGCCATGCAGAACAAGGTTCACCCGAAAGACTGGACCTACCAGAACATCGCCACCATGCGCGGCCAGTTGAAATCCATGGGTTTGTCTTTGGACTGGACCCGTGAATTTGCGACCTGCGACGTGGAATATTACAGCAAGCAGCAGGCGCTGTTCATCGATTTCATGGAAAAGGGGCTGGTTTACCGCAAGCAGTCCAAGGTCAACTGGGACCCGGTCGACCACACGGTTCTGGCCAATGAGCAGGTGATCGATGGTCGCGGCTGGCGCTCCGGCGCCCTGGTGGAACAGCGTGAGTTGACGCAATGGTTCTTCCGCATCACCGATTTTAGCCAGGATTTGCTGGATGAACTGGACCAGTTGGACCAGTGGCCGGAAAAAGTCCGCCTGATGCAGAAAAACTGGATCGGCAAATCGGAAGGCCTGTCACTGCGCTGGCAGACGGTTGCCTCTACGGCACCTGCCGGTTTCGACGATATCACCGTTTACACGACACGCCCGGACACGCTGTTCGGCGCATCGTTCTTGGCCATCGCGGCGGACCATCCGCTGGCGAAAAAGCTGTCTGAGAACAACGCTGAACTGGCCGAGTTCTGCGACGAATGCCGCCGTCAGGGCACCTCGTTGGCAGCCCTTGAAACAGCCGAAAAGCGCGGTTTCGACACCGGCGTCAAGGTTCAGCATCCGCTCGACCCATCCTGGGAAGTGCCGGTTTACATCGCCAATTTCGTGCTGATGGACTATGGCACCGGCGCGATTTTCGGTTGCCCGTCGGGAGATCAGCGCGATCTGGATTTTGCCCGCAAATATGATTTGCCGGTTGTTGCCGTGGTGATGCCGGAAGGCGAAAACGCAGAGACATTTTCGGTTGGCGATGTGGCCTACGTCGATGACGGCGTGATGATCAATTCGCAGTTCCTGAATGGGCTGACGACCACGGACGCCTTTGAAGCTGTCGTTTCGAAACTGGCAGCGCAAACGCTGGGCAACGAGCCGCAGGCGGAGCGTAAGGTCAACTTCCGTCTGCGCGACTGGGGCATTTCCCGCCAGCGTTATTGGGGTTGCCCGATCCCGGTCATCCATTGCGAAGTCTGCGGCGTTGTGCCGGTTCCAAAGAAGGACTTGCCGGTCAAGCTGCCGGATGACGTGACCTTCGATGTGCCCGGCAATCCGCTGGACCGCCACCCCACATGGCGGCACGTTTCCTGCCCGCAATGCGGCCATGCTGCACGGCGTGAAACCGACACGATGGATACGTTCGTGGATTCGAGCTGGTATTTCACCCGCTTCACAGCGCCGTGGGAAGACAACCCGACCGATCCGAAGGTGGCCAGCCACTGGTTGCCGGTGGATCAATATATCGGCGGCATCGAACACGCGATCCTGCATCTGCTCTACTCGCGTTTCTTTACTAGAGCGATGAAGGCAACCGGCCATGTGGACGTGAAGGAGCCTTTCAAGGGCCTGTTCACGCAGGGCATGGTCGTGCACGAAACATACCGTCTCGGCGAAGGCCAGAACGGCCAATGGGTCGTGCCTGCGGATATTCGCATTGAAGAAACCGATGGCAAGCGCCGCGCTTTCCTGCTGTCTGGCGGTGATGAAGTGCAGATCGGCTCCATCGAAAAAATGTCGAAGTCGAAAAAGAACGTCGTCGACCCGGACGATATCATCGCATCCTACGGCGCCGATACCGCACGCTTCTTCGTTCTGTCCGACAGCCCACCTGACCGTGACGTGATCTGGTCGGAAGCTGGCGTGGAAGGCGCGCATCGTTTCGTGCAGCGCGTCTGGCGTATCGTTGGTGAAGCCGCCGAAGAATTGAAGACCGTCAAGCCTGCTCCAGCTTTGCAGGGCGAAGGCTTGGTCGTGTCCAAGGCCGCCCACAAAACGCTGAAAGCGGTTCAGGACGATCTGGACAAACTGGCCTTCAACAAGGCGATTGCGCGCATCTATGAACTGGTCAACACGCTGGCCGGTCCCTTTGCCGACGTCGCAAACGGTGGCAAGCCGGACGATGTGAAGGCTGCTGCCCGTGATGCCGCTGAAATTCTGGTGTGTTTGATTGCACCGATGACCCCGCATCTGGCAGAGGAATGCTGGACAGCTTTGGGCAATGAAGGTCTTGTTGCACAAAGCGCATGGCCGGTATTTGTGCCTGCACTCATCGAGGAAAATGACGTCGTGATGCCGGTTCAGATCAATGGCAAGAAGCGTGGCGAATTGACAATCGCGCGTGATGCAGATCAAGATACCGTCCGCGCGGCAGTTCTCGAACTCGATGCCGTGAAAGCTGCGCTGGCCGGGGGCGAGCCGAAAAAGATCATCGTGGTTCCACAAAGGATTGTGAACATTGTTGTCTGATGCCTATTCCAGATGGGGCCGCTTAGCTGCCGCAATTTCTGTCGTTCTGTTCGCTGGTCTTCTTGCAGGCTGCCAGGTGCGTCCGCTTTATGGCGAGGCCTCCGGCACGCGCCAGAAGCTTGAAACCGTAAACTTCGCGTCGGCCAACGACCGGATCACGCAGGAAGTTCGCAACCACCTTGTGTTCCTCACTTACGGCGGCGCTGGCGCTCCGGCGACCAAGGATTACGAGGTCAAGTTGATCGTGAAGTCCAGCGCGACATCGACGGAAGTTACCAACGACACCAGCCTGTCGGTCGCCAAGAACAACTATGACGGCCCCTTTCCGGGTCGCGTGACGATGACCGGCAAATATGTGCTGACACGGATTTCGGATGGTCAGGTTCTGCGCGCCGCAACGCGCGTCGTGACCGCCATGCTCGATCTGCCACAGCAGGAATTCGCCAAGATTCGCGCCATTCGTGATGGTGAAAACCGCGCTGCACGAGAGCTTGCCGAGATCATCCGCACGGATATCGCCGCCACGCTCAGCCGCTAAGACACTGGCTGATGACGGAAATAAAATCCCATGAATTCGAACGCTTCGCCGAGAAACCGGCGGAGCGTTTTCGTGTTTTCGTGCTTTATGGGCCAGATCGCGGCCTTGTGTCCGAGCGTGCTTCGCTGATTGCGTCCAAGACCGATATCGACCCCAACGATGCCTTCGCATCGTTGAAGATGACGGCTTCCGATCTGCAAGGCGATCCGGGGCGATTGCTGGATGAAATCAACTCCATAGGCCTGTTCGGTGGTGAAAAGCTGGTCTGGGTTAAGGGGGCTGCCAACGAAAAAGCGTTGGTGGACGCACTGCAAATTCTGTCAGACAAACCGCCGGAAGCCAGCTTTCTGATTATCGAAGCGGGTGACCTGAAGAAAGGCACCGGCCTTCGCAAGATTGCCGAACCTTCGCGATCCATCGCCGCCATTCCCTGCTACGCCGATGATGCTCGCGCATTGAACGCGCTGATCGATCAGGAGCTTTCAACCGAAAACCTCCGTATCGCGCCAGCAGCCCGCCAAAGACTGAGCGAATCGCTCGGCGGCGATCGCATTGCGTCACGCAATGAAGTACGCAAACTCGCACTGTATTGCAAAGGGCGAGACGTCATCGAAGAAGAGGATGTGCTGGCGATCATCGGCGATGCCAGCACGGTGTCTGCCGATGATGCGGTGGATGCCATTCTCAAGGGCGATCGCAATGCGTTTTTCCACGCAACGCAAAAGATCATCGCATCGAAGACGCCGATCTTTCTGGTGCTGCAAGGTTGCCTGCGGCAATTCCAGTTGCTGGACCAGATGCGGGCTGAAATGGATGAGAAGAAATTGCAGGCCGGTCAGGTCATGCAGACGCTGGGACGCGGTGTCCACTTCCGCCGCAAACCCGTCATCGAACGCGCGCTGCGTACATGGCAGCCAGCAGCGATTGCGCGTGAGATGAACCGATTGCAGGCAGCAGTCCTCCAAAGCCGTCAGCGGCAAAGCCTGGAGGAAAGTGTGGCCTTGATGACGCTGCTGGCGACGACTTTGCAGTCCGGTCGCGGGCAGTAGCTTTATCCACCCTATAAAAAGCCACCGCAGCACATGCCGGGAGGCTCAGTTATCTCTTCCGTCTTGCCGGACTTGATCCGGCATCCAGCAGCGCCGCGTCTGCGGTGCGAAAGAGTCTTTTTCGATCAAGGACTTGATCGAACTGGATCCCGGATCAAGTCCGGGATGACGAAGTCAAAAAGGAAAATCAGTCACCCTTGCCGGGCTCTGCGGAGAAATAAAGCTCCAGCTTGCCTGTGACGCCGTCCATTTCCTTGGCTTCGTCCATGGCATCACGCTTGATGGTGATGTTGGGCCAGATCGCGGCATATTCGGCGTTGAGGGTCAGCCATTTGTCGAGACCTGGTTCCGTGTCGGGCTTGATGGCCTCGGCAGGACATTCAGGTTCGCAGACACCACAATCGATGCACTCATCGGGATTGATCGCCAGAAAATTCTCGCCCTCATAGAAACAATCAACGGGGCAAACTTCAACACAGTCGGTATATTTGCAGCGAATGCAGTTATCGGTCACGACATACGTCATGATGGACTCCAGAATATGCGGGCCGGGTTGCAGGGCTTCGGAACACAAGCCGTCGCCCGGAATTCAGACAGGGCATTTTTGCAAGTGACGTAATGCCTTTGCCACAAGATAGCAAGGATAAACAATCCTGAAAAACAGGCTCATCTGAGTGGTTTATTCCAAAGCGGGCAGATGTCTTTCATATTAGCTTCGGCGCGCCGTTTTAAGCATACCATTAACACGAAACAACCAACACTTTTTCGCGATCGACGCTATTCGAAACCTTCACCACTGTCGGAGATGAACCTATCGAGTGCGCGCCGTTCTTTTTTGGTGGGGCGTCCGCTGCCCGGTTCACGCATCGCCTGTTCCAGCGGCGTCATAAGGTCGCTTGGCTCCCGCGGTGGTGTGAGGTCATCATAAAGAAGCTTGGCTTCCTCGTAAGGTCCGCGACGTTCGCCGGATGCCTTGACCACGAGAGTGCGGTCCATACGCTCGAAAGACAGTTCGAGCTTGTCGCCCACCTTCACCATGTGACTGGACTGGCGAACGCTGCTGCCGTTGACCGCCACTTTGCCTGATTGAATATAGGCTTGGGCGACGGAACGGGATTTTGCCATACGGGCGAAGAACAGCCACTTGTCGAGGCGCTGGCGCGCTGCGTCATGTGGCTGGTTCTTCTCGCCCATCGAGCATTTCCAGGAAAAGTGCGTCGCGGTTTTCCGTCCGGACATGCGTTAGAACAAAAGAGGTAAAGCCTCCTGCTTTTCAACTAAGCAGGAGGCTTTACCGTTATTTCTTCAGCTGTTCCTTCAGAGCAGCGAGCTTTGCGAAAGGTGAATCCGGGTCAAGCGGCTTCTCCTTGCGCGGTGGCTTTGCTTCGAAACGCTGCTGACCCTGTGGCTTGCCACCACGGTCATTGCGCTCCGGGCGATCCTTGCGCTCGCCGCGATCAGGACGATCGTTGCGGTTGTTGTTTGCGTTGCGATCCGGACGTCCGCCGCCCTCGCGCTTGCGGTCGCCCTCACGCTTAGCACCGTCACGATTGGCACCATCCCGATTGCCGCGTGGCTGAGCAGGACGATCTTCGCCACCTTCGGCACGGCGTTCGCCCTGGCCACGGTTTTCGCCGTTGCGATTGCCGGGACGCCTGACATCGCTGCGCTGGTTGTCGTTGCGACCACCCGGACGCCACAGGAGAACCGGCTTCGGCTCGGCAGCTTCGACAGGTGCCGCTTCCGCAACCGGCGCTTCTTCTGCCTGTACTTCGGCAGATGCTTCAACAACAGCTTCCGCAAGAGCTGCTTCTTGCGAAGTCGCCTCTGCATCAGCATCGTCATGCGTGGCGTCTTCAGCGGGTGCCGCATCAACCGTCTCGGTCTTGGCGGCATCAGTCGTCGGGCCACCAAGGAAAGCAGCGGCCTCTTCAGCCGTTACCTGATCGGCGCGGTAGCCCAGACCTTTGAGGATTTCTTCCATGTCATCCAGCGTTGCGCCGAGAATGGAAAGCATCGCGGTTGTCGTGGTGAAACGGCGACCGTCATAGGCACCTTCCGGGCGCGGCTGTGTGCCAGGCTTCCACTGCAACAGCGGACGGATGAGGTCTGCAAGACGTTCCAGAATGTCGATACGAACAGCGCGTTTGCCAAGGAACCGGAAACCGGCCAGCTTGTAGAACGTGCGCTCGAAGCTTGGATCGGTCACAACCGAGGTGCGACCGGCAGCCAGAACGGGAATGAGATCGCCGTAACCCGGCTTTCCAAGACCATCATTCTTCAAGGCCCAGAGCAGCGTCACGAGTTCCGCAGGTGCTGGCTTCAGCAGTGCTGGCAAAAAGACGTGGTAAGCGCCGAAGCGAATGCCGTAACGACGCATAGAGGCGCGTGCATCCTGATCCAGCGTCTTCACCTCTTCGGTGACGTCGCGGCGAAACAGAACACCAAGATTTTCCACGATCTGGAACGCCAGCCCCTTCGCCAGACCCTGAAGGTCTTCGGCGCGGGAAATATCGTCCAGCGGCTTTAGCACAGTGGCAATCTGGTGGTTCACAAAACGCTCGATGCGGGCAACCGCATGATCACGCGCATTGCCGCTCAACTGTTCGTCGGCAAGCATGATGACACGCGGCTTCATGATATTATCGCCGGAGGTCAGACGAGCGACGGGCTCTCCCAACCAGCGGACCAGGCCGTCCGAGCTTAACGCAAGATCGCCATTGCCACTGGCATGAAGACGCGCAGCACGCGCCTCATATTCCAGCGCAAGCGCTTTCTGCGCTGCTCCCTGCACCGCCTTGGCATCTGGCCCTTCGGCTCCTGCAACCGGCGTAAACCGGAATCCAGCCAACTGGCCGACATGATGTCCTTCAACAAAGACATCACCATTCACACTGATTTCAGCTTCAAGCATCGCATTCTCTCTTAGGCGCCTCATGAGCACAGATGTCCTGCGATCAACAAAGCGTTTCGTCAACCTTTCATGTAAAGCATCGGACAATCGATCTTCGATTTCCCGAGTCTTTTCTTGCCAGTGTGTCGGATCGGCAAGCCATCCTGGGCGGTTAGATACATACGTCCATGTTCTGATCTGCGCAATCCTTGCAGAAAGCGTATCGATCTCTCCGTCCGTGCGGTCCGCCCGCCGCACCTGTTCGGCCATGAAATCCTCGTTAACCGCACCGCGTTTGACGAGGTCGAAGTAAAGTGTCGAAATCAAATCCGCATGTTGTGCGGGCGCGATGCGGCGGTAATCGGGAAGCGCACATGCTTCCCACAACTTCTCCACACGCGCAGCGTTGGTGGTTATGTCCACGATTTCCGGGTAACGCGCAAGGTGTTCCAGCGCCTGTTGGTCGATTGCAGGCAAAGCACGGGTCAGTCCCTGCACCGTCGGGGCCGTATCAAGGCTTGCCCGCAAGTTGCCGATGGACGAATAGTCGAAATTCTTGGTGCGCCATTGCAGCACTTTGACCGCATCGAACTGGTGCGATTCGACTCGGTGAACCAGTTCATCGTCAAACGGATCAACCTGTCCCGTCACGCCGAACGTGCCATCGCGCAAATGCCGACCCGCACGACCGGCAATCTGGCCCATTTCACCGGCATTCAGATTGCGGAATTGATAACCGTCAAATTTGCGATCCTGCGCAAAGGCAACGTGATCGACATCGAGGTTGAGACCCATGCCAATGGCGTCGGTCGCGATCAGATATTCAACGTCGCCAGACTGATAAAGCCCCACTTGCGCATTGCGGGTGCGCGGAGACAGCGCACCCAGAACAACGGCTGCCCCACCGCGCTGGCGGCGCACCAGTTCGGCAATGGCGTAAACTTCATCAGCCGAAAACGCAACGATGGCCGTGCGCCGTGGAAGACGTGTGATCTTTTTCTGTCCGGCATAAAACAGCTGCGAAAGCCGTGGCCGCTCCACAACAACAATGCCCGGCAGCAGCTTTTCCAGAATGGGCCGCATGGTGCCAGCACCCAGAAGCAGGGTCTGTTCACGCCCTCGAAGGTGCAGAATGCGATCCGTAAAGATATGGCCGCGTTCCAGATCGCCAGCCAGTTGCACTTCATCAATGGCGACAAACGCCGCCGTGGTTTCACGCGGCATGGCCTCGACGGTGCAGACGGAATAGACGGCCTTGGGTGGAGTGATTTTCTCTTCGCCGGTGATCAGCGCCACATTGGGCGCGCCAACCTTCTCCACAAGGCGCGTATAGACCTCGCGGGCAAGCAACCGTAGAGGCAGGCCAATGACACCGCTTCCATAGGCAACCATGCGCTCAATGGCATAGTGCGTCTTGCCGGTATTGGTCGGGCCGAGAACGGCCGTAACACCGCGGCCGCTCAAGATCATGGGGCGAGAATTCAACGTATTATCCGCGAGGTCGACTCAATGGTTATTGCACGACGCCCTCGCAGGTTACGAGACGGCGCCTTTCCTCACACATGGCAATCGCCACGGCCAAAGGCAAGGAAGGAATGCGCGAAAGGTGGTTTAGCAATGATTTTTGCGGTTCAACGCACCCATTTCGAAGATTTGGAACAGGATGCGAACGAATCGGCGACGAATCACTGACTCGCTGTGATTCAGCTTTTGTTCACGGCCATATGTGGACAGGGCGATGGTTGGAGCCACCACATCGTGAATCGATGAAAATGATCTCGTCTCGTTTCAGAGATGATAACCGGCCAGCAATCGCGGTCCATTTTTCTCGGACGTGCCTGCGGCCTGCCCGATGAAATAGGATTTCAGACCCGGAATCCGGTCCACAATGCCAAGGCCAAGATCACGCGCAACACGGATTGGCCCGACATCGTTGGAGAACAGCCGGTTCAGCACATCGGTGGTGATGCCCATGCGCACCGTATCGAAACGCCGCCAGGATTGGTAACGCTCCAGCACATTCAGCGATCCGATATCGAGGCCAAGGCGATCCGCCTCGACAATGGTTTCGGCCAGTGCCGCCACATCCTTGAAGCCGAGATTAAGCCCCTGCCCCGAAATCGGGTGAATACCGTGCGCGGCATCTCCTGCCAGCGCTAGACGCGGGGCGACAAAGGCGCGGGCCAAGGTCAACCCCAGCGGAAATGCGCGGCGTGGGCCGACCGGCTTGATAGGGCCGAGCTTATGGCCGAAACGGCGCTCCAGCTCTTCCTCAAACACCAGATCGTCGGATGCGACCAGCCGGTCGGCATCCGCCGTGCGTTCTGTCCACACCAGTGACGAACGGTTGCCCTTGAGCGGCAGAATGGCGAACGGACCCGACGGCAGGAAATGCTCTTCCGCGCAGCCGTGATGCTCACGTTCATGCTCCACCGTGGTGACGATGCCGGACTGGTCGTATTTCCAGTGCACAGTCTTGATGCCGGCCATGTCACGCAGCGCAGACCGCACACCATCACACGCCACCAGCAATCGTGTTTCCAGCGTGGAACCGTCAGACAGCGTCACGACATTGCTCTGATGTCCCGCATCAAAACCGGAAACGCTCAAGCCATGGCGAATGGTTACGCCCAGCCGTTCGCAGAGGCCACGCAGCGCGCCCACCATGGCGACATTGGGCACCATATGCGCAAAGGGCTGGCCTTCGGCCACGTCACCATCGAATGTCAGGAAAACCGGGCGTACGGGATCGGAGGTTTTCGAATCGGTCACGATCATTTTTTTGATCGGCTGTGCTTCCGGCTCCAGCTCATGCCAGATACCGAAGACCTCCAACATGCGCGTGGCGGCGGCGATGATGGCCGAGGCGCGCATATCCTTTTTCCAGACGTCTTCCGGTGCAGCTTCGATGACCTGCACATCGAGATGCGGAGCGGCCTGCTTGATGGCCACCGCAACGCCAAGCCCGACATATCCGCCACCGGCAACCACGACATCAAGCATTGCGTCTTCTCCTGCATTCTTGTGAATATCACGCCCGCACTATAGACCATCAATCCAAGTCTTCCTACAGCCGGAGCATGTCGAAAATGTCGCGCCCAACCGAAAACGCCGCTCCGATGGAAAAACTCATTTCCACGCTGGATCTTGAAAAGCTGGAGGAAAACCTGTTTCGCGGCGTTAGCCCGCAGGTGGGCTGGCAACGGGTTTTCGGCGGCCAGGTCATCGCTCAGGCGTTGATGGCAGCGCAGCGCACGGTGGACAACAACCGTTTCGTTCATTCCCTGCACGCCTATTTCATGCGTCCGGGCGATCCGCTGGTGCCGATCATCTATCAGGTCGACCGCATTCGTGATGGTGGGAGTTTTGCCACGCGACGCATCGTTGCCATCCAGCATGGCAATGCGATTTTCTCCATGTCTGCGTCGTTCCAGATCGATGAAGGCGGTTTCGACCATCAGGTTTCGATCCCGAACGTTCCTCAGCCCGAACAGTTGCTGAGCGAAGACCAGATGCAGGAGGCATTTCTTGCCAAGGCACCGCCCGCCATCCGCAAATACTGGGAAAACAAACGCCCCATCGAAATCCGTCCGGTGTCGCTCACGCATTATATCTCGAAGGAAAAGCTCGATCCCCATCAGGATATCTGGGTCAGAGCCGTGGGCGAGGTGCCGGATGATCGTCATTACCAAGCGGCGGTCCTTGCCTATCTCTCCGATATGACGCTGCTCGACACATCGCTTTTTGCCCACGGCACGACCATTTTCGACCCTGCCGTTCAGGCCGCGAGCCTTGACCACGCCATGTGGTTTCACCGCCCCTGCAAGCTGGATGACTGGCTGCTGTACACGCAGGATAGTCCCAGCGCCTCGGGCGCCCGCGGACTGACACGAGGCAGCCTTTTTACCCGTGACGGCGTGCTGGTCGCGTCCATGGCGCAGGAAGGCCTGATCCGCAAAAGAGCAAATGATTAATTAATAGGCGATTTTATAAATCTGCATATTAATTGCGCGCATAACGCGTAAACGACTGCCTATTTTAAGGACGAATTTATTATAGCCTTTACTTTTCAATAACTTATCCAACCACCCTTTAAACTGGCACGCGCCTTGAATGTAACGGTTAAGTCGCTGTTACTGATCTGCCAGCGGCGAGGAGATTCGGCTCTGTGCCGAGGACAAACAAAGGATGGGAAACCAGATGAAAATTGTGATGGCCATTATCAAGCCGTTCAAGCTGGACGAGGTGCGCGAGGCACTTACCGCTGTCGGTATTCAGGGCCTGACCGTAACCGAGGTCAAGGGTTACGGGCGCCAGAAGGGACATACCGAAATTTATCGCGGCACCGAATACGCGGTCAGCTTTCTTCCCAAGTTGAAGATTGAAATCGCCGTTGCTTCCGACCTCGTTGAGAAGGCCGTCGAAGCTATCGCGGCCTCCGCAAAAACCGGACAGATCGGCGATGGCAAGATTTTCGTCTACTCGATTGAACAGGCCGTGCGCATCCGTACCGGCGAAACCAACACAGAAGCGCTTTAAGCACGGCTGACAGGGGAGTTCTCACACTATGCAATTCAACAAAATTTCCACACTCAGCGCTCTTGGCGCCAGTGCGGCGGCCCTTCTGGCCCCGATTGCTGCTTTTGCGCAGGACGCCGCAGCACCTGCTGTTGCAGCCGCCGCCGCAGCGCCCGTGCCTGAAAAGGGCGATACCGCCTTTATGTTCCTGGCCACCATCCTCGTGCTTTTCATGATCATACCGGGCCTTGGCCTGTTCTACGGCGGTCTGGTCCGCAGCAAGAACATGCTGTCTGTTCTGATGCAGTGCACGGTCATCGCGGCTTCGGTCATGATTATCTGGGTCGTTTATGGTTACTCTTTCGCCTTCGGCGGATCTGAAAGCCCTTTCTTTGGCGGTTTTGCCAAGATCTTCCTCTCTGGCGTCACCAAGGACAGCACGGCGGCAACCTTCTCGCAGGGTGTCGTCATTCCTGAATACATCTTCGTGATGTTCCAGATGACATTCGCCGCCATCACCCCGGCGCTGATCATCGGCGCGTTTGCTGAACGCATCAAGTTCTCCGCTTCGGTCCTGTTCTGCATCCTCTGGGTCACCTTCGTTTACTTCCCGATCGCCCACATGGTGTGGGACGCAAAGGGCTACCTCTTCGGCCTCGGCGCTCTCGACTTCGCTGGCGGCACGGTTGTTCACATCAACGCCGGTGTTGCTGGCCTGATCGGCGCAATCATGGTTGGCAAGCGCACTGGCTTCGGCAAGGACATGATGGCGCCGCACTCCATGACACTTACCTACGTCGGTGCAGCCATGCTCTGGGTTGGCTGGTTCGGCTTCAACGCCGGTTCCAACCTCGAAGCCTCCAGCGGCGCGATGCTCGCAACCGTCAACACCTTCGTTGCCACGGCAGCGGCTATCCTGTCGTGGTGTGTGGTTGAAAGCTTCACACGCGGAAAAGCATCCATGCTGGGCGCCGCTTCCGGCATGATCGCAGGTCTGGTTGCCATCACGCCTGCCGCCGGTATCGTTGGACCGATGGGCGCCATCGTTATGGGCGCGCTCGTTTCCCCGCTGTGCTACTTCTTCGTATCGGTTGTGAAGAACAAGTTCGGTTATGACGACACGGCAGACGTCTTCGGCGTTCACGGCGTTGGCGGCATCTTCGGCGCTCTGGCGACCGGCATCTTCGCAAGCGCATCGCTCGGCGGCGTTGGTTACGCTGGCGAACAGACGATGAGCGGCCAGTTTCTGGTTCAGGCACAGGCTGTTGTCGTGACGCTTCTGTGGACCGGTATCGGCTCCGTCATCCTCTACAAGATCGTCGACCTGATCGTTGGTCTGCGCGTCCCGGTGGAAGCCGAACGCGAAGGTCTCGACCTCGCATCGCACGGCGAAGCCGCTTACCACTCGTAAGCGTCGTCTTCACCAATTCAAAGCGCAATGGAAAGCCCGGCAATGCCGGGCTTTTTGCTGTTTGGGCACATAGTTTACGTTGTCGGCAGAGAATGATGCATGGTTAATGCCATATTAACCACCAAGCCGTTATTTTGCCCTGTCATCCCGATTACCGCTTTGGGTAATTTTGGAAGAAACAAAAGCATTTTCAGGAAAAAGGAATACCGTTTTTCCGCCCGGAAATGCGAAACGATCTAAGGAACGACGGGCTCAAGACATGGACAGAGTGAATACTCCGACATTCGATGGTCGTGATAGCCGCTTCATACTGACGGCATTCGTCGTGCGTCAGATTTTGGCTTTGTGCGGTTTTGGCCTGCTGGCAATCCTGGCGCTTGGCATCACGGCCTTGGCAACATGGAATGTCGCCGACCCAAGCCTGTCCTATGCCACCGGCAACGAACCCACCAACCTTCTCGGTTACAGCGGCGCAAGCTTTGCCGATATCATGATGCAGTTTTTAGGCTTGTCATCCCTCATCGCCATGCTGCCCATTCTGGCATGGGCGTTCGGGCTGATCTCCGGTCGCAAATTCAACCGCGTTCCCGCCCGTCTAGTCGCATGGATCAGCGGCGCGTTTATCGCGTCCGCATCGCTCGGCTGCTTTCCCGCACCCCTGACGTGGCCACTGCCGAACGGCATCGGCGGCGTTATCGGCGACATGATCTTGCGTTTCCCGGCTCTCTTCATCGGCGCCTACCCCACCGGCACCTTCGCCACAGTTCTCGGCGCAATTTTCGCAGTCCCTGCGGCATGGTTCATGCTGTTTGCATCCGGCCTTATCGGCACACCGGATGAAATCGACATTGTGCAGGAACAGCCGTCGTCGCCCAGCAAGGCCCGGAAGGTACAAGAGCCGGATGATGAAGAGGACGATGGTGACGGTTTCTTTGGCAGCCTTCTCGCCTTCGGTGCCATCGCCCATTACTGGTACATCACGCAGGCGCGTTTCCGCCGCCTGTTTGGTATGAAACCGAAATCCCTGCGCAACGACTTCGAGCAGCCTTACGACTTCAACAATTATGAATTCGGCACGCTGAACGAGCCATCACGTCTGAAAACCGCCATCAACCGGCTGGATCAGCGCTCTGAACCGTCCTTCGAAGAACGCGCAGAGGCACGCGCGCGCCGCGAAATGTCACCACCACCCATCTCGATGGGAGACGAGCCAGACGACGAAGAGCCAACTTTGGACGATGAAGACCGTGTGCCAGACGGCGTCTTGTCCACCGACACAACGTTTTCTCCACGCCCGTCATCTGGCCAGACCCGCATCACACCGCCACCGCCACGCCCCAAGCCAAGCGAGCGTGTGGCCCGCGATGCACAGGCCTCGTTCATCAAACCGGATGGCTTCCAGCTGCCGTCCATTCACCTTCTGGCCGAACCCAAAAGCGTCGTGCGTGACACGACACTCAATGCCGAGGTTCTGGAACAGAACGCCCGCAGGCTGGAAGGCGTGCTGGAAGATTTCGGCGTCAAAGGCGAAATCATCCATGTTCGCCCCGGCCCTGTGGTTACGCTCTACGAACTGGAACCCGCACCGGGCATCAAATCCTCCCGCGTTATTGGTCTGGCAGACGATATCGCCCGCTCTATGAGCGCGATTGCTGCCCGTGTTGCCGTGGTGCCGGGCCGGAATGCCATCGGCATCGAACTGCCGAACCGGACGCGCGAAACCGTTTATCTGCGCGAAATGATCGGCTCTCGCGATTTCGAGACGACAAAAGCCAAGCTGCCCATGTCTCTCGGCAAGACAATCGGTGGTGAACCTGTGATCGCCGATCTGGCAAAGATGCCGCATTTGCTGGTGGCTGGTACCACCGGCTCCGGTAAATCCGTTGCCATCAACACCATGATCCTGTCCCTGCTCTACCACCTGAAGCCTGAACAGTGCCGCCTGATCATGATCGACCCGAAGATGCTGGAACTGTCGATCTATGACGGCATCCCGCACCTGCTCTCCCCTGTTGTAACCGATCCGAAAAAGGCTGTCGTCGCACTGAAGTGGACAGTGCGCGAGATGGAAGAGCGCTACAAAAAAATGTCGAAGATCGGTGTTCGCAACATCGATGGCTTCAACACCCGTGTCCAGCAGGCGTTGGATAAGGGCGAAGTGCTGACCCGCACCGTGCAGACAGGCTTTGACCGCCAGACCGGCGAAGCCATGTATGAAACCGAAGAATTCGACCTGAAGCCCTTGCCCTACATCGTTGTCATCATCGACGAAATGGCCGACCTGATGATGGTGGCCGGCAAGGATATCGAAGGTGCGGTGCAACGTTTGGCACAGATGGCCCGAGCCGCTGGCATTCACGTCATCATGGCAACCCAGCGCCCATCGGTCGATGTCATCACCGGTACGATCAAGGCGAACTTCCCGACCCGCATTTCCTTCCAGGTCACCTCCAAGATCGACAGCCGCACCATCCTTGGTGAACAGGGTGCGGAGCAGCTGCTCGGCATGGGCGACATGCTCTATATGGCTGGCGGCGGCCGTATCCAGCGTGTCCACGGCCCATTCGTGTCCGATAATGAAGTCGAAGAGATCGTGTCCTATCTGAAGACACAGGGATCGCCGGAATACCTCGAATCCATCACCGAAGAGGATGATCAGGAGGACGGCGACGGCCCCGCAGGCACGGGCAATATGGCTGAATCCGACGATCCTTACGACCAGGCTGTGGCTGTTGTCCTGCGCGATGGAAAAGCATCCACCTCCTACGTTCAGCGCCGCCTCGGCATCGGTTATAACCGCGCCGCATCGCTGATTGAACGCATGGAGCAGGAAGGCATCATCGGCCCTGCCAACCATGCCGGCAAACGCGAAATTCTCGTGCCAACCGAGTCGGACTGATAAATAGAGCCAATCGTTGCTTCGGTTGCTGAATACCGCGCAGCTTCAGCAACCAAGCCACGTTTCTGGCGTTATTACAGATGTTCTATGTCATGAAGCCGCCGCGTTTTTTTGACATATGGAATGCGATAAAGGAGAAAAAAATGAAGAAGAATATTCCGGTCGTTTCCTCAAAGGCTTCTGGCTTGGAAAACAACATGACGCGCCGTGGCGTGATTACGCTGTTTTCGGCAGCGGCAGCAATGGCCGCTCTCCAGCCGATGTCCGCGTTTGCACAAGCCTCTGGCGAAACTGCCACCGCGCAGAAAATTGCCAACCACTTCTCATCCGTCAAAACCATGATGGGTGAATTCGTGCAGTTCGGCCCGCGTGGTGAACAGACCGGCGGCAAGTTTTATATCGCCCGCCCCGGCAAGCTGCGCTTCAACTATGAAGACCCCTCGCCCATGCGCGTGATTTCCGATGGCAAGAATGTCGTCATTGGCAACAACAAGCTGAAAACATGGGATTTGTATCCCCTGTCCAAAACGCCACTCAGCCTGCTGTTGTCGGATAAGATCGATCTGGGAAATCAGAAGGTTCGTGACGTCAAACAGGAATCCGACCTGACCACCATCGTGCTGGGCGACAAGAGCGTTTTTGGCGATAGCACCATCACGCTGATGTTCGACCCGAAAACCTTTGATCTCCGCCAGTGGACCACCACCGACGCGCAGAACAAGGACACAACGGTGATGATTTTCAACGTCCAGACCGGCGTTGCCCTGGACGATAAGGTCTTCGCCATCAATTATGAAGAAGTCCGCAATCGCGGTTGATATGAAGTTGAGAAAACGATTCCCGTTGACCGCCTGATGCGATAAGCCTGCCTCCAACCTTCCTGAAGGACCAACGGAGCGCAGGCATGACCTTTTCGATCACCACATGGAACATCAACTCGGTGCGGCTGCGCATGCCAATCGTCGAGCAGTTTCTGGTGCGTTACAAGCCCGACGTCATCTGCCTTCAGGAGACGAAATGCCAGAATGGCGAGTTTCCACTCAAGCCCTTAAGAGCCTTGGGGTACGAGCACATCATTATCCACGGCCAAAAAGGCTATCACGGCGTTGCCATCGCGTCGAAACTGCCGCTGACCGAAGACCACCGGCAGGATTATTGCGGTATTGGCGATGCCCGCCACATCTCCGGCATCGTGCAGGTCGGCTCGCGCAGAATTCGCCTGCACAATTTCTACGTCCCTGCCGGTGGCGACGAGCCGGACCGCAGCATCAACCCGAAATTCGGGCACAAGCTGGATTTCGTCGAAGAGATGAAGGCACTGAGCGCTGACGGCGTTCCCGGCACGTCCTCCATTCTCGTCGGTGATCTGAATATCGCCCCGCTGGAAAACGATGTCTGGTCCCACAAACAGCTTCTGAAAATCGTCAGCCACACGCCAGTTGAGACCGAAGGACTGCTGGAGATCATGAAAAAGGGCAACTGGCTCGATCTGATGCGCCTGAACGTGCCGGACAGCGAGAAAATCTACACCTGGTGGAGCTACCGCGCCAAGGATTGGGAAGCCGCAGACCGTGGCCGTCGTCTGGACCACATCTGGTCATCACAAGACCTCGGCCCATCGCTGGAGCGCATCGACATCCTGCGCGAAGCCCGCGGCTGGAACCGACCATCCGACCACGTCCCCGTAACGGCGCATTTCAAGTTTTAAAGTTTAGGAGAAACGGCTCTGGAGCGCGGTTGCTCCAGAGGCCAGAGACGCGATGTTATCGCGTATGCGTGCAAAGACGACCTCCGCAACATCTGGAAACTCTTCGATCATACGATGGAAGAGAATGCGGGTGATGCGGATAACCTCGGAGTCTTGCGTCGCCACAGCGGTATATTTGCGCTCGCACAGCGTAAAAAGCGCAAGCTCCGACAACATCGTGCCCGCCACCGGCTTTGCCTGAAGTTCAGCCTTGCCGCTACGCCCGGCTCTATAAAGATCAAAGCCGCCGCGCGCGATGACGAAAGCGCATTCGGCGGGGGAGTGTTCCCGAAACAGCGCCTGTCCCTCGGCAATTTTGCGCCGCTCGGCACCAAAGGCGACCAGACGCAGCTGGTCGTCGGTAAACCCTTGAAACAAGGGCACCTGCGCCAGCAGTTGAATATCGTCCGTTAACGCCATGCCGTTCGAAACTCCGAAACGTAATTATAAACGTTCTCGAACAACCGCGCGGCCAAGACAAGGGCCGCGCCGTCAGATTTTCAATCAAGGAACAATCTTGTAGCCGCCATTCTCGGTGACGAGAAGCTCGGCATTCGAAGGATCCCGCTCAATCTTTTGGCGCAGACGGTAGACGTGGGTTTCCAGCGTGTGCGTTGTGACGCCGGAATTATAACCCCAGACCTCTTCCAGCAGCACATCGCGGGTCACCACCGCACTGCCTGCGCGGTAGAGATAACGAATGATGGCCGCTTCTTTCTCGGTCAGACGGATTTTCTTTCCGTCATCGGTCGTCAGCAATTTCTGGCTCGGTTTGAACTGGTAAGGACCGACGGTAAAGACCGCATCCTCGCTCTGCTCATACTGGCGCAACTGCGCACGAATGCGGGCCAGAAGCACGGCGAAACGAAAAGGCTTGGTCACATAATCATTCGCGCCAGCTTCCAGACCCAGGATCGTATCGGAGTCCGTGTCGTGGCCGGTGAGCATAATGATCGGCGCTTTGAAGCCGTTTTTGCGCAGAAGCTTCACAGCCTCGCGCCCATCCATATCCGGCAAACCGACATCCATGATCAAAAGATCGACCTGCGTGGATTTTGCGGTCTGGATCGCAGCGTTGGCATTGGCGCCGGTCAGAAGCGAAAACTCTTCATAGGGAGACAGTTGCTCGGCAAGCGTCTCGCGAAGATCGTCGTCGTCGTCTACCAGAAGAAGTGTACGGGCCGTCATGGGATTTCTCAGCCTTTCATTGTGTATCAAGCATATCGCGCAAATGTGTAGAGCGGGTTTGCGGTATCAATATGCTACTCTTTAATGAGCCAATTCAGCGGTTTGACGCGCCAACGTCAACCCTTTGTCAGCAGATAACGAAGTGCTATGACGTCACGTTGGAACACCTACAAAGCAAAATCTCGTGAAAATGGCGATGATTAAAACAAAAACACCGCAAAAAATGCTTTCAAAGCTGATTGTCCGCGCCGCACCACGCATCAAAAGCCGAGCGCTTCTGCAACTCGGCCACCTGACATTTCAAGCCGCGATTGGCCGCAACGGGCGCACGGCCTTCAAACGTGAAGGCGATGGCAAAACACCCATTGCCACCCTGCCCCTGCTCTACGGCTTCCATCGCGGTGAACGAATGGCCTCGCTTCAAACATCGCTGACGATGTATCGTACACAGCCGAAGATGCTCTGGTGCGATGCACCGGATAGCCCCAACTATAACCGTTTGGTCAAAGCCCCCTTCAAACCCAGTCACGAAGAAATGCAGCGGCAGGACGGCCTTTACGATGTTTGCCTCGTGCTGGACTGGAACATCACGTCGCGAAAACGCAATCGCGGCTCAGCCATTTTTATGCACATGATCCGGCCCGGTTATGAACCCACTGCCGGATGCGTGGCACTGCACCCAAGAGACATGCGCCGGGTGCTGCCGTTTCTGCGCAGAGGTGGAACGATAACAGTCGTATAACAAACAACCGCCATGTTTGGCGCAGAAACAAAAAACCCGCCTCGGCGGGCGGGTTCTTTGACAGTATCGAACGATGGAAGCTTACGCCGCTTCGTCCTGGGAGTCGTCTTGCGAGTCCTGAGCGTCGTCTTCTTCAACGGTCTTGCCGCGCTTTGGTCCCTTATTGAGATTGATCTCAATGAGGCGAACGGCTTCCGTATCGGACATCTTGTTCACGGCAGCGATTTCGCGGGCCATGCGGTCGAGGGCAGCTTCGTAAAGCTGACGCTCGGAATAGGACTGCTCAGGCTGATTTTCGGCGCGGTAAAGATCGCGCACCACTTCAGCAATGGCGATGAGATCGCCGGAATTGATCTTGGCATCATATTCCTGTGCGCGACGCGACCACATGGTGCGCTTGACACGAGCCTTGCCCTGAACAACTTTCAGTGCGCGCTCGACGAAATCTCCTTCGGACAGTTTGCGCATGCCGATGGTGACAGCCTTGGCGACAGGAACCTTAAGGCGCATCTTGTCCTTTTCGAAATCGATGACGAAAAGTTCGAGCTTCATGCCCGCAACTTCCTGTTCTTCAATTGTCGAAATGGTGCCGACACCATGTGCGGGATAAACGATCGCTTCGCCGGTCCGGAAACCGTGACGCGCTGGAGATTTTTTCTGCTGGGTCGTCATTCGTTCTAAAAACTCCCTGTTACGTACACCCGGAGAGGTCTCCGAGGGTCGGGTCGGTCAGGCCCGGATGAGACGGGGGAAACCGTCAGATAACTTCGTACTGGTACAGACGTGCGCTCAAAAATAATTCATCTCGCAACCCGCAGGTCGATAACACAACAATCGATATGTCACGGAAACCGCGTGCAAGTGGTGGGTTGCTTTCGTGGTGTTTTTGGGCACGCAAATGCCACGCTGTGGATCAGTTTTTATGGTGTACCACAAAAATACGTGGAAATCAATAATTTGCTTCTACCGTGACTATGACGTCACAATAGGGTCTCTCAGACGTTAACATCCGTCAGCAAATCGATACTTCGGAAAGTAAGCCTATAAAGCACGAAATTGCTTTTTAAATCGAATAAAATTTCTTATCGGCGTTTAAAGCATTGATTGCCACTTAAACTATTCACAATTCCGCGCCAATATCCGATTCGAATTTGATGGAAATGACGATTTTTTCGATTTTCCGGAATAATCCCTCATCATTTTGAAGGAAAAAAGGCAAAATGGGCTACCGAAACAATCCAAAACGCGACAAACAGCTCGAAAAATCCAGAAAACTGGCGGAAGCCTCCAACAAGCCTTTTATCGATCCGGATACTATTTTCAGTCGTGCCAGCACCGACGATATAGAACATTATTCTCCAGAAATGCTGTCAGTCGCGGTGCAACACACCGCGCTTGAGCTTTCGCGCTGGAAAAAAGACACCGCCCATATCGGTATCGCCCATGTCGACGGTGTGACGCCACGCGAAATTCCCGTGTCTGTTCTGACCGTTATCGGCCAGAACATGCCGTTCCTCTACGATTCCATCATGGGGGAAGTGACCAGCAGCTATCGCGGCCTCTATCTTGCCGTCCACCCCATTCTGGTTGCGGACGTGAATGCTGTCGGCGGATATCGGCTTGCCGATCCCGAGACGGATGCGCCGCAAGACAATATCAGCCTTATCCAAATCCACATCGCGCCAATCACTCCACAGGCGGCAGAAGCACTGGAAAAGCGGCTCCGCTTCGTTTTGTCGCAGGTCCAGTGGGCCTTTGATGACTGGAAGCCGATGCTCGCAAAACTGGACGAAGCCTTCGGGGAGTTGAAGGAGCGTGGCTCCAGCCGTCGCAAAGCGGAACGCAGCGAGGCAGAAGCCTTTCTGGAATGGTTGCGCAACGACAACTTCACCTTCCTCGGCATGCGCGAATATAGCTATTCCGGCAAGGGCAAGGATGCGAAGGTCGAGCGTGGCGAAGGCACCGGACTTGGCATTCTCAGCGATCCCGATGTACGTGTCTTGCGTCTTGGCAAGGATGCCGTGACGACGACGCCGGAAATTCTGGCGTTTCTGGATGGCCCCGACTTTCTGATTGTCACCAAAGCCAATGTGAAATCCACCGTCCACCGCCGCGCCTATATGGATTATATCGGCATCAAGCGTTTCGATGCGGATGGCAATGTCATCGGTGAACTGCGCATCGTCGGCCTGTTTACGGCCACGGCCTATACCCATTCGGTCAAGCGCATCCCGCTTCTGCGCGCCAAGGTGGCCGAGGTGGAGCACCATTTCGGCTTCGACCCAAACAGCCACTCCGGACGCATTTTGCAAAACACGCTGGAATCCTATCCGCGTGACGATCTTTTCCAGATCGAAGAGGATCTTTTGATCCGCTTCATCGAACAGATCATGGAACTCAGCGACCGCCCCCGCGTGCGCGTTCTGCCGCGTATAGACCGTTTTGACCGCTTCGTGTCCGTCATCATTTTCGTGCCGCGTGAGGAATACAATTCTTACGTCCGCGAAAAGATCGGCGACTACCTTGCCCGCGTCTATGACGGGCATATTTCCGCCTATTATCCCGCCTTCCCCGAAGGTGCCGTTGCCCGCGTGCACTTCATCGTCGGTCGCACCAATGGCAAGACGCCACGTGTTGCGCAGGACAAGCTGGAAGATGCCGTCAGCGATATCGCCGCGCGCTGGATCGACCATTTCGTGTCGCTGTCGCAACCCGGCTCCCCGGTTCTGGATGTCGATCAGGCCTATCAGGAAGCGTTTACGCCGGAAGAGGCCATTGGTGATATTGCCGATATCGCTGCCACCGCAGCCGGTGAACCGGTGCGGATAGAGTTCTATCGCACCGCAGATCAGGCAGACGGCGTGTTGTCGCTGAAGATTTTCCACCGTGATGGCCATCTGCCGCTGTCGCGCCGCGTGCCACTGCTCGAAAATCTCGGTTTCAGCGTCATCAGCGAACGCACCTTCGATGTTGGCGTGGTGTCTGGCGATGAAACCCGCACCATCGTTCTGCACGACATGGAGCTCAAGGTTCAGCAGGGTGTGAAGCTTGACCTTGCGGCCAACGGTCCACGGCTCGAGGAGGCATTTCTGGCGGCCTTCGATGGCACGGTGGACAATGACAATTTCAACCGCCTGATCCTTGCGGCTGGCTTGAGCGTTCGCGAAGTCTCCGTGTTGCGTGCCTATGCCCGTTATCTGCGCCAGACGGGCATCGTCTATTCGCAGGAGCATATTTCCGAAACTCTTTATAAATACCCGACCATCGCGACGAAGATTTTCGAGCTTTTTGCTTATGGCTTCGATCCGAAGCTTGGCGAAAAGCCGCGCCTGCGTAAGCTGTCCGATATTCACAAAGCCATTGAGACGGCGCTATCCGGCGTGCCCAATCTGGATGAGGACCGCACGCTACGCCGTTATGTCAACGCGGTGGATTCGACGCTGCGCACCAATTATTTCCAGCGCAATGACGATGGTTCGACCAAGGCCATGCTGGCCTTCAAGTTCGATCCGAAACTTCTTGATGGCCTGCCGGACCCGCGCCCGTTCCGCGAAATCTTCGTGTACGGCACGGAAGTCGAAGGCGTCCATCTGCGCTTTGGCAAGGTCGCCCGTGGCGGGCTTCGCTGGTCGGATCGCGGACAGGATTACCGCACGGAAGTGTTGGGACTGGTCAAAGCCCAGCAGGTCAAGAACGCGGTGATCGTGCCTGTGGGTGCCAAGGGCGGCTTCTTCCCGAAGACCCTGCCGGTTGGCGGCAACCGCGATGAAGTCTTCAACGCGGGCAAGGACGCCTACAAGACCTATATCCGCACCCTGCTTTCTATCACCGACAACATTGTCGGCGATGACATTATTCCGCCCGCAGACACCCTGCGGCTGGATGGCGATGACCCGTATTTCGTCGTCGCCGCCGACAAGGGCACGGCCACGTTCTCCGATACCGCCAATGGTTTGGCGCGCGAAGCAGGCTTCTGGCTGGATGACGCCTTCGCATCTGGAGGCTCTGCCGGTTACGACCATAAAAAAATGGGCATCACCGCTCGCGGCGGCTGGGAAACGGTCAAGCGGCACTTCCGCGAGATCGACACCGACATTCAAACGACGCCTTTCAAGGTGGTCGGCGTGGGTGATATGTCCGGTGACGTTTTCGGCAACGGTATGCTGCTGTCTGAAAAGATCGAACTGATCGCCGCCTTCGACCATCGCGATATTATCATCGATCCAACACCGGATACCGACAAGTCCTTTGCGGAGCGCAAGCGCCTGTTCGATCTGCCGCGTTCCAGCTGGCAGGATTATGATGGTGCTGCCCTTTCCAAAGGCGCGATGATCATTTCCCGCTCGGAAAAGTCCGTAACGCTGACACCGGAAGCGATGGCCGCCATCGGTCTTGATAAGGCCGTGGCAACGCCGTTTGAAATCATGACGGCGATTTTGAAAGCGCCCGTCGATCTTTTGTGGTTCGGCGGCATCGGCACTTACGTCAAGGCCGCGGTGGAAACCAACGCCGAAGTGGGCGACCGCGCCAATGATCCGATCCGCATCAATGCAACGGAGGTTCGTGCCAAGGTCATCGGCGAAGGTGCAAACCTCGGCATCACCCAGAAGGCGCGTATTGCCTATGCGCTGGGGGGCGGACGATGCAATTCGGACGCCATCGACAACTCGGCAGGTGTCAATTCTTCAGACGTCGAGGTCAATATCAAGATCGCACTGGCCTCCCCCGTCAATGACGGACGCCTGACCTTGCCAAAGCGCAACCAGCTTCTGGCCTCCATGACAACAGAAGTGGCGCAACTCGTTCTGCGCAACAACTACCTCCAGTCACTGGCCATTTCGCTGACTGAGCGTCGTGGCACGGAAAACCGCGAGGAACTTGGCCGCCTGATGAGCGCGATGGAAACCGCTGGCCTGTTGAACCGCAAGGTGGAAACCCTACCCAACGACGCGGAATTCAGCGAACGTTACGCCGCCGGAAAGCCGTTGACCCGGCCAGAAATCGGCGTGCTTCTATCTTACGCAAAACTCACGCTGTTCGATACGCTGGTGGCCAGCACCCTGCCGGATGAGCCTTATCTCCAGCATCTTCTGACGGATTATTTCCCAAGCAAGATGCAGAGAGCTTATGCGGCTGACATCACCAACCACCGCCTGCACCGCGAAATCGTTGCGACATCCCTTGCCAACCAGGTGGTCAATCGCGGCGGTCCGGGCTTTGTGCAAAAACTGGTGGATGCCAGCGGTCTGTTGGCTCCGGCTGTCGTCAAGGCAGCGATGATCGTCGAAGATGGCTTTGGCCTGAAACGCCTGTGGAGCGAAATCGACAAGCTGGACGGCCAGATTTCCGGTCAGGTCCAGAACGGACTTTACGCCACTATCGCCCGTATCTTCACAGATGCCACACGGCTTTATCTCCAGACGAGCAGCGTCGCTGCCGGCTCTATGACAGATGAAATCGAGCGTTTGAAAGTGGCGATCAAGACGCTTTCGCCCGCAGCAACGAAGTTCCAGGACGAGATTGGCATCAACGAGATCGACGGCGTGGCACCGGCACTGGTGCGAGAACTCGGCACGCTTTCGCTGCTGGTTTACGTGCCGGAAATCATGCTGATTGCAGAACAGGCAAAAACCACGCTTGCCCGCGCTGCCGAAAGCTACGCCGCAGTGTCCGCAACCTTCCGGGTCGCAAGGCTGCTCGATGCAGGCCAGCGCGTCACGCCTGCGGACCACTATGAGAGCCTTGCCCTGCTGCGCAGTCAGGACCAGATCGCATCGTCCCGCCGCCGCATCGTCATCTCGGCGCTGACGGAACATGCCAAGGAGAAGAACCCGGTGCAGGCGTGGTATGCAGCAGACCGCGTCCGCGTCAACCGCATCGTCTCGGAACTAGGGGGCCTCAGCGATAGCGGCGAGACAAACCTCGCCCGCCTCACGGTTGCCGCCGGTCTGCTTTCGGATATAGTCCAGTCTCGCAACGTCTGATATTCAGGCGCAAGATTTCGTTCTTTCGTCATGCTCGGGCTTGTCCCGAGCATCTACAACGTCTAATTTTTATTGAACGTTGGCAGATCCTCGGGTCAGGCCCGAGGATGACGTGGAGCGAGACCAAGCGCCATTTTCATATCCTTATACCACCGGCCGAAAGGGTGACGAATGGACGCCTCCTCCCCCACGACCGGAGCAACCGTGACAAAACGCGGTATCTGGGGTTGGATGCTGTTCGATTGGGCCGCTCAGCCGTTCTTTACCGTCGTCACCACCTTCATTTTTGGCCCCTACTTCGTTGCTCGACTGACGGCAGACCCGATTTCTGCGCAGACGACGTGGAGCAACGTGGCAACGACATCCTCGCTGATAATAGCTGTTTTCTCGCCCATTCTTGGCTCCATCGCGGATCAATCCGGCTCGCGAAAACCATGGATCGCCTTCTTCGCTGTTATCAAGATCATCAGCCTGTCGATGTTGTGGTTCGCGGCCCCCGGCTCGGCGATCCTTTTGCCCGTCACCTTCATGATTTTGGCGTCGATAGCGGCGGAGTTCTCTATCGTCTTCAATGATTCCATGATGCCGCGATTGACCACTTCTGAAAATGTCGGGCGCATATCCAACACCGCGTGGGGGCTTGGTTATCTCGGCGGCATGGTGGTGTTGATTTTCGTTGTGGTATTTTTGGCCGCAAACCCAAGCACAGGCGTGACGATTATCGGCATTCCTGCGCTATTCGGGCTTGATCCGGCGACGGGTGAAGACGCCCGCATCACCGGCCCGATTTCCGCGCTCTGGTATTTCGTGTTCATCCTGCCGATGTTCTTTTTCACACCGGATGTCAAAAAAGGCCTGCCGCTGGCGAAGGCTGTTCACTCAGGCATATCAGAACTGAAAACGACGCTGAGAGAGCTGAAAAGCCGCCCCATCATCACGCGGTTTCTGATTGCGCGTATGCTCTATCAGGACGGCGTCAACGGCGTTCTGATCCTTGGCGGCGCGTTCGCGGCAGGCATGTTCGGCTGGGGCACGATGGAAATCGGTATCTACGGCATCATCCTCAACATCGTGGCGATTGGCGGCTGCCTGATAGCGGGCCGTCTGGATCAACGCCTCGGCTCACGCACCATGATCCTGATAAGCCTCGCGCTACTCCTCGCCGCCACCGTCGGCATCGTCTCAACACAGAAAGAGTCCACCCTATTTGGGCTGCTTCATCTGCCAGCATCCACCAGCGAAGGACTGTTCTCCACCGCCGCAGAAAAAGCCTATCTCCTTTACGGCGTGCTGATCGGCCTTGCCTTCGGCCCGGTGCAAGCGTCGTCACGCTCCTACCTCGCACGCAACATCACGATAGAAGAGGCCGGACGATATTTCGGCATTTACGCGCTGTCCGGTCGCGCCACCAGTTTCATGGCAACGCTGTCCTTTTCCATCGCCACATACGCAACAGGCTCCGCGCATGTCGGCATGGCCATGCTGACCATATTTCTCGGCGCGGGACTTCTATTGTTACTTCGCGTTCCCGAAAAGGCCGCTTAGAGCATTTCCGCCTTTCTTCGAAACGCGAAAACGCTCTATTTATTTGTTTTAACGCATTATCCGGACGCAAAACCGCTTCGCACTTTGCTGGAAATGCTTAGAGCTGATCGAGTTTGGTCTGAAGCGTGCGCAATTGCGCCTTCAGATCATCGATCTCGGAAGCATCGGGTTTCCTTGCCTCTTTAGGCACTGGCGGCATGGGAAACGGCGTAAACACCTGCATGGCTTGGCGGAAAAGCTCGGTATTGCGCTTCACCTGCTCTTCCATGAAACCGAACGGCGAGGAGAAGTTTTTGACGCTTGAGGCATCTCCAAACGCTTTGCCCATATGCTCTTGCATCTGGCTTTGCTGCTCGGAAAACGCTTTCATGGAATGCTCCAGAAAGGTTGGCACCACCATCTGCATCTGGTCGCCATAATAGGATATCAGCTGTCGCAAAAACGCGGTCGGCAACAGCGTATTGCCGGTTTTGCCTTCCTGCTCCATGATGATCTGCGTTAGAACCGCATGGGTGATGTCCTCGGACGTCTTGGCATCCTGAACCTTGAATTCCTCGCCGCGCTTGACCATTTTCGCCAGATCTTCCAGCGTCACATAGGTGCTGGTGCCGGTGTTATAGAGCCGCCGGTTGGCATATTTCTTGATGATGGTCTCGCCATTGTGTTTTGCCATGCTCGCCTCCTCGCGATCCTGGTATTTTCTTTTTATCAGGTGTTTTTGCTCTTCCCGATTTCAAGTTTATGCTTAAATAAAGCCATCTGACAAATGTTTTGTGCAATGCAGCAGTCAATTTTTTGCGCAGCATTCTCTGAGATTATTGTCGCCACGGCGCGTAATCTGTTTTCCAGTTCTTTTCTCATGATTTCGGTCTTATGTTTTTCGCATAGCCCTATGAGGGAACATGATTTGACTTGATTTCAAAGCTTTGCCAGTCTCCCGCCGCAACACGGGAGATTTCAATGCCTTCATCGTCAATCGTCATCGTCAGCGCTGCGCGCACGGCTGTCGGCTCCTTCAACGGCAGCTTTGCCAACACTTCAGCCCATGAGCTTGGCGCAACGGTCATCAAAGCCGTGCTGGACCGCGCCGGCATTGCCGCAAACGAGGTCGATGAGGTCATTCTGGGTCAGGTTTTGACGGCAGGCGAAGGCCAGAATCCGGCACGACAGGCAGCGATGAAGGCAGGCATTCCGCAAGAAGCCACCGCTTTCGGCATCAACCAGCTTTGCGGCTCCGGCCTTCGCGCCGTGGCACTCGGAATGCAGCAGATTGCCGCCGGCGATGCCTCCATCATCATTGCGGGTGGGCAGGAATCCATGTCCATGGCACCGCACTGCGCCCATTTGCGCGGCGGCGTGAAGATGGGTGACTTCAAGATGGTGGACACCATGTTGAAAGACGGCCTCACCGACGCCTTTTATGGCTATCATATGGGAATAACTGCGGAAAACATCGCCCGCCAATGGCAAATTTCACGTGACGAACAGGACCAGTTCGCCGTCACATCTCAAAACCGCGCAGAGGCCGCGCAGGCCGCTGGCCGTTTTGCCGACGAAATCGTGCCTTTTAACATCAAGGGCCGCAAGGCCGACGTCATTGTCGATACCGATGAATATATTCGCGCTGGCGCCTCGCTCGAAACCATGTCGAAACTGCGCGCCGCCTTCGACAAGGAGGGCACAGTCACCGCCGGTAATGCCTCCGGCCTGAATGATGGTGCAGCCGCCGTGTTGTTGATGACGGAAGCCGAAGCGGCAAAGCGGGGGCTTCAGCCCTTAGCGCGGATTGCCTCTTGGGCGACAGCGGGCGTTGATCCGCAAATCATGGGCACTGGACCCATTCCTGCCTCGCGAAAGGCACTCGCCAAAGCCGGATGGACAACGTCCGCGCTTGATCTCGTTGAGGCAAACGAAGCCTTTGCCGCTCAGTCCTGCGCCGTGGTACGCGATCTTGGTCTTGATCCAGACATCGTAAACGTCAATGGCGGCGCCATCGCCATCGGCCATCCCATCGGCGCATCCGGCGCACGCGTCCTGAATACGCTGTTGTTCGAGATGAAACGCCGCAGTGCAAAAAAAGGCCTCGTCACGCTGTGCATCGGCGGTGGCATGGGTGTCGCCATGTGTATCGAAGGTCTGTAATCGTCCTTCATCATTGAAATGCCATCATGGGAAATCTAAAGGCTTAACGAGATAAAATAAGGAGCCTTCAGATGAGCCGGGTTGCGTTGATAACAGGCGGTACAAGCGGCATAGGCGCGGCCATTGCCAAGGCGTTTCATGCCGCGGGCTACACGGTCGCGGTCAATTACGCCTTCACGGAAGATCGCGCCGAGCAGTTTCAAAACGAAACCGGCATTCCCGCCTATCGATGGGATATTCGTGACTACGATGCCTGTGTTGCTGGCATCGCCGAGGTGGAAAAAGCCTTGGGGCCGATTGAAATTCTGGTCAACAATGCTGGAATTACGCGCGATGCGATGTTTCATAAAATGACGCCACAGCAATGGCGCGATGTCATCGACACCAATCTCACCGGCGCTTTCAACATGACGCACCCCGTTTGGCCGGGCATGCGCGAACGCGGTTTTGGCCGCATCGTCAATATCTCTTCGATCAACGGCCAGAAAGGGCAGGCGGGGCAAACCAACTATTCTGCCGCAAAGGCAGGCGATATCGGCCTCACCAAAGCCCTGGCGCAAGAGGGCGCATCCCGCAATATCACCGTGAATGCCATCTGCCCCGGCTACATCGGCACCGAGATGGTGCGCGCCATTCCAGAGGCCGTGCTCAACGACCGCATCCTGCCGCAGATTCCAGTCGGGCGGCTGGGGGAGCCAGAGGAAATCGCACGCTGCGTGCTGTTTCTTGCCTCCGACGACGCTGGTTTCATTACCGGCTCCACGTTGACGGCCAATGGCGGCCAATATTTTGTTTGAGGTAGAGAGGCTGGCTCACAGCCCTCACGCCGCCGTAAGTCAGTAACATTTTCGTGATCACGTTGCGTTGATTTTGCCACGGTGACAAAAACTTGATTACTTTAGTCTGGCTGCGAATTACGACTAACCAGATGAAAATACGAGGATTTTCGTTAAGTTTAGAATGAGTCTAATATGTGCGATTGTTCAATATTAGATGTTTTTCTTGACAGCCGATGTCCTGTTTTGGTTTAAGAATGAAAACAACGTGTTGCGTCACACAGGCAATGAACCATGCTCGTTTGCAGCTGCAATTACATTACGGATAAAGAGATTCGCGACGTCATCAACGAGATGCTCGACGATGACTGTTGGCAGCTTATCGTGCCTGCCAAAGTGTACCACGCCATGGAAAAACGTGGCCGTTGCTGCGGCTGTTTTCCATCCGTTGTGGAACTGATTATTAAGACCACCGAAGAATATCATGCCCGTCGCCACTCGACGGAAGCCGATGTTTTTGATTTTATGTCACGCCTCAGACAATTGCATGAAGACAACAGGAGAGCGGACATTGAAAGGCGACAAAAGAGTCATCGAGCAGCTTAACGAGGCTTTGTTCCTCGAACTCGGTGCAGTCAACCAGTATTGGCTCCATTACCGGCTTCTGAATGACTGGGGCTACACAAAGCTTGCTAAAAAAGAGCGCGCTGAGTCCATCGAAGAGATGCAGCACGCCGACAAGATCATCGACCGCATCATCTTCCTTGAAGGCCACCCGAACCTTCAGACCGTTGCGCCCTTGCGCATTGGCCAGAACGTCAAGGAAGTGCTGGAAGCGGACCTTGCAGGCGAATATGACGCGCGCGCGGCCTACAAGAAGTCACGCGATATCTGTCATGACGCAGGCGACTACGTTTCGATGAAGCTGTTCGAAACACTGCTCATCGATGAAGAAGGTCACATCGACTTCCTCGAAACACAGCTCGAACTTCTGGGCAATATCGGCGAAAGCAAATATGGCCAGCTCAACGCCGACTCTGCCGACGCTGCTGAATCCGAGTAAGCTTCTCGACATTAAACTGAAAAAGGCGGCATTTATGCCGCCTTTTTGTTGGTTTATTCTCCAGCCAAATGCCGGAACTGCGCCACCACCTGCTCATAAACCCCGCGTTTGAACGGCACGATCAGGTCTGGCAGGCTTTCCATCGATTTCCAGCCCCACTCGTCGAATTCCGCCGTATGGCCGGTAGGAGGCGGGTTGATCTGGATTTCACTTTCCTCACCGTCGAAGCGGAAAGCGAACCAGCGTTGCGTCTGTCCACGGTATTTGCCACGCAGACCGATGCCGATGAGTTGCGGCGGCAGGTCGTAATTGATCCACTCAGGCGCTTCCGCCAGAAGCGTCACGGTCTTCATGCCCGTTTCTTCATACAGCTCACGGATCGCTGCGGGCAGAGGGTTCTCGCCCTTGTCTATGCCACCCTGCGGCATCTGCCACAGTTGCGGAGAGCCATCGAACTCGGAGTTTTCCGCAGAAATACGCCGCCCGGCCCACACCAGTCCTTGCGCATTCAGAACCATAATTCCCACGCAGGGGCGATAGGGAAGATCGTCTGCTTTGATCGTCATCTTGGGAACCTCGTGAATGAAACTGTAGGAGAGGCTTACTGTCCAGCCTTGTCGGACACAAGCGCGGAAACACCGACGATTTCGATGCCGCGGCCTTGCGCTTCCACGGACCATTTCGCAATCGCCTTGATGCTTTCATCGAACGCGGACGCAACGCCGATCGCAGAGCCATTGCGCCGCGCGATCCGCTCCAGATCATCCAGCTTTCGCAAGATGGCGTTTTCGTTGACCTGATCGTCAAGCTGCAAATCTGAAAACCCCGCCGGTGCGGACAGTGCCTTGGCAATCGTTGCGCTTTTGGATTGTGCAGACGAGCCATCGTCAAGGAACAGCAGACCGCGCTTGCCAATATCACGCATGACCGGCTCCAGCGCCTTCTCATCGGCCATCATACGACCACCGAGATAGTTCATGATGCCGGTGTAATTGGTGATTTTCGCCATGGAGCGGTGCAAGCGTTCCAGATTGAGTTTGACCGGATCACCGACCAGCAGCGTATCCGGCCCCGGATTGGTGCCGGGATAACCAAACGGCTCGAACGGCACCTGAAGCAGAATTTCGTGACCCTCGCGGCGGCCTTCCTGCATCCAGCGTTGCAGGCTGTTGCCGCTCGCGGCGAAACCGAGCGTCACCTCTGGCGGAAGGTCGCGAATGGCTTTTTGCGTGCCGGTCTGGCTCAGCCCCAATCCGCCAACGATAATGGCGATGCGCGTTCCTCTGGCACCAGACCATGGGCGCGCATATTGCTCCATCGGTCGTAATCCGTCGGCGCTGACCTTTGGAATTCTGCCGAAAGCATTGTCTTCCAACAGATCTTCATTGGGTTGCGTCGCGACGCGCAAATCCTGCCCATAGGTCTGGCCGCTCATCAAAACGGGGCCGTCGCCATCGCGGGAACGCGGAGAAAACACCGAGACGACGTTGCCGTCGTCCATCGTGTTTCTCTGAACATGGGCACCGGAACGACCGTTTTGCAGAGAAAGTGGGTCGATGGCCGTATCGTTCTTTGCCTGAGCCGATGCAGCCGGATCAGATGCATTATCGCTCAGCACAACATTCGGTGCAGTGGAACTCCGCTCCAGATTGCCGGGAGACAGTGCGGTGTAAACGGAAAACCCGCCAATGCCGCCCACCGCAATCACGGTCAGAACACCAAGCACAGAAAAGCGCCGGAGCGATCCGGCGCTTTTTCTTTTTTGTCGACCCATGAGCGGTTTGCGCAGGTCTGAAGACAATGATCTATCCGTGACTAATGCGAGCCGAAAGAAAGAGCACCGGAATATCCGATGCTCTCAACTCTTACTGCTTGTTGACGACAGCCTTATCGGGATTCGGCGGGAAGGACGGGTCGGTCTTGCTGCCACGCATCAAGTCGAGAGCGTAGTTGAGCTGAAGATCGTCCTTGGCTTCCGGCGGTACATAGGCTGCCGAACCTGAACCTTCATCCGTCTCGCTCTGGCCCTGAATGTGACCACGCAGGCTGGATTCGCCTTCGGCACGCACACGGCCCTGAAGTTCCGGCGGCAGCGGCTGATCGACCTTGATATCCGGTGCGATGCCCGTGCCCTGAATGGACTTGCCCGATGGCGTGTAATAGAGCGCCGTCGTCAAACGAAGCGCACCGGCATCACCCAGCGGAATGATCGTCTGCACGGAGCCCTTACCGAACGAACGCGTACCGACAACCGTTGCGCGACGCAGATCCTGGAGGGCACCGGCCACAATTTCCGAAGCGGAGGCCGAACCACCGTTGACCAGCACGATAACCGGCTTGCCATCGGTCAGATCGCCAGCCGTCGCGTTGAAGCGGCGGGTTTCGTCCGGGTTACGACCACGGGTCGAAACCACTTCTCCACGCTCAAGGAAGGCGTCGGACACATTGATGGCCTGATCCAGCAGACCGCCCGGATTAAGACGCAAATCGAGAACGTAGCCCTTCAACTTGTCGGCAGGCACGTCTTCCTTGATCTTCTTGATCGCTTTTTCCAGATCGTCATAGGTCTTTTCGGTGAAGGAAATCACGCGCAGGTAACCGACATCACCGCCTTCGACGCGGGACTTGACCGCACGAACTGCAATCACGTCACGCACGACCGTGATATCGAGCGGCTTGTCGGCACCCTGACGGATAACAGTCAGCTTGATCGGTGTCTTCACCGCGCCGCGCATCTTTTCGACGGCTTCTTCCAGCTTCAGACCACGAACCGGCTGACCATCGATTTCCGAAATGAAGTCGCCAGCCAGAATACCGGCCTTGGCGGCAGGCGTGTCATCCATGGGCGAGATGACTTTGACCAGCTCGTTTTCCATCGTCACTTCGATACCGAGACCGCCGAATTCACCCTTGGTCTGGGTGCGCATATCATTGGCGTCCTGGGCATTCATGAAGCTCGAATGCGGATCAAGCGACGTCAACATGCCGTTAATGGCATTTTCCACCAGCTTACTGTCGTCCGGCGGCGTCACATATTGAGCACGCACGCGTTCGAACACGTCACCAAAAATCGACAGCTCCTTATACGTCGAAGGACCGGCAGCCTGTGCCGGCATACTGGCCGAGTAGATAACGCTCATCGCTGTGGCACCCATAAGTCCACCGATGATGAGGAGTGAAGCCTTACGAATCATTGCGCGCCCTTCCGGTATTTTTTGCGGTCCACCATGGTTGAGAATCAACTGGTACGCCGTCTTTCCTGAATTCAATGTAAAGTGTTGGTCTGTCAGTTTCCAGCGCCAATGCGGCTGCACTTGCCACTCTTTTTGCGCCCATGGACGCAATGGGTTCGCCAGAGAACACAAACATGCCCTGCCTCGTCCTCACATTGTCCATGCCTGTCAAAACCAGATGATAACCGTCACCGGCATTGAGAATAATCATGCGGCCATAACTGCGAAATTCTCCGGCAAATACCACGAAGCCATCCGCAGGCGCCGTCACCAACGCTTCCGGGCCCGTCGCCACCACCATTCCCTTTGAAAAATGCCCGGTTCCATCGGCATCGCCGAACCTCCGCAGCACATCGCCAGAAACCGGCAGCACCAGTTTACCCTTCAGACTCGAAAACGGATATGCGGGCGCAATGCGGTTTTTATCGGGCATTCCAGCCTCGGTTTGGGCCTGCACCTTGTCCCGTTCCGACTGCGAAAGAGCGGCCATCCGCTCCTCTTCCAGACGCTCCTGCTCCTTGGCATCGCGCACCGAAGAAATCTCGTTTTCGAGCGACGCCACCAGGCCTTCCAGACTGGTCGCTTTGCTCGCAAGTTCTTCAGAACGTTTACGTTCTGCTTCCAGATCGCTCGCCGTCTGCCTGTTGCGTTTCTCGTTTTCGATGCGCAGCAGATCGAGCCGTTTTTCTTCTTCAAGGCTGGAAGTCATCGCCGTCGTCAGCTGCTCTTTTTCGCCTGCGATGGCTTGGCGCACATCGGTCAACTCTTTGAGAGCGGAAACAAGCTTATCCGTCTCGCCGCGAATGCCGGGAACGACGGCGCCGAGAAGAATGGCGCTGCGCACGGATGCCAAGGCATCTTCGGGTGAAACGAGAAGGGCAGGCGGCGGATTGCGCCCCATACGCTGCAAGGCGGCCAGCACTTCTGCCAGCACACCACGGCGTTCTCGCAACGATGCCTTTACCTCATCATCGCGAATACCGAGTTTGGCCAGCCGATCTTCACCATCATTGATCTTGGCTTCCAGATCCTTGCGGCGCTGAGCAGACGCGATCAATTCATCCTTGATCCGGGTCGTATCCAGATTGAGAGCGGCGATGCTCTCCTGCATCTGCCGTGATTTGTCTTCGGAAAGACCGATGCTATCGACCAGTTCCTGCAAATCCTGCCGGTTCTGGTCACGGCGTTTTTCAAGCGCGTCAAGCTCTCCCGGCTGCGCGGGCTGCTGCACGACAGGCGGTGTTGATGGTGGAGCATCTTCCTGCGCGAATGCCGAAAAAGACGGACAGGAAAGCGACATGCAGGCAGCAAGCAGCACGCTCGAAAGAGCCGTCCACCTGTCTCTTCTGCGCGCCTTTGTCATAAGGACTGTCTTTACTGTCAAAAAGATGCGCGACCATACGATGCTTCGCTGCTTCGCGCCAATAGGGACTTGTTGCACCGCGACACAAAGCCGTGTTTTGCGCCCAAAACGAGGCGACCCATCAAACACGATGATAAGGATGACCGGAAAGGATCGTCACCGCCCGATAAAGCTGCTCGGCAATCAAAATCCGCACAAGCTGATGCGGCCAGGTGAGTTTACCGAGACATAAAACGGCCGACGCTTTGTCGTAAAGAGCAGGGTCAAGCCCATCTGCGCCGCCAATGGCAATCACCAGATCGCGCTTGCCGCCATCACGGAGGGTGCCGAACAGATCGGCAAAGGCGGGGCTGTCGAGCGCTTTGCCGCGCTCGTCGAGCAGAATAAGCGCGGCACCATCGGCCAGATGCTTTTCCAGCATGGCCGCTTCCTCGCGCTTGCGCGTTTCAGCGTTGGACGCGCGGCTTTCGGCCACTTCTATTGTGCGTGAAAACTCAAAGCCGATCGCTGGTCCGCTCTTGGCAAAGCGGTCCAGATAACGCGACGCAAGATCTTTTTCAGGGCCGGATTTCAGCCGCCCCACCGCAAAAATTGAAATCCGCATTCACAATTCCATCCGTACCGCAACATATGACCGTTGCGCTCTTATCAGGACAGGCTGCGGATTTCTATGTGGCCGATCCGTCAGATCGGCTTTAGAACCGCATCAATGACGGGTTTCTTCCTCGATATCGGGCGTCGCCCACATCTTTTCGATGTTGTAGAACGCGCGCACTTCGGGACGAAACACGTGGATGATCACATCACCGGCGTCGATCACCACCCAGTCACCCAGCTCAAGGCCTTCGACGCGGGAGTGGCGGAAACCATCATCCTTCATGTCGCTGATGAGGTGTTCGCAGATCGCAGAGACATGTCTGCTGGAGCGCCCGGAAACTACAACCATGTAGTCCGCAAGCGCCGATTTTCCAGTGATGTTCAGGTAAACGATATCTTCTGCTTTTGAGTCCTCGACACTGGCGAGAACGGTTCCGAGGGCACGACGGGCGGCATCAACGCCACTCTCCAGACCCTTTGGGACAGCGCTGAAAGCTCTTCCCTTGGTGTGTACTGTTGTCAGTGGTTTTCCTTTCCGAAAATGACAAAACAGGTACCGCGTGACGCGAATCTGCGCGCCACACGATAAAGTTGGCACCAAAGTGTTAACTTTTCAAGATGTGGGACGGTAACTCTGTCGATATACCCTATGTATGGCAATTGCGCAGTGCGGTAGAACTCAGTGTCGAGCGTGGACCGTGAATAAACACCCATGCTGGAGCGGTCTTTTTCCACAAAACTCCGGCATCTTCTTCATCGATGCGCGCATTGCTGAAAGCCTGCGCCATGGTGGAAGAGAGATAAGCAAGGGTCGCCCCCGGCCTGTCGATCACCGCAATCGGAAAAGTCTCGGCAATCTTGCGCCATTTCTGCCAGCGATGGAAATTGCGCAGATTATCCGCACCCATGACCCAGATGAAATGCACATGCGGATTGCGCGCCTTGATCTTGGCAAGCGTGTTGGCGGTGTAACTCATGCCAAGCGACTGTTCAAACGCAGTCACCTTGATCCGCGGATCGGAAATCAGTTTTTCGCACGCATCGATGCGGGTTTTCAGCGGCGCAAGCTCCGCCTTGCTTTTCAGCGGATTACCGGGCGTCACCATCCACCAAAGCTGATCCAACCCCAGCCGACGCAAGGCAATTTCCGCCACCAGCGCGTGGCCCGCGTGCGGCGGATTGAACGACCCGCCAAACAGGCCAATCACCATGCCGCGCTCTGCGTGCGGCATGGTCAGGTAGCGCCTGTCTAGACCGGGATCGGCAGTCAAATTCAGGTCCGTGTCTGGCCGGTGCCATGCACACGGTATTTGAAGGAAGTCAGTTGTTCCGCGCCCACCGGTCCGCGTGCATGCATTTTGCCGGTGGCGATGCCGATTTCCGCACCCATGCCGAACTCGCCACCGTCGGCAAATTGCGTAGAGGCATTGTGCAACAGAATGGCGGAATCGATTTCATTGAAGAACCGCGCCACGACGTCAGCATCCTCGGCAATCACCGCTTCCGTGTGGTTGGAAGAATATGTGCCGATATGCTCGATCGCACCGGAAATGCCATCCACAACAGCAACCGAAATAATCGCGTCGAGATATTCGGTACGCCAGTCTTCTTCCGTCGCAGCTTTCACGCCATCAACCGCGCTTTGCACGACCGCCGAGCCGCGAACCTCGCAACCAGCCTCGATCAAAATCTTGACCAAAGGCTCCAAATGCGTCGAGACGGCAGCGGCATCCACCAGCAGCGTTTCGGCAGAGCCACAAATACCGGTGCGGCGCATTTTGGCGTTGAGCACAATGTTTTTTGCCATGTCCAGATCGGCAGATTTGTCCACATAGACGTGGCAAATGCCTTCCAGATGCGCGAAAACCGGCACACGCGCTTCTGTTTGCACACGCGCCACAAGGCTTTTGCCGCCGCGAGGAACGATCACATCCACCGTGCCACCAAGCCCGCCCAGAAGACTACCGACAGCTGCACGATCCGTCACCGGCACAAGCTGTATGGCATGTTCTGGAAGCGCTGCAATTTTCAGCCCTTCGACAAGGCAGGCATGAATGGCACGCGATGAATATTGCGAATCCGAGCCGCCACGCAAGATGACGGCATTGCCCGCCTTCAGGCACAAGGCACCTGCGTCCGCCGTCACATTCGGGCGGCTTTCATAAATCACCCCGATCACGCCAAGCGGCGTGCGGACACGCTCTATTTTCAGACCGTTCGGGCGGTCCCATGCGGCGATGACTTCGCCAACAGGATCGGCGAGCGAAGCGACGGACCGAATGCCATCGGCGACGCTTGCAATGCGCGCTTTGTTGAGTGTCAGGCGATCGATGAAGGAGTCCGCAACGCCAGCACGTTCTGCGGCGGCCACATCCTTTGCATTGGCCTCCAGAATCTTCGGCACAGATGCTTCGATGGCGGAGGCCATGGCAAGCAATGCGCGGTTTTTCTGGTCCGGGCTGGCAATGGATAGAGGTCGCGAAGCAGCTTTCGCCTGAGCGCCGATGGTCATCATCAACGCATCGATATCATGGCTCTGCTTCACGGCCTGCTCAGGCATGGACCTCATCCTTTTTTGCACTTTTTACTTTGACGGACACACCCGTCATCACCAGATCATCGCGATGGATCATCGCGGCCCGTCCAACATAACCGAGAATTGCCTCGATCTCGTTGGACTTGTGGCCGTTGATCTGCCGCGCTTCGTCAGCATCATAACCGGCAAGACCACGGGCAACTTCCCGGCCTTCGGCACCGATGATGACAACGGCATCACCGCGACCGAAATTGCCCTTCACCAGTGTCACACCGGCAGGCAGCAGGCTTTTGCCCGCATACAACGCCTTTTCCGCGCCGACATCCACATGCAGTTCTCCGGCGGGCTGCAATTGACCGGCAATCCATGTCTTGCGGGCCGTAACGGGCGTGCCAGACGGTGCAAACCATGAGGAACGCGCACTGTTTTCAATGGCTTTCAGCGGATTGAGCGTCTTGCCGGACGCGATAATCATGCCGCAACCGGCAGCAGTTGCGATTTTGCCCGCATCGATTTTCGTGCGCATACCGCCGCGAGAAAATTCCGATGCCGCCCCACCGGCCATGGCCTCGATCTCAGGCGTAATTTCCGCAATCGTGTCGAGAAACCTGGCGCCCGGATCGAGATGCGGCGGGGCGGTGTAAAGCCCATCAATATCCGAGAGCAGAACCAGAAGGTCCGCACCCGTCATCGTCGCCACACGCGCCGCCAACCGATCATTGTCGCCATAACGAATTTCGGTCGTCGCCACCGTGTCGTTTTCGTTGATGATCGGGATCGCACCGATCTTCAACAATTGATTGATTGTCGCCCGCGCATTGAGATAACGGCGGCGCTCTTCCGTATCGGATAGCGTTAGAAGGATTTGCCCGGCAACGATCTTGTGCTTCGAAAGACTTTCGGACCAGGCCCGTGCCAGCGCAATCTGGCCAACCGCCGCCGCTGCTTGGCTTTCCTCCAGCTTCAATGCGCCCGAGGGCAGATCAAGCACGGCGCGGCCCAGCGAAATTGCTCCGGACGACACCACCTGCACATCGGCACCATTGGCTTTCAGCGCCGCGATATCCTCGCAGATCGCATCCAGCCAATCTGTTTTCAAACCGCTCTTGCGATCCACCAGCAAGGCAGAGCCGATCTTGATGACGATGCGGTTATGTTTGCCGATGGGCTTTCGCGCCAATGTCGCAATCGGCGTCATAGCCGGTCGTCTCCATCCTCGATCACGTCGTCAACCGGCATGGAGCGGTCCGGCATGGCAGTATCGCCACCACGGCTATTATCAACGATAATGTCACGCAGCTGACGAAGGGTTTCGAGCATGCCGATATGGGCAGCAGCAGATAGAAGAAGCGGTGGGCGGCCACACGCCTTCTCCAGTTCCTTCGCCTTCTTCTTCAATTCCTTTTCGTCCAGCACGTCGATCTGAGACAGCGCCACGATTTCAGGCTTGTCGGTCAACCCGCCACCATAGGCACTCAGCTCACGTTTGACGGTCTTGTAAGCCTTACCGACATTCTCTTCCTGCGCCGAAACGAGGTGCAGCAGAACACGGGTGCGCTCAACGTGACCAAGGAAACGGTCGCCAATACCAACGCCCTCATGCGCACCTTCGATCAGGCCGGGAATATCGGCCAGAACGAATTCGCGGCCATCAATGGTCGCCACACCCAGATTGGGGTGCAACGTGGTGAAGGGATAGTTGGCGATTTTCGGACGCGCCCGCGTAACGGTCGCGAGGAACGTGGATTTGCCCGCATTCGGAAGCCCAACCAGACCGGCATCGGCAATCAGCTTCAGGCGAAGCCAGATCATCTTTTCCTCACCCACGAGGCCAGGGTTGGCGTGCGTGGGGGCCTGATTGGTGGAGGATTTGAAATAGGCATTACCGAAGCCGCCATTACCGCCGGCAGCCAGACGGAACCGCTGGCCTTCCTTGGTCAGATCGATAATCAGCGTTTCGTTGTCTTCTTCAAAAATCTGTGTGCCCACGGGTACGCGCAACACCACACTCGCACCTTTTGCGCCGGTACGACCCTGGCCCATACCGTGCTGGCCGATGGTGGCCTTGAAGTGCTGCTGAAAGCGGAAATCGATCAGCGTGTTGAGGCCATTGACCACTTCCACCCAGACGTCACCGCCGCGCCCGCCGTCACCGCCATCCGGGCCACCGAATTCGATGAATTTTTCACGCCGGAAGGAAACGGCACCTGCGCCGCCATCACCAGAGCGAATATAGACTTTTGCTTCATCGAGAAATTTCATCGTCGTGCCGTTCTGTCAGCTTAGTGGCAACACCGGCAAACGCTTTGCGGTCTTGCTTTTAAAAAAAGGATCTACCGCTCCAAATATAGGCGCTCGTCTTCAAGGTCAAAGATTATCGTCACCAGAGAGCCTATAGAACAAGGCCGGTTGCGGTGGAACCGGCCTTGTTTTGATGTTCATCACGGTCGCGGAAGAGAAAATGCCTCTGCAACCAGAACCGTATCGAGATGCGCAACCATGGCGGCCCGCGCCACGGCGTAGATTTCGTGGCAGCCGGTTATGCGAAAACCAAGCTTTTCCTGCACCCGAAGCGAAGCCGGATTGTCGGCAAACACACCGGAATGCAGCTGTTCGCCGGGCATACGCTGGAAGAAACGACCCGCTACAGCGGCAACCGCCTCTGTCATATAGCCTTTGCCCCAATAAAAGCGGTTCAGCCAATAACCGAGGTGCCATTCCCCATGACGGCGTTCAATGGAAACGACACCGATCAAGGTGTCGTCGCCAGTGGTAATGGCAAAATCCCAGCCCGGCAACGTGCCGGAGGTTCTCAGCACAAGCCATTCCAGCGCATCCTGCCTGTGATAAGGCGCGGGCACTCTCGCCAGCATCCGCGTGACCTGAAAATCGCTGAGCGATTCCGCAATGCTTCCGGCATCGCCCAAGCGCTGCGGACGCAGCACAAGACGACGGGTTTCGAGTGTCGGGCAGGGGCCGGGCGGTGCGATGGGGGCGACCGCCGTAGGACGCATCAACTGAGCCGTGCTCATCGCATATCTCCCCAGCTTCTCAGTGATACCCATGTCTTGCGATCCAGCCTGTACCATTCGACCGGAACCATGCCGCCAAGCGCCAAAGAACCAACCATGCCGGAACCCTGAAGCTGGAAACCGCACTTTTGTATGACACGGCGTGACGCGATGTTGGTGACGCGGCACCGCGCATCGATCTGGTCGATGTCACGGGTCCGAAACGCCATGTCGATCAAGGCATGAGCAGCCTCGGTGGTGTATCCCTTGTTCCAGTAGGGTTCGCCCAGCCAATAGCCCATTTCGAGGGTCTTTTCGTCCGCCTGCGGTTCCAGCCCGCAGCAGCCCATAAACTCGCCGTTTTCCATGCGGGTAATCGCATAGACGCACTTGCCAATCTCGCCCACTTTTGCACGTCGCACGAAATCAGCGGCGTCTTTGGCCGTGTAAGGGTGCGGCATACGCGACACCATGGTCGCGATGTTGGCATTGTTGGCAAGATGGGCAAGGGCGTCGATGTCTTCTTCGTGAGGCGCGCGCATAACGAGCCTTGACGATAATAAGACGGGGCAATCGGTCCTTGACCGTTCCGACCTTGGCCGGTCTTCGGGTGACCGTGATTGGTCAGCCCTTATCAATTCGTCTTGCATGGTTCAGTCCCTCCATGAGGTTAAAGAAAAAAGGGGAGTTGGGTGATGCCCCAACTCCCCTTTTTTAAAGACTGAACCTGTTACGTCTCAGCCGGGTCATTGGGACACCGGCTGCATATGACGCTACCGGCTTATTCTGCTGCTTCCGCTTTCGGTGCCACAGACACGTATACGCGGCCATTGGCCTTCGAACGGAAGGACACATTGCCGGCGGTCAGCGCAAAAATCGTGTGGTCTTTGCCGAGGCCGACATTGGCGCCCGGATGCCACTGCGTGCCACGCTGGCGCAGAATAATGTTGCCTGGAATGACGGCTTCGCCGCCGAACTTCTTTACGCCAAGGCGCTTGGAATTCGAATCGCGACCGTTACGCGATGAACCGCCAGCTTTTTTATGTGCCATTGGATTTCTCCTTTAAACCTGGTTTCCCGTGTCGCGCCGATTAGGCAGCAACGATGTCCGTGATACGGACGACGGTGTGATGCTGACGATGACCGCGCGTACGCTTGGAGTTCTGACGACGACGCTTCTTGAAGGCGATGACCTTCTTGCCGCGATTGTGTTCGACAACTTCAGCCTTAACGGTTGCGCCTGCAACGAAAGGTGCGCCGAACTGTGCGTCAGCGCCAACGCCGATCACGAGAACTTCGGTGAATTCTACAGTTGCGCCAGCGTCTGCTTCCAACTTTTCGATAGTCAGAACGTCGTTGGCCGCTACGCGGTACTGCTTACCGCCGGTCTTGATGACTGCGAACATTTTTTATCCTTTCATGTTCGTTCCGGCTCTGCCCGCAAATGCGGTCTGGCCGTCTTTTTATCAGTCGAAGTAGCGGAAATTCTTCGAGACTTTGCCTCTGAAATGTCTGCCAGTGAGCCCCGCTTTTTAAAAGCGAAGGGAATTGAAGACGCAATACGCCACCAATTCGGGTGCGGGATACGCGACAGTCCGGATTATGTCAAGGTGGAAAGCCCCTGAAAAACAGCGCCTGCGTCATGATTCTGAGGCGAATTTGACGCGTGAAGCAATCAGGTCTCGAAATTTCCATCACACATGTTTATATGAGCGCGAAACAAGGAGCAGAAATGGCCCGTATAGACAAGACCGACGATTGGCGGGACCGCCATGCGCCGACAATTTCAGCATTCGAATCTCTGGCCATTGAGGCATACGGGCACCTGCCGGCAGAGTTTCGCGCCCTGACCACGGACCTCATCATCGAAATCTCCGATTTCCCGACCGATGAAGTCTTTGAGGACATGGCGCTGGAAACGCCTTTCGATCTGCTCGGCCTGTTCGAAGGCCGCGGCATTTCGGAGCGTTTCACCATGGAAACCGGCGAGATGACCAACCGCATCACGCTCTACCGCCGCCCCATTCTCGATTATTGGGCCGAAAACGAGGAAACGCTGGGCGATATCATCACCCACGTCCTCATCCACGAAATCGGCCACCATTTCGGTCTGTCCGACGACGACATGGAGCGCATCGAAGAAAGCGCCGACGAAGCAGCAACGGATCGTTGATCCACTGATAAGCTCTGCGTCGTCATGCTCGGGCTTGTCCCGAGCATCTTTTACGTCGAGGTTTTGGAGACGTGATTAGATCCTCGGGACAAGCCCTAGGATGACGCCGATGAGCGTTCCGCCACCTAACAAATCTTACTGCTCACCCAACTTCATATCCGGATGATATTCCTTGCCCTCAACGGTCTTTGTCACCGGCTGGCCGCACTGCATCACACCTGTTGCTGCATTGAACGCATAGGTCGGCGAACCCGCAAGTTCCCAGCCTTTGTTGAGCGCTTCCGTGACGCGATGACAAAACTTTGCATCATCTGGACCGGTGATAAAACGATAGACCTTCATGCCTTTTCTGCCTTTCGTTGGTCGATGATCGCAGCGAGTGCGACAAGCCTTGTCGCTTGGCCAACATGCAGCCGCTCGATCATCCGCCCGTTGGAATTGATGACGTTCAATCCCACAGATTCGGGTTTTGCGAAAGCCGCAATAATCTCGTGTGCCTCTGCCAAAGCATCTTCATCCGGTGCAAAAGCCCGGTTCGCGGGTTCGATTTGGGCGGGATGGATCAGCATCTTGCCATCAAACCCCATGGCGCGACCCTGCGCGCACTCGGCAGTAAAACCATCAAGATCACGAAAATCATTCGATACACTGTCGATGACCTCCAGCCCATAGGCGCGGGCGGCCAGCACGACCTGCATCAGCCATGGCACAAGGTAGGTCCGTCCCGGTTGGGCAGGCACCCGCGTTTCCTTGCGCAGATCATTGAGGCCGATGACAAAACCACCCAGCCGCGCACCGAGCGTATGCGAAGCCTCGGCAATGGCGGCAACGTTCAAAATGCCTTTCGGCGTTTCGATCATCGCCCAGATTTTGAGTGTGTCCGCCGCATCCGCTTCGGCCAACACATCAGCGACATCGTGAATATCGGAGGGCTGCTCCACCTTGGGCAACAGCACCGCATTCGGCTGACACGCGATAACAGCCTTCAGATCATCCCGCCCCACGTTGGTCGAGACAGGATTGATGCGGATCATCGTCTCGCGACCGATCAATGGTGTTTGCGTAAAAAATGTGAGGAGGTTGTCGCGTGCCTCGTCTTTCATCTCCGGTGCGACCGAATCTTCCAGATCAAAAATCACGCCATCGCAATCCAGCGAGCCAAGTTTTGCCAGTGCGCGCAGGTTTATAGCGGGCACTGAAAGCAGCGAACGGCGCGGGCGGACAGTATTATCGACATAAAATTCGGCCATGCCGCACTTGTGTCAAGCTTTTGTGACATTCACAAGCAGATAGGCGGTGGGAATCCTCTTGCAACCACGTTGAAGAAGGCCCACATTCGTCTGGACAGAAAGGTTTTGACCATGCAGGGCATTCGTACATTCTTCATCGCGGCTTCCAGCATCGCACTTCTGGCTCTCGCCGCACTTTTCACCGCATCGTTGACGATTGCGCTGGTTGGCACCTTGGCTGTTATCAGCCTCGCGCGGGTCTTTTCAGCCCGCCTTAAACCCGCTCCGATCCCGGTCAATCCACGCCATCGCCAGACCCATGAAAACATGCGCGTTTGGAACGATGGTCGGGGCACGATCATCGATCTCTGATCCGACAGCGCAGCGCGTTTTGATGGGGCGTACCGCCTTTGCACGGTTCGCCCTTCAAATATGTCCGCTTTTGCGCTATTTGGGCAGAAAGCCAGCGCGATATCGCGCGCCGTTCACAAGATTTCGGAGTGACAGATGGACAAGTTCACCAAGCTGACGGGCGTTGCCGCCCCCATGCCGGTCGTCAATATCGATACCGACATGATCATTCCGAAGGACTATCTCAAAACCATTAAGCGCACTGGTCTCGGCACCGGTCTGTTCGCGGAATCCCGTTATCTGGAAGATGGTTCGCCAAACCCGGATTTCGTCCTGAACAAGCCAGCCTATAAGAACGCGCAAATTCTCGTCGCGGGCGATAATTTCGGCTGCGGGTCTTCGCGCGAACATGCGCCGTGGGCGCTGCTGGATTTTGGCATTCGCTGCGTGATTTCCACCAGCTTTGCCGATATTTTTTACAGCAACTGTTTCAAGAACGGCATCCTGCCCATCGTCGTCAGCCCGGACAATCTGGAAAAGCTGCTGGACGACGCCTCGCGCGGTTCGAATGCCGTTTTGACGGTCGATCTTGAAAATCTGGAAATCAGCGGCCCTGATGGCGGCACGATCACGTTTGAGCTCGACGAGTTCAAGCGCCACTGTATGCTCAATGGGCTGGACGATATCGGCCTGACGCTGGAACATGCGGGTGCCATCGATACATTCGAGAAAAGCAACGCATCGGTTCGTCCCTGGGCTTGATCGTTTTTTAGCACACCTCTTTAAAGCCGATTTGGTGCATAGCCCGTACCAAATCGGCTTTTGCCTTCCTTGAAATACCCAATCTCCAAGGCTAAGAAGCCTGCACCCTGCAAGGCTTGCCGTTGCGGGACACGAATTTTGTCGAAGCGCCCGCCGTTTTAGAAACCAGCTATGGTTTTCCGGCGTGCCAAGGAGGGTTTTCATGACTGTGCGCACGCTTTTCCTGCTCCCCGGTGACGGTATTGGCCCCGAAGCCATGGCGGAAGTCCGCAAGCTGATCGATTATCTGAATAGTGAGAAGGCCGCAGGCTTCAAGACCGAAGAGGGCCTCGTCGGCGGTTGCGCCTATGACGCACATGGCGTGGCGATCTCCGATGCCGACATGGAAAAGGCGATGGCCGCAGATGCGATCCTGTTCGGCTCGGTCGGTGGACCGAAGTGGGATGGTGTTCCCTATGAAGTGCGCCCGGAAGCCGGTCTTTTGCGCCTGCGCAAAGATCTGGAGCTTTTCGCCAACCTTCGCCCCGCCATTTGTTACCCAGCCCTTGCCGCTGCCTCCTCCCTGAAGCATGAGCTGGTGGAAGGCCTCGATATCCTCATCGTTCGCGAATTGACCGGCGGTGTTTATTTCGGCGAGCCGAAGCAGATCATCGATCTCGGCAACGGCCAGAAGCGCGGCATCGATACGCAGATTTATGACACGTTCGAAATCGAACGCATCGCCAGCGTGGCTTTTGAGTTGGCCCGCACCCGTGACAACCGCGTCTGCTCCATGGAAAAGCGCAACGTCATGAAGTCAGGCGTTTTGTGGAACCAGGTCGTTACCGAAACCCATGCGGCGAAGTATAAGGACGTACAACTGGAGCATATGCTGGCGGATGCTGGCGGCATGCAGCTGGTGCGCAAGCCCAAGCAGTTCGACGTCATCGTCACCGACAACCTGTTTGGCGATATGCTGTCTGACGTCGCCGCCATGCTGACCGGCTCTCTCGGCATGTTGCCGTCAGCCTCACTCGGTGCACCCGATGCCAAGACCGGCAAGCGCAAGGCGCTTTATGAGCCTGTGCATGGCTCCGCACCGGATATCGCCGGCAAGGGCATCGCCAACCCGATCGCCATGATCGCCTCTTTCGCCATGTGCCTGCGCTATTCGTTCAACATGGTGGACGACGCCGCAAAGCTGGAAACAGCAATCGCCAACGTTCTGGACAAGGGCATCCGCACCGCCGACATCATGGCGGAAGGCAGCCGTCAGGTCAGCACGTCTGAAATGGGCGATGCGGTTCTGGCAGAGTTCAAGGCGCTTTCGGCGTAAGACACACGCCAACTTTCGTCATGCTCGGGCTTGTCCCGAGGATGACGCGAGGTGGAAGATGACCTTTAATTGCCTGCCGCTTTCGGCATAATCGACGCGGGCTGGACGGCCGGCGTGGCATCGTCATTCGGCAAAAGATGCTCATATCTCTTGTCGGTCAGCGTTTTTAAAAACGCCACAACGGCATCCACCCGCTTGTCATCCATTGCAGGCGCAGACGTCAGTTCCGTCATCGCGATATTGTCGGGCACCTCGGGGGCATCCCACGTCACGCCGGTTTCCGGGTTGATCTGACGGCTCGGCTTTTTGCTTTTGTATTTCACATAAAACAGCACGACCGTGCGCAAATCCTTGAACACGCCATTGTGCATGTAAGGTCCAGTCACAGCGACATTGCGCAATGTCGGCACCTTGAACTTGCCACGTTGGGCCGGATCACCCGCCACAGCCGGGTTTTGCGCCAAACCGAGATCAACCGCATCTGGCTTGGAGCCATTCGCCGCGCGTACCGCCTTGTTCGCCGGAACGCCGATATTGAAATATTTGTGGTTGGTGAAAAGCCCGTCGGAAAGCCCGTTTGCACCCCTGATCTCATGGCAGGTGTTGCAGTTGGTGAACTGTGTGGATGAAATCAACACCCGGCCAAGCTCTTCCTGATCGGTCAGCTTTTCCTCACCGCGCAGGAAGCGGTCATATTTCGAATCGAAGGTCGAAAACTCATCGGAGCGCTCGAAAACGGCCAGCGCCTTGGTCATCGCCGCAAAGGCATCATCGTCTTTTTTGAAAACATCGCCGCCAAATTGCGTGCCAAAAGCGCTCGCATAATCCGGGTTTTCCTTCAGGCGTTTTACGACAGCGGCCTTGTCCGGCATGCCCATTTCTATCGGGTTCAGGGGCGGGCCAGCAGCCTGATCTTCCAGCGCAGATGCACGACCATCCCAGAACTGCCCGCCGATATATTCGCCAGCAGCATTCTTGCCAAACGGCGGTGTGAACTTTGCGTAGGCAGCGCTCGGCGCGTTACGATCTCCCAGCGACGTGCCATCGTCACCCAAGGAAACATCACGCCCCACTTTGTCGCTATCACGCGCATCGGTAAAACCCGCCGCCTGCATGTGGCAGGTGGAACAGGCCATGGTGCGGTTTATCGAAAGGTTGGGGTCGTTAAAAAGTGCGGCACCCAGCTTTTCCAACGTCGCATAATCCTCGCCGCCATGCGCAAACTCCCCCGTGCCAATGCCAGCGGGCAGCAAGGTAAAAGCGCATGCAGCGACAACGCAGAAAAAATGTCTGACCATGGCGAGACGCCGGAATAGATGAAACTGGGGAGCTCTATAGCACTTCGCGAATGCGAAGCACACAAACTTTCGTTGCCCGCTCCACTTTGCCGCAGACCATCACCTTCGAGTTAAATCTCGAAATAATTCTCAAACGATTCCGGGAAATTCTGCCGTGCCAGCCGTTCGTCGATCACCAGCATCGACTGATAGGACAGTGGATCGAAATCCTTGTCCGCAGGCAAAACCTCGCGCCCGAACAGCAGGCTAAGACGCGCCGCATCCAGATTGCCACGCTCGAAGGGCTCACTGCCGAACTGGTGCCACAGCGCATGCATGAACGCGGCATCGATTTTGTGCGTGGCGGAATTGTCGCGGGCGCGGCGAGGGATGAATTTTACAGGCGTGACGCCGCGCGGGTTTGCGCGGCGTATGGTGAATTGTATGCCCGTGCTCGGCATGCCGGATGGAAAACCGCGGTGTTTTGTCATCTCAGGCAGCTTTGCCATACTCTTCTTCCTTATGCTGTGCCGATTTTGTCCTGTGTCTTCGTGTCGAAGTCGGACGCATCGTGGCGTTCGTGCAATTGTTCCGATAGCTCGCCGGTTGCCTTGTTGACCATCCGACCGCGCTTTACCGCAGGACGTTCCGCAATCTCAGCCGCCCAACGTTGAAGATGCTTATAGCTTTTCACGTCAAGGAAAACATCGGCCTTCGGATAAGATTGTCCGCGCGCCAGATTGCCATACCATGGCCAGACGGCAATATCCGCAATCGAATATTCCGAACCGGCAAGATACTGGTTCTCTGCCAGATGGCGGTCCAGCACGTCAAGCTGTCGCTTGGCTTCCATCGCAAAACGGTCGATCGCATATTTGATGTGAATCGGCGCATAAGCGTAAAAATGGCCAAATCCACCGCCCAGATAGGGGCCGGATGCCATCTGCCAGAACAGCCAGTTGATTGCCTCCGTGCGGCCCTTGTGTTCTTTCGGCAAAAACGCACCAAACTTTTCTGCAAGATACAGCAGAATGGAACCGCTTTCGAAAACGCGCGTCGGCTCTGGCGTGGAATGGTCCACCAATGCCGGGATTTTCGAATTCGGGTTGGCCTTGACGAAATCCGAGCCGAATTGCTGACCTTCGCCGATACGGATCAACCACGCATCATATTCTGCACCTGTATGGCCTGCGGCCAGCAGCTCTTCGAGCAGAATGCCAACCTTCTGACCATTGGGTGTTGCCAGCGAATAAAGCTGAAGCGGATGCTTTCCGACAGGCAATTCCTTGTCATGCGTCGGGCCAGCAATCGGGCGGTTGATGTTGGCGAACTGACCGCCATTGCCCTTTTCCCATTCCCAGACGTCGGCTGGTTCGTAACCGGCGGGAAAGTTATTTTCGGGGGATTTCTCGGTCATGAAAATCTGTCCTTGTTCAGTGGATCGGGCGCGAGATACCGGCGCACGCAAAGCAATATAGGTACGCTGTGACGTTTCCTCCACTGCAACATCGAACAGAAGAATGCCGCCAATGAAAAGAACAATCTAACCTTTGGCGATGGCGTGAAAAAACGTACCCGTCACCATGCCGCGCCTGCCACCGGAAGCGCCGAGCGGCTTGCCCTGCCCATCGGCAATGTCCGCAAAGGCCAGATCATGACCCGGATCAATAACGCGCGCGTAATGAAACTCGTGGCCGCGCAAAACATCGCCAGCGCGACCAAGCGGGCCATCTGCGGCAATCTTCGCCTGCCGATACCCAAGGTTCATCTTGCGTTGGGCAAAACTTGTGGCGTGGGAGAGAAGTCCGGTCATTGCGTGCGTCACGCCGTCTGCATCTTCCAGAGCTGCACCCAGCACCATGTAACCACCGCATTCGCCATGCACCGGCTTTGTTTCTGAAAAGCGGGCAAGGCCTGTTTTGAAAGTGTTGGCCATGGCAAGTTGTCCGGCATAAAGCTCAGGGTATCCCCCAGGCAACCAGCACACATCGCAAGACGCATCCGGCGCTTCATCGGCGAGTGGTGAAAACGGCATAATTTCCGCACCGGCCTCATGCCAATGGCGCTGATGGTGCGGATAAAGAAAAGTAAAAGCAGCATCCTGCGCTAGCGCAATACGCTGACCGGGCGGCGCAATCGCCGCTTCCACCGAACCCTGCGGCACATCCACCGGACGCGCTAGCGAGAACAGTGCATCGAGATCGATCGCCTTTTCCATCGCATCGGCAAGTCGTTCGATATGCGCGTCGATTTCGGGGTGTTCGCTGGCCTGCACCAGCCCCAGATGCCGTTCCGGCAGCACCAAAGATGGATCACGCATAACGCAGCCCGCCACCGGCAGACCAATCTTTTCAATCGCCTCGGAGCAGAGCGTACGATGCCTTTCGCTGCCAGCCCGGTTCAGCACCACCGCAGACATCTTTACCGCTGCGTCATAATGGGCAAAACCATGGGCAATGGCCGCCGCCGTCTGTGATTGGCCGGATATATCCAGTACCAGAAGTACCGGAATGCCAAACAGCCGCGCCAGATCAGCCGCCGAACCCGTGCGATTATCCGGCACCACAATGCCATCGAACAGCCCCATGGCGCTTTCGATCAGCACCAGTTCCGCATCACCCGCCTGCTGCGCAAACAAATGCCGCAGCAAATCCGGCTGCATGGCCCAACTGTCGAGATTAAGTCCCGGCGTTCCCGCCGCAAAAGCATGAAAGCCCGGATCGATATAATCCGGTCCTGTTTTAATACCACGAACCTTGATGCCACGCCGCGCAAAAGCCCGCAAAAGCCCGATGGTAACACTCGTCTTGCCGGAGCCGGAACGCGGCGCACCGATGATGATTGCCCGCGCCGTCATACGAATTTTCCCTCAGTCCTCTGCTTGTCACAGGAATCCAACCCGTCCAAGTCCTTGGGCTGAAAAGAGTCTTTCCGCCGCACAGACGCGGTTCGACTGGATTGCTGTGACAAGCACAGGAATGAGGATGGAATGTTTTTCAAAATAAGCGGTCTCGACATTCGCACTGCCTGTTGTTTCCCGATGACGGCCAAACCCGTAACCGCTATAGAAACACGATGGAAACGGATGGAAAAAATCTGCGTCGCGGCTGGACGACCGGCGCTTGCGCCACGGCGGCGACCAAGGCCGCCTGCGCCGCGTTGCTGACCGGTGATTTTCCATACCCCGTCGAGATCGAACTTCCAAGCGGCAAGCGTGTCGGCTTTTCTTTGGCAACCCAGCAAAAAGGCGATGGCTTTGCCCGTGCAGGCGTCATCAAGGATGCAGGCGATGACCCGGACGTGACCCACGGCGCATTGCTGGAAAGCACCGTGCGCCCCGGAAAACCCGGCACCGGCATCACGTTTAAAGCGGGAATCGGTGTCGGCACCGTCACCCGCCCCGGCCTGCCATTGGCCGTGGGAGAACCCGCCATTAACCCTGTGCCGCGCAAAATGATTGAAGCAGCTATCCGCGAAGTAGCAGGCGAAAATGCCGATTTTGAAGTGGAAATTTCCGTGGAAGACGGCGAGAAAATCGCCGAAAAAACCTTAAATGGCAGACTTGGCATTCTCGGCGGCATCTCCATTCTCGGCACCACCGGAATCGTCATCCCGTTTTCCTGCTCGGCATGGATCCACTCCATCTGGCGCGGCATCGATGTCGCCCGCGCCGAAGGCTTGCCGCATCTTCTGGGTGCCACTGGCAATGCCTCGGAAAAAGCCGGACAGGCGCTGCATGGCTTACCGGAAACAGCGCTGATCGACATGGGCGATTTCATCGGCGGCATGTTGAAATATCTGCGCACCCACCCCGTCGAAAGAATCACCGTCGCCGGCGGTGTTGCCAAAATGACCAAGCTGGCGGAAGGCATGTTGGACGTGCATTCCAAACGCGGCCTTGCCGATCTGGATGCCTTGGCAAAGCTGGCGGTAGAAGCGGGCGGCGATGAGTCTTTGGCGAATTTTATCCGTCAGGCCAATACGGTCGCCCACGCCTTCACTATGGCCGGTGAGGCGGGCATACACCTCGGCAACATCGTAGCCCAAAACGCATGGAAAACCGCAGCGGCGGCCCTCAACAAATCAGAGATTTCACTGGAAATTCTGGTGTTCGACCGTGACGGCACACTCAAAGGCCGCGCCGGTTTCACACCGTCCAATCAATCCTCCGCAGTCCCTTGAGGCGAGCGGAAACGCCGCACATAATCCGTGCTGTAAAGCGCGCTTTCACGAAAATCCTCTGACGCCAAACCCTTGCCGACAAAAATCAGCGCCGTGCGCTCCACCGGCTCTTCCGCAAGCTTGGCTTCGATATCGCTGAGCGTCCCGCGAATAACCCGCTCTTCCGGCCATGATGCCCGCACGACTATTGCCACCGGACAATCGGCCCCATAAAGCGGCGTCAAATCTTCCACCACCTTGGCAATGGCATGGATGGCAAGGTGAATGGCAAGCGTAGCGCCCGTTGCGCCAAATGCCTTCAACGTTTCCGTCTCCGGCATTTTCGAAGCGCGGCCCGAAATGCGCGTCAGCACAAGGCTCTGCGCCACCTCCGGCACTGTCAACTCACGGCGCAATGTTGCAGCAGCGGCGGCAAAGGAGGGGACGCCGGGCGTGACGGTATAATCCAGCCCCAGCCGTTCCAGCCGGCGGATTTGCTCACCCATGGCGCTCCAAACCGAAAGATCGCCGGAATGCAGCCGCGCCACATCCTTGCCGTCACGGGCAGCGGCTCCATATTCCGCCTCGATGTCATCCAGCGAAAGCGCTGCCGTATCGACAATCCGCGCACCATCAGGGCAATACGCCAGCAATGCCTTCGGCACCAGCGATCCCGCATAAAGGCAGACCGGGCAGGCCGCGATCAAATCGCGCCCGCGCACCGTGATAAGATCAGCCGCACCCGGACCGGCGCCGATAAAATGAACCGTCATTCTTCGTCTCCAAAAGTGGCAAGCGCCACCGTAATATCGCCCATCACCATACGCGGGGCGACCAGCCTCGAACCTGTTCCCAATGCCGCGAGAGCCGAGGCTTCACTGAGACTAGGCGAACCGGAATGTTTCAGGCTCGTTTCCGATTGGGTGGTCGTGCGCCCGCCCGCATCCTCGAAATCCGCCTGCGCCACCACCACAAAGGCCAAGCCAAGCCGTGTTGCTGCTTCCATCAAACCCGGCTCGTCCGCTTTAATCGGTGCCGTTGCGATGAAATCGATCTTCACACTATGCGCCCGCGAAACCTGCTCCAATGCGGCAATAATCGCATCCGCGCTGGCACCCTTGCGGCATCCTATGCCAGCGACAATCACAGCTTGACCGCCGACTTTATCCAGGCCCATTGCGTCACCGGCATAGCTGGACGCCAGCCCCGCATGTTGCCCACCGGCGAGGCACGCGCAACTTCAAGCCGGATCAACGAACCGCCGAGCTTGTGTTGCGCTGCCAGCAAAACGGCTTCCATTTCCAGCGTCACCGCATTGGCCACCAGCCGCCCGCCGGGTTTCAGCGCCGTTATGGCACCATCCAACACCCCGGCCTCGCTGCCGCCACCGCCAATAAAAATCGCATCCGGCGTCGGCAGACCGTCGAAGGCATCCGGTGCCGCACCAATCACCACCTCCAGCCCCGGCACACCGAAAAGCTCGGCATTGCGGGTGGTGCGTTCGGCCCTTTCCGGATGCTGCTCAATGGCAATCGCCCGAAGGGACGGATGCGCCAGCATCCACTCAATACCGATGGAGCCTGACCCGGCTCCGATATCCCACAGCAATTCACCGTGGCGCGGAGCCAGTGATGACAATGTCACCGCCCGAATTTCCCGCTTGGTGATCTGCCCATCATGCTCGAACAGCGCATCATCCAACCCTTGCGCATAGGGCAGAACACGCGCCTTTTCATCCGCAACAACATCAATTGCCACGACATTCAGCGGGTCGATATACGCAATAGAAAAATCCGCTACGTTACCATGCTGAACCTTTTCACGCGGCCCACCCAAAGCTTCCAGCAGAATAAAATCCGAACGGCCAAACCCTGCTTCCGACAAAAGCTTAGCCAAAAGGGCAGGGGCTTTTTCATCCGATGTCAGCACGATGAGTTTCGCGCCGTGATGCAGATGCGGGCGGATGAGATCGATGGAGCGGCCATGCAGCGATACACACTCCGCATCCTGTAATGCCCAGCCAAGCCGGGAAGCGGCCAACGAAAAGGCGGATGGTGCCGGGTAAGACACAGTTTCTTCCGCCGCCACATGCCGCAGCAACGTTACGCCGACCCCGTAAAAAAATGGATCGCCAGAGGCCAGTACACAAACCTTCCGTCCCCGCAGCGCCATGACATCGGCCATCGCCAGATCAAACGGCACCGGCCAAGGCCGCGCTTCGCCCGTAATTCCATCCACCACCAGCGCCAGATGTCGCTTACCACCGAACACAAACTCAGCCGCTTCGATGGCGCGCCGCGCATTCTCACCAAGCCCGGAAAGCCCGTCCTCACCAATGCCGACGATGGAAAGCCACGGCGCAATCGCCTTTTCGGTGGATGCGCAGTACATTCCGGCATATTTAGAAGCCATGACACGCTCCATACTTATTCTCGGTGGCACGGCGGATGCCCGCCTTCTGGCCGGAAAATTGGCTGACGAATCCGGCTATCGGATGTTGCTGTCCATGGCAGGCCGCACCCGCGATCCCGTTCCGCAACCCGTGCCGATGCGAACCGGCGGTTTTGGTGGCGCCAGCGGCCTTGCCGCTTTCATCACCGAACATGCCTTCGATATTCTGGTGGACGTGACCCACCCTTACGCGGCGAGCATTTCCGCCAACGCCATGAGGGCAGCGGCAATTGCCAACGTGCCGCTGGTGACGCTGGAACGCCCGGCGTGGAAAACACAGGCTGGTGATGACTGGCAAAGCGTTGCCGATGTCGAAAGCGCCGTCAAAGCCCTCGGAACCGAGTGCAAAAACGCATTCCTCGCGCTGGGTCGTCAAGAGCTCCTGCCCTTCGAGGCTGCACCGCAACACAATTACCTTATCCGCAGCGTCGACCCTGTTGAGCCGCCGCTGACCGTTCCCAGTGCGCATTACATTACCGCGCGTGGACCCTTTGCGGTGGAAGACGAAATCAACCTGCTGCGTGAAAACCGCATCGAGTTCATTGTTTCCAAAAACTCCGGTGGCACGGCGGCCTATGCTAAAATCGAAGCGGCGCGGCAGCTTGGCATCACAGTTTTGATGATCGAGCGACCGCCGCTTGCCCGCACCGCCACCGTGCCTGATATCGATGCTGCACTGTCCGCCATTCGTCATCAGCTTTCCCTTTTGGAAGAGCGTGGTGAATAGACGATCGGCTCTTGTCCCTTGCGTTCGATCAGACGTGTTTCGACCGAACCAACGATGATGCAGGTCGCCATATCCGCCATATCGCTTGCGGCATCTGACAGCGGAACGACGCGAATACGCTCATCCACCCGCCCGGCCGCACGCCCAAAAATCACCGGCACCGACCCCGGCAGATGGGCTCGAAGCACATCAAATGCCGTTGCCAACTGGTGCGGGCGCGCCTTGCTGACGGGATTATAAAACGCCATCACGAAACCTGCCTCAGCCGCTGCAATCAGCCGTTTTTCGATCAAGGGCCATGGTTTGAGATTATCCGACAGGGAAATGGCACAAAAGTCATGCCCCAGCGGTGCACCGGCTTTCGCCGCCACCGCCAACATGGCCGTCACGCCCGGAACGACGCAAAAATCGATGTCCCGCCATTCGGCAGGACCGTTTTCAATCGCCTCACAAACAGCTGCTGCCATCGCAAAAACACCGGGGTCGCCACCTGAGACCACACAAACTTTGCCGCCCGCTGCGGCCAACCTCAGTGCCTCCTTGGCACGAGACAACTCTTCACGATTGTCAGACGCGTGGCGGCGTTGATGCGGCTGCAACGAAAGCCTGTCCAAATACGGAATATAACCGAAAAAATCCTCAGCCTCGCGCACGGCATCCAACGCTTCCGGCGTGATCTGCCCCAGATTACCCGGGCCAAGCCCGACAACGGTTAGCCGCCCGCTCACAGCGGGTCTCCGTGACCCGGCCTGTCTTTCCAACCTGGCACCAGCACCAGCGAGAAGTAAGGCGCAGTCGTTTCATCCCGCTCCACCAGCCGCACTGCGTGACCATCTGCCATCGTGCCGCGCTCCACGTAAAGCGCGCTTTCCAGCTTACCCGCTTTTTCCAGCGCACGGCGGATTTTCGGCAGGTTGCGACCAACCTTCATAATCACCGCGCCATCCGTGCCGGAAAGCCGTTCCGTCAGTATGTCTTCACCCAGCGTACCGGGCAGGACGCTCAAAATATCATCCCCCTGCACCAGCGGAAGACCAGCCATGGACCAGCAGCCGGACATGGCCGTAATGCCCGCCACGACCTCTGCCGGATAAGACGGCGCAAGCCGCAAATGCAGGTGCATATAAGAGCCGTAAAACAGCGGATCGCCTTCGGACAGCACTGCGACACTGCGCCCCGCATCCAGATGTACGGCAATGTCCTTCGCCGACTGATCGAAGAAGCCGGCAATCGCACCACGATAATCGTCGCCGTTTTTGTCGCTTTCCACCGTCACAGGGTAGACCAGCGGCATTTCCAGTGTCCCGGGGCGAATGAAGCTTTCCACGATACAACGCCCATTGCCCTTGCTGCCCTTTTTACAAAAGAAAGCAACCACATCGGCATTCTCAATCGCCCGCACAGCTTTTAGCGTCAAAAGCTCAGGATCCCCCGGCCCGGTGCCGACGCCGATCAGCTTTCCCTTCAGCGCTTTTTGTGGAGCAGGATCAAACAGCGCAGCACTCATAGGCCTGCCCTCGCCACGGCATTGATCGCCGCCGCCGTCATCGCAGAGCCACCCAGGCGGCCTTTGACGATGGCATAGGGAATTTTGAGAGGGCTTTCCTCCAGCGCATCTTTGGATTCCCGCGCACCCACAAAACCAACCGGCATACCAATGATAGCCGCAGGTCGGGGTGCGCCGCGTTCCAGCATTTCCAGCAGATAAAACAGCGCGGTCGGCGCATTACCGATGGCCACCACTGCACCATCCAGCTTGTCTGCCCACAGGTCGAGAGCAGCGGCAGAACGTGTATTGCCAATCTGCTTGGCCAAATCAGGCGTGCGCGGATCGCGCAGCGTGCAGATCACCTCGTTACGTGCGGGGAGACGCGCATGAGTCACGCCATGCGCCACCATCTCCGCATCGCAGAGAATGGGCTTTCCCACTGCCAACGCACCGCGTGCAGCGGACACGAAATCCGCCGAAAACCGAAAATGTTGTGCCGCTTCCACCTGCCCGCAAGCATGGATCATACGCATGGCGATGTCGGCCTGCTCAGGCGTGAAAGCAGACAGGTCCGCCTCCTCACGCACCATCGCGAAGGAGCGCTCGTAGATCGCGTTACCATCGCGAATATAGTCGTATTCAGTCATCGGTCATCCTGTCGGAGCGCCGCAACAATCTTTTGCCTGCCAAGACGGTCAAGCAGAGTGCGGGCATTTTCTCCGGGCTTATGTTCTTTTTCATATAAACGAGCAAGTCGCGAAAGCGCAGCCTTTTGCTCCGCAAAGGGCAAAATCACGTCTGGAATGTCTGAGACACGGCCAGAAAAAGTGAAGGCAAGCCCCTCGGCAGTGCCGGAAAACGCAAGTAGCGAAGAGGTGGGGTGCGCGCAGCCCTTGCCGCACCCGGAAAGATGCAGCGTCAATGATCCATCCAGCAAGGCTGCAAATTCTACAGCCGCATGGTTTGCCAAATCCCGCGTGGGTATGAAGGCGGATGCACAAGCGGGTTCCCCCGCGCAGACTGCGATAGAGGAACGCGGGTCGTCAGCGCCAATCACAAAACCGGCTTGCTGTGCGTGAGACAGCAGGGCTTCGCAGGCGCCTTCACGACCAACAAAAAACAGCCCATGGGCCGGTCCCGGCCTCACAGATATTATACCGAGCGCCGACGCCTTACGGCAAAGCGCCGAAAGTGCCTCTGCAGAGATTTGCCCAAACGCCGGTGCAAGCGCGGCGGCGGAGAGATCATCTGTCAGCCTCATAAAACCATAAGGCACTGCCGCCGTTGTAGGCACATCGACATTGCGTTCGATCAACCGATCCCCGCAAATTCCGCACACCGTTTCAAGGTCCAAATCACGCCCCCGCGCATTCGGTCCTTTTTCGGCAAGATGGACAAGTAGTTCGATAACAATAGCGGCAGCATCGCCCGCCCGCAGTACACCGGCCTTTAACGCCTTGGCCTCCGCACCACCCAACATCAATTGCCAGAAATCACCATCAATGGCCTTCAGCCTTATATCGGCGAGCAGATCAAGCATCTGCACATGCCCGCCGCCATCAACGATAACGGACATTTTAGCGGCCAATCGCTCATGCAGATTGAGCGCTGCCGCCGCGTCAGATATCCGGCTCACGATGGCTCGCGTATCCGCAATTGTGGTGTCGTCCAGTCCCGCAAGCGGCGAAGTTTCCACCGCCAGCCCTTGCCGCAAGGGCAGACCAAGCGCTAGAACGTCGACTTCCAGCGCATTAGCACTCTTCACCGTCAGGCCGCGAAACTGCACGCCACCGCGTGCCGTAATATCCAGCAGCCCGTTGCCGTGAAGCGCTGCGAGCGCGCACAGGTTCTGCAAATCCTCCGGTGACATACCATCCGTGAACGCAACACGAGACAGCAGCCCATCGCCCGTTTGCATGGGCGCAGACAAGGCCGGACAAACGCCTCGGCGCGCAAAAGGCTTGATATCCACGAGGTGCGCGCTCATGCGCTTTCCCTCGCCCGTTTCGGGGCGATCAGCATTTCCAGCTCCGCATCCACGGCATTGCGGCGGCTGTGCCAGAGGCCGCGATGGCGGGCAGAGAAAAAACGTTGCGCCATCACTCCTGCCGCTTGCGGGTTTTCCCGCAGAATGAAGTCGCGCACCTCTTCATTGCCAAAATAGGCGTCGTAAAGCGCCTCTATCAGCGAGGATGACACCGCATGGGTGGTTTCCGCAAAGCCGATCAGTCGGTCTACCGTCTCGGCAAATTCCGCAGCACCACGCGGACCATGCCGCATCTGCCCGGCGATAAAGCGTGGATTGATTGCGCGGGCGCGCACCACGCGCGTGATGGCTTGCGCGATGGAGCGGGCGCGTGGGCGGGTCGGGTCTGTCGTGTCCAGTGCCACCACATCCGCCGCCTGGCCAAGAGCCGCCTTGGCCGCTGCAAAACCGCCGATGAAGGCGACATCAGACGAGCCGTCCAGCAGGTCACGGCCCGGATCATCACCGGTATGAACCAGCAATTCGGCCTTTTCCACCTGCGCGGCAAAACCCGGATCGACAAACACACCTAACCCGTCCGCCCCACCAAAAGCGTGGCTTGCGGCGTCGAGATAGGTCTGGCCAAGCTCTTCGCGCTCATCCCAGCGCCCGCTTGCCAGCTTTTCCTCAATGCCCGCGCCATAAGTGCCGGGTGCAGAGCCGAAAATGCGCGCGGGGATATGACCGAGCGTTACGGCCTCTTCAGCCAAGGGGTTATCGCCGGGTGATTCCTCACGCCGCGCGATGGCTTTTGCGGCGGCATCCAGCAGCGCAATCAACGCCGGAAACATATCGCGGAACAGGCCGGAAATGCGGAATGTCACATCCACTCTGGGTCGTCCAAGGGCAGCGGGTGGCAGCACTTCGATGCCGGTAACGCGACCTGTGGCGGGATCGTAGATGGGCCGTGCACCCATCAAATGCAACGCCTGGCCCACATCTTCGCCGCCATTGCGCAGAGATGCCGAACCCCACAGATCAAACACCAGATGTTTCGGCCAATCGCCATGGCTTTGCAGATAATGCCGCAACACCTCTTCGCCCGCCACGCGCCCTAACTCGAAAGCGGTTGGCGTGGGCATGGTGCGCGGATCGGCAGCGTAGAGGTTCCGTCCCGTCGGCAACACATCCAGCCTTCCCCGCGCTGGCGCACCGGAAGGGCCAGCGGCAATGTGCCGCCCATCCAGCGCCGCAAGCAGCGCCGTCGTTTCCGCCGCCGCACTTTGCACCCTCAGCGGATCGACATCGTCCACCGCACAACGGCCAAACACATGCTGGCCATCCTTGATGGCAAAATCCTTGAGATCACACAGAAAAGCGTCGATACGCGACAACGCCGTATCGGCATCGTCCTGCGTCCCCACACCGGCATCCGCCGCCAGCCCGGTTTCCTCCGCCTTGTCAACAATCAGCTTCGCCAGCCGGTCACGACGCCGACGGTCTAGCCCATCTGCCTGCGCATATTCATCGACCAGCTGCTCCAGCGCCATTTGTTCTGGAGAAAGCCCGGCATCCATCAGCACAGGCGGAATATGGCCGATGGTGACAGCAGCGATACGCCGTTTCGCCACCGCCGCCTCCCCGGGATTGGACACGATAAACGGATAGATCACCGGCAGCGAACCGGTGACGATTTCCGGGAAACAGTTTTGAGATAGGGCGACGGTCTTGCCCGGCAACCATTCCAGCGTGCCATGGGCACCGACATGGATAATCGCATGGGCATCAAAACTGCGTCGCATCCATGCGCCAAACGCCAACAGAGCATGGCGCGGCGGCAGGCTGGGGTCGTGATAATCGACACGGCGGCCTTCACTGCGACCGCGATCCGGCGCAAGCGCAACCGTTACGGCTCCGAATCGAGCGGCGCGAAAGCGGAATTGGCCGTCTTGAATGGCGTCGTCGCCTGCCGCATCGCCCCACGTCTCATCCAGTGCCTGATTGGCCGTCTGGGGCAACAAGGTGCGGAATGCTGAATAGGCATCGATTCCAAAACCAGCCGTCTCGGTTTCAACGCAGTCGAGCAAGCCACGCGCCGTTTCGGGAATATTTTTGACCGCATATCCGGCATCCCGCAGATCACGCAGCATTTCCAGCACGCTTTGCGGCACGTCCAGCCCCACCGCATAACCAGTACGCCCCGGTGCAGCGCCGGGATAATCCGGCATCAGAATGACGATCCGCCGTTCAGCAGGCGCAGCCGCTTTCAGTCGAAGAAACGCCGCGATACGCTCCGCAACTTGTTGGACGCGATCTGGTTCTGGCGTATTAACCAGCCCTTGCCCAACAAGCGGATCAGCTTGCTTGAACGAAATAACACCGCCAAGAATTCGTCCATCCAGTTCCGGCAACACCACATGCATGGCGAGATCAGACGGGTTCAGCCCGCGCATATTCTCTGCCCAGCCATCCCGCCGCGTCGTGGCCATGATGACCTGAAAGACCGGCACATGCAGCCGGTCAAACAATGTCTTGCCGCAGTCATCCGTCTGACTGGCAAAGGCGGTTGCCGCGATGATCGCTGCCGGCTTCAAAGGTTGGAGTGTGTCTTCCAGAAACCAGATCGCCTCACCATCCTTCAACCCGCTGACAAAGATTGGCAGCGGCGCCAAATCGCGCGCCTTTAACGCCGCAAACAGCGCATCGATAGGCGCAACATCTGCCGCCAACAGCATGGAGCGATAAAACAGAATCGGCAGGAGAGGGGCGTTTGCGGCAAAACCATCTAGCGCTACCGGCAGATCGACAAAGCCCTCACCTGGACGGTAAAATCCGGCTTTCGGCAGAGGTTCAGGCTTGATGTCCGGCCAAACTTCGCCGCTAGCAAACTGCGCTAGCCCTGCCGAAACACGGCCCATATTGTCCGGCCCGCCCTCGCGGAAGAATGAGAGGATTGCGGAAAGCGTTTCTAGGTCAACCGTGGATGCCGCCTCCAGTTTTTCGTCGCGCTCGCTGCATTCACCGGGCAAGAGCACCAGCTTGATACCGCGCGCCCGCGCCAGTCTGGAAAGCTGATCCACGCCGTAACGCCAGCGATCAGCCCCACCTAGAATCCGGATAAGGATCAGCTTGGCATGTTCCGCCGTCTTTTCGATCCACAGATCGACCGACATCGGGTGGCGAAGCTCTGAGAGATTGGCAGACACCAGCGAAACCAAACCGCCGCTTTTCGACCACCCCCGCTCCAGACCGGCCAGATCACTGGCCGAAAAAGACAGCACCACCACATCTGCCCGTGGCTGGTTGAGATCAACCGGCTCTATCAGGTCGTCCAGCGACGACGATGTGGTGGCGAGAATGTGCATGGATCAGGCAGCCAGCATCCGCTCGATTTTTTCGCGGTTGATGCCCTTTTCACCGATCACCACCAGACGGCTGCGGCGCACTTCACCGGCAGCCCAAGGGCGGTCGAAATAATGATTGACCCGCGAACCGACCGCCTGCACCTGTAAACGCATTGGCTTGGCAGAGACCTCAACAAAACCCTTGATGCGCAGCACGTTTTCAGACGCTGCCGCCTCAGAAATTCGCACCGCCAGCGCATCGGCGTCGGTCACAGCATCCAGCTCCACCACAAAGCTGTCGAACTCATCGTGATCGTGGTCTTCTTCCTCATCATGATGCGTATTGCGGTTGTCGATATCCTCTTCCACCGCAAGGCCAAGGCCGATCAAAACGGCAGGATCGATGACCCCGTTGGATGCCACGATGATTTTCGCCGCCTTTGGAAGATGGGCGTTGATATGCGCCTTGGCACGCTCCAGCCCGGCCGCATCCAGCAGGTCACCCTTGGTCAGAACGATCAGGTCGGCGCAGGCAATCTGGTCTTCGAACACTTCTTCAACCGGATCATCGTGATCCAGTGCCTCGTCATTCTGACGCTGGGCGGCAAGTGCTTCCAGATCATGCGACACCAAGCCTTCGGCCAGTGCCACACCATCGGCAACGGCCACAACGGCATCCACCGTCACGCGACTTTTGATCGCTGGCCATTGGAACGCCTGCACCAGCGGCTTCGGCAGAGCGAGGCCCGATGTTTCGATCAGAATATGCTCGACACGTGGCTCACGGCTCAGAATCTGTTCGATAGCGGGCTGGAAATCATCCGCCACCGTGCAGCAAATGCAGCCATTGGCCAGCTCCACGATGTTTTCTTCCGGGCAGCTTTCAATGCCGCAACCTTTGAGAATATCGCCATCGATGCCGACATCGCCAAACTCGTTGACGATGATGGCAAGCCGCTTGCCCTCAAGCTTTTCCAGAAGGCCGCGCAGCAGCGTGGTTTTGCCAGCGCCCAGAAATCCGGTGATGATGGTGCAGGGAACGCGGTTGAGCGTGGTCATGATGTCTCCTCGGTAAAATGCAAAGGGGGAATGCGGGCAACCATGCCACGCTTTAAAATGTCAGGCCGGCCACGCCAGGGCATCAGGCCATCCGGTGCGGCGGCCAGAAGGCGCGCGCCGGTTAAAAGATCGTCCGCATGGTCCGCGGTCAGCCCGCCAAACACATAGGACCAGCCATCGGCGCTGCGCATCGTGGCGCTGAGGCCGCGCTTGCAATTGGCAAGGCAATTAACGCTGCGCACATCGATGCCCTCTGCCTTGCCAAGCTGAATAGCGGTTTCGGCTAGCAGCGCGCCGGGGCGCGGCTCGGCATTCGGCTCCGCCTCATCCCGACAGCTGCGGCAGACGAAAACGACAACGCCAGAAGCCGTTTTGTCTTGCGCTTTTTCACTGATGCCAGACGATGTCGCTGTAATATCCAAGGGTTCGCTTTCCGCGCCTGCAAATCTTCGGGGTGCGGATATCGAAAAACGCCACGCACAAATGCGCGATCCGCCATTCGATAAGACCGGCTGACCGGAGCACCCCGCCCGGCAGACGTTTTTCCTGAAACGGCAGGTCTCCTGGCTCGCGGTGTGAAGAACGCCTTGCACCACCTTCCCGGACAAATTGTCCAGTGGCTTCACAGTGCAGGCTCACCGCTTACAGTTGCGGGGGCAGCCACGGATTGGTCAAAGTAAAAGACTGAACCGTGTTCCCTCTTAGCTTTTCCCGTTGCCGGAAAAAGACCGTCAGTCCTTAACCCTTATGCCCTGCGGTGCTTTTGTGTCAATGCCGCCCGTCATTGCCGTGCGGGGCGATTTGGCTATAGTCGCCGTCTTGAAAAGCATGCGCCGGGAAGGAATGAGACACCATGACACGCGAGATCAGCGATAGCGAAGCCGAACGCCACCGTGCCAAAATGGTCAACCGCAAGGCCGTGCAAGACGCTGAAGTCTCCGAGAAGACCGTCGAAAAAGGTCTGCTGATGGTCAATACCGGCCCCGGCAAAGGCAAATCCACCGCCGCCTTCGGGCTGGCGCTGCGCATGCTCGGCACCGGCAGGCGCGTCGGCATCGTGCAGTTCATCAAGGGCGCATGGTCCACCGGCGAACAGCAGGCGCTGACCCTTTTCAGCGATAAAATCGAATGGCGTACCATGGGCGAAGGTTTCACGTGGGACACACAAGACTTGAAACGCGATGTCGCAGCGGCCACCAAAGCATGGGAAGAAGCCAAGGTCCTGATGGCCGATGAATCCATCGGTCTGGTTGTTCTCGACGAACTGAATATCGCGCTACGTTATGATTATCTTCCCTTGGAAGAAGTCGTTGAGACCCTGCAAAACCGCCGCCCGAATTTGCATGTCATCGTCACTGGACGCAATGCTAAACAACCGCTTATCGACGCCGCTGATATGGTGACGGAAATGACGCTGGTGAAACATCACTTCAAAGCGGGCGTCAAAGCGCAGTCCGGCATAGAGTTCTAATCCATGACAGCGCGTGTTTTGATGTTTCAGGGAACCGGCTCGGATGTCGGCAAGTCGTTGATGGTGGCGGGGCTGGCTCGCGCTTTCACCCTTCGCGGCTTCTCCGTCATGCCCTTTAAGCCACAGAACATGTCCAACAACGCCGCCGTCACCGCAGATGGCGGGGAAATCGGTAGGGCGCAGGCCTTGCAGGCCCGCGCCGCTGGCGTGCCGCTTTCCGTGCATATGAACCCGGTGCTGCTGAAACCGCAAAGCGAAACCGGTGCGCAGGTGGTGGTGCAGGGCAAGGTCACCGGCAATGCCAAGGCGGCGGATTATCAGCATATGAAAGCGGGGCTGATGCCGCGGGTGCTGGAAAGTTTCGAGCAGCTCAAAGCCAGCGCCGACTTGGTGCTCGTGGAGGGCGCAGGCAGCGCGTCAGAGGTCAATCTCCGCGCCAATGACATCGCCAATATGGGCTTTGCCCGTGCGGCCAACGCACCCGTCATCCTCATCGGCGATATCGATCGCGGCGGCGTCATTGCCAGCCTTGTCGGCACAAAAACGGTTCTGGAACCGGATGATGCGGCGATGATAAAAGGCTTTATCGTCAACCGCTTTCGTGGTGATCCGGCCTTGTTTGATGAGGGTATGCGGATCATCCAAAAAAAAACCGGCTGGAACCCGATCGGCCTTCTGCCACATTTTGCCGATGCTATCAGCTTGCCCGCCGAAGATGCACTTGGTCTGACAGCGCCAGGTCAACGCAAACCCGGCGCAAAAATCCGCATCGCCGTGCTCATCCTGCCGCATATTTCCAACTTCGATGACCTCGACCCGTTAGAGGCAGAACCAGACGTGGAGCTCTTGCGCGTCCGCCCCGGTCAGGCCATTCCGGGTGATTGCTCACTGGTTTTGCTCTGTGGCTCCAAATCCACCATCGCTGACCTAACTACCTTGAAAAATGCCGGTTTTGACACCGACATCAAAGCGCATCTGCGACGTGGTGGACACGTTCTCGGCCTCTGCGGCGGTTATCAGATGCTCGGCAAAACCGTAGCCGACCCGGAGGGTATCGAGGGGACACCTCAAACGGTCGAAGGACTGGGCTTGCTGAATGTCGAGACCGTCCTGACTGGCGATAAACGGCTGGTTTCCGTCACGGGCCAAAGTTTCGACGGAATATCCTTCTCCGGCTATGAAATGCATGTTGGCGTGACCGAGGGCGTGGATACCGACCGCCCGTTTTCCACCATCGGCAACCAGACAGAAGGGGCAATCTCTATGGAAGGCCGCGTTTTCGGCACCTATGTTCACGGCCTGTTTGCAGATGACCACCAGCGCAGCGCTTGGTTGGAGCGGTTGGGTGGCGAAAGCTCAGAACTGAATTATGAAGCGCAGGTCGATACCATCCTGGATCGTTTGGCCGCCCATATGGAGCGCCATCTCGATCTCGCCGCGCTATTGTCTATAGCGCGATAATCAACACAAGGACCCCAAAAAGCCCAATCAGCATCGCATCTGCAATCCGCGCCAATTTCAGTGCTTGGCGAATATCAGCGGCGTTCAAATCCCGCCGTCCGCCTTCGCCCATAAACCGCGCTTCGATCATCTGCCCGCCGTAAGAGCGTGGACCGGCCAGCGCAAATCCCAGCGCCCCTGCCATTGCCGCCTCCGGCCAACCCGCATTGGGCGAACGGTGATGGCGGGCATCGCGAAAAATCGCGCGAAAACCGTTTCGTGGGGAAGCGCCTCTTACAAACAACGCAGCCGTGATGAACAGCAAGCCGGTGAGCCGGGAGGCTGGCAAATTGACCAGATCATCCAGCCGCGCCGAAGCCCAGCCGAAAGCCTCGTGGCGCGCAGAACGATGGCCAATCATGCTGTCTGCCGTGTTGGTCGCCTTGTAACCCGCACCACCGGCCAGCCCCAGAAGCCCGAGCCACAGCGATGGCGCGACGATGCCATCGGAAAAATTCTCCGCCAGACTTTCAATCGCCGCCCGGCACACCGCAGCCTCGTCCAGTCTTTGAGGATCACGTCCGACGATCATCGACACCGCCCTTCGTCCTCCTTCAATGCCGTCACGCTCCAAAGCCAGCGCGACTGCCTCGACATGCTGCTCCAGACTTTTTTGCGCCGGAAGCGATGCGCCCAGTACCGCAACGATCAGCAGGCCCAAAGGCAAAGCCAACAGAATGGATTGCAAAACCCACGCCAACAGCGCAGTCACACCAAGGAAAACCACCAATGCCACCACACCCAAAACCTTGCGGCGTGAAAATGAATCGCCCTCCCGGTTCCATTTTCTGTCAAGCAGGGCGATAAGCGAACCAATCCAGGTCACGGGGTGGCCGATGCGCCGAAACAGCCAGTTGGGATAACCGACAAGGCGTTCGATCAGCAGTGACAGGAAAGCGAGAGCGAAGAACATGGGCGATAGGGTACCAGAAAAAGCGCAACCGGCGATCCGCCATGGCGGCAATCTGGGTCGGGCGCGTCTGCTTTTTCCGCAAGCCCCCGAACCCTGGATCGATCTTTCCACCGGGATCAATCCGCACTCCTACCCGCATTCGCCCATTCCCGCCAGCGTCTTCGCCCGACTGCCGGAACCAGACGCCGTGGAAACGCTGAAAGCCATCGCCGCGACCACCTTTGGCGCACCATCCGCCGCCCTCATCGCAGCATCGCCCGGCACGCAAATGTTGATGCCGTTGCTTGCCCAACTCGCCGTTCAACGCGGTGCAAAACGCTGCGGTGTGCTGTCCCCCGCCTATGCTGAACACGCCCGCACCGCCCGCATGGTGGGACTGCCCGTCACCGAAGTGGCGAATGTCGCTGAACTTTCGGAATATGATTACGCCATCGTCATCAACCCCAACAACCCCGATGGCCGGGTAACGGATCGCAACACATTGCTGTCTCTAGCCGACACCATACGCCAAAAGGGCGGTCTACTCATCGTAGACGAAGCCTTCATAGAAACCGGCTATGCGACCAGCCTCGCAGACGCAACCGCCGTGGGCGGCCTCGTCGTCCTGCGTTCATTCGGAAAATTTTACGGCATGGCCGGCATCCGTCTCGGCTTCGCGCTGGCGCATCCAGATATCGCCACAGACCTCGAATCCCGCCTCGGGCCATGGGCCGTGTCAGGTCCAGCTCTGCACATCGCAACGCAAGCGCTGGCGGACAAGGCTTGGGGTGACGAGATGCGACTCCGGATAAAGGATGAGTCGGAGCAAATGAACAATCTGCTGAGAAATGCCGGGCTTTCTGTTGCTGGTGGCACGTCTCTGTTTACGCTTGTCCGGGATAAGCGAGCGGCAAGCCTGTTCAATCACCTTGCACAACACGGCATTCTCACACGCATTTTTGATGAAAGACCAAACGACATAAGGTTTGGCTTGCCCGCAAACGACGCGGAGTGGATCAGGCTGGGTGTGGCGGTGTCAGAGTTTTAGCGGATCACTCACTCCAAATTTCCCTCATTCCTGTGCTTGTCACAGGAATCTAGCCAGCCCAAGTCTTTGGGCTAAAGGCTCTTCTGTCGCACAGACGCATGCGAATGGATCCCTGTGACAAGCACAGGGATGAGTAAGAGCAGTGTTCCACTCACCCCTTAAACGTATAGGCCTCGATCGACGCCGGCTTCATTTCGATCGAAAATCCCGCCAGCTTCGGCGGCATATAGGCCGCATCGCGAATGTCGCAGGGTTCGATAAAATGCTCGTGCAGATGATCGACATATTCGATCACGCGGCCTTCCTTGGTGCCTGAAACGACCAGATAGTCGATCATCGACAGATGCTGCACATATTCGCAGAGACCTACGCCGCCCGCATGTGGCCAGACAGGCAGGTTATATTTCGCGGCGATCAGCAGCACGGCCAGAACCTCATTCAAACCACCCATGCGGCATGAATCGATCTGCACGACGTCAATCGCGCCTTCGGCAATGAACTGCTTGAACATGATGCGGTTCTGGCACATTTCGCCGGTGGCCACCTTGACCGAACCAATGGCGTTACGGATTTTGCGATGGCCTGCGATGTCGTCCGGGCTGGTCGGCTCTTCGATGAAAAACGGTTTGGCGAAAGCGAGTTTGTTCACCCACTCGATTGCTTGATCCACCTCCCAGACCTGATTGGCGTCGATCATCAGGTAGCGGTCGGGACCGATCACCTCGCGGGCAATCGTCAGACGGCGAATATCGTCTTCCAGATCACGACCAACCTTCATTTTTACATGGTTGAAACCGGCATCGATGGCCTCTTGGCATAAGCGGCGTAGCTTATCGTCGTCATACCCCAACCAACCAGCCGATGTCGTGTAGCAAGCGTAACCGTCCCTCTTCAGAATTTCGAGACGTTCTGTCTTGCCAATTTCGGCTTTTTTCAAAATCGCCAGTGCTTCATTGCGCGTCAGTACATCGGTCAAATAACGATAATCGACAATATCGGCGATGTCCTCCGGGCTCATCTCGGCAACCATCTGCCAGACCGGCTTGCCCGCCTTTTTGGCCAGCAAATCCCAGACAGCATTGACCACGGCACCGGTGGCAAGATGCATCGCACCCTTATCCGGGCCAATCCAGCGCAATTGGCTGTCGCTGGTCAAATGCCGCCAGTATTGGCCGGGGTTTTCCAAAACGGTGGACAGCTCCGTGCCCACCACTAGATGCCGCATCGCCTTGATGGCCATGCAGCAAATGTCATTGCCGCGACCGATGGTGAACGTCAGGCCGTGTCCTTTCAGCCCCGCCTCATCGGTATCGAGAATAACGTAAGCCGCCGAATAATCCGGGTCCGGGTTCATCGCATCCGAGCCATCAAGGCTTTGGGATGTGGGAAAACGCAGGTCGAAAACGCGCAGATCGGTAATTTTGGTCATGGCCGTGTACTCGCGGTCAGAGGTCGTCAATATGTTCAGTCTCGAAGAGGCTCACGCCACCTCGACCATGCCTTTGATGACACCGGCTTTCGGGTCCGTCAGATCGGCAAATTTGGAAGGCACTTCGGCCAACGTCATGCGGTGGGTAATCAGCGCTTCCGGCACCTTGCTGGCGCGCAGCGCCTCCAGCACCCGCTCGAAATCCTCAACCGTGGCATTGCGACTGCCGAGCAGCGTTGTTTCGCGCTTGTGAAACTCAGGATCGTTAAAGCTTATGTCGCTGGCAACGATGGAAACCAAGACATAGGAACCGCCATGGCCGACGAAGGAAAAACCGCGTTCCATGGCTTTCGGATTGCCCGTGGCATCAAACACTGTATCGAAAAAATCACCGCCGGTGATTTCCGAAAGCCTGCCCTTGTCGCCTTCGCCAAGGGCAACGATATTGGAAACGCCAAGCTGATCCTTGCAGAAATTCAGCCGGTCCTCGCGGCTGTCGATCATCGTCACAACACCGCCATTCAACACCGCAAACACGGCTACCGCCATGCCGATGGGTCCAGCCCCGACGATCAATACCTGTTGGCCAGCCTCAACCGCTCCACGCCGCACCGCATGGGCACCGATGGCAAGGAATTCCGTCATGGCCGCTTGATCAAGGCTTAAGCCATCCGCCTTCAGCACGAATTGCTGTGGCACGCTCAGATATTCCACCATGCCGCCATCGCGGTGCACGCCCAACACACCGATGTTGCGGCAGCAATTGCTTTTCCCCTTCAGGCAAGCGCTACATTCGCCGCAGGAGATATAGGGGATGATAGTGACGATATCCCCCTGCGATAGAGTGCTGCCGTCAGGCGCTTCCTCTACAGTCCCGGATAGTTCGTGGCCCATGATGCGCGGATAAGACAGATAGGGTTGATTGCCCGTGAAAATATGCAGATCCGTGCCGCACACGCCGATGCGACGCACGTGCACCAGCACTTCGCCCTCACCACGGCGCGGCTTCGGCAATTGCTTCTGGGAGAGTAGACCGGGTCTGTCGCAATAAATCGCCAGCATCACATCACCTGTCGGAAAGACAATAAAAACGAACGGCATTGCCGCCAAATACCGCCGCATGATCAGCAGCGGGAACGATATCGCGGCAGAAATCCAGCCAGCCCTGATAGTCACCCGCCAACCGCAGCACCGGCCAGTCGCTGCCGAAAATCACGCGGGCAGAGCCGAATAACTCCAGAATCGTCTCAGCATAAGGCCGAACCGACCCCGGCTTCTGATCGCCCCGTTCGGTCAGCAGACCGGACAGCTTGCAGTGCACATTGGCCAGCGCGGCCAGCGCCGCCATGTCCTTGCGCCAGCCGCTGTAATGGCCCGTCGCGATCAAGGGTTTCGCGCCATGGTCAATGACGATGGGAAGGGCGGGATAACGTTTCGCAAAGGCAAGCAGGTGTGGCAAATGTGGTGGCAGCACCAGTGCATCGAACACCACACCATTGTCGATCAGCGCTTCTACGGCAGGCTCCAGCGCCGGATCATCGATCCATGAGTCGTCGGCAATATCCTGTAACATCGGCCGCACGCCCTTGAACGCCGGGTCCGCCGCAAGACGGGCAATCTGCACAGAGGCATGCGCCGCCTTCATATCCACCCAGCCAACCACGCCTTTGATGAAAGCGTTCGTACCCGCCAGCGTCAACATGAAATCTGTGTCAGCAGCGCTTTCCATGGTTTGCACCAGCACCGTGCCGGAAACACCTGCCGCCTGCATCAACGGCAAAAGATCGCCAGGCAGAAAATCCCGGTAAATAGCCTCCAGTGAAGGTGGTGGCCATTGGCCAACACGGTCCTTCAAAAGCCAGAAATGTTGATGCGCGTCGATCAGCATGGTCAGCCCTTGCTCCCCGGCACCGGCGCACCCTCGGCAATCAGACCGCGTTTATGCAGCTCCGCCCAGAATTCGCTCGGAATCTCCTGCTCGAACCATGCGATGTTGGACGAAAGTTGCGCCGCATTCCGCGCACCAGACACCACCGTCACGGATGCGGGGTGGGCCAACGGAAACTGCAACGCTGCCGCCTGCAACGAAACGCCCAGCTGCCCGCAAACATCATGCAAAGCATCGACCTTCGCCAGAATCTCGGCAGGCGCATCGGCGTAGTTGAATTTTCGGTTACCCGCCAGAATGCCGGAATTGAAGGCACCAGCCACAACGATGGCAACGCCCTGTTCCGCGCAGGAATTCATGAAAGACAGGCTTTGCTGTTCCAGCAGCGTATACCGCCCGGCGAGCATTGCCACATCGATATCGAAAACCTCCATCGCATCGCGCACGATTTCCCACTCATTGACGCCCAGCCCCACCGCACCGGTCGAACCCTCATCCCGCAGCTTGGCCAATGCCTTGAACCCGCCGCCGGTGGTCAGTTGCTGCCAATAATGCTGATGCTTGTCCCCATGGGTGAAGGGACCGATATCGTGAATATAAAGAATATCCGGCTTCAGAACACCAAGCCGCTGCTGGCTGGCCTCGAAGGAGCGCAGAATACCGTCATGGGAATAATCGTAGACCGGGCGAAAGGGCAGGGGCGCAATGTATGCGTCTTCCTCTGGCCCCACCGTCTCATCCGGCACCATCAGGCGCCCGACCTTGGTGCTCAGCGTGTAATCTTCGCGCTCGTGTTCCGTTACCATCGTGCCAAGCCGACGCTCGGAGCGGGTGTAACCATAAAACGGCGCAGTATCGAAATAACGCATGCCGTGCTGCCAGGCCGTATCGAAAGCGCCCTTGGATTCCTCATAAGGCGTCAGGCGATAAAGATTGCCCATCTGGGCGCAGCCAAGGCCCATCACGGTTACATCCACATCACGGCGCGGCAGTTTGCGTTTTTCGGAGACTTTCATCACGGCACTTTCGAAAAATTCGGGTTTGGCGTGCATGGGCGCGGCAAGCCGCGACCATCAATATTTTGCCCCGTCACCCCGGACTTGATCCGGGTCCAGCAGCGCCGCGTCTGCAGCGCGGAAGAGTCTCTTGCGATCAAGGAATTGATCGCACTGGATCCCTGATCAAGTCCGGGATGATGGAGAAGGGTGTGAAATTCACACTCAATAAAGAACGTTCTTCGCTTCCGGCTTTTCGATATTGTCCTTTGTCACCACCACAACGCCGGTATCGACGAACTTCTCGACCTTCTCCTTGGCAATCAGCTTGGACACGGTTTGAACGCCGAGTTCACCCATCTGGTAAGACCCCTGCACGACAATGCCGGCCAGCGTGCCGTCCTTTACAAAACCCTGAAGGTCCTGGTTGCCGTCAAAGCCAACGGCAACAACCTTACCGGCCTTACCGGATTGCGCCAGCGCACGGCCAACGCCGATGGCAGTGGGTTCGTTCGCGCCAAAAATGCCCTTGAGATCGGAATTAGCGGCCAAAACGTCGGTTGTCTGGTTCAGCGCCGTCGCCATCTGCGACTGCGAATAATAGGGACCAACGATCTGAAGCTTGGAATTTGCCTTGATGTAATCAGTAAACCCACCCACGCGGCCAATTTCAGATCCGGCACCGGCAACGTAAGACATGACGGCGATCTTGCCTTCCTTGCCCACCTTGGCAATCAACGCCTGTGCAGCCAACTCACCGGCCTTCTTGTTGTCGGTGGCGAGGAAAGACTGGTAATATTGCTCCGCACCCTTGGCGAGTTGCGAGTCGACGATCACCACAGGAATGCGGGCTTCCCAAGCCTTTTTCACAGCAGGAACCAGTGCGTCAGGATCGGATGGCGCCAGAACGATGCCCGCAACCTTACGGTTGACGGCATTTTCCACCATGTTGACCTGATCGGCGATAGCCGATTCAGATGCCGGGCCCTGGAAGGTCAACGTGTTGCCCTTGGAGTCCTTGATGGCCGCATCCGCACCCTTCTGCACGTTCTGCCAGAAGGTCGAGTTTACGGTCTTGACGATAACGGCGATTTCACCGGCCTGAACGGTCGAAACGCTCCACAGCGCGATGGCTGATGTCAAAAGGGCTGTCGTCAGTTTTTTCATGTTATCCTCCATTGTTCCCGCATGGCGATATCTCCTCTTCGCCTGCTGGTATCCCGCGGAAAGGGTCCGCACCCTCCTGTGTTAAAACTCCATCAGCGACGGTTGCGAAGCTGGTCAATCCAGACCGTTCCCAAAATAACCAAGCCGATGATGATCTGCTGTGTGAAGGCCGAAACGCCGTTCATGTTGAGGCCATTGCGCAAAATGCCGATGACGAAAGCACCAATCGCCGTGCCGGAAATCGTACCAACGCCTCCTATCAGCGATGTGCCGCCGATGACCGCACTGGCAATCGCGTCCAACTCATACATCACGCCTTCATTCGGCTGGGCGGTGACAAGGCGAGACATCAGCACGCAGCCGGTCAGGCCAGCCAGAGTTCCAGACAGCACATAGGTAAAATTGGTGACGCGGGCGACATTGACGCCGGAAAGACGCGCCGCCTCCGCATTGGACCCCACCGCATAAATATGGCGGCCCAGCACAGACCGGTTCAGCATGAAGGACACCGCAATCGCGATGACGATCATCAAAATAACCGGGTAAGGAATGCCGGGAAACACCACATTCGGAAAGCCGTCATCGCCAATGGTGATGATGCGAAACAGCGCGCCATTGCCAAGTTCACCGAAGGATTCGCCAAGACCAGACACCGCCCGCGCCCCGGTAATTTGCAAGGCAACACCACGCGCAATCAACATCATGCCCAGCGTGGCGATAAACGGCGGCAACCTGAATTTCGTCACAAGCAGGCCGTTGATCAGCCCGCACAGCGACCCCGTCAGGATGCCGAAAAACATACCCACAGGCACCGGCATACCAAGCTCTTTCACCGCAAGGGCTGCAACAACACCCGCCAGCGCTAGCACCGAACCCACCGAAAGATCGATGCCACCGGTGATGATAACGCAGGTTGCGCCGATGCCCAGCAGTGCGATGGATGTCACCTGAAGCGCAATGGTCATTGCGTTGTTGACGGTGAAAAACGCGCTGCTGGTGGCGGAAAACACCATGGTCAGCACCACAAGGCTGCCCAGTGCTGCAAATTTCTGGATGATGTCCTTCTGCCGGTCGCTAAACGAAAAACGCTTCGGCGCTTCTGCACTATCTGCCATGTCTGTCTCCGCTGCTATAACCGGAGGCATAGCGCATGATTTCTTCCTGATTGGTCTTGGCTGTTTCCAGCACGCCGGTAATCGTTCCTTCGTGGAACACGGCGATACGATCCGTTAGCCCCAGCACTTCCGGCAATTCCGAGCTGATGAGAATGACGCCGATGCCTCTGGCCGCCAGTTCATCCATGATCTTGTAGATCGCAAATTTCGCTCCGACATCGATGCCGCGCGTCGGCTCATCGAAAAACAGAATGCGCGATTGCCGAAACAGCCATTTGCCGATGATGATCTTCTGCTGGTTGCCACCGGACAACAGCCGCACCGTCTGCTTGATAGAGGGCGTGCGAATGTTCAGCAGATCGACGTAATGCTTGGCAACCTCGTCATGCTTCTTGAAATCGATAAGCCCAAAACGCCCGGATACCGCGTCCATATTGGCAAGCGAGGTATTGGCCGCCACTGACATTTTAATCGCAAGGCCATCGCTTTTGCGATCTTCCGAGAGATAGGCAATACCTTGCCCAATCGCATCCTGCGGCGACTTGATGGAAAGTTCGCGCCCCTCAAAACTGATCGTTCCCGCGTCGAAAGCATCCGCGCCAAAGATCGCCCGTGCCACTTCCGTGCGGCCAGCGCCCATCAAGCCGGCAAAGCCCAGAATTTCGCCACGGCGCAGCTCAAAGCTCACATCGTGAAACACACCAGCCCGCGTCAGCCCTTTGACGGAAAAAATAACCTCATCCGTCGGCTTGGACGTCCGTTCCGGAAACTTGTCTTCCAGCGATCGCCCCACCATGCGGGTCACGATGTCATCCACGGTGATCGCCTTGAAATCATCCGTCGAAATATAACGCCCATCACGCAGCACGGTCACGCGATCGACGATCTCGGCCATCTCATCCAGCCGGTGCGAGATGTAAACGACACCAACGCCGGAAGCCTTGAGGTCGCGAATAACCTTGAACAGCAGCCGCGTTTCCTGCTCGGTCAGCGAGGAGGTCGGCTCGTCCATAATCAGAACTTCCGCATCCAGCGACAGCGCCTTGGCAATTTCCACCATCTGACACTGCGCAACAGACAGGCCGCGCACCATCTGGTCGGGGTTCAAGTCCACACCCAGACGATCGAGACAGCGTTTTGCATCGGCCCGTAGCCTCTTGCGATCAACCAGAAACCCCTTGCGTGGCTCGCGCGCCAGATAGATGTTTTCAGCAATGCTCAAATGTGGAACGAGGTTGAGTTCCTGATGAATGATGGCAATGCCCGCCGCTTCCGATTCCAGCGGTGAGGCATATTGAACCTTTTGGCCCTTGTGCAGAATGGTGCCTGACGTCGGCTGGTACACACCGCTGACGATCTTCATCAGCGTGGATTTTCCCGCACCATTTTCGCCGCACACCGCATGAACTTCACCGGCACGCAGGTCGAAATGCACATCGCTCAGCGCTTTAACGCCCGGAAATTCCTTGCTGATATTGTCGAGGCGAAGCAGGACGTTGCCGTGCCCACGCACAGCGTGGCCAGACACAAAATCGTCCTCAATCGTCGACGCGCTATGCGACATCTCAAATCCCTCCCGGTAACGCCCTGACTCCACCCAAAGCGTTGCGAATTGACGAAATGGTTAGGCCGCATTTTTATTTTGGTCAAGCCAATTATCGGAAAGCTCTCAGAAAACGACCCTTACCCGCAACCTTATTCATACTCAGAAATGGTAATAATGTCGTTATATCAATGAAATAAACATTATCTTGCGTCTTTATCCCGTTAGCGATACGGTAAGGCCAAATCTGGAATTTTAAAAAGTTAAGACAGAACGCCCATGAATGGTCAGGCCAAAATCATCGAACCGCGCAGGCTCTATCAACAGATCGCAGATCAGATCCGTGAGCTGATCGAGAGCGGCGAGTTTCTGGCTGGCGCCCGTCTGCCGGCGGAGCGCGAGCTGGCGCAAAAGCTCGGCGTTTCACGACCCTCGTTGCGCGAAGCACTGATCGCGCTGGAAATCGATGGCAGCGTCGAAATCCGAATGGGGTCTGGCGTTTATGTCTCTACAGAGCCGGTTCAATCGCCGATCAGAACCAAATCGCTGGGCGAAAGCCCGTCTGAACTAATGCAGGCGAGGGCGGTGCTGGAGGGCACGACCATATTGCTCGCCGCAAGCCGCATCGACACGACGGCGCTCGAAAACCTGCGTGCCATACTGGATGCCATGCGCAAGGAAATCGAGACAGGCCGCAAGCCGCTGGATCAGGACCGGCAGTTCCACACCACCATTGCCGAACAATCCGGCAACAGCGTTCTGGCTCGGCTGGTTGCCGATCTGTTCGATGAACGCCACAGCCCGATTTCCGCTCAACTGCGCGTCAAATTCGAGGACAAGGACACATGGTTTCTGGCCTTGCAGGAGCATGAAGCCATCCTCACGGCGCTGGAAAACAAGGACGCGCTTTTAGCGCAAGCCGCCATGCACAGCCATCTGGACAGTTCCAGGCGCCGCTGGGTGGAGAACTGATAGAACGATCATTCGGGAGGAGGAGACCCCGTGACTGACAATGCCGAAGCTACCATTCTGTTGAATATCAATGACAATGTGGCCGTCGCCCGCCGGTCCATTCAGCCCGGTAATGCCACCGGGCGCGGCGATCTAAAGGCGGCTGAACTCATCGGGCGCGGCCATAAGGTGGCGTTGAGACCAATCAGAACCGGTGAGGAGGTTCTGAAATACGGTCAAATCATCGGCGTGGCAACGCAGGATATCGATGCGGGCCGCCACGTTCACCTGCACAACCTTGCGATGGTGCCTTCGGAACATGCCCACCAATTCAGCGTCGATATCGAAGAAAAAGGCATGTTGCCGCAGACTGAGCGCCGCACCTTCATGGGCTTTGACCGAGGTACCGGCGGTGTTGGCACCCGCAATTATATCGGCGTCATCGCCTCAGTAAACTGTTCCGCCACCGTGTCGCGCTACATCGCCGATTATTTCAATAAGCAGGGCGGCTTGGAGGGTTTCGACAATGTCGATGGTGTTGTCGCACTGACCCATGGCACCGGCTGCGCGATCAATACCAAGTCGGAAGGCTACCGGCTGCTGATCCGCACCATTCAGGGTTATGCCCGCCACCCGAATTTCGGCGGGATTCTTCTGATCGGCCTTGGCTGTGAAACCAACCAGATCGCGCCAATCCTTGAACATTACAAGATGGAAGAGGGCGAACGGCTTCGCACCATGACCATCCAGCAGCACGGCGGCACCCGCAAAACAATCGAGGCGGCGATTGCCAACATCAAAGAGATGCTGCCCATGGTCAATGCTGCCAGACGCACCGAGCAGCCGCTTTCAGCCTTAAAAGTCGCACTGGAATGCGGCGGGTCAGACGGTTACTCAGGAATCTCCGCCAATCCGGCACTCGGCTACGCCTCCGACCTCATTGTACGCAACGGCGGCACGACCGTGCTTGCGGAAACCCCGGAAATTTACGGTGCCGAACACCTTCTGACGCGCCGCGCCATTACCCCCGCCGTCGCAGAAAAACTCCTGCAACGCATCGACTGGTGGCGCGATTACACAGCCCGCAATGGCGACGAGTTGAACAACAACCCTTCCCATGGCAACAAGCTGGGTGGCCTGACCACCATCCTTGAAAAATCCCTCGGTGCGGTCGCCAAAGGTGGCTCCATGCCGCTCAAAGCCGTTTATGAATTTGCCGAAAAAGTCACCGAATCCGGCTTCGTCTTTATGGACACCCCCGGTTACGACCCGGTCGCGGTCACAGGCCAGGTCGCAGGCGGCTGCAACGTCATCTGTTTCACCACCGGTCGAGGCTCGGTCTCCGGCTTCAAACCGTCGCCCTGCATCAAGATCGCCACCAACTCTGAAATGTATGAACATATGAAAGAGGACATGGACATCAACTGCGGAGAGATCGTGACCGGCGCGGAAACCATCGAAGAATCCGGCGAACGAATTTTCGAACACATCATCGCGGTGGCATCGGGCCACAAGACCGTCAGCGAGATTTACGACTACGGCGACAATGAATTCGTGCCCTGGCAGGTGGGTGCGGTGACGTGATGGGTGGGTCGTGTCTCACGTGAAACATTCCTAGAGCAACTTGGGGACGCGTCCGTTTCCCATTCAATTGACGATGAAAAGATGCGACAAGCGGAATTCAAACCTTTCCGCTTTTCACAGGCCTTTCGCATCCAATGATTAGTTTTCGAGAACGCATCGTCCTCTACGCTCTTTTGACCTCGCTTACCTCTTTCAGCATCGATGCTCTTCTGCCGGGCTTGCGGCAGATCGGCATGGATGTGCAGCCGTCACCACCCCTATCTACTCAGCACATCATATCGCTTTTTATCTTCGGCATGGCGTTCGGTGAATTGTTTCTCGGCCCATTGTCCGATGCGATGGGCCGGAAAAAAGCGCTTGTTCTGGGCCTTTGTGTCTATGCGGTCGGCACCGTCACTGCCATGTTGGCGGGGTCGCTGGAAATGGTCATTCTGGGGCGGTTTTTGCAGGGTGTCGGCGTCGCCGGTCCGAAGATTGCAACGCGGGCGATGATCCGCGACCAGTTCGACGGCGATGCGATGGCCCGCATCATGTCCTTTATGTTTACGCTGTTCATTCTGGTGCCAATGCTGGCGCCCACCTTGGCACAGGGGCTGATTGCCATTGCCGGCTGGCGCAGTATTTTTGTAGCCTATCTGGTCATTGCCGGTATTCTGGGTCTCTGGCTGGTGGTGCGACAACAGGAAACCCTACCGGCACCGAAACGAATTCCGTTTCGTCCGCGCCTACTGCTGTTGAACAGCAAGCGTATCCTGTCGAAACGCAGCGTGGTTCTGCTCATCATGGCCACCGGCATCGTCTTCGGGGCTCAACTTCTTTACCTCAGCACCGCAGCAGATCTGTTTTTCGATGCGTATGGGATAAAAGAAACTTTCCCGTTCTATTTCGCGGTCCTGGCCACCGGAATAGGACTGGCTTCCTTCGTCAATGCAAAGCTCGTTCAGCGGTTCGGCATGGATGCCATGGCCCGCTCCGCATTTGTGGGATTGGCATCGACGGGCTTCCTGATGCTGGTCACATCCATGCTGTGGAGCAGTCAGCTGCCGCTCTTCGCGATGATGGCGTTCGTTTTCGTTGCCTTCTTCACCATCGGTGTCCTTTTCGGCAATCTCAACGCCATGGCAATGCGCTCGCTTGGCCAGGTTGCGGGTCTGGGAGCGTCCTTGATTGCCTCAGGCTCAAGCCTGGTTGCAACACTCTTTGCGATCAGCATAGGCAGCTTTTATGACGGCACGGCCATCAATTTGTCAGCAGGCTTTTTTCTCGCAGGTGTCAGTTCGCTCGCATTGGCGGAACTGGCGGCGCGAAGCGACATATCGCCAGTCGAAGCCATTCGATAATGAAAAAATGGCCCGGAGAAAAAACTCCGGGCCATCAATCACAGAGTCCTAGTGGCGGAAGTGGCGCATACCTGTGAACACCATCGCCACGTTATGTTCGTTCGCCGCATCGATCACGTCCTGATCGCGCATCGAACCGCCCGGCTGGATAACCGCGGTCGCACCAGCGGCAATCGCTGCCAAAAGACCATCTGCAAACGGATAGAATGCCTCAGAGGCAACCGCAGAACCCTTTGTCAGCGGCTCTGAGAGACCCATGGCCTTGGCGGCATCTTCTGCCTTTTGGGCGGCGATACGGGCCGAGTCGATACGGCTCATCTGGCCAGCGCCGATACCGGCGGTTTGTCCGTCCTTGGCGTAAATCACCGCATTGGATTTCACATGCTTGGCGATCTTGAAGGCGAACTTCATGTCTTCCAGTTCCTGCGCCGTCGGTGCGCGCTTGGTGACGACCTTCAGATCAAGGTCTTCGACCATGCCATTGTCACGGCTCTGCACCAGAAGACCACCGGATACGGTCTTGGCCGTAATACCCGGAGCACGGGCGTCGGGCAGACCACCGGCAGACAGCAGCCGCAGGTTGGGCTTGCGGGCCACAATCAGCTTGGCTTCTTCGGTGACATCAGGCGCAATGATGACTTCAGTGAACAGCTGGATGATCTCTTCGGCCGTTTCGGCATCCAGCGTGCGGTTCAGCGCAATCACGCCGCCGAAAGCAGAAACCGGGTCGCAGGCCAGCGCCCGCTTGTAAGCGTCGAGCAAAGTCGTCCCCGTGGCAACGCCGCATGGGTTGGCGTGCTTGATGATAGCAACGGCTGGTGCATTTTCCGGCAGGAATTCGGCAACAAGCTCGTAAGCCGCATCCGTATCGTTGATATTGTTATAGGACAGCTGCTTGCCCTGCAAAAGCGTGGCTGTGGAAACGCCGGGGCGCTGATCGCCTGTCAGGTAAAAACCAGCGCTCTGGTGCGGGTTTTCGCCGTAACGCATCTTTTCTTTCAGCACGCCGCCGATAGCGCGGTAATGCGGCGCTTCGATGGAAAGCGCTTCGGCAAACCAGTTGGAAATCATCGCGTCATAGGCAGCCGTGCGAGCATAGGCCTTCGCCGCAAACTTTTGGCGCAGCGCATAGGTCGTCTGGCCGTCATCGGCCTGCAATGCTTCCAACAACTCCGGGTAATCGCTCGGATCGGTCAGAACGGTCACGTAAGCGTGGTTCTTGGCCGAAGCGCGGATCATTGCCGGGCCACCAATATCGATATTCTCAACCGTCGTCGGATAATCGCCGCCCTTGGCGCGAACGTCCTCGAACGGATAGAGATTGATGATCGACAGATCGATGGCTTCGATACCGTGCGCCCGCATGGCTTCGACATGCTCCGCGTCATCCCGAATGGCCAGAAGTCCGCCATGCACGTTGGGGTGCAATGTCTTGACGCGGCCGTCCATGATTTCCGGGAACTTGGTGATGTCGGATACATCCGTCACCGGCAAACCCGCATCGGCAATCGCCTTCGACGTGCCACCGGTGGACAGCAGCTTCACACCGAGATTGACCAGCGCACCGGCCAGTTCAACGATATCTGTCTTGTCGGAGACAGACAGCAGCGCAGTGCGGATTTTGACCTTGTCAGGAGCGGGGATTTTTTTGGAAACAACAGCCATCGGGACGACTCCGTGATGCGTGGAGGACAGGCCGGAGAGCGATCCATCCGGCGGTTGCCGCCGCGTTAGCACAGCTTGGCACATTAATAAACAGAGGAGGCGCAGGCAGCCCCTTTTCCGATGCGCAGCCCTACAGTTTTCTCTCTATTATCCAGCGGATTTCCGAGGTTTCCGGCACGGTAAACGGAATTTCGATCTGGTGAGAAGGCCGAATGCCGGACGCATCGGCCATAAACACGTCATCCGTTATGACCACCTGCTGGCCCGGCGCAGAAAACAGCCAGCTCGTACCGTCCAACGCCCGCATCATGATCGATTCATCGTCCAGCCGGGAAAGTTCGATCGATGGATGAATGTGAAACCGCGAAACGGCCTCAATAGAAAGTGGGGCGCGTTTTTTATCGCCTTGCGGCGTTAAAACCAGATCGCGGCCTTTGATCTTGCTACCAGCCGCATTTAACTCCAGCTCCCGCGCATGAACGACGCCGAACTCCCTCAGATAACCGTCATGGGATGCCAGCAAAACATCAGCACCCTTCTGATCAGTCTGCCGCTGCACATCCACCTCCGTCACACCCTGCACCACGATGGGGCCGAGAAGCCGGGAACGCGAGACACGCGATGAAGACGTATCGTCAATAGTGACGGTGGAATGCGCCGCCGTGGAGCGGCTGGCGCGTTTAAAATCGACCGTTGCATAGGGCGGGAAACCGGAATTGACGATAAAGCGGTTCCTGACCGATGAAAGCTCGAACGACAGGCAGCCGCAATGCGCCCCTCTGGACAGCTCCATCGAGTGTGGAAATCCCGTATCGACAATCACAACCGTGTCTTCTGCCGAAAGCCGCTGATAGGCGATATCGGGCAGGGCGCGTGAGGGGCGCCCGGATGTTTCATCATAACGCAGCACCGAAACAAGCTCGTTGGCAAGGGTGGCCGTGGAACCATTAAACAGTGCCAGATCACCGTCCTGATGCCGGAAGAAACGAATGGCCGGGAACATCCGGTCGATAGCCGGCACAAGGCCCGGCGGCACATCGTGGCCCAGATTGATATAGCTCTGTCGTAGCGGCAGAAGGTCCAGCAGCAAATCCAGCATGACGCGTGGATTGCGTGAAACATGGCCACCATCCGGCAGAACCTGCCGTTCCAGTTCGCGATCCAGCTTCATGCCATAGCGCGCAATCTTCGATGCACGGTTGGGCAGCGATATTGAGGCAACCGCCAAAGCGATACGAATTTTCAGCCGAATCTCACCATCCGGCGCGTGTTTGGCAATCAGGCTCAGATACCGCACATGATAACAAAGGCTTTTCAGAAAACGGCGGTAAAACAAGGCATCCGCATTCTGTAGAACCACCGGCGAATGTGACAACCAGGCAATCAGCCTCTGTGCTGCTGTTTCCGGCGCCCAGGCGACACCTGAAACCCGGCGTCCATGCAACGCAATCCAGTCCGACACCAAAACCCGCGCGCGGGTGCAGGCCTCATCCGATTTGCTGGCGCGCACATGCCGCAGCCAGCTGAAGGCGTGGAGCCTCTCCTCAAAAGCGGAAGACGGCATTTCTAGCAGAAAAGGCGAGATACCCCCGGTATCCAAAATCCGCCCGGCCAAGGCAATCCGCCCAGATACGAGCTCTTGCGCAACGTAAGGATCAACCGCACGCAAATCCGTTGGCGCAGCAACAAGCCCATTGGGCGTACGGTCCGCAACTTTCAAAAACCGAAGGCGCAGAGGCGCACTGCCGATCATCGTCCGGTTCCAAAGGGTACGTATAAAAAGCCCCGCAACACTGAAGCTGCCGTTCAGGGATCCTACCAAACTGTGTTTCCCGCCGAGCGTAGTCTTGTTATATGTGAGACGTATGGACGCAACATTGCGACTGACAAGCCATTCAATGTTTCATGAAAAACTTCATATTTTGTAAACGATCCAAATACTCTTTCGTCATGCTCGGGCTTGTCCCGGACATCTGCGACGTCTCATATGTCTCAACGTGATGAGATCCTCGGGACAAGCCCGAGAATAACGTCGAGCGGATGGCTGTTATCAGCACAATCCACCGCTTGAAAATAACGCGCTACCTCTTCCGCAGCACAGCAGCGTAAAACCCATCCACCCCACCAAACATATCCGGCGTCGTGCGCAAGTCTCCATCCGCGTTGATGGCGATTTCCAGACCTGGGAAATCCGATGCCAAAGTTGGCACCCGTTCCAGCGAGGGATCGCTGGCCAGCACCTGCGCCACCATCCGCTCACCCTCGGAAGGGTCGAGCGAGCAGTTGGAAAACACAATGGTGCCACCGGATTTCACCAAGGTTACCGCATGGCGAAGCATTTGTTCCTGCAAACCTGCCAGTTTGGCAATATCCTGCTTGTCCTTCGTCCAGCACACATCAGGGTGTTTCCGCAACGTACCCGTAGAAGAACAAGGTGCATCCAGCAACACCGCGTCAAACAGTTCTTCAGGCTGGAATTTCAACATGTTAACCTCAACCGTCTCGGCCTCCAGCTTCAAACGATTCAGATTTTCACGAAGGCGTTTCAACCGGTTGCCAGATTGGTCGAGGGCCGTAACATCTGCGCCCGCCAAAATAAGCTGCGCCGTCTTGCCACCGGGTGCGGCGCAAAGGTCAGCAACGCGTTTTCCTGTCAAATCACCCATGAGGCGCACCGGCATGGAGGCAGAAAAATCCTGAACCCACCATTCGCCGTCGTTAAAGCCCTCAAGCGCTGAAACCGAACCCTCAAACGCATCAAGCCGAACGCTGCCATTCGGCATTACAGTGCCATTGAGCTTTTCGGCCCAGAGATCGGGATTGGATTTCACCGTCACATCGATCACCGAGGGCACAAGCTGCGCTTCGGCCATACGGTTGGCGGCGTCTTTGCCGTAAATCTTCGCAAGGCGGCCATAAAACCAGTCTGGTAGGACCGGAACCTCGCCAATCGCCTGCACAACGCTATCTTTTTCACGTCCAAGACGCCGCAAGATCGCATTGACGAGTTTCACGAAACGCTTGTTGCGCGGGTCGCGATGCGCCTGTTCCACGGCCAGATCAACCGCCGAATGGTCCGGCACATCAAGATACAACATCTGCGCTGCACCCACCACCAGCACATGGTGCAGCGAACGCGCGCCCTGCGGCAATGGGCCATCCAGCAGCATGGCGAGAGCGGCTTCGATGCGGGGTAGGTGCCTGAGCGCACTGTTGACGATGGCGCGCACCAGCGCCCTGTCTGGAAGGCTTAGAGCGCGGTAGGCGGGGTTGCCGTTTTCCGCGTCCAGCATACCATCCAGAGAAGTTTTCTTATCGAGCACCGCAGAGAGAATCTTGACCGCCGCAACGCGTGCCGCAAGACCCGGCTTCCACTCTTCGTTTGAGTAATGTTCATCATTATTTCCACCAGACGGACGGCGTTTTTGATGGTGTGCCGGTTTGGCGGAAGAATTCGATGTCAAGACCAGGGCCCTTTGCGATCATTGTTATTGCCCCAGGGCGAGCCTGCGTTTGGCCCGGTATTGGGAACGGAGCGTGATTTGCGTACCGACTTATCACTTGTCGGCTGATAGGTCGATGCCTGCGGAAACTCCTGCGACATGGCGCGCAGTGCGGCAATGCGGTTGTCCGTATTCGGGTGTGTGGAAAACAGATTGTCCATCCGTTCGCCCGAAAGCGGATTGATGATAAACATATGCGCCGTTGCAGGGTTGCGCTCTGCATCATCATTGTGAATTTGCTTTGCCGCACCTGCAATCTTTTGCAGCGCGGACGCCAGCCAAAGCGGGTTTCCGCAGATTTCTGCACCACGCTTATCCGCGGAATATTCACGTGTCCGGCTGATCGCCATCTGCACAAGCATTGCTGCCAAGGGCGCGACAATCATCGCCACCAGCACACCGATAAAGCCAAGCGGATTATTGTTTTCACGATTGCCGCCAAAGAAGAACGCAAAATTGCCGAGCATGGAGATTGCACCGGCCAATGTGGCGGTAATCGTCATGGTCAGCGTGTCACGGTTTTGGATATGCGCCAGCTCGTGCGCCATCACGCCCGCCACTTCCTGCGGTGTCAGGCTTTCCATTAGCCCACTGGAGGCAGCAACCGCGGCATTCTGCGGATTTCGACCCGTCGCGAAGGCGTTGGGCTGCGGGCTGTCATAAACATAGACCTTGGGCATTGGCAGACCGGCGTTCTGCGACAGATCGCGAATCATGCTGAAAAATTCAGGCGCGTTGCGCTCATCCACCTCCTGCGCATTATATGCCTTCAGCACCATTTTGTCCGAGTTCCAATAGGAAAACAGGTTCATGCCAGCCGCAACCAGCAAGGCAATCATCATGCCGCCTGTGCCGCCAATCAGAAAACCAATGCCCATGAACAAAGCGGTCATGAACGCCAGCAGCATGGCCGTACGCATCAAGTTCATCAGAAATCTCCGTTCTTGGCATCAGTTTCATCAACAAGACTTATCAAGCCGTTTCAACTTCTATAATCTGGTGACTGAGACACGCATTTCAATATCCCGTCATAAGGCCTTGAGACCCATGCAGAACGCGGACAATGACAATAGCGGTGAAACGCCGGTAAAGATTTCACCTGCGGCAGAGCGCGCTTTGAAGGAAGCCGAAGAGCGGCGAAAAAGCGCTCAGGCACTGGAACTTCCACCCGAAATAGGCGGGCGCGATGGGCCCGAGCCGGTACGTTTCGGTGATTACGAGATCAAAGGTCGCGCGATCGACTTTTGAGGTCTTATGCCTCCAAAAAGGGGAATTTAACGAAATTCCCCTTTAGAATCATATATTTATATTATTTCTGTTCCAACAAACGGCACACGGCTTCGAGTTGCTCTAACGTCCGATAATTGATGCGAATGTGGCCACCCGTTCCCTTGTGGTTGATCTTCACATCAAGACCAAGCGCATCTGAAAGTGTACGCTCAAGAGCAACCGTATCGGAATCCTTTTCGTGCTCCTCCTTGCGGGGAAGCATCGGGTTTAGCTGCGTATGGATATCCGCCTGCGCCATCCGTTCTGCATCCCGGACTGAAAGGCCTTTTGATACAATGGTACGAGCAAGATAGGTCGGATCAGATGTAGGCACCAAGGCGCGCGCATGACCGGCAGACAATGTGCCTTCGGCAAGCATATCCCTGACCGCCTCCGGCAGTTTCAACAGACGTAGGCTATTGGCAACATGGCTGCGGCTTTTACCAATGATCTCGCCAAGGTCATTTTGCGTATAGCCATGTTCCGCGATCAACTGATCATAACCCAGGGCTTCTTCCAGTGGATTGAGATCGGAACGTTGCACGTTTTCAACAATGGCCAGCTCAAGAGCCGTGCGATCATCGACATCGCGAACGATCACTGGAACTTCGGTAAAACCAGCGAGTTGCGCTGCGCGCCAGCGACGTTCACCAGCAATAATCTCGTAGCGATTATCAGCAACTGTGCGCACGACAACCGGCTGCACGATGCCGTGCTGGCGAATGGACGAGGCCAGATCCTGAAGCTCGCTCTCGTCAAAATGACGACGCGGGTTGCGGGGGCTGCGGGCAATAAACTCTATCGGAATTGTCCGATCGGCGCTGATGGCGCGCTGCGGCTCACCCACGGGCAGGGGTTGATCCATCTCGCCAATCAACGCTGCAAGACCCCGTCCAAGACGGCGCTTTGAAAGATCATCGCTCATTTTTTACTCCATACAATCTAGCAATGCGTTCAGGCTGCTTTTCGCAGACGCTCACGCTGTATGACTTCGGATGCCAACTGCAAATAGGCTTGGCTTCCCGCACATTTCAAATCGTACAATATGGCTGGCTTGCCATAAGATGGCGCTTCGGAAACACGCACGTTCCGGGGAATAAGGGTGTGGTAAACCTTCTCGCCCAGATGAGTGCGAACGTCCGTCACCACCTGTTGCGCCAAATTGTTGCGCGAGTCGAACATGGTCAAAACGATACCTTGAATATCAAGTGTTGGATTAACCGTCGCCCTGATCTGATTGACCGTGTCCAGCAACTGGCTCAAACCCTCGAGTGCGAAGAATTCGCATTGCAGGGGGACAAGAACAGAGTGCGCTGCGGCCATGGCATTCATAGTCAACAGATTGAAGGATGGCGGGCAGTCCACCAGGATATAGGAATAGGCCAGCGCCTCATGGCTTTGAAGTGCGTTTCTGAGCATGAATACGCGGTTGGTCGCGTTAGCGACTTCCATTTCAAAACCCAGAAGGTCCATCGTCGAGGCAACGATATCGAGATTGGGCACAGCGGTCGGAACGACCACTTCCGCGACGGAATTCGTCCCAACCAGCAAATCATAAGAGGAGAGTTTTCTTTCACGCCGGTCGATGCCCAACCCAGTGCTGGCATTGCCTTGTGGATCGAGATCCACGAGAAGCACCCGTTCCCCGATCGCAGCAAGTGCGGTCGCCAGATTGATCGCGGTCGTTGTTTTGCCAACGCCACCTTTCTGGTTCGCAATCGTAATAATCCGATTTTTTTCAAACATGATGCTGCACCTGACGTGATTAATCAGCTTTTCGATGCAAGATTACTAATTTCAAGAACAACTGAGCTCGCTTCGACGCTGCTTTGATGTTTTAACAGATCGAACTGCCAACGACCACGCGCATTTTGCAGCTCGGTCTCATAATCCCGGCCTTTATTGAGATAAGCATGCAGCTTGGCGTTTTGCTTGGCCCAGGGATGGATATATTCAAGCAAGGAATTGAGATCAGCCAAAGCCCGCGCTGAAATCGCATCGCATGGACCAATGGCTTGCGGGGCAGTTTCGATTCGAATCGGATGAACCGTGCCACGCGCACCAGTTTCTTTCAGCGCAACACGCAGAAATCCCGCTTTTTTATTGTTGCTCTCCACGAGGTTGACCCAGCCATCACCCAGCTCTGCCAGAAAGATGGCTGTGATAACGCCAGGAAAACCACCGCCACTGCCAAGGTCTACCCAGACCTGCGGCTTGGGAGCCATTTGAAAGATTTGAGCGCTGTCAGCCACATGCCGGGACCACAGCTCGCCAAGCGTTGAGGGCGCAACGAGGTTCGTCGTCGCATTCCATTTTTTGAAAAGCGCGACAAAATGTTCAAGCCGCTCCTGTGTTTCACGTGAAACACTCTGGCCGTTTATCTTCATATTGGGACTCGTAAAGGCTGTGCGTGCAACTTCTGAGTTTGCGTATAAGTGCCTTTTTTCACCAAAGCAAGGATCAACGACACAGCCGCAGGCGTCATGCCATCAACACGCGATGCCTGCGCAATATTTGTGGGCTTCGCGGCTTGCAGTTTCTGTTTCAGCTCGTTGGAAAGCCCGGATAGGATCGTGAAATCGAAATCCTCGGGAATTCTACGGTCCTCATCGCGCTTGATGTCGACAATGTCAGCGCTCTGGCGTTGCATATAAACTGCATAACTCGCTTCGATTTCCAGAACTTCCGCGACTTTCGACGTGATATCATTCAATTCAGGCCATAGAGGCTTGAGTGTTTTTAAAGTGATGTCGGGATAAGCCAATAGCTCATAAGCCGAGCGCTTATTTCCATCATGGTTGAGCTTGAGACCTTGCTTGGCCGCCTGTGACGGGCTGATGGACAGTTCCTTCAACTGCACACGGCGCTGGTCAAGATCGGCGGTAAAGGCGGCGAAACGCTTCGCGCGACGAGAACCGACAATACCAGCACCAATACCAACAGGCGTGAGTCGAAGATCGGCATTATCCACCCGTAGGGATAGGCGGTATTCGGCGCGTGACGTGAACATACGGTAGGGTTCGGTGACGCCTTTCGATGTCAGATCATCAATCATGACACCAATATAGGATTCAGTGCGGCTAAAATGCAGAGGATTGCTACCACTGGCGAAGAGAGATGCATTCAGACCCGCGACAAGACCTTGTGCTGCTGCTTCTTCGTAACCCGTTGTGCCATTAATTTGACCCGCGAGAAACAGGCCTGGCACCTTGCGGCATTCCAGCGATGGCCGAAGTTCTCTCGGATCGACATAATCATATTCAATCGCATAACCTGGCTGGAGGATCGTCACCTTTTCCAGACCGGGGATTGTCTGAATGAACATCTGCTGCACGAAAGCGGGCAGAGACGTGGAAATACCGTTCGGATAGATGGTGTTGTCATCTAGGCCTTCCGGTTCCAGAAAAATCTGGTGTCCATCGCGCTCACCGAAACGAACGATCTTGTCCTCGATGGATGGGCAGTAGCGTGGGCCGACGCCTTCGATCTGGCCGGAGTACATGGCGGATAGATGAATGTTGTCCTGAATGATCTTGTGACCAGCAGGCGTCGTGCGCGTCACTCCGCACTCAATCTGCGGATTGGTAATGTGATCGGTCATAAAGGAAAATGGCACCGGATCTTCATCCGCGCCTTGACGCTCTACCGCATCCCAGTCGATGGTTTTTCCGTCTAGACGCGCTGGTGTTCCGGTTTTTAGGCGACCCATATTCAGGCCAGCGCGAGCCAATGTATCCGAAAGGCCAACAGATGGCTTTTCGCCAACCCGGCCAGCCGGAATCTTTTCGGAACCGATATGAATAAGTCCGCGCAGAAATGTACCGCTGGTGAGGACAACAGCACGACATGGAATTCGCCGTCCGTCTGCCGTAATAACTGCGGTAATGATTTCATCTATGATTTCAATATCATAGGCATCGCCCTCGACAATGGTGAGATTATCGATGCTGGTAATTTCGCGCTGCATAGCTTCGCGGTACAGGCGACGGTCGGCCTGTGTACGTGGACCGCGCACGGCTGGGCCTTTTTTTCTGTTGAGCATTCGAAACTGAATGCCACCTGCATCAGCGACGCGCCCCATCAGGCCGTCCAAAGCGTCGATTTCGCGAACCAGATGGCCTTTACCAAGCCCACCGATGGCAGGATTGCAGGACATGACACCAATCGTCTTTTTGTTATGGGTCAGAAGAGCCGTTTTTGCACCATGGCGCGCAGCTGCCGCGGCAGCTTCGCTGCCCGCATGACCACCACCAATTACAACGACATCGTATGTCATTATAAATCTCTCGCTTTTTATCGCGCCGTGGCCTTGGCCAGCGCAGAATGTTTCACGTGAATCATTTACCGATACAAAACTCGGAAAATATGACGCCAAGCAAATCCTCGACATCAACGCGGCCCGTGATCCGTCCCAAAGACGTCGCAGCAAGCCGTAAATATTCCGACCGGATCGCAAGTTCCATTCCTTGCGCATTCAGCGCATCACTAACATAGTTCAGCGTCTCTTCAAGACGTTTCTTATGTCGGGCCCGGACAGGCGCCAAAGTGAGGGATGAGCCGACCCGTTTTTCGATTTCGGATTTAATGATTGACCGGAGTTGTTCGAGACCATAACCCGTCTGGGCTGAGATCAAGAGATCAAAAGCGTTTGCGTCTGCGGAATTCGAGAGATCGGACTTTGTACCAAGCCGTAACACTAGGGCGTCTGACGATTCATCAAGTCGTTGCGGGGGCGAATCGATTTCTGAAAGCAATAAAATTAAATCTGCGGTCTTGGCGGTCTGACGTGCACGACGCACGCCTTCCTGCTCGACAATATCGATCGTTTCACGCAGACCAGCGGTGTCGTAGAGCGTCACAAGATAGCCGTCGATGTTGAGATCAACGCTGAGGACATCTCGGGTGGTTCCGGCGATATCCGTGACAATCGCCACGTCGCGGCCACTCAGCGCGTTCAGAAGACTTGATTTACCGACATTTGGTGCGCCGACCAGCGCGACTTTAAAGCCGTCACGAATGATTTCGGAAGATGAGCCAGCGCCTAGGTGATGTTCTATCTCTCTGCGCAGCGCAAAAACCGTTGTCCAGACCTGCTCGGCCACCGAATCCGGGACATCTTCCTCATCGGAGAAGTCAAGTTCCGCTTCGATAAGGGCGCGGCAGCGGGTTAGTTGTTTTGCCCAGCCGTCATAGAGTTCGGATAGTCTGCCGCTGGTTTGTTCAACCGCCAATCGGCGCTGCATTTCTGTTTCTGCTTTCAGTAAATCGGCAAGGCCTTCGACTTCCAGCAAGTCCATCTTGTTATTATCGAAAGCGCGTTTGGAGAACTCCCCGGCCTCTGCCGGTCGAATACCGGCAATAGCGTCCAATTCTGAGAACACCGCTGCAACTACAGCACGACCGCCATGAACTTGGATTTCCACGCAGTCTTCACCCGTGAAGGAGTGCGGAGCGGGGAACTGAAGAACCAGCGCCTGGTCAATGGTTTCAACGTTTCGTTTACGAATCGTTCTAAGGCCTGCGCTACGGGGCGATGGTAAACGATCGCCAATAAGGGATATTAGTGCCGGTATTGCCAGCGGCCCGCTAAGCCGAATTACGGCAACACCTGCTGGCAGCGATCCGCTTGAAAGGGCGTAGATGGTATCCATGGGCGTAACCTAGAAACGTGCTTCTCAAAAAGAGTTGGCCGCGTCCGTAAAACAAACGCGGCCCAATGTCATATAATGATGAATCTGGCTAAGGAAATCAGGTGTTCATCGAGTCGAAGAAATCGCCATTGTTTTTTGTCTGCTTCAGCTTGTCGATCAGGAACTCGATAGCATCAGTTGTGCCCATCGGCGCAAGAATACGGCGAAGAACGAAGATTTTCTGCAGATCCTGACGCGGAACGAGCAAGTCTTCCTTACGAGTGCCAGACTTGAGAATGTCCATGGCCGGGAAGATACGCTTGTCGGCGACCTTGCGGTCCAGGACGATTTCCGAGTTGCCAGTACCCTTGAACTCTTCGAAGATGACTTCATCCATGCGGCTGCCGGTATCGATCAAGGCCGTCGCGATGATGGTCAGCGAACCGCCTTCTTCAATGTTACGGGCCGCACCGAAGAAACGCTTCGGACGCTGCAAGGCGTTGGCATCCACACCACCGGTCAGAACCTTACCAGAAGAAGGAACAACGGTGTTGTAGGCACGGCCAAGACGGGTGATCGAATCGAGCAGGATAACCACATCGCGGCCATGCTCAACGAGGCGCTTGGCCTTTTCGATGACGATTTCAGCGACCTGAACGTGGCGAACGGCGGGTTCGTCGAAGGTCGAGGACACCACTTCGCCTTTTACCGAGCGCTGCATGTCCGTCACTTCTTCCGGCCGCTCATCGATCAACAGAACGATCAAATAGCATTCTGGATGATTGGCAGTGATAGAGTGGGCGATGTTTTGCAGCAGAACCGTTTTACCGGTGCGCGGCGGCGCGACGATCAGACCGCGCTGGCCTTTGCCTAAAGGTGCCACGAGATCGATCACGCGGGCCGAAAAATCTCTGGATGTTGGAATGTCCAGTTCCATCTTGAAACGCTCATTGGGATAAAGCGGCGTCAGATTGTCGAAGTGGACCTTATGACGGATTTTTTCCGGGTCATCGAAGTTGATAGTGTTGACCTTGAGAAGCGCGAAATACCGTTCGCCTTCCTTGGGTCCACGAATTGGACCTTCGACCGTATCGCCGGTTTTCAGCGAGAAACGGCGGATCTGCGACGGGGAGATATAAATATCATCCGGGCCGGGCAGGTAATTGGCATTGGCGGACCGCAGGAAACCGAAGCCATCCTGAAGAACTTCGACGACGCCTTCGCCGATGATCTCGACGTCCTGACTTGCCAGAACCTTGAGGATTGCAAACATGAGCTCCTGCTTGCGCATCGTGCTCGCATTTTCGACTTCCAGGGATTCGGCAAAAGTCAGCAAATCGGTAGGGGATTTGCTCTTGAGTTCCTGAAGCTTCATTTCAGCCATGAAGAGAAAGACCGTTTTTAAAATATGTGTGTGGGGAAAGGCTTGTTCGCGAATCAGGTACTGTGGGTGGACCGCAGACGGCTGAAAAATTCACATGCCATTGAGATGAGTGATCGGAAAATAGCCGCTCAACCGCAAAGCCGCAAGAGGAAAGCACCAATTCCGAGAAATTTATCGTGATCGCCTCTCAAGCGTATGGTTTCACAACCACAAGTATGACTATCAGGATCATCAGGACGGTTGGAACCTCATTCATCAACCGCCAGTGACGGGCAGACCGGGTGTTTTCATCCCGCGAAAAGCGCTTCGCACTGCGACTGAAGTACACATGCGTGGCAGTGAGCAAAACAACCAGACCGATTTTCGCGTGCAGCCATCCACCGGAAAAGCCATAAACCGACCAAGCCAGATAGAGCCCCAGAACCCACGAAATCATCATCGCCGGGTTCATGATGACCTTGATCAGCCGTTGTTCCATAATCTTGAAGGTTTCGGATTTGTCCGAACCGGGTGCCGCATCCGTGTGATAGATGAACAGGCGCGGCAGGTAGAACAGGCCTGCCATCCATGAGATGACCGCGATGATGTGCAGAGCTTTGATCCAGAGATAGGCGTCAGCCGCATCCACATGCAGCACCAGTGCGATGAAGCCCACAAATGCGGTCAAGGCTACTGCGGCCCGCAAACGCGCTTTACGACCGGCTTGTGCGGATGTCTGGCTATCGTTGCTCATGGCTTCGCCCCGTAAGACCGAACCCGGGACACCAGACGCGCTACATTTTCCGGATCGGCCTGCGGCGTGATGCCGTGGCCAAGGTTGAAAATCAGCGGGCCGTTGCCAAGACAGTCGATGATGGCGTCGATTCCGTCCTGAAGGGATTTCCCACCAGCAATCATCAGCATCGGGTCAAGATTGCCCTGAACCGGACCGTCCTTCTGGAGATCGCGGGCAAAACTCAACGGCACGCTCCAGTCGAGACCGATGGCGTCTGCCTTGGTTTTCTGGCGATAATCCTTGAGCAGAACACCGGCACCCTTCGCAAACGCGATGATTTTGGCGTTCGGGCGGCGGGCGCGAACGGATGAGATGATCCGGGCCACCGGCTTCACCGCATAGGCTTCGAATTCTTTTTCGCCGAGAACACCGGCCCATGAATCGAAAATCTGAACCGCATCTGCGCCGGCATCGAGTTGTGCCACGAGATAATCGGCAGAGACTTCCGCCAGAAAGGCCAGCAGCTTTTCCATCGCTTCCGCTTCCTGATAACCGAACAGGCGGGCAGGGGCCTGATCAGGCGTGCCATGGCCAGCGATCATGTAGGTCGCAACCGTCCAGGGTGCACCACAGAAACCGAGAAGCGTGGTTTTCGAAGGCAGTTCGGCTCGCAGCTTCGAGACTGTTTCAAATACTGGCGCCAGATGCGGAATAACGTTCTCCGTTTTCAGAGCAGAGATCTCCGCGGGATTGATCGGGTCCATCGCTGGACCCTTGCCTTCGGTGAAGGTCACGTTGCGCTTCAAGGCATCGGGGATGACCAGAATATCCGAAAACAGAATGGCTGCATCCAGATCAAACCGCCGAATGGGCTGAAGCGTGACCTCGGTTGCGAGTTTGGGATTGTAACAGAGGTCGAGGAAACCTCCTGCCTCTTTGCGCGTTTCCCGATACTCCGGAAGGTATCGTCCCGCCTGTCTCATCAGCCAGATGGGAGGAGGGCTGAGTGCCTCTCCATTCAAAACCTTCATAACGCTACGCTCAGACATGGCTCTCGCCTTTTCTAAAATAAAATAAAAGAGAATCTTAAGATTTTCTATTTCTTAGAGTCTGTGAGTAGCAAGGATTAAAATCTGTTAGGCGGAAATGCCGCATCTGGCGTGGTTTTAGGAAGAGCGAGGCTTTATATAAGCACGCATCCCAGAGATCGGGGATAATGTTTGAAATAAGGAATATATTTCAAGGAATTATGATCACTTTCGCTTCGCTCTCCCTCTGTGGAAAATTACGGAAGAGTTTTTGAAAGTTCATCTTTCTCCACACAATTCACAGCCGGGCTTTTGGCTGCTACACCGAACCGCTATTTGTGGATAACTCGGCAGTTTTCCCCGACCTCAAGCGGGGCTGTGAGAAATGACCAAACTTGTCCCGGCTTATCAACAGGGAGCGAAAAACAGCGTGGAAAACACAAAAAGCTTCTTCCATCTTCACCTGATTTCTGACTCAACGGGTGAGACTCTCATGTCCGCGGGCAGGGCGGTGTCTGCGCAGTTTCATGCGGCCATGCCGCTGGAACATGTTTATCCGATGATACGCAACCAGAAACAGCTCCAGCAGGTGATCGACAGTATCGATAAAGAACCGGGCATTGTTCTCTATACGATTGTCGATCAGCAACTGGCTGGCTTCCTTGATCTTCAATGCCACGCGATGGGCGTTCCCTGCGTCAACGTGCTGGAACCGGTGATCGGCATTTTCCAGACCTATCTCGGCACGGAATCGCGCCGCCGGGTGGGCGCGCAACATGCGTTGAATGCGGATTATTTCAACCGTATCGAAGCGCTGAATTTTGCGATGGATCACGATGACGGCCAGATGCCGGAAAGTTACGATGATGCCGATGTGGTCCTTATCGGCATTAGTCGCACGTCCAAAACACCGACTAGCATATATCTCGCCAATCGCGGTATCAAGACCGCCAATATTCCTGTGGTGCCTGATGTGCCTTTGCCGGACAGTCTTTATAAAGCCACCAAACCGTTGATCGTCGGGCTTGTGGCAACATCCGACCGCATATCACAGGTGCGCGAAAATCGGGAACTCGGTTCGACCGGCGGATTTGATCGCGGCCAATACATCGACCGGGCAACGATCATGGAAGAGCTGAAATATGCCCGCGCCTTGTGCGCCCGCAACAACTGGCCGCTGATCGATGTCACACGGCGCTCGATTGAAGAGACGGCGGCGGCCATTCTTGCTCTTCGGCAACGGACACGGTAATCCGGCAGTTCTCCTGTTCGGAAACGGTGTTTGCCATGAAACCTGACCTTATCCTCGCCTCGTCAAGCGCATCTCGCCAGATGCTGATGCGCAATGCAGGTTTGAGCTTTTCCGCTGAGCCTGCGGATATCGACGAGCGCGCTATCGATGCGCAGCTTGAAAAGGATGGGTCCACCCCGGACAGGATTGCGGTTGAACTGGCCAAGGCCAAAGCGCTGGCCGTGAGTGCGACGAGACCCGACGCGATTGTACTGGGCTGCGATCAGACGATGTCGCTTGGAACCACAATTTATCACAAGCCGAAGGATATGGCGGAAGCGCATAGCAATCTTATGTCGCTCTCCGGGAAAACCCATCGGCTCAATTGCGGCGCGGCATTGGTGAAAAATGGTGAGGTCTTGTGGGAGATCGTGACGATTGCCGATCTGACCGTTCGTGATCTGAATGCGGAATTTGTGGATCGGCATCTGGAGCGAGTGGGTCCAAAGGTGCTCTCCAGCGTCGGTGCCTACCAATTGGAAGGCGAGGGTATTCAACTCTTCACTGCGATTGAGGGTGACTATTTCACCATATTGGGCCTGCCATTGCTGCAACTCTTAACGAAACTTCGCGACCTGGACCTGATCGATGGCTGATTCACGTGAAACATTAACCAAAAAGGCCTTCGTCGCCGGTCATCCAATCGCGCATTCCCGCTCGCCCATCATTCATGGGCACTGGCTGAAAACATTTGGCATTGACGGTTTTTATCAAGCGGTAGAAGTGGCGCCTGACAATTTCCAGCGTTTTATTGCCGAACTCAAGTCTGGAAATGACGCCGCTTTTATTGGCGGCAACGTCACAATTCCACATAAGGAATCCGCCTACCGATTGGCAGATAGGCCCGATGAAATAGCGGAAGAACTCGGTGCGGCAAACACCGTCTGGCTGGAGGATGGTGTGCTTCATGCCACCAACACAGATGGTTATGGTTTCGTGTCCAACCTCGATGCGCGTCATCCCGGCTGGGATAAGAGGGGCAGTGCCGTGGTGCTGGGTGCTGGCGGCGCAAGCCGGGCGATCATTCAGGCGTTGCGTGATCGTGGCATTGCGGAAATCCATGTCGTCAATCGCACCCTGGAACGGGCGAGGGAACTGAGCGACCGGTTCGGCAAACATGTTTTTGCCCATCCTATGCACGCGCTGCATGAGGTCTCGTCTGGTGCTGGACTGTTCGTGAACACAACGTCTTTGGGCATGGATGGCAGCGATGCGCCAGATATCGACTTTTCGCCACTATCGAGCGATGCTGTCGTCACCGATATTGTGTATGTGCCGCTTAAAACGCCGATCCTGACAATGGCAGAACAGCAGGGTTTTGCGACTGTCGATGGTTTGGGCATGTTGTTGCATCAAGCCAGGCCCGGCTTTGAGAAATGGTTTGGTCAAAAACCGGAAGTGGATGAAGAATTGAGAGCTTTGATCATCGCGGACATGGACAAACATTGATGATCACCATCGGCCTCACAGGATCGATTGGCATGGGCAAGTCCACCACCTCGGCACTGTTTGCCGATGCGGGCGTGGCGACCTGCGATTCTGATGCTGTGGTTCATCAGCTTTATGAGAATGAAGCGGTGCCCCTGATCGAACAGGGCTTTGCGGGCACGACGGACAACGGGCAGGTGAACCGGCAGAAGCTCGGTGAAATCCTGCGTCAGAATCCGGCTAATTTTTCCAAGCTGGAAAAGATCGTGCATCCGCTGGTGCAGCAGAAACAGAACGAGTTTCTGGTAGCGCAGCGCCAGCGCGGCGCGGAATTTGCGCTTCTCGATATACCATTGCTCTATGAAACGGGCGCTGAAAGCCGCGTCGACACCGTGGTCGTTGTCAGTTGTTCGGCAGAAATTCAGAGGCGGCGGGTTTTATCGCGTCCTGGCATGACGGCAGAAAAACTGGATATGATCCTTGCGCGGCAAATGCCGGATCCGGAAAAAAGACAACGTGCCGATTTCGTAATTGATACCGGCCAAGGACTTGAACGGGCTCGTGCTCAGGTGCAGGCGGTGCTTGCCGCGTTGCGGGCGGGTGAAAAAGGAAAGCATGAAAATGCGTGAGATCATATTCGATACGGAAACGACAGGTCTGGAGTCGAAGGTTGATCGTATCATCGAAATCGGTGGTATCGAGTTGATGAACCATTTTCCAACCGGCCGCACCATTCACATCTATATCAATCCCGCCGACCGCAAGGTTCACCCGGACGCATTGGCCGTGCACGGTATTACCGACGATTTTTTGCGGGATAAGCCGAAATTTGCCGACGTGGTGGATGAAATACGCCAGTTTTTTGAAGGCGCACGTTGGGTCGCCCACAATGCCACTTTCGATATGGGCTTTATCAATGCGGAATTTGCCCGGCTCGGGATCGAACCGGTATCGCCGGAATGGGTGACGGATACGCTCTCACTGGCCCGCCGTAAAAACCCGATGGGTCCGAACTCGCTTGACGCGCTGTGCCGCAGATATGGCATCGACAACTCCCACCGCACGAAGCACGGCGCACTGCTCGACTCCGAACTTCTGGCCGAAGTCTATATTGAGATGATAGGCGGCCGCCAGACGGCGCTGGGTTTTGGAAGTGCTGCGAAGTCGCAGGTAACAGAGATAGATGAAGACGATGTGCCGCTTGAAGCTCTGAGCCGAACCAATCCTCTACCGTCCAGACTGGACCCAGAGGCGGCCGCCGCGCATGGGAAACTGGTTCTGGCTATGGGTGATAAGGCGATCTGGAATAAGTATCGGCAGTAGGGATCAAAGGAATTGGGTGATTTTTTAAAAGTCCATCGACCTCTAATCACGTCTCCAAAATTTCAACCTGGCAGATGCTCGCGACAAGCCCGAGCATGACGTTGAGGGTGTAGGGGAGGGATGTCGGTAACGTTGACCGCTTCCAACAAAAATTCCACCCAGAAATAAACCCGGGCTTTTGACCCGGGTTCTTCATCTCATCAATTTTTACGCAAATCAGTTCGGTACGGCCTGAACCTGCGAACGGGCCTGTTCTTCGGCCACGCGCTGCGCAAACATCTGCGAGAAATCGATCGGGTCGATCATCAATGGCGGGAAGCCGCCGTTGCGGGTGACGTCTGCGATGATCTGGCGTGCAAAGGGGAACAGCAGGCGCGGGCACTCGATGAAGAGAACCGGCAGCATATGCTCCTGCGGGAAACCGGTGATGCGGAAAACGCCGCCATAGACCAGTTCGGCTACGAACAGAACCTTGTCGCCATCCTTGGCTTCAGCATTCAGCGTCAAAACCACGTCGAAGTCAGAACCGGAAATCGGGTTCGCATTGACGTTGACATTGATGTTGATGGCTGGCGCGCCTTCGCGGGCCTGAAGCGACTTAGGAGCGCCCGGGTTTTCGAACGACAAGTCCTTTGTGTATTGGGTCAGAATATTCAAAGAAGGGTTGGCACCGCCCTGCGCACCATTTTCACTGGTCATAGTATGTCCTCGCGGATTGAATTTGTGGAAGCCCGTCTATCATCTAGACAATAGGCTTACAACCCTTCGATATGAAGGGTCTTGGCTATGGTTTGGGCAGATTGCGATCATCATTATTAGCGGACCACGGCGAGTTTTTTGGACTGTCGCGGTGAAAATCATCGTCGTCCAGATCAACAACCTTTGAGGATGCATCACTTTGCGGGCCGGGGCGAAAATCCTGTCCATTGCCTCTGCCGTTGAAAGAACCGGCAACGACGATGCGCGGGCCGATGGCGCTCCAGATCAATTTTCTGAAACCCGGAACCAGCAGAACCAAGCCGATGGCATCTGTAATAAAGCCGGGGAGAAACAGCAGGATGCCGGCGATGACGCGCATACCGCCATTGATGATTGCTTCTGCCGGTTCAGCGCCGGTGCGACTGGCGTTTTGAAGATTGCGCACCATGCCAAGACCGCCGGATCTGAGAATGACCAGACCGAGGAAAGAGGTGAACAGGATGAGCGCCAGAGTCAGCCACAATCCCAGCGCCTTGCCGACGATGATAAAACCGGCGATTTCCAGAATGGGGATCAAAAGAATGATGACGGGTAAGAATGAGAAACGCATAATTCCAGCCTTGCGTGTTGTGATTTCGCGCAAATGCCGGTCTTTAAGCATCGGCGATTGCATCTGCACGTTTGAATGATGGGCAGATGCAGACTATATGATGTGTAGAAAATTGAATTTAAATGGCGGTTTCGGTAAAAGATGGGCTCAAGCGACTTTATAACATTGTTTTTTCTCGTGGCGGCAGTGCTGATTTTTCTTCAGCTCCGCAGTGTTCTTGGCCGCCGTACCGGCAATGAAAAGCCCCCGGTTGACCCCTACAGCCCGCGTGATGCGGTAAAATCTCCATCCTCCGATGATAACAAGGTCGTTACCTTGCCGCGTCGTGGCGATGGTGAAGAGGAAAATCAGTTTGCGGAAATCGATGCCGTTGCACCGGCGGGTACTGCGCTGAACGATTCCCTGCGTGAACTGGTCAAGACCGATCCGACATTCCGCCCGAAGGAATTTTTGAACGGTGCGCGTATGGCTTACGAGATGATCGTCACGGCCTTTGCGGACGGTGATCGCAACAGCCTGAAGAACCTGCTGTCCAAGGACGTGTATGAAGGCTTCGATGCGGCCATTACGGACCGCGAAAGCCGTGGTGAAGTGGTCAAGTCCACCTTTGTCGGCACCGAGAAAATCGATATCACCCATGCCAGCATTCGTGACTCCGAAGAGCAGATCACTCTGCGCATTCTCAGCCAGCTGATTTCCGCCACCTACGACAAGGACGGCAAGCTGATCGATGGCGATGCGGAGAATGTATCCGATGTCGACGACATCTGGACCTTCTCGCGTGATATCCGCTCGCGCGATCCAAACTGGAAACTAATTGCAACCGAATCCGAGCAATGAGCACGACCGGGCAGGATTTCGACCTTAGCGAAGTGTCGTTCGATGAACTGCCCGGATGGCAGGCGGATGACCCATCGCAGCTTTTTCCGGCGCTCCGATCCGTCCTCGCTCATTTGCAGGGCAGCAAGCCTTACCGAACCGGCGCGCTTGGGCTGACGGCGGATGATCTGGCGCCGCTGCTGGAAAAGGCAGAAAACTATGAACTGGCGGGCGCAGAGATTGCCCGCCAATTTTTTGAACAGCACTGTCTTCCCTTCAAAATATCAATCGCCTCCGGCAAACAGGGCTTCGTCACCGCCTTTTATGAGCCGGAACTGGAAGTCTCCGCGACGCCAGACGATATCTGGAAATACCCCATCTATCGCCGCCCAGCTGATTTGATCGATCTGGATGACAGCAACAGACCAGCCGATATCGATCCCTATTATGCCTTCGGTTTGAACCGGGATGGCGCGATCAGCACGTATCCCGATAGAGGCGAGATCGACCGCGGCTATCTGGATGGCCGGGGTCTGGAAATTGCCTGGGCCAAATCCAAGGTCGATCTGTTCTTCGTGCATGTGCAGGGCGCCGCACGCCTTCGTTTTGCCGATGGCGCTGTTAAGCGCGTTACTTATGCGGCAAAAGCTGGCCACCAGTTTTCGGCGATAGGACGTCTGCTGCTGGACCGCGGCGAACTCGACCCCACCACCATTTCCATGCAGACCATCCGTGCATGGCTTAACGACCACCCGGAGCAGGTGGATGAGGTGCTGTGGCACAATCGCTCCTATATCTTTTTCCGCGAAGCCGACGTTGAGGGTTTGGAGCTGGGGCCAATTGCTGCCGCCAAGGTTCCGCTGATCGCTGGCCGGTCGCTGGCGGTGGATCGGCTGATCCACACATTCGGATTTCCGTTTTATATCAGCTCGGCAAGTCTGACGCACCTCGATCAAGGTCAACCGTTCGGCAGGCTGATGTTGGCGCTGGACACCGGATCGGCCATCGTCGGACCGGCGCGGGGTGATATTTTTACCGGCTCTGGCGATGAAGCTGGAGAACTGGCTGGCACGGTGCGCAACGTGGCAGATTTTTATATACTGATACCGCGTGGGGCAGCGGAAAGGTATCGGTGATGAAGGGTGGCCGCAAACTCGGCAAGGACGAGCGCATTCTGTGGGGCAAGGTTGCCAAAACGACGCGGTTGATTTCCGGTCGCGTGGAAGATCTGCTTACCTTTGAAGCGCTGGAGGCCGAGGTCGAGATGATGGTGCCGGACGCAAAACCGGCCAAATCCATTCCGCCATTCCCGCAAATGATTATTGAAACCGTATCGCCATCTCAGCCTACCGAGACGGATAAGAAACGTTTTCACAACCCGCTGGAAAAGCCGGTCAAACGCAAGCTGACCCGTGGGCGGTTGCCGCTAGAAGCGCGGATCGATCTGCATGGCATGTTCCAGAGCGAAGCGCATTCCGTGCTTCTCGATTTCCTCATTCGCGCCCATGAGCGCGGCTTGCGGCATGTTCTGGTCATTACCGGCAAGGGGCGCTCCATGGGCAGCGACGGCGCCTTGAAACGGGCCGTGCCGCTGTGGTTTTCCAAGCCTGAATATCGCTATCTCATCTCGTCTTATGAAGACGCCTCGATGAACCATGGCGGAGATGGCGCGCTGTATGTGCGACTGTCCCGGCGGCGAGGAGAAAAAGCATGACGCCTTTTGCCGAAGCCTTGCGGGTTCTGCGCGAAAAAAAGGGTGTGACGCAAAAACAGATGGCCTTGGCTATCGGCGTGTCGCCTGCGTATCTCTCGGCGCTGGAACATGGCAAACGCGGCAAGCCGAGCTTTGATCTTCTCCAGCGCATAGCCGGGTATTTTAACATCATCTGGGACGAGGCGGAGGAGTTGTTCAGCCTCGCGGGTGCATCTGCCCCGCGTGTGGTAGTGGATACGGCCGGTTTGCCGAAAGAATATACGGCTTTTGCCAACGGATTGGCGCGGGACATTCGCAAGCTGTCGCCAACTGTGATAGATGAATTGGCAGCCGTGCTGCAAAAAAGCCGTTCTTGCGATTGAAACCCGCGCTATCCCCTGCTTTGTGCAGGGTTTTGGTGCTTGCGGACTTTGGATATCGGGGCGGAATTTCTATAGTCTCACGTCAGATTAAAAGTGATTCGCTGGCCTGGCTGCTCTATTTAGAGCGTGCTGTGACAGACACATTTGGAAAGAGTGCTTATGACTGAAACTACGTCGAGCGAAAACGCCGCCAGTGCAGCCTATGGAGCCGATTCGATCAAGGTTCTCAAGGGGCTTGATGCGGTTCGCAAACGTCCCGGCATGTATATCGGTGATACCGACGATGGTTCTGGTCTGCACCACATGGTCTATGAGGTGGTGGACAACGCCATCGATGAGGCGCTGGCGGGACATGCCGACCTTGTGACCGTGACGCTGAATGCCGATGGTTCGGTCTCTGTCACCGATAATGGTCGTGGCATTCCGACGGATATTCACACCGGCGAGGGCGTTTCCGCTGCCGAAGTCATCATGACGCAGCTTCACGCGGGCGGCAAATTCGACCAGAACTCCTATAAGGTGTCTGGAGGTCTGCATGGCGTGGGCGTCTCGGTGGTCAACGCGCTTTCGGTCTGGCTGAAACTGCGCATTCGCCGCAATGGCAAAATCCACGAAATCTCCTTCACGCACGGCGTGGCCGATGGCCCGTTGCAGGTGGTTGGCGAGTATGAGGGACGTTCGGGCACGGAAGTCACCTTCCTTGCCAGCACCGAAACCTTCACCATGACCGAATACACCTATGCGACGCTGGAACACCGGTTGCGCGAACTCGCCTTCCTCAATTCCGGCGTCCGCATCTTATTGACCGACAAGCGCCATTCCGACATCAAGCAGGAAGAGATGCTCTATGATGGCGGTCTGGAAGCCTTCGTGCGTTATCTGGACCGGTCTAAGAAGCCGCTGGTGGATAAGCCCGTCTACATCATTGGCGAAAAAGACGGCATCACCGTTGAAGTGGCCATGTGGTGGAACGATAGCTACCACGAGAACATGCTGTGCTTCACCAACAACATTCCGCAGCGCGATGGTGGCACGCATATGGCCGGTTTCCGTGGCGCGCTGACGCGTCAGGTCACGTCCTATGCCGATAGCTCCGGCATCACGAAACGAGAAAAGGTCTCGCTTCAGGGTGAAGACTGCCGCGAAGGTCTGACGGCCGTTCTTTCGGTCAAGGTTCCGGATCCAAAATTCTCGTCGCAGACCAAGGACAAGCTGGTTTCATCCGAAGTGCGCCCGGTTGTTGAAAACCTCGTCAACGAAGCTTTGAGCACATGGTTTGAAGAGCACCCGACCGAGGCAAAAATCCTCGTCGGTAAAGTGGTTGAGGCCGCGATTGCCCGTGAAGCCGCCAGAAAAGCCCGTGAATTGACCCGTCGTAAGGGCGCTCTCGATATTGCATCGCTGCCGGGTAAACTGGCTGACTGCTCCGAGCGTGATCCGGCCAAATCCGAAGTCTTTCTCGTCGAGGGTGACTCGGCTGGCGGTTCTGCCAAGCAGGGTCGTTCGCGAGAAACGCAGGCCATTCTGCCACTGCGCGGTAAAATCCTGAACGTGGAACGCGCCCGTTTCGACAAGATGTTGTCCAGCCAGGAAATCGGCACGCTGATTACCGCGCTCGGCACATCCATCGGCAAGGACGAGTTCAACGCCGACAAGCTGCGCTACCACAAGATCATCATCATGACCGATGCTGACGTGGACGGCGCGCATATTCGCACATTGCTGCTGACGTTCTTCTTCCGCCAGATGCCGGAGCTGATCGAACGCGGCCATCTCTACATTGCCCAGCCACCGCTCTATAAGGTGACGCGCGGCAAGTCCGTGCAGTATCTGAAGGATGAAAAGGCGCTGGAAGAATACCTGATTTCCATGGGTATCGAAGAGGCGTCGTTGACATTGGGCACCGGTGAAGTCCGCGTTGGCGAAGATTTGAGAGGCGTCATCGTCGACGCCTTGAAGCTGCGTTCGCTGATCGACAATCTCCACTCCCGTTACAATCGCTCCGTCGTAGAACAGGCGGCGATTGCTGGCGTGCTGAACCCGGAACTGTCCGCCGATCCAACCAAGGCCGTTTCGACCATTGCCGAAGTGGCGCGTCGTCTGGACATGATTGCCGATGAAACGGAACGCGGCTGGTCTGGTGAAGTGATGCCAGACGGCGGCCTTCGTTTCTCGCGCATGGTGCGCGGCGTAAAGGAAGTGTCGACGCTGGATATGGGCCTGCTCGGTTCATCCGATGTGCGTCATATCGATCAACTCACCTCTCGTATGGGCGATGTCTACACTACCTCGCCAGTGCTTCAGCGCAAGGACGGTACGCTGCCGATTTCCGGCCCGCGCGCTCTGCTCGACGCGATTTTTGCGGCAGGCCGCAAGGGTCTGTCGATGCAGCGTTATAAGGGCTTGGGTGAAATGAATGCCGAGCAGCTGTGGGAAACCACACTGGACGCTAATGTCCGTTCGCTGCTTCAGGTGAGAATTCCTGACGCGACCGATGCCGACAGCCTGTTCGCTCGTTTGATGGGTGATGAGGTGGAACCACGCCGCGATTTCATTCAGGAGAACGCGCTGAATGTGGCCAACCTCGACTTCTGATTTTGATCTCTTGATGGTCGGATAAGACGATTCACGTGAAACGTTATATTAAGAAAAGGCCTGGTGGAGATGATCCGCCAGGCCTTTTGTCTTTGAGGAATTCGGCATCTCTACCCACTCGGCGTCATGCTCGGGCTTGTCCCGAGTATCTGCTACGTCGAAGTTTTGGAGACGTGATTGGATCCTCGGGACAGGCCCGAGGATGACGGAGGAGAGGTTTTCGGGCTTTGTTTTTTACAGCCTCAATCCGCCTTACCCGTAAAACTCCCCTCGAATGCGACCTCTGAAAGCGGCAATCGTGTGCTCGGCACCTCGCGTTCGGCGAGATCATCCGGCAATGTCGACTTGTCGACAATCGTACCAATCGCAACCGCTGCCTCAACCACATAACCGTCCGGTACATTCAGTGTTTCAACGATCTTGTCCTTGAAAATGCCGGCCATACCATGCGCATGGTATCCCAGAAAATGCGACTGCAAGGCAAGCGATAGCCATGCAGCTCCCGCATCGAACGAGTGTGTGCCGGCGGGTTTCTTTTCGCCATCGCTGGAAATATTATAGGTGCGGGACAGGACGAACAGCAGCACGGAAGCGTTTTTAGCCCAGCGCTGGTTGCCTTCCATCAAGAGACCAACAAACTTGTCCCAGTCCGGGCTGCCCTTATGTGCGTAAACGAAGCGCCATGGCTGGTTGTTGGAGGCTGACGGTGCCCAGTGTGCGGCGTCGAGAATGGTCAGAAAATGCTCCTTCGGCATCGATTTACCGTCAAAGGCCCGCGGCGACCAGCGATCCAGAAACAGCGGGTCGATTGGATATTCGGACTGGCGGGAATTGGTGTTGGTCATGTCATCTCCTGAACATTGTTCTGTCTCATGCCAAAGCATACCGCGAAAACGTATGCCGCGTTCTATTTGATCCGCCACAATTGCGAGGATCGTATTTTTGTCTGGCTTGAAGGGTCAAGGGGTGACAAGGATAAATAGTTCGTTCATATATGCATGATCTTGCATGACAACCGGGAGAGAGCCCTATGAAACTGATGCGCGTTGGCCAGCCAGGCAATGAAAAACCAGCCATCCTCGATGCAGACGGCAAGATTCGCGATCTTTCTGCCCATGTGAAGGATATTGGCGGTGAAGCGATCTCGCCGGAGGGTTTGAAAAAAATCGGCGCAATCGATCTCACTACGCTGCCGGTTTTGAGCGAAGATCGCATCGGTGCGTGTGTGGCCGGCACGGGCAAGTTCATCTGCATCGGCCTCAACTTCTCGGATCATGCGGCGGAAACCGGCGCAACAGTGCCGCCGGAACCGGTCATTTTCATGAAAGCCACCTCGGCTATCGTTGGACCAAACGACGATGTTGTCATTCCCCGCACCTCTGAAAAGACCGATTGGGAAGTCGAACTCGGCGTCATCATCGGCAAAACCGCAAAATATGTGTCGGAAGCTGACGCACTGGACTATGTCGCCGGTTACTGCGTATCCCATGATGTGTCCGAGCGTGCTTTCCAGACGGAGCGGGCAGGGCAGTGGACCAAGGGTAAATCCTGCGACACCTTCGGCCCGATCGGCCCATGGCTCGTGACAAAGGATGAAGTTGCTGATCCGCAAAATCTGGGCATGTGGCTGAAGGTCAACGGAGAGAGCATGCAGAACGGCTCCAGCAAAACCATGGTCTATGGTGTTGCCAATGTCGTATCATACCTCAGCCAGTTCATGTCGCTGCATCCGGGCGATGTCATCTCCACCGGCACACCTCCCGGCGTTGGTCTGGGCATGAAACCACCGCGCTTCCTGAAGGCAGGCGATGTTGTGGAACTGGGCATTGAAGGTCTTGGTGTTCAGAAGCAGACCTTTGTTGCTGACGTTTGAGTAATGCGCTGGTGGAGAACCACCAGCCTTTGACCACACTCAACGTCATGCGCGGGCTTATCCCGAGCATCTGCTCCGTCGAAACTTTGGAAACGTTATTGGATCTCGGGACAAGCCCGAGGAGGATGTCGAAGAGGGTTTCGACCGTTATTTCAACCATCACAAAGCGCCACCGGGAAACCGGTGGCGCTTTCCATATTTTGTGCAACTGCGAAAAGATGCTATCCTACCGGAAATGACAAAAAGACTGCGATCAACGACGGGAGGCGTTTATTCGTGTTTTATCAGCTTTATGAAATGAACCATGCGGCCATGGCACCGTTGCGGGCCAGCGCGGACATGATGCGCCAAGCCTGCAACAATCCGCTGAACCCGCTGTCCCACACCGCCTTCGGGCGCAGTCTGGATGCCAGCTTCGAGGTTTTCGAGCGGCTGACGCGGCGTTATGGCAAGCCGGATTTCGGGCTTTCCCAGACGATCATCGACAATCAATCCGTTGCGGTGACAGAAGAAACCGTCTGGTCGAAACCCTTCTGCAATCTCGTCCGGTTCAACCGTGATCTGCCGGCAGAGCGAAAGGCCGACCCCCGCATTCTGCTGGTGTCTCCCATGTCAGGCCATTATGCGACCTTGCTGCGCGGCACGGTTGAGGCACTGCTGCCATCCGCCGAGATTTACGTCACCGACTGGAAAGATGCACGCACGGTGCCGCTGACAGACGGTTCTTTCGATCTCGATGATTACATTTCCTACGTCATCGACATGCTGCACCATATGGGCGAGGGCGTGCATGTTGTTGCCGTCTGCCAGCCATCGGTTCCGGTTCTGGCTGCTGTCGCAGTCATGGAAGCGGATGGCGATACCTTTGCGCCAGCGTCCATGACGTTGATGGGCGGGCCGATCGATACACGCATCAACCCCACCGCCGTCAACGAGATGGCCAAGGGAAAACCGATTGAGTGGTTTCGGGATAATGCCGTGATGCATGTGCCGTGGCCCCAGCCCGGTTTTGGTCGCGCCGTTTATCCTGGCTTCCTCCAACTCTCCGGCTTCATGTCCATGAACCTTGATCGGCATATGACGGCGCATAAGGATTTCTATCTGAACCTCGTCAAGAATGACGGGGACTCTGCGGAAAAACATCGCGAGTTTTACGATGAATATCTGGCCGTGATGGACCTGACGGCGGAGTTTTATCTCCAGACGGTCGAAGCCGTCTTCATCGAACACGCGCTGCCGAGAGGTCAGATGTTGCACAGGGGCAGGGCGGTCGATCCGTCTGCCATTCGCAACACGGCCCTGTTTACGGTGGAGGGTGAGAACGACGATATTTCCGGCGTCGGCCAGACCAAGGCCGCGCATGATATCTGTTTGAACATTCCGACCGAAAACCGGGAGCATTATATGCAGCCGGACGTGGGCCATTACGGCGTTTTCAACGGTTCCCGTTTCCGCCGCGATATCGTGCCGCGAATGGTGCAATTCATGCGCAAACATGAAAGATCGGCGTGAGAGCAGACGGATAGCTTTTTCAATGCCGAATCGCTATGAAAGGCGATGTTTTCGCTTCTCCGAAAGACCCTGAAATCAACACCGCCGGTCAAGAAGGCGCCTGCGCAGCGACTGGTGGACGTCGGCGGTCGTAGTCTGCCGATTACCATTCGCGAAAATCAACGCGCCACCCGCATCACGCTTCGGATTGAGCCGGGCGGCAAAGCGCTGAAAATGACCATTCCTTATGGGCTGCACCACCGCGACGTGGACGATTTTCTAGAGCGTCACAATGGCTGGCTGACAGCCAAGCTATCGAAATTTTCCGACGACGCCAGCGTAGCAGATGGCGGCAAGATTGATATTCGCGGTGTATCACATCGCATTGAACATACCGGAAGTATGCGCGGCCTGACCCATGTTGCGGAAACTGCCGAGGGCGAGTTGGTTCTGCGGGTCAGCGGCCTGCCGGAAAATCTCAGCAAGCGCGTTGCGACATTTTTGAAAAAAGAAGCGCGCGCCGATCTGGAGAGACTGGTTGCCTTCCATGCAAAGGCTGTCGGCAAGCCGGTCCGTTCCATTTCCATGAAAGACACCCGCAGCCGTTGGGGTTCTTGCTCTCATGAGGGCAATTTGAGTTTCTCCTGGAGGATCGTCATGGCACCGGAAAGTGTCATCGATTATTTGGCCGCGCACGAGGTCGCGCATCTGCGCGAGATGAACCACGGCCCGAAATTCTGGGCGCTGTGCGAGAAGCTTTGCCCGGATATGGAAGTGTCTAAAGCCTGGTTGAAATGCAATGGATCGCAACTTCACGCCATCGATTTTGGCTGAACCTTAACGACCTGTCGGTTTTGGATTCACGTGAAACATTTTGTTAAGGCGCACGATTTGCGATTTGGCTCGACTCACGGCTTATTTCATGGCACCTCCCAACCTATGAAACCGGATATCAAGATTTGCGGATTGACATCGCCGGAAGCGATTGAACGCGCCGTTCGTCGTGGCGCGAGCCATATTGGCTTTATTTTCTTTGAAAAAAGCCCGCGCAACATCGAACCCGACATTGCCGGCAAGCTGGCCGATGCCGTGCGCGGCAGCGTCAAGATCGTGGCTGTCACAGTGAATGCGGACAATGACGAGCTTGATGAGATCATCGATCTGCTGAAACCTGACATTCTGCAATTGCACGGCAGCGAAAGCCCGGAGCGGGTGCTGAACGTCAAAGCAATTTACGGTCTGCCGGTCATGAAGGCATTTTCTATTCGCGATGGCGATGATCTTGCCAAGATTGATCCCTATATTGGCATTGCCGACACGTTTTTATTCGATGCCAAACCGCCAGCCGGTTCAGACCTTCCCGGCGGCAATGGTGTTTCCTTCGACTGGACCTTGCTTCGCACCCTTGACGAAGGCGTGGATTACATGCTTTCCGGGGGATTGAACAAAGACAATATTGTCGAGGCCTTGGCTGAAACCGGGGCGAGGGGAATAGATGTATCTTCCGGTGTGGAAAGCGCACCGGGTATCAAGGATCTGGCGATGATCGACGCATTTTTCGATGCGGTTCGGTCGCCAAGGCCGCAGGGAGTTTGAGAGTGAACGAAACGCTGAAACCCAACTCGTTCCGTGCCGGTCCCGATGAGGACGGCCGCTTTGGCATTTACGGAGGTCGCTTCGTTGCCGAAACACTGATGCCGCTTATTCTTGAACTGCAAGCGGAATGGGAAAAGGCGAAGAACGATCCTGAATTCCAGGCTGAGCTGAAATATCTGGGCGCGCATTACACAGGCCGCCCCAGCCCGCTGTATTTTGCCGAACGGCTGACCGAGGAACTTGGCGGCGCGAAGATTTATTTCAAACGCGAAGAGCTGAACCACACCGGTTCGCACAAGATCAACAATTGTCTTGGCCAGATCCTGCTTGCCAAGCGCATGGGCAAGACCCGCATCATTGCTGAAACCGGCGCTGGCCAGCACGGCGTCGCCTCTGCCACCGTTGCGGCCCGCTTCGGCCTGCCTTGTGTCGTCTATATGGGCGCGACCGATGTGGAGCGTCAGGCACCCAACGTGTTCCGCATGAAGCTTCTGGGTGCCGAAGTCGTGCCGGTTACGGCTGGCCACGGCACTCTGAAAGACGCCATGAACGAGGCGCTGCGGGATTGGGTCACCAATGTCGATGACACCTATTATCTGATCGGCACCGCTGCCGGCCCGCATCCTTACCCGGAAATGGTTCGTGATTTTCAGGCCGTGATTGGTGAAGAAGCCAAGGTGCAGATGCTGGAGGCCGAAGGCCGATTGCCGGATCTGGTGATTGCAGCTGTCGGTGGTGGATCGAACGCCATCGGCATTTTCCACCCGTTCCTGGATGACGAAAGCGTCAAGATCGTTGGCGTGGAAGCGGGCGGTAGAGGTCTGTCCGGTGAAGAGCATTGCGCTTCGATTACCGCAGGTTCGCCCGGCGTTCTGCACGGCAACCGCACCTATCTGCTTCAGGATGAGGATGGCCAGATCAAGGAAGGCCATTCCATTTCCGCCGGCCTCGATTATCCCGGCATTGGCCCGGAACATTCATGGCTGAGCGATATCGGTCGTGTCGAATATGTGCCGATCATGGACCATGAAGCGCTGGAAGCATTCCAGACGCTGACCCGTCTTGAAGGCATCATCCCCGCGCTGGAACCGAGCCACGCGCTGGCCGAAGTCATCAAGCGCGCCCCGACAATGGGCAAGGACGAGATCATTCTGATGAACCTGTCCGGTCGCGGCGACAAGGATATTTTCACAGTCGCCAAGCTTCTGGGAATGGGTGAATAATCATGACAGCACGTATGGACAAGCGCTTTGCCGATCTGCGCGCTGAAAATCGCCCGGCTCTGATTACCTATCTGATGGGTGGCGACCCGGATTTTGAGACCTCCCTTAACATCATGAAAGCGCTGCCAGCGGCAGGGTCTGATGTAATCGAACTGGGTATGCCGTTTTCCGACCCCATGGCAGATGGTCCGGCAGTGCAACTGGCTGGCCAACGGGCGTTGAAGGGCGGACAGACGCTGAAGACAACGCTTGCTCTTGCAACGGAATTCCGCAAGCAGGACGACGCCACTCCGATCGTGTTGATGGGATATTACAATCCCATTTATATCTATGGCGTCGAAAAGTTTCTCGACGATGTTTTGGCGTCCGGCATCGATGGACTGATCGTTGTCGATCTTCCGCCTGAGATGGATGATGAGCTTTGCGTTCCGGCTCTGAACCGTGGCATTAATTTCATTCGTCTCGCAACACCGACCACCGACGAAAAGCGTCTGCCTGCGGTTCTCAAAAACACCTCGGGCTTCGTATATTATGTTTCCATGAACGGCATTACCGGTTCGGCCTTGCCGGACCCGTCGACAATCTCCGGTGCGGTTGCGCGTATCAAGGCCCACACGGGCCTGCCGGTCTGCGTCGGTTTCGGTATCAAGACGGCGGATCATGCGCATGCAATCGGTGCGGTTGCCGATGGCGTGGTGGTGGGCTCGGTTATCGTCAACCAGATTGCCGGAAGCCTTACCAAAGACGGCAAAGCCACGAATGATACTGTTCCCTCGGTCACAACGCTGGTAAAGGGACTTTCAACAGGCGTGCGTGCATCACGTCTTGCCGCTGCCGAATAAGTCTCGGTTCAGCGCAGATAGTCAGGAGTATTTGAAGTGAACTGGATCACCAACTACGTACGGCCTCGGATCAACTCCATGCTTGGCCGCCGCGAAACGCCGGAAAACCTATGGATCAAGTGCCCGGAAACGGGGGAAATGGTCTTCCACAAGGATCTGGAAGACAACAAATGGGTCATTCCGGCCTCCGGTTTTCATATGAAGATGCCGGCAAAAGCGCGTCTCGAAGACCTGTTTGATGGCGGCGTTTATGAAGCGCTACAGCAGCCCAAGGTCGCTCAGGACCCGCTGAAGTTTCGCGATTCCAAGAAATATACCGACCGCCTGCGTGACAGCCGTGCCAAGACCGAGCAGGAAGACACGATCCTTGCGGGCGTTGGCAAGTTGCAGGGCCTGAAGATCGTTGCCATCGTTCATGAGTTTCAGTTCATGGGCGGTTCGCTGGGCATTGCGGCCGGTGAAGCCATCGTTAAGGCATTCGAGCGCGCTATTTCCGAGCATTGCCCGGTGGTCATGTTCCCGGCCTCCGGTGGCGCGCGTATGCAGGAAGGCATCTTGTCCCTGATGCAACTGCCGCGCACCACGGTTGCGGTCAACATGCTCAAAGAAGCGGGCATGCCCTATGTCGTCGTGCTGACCAACCCGACAACGGGCGGCGTGACGGCCTCTTACGCCATGCTGGGCGATGTCCACATGGCCGAACCAGGCGCTGAAATCTGCTTTGCAGGCAAGCGCGTCATCGAACAGACGATCCGTGAAAAGCTGCCCGAGGGTTTCCAGACATCGGAATATCTGTTCGATCACGGCATGGTCGATATGGTCATCAGTCGTCATGAAATTCCCGATACGCTGGCAAGCCTTTTGAAAATTATGACGAAGACACCGGCCGGAACATCTTCTAAAATTGTACCGGTGGCTGCTTCGGCCTAACGAGACGGTAGGGGGTAGGTGGTGGATATGACAAACCCGGTAACGAGCGAGGCCGACCGGATCATCGAAAGATTGTTTGGTCTCCACCCAAAAGGCTTTGATCTTTCGCTCGACCGGATCACGCGTCTCCTAGAAAAGCTCGGCGATCCGCATAAAAAATTGCCGCCGGTCATTCATGTGGCCGGCACCAATGGCAAAGGCTCCGTCACGGCGTTCAGCCGTGCTCTGTTGGAGGCCGCTGGACTTGCCGTGCATGTCCACACCTCTCCACACCTCGTCAATTGGTATGAGCGGTATCGCATCGGCATCAGCGGCGAAAAGGGCCGTTATGTCGAAGATGCGGTTCTGGCCAATGCGCTGGAACGGGTCGAGGTTGCTAATGACGGCCAGATGATTACCGTTTTCGAAATCCTGACCGCAGTGACCTTTGTTCTGTTTGCCGAACATCCCGCCGATGTCGCCATTCTGGAAGTTGGGCTGGGTGGGCGTTTCGATGCCACCAATGTCATCACCAACCCCGCTGTTTCGGTGATCATGCCCATTTCGCTCGATCATCAGGCTTATCTGGGCGACAAGGTGGAGCTGATTGCTGCGGAGAAGGCGGGCATCATGAAAGCCGGATCGCCGGTTGTTATCGGCCATCAGGAATATGATGCAGCTCTGGATGTGCTGGTGAACACCGCAGAACGCTTGAAATGCCCCACCGCCATCTACGGGCAGGATTTTTCCGCGCATGAAGAATTCGGGCGCATGGTCTATCAGGATGAATTCAGTCTGGTGGATGCGCCGCTGCCGCGTCTTCCCGGTCGCCACCAACTCGCCAATGCTGCCGCCGCCATTCGCGCCGTAAAGGCTGCTGGTTTTGAAGTGACGGAGCGGATGATCGAAAAGGCGATGGCCTCGGTCGAATGGCCGGGCCGCCTGCAACGCATCACAACGGGCCGCATCGTCGATCTGGCACCTGCCGGCTCCGAAATCTGGATCGATGGCGGCCATAATCCCGGTGCGGGTGAAGTGATTGCCGAAGCCATGGCTGGTTTCGAAGAAAAACAGGCCCGTCCGCTGTTTCTCATTGCGGGAATGATCAATACCAAAGATCAGGTCGGTTATTTCAAAGCGTTTGCCGATATCGCCGAATATGTCTTCACGGTGCCAATCCACGGCACGGATGCCGCGATTGATCCGGTGGTGCTGGCGCACGCTGTGTTCGATGCGGGGCTTGTTGCGGCACCGACATCATCGATTGAAGAGGCGTTGGACGAGCTGGCAAAGCGTCTGGTGCCGGGAAAACCTGCGCCGCGTATTTTGATTGGCGGTTCGCTGTATCTGGCGGGCAATGCTCTGGCGTTGAACGGGACTGTTCCGAAGTAAATTGATAATTGGCGGGTGTCGCAAGCGACTTCCCACCTCTCCTTCGTCATCCTAGGGCTTGTCCCTAGGATCTAATCACGTCTCGAAAATTTCGACGTAGCAGATGCTCGGGACAAGCCCGAGCATGACGTCGAGTGGGTGGTCATCGCTCAAAAAGAAAAAGCCCCGGATCGTTCCGAGGCTTTTCTCATTCTGTATCAACACTCAATCAAGCGGCGCTGGAAATCCAGGCCGAAAGCGCGGTCTTAGGGGCTGCGCCGACCTTGATGTCTGCCACTTCGCCGCCCTTGAACATGGCAAGCGTTGGAATGGAACGAACGCCGAACTGCGCTGCAAGCTCCGGGTTTTCGTCGATGTTAAGCTTGACGACCTTCACCTTGCCAGCAAGTTCGGTGGAGATTTCTTCAAGGCTGGGGGCAATCATCTTGCACGGGCCGCACCATTCAGCCCAGAAATCGACAACGACAGGCTCTACGGAATCAAGAACTTCGGACTGGAAATTCGATGTATCGACTTTAACGGTAGCCATCAGTGGCTCTCCTTTCAGTGACGTCTTGGTCAGTGATTTGTGTTGCCAAGCATGTGATGCTGGCGACGGGTAATTTCAATGCCCGGTATCTCACTTTGTCACGATTGCGGCAAGGGCTGCGGAAAGCGCTTCGTGACTGAGTGTCACGAAGGACGCATTTTCCGTATAGACCAGCGCACAGGTGAAGCTCTTGCCGGGATAAAGCGGTTCCAGAATGCTTTTGTAGATCGCAAGCTGAGCCTTGTGGGCAAAGGGTATCTGTGCGTTATTTTCTGGCGGGATGCGGTTGGTTTTATAATCCACCAGAATGACGCGGTCGCCGTCTACGGCCAGTCGGTCGATACGGCCTGATACGGCGTAATCTCTTCCGCCGAGACGCAAGGTTCCCATGATGGAGATTTCCGCGCGGCTATTGGCGGAGAAGGCGGGCTGAATGGCGGGTTCTGACAGCACGGCCAAGGTCGAGCGGATCAGCTTTTCCCGCTGTTTTTCCGGCCAGAAACGCGCAGCGCGCTGCGCATAGCGGCGGGCGGCATCGGCGCGTTCTTCGGCTGGATAATCGGGTAGGGTTTGCAACATGCGGTGGACGAGTCGACCGCGTTGCAGGGCGAGACCGGATGAGACTTCCTGGTTTTTGAAAAGCGGCGAGGTGACGATCAGGTCTTCCGAGCCATCATCGATAATGGTGCCAGCGCCCGAGGGGCTGAGCGGGCGCGGCAGAACCGGCGGTGGTGGCAGCGGCTGCATGAGGGACAGCGGCAGAACATCTAGCGCAGGCACTGGCGGTGCTTCGACCTTGTTGATGGTCTTGGCTTCGCGGGGCGTGGACTGCCACAACAGACCGTCCCATTCCTCGCCACCCGCTGAAAATGACTGCGGTTTGCAACGGTTTTCATCTGCGGCAAGCGATCTGGAAATCATCGCATGCCAGCAATCAAGGTTTTCTCTGGGGCCGCGATACCCGCAAACGATCAGGTGATCGGCGGCGCGGGTCATCGCCACGTAGAGAAGGCGGCGATATTCCTGTTCTGCCGATAGCTTGAGGCGATCTTCGTCTTTGGACACCAGCGTATTGTCAAAACCCTTGCCGGGCAGCCAGATGGGCAGGGAGGTTTTGTCGGTGTCGACAAAACGCAGCTTTGGCAAATGGCTGTGAATGAAGGCTTTCGAGCCGCCATCAACCAGAAACACGACGGGCGCTTCCAGACCCTTGGAGGCGTGGACGGTCATGATGCGGACTTCGCCGCGCTCCTTGTCCTGCTCGCGCTTGATTTCAGGGGAGTCGGTTTCGAGTACGGAAATAAAGGATTGCAGGCCGGGAAGGCCTGTCTTTTCATGGTCGAGCGCGAAGGACAGAAACTCGTCCATAACGTCACTCGCTTCATTGCCCAGTCGGGCTAGAAACTTTTTGCGGCCTTCATGCAGGGTCAGAACGGCAGCGAAAAAGTCATGGATAGTGAGAGTTTTCGACAGCGTGATGAAGTGCTCAAGACGTTTGCGAGAACTTGCGAAGGGGCTGTCTTCCTGCGCTGCCACGACCTGCAGATGGTGCCAGACGCTGGTGTCTGCGGGTCGCTGTGCGGCAATCTCGAAGATGTCGTCTTCATTGTGGTTGAACAGCGGGCTTTTCAGCAAGGCGGACAGCGAAAGGTCGTCTTCTGGCAGCAAAACGAAACGCCCAAGCGCCAGCAAATCCTGAATCGCAATGTGGTCTGTCAACCTCAAGCGGTCGGCACCGGCAACCGGAATGTTCTTGCGCTGTTTGAGTTCTCGCGTCAGCGCATTGACGAAAGCGTGGCGTTTTCGGACCAGAACAAGAATGTCGCCCGCCTCAATGGTGCGTTCCACTCCCCCCGCAACAACAGTCTCGTTGCCGATCATTTGGGCGATACGGGCGGCAATGCGCCGGGCGACGATGGCCGGCGGGGCGCTTTCCCGCAATGCATCGAAGGGTGCGGTCCAGTCTTCATCGTTCTCGACGGGTTCTGCGGCAATCATGTTCCATAGTTCAACCGTACCGGCCTGACCGTGGCGGTTGGAGCGATGCTCCACGGGTTCTTTCTCAGCGCTCAGTCCGTCGGCATTTTCGGGAATGGAAAACACCTGATCGACAGCAGCAAGAACGTCTGCCGTGGAGCGGAAGGAGAGTGGGAGGCGCACGGCGTTGAAGTTCTGTTCTACTGAGGTAACGCGGCGCTGCGTTTCCTTGCTTTCCTGCGAGAACCGTTCCGGCCTTGCGCCCTGAAATGAATAGATCGACTGCTTCTCGTCACCAACGGCAAACACGGTGCGCCGTCCCATGCGGGCCGTGTCGCCATGAAAAAAGTCGGCAGCGAGTGACTGGATGATCGACCATTGTACCGGGCTGGTGTCCTGCGCTTCATCCACCAGAATATGGTCGATGCCCTGATCCAGCTTATAATGCACCCAAGCACCTGCGGTATCGCGGTTCAGCAGGTTGGCGGCGCGTTCAATCAGATCTTCGAAATCAAGCTGGCTGCGTTGCTTCTTCAAATCTTCGAAGTCACCGATCAACCGCTCTGCCAAGGTCAGCGCGTGTTTGGTCGCTTCCAACATGCGAATGGTCCGGTAGCGATCACGGCAGGTCACAACGTGGGCGCGGGCCAGTGTCAGATCATCCGTCAGATCGGGTGCAGCTTTCTGCATGGCCTTGTTGATGACGAAAGTGTCGGATTTCGGTGCGCCTTGCGCGGTGAGAAGCGCTGCCTCGATGAAGTCTACACGTTGGAAAACGTCTGTCGTGCGTTTGGCTTCGCGCAGCGCATAGGCCACATCATTGGTGCGGGAGCCGCCGATTTCATCCGAAAGCGTGAGGTAGGTTTCCAGTGACAGACCGGAAAGACCGGGCAGGGGCCAGTAAGCTGCCGCTGCCGTTTCGTCCGTTTCATCCGCGCCGATTCCCGCTTTTTCGCGCAATGCGGCATTGATGCCGCCCGTTTTGGTCTGTTCGAGAAAAGTTCTGATACCACTGCGGTTGGCAACGATAGCGCTCAAAAGAGCTTCGAGGCCTGTCTCATCTGCGATGTCGAGAACATAGGCCAGCGCGTGCGCCAACGGCTGGTCTTCCTCCATCGAAACGGCAGTGAGAAGTGTGCGGCGGGCCTCGGCCAAAAGCGTGCTTGCGGCACGGTCATCCAGCACCGAGAAACGCCCGGCGACATTGGCCTCCAGCGGAAACTGGTGGAGCAAAGCTTCGCAGAAGGCGTGGATGGTCTGGATTTTCAGGCCACCGGGTGTTTCCAGCGCCTTGGCAAACAGCCGTCGTGCTTCTTTCAGCTTGATGGCATCGGGAACGCGGCCTTCGATTTTGGTGATGTGATCACTCAAATCCGCGTCGGATAGGGTGGCCCAGTCGGCCAGCCGGTCAAACACGCGGCTCGACATTTCAGAGGCTGCCGCCTTGGTGTAGGTCAGGCAGAGGATGGCGGATGGGCGGCACCCGGCCAGCAAAAGGCGGATGACGCGTTGCGTCAAAACGTGGGTTTTTCCGGACCCGGCATTGGCAGACACCCATGCGGAGCTGGTGGGGTCAGAGGCGCGCGTTTGCTGCGCGCTTGTCCAGTCGATCCAGCTTTTCGGATCATCCTGCCGTGGTCCGTGTTCTGCCGCGTGTTCTGCGATATTATTCAGCATCGCCATCTCCCGGTTCTGCTGTGGACCATTCCGCTACGCGGGCAAGGTGGTCGTACTCTGCGCCATAGGCCTGCTGCTCTTCAGGAATCAGCCGCGAAACGAAGCCGTTCTTGCCTTCCCGCAGCAAAATAACAAACTTGCTGAGCTGATCGATGGAATCGACCGCCAATTCCGCTGCCGATTTCGGCGTCGTTTTGGCTGTCGCCTTGGCATGTTCGTTATTGATCGTATCCGTGCCGAAGCGTTCGCCGGGTCTGAGGCGAACATAGATCAGGTCTTCCGGCACCGGTGTTCCGGTATCACGAAAGGCACCGCGCATCAGGGCTGCGGCTTCCAGCGCCAATTGCGGGTCAAGCAGGGAGCGCGCCTGTTTGACGGAGGGTGAAAGGCCGGTTTTGTAGTCGATGATATCGGCGGTGCCGGAGGTTCTGATATCGATGCGGTCGGCAACGCCGGTCAGGCGAATGCCCGCTTCGGGAATGTCCTGTCCCGCCCGCGCTTCGATGTGGCTGCGCTTCACGAGGGGTCGCCGTGTGGCTTCCCATTTCAGGAATTCGCGGGCAACTGCCTCAAACCGCGGCCTCCACACCACGTCGATATGCGGCGGCAGATTTTCCGCGTCGAAACAGGTGTGTAGCACGCGGAACATGGCTTCTTCGGAAGCGGGCGTACCGGCAACATGCTCTTCGCGAGAGTAAAGCTCTATGATGCGGTGGTAGAGCGTTCCACGATCCGATGCGCCGGGATCGCGGTTGAACTCATCCAAGGGATCAAGCTTCAAAATGCGCCGCGCATAGATGGAGTAGGGGTCGCGCCGCAGCTTGCCGACTTCGCTGAAGGAGTAACTTTTCGGCTGTAAATCCGCAGGCGGTGTGGGGGCGGGGCGTTTGGCAGGTTGCTGGTTTTCGCCATCATCCAGCATGGTTGCCCAATGGCGGTAGGTCGCGCCGCGTGCCTTCAATGTCTCGGCAAAGCCTTCTCCGCCTAGGGCGAGAAGACGTTGTAACCAGCGGGAGGCGACAGCGGGCGTGGAACCTTGGCGAAGCGCGCGGCTGTAAAATATTTGTCGCGTGCCATTTGCCATTTCGAAATCATGTGCCAACTGACCGATGCGCCGCTCCGGTGGCTCCAGGCCCATGGCGGTTTTCATGTTGCGCGACAGGAACGGGTTGTTGGCGGTCTGGCCGGGCCAGATGCCTTCGTTCAACCCGCCGATGATGACGGTGTCGACGGCTTGAAGACGGGCTTCCAGCGCTCCGAAAATGAACACGCGCGGATGGCGCATGGCGCGGGGCTTGATGGATTCGCCGGCAACCAGTGCTGCGATGATATCGATCCATTGCGGGCCGTCGGCTTCCAGCACGCTGCCGCAATCCATCAATTCCGCCAGAAGGCCAGAGAGCTTTTCGCCCGCTTCACCGGACCAGAGGTTTTTCAGATCGCCATGTTCATTGATGCAGATGGCTTCGATAACCCTGCCGGTTCGCTCGGCCCAATCGGCCAGCGTCAGGCGTGCCGTCAACCGTCCACTCACCACATCGCGACGAATGAAGGCAGCGTCCAGTGGTTCGATGGCGGTTTTGATGCGGCCCGCGAGATCGGCAGCGGCAAGTTCTGTTCCCTCGGCAAGCGCTTTGCGCCATTGCGGCGAATGCCGGTCATGGGCGTGGAGGGCAAGTTGCTGGTGAAGCAGGGTTTCGAGCGTGTCCAGCGTCGTTTCGGTTTTACCGCCGCGCAGTGCCAGAAGCTCCAGACCGGCAACGGCCTGTGTGACCTGTTCTTCGCCAAGACCGAGGCGCGTCAGCGGATGTTTGAGCAGGGACATGACAGTGACGGGATCACCGGGGCGCAAAATGGCTTCAAGTGCCAACTGCAACAGGCCCGCTTGCGGGGTGGCAGACAGTGGCGTACCGGCGGAATCATCGGCCTCAATGCCAAATCGGGCAAGCTCCGTTGCCACGCGGCGCGCAAGGCCGCGATCCGGCGTGATCAATGCCGCTTGCGACTGGATGCCAGCGCCGGGCTTTTCGAGTGCTAAACGAAGCGCAATGGCGATGGCCGTTGCCTCTTCGCGCTCATTAGCGGCTTCGATGATGGCTGCGGAGACGAATGCGTCTTCGAAATAGGCTGCGCTTTTGTCAGCGCGCCATTCGTTCCATTCGCTGGTGGCTTTGGCAGGGGCGAGGGCGGTGGAAAAGATTGCGGCGCGTTGGCGAAGATCGGCATCGGCCGCACCAATCTGTTCAACATCATCGCGCAGCACGCCAAGCTTTTGCAGCAGCACGAACAGGCCGTATTGCGAATGGGTGCGGCTGGAAGGATCATCCGGCGTTTCGTTGATCGCCTGCCACTGATCTTCCGGCATATCGACATCAAGACCGGGCAGAAGGACGGTGCCTTGCGGCAGGGATGCGACAGCTGCTATAAGATCGGCCGCTGCCGGAATGGAGCCGGTGGAGCCTGCAACGATGATCGGGTCGCCCAATCCAGTAGTCTGGCCGATCTTTGTCAGGCGCTCAGCTTCCGCCCGCAAAATCGCGTTGCGATGCCGCCCGGCGGAGGATTTGTTGAGTTCGTCGAGCCGGGCAGGCCAGAAGATGCTGGCGATTTTGAGGAAATCGGCGGTCAGTTGCCACCACTGCGCATGGTCGGCAGTGTCGAGCTTGCCCAGCGCATCCCAATCACAATCTTCCGTGTCCATGGCATCGATGACTTCACCCAGCGCCCGCGCCAGCCAGATGGCATCGGCTGGGCTTGCCGGGGCGACGAGTGGAGAATCGGAATGCACGGCGCGGATGGCATCCGGCAGGCTGTTGCGCCACGCCAGAATAAGGCGGGCGAGTTCGATCAGCCGTGCGGTGCTGGAAATCGGCGGCGCAAGATCGATGGTCGCTGGCGTTTCGATATCGAAAAAACCACTATCGTCATCGGTTTCGCCCAAGGGCCGGATAACCGGAAGAATGGCAGATTTCCCACCCAGCAAATCCACGAATTCAGAGCGCAAAACACGGGCCGACCGGCGGGTCGGTACATAGATGGTGACTTTGGCCAATGACAGCGGATCAGACGGATCGTAGCGAAAAGACGGCGTCAACCTGCCATCACAAAGGCTTTCCGCCAGCGTTTTGAGAAATGGCGTTCCGGGGGCGATGGTCAGAATACGCTTGGCATGCGCCAATGGATGATCTCACTTTGCTGTAGAGCGTTTCAGGCTTAAATGGTTTCGCACTGCCGGGCATATGTCCGTCAGCGTCAAAGACAATTGGCTCGACCGTACCCTAGGGTATGCCCTTCGCCAATTGCCTTTGCCCTGCCGAAAATCTGCCCGGCAGTGCGCACCCATTTAAGCCTGAAACGCTCTCGATGCGATGGTTTGTTCCGCATCTTCTATAGCATCCGGCGTGCCGACGGTAATCCATTCGCCATCAAGAGAAAGACCAAAAAGCCGGTTTTGCGCAATGGCTCGGTCGAAATAGATATTCAAATTGAAGGCGTCGTCGGGAGCGTCATCCAGCAGGCGGGTGTCCATGGCAATCGCACCGGCATACACCACCGGGCGTGGTTCGCCTTCATTGTAGCGTGTCAGGTGGCCATCATCGGCGAGGTTGAAATCCTTTTTGCCATTGTGGCCGGTGGTGTGGTCTATATCCACGCAGAGCAGTGCCATATCCATGTTTTCAGCATCGAAGAGAGCGGCAAGCTTTTGCAGATTGGTGGCTTTGCCCGGTGTTTCGCCGATCCAGAACAGGTCGGCATTCATCACGAGAACGGGGCCTGATGGCAGCAGTTTCAGGCCTTTGGCAAGGCCGCCGCCGGAATTCATCAATTGCGCCTGCTCATCCGAAATCAGAATTTCGGCATCTTTGCGGGTGGCAAGATGGGCTAGCATCTGGTCGGCGTGGTGATGTACATTGACGACGATGGTTTCGACACCGGCTGCAACCAAAACGTCCAGCACGTAGTCGATCATCGGCCTGCCCGCGATCTTCACCAGGGGTTTGGGGGTCGTGTCGGTGATGGGCCGCATTCTGGTGCCTAGACCTGCGGCCAGCACCATCGCATGTTTGATTGTCATGGAGACACTTCATCTTCAGTTGATGTCTATTGCCGCATCCGCAAACCAGTCGCGCAACGGCGTCAGGTCTGGATGCGCGAGGGCGGCGCGCAGATAGGAGAAGGTGCGGGGCATATGTTTCATATAGTCCGGCTTGCCATCGCGTTTGAGCAAACGCACCCAGATGCCCACCAGCTTGCAATTGCGCTGTGCGGCCATGATGGCAAAGGCCTTGAGGAAAGATTTCTCATCGAAGACCGGGTTTTGACGGCGGATGTTGAGATAATGCTCCATCAACCGCGCCTGTAGTTCCGGTGAAATCGTCACGCGGGCGTCCTGTACGATGGAGGCGAGATCATAGGCTTTCGGGCCGATCATTGCGTCCTGAAAATCGATGATGCCGACTTGGCCGATGCCGGATTTGTCGCTCTGCCAGATGATGTTGGGCGAATGGAAATCGCGCAGCAACAGACCGGTTTCCGCATCATCCAGCTTTGCGATCAATTGATCCCAGACGGCATAATAGCTTTGTTTGGCATTTTCATCCGTTTCGCCACCGCGCACATGCGGAAGATACCAGTCGACCAGCAAGGATGTTTCGATCTTCATCGCGTCGGGATCGAAGGACGCCACGGTGTAGGTCGTGCCGTTCGGAAGGGCAATCAGGCCCGGAGCCGGGGTCTCATGCAGGGCGGCAAGACAGGCGACGCTTTGCAGATAACGCGCTTCGATGGGGTTGCCATCGGCATCCAGCACACCGTCACGACCCATATCTTCCAGCAGCAGAATGCCGTTTTCGAGGTCTTGCGCCAGAATGGCTGGCGTCGAAAAACCATGCTCCGTCAGGTAGCTGCCGATGGCCACGAAGGGCGGAACGTCGCGGGCGAGGTGCACGATTTCGGCGTAGGTCTTGCCGTCCTTGATAACGGGACCACGCGGTGGCGGCTGCCAGTCCATCAACAGATATTGGCTGTAATCGTCACGCACCAGTTCATAGGTGCGATAGGCGGCATCGCCGCTGAAATATCGCCGCGAGACGTTTGTTTTGCCGTGGTTTTCCAGAAATTCACGAATGGCGAAAACGCGCTGAAGACGCGCCATTTGTTTGGGCGGCGCATCGATGGTCGCGACACGGCCTTCGCCTTCATGGGTCAGACGAAGGGTAATAGTGCTGTCGTTCGGCAGATCGCGGGCAGCAATTTCCGGCCACTCCACAAGGCAAACGCCGTCGGACAGCATCTCGTCTATGCCAAGCTCATCCAGTTCAGACACGTCGGACAGCCGGTAAAGATCGAGATGCGCGACGGGGAAGCGCAGCGCATAGGCCTGAACGATGGTAAAGGTGGGGCTTGGGACTTCGAGATCAGCATCGTCGGCAATCGCGCGGATCAGTGCGCGGGCTAGTGTCGATTTACCGGCTCCGAGATCACCGACCAACGCAATACAATCACCCGGTTTGACGGTCAGCGCCAGCTCCTCGCCAAGCCGGATTGTTTCTGCTTCACCAGCGAGGACAATGGAAAGAGGCATTGACGTTTCGCTCATTCAGCGGCGATGGAATGCGGGTGTGCGCCGGATGGAATGCGGCAGCTGACGACCGTGCCTTCACCGGGGCGGCTGTCTATGGTGACATTTCCGTGGTGCAGGCTGACGAAGCTTTCCACGATGGACAGACCAAGGCCTGCACCGGTGCGGCGACCGCCATTGCCGTGGGTTTCAAAACGGTCGAACACGGTTTTCAGCATGTCTTCCGGTATGCCCGGACCCTGATCTGCCACGGAGAAGACGAAATCGCCTTCGCTGCGCTGGCAGGTGAGGGTGACGGCTGAGCCTTCCGGTGCAAAATTGGCTGCATTGGTCAAAAGCTTGATAAGAATTTGCTTCAAACGCTGGTGGTCGGCAACGATAGCACCGAGATGGGCGGGCGCGACGATATCCAACAACACGCCGCTTTCCTGCAAGCGATCCGTAATCTGCACCGAAACATCGTCCAGAAGCGTGTTCAGATCGTTTTCGGTGTAGTTGAGGTGCATGATGCCCGCATCCACGGTCGCCAGATCGAGAATGTCGTTGACGATGGTGAGCAGGACCGATGACGATGTGGAGATGTGGTCGAGATATTCCGATTGACGGTCGTTGAGATCGCCCATGCCGGGGGTTTTCAGCAGATCGGTAAAGCCGATAATGTTGGTCAACGGCGAACGCAGCTCATAGGAGACGTGCTGGACGAAATCGTTTTTCAGCTCGTCCGCCTTGCGCAGCGCCTCGTTCTTTTCCTTCAAGGCCCGCTCTGCCCGCACACTGTCCGTCATGTTGACGAAGGTCAGCATGGTCTGTGAATCCGGCAAAGGAATGATGGCATAATCCAGCACAAGGCCGGACAGAAGTTCAAGCGTGCCCTGCTTCGAAAGGCGCTCATCATCGAAACTGGTAATGAACTGGCTGAATGCGCGCCATCCATCCGGCTTCTCATAGGACTGTGCGCAGACTTCTTCGATTGAGCGAATGTGTTTGCCAGCTTCCGCTTCGTCAGCCGTGATGGCCCAGAGCGCCCGGAAGGCCGGGTTCGACAGGCGAATGCGCCCATCGGCTCCGAAAACGGCAACGCCTTCCGCAAGGTGATCGATGGTTTCGCCCTGAACCTTGACCAGCGTGTTGTAGCGCATTTGCAGATCGACCTGTTCGGTCAGGTTCTCGAACACCCATGTCGCGCCACCCTGCGGATGCGCGGTGGCGATGACGCGCAGCGTCTGGCCGTTGGGCAGGTGCCAGAGATCGGTAATCGTATCGGGAGAACGGTAAACGGAAAGGGCGGTTTCTTTCCAGCTCTTCCAGTTCAACTGTTCCGGCAATTTGCCATCGGAGCGCAGGCGATCCAGAACCTCGGAATTATCCGGCTTGGATTCCAGCAGCACCAGATCAAGACCCCACAGGGTCACAAAAGCCTGATTGTAAAATTGCAGCCGCTGCCGTCCGTCAAAGATTGCGACCGGCGTTGCCAGATGATCCAAGGTTTCGGCATGGCTTTTAAGCGTGCGCTTCAGTTCTTCGCGCACTGTTTCGGCTTCTGTTGCGTCGATGGCAATACCGGCGGAACCGCCTGGCGTTTTGATATCGACGACATCGAAGAAGGTGCGGTTGCCGGAAACGACCGTGGAGATACGATCATGATAAGGCGATTCCGGCGTGGCACTGGCGCGGATTTTCTGGCGCGTCACAGTGTTCAGCAGCTCGCGCTGTTCCGCAATGGCCTGATCCGGGTTCAGCGCGTCGACGCCCTTGGCATAGGCATGGTTGACCCATGACAGGGCACCATCCGAATTGCGTCGCCAGACCGGCTGCTCCAAGGAATCAAGCAAATCCTGAAATGTCGAAATCGAAGTCACAAGGCGTTCGCGCTCGACCTTCAATTCGGCAAGCTCGGCGCGCAAATTGTTAAGCGCCACGAAACGCGCAAACGCCTTACCACCGGACACACGGCCCTGAACTTCGATGACTTCGCCGCGCTGGGTCTCAACCGTCAGGTCAAAACTCTGGGCATGGCTGCGCAGTTTTTCGATGGCTTTTTCCAGTGGACCAGCAGAGGCCGGGCGAAGCCAGCGACCAAAGGCCAGAAAATCATGATCGGCATGGGGAACGCCGGTTTCAGGCGGAAGTTGGCCGATGAATTCCGGGCGCTCGCCAGCACTTTCCCACACCACGATGCGGCGGGATTTATCGGAAATCAGGGCTTCGTATTTGGAAATCTTGCGGTTGGCTTCGGACAAGGCCGTCCGGTACTCGCTGGTCTCCGCTTCGATATTGCCGCGCTGGCGAACAAGCCAGACAATGGAAAACAGCGTAGCGGAGACGATGCCGATGAACAGCGAATAGGTGATCGTTTCAGATGAGGAGAACAGGCGCTCGCCCGTTTCCAGAGCAGTGACCTGTTGTGCCTGTGCAACGGCGGAAAAACCGCTCAACACCGTGCCCGCCATCAGGGCGGAAAAGGCTACAGCCTTGTTGCGAACGAAGCCCACAGCACCTCCGAATGAGGTCTGCAAGCGCTTTCGTGCGGGCGCGTCACAGCTGCCCGGCTCAACCTCGTCTATTGCCCGCGTTTGCGGGGCTGAATTTTCTACCGTCATCCCCGGTCTGTCTCCGTCCTATTTGCCGCATCTTTGACAAGACATCCCATTTCCGCGTGGCCGCGCAATTGAACTATGGCCATGCGAATCAAGTCTTGTGACAATACCGCCTTCGGAAATAACCGGGAAGGGTAGGGGCCAAAAAGAAATCGCGGACTTTGTCAAGTCCGCGATGTCCATATGTAGTGCTTTATGTGTGGATATTAACTATGAAATCAATATCTGTAGTGTTCTGCCTTGAATGGGCCGGTCTTGGACACGCCGATATAATCTGCCTGAAGGTCAGAAAGTTCTGTCAGCTTCACGCCCAGCTTCTCGAGATGCAGGCGCGCAACCTTCTCGTCGAGGTGCTTTGGCAGCACATAAACGTCGTTCTTGTATTCGCCCTGCTTGGTGAACAGTTCGATCTGGCCAAGAACCTGGTTTGTGAAGGAGGCAGACATCACGAAAGATGGGTGGCCCGTGGCGTTGCCGAGGTTGAGCAGACGGCCTTCCGACAGAAGGATCATGCGGTTGCCCTTGGCGAACTCGATGAGGTCGACCTGTGGCTTCACGTTGGTCCATTTCAGGTTCTTGAGTGCAGCAACCTGAATTTCGTTGTCGAAGTGGCCGATGTTACCAACAATGGCCATGTCCTTCATCTCGCGCATATGCTCGATGCGGATAACGTCTTTGTTGCCGGTGGTGGTGATGAAGATGTCGGCAGACGCAACCACGTCTTCCAGACGAACGACTTCAAAACCGTCCATAGCAGCCTGAAGGGCGCAGATTGGGTCGATTTCGGTGACCTTCACACGGGCGCCAGCACCCTGCAACGAAGCGGCAGAACCCTTGCCTACATCGCCGTAACCGCAGACGACAGCGACCTTGCCAGCCATCATAACGTCTGTTGCGCGGCGAATGCCGTCGACCAGCGATTCCTTGCAGCCGTACTTGTTGTCGAACTTCGACTTGGTCACACTGTCATTGACGTTGATCGCAGGGAAAGGCAGCAGGCCCTTCTTGCTAAGGTCGTACAGGCGGTGAACGCCCGTTGTTGTTTCTTCGGTCACACCCTTGATGGCGTCGCGCTGCTTTGTGAACCAGCCCGGAGAAGCGGCAAGGCGCTTCTTGATCTGCGCGATGAGGATTTCTTCTTCCTCGGAATCAGGCTTGGACAGAACATCCTCGCCGGCTTCGGCGCGTGCGCCGAGCAGGATGTACATGGTGGCATCGCCGCCATCATCGAGGATCATGTTGGAAACGCCGCCATCGGCCCACTGGAAAATCTTGTCGGTATATTCCCAATATTCCGTCAGGCTTTCACCCTTGACGGCGAAAACTGGGATGCCGGTTGCGGCAATGGCCGCTGCCGCGTGGTCCTGCGTGGAGAAAATGTTGCAGGATGCCCAGCGAATGTCGGCGCCCAGTTCCTTCAGTGTCTCGATGAGAACCGCTGTCTGAATGGTCATGTGCAGCGAACCGGAGATGCGTGCGCCCTTCAAAGGCTTTGTGGTGCCGAATTCTTCGCGGCAGGACATAAGGCCCGGCATTTCGGTTTCGGCAATGTCGAGTTCCTTGCGGCCGTAGGCTGCAAGGTTGATGTCGGCGACGATGTAGTCTTGTGCGCTCATGGATGTCTCCTGCTTGGATGGGCAGGGAACAAGCCGCTGCCTGGAAATTCAGGCTGCGGTTTAGCAGGATGAGATCGATCTGGCAATAATGATATAAAGAAGTCTTTATGTCTTTATATGGTGTGGTTGCTAGACTTCTTCACCAAAGCGGTCTGCCACCAAGGCTTCCAGCGCGGCAAGCGCTTCTTCGGCCTGATTGCCGCTGGCCTCGACAAACACCGTGCAGCCGGGGCTGGCTGCCAGCATCATCAGACCCATGATCGATGTGCCGCCAACCGTCATGCCATCTTTGGAAACGGTGATTGCCGCGTCGAAGCCATCCACCATCTGCACGAATTTTGCGGATGCACGGGCATGGAGGCCGCGTTTGTTGACGATCAGCAATTCCCGCGAAAGAGGCGACATCGGTTGGTCTTCTTTTTATTTGCCGCTGAGAACGCGGCTGGCGACGTTGATATATTTTCTGCCAGCATCCGAGGCCTCCTGCAAGGCCTTCTCCATGTTATCTTCGCTGCGAATGCCCGCAAGCTTGATGAGCATGGGAAGATTGACACCTGCGATGACCTCGACATTGCCGCTGCTCATCACAGAAATTGCCAGATTGGACGGCGTGCCGCCGAACATATCAGTCAGAATAATGACACCGTTGCCGTCATTGGCGCGCGTCACGGCATCCAGAATATCCTGCCGGCGCTGATCCATGTCATCTTCGGGACCGATACAGACTGTCTCGATCAATTTCTGAGGACCGACCACATGCTCTACAGCATGTTGAAACTCCTCAGCCAGCTTGCCATGGGTGACAAGCACTAGTCCGATCATGAAATGCTCCCTTGCACACGCACCTTGACTGCCGACTATCGCAATGCCGCAATTATGTCTATCGGTGGGGGCGTATCTTGATGAGGAAAATACGAAGCGCAAGCCCCAAATTGCCGGTTTTCCGTTCACATTCCCTTGGTAACGAAAAGATTTTGTGCAAGTGCAGCAAATTTTCCATAGGGCATGATGCTGTCACGCGGAATACGCAGCAGCGGCAATTGCCCACCTCCGGGCAATTCCAGAATCTCGTTTTCAGGCGGCAGCCGCGGATTTTCCGGCGATGCCAGGCTGGTGATCGCATAATGCATGGCGGCTGAGGCCACACTTTTGATGGAAATAATGCCGCTGCCGCGCAGTTCCAGAAGCCCTTCTATCGTGTCTGGACGCTCAGCGATTACAAGACCATCGCGATATGTCATGAACACCTGATCGTCCGCAACGAGGGCCGTTTCCAGACCACACCGTTCAGCCTCCGTCATGACACTGAACGCAAGTTCGCTTTTTCCGCTGCCGGATGGCCCGACGAACAGCAGGCCGGTTTGCCCGACGACGACAGCCGTTGCGTGAAAATTGGTTTTCTCAGCGCTCATGGGTCTGGGCTGCGGGAAGTGAAAGGGTGAAGCGTGCACCTGATATAACGCCGTATTTATCGATCATGTTTTCCGCCTTCAGACTGCCACCATGGGCTTCGGCAATCTGGCGGCTGATGGACAGGCCAAGGCCGGAGTTCTGGCCGAAACCTTCGCTGGCGGGACGGTCGGTATAAAAACGTTCGAAAATCCGGTCGATGTCTTCCGCCTGAATACCGGGGCCGTTGTCTTCGATGCGGATCAGGCAACGGTCCTTCTGGCGCATCAGATGCACGAAAATCCGTCCGCCATCCTGCGACACGAAGGAACGGGCATTTTCGATAAGGTTGGTGACGATCTGGCCGATACGCAGATCGTGACCGTTGACAATATAACTGACCTTGACGCCTGGTTTGTGATCGACGGCGAAATCAATCGTGACGCTCTTTTTCTTGGCGCTGATCTGGCGCGAAATATCCACCAGACTGCTGGCCAGGATTTCGAGGTCGACCGGTGATGCGTCAACACGCGCCAACTCGGCATCAAGGCGGGAGGCATCGGAAATATCGCTGATCAGACGATCTAGACGGCGCACATCGTGGAAGATGATTTCGGTCAGCCGCTGTTTGGATTCTTCGGTTTTGGCACGCGGCAGCGTTTCCACTGCGCTGCGGAGCGAGGTCAGCGGGTTTTTAAGTTCATGGCTGACATCGGCAGCAAAGCTTTCAATGGCGTCGATGCGATCGTAGAGCGCATTGGTCATCTCACGAAGGGCGATGGACAGATTGCCGATTTCATCCTGACGCGCCGAGAAATCCGGGATTTCCTCACGCGCTTTCGCCCCGCGCCGCACGCGAATGGCGGCAGCGGAAAGGCGCCTCAGTGGCGTGGCTATCGTGGAGGACAACAGCAGCGACAGCACAATATTGACCAGCGTGGCAATGCCGAAGACGCGCATGATGGCGAGGCGTTCCGCATGGACGATCTTATCAATGTCGCCCGCCTGCGTGGACAACAGCAGCACGCCGAGCACGGCGCGGAAACGCTGCACCGGCACGGCAACGGAAACGATCAGCTCGCCTTTTTCGGTCACGCGCACCACGGCACCGCGCACACCGGTCAGCGCATTCATGACTTCCGGGTAGATCGAACCGTCACCGCCGGGTGTTTCGCGGTACAGCGGCAGGCTGCTGGGTTGCAACATGCGGTTAAACAGGCTTGCGGACCATTCGCCCCATGTCTGAATTTCCGGCGTCACCGGCGGCAGGTCGTAGCGCAGCACCTGACCACGGGAATAGAGATGGCGCGAATCCAGCAACAGGCTTGCGTCGGCATCAAACAGCCGGGCGCGGGTGCGGGTCGGCGAAATCAGCCGCCGCAGCACGGGTGCGACCCGTTCCGGGTTGATCGGGAAGCTGAGGTCTTCGTCATTCGGCACAGGCGTGATGCTCTGTCCGGCCTGCAATTCCAACAGCTTTTCAGGATTGATGGTGATGGAGTTGGTATCCACCGAGGCCGACGCGGAAATAGCACCAGCAATGATTTCACCCTGCGTCAAAAGGCTTTCGACGCGGGCATCGATCAGTCCCTCGCGGAATTGGTTGAGGTATAAAATACCGCCCACCAGAACCACGGTCGCCGCGACGTTAAAAAACAGAATGCGGCGCGTCAGGCTGGAAAAGACCGCATTGCCGAAAATGCGCCGAACAATTGTCAAGGGATGAATACGATACCGCCGTCCGCTTTCACGGTCGTCGGTATCGGCATGATCCGATACGCTATCCTGCGCTTTGTTTAACAACTGCGTTCCCCAGCGCCGCGGCTTTTCGCGGCGTTATCCTGTGTCGCCTTTATTTCAGGCTGCTTCGCGGAAGCGATATCCTACACCGTACAGCGTTTCAATCATATCGAAGTCATTATCGACCAGCTTGAACTTCTTGCGAAGACGCTTGATGTGGCTGTCGATGGTGCGGTCATCGACGTAAACCTGCTCGTCATAGGCCGCATCCATCAGGGCATCACGGCTTTTGACAACGCCGGGGCGCTGCGCCAGCGAGTGCAGAATAAGGAATTCCGTGACCGTCAGCGTCACAGGTTCACCCTTCCAGGTGCAAGTGTGGCGTTCCTGATCCATGGCAAGCTGGCCGCGCTCCAATGTGCGGGCCTGCTGATCTGCCGTTGGCTTCAACGGGCTTGCACCGGGAACGGCAGCATCGCGGCTGGAGGCGCGTCGCAGAATAGCCTTCACACGCTCGACCAAAAGGCGCTGCGAAAACGGCTTGGTGATGAAATCATCGGCGCCCATTTTCAGGCCGAACAATTCGTCGATTTCCTCGTCCTTAGAGGTTAGGAAGATCACCGGAATATCCGACTTCTGGCGCAGGCGACGCAACAATTCCATACCGTCCATGCGTGGCATCTTGATATCAAAGATGGCCAGATGCGGCGGGCGCGCCACCAGCCCGTCGAGGGCGGACGCTCCATCGGTGTACGTTTCGACCTTATAACCTTCTGCTTCCAGCGCGATCGACACCGAAGTCAAAATATTCCGGTCGTCATCCACAAGCGCAATCGTCTGCATATTCAGGCTCTCCATCGTCATTCATCATACTCCCGACATCCACCCCCCGCCCGAGGTTGTGCGCCGTGAGCACTTGTCTTGAGTATAAAGGTGGAACAAATTGTGGCAAACTCCAAATCCGGGGTTCGCGGTTAATCTTTGGGAGTAATTTTCGTGGATCGGGAAAATGCCGGTTTTAATCACGAGTTAAACCGATTTAAAATGAAATAAAATCTTTTAAATCGATTAATATATTGAATTTATTGAATTATTTAAAACGACGCCCTTGTCTTTTCGTAAAGTCCAGATTAATTTCCGTGAAAATATCAACGGCTTTGTCTTTAGAAAAAGGAATGCGCCCGTGAAGGAACTTGGAGTACATAATCCTGAAAACGGACTGTCGGCACTCGGTCTGGCTGGCGTTTCTGTGGTTCATTACAATCTCATAGAGGCCGAACTGTACGAACAGGCGATCCGCAACGGCGAGGCAGACGTTACTGCCGACGGCGCGTTGCGTGCGGTCACTGGTCAACACACGGGCCGTTCGCCCAAGGATAAATTCGTGGTGCGCGATGGATCCACGGAAGACACGATCTGGTGGGACAACAACAAGCCGCTGTCGCCTGAGTATTTCGACATTCTCCATAAGGACATGCTGGCGCACGCCGCAGGCAAGACGCTTTATGTGCAGGATTTGATCGGCGGTGCCGATGAAGACAACGCTCTGCCAACCCGCGTCGTCACTGAACTTGCCTGGCACGGCCTGTTCATTCGCAACCTGCTGATCCGTCCCAAGCGCGAAACGCTGGCAACCTTCAAACAGAAGCTGACCATCATCAATCTACCAAGCTTCAAGGCCGATCCAGCCCGCCATGGTGTGCGCTCGGAAACCGTGATTGCCTGCGATCTCACCAAGGGTCTGGTGCTGATCGGCGGCACCTCATATGCCGGTGAAAACAAGAAGTCGGTCTTTACCGTTCTGAACTACCTGCTGCCAGCAAGCGGCGTGATGCCGATGCACTGCTCCGCCAATGTCGGTCCCGATGGTGACGCTGCCGTATTCTTCGGCCTGTCCGGCACCGGCAAGACCACGCTCTCTGCCGATCCTGCCCGCACGCTGATCGGTGATGACGAGCATGGTTGGGGTGAAGACGGCATATTCAACTTCGAAGGCGGCTGCTACGCCAAGGCCATCAAGCTTTCCGCCGAAGCAGAGCCAGAAATCTATGCCGCGACACGCCGTTTCGGCACGGTTTTGGAAAATGTCGTTCTCGATGACAACCGCGTGCCGGATTTCAACGATAATTCGCTGACGGAAAATACCCGCAGCGCCTATCCGCTGCACTTCATTCCGAATGCATCGGAAACGGGCCTTGCCGGTCATCCCAAGACCATCATCATGCTGACGGCAGATGCCTTCGGTGTTCTGCCTCCGATTGCCCGGTTGACGCCGGAACAGGCCATGTACCACTTCCTGTCCGGTTATACGGCCAAGGTTGCTGGCACGGAAAAGGGCGTGACCGAACCGGAAGCAACCTTCTCGACCTGCTTCGGCGCACCCTTCATGCCGCGCCACCCGGCAGAATACGGCAACCTTTTGCGTGATCTGATCGGCAAGCATGGCGTGGATTGCTGGCTGGTCAACACCGGCTGGACCGGCGGTGCCTACGGCATCGGCAAGCGCATGCCCATCAAGGCAACCCGCGCTCTGTTGACTGCTGCCCTGACCGGCGAATTGAAGAACGCCCAGTTCCGCACTGACGCAAACTTCGGTTTTGCAGTGCCAACCTCGCTCGAAGGTATCGACAAGGGCATTCTCGACCCACGCTCGACTTGGGCAGATGGTGCCGCTTACGACGCACAGGCCAAGAAGTTGGTGTCCATGTTCGTCACGAACTTCACCAAGTTCGAAGACCATGTGGACAGCACGGTCCGCAACGCAGCACCGGGATTGTTGGCTGCTGCTGAATAAGCAGCTGGCAGCTGAAAGTTTGGAGTCACTTGAAACCCGGCCTAGTGCCGGGTTTTTTCATGAGTTGGAGGGCGCTTTTTACATTCCCCAACGTCATTCTCGGGCTTGTCCCGAGGATCTACTGAACCCCTAAATCAAACCTGTGCAGATCCTCGGCTCGAGGATGACGTCGAGTGTGAGGTTGACGTTCGCGCATAGCCCGGATTTGACCATTCCATTCAGCCCGCAACAGTTTTCATTCTCATCAATCTGTGGCATCACCGCCACCGGAGAATGATCATGGCCAGTGCCCCGCTTTTTATCAACAACAGAATTACAATTGCCGGATGGGAACTGACGGAGCAATTCGTGCTGGCTGGCGGTCCCGGTGGGCAGAACGTCAACAAGGTTTCGACGGCTGTTCAGCTGTTTTTCGACGTCGCTAATTCGCCCTCCTTGTCAGATCGCGTTAAAACCAACCTGACCCAGCTTGGCGGCAGGCGCGTGTCCAAGGACGGCGTGCTGATGATCGAGGCGAACCGGTTTCGCACGCAGGAGCGTAACCGGGAGGACGCGCGCGAGCGGTTGAAGGAACTGGTGTTGAAAGCGGCAGAACCACCGCCACCCGTGCGCAGGCCGACCAAGCCGACCAAGGGTTCGGTCGAGCGGCGTTTGAAGGAAAAATCCGGTCGCTCCGGCATCAAGAAAATGCGCGGCAAGCCCAACGGCGATTGATCCGCATTCCAAAAGTCGCTTGTCTTTTCTATTTCGCTGATGTTGTTTAGCTAAATAGAATATTTAGGGAGACGATTCATGGGACTGTTCAGCTTCATTAAAAACGCAGGCAAGAAAATCGGCATTGGCTCTGATGATGATGCGCCGGATGTCGAGGCCGTCAAAAAAGAACTGGCCTCGCACGATCTGGGAACCGACAAGGTGCAGGTCGAGGTGGTTGACGACAAGGTTGTGCTGAAAGGTGAGGTCGCGGACCAGTCGATATTTGAAAAAGCCGTTATTGCTGTCGGCAACACGCTAGGCATTTCCAAGGTGGAAGCTGCAGACCTGACGGTTGCCGCCGCGCCCGCCAAAGAGCCGGTGTTCTACACGGTGAAAAAAGGCGACAATCTCTGGAAGATTGCCGAAAGCCAATATGGCAAAGGCAAGGGCGCGAAAAACCCACTGATTTTTGAAGCCAACAAACCGATGCTGACGCACCCGGACAAGATTTATCCCGGCCAGGTGCTTCGCATTCCTGCACTGGAAGAATAAAGCCTAGAGCTTTCGCAGCGCCACCGTGTCGATCAGATGATTTTGCCCCTTGCGCAGAATGAGATCGGCACGAGGGCGTGTCGGCACGATGTTTTGGCGCAGGTTCTTGAGGTTGATGTTTTGCCAAAGACCCTCAGCAATCGCCAATGCCGCTTCTTCTGAAATCGACGCATAACGATTGAAATAGGATGACGGATCACGAAAAGCTGTCTGGCGCAGGTTCATGAAGCGGTTGACGTACCAGTTGTGAATCTGGCTTTCTTCCGCATCGATATAGATCGAAAAGTCGAAGAAATCCGACACCATCGGCACGATCCGCCCGCCCGCTGGCAAATCCCGCGATTGCAGCACGTTGATGCCTTCAAAGATCAGAATATCGGGCCGGTCGATGGTGGTGAATTCGTTCGGCACTACGTCATAGGTCAGGTGCGAGTAGCGTGGTGCTTTGACGTCGGGCTGTCCGGCCTTGATGGCGGAGAGGAAGCGAAGCAGCGAACCGATATCGTAGCTTTCAGGAAAACCCTTTCGCTCCATCAGATTGTCACGGCGCAGTACCTCGTTGGGATACAGAAAACCGTCGGTCGTGATGAGATCGACCTTGGGACTGGACGGCCAGCGCGCCAGAAGTTCCTTCAAAATACGCGCCGTCGTGGATTTGCCGACAGCGACCGATCCGGCAATCCCGATGACGAAAGGCGTCTTGTTCACATCCGCCATATTGAGGAAGTGGTTGCGCTGGTCAAACAGCAGTTGTGACGCTTCCACATGGGTGGAAAGCAGCCGCGACAGGGACAGATAGATGCGGCGCACCTCATCCAGATCGATAGGGTCATCCAGCGAACGAAGCCGTTTGACCTCATCACCGGAGAGCGTCAGCGGCGTATCGGCGCGGAATTTCGACCACTCTTCCGTACTGAAGAAGTGATAGGGCGAATATTCATCGGGTCGAAAATGATCGAGCGTGTTTGGCATGCCTTGCTCCCCCGTGCGTGCCATCGTCGTCATGTCTTCGGCCTCGATTCCTTCTCCTGAAGGCCGGATCGTCCGGTGCGGCGCTCCAGTTCCGCAAATACATCCGTCAGAGGAATATCGGCAATCTTCAAGACCACCAGCAGATGGTAGAGCAGATCGGCTGCCTCATCCGTCAGGTTTTTGCGGTCATTGGACATGGCGGCGATGACGGTTTCCACCGCCTCTTCACCAAGCTTTTTGGCGGCGCGGGGCTGGCCTGCGGCAACAAGTTTCGCTGTCCAGGATTGATCCGGCGAAGCGGCGGAACGTTCCGCCACGATGCGCTCCAGATCGGAAAGGGAAAAGCTGGTCATCTTTCGGTACCTTGGAGAGAGATTAATCGAGGCGCATCGGAATGCCGTGACCGGCCATGTAGGCCTTGGCTTCACCGATGGAATAGGTGCCGAAATGGAAGATGGAGGCAGCAAGAACGGCAGTTGCGTGGCCGTCCTTCACACCCGCCACAAGATCGTCCAGCGTGCCGACACCGCCGGAGGCGATGACGGGTACGCGAACCTGATCGGCAATGGTGCGGGTCAGCGCGATATCGTAGCCGCTTTTCGTGCCATCGCGATCCATGGAGGTGATGAGCAGTTCGCCAGCGCCGCGCTCGACCATTTTGATGGCGAATTCAACCGCATCGATGCCGGTGGATTGACGACCGCCATGGGTAAAGATTTCCCAGCGGTCGGTTTCGCCAGCGCCGGAAACTTTCTTGGCATCGATGGACACGACGATGCATTGATTGCCAAATTTATCCGCAGCCTGCGCCACGAAATCCGGGTCTTTAACGGCGGCGGAATTGATGGAAACCTTGTCGGCACCGCACAAAAGCAGCTTGCGAATATCGCCGACGGTACGAACACCGCCGCCAACCGTCACCGGCATGAAACAATGGTCTGCGGTGCGCGAGACGACATCAAAAATCGTATCGCGATCGTCCGACGATGCCGTGATGTCGAGGAAGCAAAGCTCATCGGCGCCAGCGGCATCATAGGCTTTCGCGGCTTCAACCGGATCGCCGGCATCGATCAGATCGACGAAGTTCACGCCTTTGACGACACGACCGTCTTTGACGTCGAGGCAGGGGATAATGCGGGCTTTCAGCGTCATGCGCGGGCCTCCTTGATCAATGCCAGCGCTTCTGCCGGGTCAATGCGGCCGTCATAAAGGGCGCGACCGGAAATCGCACCTTCCAGCTTTACCGCATCCGGCTCCAGCATACGCCTGATATCATTGATGGAGGCAAGGCCACCTGATGCGATGACGGGAATGGAAACGGCATCGGCCAGCTTCAGAGTGGACGCCCAGTTGATGCCTGCCAGAATGCCATCGCGGTCGATATCAGTGTAGATGATGGCGGCAACGCCCGCACCTTCGAAGCGCCTGGCAAGTTCGATCACGCCCAGCTCAGAGGCCTCAGCCCAGCCTTCCACCGCCACCTTGCCACCCTTGGCATCGATGCCGACGGCGACCTGCCCGGGGAAGCGCTTGCAGGCTTCGATAACCAGAACCGGATCACGCACGGCAACAGTGCCGAGAATGACGCGGGCGAGGCCACGAGACAGCCATGCCTCGATATGATCCAGCGTGCGAATGCCGCCGCCCAGTTGTACCGGGTTTTTCGTGGATTTCAAAATGGCATCGACAGCATCGCCATTCATCGTTTGGCCTGCGAAAGCGCCGTTCAGGTCAACGACGTGTAGCCATTCAAAGCCTTGATCTTCAAACGCTTTGGCCTGTGCGCCGGGGTCGGTGTTGTAAACGGTGGCCTGCTCCATATCGCCAAGCTTGAGGCGAACGCACTGGCCGTCTTTAAGGTCGATTGCGGGAAAAAGGATCATGTCAGGGCTTCCAGCGCAGAAAATTCGAAATGAGGGCAAGGCCGAGCGCTTGGCTTTTTTCCGGGTGGAATTGCGCACCGACCTTGTTGTCACGGCCCACGAAAGCCGTCATCGCGCCACCATAACTGGTGGTGGCGATGACGTCCTGGGCGTGTTTTGCCGCCAGATGATAGGAATGCACAAAATAGGCGTGCAGGCCATCCGCGCCGGTTTTGATGCCATCAAACAGCGGGTGAGGGTGGCGTATTTCCAACGTGTTCCAGCCGATCTGCGGGATTTTCAACGCTGGATCGGACGGCGTCATTTCCACGACGTCGCCTTCAATCCAGCCAAGACCTTCACTCGTGGTTTTTTCCAGACCGCGGGATGACATGAGCTGCATGCCGACGCAGATACCAAGGAACGGATGTGCCTTCTTCTCAACGACTTCGATCAGCGCTTCGTGCATACCGCTGACGGCATCAAGACCGGCGCGGCAATCCGCATAAGCGCCCACGCCGGGCAACACGATGCGGTCTGCGGATGCGACATGGTCCGGCTTGTCGGTCAAATCGATGGTCGCATCGATACCGGCTTCGCGGGCGGCGCGTTCAAACGCCTTTGTTGCGGAGCGAAGATTGCCGGAACCATAATCGATAATTGCCACACGCATATCAGCGCCTTCCATTCAGATCGAACTGAAACGATCCTGCCGGATCATCCGTCGTAAAATTACCGCCGCGCTTCCATTCCGGTTGCGGGATTGTGGCTGCCTGCACGATTTCGCTGTCCGGCAGGTTTGAAAAATAAATGTCTTCTGCTGTCGAAAGATTGCGGGCGTTGACCACGTCTTTCAAAGTCCAGCCTTTGGAAACCAGATGGTGCACCAGAATATTGCGGCCTTCGAATCCGGCTATCAACCCGATTGCCCCGGCGAACAAGGCCCCGGTGATGGCATATCCTTCCAGCCCGGAAATCTGGCTTGCCGTGACTTGCAGCACGACGATGCCGATTGCCAGCCACCAGACACGCTGCACCGCAAACCAGCCCCAAGGAACGAACAGCGCCAGCCACGAAAAGCGGTCAGCGATGAACCGCGTGGAGAGGTGATCCCTATCCGGCCCGCCGGGTGCTTCCAGAACGAAATACGATGTCATAGGTTTTCCTGACACGTTTTGTTTGTGTTCGAGCATCGAATTGTCCGAAAACCGCTTTATACTTTTCGGTTCGATGCTGCGGCAGTTAAGCCAGCGTACCCTTGGTCGAAGGGACGCGGTCTGCTTGCCGGGGGTCGATCTCGGTTGCGGTGCGCAATACGCGGGCGACCGCCTTGAAGCATGTTTCGGCGATATGATGGTTGTTGGCGCCATAATGGTTGAGGATATGCAGGGTGATACCGGCATTCTGCGCCAAAGCCTGAAAGAACTCACGCACCAGTTCCGTATCGAAGGTGCCTATCTTGGGCGCGGAGAAATTGACGTTCCAGACCAGAAAAGGCCGACCGGAAATATCCACCGCCGCCTTGGTCATGGTTTCATCCATGGCAAGGTCCAGCGAGGCGTAACGGGTGATGCCGCGACGTTCGCCCAGCGCCTTGGAAATGGCTTGGCCGATGGCAATGCCGGTGTCTTCCACGGTGTGGTGATCATCGATATGCAGGTCGCCCTTCACGTCGATGTCCATGTCGATCAGCGAATGGCGGCTGAGCTGGTCCAGCATATGATCGAAGAAACCCACGCCGGTGGAAATCGTCGATTTGCCTGTTCCGTCGATATTCACGCGCACCGAAATGGCTGTTTCGTTGGTTTTGCGGGAAATCTCAGCTTTACGCTCTGCCATCTGGCTGCTCCGTATCAATATTGGGGTTCATTATCAGTAAGGCCCACAAATATCCAGCCATTACATTGCCTTGCGCGGTGGGGCAGGGCGGGGGCGATGTTGACGGATTTGCAATCGCAAAAACCGGACTTACATAGATTGTGAACAGGGCTGCAGATGCAGCCCAGTAGAACGCCCAACAAGGGCAAACAGGTGCTAGATGACGACGATTATTACAGTTCGAAAGGGCGGCAAGGTTGTGATGGCTGGTGACGGTCAGGTCAGCCTGGGCCAGACCGTGATGAAGGGCAATGCCCGCAAGGTGCGCCGCATTGGCAAGGGCGGCGAGGTGATTGCCGGTTTTGCAGGTGCAACGGCAGACGCCTTCACGCTGCTGGACCGCCTTGAAAAGAAGCTGGAGCAATATCCCGGCCAACTGATGCGGGCCGCTGTCGAACTCGCCAAGGACTGGCGCACGGACAAATATCTGCGCAATCTTGAAGCCATGATGCTGGTGGCCGACAAGTCGATCACACTGGCAATTACCGGCAATGGCGACGTGCTGGAGCCGGAACATGGTGCCATCGCCATCGGTTCAGGTGGAAATTATGCCTACGCCGCTGCCCGTGCGCTGATGGATTCGGAAAAATCTGCGGAAGAGGTTGCGCGTCAATCGCTCGATATCGCTGCGGATATCTGCGTCTACACCAACCATAATCTCGTGATTGAAACGCTGGACGCAGAGTAACTGCGCCTCACAAGCCATGGGTTCCGTGGGCCGGGCCAAAAAGGCTGGCCGCAACGGGAACGCCGAAAGGATTGACATGACGACTTTTTCTCCGCGCGAGATCGTCTCTGAATTGGACCGCCACATTATCGGTCAAAACGATGCCAAGCGTGCTGTGGCCATTGCCCTGCGCAATCGCTGGCGCCGTCAGCAATTGGATGAAAGCCTGCGTGACGAGGTCATGCCGAAAAACATCCTGATGATCGGGCCGACCGGCGTGGGTAAAACCGAGATTTCCCGCCGTCTGGCGAAACTTGCCGGCGCGCCGTTCATCAAGGTCGAGGCCACGAAGTTCACCGAGGTTGGTTATGTCGGCCGCGATGTCGAGCAGATCATTCGCGATCTGGTGGAAATCGGTATCGGTCTGGTGCGCGAAAAGAAACGCGCCGAGGTGCAGGCGAAAGCCCATGCCAGCGCTGAAGAGCGTGTTCTGGATGCGCTGGTCGGCTCAACCTCGTCTCCTGCCACACGCGAAAGCTTCCGCAAGAAGTTGCGCGATGGTGAGCTGGACAAGAAGGAAATCGATATAGAAGTGGCCGATACGGCGTCCGGCATGCCCGGTTTCGATATTCCCGGTATGCCCCCGGGTGCCAATATCGGCGTGTTGAACCTTTCGGAAATGTTCGGCAAGGCCATGGGTGCCCGCACCAAGAAAGTCCGCACCACGGTGGAGAAATCCTATGCCGATCTGGTCCGTGACGAGTCCGACAAGCTACTGGACAATGAGTTGATCCAGCGCGAAGCGGTCAAATCCACCGAAAATGACGGCATCGTCTTCCTGGACGAAATCGACAAGATTGCAGCGCGGGACGGCGGCATGGGTGCGGGCGTGTCCCGCGAAGGCGTACAGCGTGACTTGCTGCCTCTGGTGGAAGGCACGACGGTTTCGACCAAATATGGCCCTGTCAAAACCGACCATATCCTGTTCATTGCGTCAGGCGCATTCCATGTTTCCAAGCCGTCTGATCTGCTGCCGGAACTTCAGGGCCGTCTGCCTATTCGCGTTGAGTTGAAGCCGCTGACGAAAGAGGATTTCCGCCGGATTTTGACCGAAACGGAAGCAAGTCTCATTCGTCAGTATATCGCGCTAATGAAGACCGAAGAGCTCGATCTCGAATTCACCGACGATGCCATCGATGCGCTGGCTGACGTGGCAGTTCACTTGAATTCGTCTGTCGAGAATATCGGTGCGCGGCGTTTGCAGACCGTGATGGAGCGTGTGCTGGACGAAATTTCGTTCAACGCGCCGGATCGTGGTGGCTCGGCGGTGAAGATCGATCAGGCCTATGTGAAGGAACATGTCGGCGATATCGCCGCCGACACGGATCTCTCGCGATATATTCTTTAAAAAACGCCCCAAAATTACAAAAATGAAAGAGTGCGGTAATTGTTGCCGCACTCTTATTTTACTGGCCTTCTCTCGACATTGACCCAAGCTTTTCGCTAATGAAAGCTTTAACGGCTCTTAACGGCAGGTTCCGGTCTCGGCACCGGGCAAGGAAAAGGCATCCGCTCGTGCGTAAAACTCTTCTGGCATTGGTCACCCTTCTGGCCTTTGGCGCGGCCTCGCAATCTTATGCGGAGGCTGCGACCGTTGTTCCCCCGGGCAACCGCAATGCGGAACAGCCTGCCATTCCCGGCGCATCGGCCCGGCGTACGAAAGGGTCCAGTTCCACCTTCGACCGTAAATACCAGAAAGTGCTTGATCTGCTGTCTGGCGACAAAGAACTGATTTCCAAGATCAAATCGACCGCAGGGCGTTATGGTATCGATCCAATCCACATGATTGGCGCTATCGTTGGCGAACACACTTACAATGTGGATGCCTATGACCGGCTGCAATCCTATTATGTGAAGGCCGCATCCTACGCCGGAAACAGCTTCCGCTTCGGTTATAAGGATGAGACGATTGCGCAGTTTCTGGCGCATTCGCAGTTTGCGAAATGTGAAGCCAAGCGCGACTCCGCCAGCCTCTGGACCTGTCGCGAAGATGTCTGGGATGGCAGCTTCAAGGGCAAAAAGGTCGATGGCGTAAGCTACCCGGATAATCGCTTCAGCGCAGTGTTCTTCCAGCCATTTTATGCGGGCCAAACCTTTGGCCTTGGCCAGATCAACCCGCTGACGGCGCTGATGTTGTCTGATCAGGTTGCCCGCGTTTCCGGTTATGAAAAGCTGGACGAGAACAATGCGGCAGCGGTTTATAACTCCATCATGGACCCGGATCGTTCGCTGGCCTATATGGCGGCTGCCATTCGCAAATCCATCGATGACTATAAATCGATTGCCGACATGGATATTTCCAAAAATCCCGGCCTGACTTCGACGCTGTATAATCTGGGTGGATCGCAACAGCGCGCTGCCGCTCTGGCGCAAAAGAACCGGCAAAGTGCAGGTCCGGTCTGGCCGGAAGAAAATTACTACGGCTGGCTGGTCAACGACAAACTGCCGGAGCTTCAAAAGCTTCTGTGAGTTTCGGAAAAGGTTTTGCCGATTGTTTCCAAAAAAGAAAAAATCTTTGGCATCGAGTTGCGATTGACGAGCAGCCCTCACAACGTCCACTCTGCCGGGAATAAAACCGACAGGGAGATATCCGGTGAGCCGTATTGAACAGCATGGTCTTTCGTTTGACGAAACGCTCTATCGTTTTCTGAAGGACGAGGTTCTGCCGGAAACAGGTCTGGATGCCGACGCCTTTTTCGTGGGCTTTTCCGATATTGTTCACACGCTGTCTCCCAAAAACCGGACGCTGCTGGAAAAACGCGATGTGTTTCAGGAAAAGCTGGATGGCTGGTACCGCGCCAACGGCGCGCCGGTTGATCTTGCCGTTTACGAAACATTCCTCAGAGAGATTGGTTATCTGCTGCCCGAAGGCGGTGCCTTCAAGGTCGAAACGCAGAATGTCGATCCTGAAATTGCCCGCTTGGCCGGTCCGCAGCTTGTCGTGCCTGTCATGAACGCGCGCTACGCTCTGAACGCCGCCAATGCCCGCTGGGGTTCGCTCTACGATGCGCTTTATGGCACGGATGCGATTTCGGACGCCGATGGCGCTGAAAAAGGCAAGGGTTACAATCCCAAGCGCGGTGAAAAGGTCATAGGCTGGGCGCGTGAGTTTCTGGATCGCTCTGCACCACTCAACGAAGGTAGCTGGTCTTCTGTCTCCGGTTTTAAAGTCACGGATGGCGCGTTGCAGGTCAATATTGGCGGCACATGGAGCGCATTGGCTGATCCTGCCCAGTTTGCCGGTTATGGCGGTGAAGTTTCAGCACCGTCCAGATTGCTGCTCACCAAAAATGGCCTGCATGTCGAAATCGTCATCGATCCATCGACGGCGATTGGCAAAAGCGATGCCGCAGGCATTTCCGATGTCATCCTCGAATCGGCGTTGACGACGATTATGGACTGCGAGGATTCCGTCGCGGCTGTGGACGCGGAAGACAAGGTTGTCGCTTATCGCAACTGGCTGGGCCTGATGCGCGGCGATTTGACGGAAGAGGTGGCAAAAGGTGGAACGACGTTCACGCGCCGCCTGAATGCCGACCGCAATTATACCGCGACAGATGGTTCAGCGCTGACGGTGCCGGGTCGCTCTTTGATGCTGATCCGTAATGTCGGCCACCTGATGACAAATCCGGCCATTCTGGATCGCGAGGGGGCGCAGGTGCCAGAAGGCATTATGGATGCAATCATCACGGCGCTGATTGCGCTTTACGATGTCGGGCCAAATGGTCGTCGCCAGAACTCCCGCGCCGGCTCCATGTATGTGGTGAAGCCGAAGATGCATGGCCCCGAAGAGGTGTCGTTTGCGTCGGAGATTTTTGGTCGCGTCGAAAAACTGGTCGGCATGGCAGCCAATACCATCAAAATGGGCATTATGGATGAGGAACGTCGCACGACAATAAACCTCAAGGAATCTATTCGCGCCGCCAAGGATCGTGTGGTCTTTATCAATACCGGATTCCTCGATCGTACCGGTGATGAAATCCACACCTCGATGGAAGCTGGCCCGATGATTCGCAAGGGCGACATGAAGCAGGCGTCATGGATTGCCGCTTACGAAAACTGGAATGTCGATATTGGTCTGGAATGCGGCCTTTCCGGCCATGCGCAGATCGGCAAGGGCATGTGGGCCATGCCGGATCTGATGGCAGCGATGCTGGAACAGAAGATCGCCCACCCCAAGGCTGGCGCCAACACGGCTTGGGTGCCGTCTCCGACCGCTGCAACGCTTCACGCCACGCATTATCACAGTGTCGATGTGGCATCGGTTCAGAGCGGCTTGAAAAGCCGTGAGCGGGCGAAGCTTTCCGACATTCTCTCCGTGCCGGTCGCGGTGCGCCCGAACTGGAGTGCTGAGGATATCCAGCGCGAACTCGACAACAATGCGCAGGGCATTCTCGGTTATGTCGTGCGCTGGGTCGATCAGGGCGTCGGTTGCTCGAAGGTGCCAGACATCAACAATATCGGTCTGATGGAAGATCGCGCCACTCTGCGCATTTCAGCACAACACATGGCCAACTGGTTGCGCCATGGTGTCGTTTCGCAAGCGCAGATCGTTGAGACCATGCAGCGCATGGCGGCTGTGGTCGATAAGCAGAATGCAGATGATTCGGCCTACACGCCGATGGCTGGAAACTTCGAGGGTTCAATTGCCTTCCAAGCCGCCATCGAACTGGTACTAAAGGGCAGGGAACAGCCGAATGGCTATACCGAGCCGGTTCTCCACCGCCGCCGTCTGGAGCTGAAGGCCAAACAGGCGAGTTGATAACGCATGGTGTTATGGACGGGCAGCGACGATGCGTGTGTCCGTCCATGCCAGCTTGCGACCGTTGGATGCTGACAGTTCAAGTCGGGACACCGGATCGCCAGCATTGGCATCTACCAGCACGGAACGTGGTTCATCCGGGCGGTAAAGATGTTCTTCGCCCCATTGCCGCATCGCGACGATGATGAGAAAAAGCCTCTGGCCTTTTTCCGTCAGGACATATTCCCTGTAGGCGCTGCCATCGGAAGCGGGGGCCAGATCAAAAACGCCAGCCTCGACAAGATCGCGCAGGCGCGCCGTCAACATTCCCTTGGCAATACCGAGATTCTGCTGAAACTCGCTAAAACGTTTGATGCCGTCAAAGGCATCGCGAACGATGAGCAGTGACCACCAATCACCAATAGCATCCAGACTTCTGGCAACTGGACATTCTGCCTCCCGAAAACTCTTCCGCTTCATGTGTCATCCGTCTCCCATTCAAATCTGGTTCTAAAATAGAACTAGAATCGTGAAGCGGCAAGTGGTCTTATTATAAGACCACATAGGGAGCCGATATGATGGACACTGGAATAACGGTCAGCAAGCCAAGCCAGAGCAGGGCGACCAACAGCAATCTGCCCGGATGGATCATTCTGATTTTCGCGATAACGGGCGGCATCAGCGTTGCCAATATCTATTATGCGCAACCGCTTCTCGACCTGATGGCAGCGGATTTCGCGATTGACCCGGCCACGATCGGCCTTGTCGTGACGCTGACGCATGTGGGTTACGCAACGGGGCTTCTGTTCGTTGTTCCACTGGGCGATATGGTTGATCGCCGCACGCTGATCCTTTGCCAAACGCTGTTGTCGGCTGTTGCCCTTGCCGTGGTGGCCACGGCACAGGGAATCGTGACCCTGTTTGCCGGAATGATTGCCGTCGGACTTCTGGCTGTTGTGGTGCAGGTGCTTGTTGCCTTCACCGCCACTTTGGCGGCACCAAAACAGCAGGGACGAGCCGTGGGGCTTGTCACGAGCGGTGTCGTAATCGGCATCCTTGCTGCCCGCTTCGTCTCAGGAGTGCTGGCGGATCTCGGAGGCTGGAGAACGGTCTATGCTCTTTCGGGCATGTTGATGGTGGTGATGGCGGGACTGCTTTTCGGCATTCTGCCACGTCATGCCCCAGTCAGCCGGACCGAGAGTTATGGCGCGATCCTGAAGTCCGTGCCGATTCTTTTTATGCGCGAACGGGTGTTGCGCGAGCGGGGCATTCTGGCGTTTCTGATCTTCGCCAGTTTCAGCACCTTGTGGACGGCCATGGTCTTGCCGTTGAGCGCACCGCCTTTTGGCCTGTCACACACCGATATTGGCCTGTTTGGATTGGCGGGATTGGCTGGCGCATTGGCGGCAAGCGGTGCAGGCCGTCTTGCGGATCGCGGCTTGGCACGCCGGACAACGGGTGTGTCGTTGGCGGTGCTCGGCCTGTCATGGTTTGCAATCGGCTTTTTGCCGCACTCCTTGCTGGCCTTCGTCCTCGGCGTGGTTCTGCTGGATTTTGCCGTTCAGGCCGTACACGTCACCAACCAAAGCCTGATCTTTGCCGCTCGTCCCGAAGCACGTAGTCGGCTGGTCGGCGGCTACATGGTGTTTTATTCGGCGGGCAGCGCGGTTGGGGCCATTTCCTCGACGACCATCTACGCAGGCTTCGGCTGGACTGGCGTATCCATTCTCGGTGCCGTCTTCAGTTTAACGGCCCTGCTGTTCTGGTTGTTGACAAACATTGAGACGTCGCACAAATCCTGAACATGCGTCCCTACAGCAAAAAGGCCGCCGGATTTCTCCGGCAGCCTTTATCATCTTGCACCATAATCCTGCTTACTGGATCACGATGACCTTGGAGCTGGTGCCGGGGCGGACGCGGCTGTAGAGATCGATCACGTCCTGATTGATCATGCGGATGCAGCCGGAAGAGGCCGCCGTGCCGATGGATGCCCATTCTGGCGAACCGTGGATGCGGAACAGCGTGTCCTGACCCTTTTCGTTGAAGAGGTACATGGCGCGTGCGCCGAGCGGGTTGGAAAGGCCCGGACCCATGCCGCCCTCGACATATTTCGCAATTTCAGGTTTGCGAACGGCCATTTCCTTTGGCGGATGCCACATTGGCCATTCCTGCTTCCAGGCAACATAGGCCTCACCGGCCCATGCAAAGCCCTGCTTGCCAACGCCGATACCGTAACGCACAGCCTTGCCACCCGGCAGGATGTAATAAAGGAAGCGCTCGCGGGTATTGACGATGACCGTGCCTGCCTTTTCCGGTGTTTCGAAATTCACGATCTGGCGGTGGAAACGTTTGTCCACGCGGTTGATCGGAATGGCCGGCAGGGCATAACCGGCGTCGGTCGTTGCACCGTAAACTTCGTCACCGAAGATTTGCGTGGTTTCGACAAAGGCGGGTGCTGCGGCCACAGGGCGAGCTGAAGATGTTTCAGCCGTCGTGGACGCGCAACCCGTCAGAGCGAGTACGGACGACAGGCCGAGTGCAGTCAAGGAATTGCGAATGCGCATGATGTTCTCGCGGGAAATATCGCCCATATGAGGCGATGCATGAAGCTCTATTGAATAGATGGGTTATTTTCGATTAATCTTATCTTGGCAAGCCGTTGCACCGCAGCAAAAGAATATGGCGCGCGAAATTGCGAGTTGATGGCCTTTTTGCAACAACTTTTGGCCGGTTTTTATAGGTTTCATCCATGACTATTCTTTCCATCGTCAACAACAATCCGTTAATCGACGGTCGCCAGTCCGAAAGGGCCATGCTGGTGCGCCGCGGCGTGCAGATATTGTTGAATGAGATGCGCCATTCGGTTTTACCGGAATTGTCGCTGGCCAGCGGGCGGCGGGCCGATCTGATCAGCCTTTCGGTGAAGGGGGAAATCTGGATTATCGAGATCAAATCCTCCATCGAGGACTTTCGGGTGGATCGCAAATGGCCGGAGTATCGCCAGCATTGCGACCGGCTGTTCTTCGCCACGCATGGAGAGGTGCCACTGGATATTTTTCCAGAAGACTGTGGGCTGTTTGTTTCGGATGGATATGGCGCGCATATGGTGCGTGAAGCGCCGGAGCACAAATTGCCACCAGCGACGCGAAAGTCGCTGACGCTGGATTTTTCCCGCACCGCCGCGCGGCGTTTGCTGATGGCCGAGTGGTCTACCGGCAAGGATTATTCGGATTGACGACTACTTGGGTGCCCGCTTGGCCAGAATGCGCTGTAAAGTACGGCGGTGCATGTTGAGACGACGCGCCGTTTCGGAAACATTGCGCTCACACATTTCATAAACACGCTGAATATGCTCCCAACGCACCCGGTCTGCCGACATCGGGTTTTCCGGCAGGTCCATCTTGTCGCCTTCGCGCTGCGTCAGCGCGTTGAACACATCATCCGCATCCGCCGGTTTGGCCAGATAATCCAGCGCGCCGAGCTTTACCGCTGTAACGGCGGTGGCGATGTTGCCATAGCCGGTCAAAACCACGATTTGCGTATCGTCGCGGTGCTGGCGGATTGCTTCGATAACCTCCAGCCCGTTGCCGTCCCCCAGCCGCAAATCGACGACGGCATATTTGGGTGGCGCAAGCTTGGACTTTGCAATGCCTTCGCTGACCGATTCGGCGGTATCCACGGTAAAGCCGCGCGCCTCCATGGCGCGGGCGAGGCGGCGCAGAAACGGGCCGTCATCATCAACGATCAGAAGAGACGCGTCCGGTCCAATCGAATCCGCTGCCGTCAGATTGGCGGCTTGCGTTTCCCGGCTTTGTTTATCGTCGCTCATCTTTAAACCTCCAGCCCAAGGCGCATTCGTGATGCGCAGCTTAAATCATTGACCTCTACTACAGCATCGGCCCGAAAATCGTAATCGATTTTCGGAAAGCACGATGCGTAGATTCATAGAGTTAGAGCGTCATTAGATGCTCTAGCGTCCATAATGTCGCGTGGCCATACAACCGTTACTCTGGCCCCTGCGGCATGTGGTCCACGGTTCTCAAAGCTGAGCGTAGCACCAGACCGTTCCAGCAGCGTTTTTGCGATAAACAGCCCAAGACCCAACCCCCCTGCGCGGGCTTCGTTCTGGCGTTTCGTTACATAAGGCTCACCGATCCGCGCAAGAATATCCGGCGCATAACCATGTCCGTCATCCTCGATCATGACTTTCACGCGCTGGCTGTCATGCTCCACTGTAATCGTCACAAGCTCGTTTGCATAATCGACGGCGTTTTCAATGAGGTTGCCAAGACCGTAAATGATACCAGCATTTCTGGCACCCACCGGTTCGTCACTGCGGCTGCTTTTTTCAATGAGCCTCAGCTTGATGCCGAATTCGCGGTGAGGGGCCACAACTTCCTCAATCAAAGAGGAAAGCGGCAGCTTGCGCAGATGCTCTTCACCTTCGGCAGAAAGAGAGGTTAGTCGGCGAAGAATATCGCGGCAACGCTGGCTCTGACTGCGCAGCAACGCTACGTCTTCTCTGAACCGCTCATCATGGCCGAGTTCCCGCTCCATTTCCTTTGCCACGACGCTGATCGTTGCAAGCGGTGTGCCTAGCTCATGTGCTGCCGCTGCTGCCAGACCATCCAGTTGCGAGAGATGTTTTTCCCGTTCCAGAACCAGTTCTGTTGCGGCCAACGCATCGGCAAGCTGGTTGGCCTCATGCGATACGCGGTAGGCATAAAAGGCGGCAAACAGCATCATGGCGACGATGGAGCACCAGATGCCGACATGAATAATCATCTGGATCGGCAAGACCTCACCCGGATACCACGGAACCGGGAAGGGCGAAAACGCAATCGCCGAGGCGCAAACCAACGCGAAAACCAGCAGGATCAGTGAATGTTTCAGCGGCTGCGAGGCGAAGGCGATGATCACCTGTACGCAGATCAATGGCGCGAAAGGATTGGAAAGCCCGCCTGTGATATAGATCAGCGCCGTCAATTGCAGCAGGTCGAAAGCCAGCAGGAGTGTCGCTTCCCACGGGTCGAGGCGATAGGTGGAGGGAAAGCGCGCCGATAGGAAAAGGTTGGCAACCGCCAGCGCGCCGATCAATATCGCGCAGGTCAGCAAAGGCAGCGGGAAGTTGAGGCCGAACGCGACGATGAGGATCGTCGCAGTTTGCCCGACCACGGCCAACCAGCGCAGCCAGACGATGGTTTGCAAGCGAATGTGACGGCTGGCGCGGCCAAAATGCGTATTTTCTTCTGGCTGAAGAACTGCCATCCGCCTGTATCCTTTAAACTCAAGTGCCGCGTGGTTTGACGCGATTTGTGGGTTGTGCCGAGGCAGGGTCTTCCGGCCAAGGGTGGCGCGGATAACGCCCGCGCATATCTGCACGCACGTCTTTCCAAGAGCCTGCCCAAAAACCGGGAAGATCCCGTGTTGTCTGTATCGGCCTGTGGGCGGGCGAGGTCAATTCCAACAACAGTGGCAATTTGCCGCCTGCCACCGCCGGGTGCTGCTTGAGGCCGAACAGTTCCTGCACGCGAATGGTGATACTAGGCTCTTCGCCGTCATAACTGATGGCGTGCCGTTGGCCGGTTGGGGCTTCAAAATGAGTCGGCAACAGCTTTGAAAGTTCGCGTTGTGCTGAATGCGGCACCAGAGACAGCAGACCATCCATAATGCCGCCAGACTTGATATCCTGAACGCTTTTGGCATCGTGCTGGAAGGGAATGAACCATTCATCCAGACGCGTAACCAGCGCTTCATTGCTGGTGTCAGGCCATGGCTCGCCAATGGTACGGTGCAGAAACCCCAGACGTTGGCGCAACTGTTGCGCCTCTTTGCTGAGGGAAAGAAGGGTCAGGCCATATTCCCGGATGCCATTGGCGAGAGCCACAGCGGCCTTTTCGCCGGTCGGTTTTCCAAGCGGCGTCTCGTCCAGAATGATAGCGCCGATGCGGGTCACACGACGGGCGCGAACCTGTCCGCTGGCCTTGTCGAAAAACAATTGTTCTTCTTTGCTGATGGCATCCGGCAAATGCTCTTCCACGTCCTCACGTCGGATGGATGCTGCCGCAAGGATGCGTGGCTGGGCGGCGCGTCCGGTGACATCCGCCACGACAAGCATTTTTTCAGCTGCCAGACGCTCGGTTTCAGCAAGCTCCGCGCCACGACCGTTCGCCATCACGTAACGCCCCCTTGCGCCACGCTGAAAGGCAATGCGGTCGGGATAGGCATGCAGCAGAAGTTCTCCGGCGGTCACTGGCGTTGCGGTGAGGCTCTGCGCTTTATCGGTAACCGAAGAGGAAATGCGTTTTGCCAAACCTTTCGCCGCATTGGCGCGCTCACCCTTCTCATATCGGAAGCGGCGAAGCCTTTCTTCAAGATCGATATCGCTGCCGCCCAGCCCTTGTTCGGTCAGCAGAACAGCCAGCAGCGCCGCATCCGTGCCGTGGCCATTCTCCTGCGCCGCAATCACCATGGAGGCTAGGCGAGGTGGAAGGGACAACTCGCGGATTTTCTTACCCCGTGGCGTGATCGCGCCCGCTGCATCCAGCGCACCGAGACTGGCCAACAAGGCGCGGGCTTCATTCAGCGCTGTTTCTGGGGGCTGATCCAGAAAAGACAAAGTGGCCGGATCGGTCACCCCCCAATGGGCAAGATCAAGTGCCAGACCGGAAAGATCGCTTGCCAGAATTTGCGGTGGTGTGAAGGCGGGCAGGGCAGCCGTTTGGCCCGCGTGCCATAGCCTGATTGCAATGCCCGGTTCCGTTCGGCCCGCACGTCCAGCCCGCTGATCTGCCGAAGCGCGGGAAACCTTCACGGTTTCCAGCCTCGTCATGCCGGTCGAGGGTTCGAAAACCGGCAGACGCTGCAAACCGCTGTCGATCACGACGCGCACGCCATCGATGGTGATGGATGTCTCGGCAATGGAGGTTGCCAACACAATCTTGCGCTTGCCGGTTTCCGCCGGTTTGATCGCGGCGTCCTGTTCTTTCTGGGAGAGATTACCAAAAAGCGGAATGACATGCGTTTGCGGCCCAAACCGACCTTCCAGCCGCTCGGCGGTGCGCATGATTTCGCCTTGTCCGGGAAGGAAGGCCAGAATCGATCCCTCTTCGGAATTGTGGGCCTCGATGATGGCCCGAGCGATCCTGTCTTCTATCCGCTCGTTTCCCGTCCGGTCATCATGGCGAATATCTATAGGGAAACTGCGGCCCAGACTTTTGATCGTGGGCGCGTTCGTCATCAGCGCGCTGATTCTCTCGACATCCAGCGTGGCCGACATCACGACAATGCGAAGATCATCGCGAAGCCCCGCCTGCACATCCAGCGCCAGGGCAAGGCCGAAATCGGCATCCAGCGAACGTTCGTGAAACTCATCGAAGATGACAGTGGAAACGCCAAGTAGTTCCGGATCATCCAGAACCATGCGGGCAAAGACACCCTCCGTCACCACCTCTATGCGGGTTTTGGCGGATATACGGTTGTCCAACCGCATACGGTAGCCCACGGTTTCGCCCACTGTTTCTCCCAAAAGCGAAGCCATGCGGCTGGCCGCAGCGCGTGCCGCCAGCCGTCGTGGTTCCAGCAGAATGATTTTGCCATCGCCACGCCATGCTTGATCCAGCAGGTAAAGGGGCACAAGTGTCGTTTTGCCTGCACCCGGCGGGGCGGAAAGCACTGCTTGCGCACGCGTCGCCAGTGCCTCGCCAATATCGGCAAGCACGTCCATTACCGGCAGGGTGGGCAGCCTTCGCTGTATAGTCTGTGTCATGCCACTCACGAATTCCGTTATTTTGCCGTCCTACTCTCATAAGCGAGGATAGCG
>NZ_CP192774.1:2795000-3083207 GCF_033957765.2 Agrobacterium sp. rho-13.3
TCTGTTGCAATAGATTGGGATGACTTGTGGCTAGGGGTGAAAGGCCAATCAAACTCGGAAATAGCTGGTTCTCCGCGAAAACTATTTAGGTAGTGCGTCGATCGAATACCCTCGGGGGTAGAGCACTGGATGGGCTATGGGGACTCACCGTCTTACTGATCCTAACCAAACTCCGAATACCGAGGAGTACTAATCGGCAGACACACGGCGGGTGCTAACGTCCGTCGTGAAGAGGGCAACAACCCTGACCTCCAGCTAAGGTCCCCAAGTCATGGCTAAGTGGGAAAGGATGTGAGGATCCCAAAACAACCAGGATGTTGGCTTAGAAGCAGCCATCATTTAAAGAAAGCGTAACAGCTCACTGGTCTAAATAAGGGTCTTTGCGCCGAAAATGTAACGGGGCTAAAGCCATGCACCGAAGCTGAGGATAGTACAGTTATAGTGACTGTGCTGTGGTAGCGGAGCGTTCCGTAAGTCTGTGAAGGGGGACCCGTGAGGGCCCCTGGAGATATCGGAAGTGCGAATGTTGACATGAGTAACGATAAAGGGAGTGAGAGACTCCCTCGCCGAAAGACCAAGGGTTCCTGCTTAAAGTTAATCTGAGCAGGGTTAGCCGGCCCCTAAGACGAGGCGGACACGCGTAGTCGATGGGAACCACGTTAATATTCGTGGGCCTGGTGGTAGTGACGGATCTCGTGTGTTGTACATTCTTATTGGATTGAATGTGCGGCGAAGAGGTTCCAGGAAATAGCTCCACCGTATAGACCGTACCCGAAACCGACACAGGTGGTCAGGTAGAGTATACCAAGGCGCTTGAGAGAACTATGTTGAAGGAACTCGGCAAATTGCACGCGTAACTTCGGAAGAAGCGTGACCCTGTCGTACGCAAGTATGTCAGGGTGGCACAGACCAGGGGGTAGCGACTGTTTATCAAAAACACAGGGCTCTGCGAAGTAGCAATACGACGTATAGGGTCTGACGCCTGCCCGGTGCTGGAAGGTTAAAGGGAGGGGTGCAAGCTCTGAACTGAAGCCCCAGTAAACGGCGGCCGTAACTATAACGGTCCTAAGGTAGCGAAATTCCTTGTCGGGTAAGTTCCGACCTGCACGAATGGCGTAACGACTTCCCCGCTGTCTCCAACATAGACTCAGTGAAATTGAATTCCCCGTGAAGATGCGGGGTTCCTGCGGTCAGACGGAAAGACCCCGTGCACCTTTACTATAGCTTTACACTGGCATTCGCCAAGGCATGTGTAGGATAGGTGGTAGGCTTTGAAGCAGGGACGCCAGTTCTTGTGGAGCCATCCTTGAAATACCACCCTTATCTTCGTGGATGTCTAACCGCGGTCCGTTATCCGGATCCGGGACAGTGTATGGTGGGTAGTTTGACTGGGGCGGTCGCCTCCGAAAGAGTAACGGAGGCGCGCGATGGTTAGCTCAGACCGGTCGGAAATCGGTCGTCGAGTGCAATGGCATAAGCTAGCCTGACTGCGAGACTGACAAGTCGAGCAGAGACGAAAGTCGGTCATAGTGATCCGGTGGTCCCGTGTGGAAGGGCCATCGCTCAACGGATAAAAGGTACGCCGGGGATAACAGGCTGATGACCCCCAAGAGTCCATATCGACGGGGTTGTTTGGCACCTCGATGTCGACTCATCGCATCCTGGGGCTGGAGCAGGTCCCAAGGGTATGGCTGTTCGCCATTTAAAGCGGTACGTGAGTTGGGTTCAGAACGTCGTGAGACAGTTCGGTCCCTATCTGCCGTGGGTGTAGGAATATTGACAGGATCTGTCCCTAGTACGAGAGGACCGGGATGGACGTATCTCTGGTGGATCTGTTGTCCTGCCAAGGGCATAGCAGAGTAGCTATATACGGAATGGATAACCGCTGAAGGCATCTAAGCGGGAAACCAACCTGAAAACGAGTGTTCCCTATCAGAGCCGTGGAAGACGACCACGTTGATAGGACGGGTGTGGAAGCATGGCAACATGTGAAGCTTACCGTTACTAATAGCTCGATCGACTTCTTCGTTCCCATTGATTATGTTCATCTTCATCGAAGATGAAGATGAGACTTCTGTCCTCACGCGCCAAAGGCGCTGCGGACGGCGCGCCAAACGATTGGCGACGGACTATCGTCCTGTAGGACGCCCCGCTCACACTGCAGCAAGGGTGAAATACGGATAGGTCAAGTGAGACGTGTATTAAGACAAAAAAGAACCTCGTGTTCTCCAGCTTCTCGAAACAACAGTTTCCATGCCAAAACATGGACATATGTTGCGTTTTGCCGACCTGGTGGTTATTGCGGGGCGGCTGCACCCGTTCCCATTCCGAACACGGCCGTGAAACGCCCCAGCGCCAATGGTACTCCGTCTTAAGACGCGGGAGAGTAGGTCGCTGCCAGGTCTGCAAAACGCAACGTAAAACAACAAAAACATCTTCTCATCACATACCTCGGCCCAGCCGATACCAAGGGCCGCTATCAAGCGGCCTTTTGCTTTTGAAATGAAATGCAGTGCGTCCTTACTCGAGACAAATCGCTTCGCAATTTGCTCGGCAACAGGCATAAATCCTAAAGGATTTACGCAAACGGTATTTTGCCGTCGGCAAAAACCGGAAAAGACGACATTTTGCTAACGCAAAAGTCGGTAGAGGCGCAAACAAAAAGTGTTTGCTCTGGCGCGACAAGTTCTTCGAACTTGCGCTGGTAACGCGGGGTGGAGCAGCCCGGTAGCTCGTCAGGCTCATAACCTGAAGGCCGCAGGTTCAAATCCTGCCCCCGCAACCACTGAAACTTGTAAATTCGACCATTCCAGATATTTACGTTCAAGCTCCTCACCATACTGGTCGAGGAGCTTTTTGTGTTTGGCCTCCGTGTCGATCTCGCCAGACCCGATTCGCGCCATGAAATCGTTGCCTGCTGCGGCAAGGAACTGTTGCTCCATCAGATCGAGAACCTCCATGGATGCCATGATGGTGGCTGCATCGGAATAGGTCGCAGCCAGCTTCCAGCCTTGGCGCTCGACAAAGGACTTGCCGAGTTCGATCTGGGTCTCGATCGAGACCTCGTGCTGGCGGTCGGTGGAGTAGCGGGCATAAAACAGAACGTTCTTCGTCATGTGTTGAATTCCATCTTCAATATTGTGATTGTGGAGACTGGCCGATGTGGTCGGCCAGTCTGGTGCGGTCTGCTCGACCGTGAGGCGACGAATTGGGCACATGGTAGCCTGGCACGGGCTGCTTGGGACAGGGCGAGCCGCCAAGCCATCATGGCTCGGCGGCAGAGCAAAAGGTCGCGGCAATAATTGCCGCGACGACACCTGCTTGCTCGGAGCTATTCGCCCATCGCTTTGCGGTAGCTCGCGGCTTCGTCCGTGTCGCCACGAAGACGATGATCGGAATGTGGCCTCAAAATAGAGTCCTCGACACTGTCGCGGCTACCCAGCCAGTACCAGCCACTCCCGTCGTGACGAATGATGAAGACTTCGCTCGGCGTGATCTTGACGCGGACCGCTCCTGTCTCAGCCTTGATCGCCTCACGAAAAAGCTGATCCAGTTTGCCCCTTGGACTAGCCTTGCGCACCGGCTTTCTTGAAGCGATCGGCGAGGGTGCAATGCGAGTCGTCACGACGAAGACACGGTGCACTTTCTTGCGGCGGCCTTCTGCATCGTCGATATCAACAACGATGCCGCGGCTGGAGACGTCGCAGAAAACGCCACCGCTTACTGCGACGTAATAATTGCTGATCGAAAGCACGCAGGGATGATCGCGCTCTTTGCCGGTGCGAGCCTTCAAATAGGCCGCGAGCGTTGGCTGATCACGCAGCCAGCGCCACTCTCCGGTATACCCGAGCAGGTACAATGCCTTCTCGATCTCGCTATAAAGCACCCACTTGATCTGCGGAGTGTAGGAGAGATCAGGCCAGGATGCGCCAAAACGCACCTGACGAATGGCATCATTCACCTGGGATAGGGGTACGCCAGCAATCGAGGCGATGACATCTGGTCCGGAATACAAGCGGGACTTCGTGTCGTTGACAGCGTCGTGGAGATAGCGCTTCTTGACCAATCCTGCAGCAATTGCGGTATTCGTCGCCGCCGGTTTTACCGTGGCGATTGCGCTCTGAGCGGACTGCGAGTTGCTGAGGCGTGCAGCACTCGCCTTGTCCACGGGGAACACCAGAATGTTCTGGCGATCGTCTTTAGAACGGGCGAGCTTGCAGGTCTCTTCCTGCGAGGGAGGGGTATGCGACATGGTGGCTCCTTTCATGAGCAGATCTTCGTCGTCGTCGACGGAGATCTGCCCGAAGGGCACGATCGCGCATGCGGCCGGTGGAGATCCGAACAAAGGCGGCGCTGCACTCAATGTCACCTAACGGTAGGAGCACGAACTCAGCATGATGGTAATGGGTCATGGGCGCCTCCTTTCCGTTCGGGACTGGCCTGGGTTGAACACTTGCTGTTGCTTCCAAAGCATGTTCTACGACGCTCTGCAAGTGACTGTAATTGTTGACATTGATCACTCGTTTCGCGCTAACTCAGAGCAATTCCCAAAATGAGACACGGCTTCGCGTTGAGAACTTACGGATTGACGCCCATCGGCCACGAGAGGTAACGGGTTATCAACCATTAAGTTAAAGCGTCGCTGTGCTCTTAATGCAACAGAATCGACTTGAGGTGGAATACCGTATCTCGAAGGTGCGTCTCAGGTGAAAACCGACCAGCGTAAAATCCTCTGGAAATCCGATTCAGAATCGAACGGCGTTTTAAGAAGTAATGGGGGGAGATGCCGTAAAATGGGCAAACGCCGTTAGGCGTGGATTGCCATCGAATGATGGATGGCGGGGGGCGCAATCAGGAAAGGCAGGGATCCGCTTCACGTGTCCCGATCGGCATCGTCAGAATAGAGCAGGTGAACCTTGCGACGAAACGGCTGGCCGCCTTTGCTGTATTTGTGGACGAGTTCGTCGAGCACGACCTCGCTCTCGCGGGTGTCGAAACCCTGCTCGGCTAGCATGGAGACGATCCGGTCCTGAAACTCCTCCAGCACCTGAGACATCCCCTTGGCCGACATGTTGGAAATCATCCAGTAAAGCGCGACGCGCGCGATGTCGTCACGGCCTGGTCTCTTTGCCTTGCGATCCGCGTCACGCAACATCTGCTGCCGCTTGCGCTGTTCACTGTTACGCGCTTCCTCTGGCTTTCTTGGCATGATGTCTCTCTCCCCGACCGACATGCCACGCATGTCAGATGTCAGCATGACCTGCAACGCCGTTTGCGCTGGAATCGCAAATCCCGGTTTATGAATCGTTTTTACAGAGTTGTGAATCATCGATACGCAATTTGAGACGAGTTGCAGGCAAGTTGAAGCAAGTCGAGATGAGGTGTTGGAAGCAAACGCCGTTTGCAGAATCGCAGATTCATCCTACTGAATCAGAAATCCAGAACTGAGAATCGAATGAGCGCAATTTGCCTCGACGTGCGGGCAACCTGGATCGATGGATCGCGATCTGATCAGACTTGCGAGCTAGTGATGGAAATCACGCCGCATCGATGTTGTCTGCGGCGGGGCCACTGTTCAGCATTGCTCGGACCAAAGCCGTAAGATGACCTTCCAAGCGTTCGTCGCGAGTGGTCGTTTGCGTTTCTGGTACAAGATTGGGTGCTCCGAGGAGGTGTATTGGGGTGCCTCAAAAGAGAAGAGTACGTTACTTCAACGAGGCTGGCGGCTTCCGGACTATACGTAGGAGCGGCCTAAAATGCGCCGATGTTCGAATTTTTGAGGATTGCGCGCCAAATTTATGCTGGGTTTACGCAGGTTATGATAGATTAGAATCCTGAAATTATTTGAAATTGCAGCAAGGAAATAATTATATTGACTTAGATCGAAATATTACAAAAATAATTACTATGTCACTAACGTCATAATGATTGATTAAATTAATTATATACGTTGATGAGGAAATGCCTGCGTTTTGTTGTTTCCAATTTCTGCAGTAAAATATGTGTATCCGGTCATTTAGACTGATCGGATGCCCGCAGCAACAACTGGAGACATAAAATGACCTCAACTCAGGAAATCAAGACTGCCGCCGCTTCTTCTGCCGCTTTTTATGCGGATATGGACATCCCGACCGCCGTATATACAAAGCTGGAGGACACCGCGTCCCGCATCCATGAGCTTGGCCGCCGCACGACGGAACAGACCTTCGAACTTGGCGATCACCTGGCGCAAGTGGCCGCGATCCTGCCTGAGGGTACGTTCAACAGGTGGGTCGATATCCGCTGTAACCTGAAAGCCCGCAGCGCCCGCAATTACATGGCGGTGTTCCGCAACCTCGGGTTCTGCCGTGATGAACTGGTTGATCTTTCGGTTGGATCGACCGTGCTGTTCCACCTGTCATCAGCGACTGAGGATCGGATCGTCGAGGCGATCGCTTTCGCAAATGAGGCCGGCCGTCTAAAGGTTGCCGATGTGAAGACGATCATGGCCAGTACCAACGAGGACGAAGACGACGGGAAACGGAATGATCAGTTCTCGGTCGGCGGCTTGACCGGGCTGAAGGCTCTGATCGCGCTCAAGAGCCGCGAGGGTCTGAAAGTGTTCATCGACGATATCGTGGCAATCTGCCGGGCAATCGAAGAGGCCCTGTCGCAGAAACGCGTCATCAAAGAGGCGCTTGCCAAGGAGGTTCAGGACCTTTCCCGTGTTGCCCGGCTCGAACTGACGAACCTGGCGCTGTTTGTCGAGACGGAAACTGAGTTGCGTTGCAACGCACGCGCAATGACGTTCCCGAAGTCGAGCGAATGGGCGCGGGTCCATGACATCCTCTATAAACTGGGAGGTGTTGAGCAGTGGCCGAAGTCGGGCGGTATGCGGGACTGGTTGCAGCTTGAAGTCCTGCCGGTCTTGCTCTGGGTGGTCTCGAAGGAACGCAAACCAAAGTGGCCGCTGGAAAGACCAACGGCTGCAGTTGCGAGCGAACGGGCGGAGATCTCTTATCTTAGCGAGGGCGCTCCGGATGGGGTGGACGAGGGTGCCGAACCGACGGCGATCCTTGCGCAGATCAATATCGTGCCGCCACTCGCCCACGAGGTCGAACACGACCCAAGCGACGAGATCGATGTCAACCTATCAGAAGAAGTGGAACTGCCAACTGCCGTAATGGCATGAACTCCACCGGATGGCGGCTTGCGCCTTCCAGTCAACATTCGAGAGGGCCGCTTGTCGGCCCTTTCTTTTTGCCCGCATCTAGCGGCTGAATTGAGTTGGCGCGGCGACCGCGAAAATCCTCAAAGGCGGATTTGCAGATCGACGTGGCGAAGGCGCGATCGTCAATCGTGAGCCTGCTGTTAACCTTGTACCGGCTTTGTTCTTTTTTGTTGTTTTGGGACCTTGAACCCGAGCGCCGGTCCTGCCAGGTTTAAGGGCGTTCCAGATGACTGGGACAAAACGGCCCAAGCCGATGCTGCAAACATCGACAAGGGCCTGACCCTCATGCCTTCGCGAAAAGGAATCGGGCTATGACCACGTTTACATCCATCCCCTCGACCGGGGAAGTTCTTCGTTCGACCTCCCACATGAACGCCAACGGCAGCGTGCCTTCTCTGGCTCCGTCCACCGGGTCACGTCATCGCCCCCACGGCTACGGCCGGGACACGATCTCTACCATGCACGCCGTTCCCGAACCTGCCGCACTGCGCCGTCATCCGCACCTGGTTCGCTTTGCCGATGTCGCTGATGATCTCGATCTGCTGATTGATCGCGCCATCGCCGCAATCGCCGATGGCGAGCCTGTCGAGGACGAGATCCTTGGCCACTACGTTCACATCGCCTCGCTCGTTCGCGCCGTATCGTTCCGGGAGGGCAAGCTTCTGGAACAGGCCGTCGAGCGCCTGGCCAAGACCAATTCCAACATCACCGTTCTGACCCAGTCCCTGAAATTGCCTCTGGTAAAAGCCGCCATGGAAGCTGTGTCTGGAAACGACTGGTCGTCACTCGACGGCATCAAGCTTGATTGCGAGGCACCAGCCAAGGGAAGCTACACGCCGGACCTGATCATCGTGAACCGCATCCGGCACACCGCCTACATTCTTGACCTGAAGCGCTCGCTGGCCTCTTACGGCGACACCAGCCGTCTCGAAGAGTTGAAGATGAAGATGATGGCTTCCGCAATGGTTCTGCCCGACTGGCTCTACAAGCATCACAAGCGTCTGATGGTCGACACGGTTGAAGTGGCTATCGTTGATGGTGCCAGCCGCCCGAGCAACCATGCCAATGGGGTATGGGCTTTGTCAGAGATCGACGACCTGCTTGAAATCGACGGTGTCGCGGCCTGCATGGCACAGTTGCGTCTGCGTTTTGGTCGCAAAGTCCAGCAGCTTCTTGAGGCAGAGGCACGCAAGGCGATTGGTATCCGCGACCAGCCCGTGTCCCTCGTGCCAACCGGGATGGCCTCTTCGTATCCGGCCATCCGTTCTCGCATCGATCTCAGCGGTTCGAGTAGGTCCCATAGTGTGGTCTCGCAGGACGAGGATCGCGGTTCTGACGATGTTGGCCCCGATTCCATCGACCGGCTCAATTGCGGCCAGGATGATGATCACGAAGACGGATCGAAACCGACCTACATCCGGGTTGGCTTTGCTCGCCGTCCTGTGGCGCACTGATCCCCTGACATCGTCCGCCGCTTCCTGACGCTTGTCTTCGAGCAGCGGGCAAGGGCTGCCACGGCCTGGAGCCGTGAGTTCCTACCATTCCTTTATCTGTCACTGGCGCCGGACCGATTGCTGTCTGGCCAAGGAGCCGTCATGTCTTCCGACACTCATTCGGATGTGCCCGCGCGTGTGCGCTGCGAGCCAATCTCGTCCTCTCTCTCCTCGACCCTTAGTCGCCGTTACACCGTTGGTGCCATCCTCAATTCTTTCGAATCCGGTCGTGTCCAGATGCTTGCCGATGATCCGGCTCTGCTCATCGGACTGGCACTGTGCCATGTGAGACAGCAGGGCGGGATGGTTGGTACCCTTCCGGATACGATCATGAGCCGATTGCAGGAACATGCCGCGCACGGTGATCCGACCTGCTGCCTGGTGATGGACTGGCTCGTGCGACGCAACGGCGATGTTGCCGACCCGTACGCGCCGGATGCCACCCACACGCATTCTAGCGAGGTCCGGCTTGGCCGCCGCCTCATCAAGGAGCGTCGACAGGCAGGGCCGGGTAGCCTGCAACGCCGCAAGCCGTCGAGAGACGGGTCATTGGATACCGAAGCGGCAATTATTGCCGCACTGAGGGAGGGTGAATCCGATGAATAAGCTGTCACGTCTGTTCGTTCGTCGCCTTGAACGCATTGCCCGGCGTGAGGCTCGCCGCAATGCGCATATCAATGGATTGCTGGACGTAAAGATCGTTGAGATCGGCGGGCATGTGCTGCGTCGTTACGTACCGGCCTTTGATACCACGCGTTTCTCCGGTAATCCGGAAAGAGACCTTGCATGGCTGCGCCGGAATTTTGGCGGCTATCTCATGCCGCCTCCGCCCGCGTCCGACATTGTCGTCACCGAAACCAAGCCGCTGGCATCGATCCTGCCGTTTCTGCTACCACCAAAGCAGGCGGCCAGCTACCAGCCAGCGTTGGATATGGATCATGCACGCCGTGCCTATGCGGTCGGTCTCGTCGGACGTGCTGGCAGGCCACCGCTGGTCAGTAATATCGTTGCAGCCCTCGTCCTGTCACGTGCAATCGAAAACAGTCGCATGCCGTTTTCCAGGATTGCGCGTGCTGCCGTCATGACGGCCCCGGTCGTATCTCTGCAAGCACCTATCGCAGGCTTCGAACAGGCGATGCGGCGGCTGATCGAGACACAGGGCTTTATTCCCGGCGGTGCGCTTAACGGCATTGATGGCGAATATGTCTTCGATGACGGTGTTTTTGACGGAAGCGCGCAATCGTCCCGGATCTATGTTCAGTTCATGGGGCAGAGCGTCCATCGCCTGACGGCATCCGCATTGCAGCGGCGCCTGGTCAATGCGTTGACGCGAGATTATCCGGTCGTGGCGATTGCCGAACGTGCCGACCAAATCCCGTCCGACATCAACATTGCCGCCGACATCGATCTTACCTCCGGCTGGCTCGACTACCCCTTCATCAGCGCCATGATCGAAACGGTGCATGGTGCCAGTGGGCTTGAGGCACTGCAGCAGTGGGTGAAGGCATACGACGCGCATTATCTGACGATCGATGATGTCGTGCTCGCCTTCCGGCCGGGACGCAGCGCAGGTGAGGTGATTGCTGTCTTGGCCTCGCTGACAGAACGCAATCGCATTGCTGCCCGGGACGGCGATGACGACGATGATGAGACGTCTTCAGGGCATGAAAAGAAGGCGTCGAAGTCGAAGGACTCCACCGGTTCGGACAAGGCCAATGAAAACGGTGGCAAGTGGAAGCGTGACAAGCCGTCGGGTGCTGAGGTTATCCAGCCGCAGCCACGGGAGTCAGGCGAAGGCGATCGACCGGCGCTCGCTGTTGAGACGCCGTCCGGATACGGCAAGGCCAGTACCTGGGCATTGGATCTCAAGGCGGATCTGGTTGACTATCTGGCAGGCACGCTTGCGTGGTCTGATATGAGTGTAAAGTTGCTGCTGTCAGGGCCGCCCGGCACCGGCAAAACGACCTTTGCAAAAGGCGCTGTGTAATTCCCTGCAGGTCCCGTTGGTCGTCACGTCCGTTTCCACATGGCTGCAGGGCGGGCATCTCAATGATGTCATCGACAAGATGGCAAAGACCTTTGCCGAGGCCCGTGCATTAGCGCCGTCCATCCTGTTCATTGATGAGATCGACGGCATCGGCAAACGTCAACCAGCCGAACGGGAGTATGCTGGCTACTGGAATGCGGTCGTCAACAAGGCGTTGGAATTGCTGGATGGTGCTGTGAAAAGCGAGGGTCTGATCATCGTCGGTGCGACGAACCGGCCTGAACAGATCGACGATGCCATCAAGCGGTCTGGGCGGCTGGAAACGCACATTGAAATCCCGCGGCCTGACATTGCCACGCTTGCGGACATCTTTGCCCATCACCTCGGCAGCGATATGGAGGGTCTGACCGTCACGTCCAAAAATGACCCCGCCAACGTCGAAGCTCGACCAGATCGGAGTGTCGACGCCAACCACGTCGAGGGCGCGCGGGAAGATAGCCGGGACCGCGACGATGCAGATCCAAACCTGCCAACCGAGGGAGTTTGACCAATATGGAAACCAACACCAACAGCGCCAGCAATCCCATCCTGAAACGTCTGGCAACACGTGCCATGGGGCTGACGGGCGCTGACATCGAGCGCATCGTTCGCCAGGCACGCCTCAAAGCCCGACGTGAAAAGCGGGCTCTGCGGTTCGAGGATCTGGAGGCTGGTATCCGGATGGATCGCCCCGCCGTCCCATACGATTTACGCTGGCGTTTTGCCGTTCACGAGGCGGGCCACGCTATCGTTCATCATATTCTAAAGCTTGGACCGATCCATGGTATCAACATCGATACGGCAAACGGCGGTTACAGCCAGCTTGGCTTCACAGCTTCCGGCAGCGATACGCTCGGATATCTCGAGGATATGCTGGCCATGCTGATGGCTGGTCGGGCCGCCGAGCAGATCGTCGTCGGCAGGGTGTCGTCAGGGTCGGGCGGCAGTGATGACAGCGACTTTGCCCGCGCCACCAAGCTCGCTGTTGCCATGGAGCGGACGTTGGGTTTTGCCGCAGTTCATCCGCTTTTGTATCGCCACGACAAGGACCAGGGATGCGTTCTCGACGGGAATCCGGATCTTTCTGCGCGGGTTTATGCGCGGTTGGAGACGGCGCTGGCCAGGGCACAGGAAATCCTGCGGCAGAACAGTAGTGACCTCGATGCGCTTATTGGAGAGTTGTTCAAGATGCAATCGATCAGTGAGGAGGATGTAAGCAGAATTATCACGAAATAAGTAATTATGAATTTCCGATCTTGGCGTAGTAAAGGAGAATATACAATCCATACGATGTCAAAAAAGTTTACGAAGCAGCAATCTCCGTATAATGAGAAGCCCAGTTGTACGGTCGAACGTTGATTGACAGATTGAGTTCCCACGTAGCCGTCAAACTTGATAATATCCAGAGGTTGTAGATGGAATACAGGCGCGAGATTGACGGCTTACGTGCGCTTGCCGTTGTACCTGTCGTGCTGTTTCACGCGCACTTTACCTTTCTACCCGGAGGATTTGCCGGAGTAGACGTTTTCTTTGTAATCAGCGGCTTCTTAATTACCTCCATATTTTGTCGAGACCCGCGTTGGCCTAGCGTAGATCTAATATCTTTCTATGAACGGCGAATGCGGAGAGTGGCTCCAGCGCTATTGTTTATTATTGCTGCCATATTGCCGATCGCATGGCTTTGGATGCTTCCTCAAGAGTTGAATAATTTCGGAAAAAGCATCTACTCGGTTATCCTTTTTTTCTCAAACTTCCTGTTCTGGCAAGAGACTGGCTATTTTTCGCCCGCCAATGAGCTTAAACCACTACTTCATACTTGGTCATTAGCCTTAGAAGAACAATTTTATATTATATTCCCAATTTTGCTGTTGCTCACTCGTAGGTGGAAGAGGCCAAATCAGATTGGTTCCCTAATTTTTTTGAGTGTTCTAAGCCTTTTGTTGACGCAGATAGTGCCGCTATACGATCCTGTAGCCAATTTTTATCTCCTGCCTACACGTTTTTGGGAAATAGGCGCAGGATGCACGCTTGCACTTTTGCAACTTGATAGAAAACCATCCTGGCAATGCTTTGGCGGCCTTGCAGCAATATTAGGGCTCTGTTTAATAATTGGCTCCTACGTCTTCGTGACAGAGTCAGATTGGTACCCAGGCTGGCGAACCGTGCCAGTGGTTTTAGGAACATTGTTAATTTTGGCGTTCGCTGGCCCTCAGAACCTTGTGGGGCGTTTTCTCGGCATTCGTCCATTGGTATTCATGGGACTGATAAGCTACAGCTTTTACCTCTGGCACCAGCCGCTTTTTGCGTTATGGGGGCTGAGAGATTTTGACGGCATAACCAAGTCAGAATATGCGGCATTGATTGCGCTCGCATTCCTTTTGTCGATTGCAACCTATAGATTTATTGAGCGTCCGTTTCGCGATCGGCGATTCCTTACAACACGGTTTGCGATACCAATGCTTTTTGTTGTGGCCCTGTTTCTCGGCGCCATCGGTGGGGTCGGAGATTACACCAATGGTTTTGCCGCCATGAGACCTGATGTTGTCGCGGCCAATGCACGTGCACAGGGTCTTGGAAGTGGGTGCGAAGATCGTCTTATCGGAGAATGCACAACAGCGCCAAATCCCGAGATAGCTGTCTGGGGAGATTCGTTCGCTCGTCACCTTATCAATGGGATAATGGGGTCACATGATGGCGTCCGATTGGTTCAACTGACCAAAAGCAAGTGCGCGCCGTTTTTGGGAATGTCATGGGATCCTTCAGGCGAGTCGCAGTCGTGGGCGTCAGGCTGTCTGAAGCACAATGCAGAGATTATGTCTTACATCGCCAACAAACCATCTATTAGATTCGTAGTGATTTCCTCTCCTTTCATAAACTCCATCATTGCTCCACATGTCCTCAAGAGCGACGGAACGCGCGTGTCTGGCGGATATGATTTGATCCTACAGGAACTTACGAGGACTTTGGATCAGATCGCCTCAAATGGCGCCCAACCAGTCATTTTTGCACCTCCACCCAGAGATGGCAATGATCACGGCATCTGTGTCGCACGAACCGTCGCGATCGGTATCGCTGCCACTCCATGCAATATATGGTTGCATGACACTCTTGAATATGACCGACTGGTAACTCGGCTAATGCATGACATATCTGAGCTTTATCCTGTCGTGAGTTTACGTTCTTTTCTATGTGGTGGATCTTTCTGCTCTGTTGTGGATGCTGGTGTGCCCCTCTACGAAAATGATGGGCATTTATCTGAAAACGGTTCATTGCATCTTGGGAAGACCCTCAAATTCTACGATGCGATTAGCGTGGCAGGCACAACTGGTTGTTCCGAGGAAGCTGGTGACAGGCCGCATGGTATCTGCGAACTCAGGTAAAGTGGCGCAACGAAATCCTCTGCCTCCGCAGACCGTATTAAATCAGATTTTACTAATCTAAAGTCGTAGGACTAAATGATTTCGCTAATGGCACACTTTTAAAATTCTTCATTAATGCACGGGTTGAACGTACGGCTCGTTATTACGGCGCCGTATCGTTCGACTAAGCGAGTTGACTTCAATCCCAACAGAGCTTTTAACATCGGCGTAATTTGTCAAACCTCGCGAGCAACTATGGACTTTTCTAATTATCTGCCATTCGATCATGAATTCAAAAAAAAATTCGATTGGTTATATGACGAATACCCATACGCACTGATGCTTTTTGAGAAACAGCTCAGGAATGCAGAGGGAGGATACGAAGATCTCGCGAAGCAAAATGCACGTGGTGCCAGCAGACTAAGTCTCCGCAGAATGTTGCAAGTTTCATATGCTTTGTGGCGGATGCCGGTAAGCAACTCGCCGCAATACTACCTCAGCCTGGAACGCTTCGATTGTCTTCAAAGTGGACTGAAAGAGACAGCACACTTGTTGGGGTTGCAACTGCTGACAGACAACAAAAACCTCAACAAAGTTGCTACATTCGGTACCGCTTATCCAAGATTCATGCGGATCGTTCGCAAGCACGGTTTTATACATGCACTTGAAGACCGAAAACTCCTAGCAAAGCTTGAGCAACAATCACGAAAGAACTTTGAGAAGGTAAAATCATTTCTCATCAAGGCAAATGTGAGGTTGTTCATAGCCGATGGCGACACACTTCCTCACGCTAGATTCTACTGTCGCGCTGCTCGCGAGATTGGTGCGCCTTACATAGTTTTTTCTCATGGATACGTTCAAGATCGACAGTTGTTGAGCATCGCCCCGATCTACGCTGACTATCACATTACATGGACCGAACAGCAACGTAATGACCTAGCTTCTGCTATCGATTCCAGCGACGCTCGAAAGGTACTTTTTTTTGGATATCCGAAAGCTTATTTTCCATCTGAACCAGTCGAAAACCTTGCTCTGATCGCCTGGAACAGTCTTGTTGATTCCGACAGAGATGCCGAAATGTCCGCTATCACTTCGTTGGTAAAACGAGCTCGATCAGAAGGCTATGATATTCGCCTTCGCCTTCACCCTAAAGACAAAAAGGACAAATCACTGATGCGTCAGTGTCAGCAGCTTGATCTGCAAATATCCAAAAATGCATTGAATGTCGACATTCGCGATGCAGAACTCGTTTTGGGCTCGTATTCGAGTGTTATGATCGAAGCGGCAATGAGTGGCAAGAAAGTCTTACAGCTTGCCGAATGTTCAGAATATACGTTTGAAAACGTACCGCTCTTGCAAGCGAATGAAAGCATTCGTCAGGCTCTTAAACATACCGCGCAACATGCCCGGCCGCAGCTCTTCGACCACAAGAAATTCGAACAGTTCCTTCGAAGTGTTTTGACTTATCCTTGACCCCGTGTATACCACCGTGAATTCTGAAATTCAGGTCGTCTCATGCTTCAAGATTCAACAATACTCGTGACTGGTGGTACAGGCTCGTTTGGAAATAGCTTTGTTCCTATGACGCTTGCGAGGTATAATCCTCGTAAAATCATCATTTTTTCGCGAGACGAGATGAAGCAATGGGAGATGGCGAAGAAATTCGGCGGCGACGATAGGGTAAGGTTCTTTATCGGCGATGTAAGAGATAAAGATCGTCTCTATCGCGCGCTTGATGGTGTAGATTTTGTCGTACACGCTGCGGCTACAAAGATTGTGCCGACAGCAGAATACAACCCATTTGAATGCGTTAAAACAAATATTAATGGTGCAATGAATCTGATCGATGCTTGCATCGACAAAGGTGTAAAACGCGTTGTCGCGCTGTCAACGGACAAAGCAAGCAGTCCGATCAACCTGTATGGTGCGACAAAGTTAGCCTCCGATAAATTATTTGTCGCTGGTAATTCATACAGCGGGAGCCATGCGACCCGGTTCTCTGTCGTACGTTACGGAAACGTCATGGGCTCACGTGGCTCCGTCATCCCGTTCTTTCTCTCAATCAGGTCAAAGGGCGTCTTGCCAATTACAGACGATCGTATGACCCGTTTCATGATTTCGCTTGAAGAGGGCGTCAACCTCGTCTGGCATGCGTTCGAGGACATGGAGGGCGGCGAAATCTATATTAAGAAGATTCCGTCGATGAAGGTAACGGATCTTGCTCGAGTCCTCGCCCCTGAAGCCAGGCAAGACTTCATTGGCATTCGGCCAGGCGAGAAGCTTCACGAGCAGATGATAAGTGCTGAAGATTCCTACTACACATACGAATATGCCGACCACTTCAAGATCCTCCCGGCAATCTATGATTGGGCAGAGTCTGCGGAACGCATCAAGCAAGGTAAAAAGGTCGAGCCAGGGTTCGTCTATTCCAGCGACACCAATAGTGAGTGGATGACGGACGCAGATATGGCGAGGTGGCTTGAGGCGAATGAGGAAAAGATAGGGAGCTTCTGATTTTGATCCCCTATGGACGGCAAGACATCACAGAGGCCGATGTCAACGCGGTGATCGATGTTCTTCGCTCTGATTTCCTAACGCAGGGACCAATCGTTCCTCGCTTCGAAACAGTGGTATCCGGACATGTTGGCGCGAACTATGGCGTTGCTGTCAACAGTGCAACATCGGCACTGCACATCGCCTGCCTAGCGCTTGGTGTAGGGCCGGGAGATTGGGTCTGGACCAGCCCCATAACTTTCGTCGCGTCCTCCAACAGTGCACTATATTGCGGAGCAAAAGTCGATTTCGTAGATGTCGATCCAAGAACCTACAATCTCTGTGCCGATGCGCTTGAGGCAAAGCTGCGTATAGCTGAATCCGATGGACGGCTGCCAAAGGTCGTGATCGCAGTTCATTTATGTGGTCAGGCGTGCGACATGCGTTCCATCCACGCGCTGGCGCATAAGTATGGCTTCAAGATCATTGAGGATGCCTCACATGCTGTGGGTGCAAAATATCTCGGCGAATATGTTGGAAGCAGCAACTATAGCGACATCACGGTCTTCAGCTTTCACCCTGTCAAAATCGTAACGACAGCAGAAGGCGGTATGGCGGTAACCAATGACGCATCTCTCGCTGAAAGGATGAGCCTCTTTCGCAGTCACGGTGTCACGCGCGATCCGGACCTTATGACGAAAGAGACCGAAGGTGCTTGGTACTACCAGCAGATTGAGCTGGGCTACAATTACAGGATGACAGAAATTCAAGCCGCGCTAGGTATCAGCCAGATGACTCGCCTTGACGAGTATGTATCGGTGCGTCAAGCGCTAGCCAAGCGATATGACGATCTTCTGGATGAGCTACCTTTGATCCTACCTTGGCAGCACCCTGATACCTATTCAGCCTATCATATTTATCCGGTGCGCCTCAAGCTGGACCAGATTGCTCGCGGCCGACGACAAGTTTTCGACTTGTTGCGCGAGGCCGGTATCGGTGTCAATGTGCACTACATACCGGTTCACCTTCAGCCCTATTATATTCGAATGGGGTTCAAACCTGGCGACTTCCCGGAGGCAGAAAAATACTATGCCGAGGGGATTACTCTGCCTCTCTACCCTACGATGGGAACGCAGGGCCAGGATCAGGTGATCCAAAGCGTAACGCAGGCACTTAACCGATGAGGCTGGCTGTCATACCAGCGCGCGGCGGAAGCAAGCGCATTCCGCGAAAGAACATCAAGCCTTTCGCCGGAAAACCCATGATCGCATGGTCGATCGAGGGTGCACTCAAAAGTGGCTGCTTCGACAGGATCATCGTCTCGACCGATGACGCGGAAATTGCCGATTTTGCGCGTAGCGCGGGCGCGGAAACGCCCTTCATCAGACCCTCTTCTCTTTCAGATGATCATACCGGAACCGTTCCCGTCGTTGCTCATGCAATCGAATGGGCGATGGAAAGCGGTGTGTGCGTCGAGGAAATCTGCTGCATCTATGCCACCGCGCCGTTTATACAACCGAGCGATATCAGACAGGCGCTGGATCGTCTCTTAACGCACAGCAGCGACTACGTTTTTCCCGTCGTGAGCTACCCTGCTCCAGTGCAACGCGCGATAAAGATCGACTCTGATGGCAGAGCTGCGATGTTCAATCCGAAACTGTATGGTACGCGCTCGCAGGATCTCGAGGAGGCCTATTATGACGCAGGGCAATTCTATTGGGGTACCAGAGAGGCGTGGCTGAAGAGCCAGCCGATATTCTCTTCCGGGGCGATGCCGCTTGTGGTACCTCGTTATCGCGTTCAGGATATCGATACCGAAGAAGATTGGCGTTACGCGGAAATCATGTTCGACCTTTTAAGCAGTCTCGCACCACAGGATACGGAATAAGACCATGGCTCAGGACGCCAACGAAAAATATAAGACCGAGCAGGAAACGTTCTGGGCAGGAGAATTTGGCTCAGACTACATCGCCCGCAATCAAGGTGAAAAGCTCCTCGCCTCTAACCTCAACTTCTTTTCCAAGGCGCTCGCCTCAGCGCGCGGTGTCAAAAGCTGCATAGAGTTCGGCGCAAATATCGGGATGAACCTGAAGGCCCTGCGTCTCCTTAATCCAGATATCGACCTCCACGCCATCGAGATTAACAAGGACGCCGCAGCCGAGCTTCGGAGTTTTCTACCTGAGGACCAAGTACACCATACGTCGATCTTGGATTTTATGCCGCAGAAGGTGAGTGACCTTGCACTGATTAAAGGTGTTTTGATTCACCTCAACCCGGACATGCTGCCAGATGTCTATGATAAACTAGCGGCATCCACCAGCCGATACCTGCTGATTGCTGAATATTACAACCCATCTCCGGTTTCGATTCCTTATCGCGGCCATAGTGACAGGCTGTTCAAACGCGACTTTGCGGGCGAAATCATGGAGCGCAGACCGGAGTTCAGGTTGGTCGATTACGGCTTTGCCTATCGGCGAGACCCTAATTTCCCGCAAGACGATATTACTTGGTTCCTAATGGAAAAGTGAGGAATTACATGCTGACCTATTGCAAACGCTGTGTGATGCCTGACACCAAGCCAGACCTGCATCTGGACGCGGATGGCATATGCAATGCCTGCCGCAGCTACGAACGGCGCACAGAAGTAGACTGGGATACGCGCTATCAGGATTTGTTGAAGGTTCTTGAACGATACCGCCGCAACGATGCCAGTAACTGGGATTGCATCGTTCCTGTAAGTGGGGGCAAGGACAGCACTTATCAGGTTATCCGCATAAAGCAGCTCGGCCTTAATCCGCTTTGCGTGACATCTAGCACCTGCGATTTGAGCGAAATCGGGCGAAAAAATATCGAGAATCTCAAGCATCTTGGAGTCGACTGCGTTGAAGTGTCGCCTAATCCTCTGGTACGCGCGAAACTTAACCGTATCGGCCTTACGCAGGTCGGGGATATCTCTTGGCCGGAACATGTAGGCATTTTCACGATTCCTGTTCGCGCAGCCGTTCAGTATAATGTTCCGCTCATCATCTGGGGCGAAAACTCGCAGAACGAGTATGGCGGCCCCGCAGCCGACTCGGAAAACAATGTTCTGAGCCGCCGCTGGCTTGAGGAGTTCGGGGGCCTGCTGGGCCTGCGCGTGTCCGATATCCCAGGTATGGAAGACATCGAGGCTCGTCACCTCATAAACTATAGCTATCCGAGCGATGACGAACTCGCTCGTGTTGGAGTGACCGGCTTGTTCCTTGGTCATTACCTGCCATGGGATGGTTTGTCCAACGCGCTTATCGCTCAGGCAAACGGCTTCACAAGCTATCACAAAACGGTGGAGGGCTCCATGGTTAACTACGAGAATCTCGACAATCACCAAACCGGAATTCATGACTACTTCAAATACCTGAAATTTGGATTCGGCCGAGCGACCGACCTAGCCTGCCTCCATATCCGGCGCCATCGTCTGACGCGTCAGGACGGGATAGAAACGGTAAAACGCCTTGATGGCCAATTCCCTTGGGAATATCTCGGTAAGTCTCTCGAAGAAATTCTAGAGCCCCTCGCAATGACCACTGACGAATTCATAAAGGTTTGTGACAAGTTCACCAATCGCAAAATTTTTAAGCGTGATTCAAGTGGTGCGCTTCTCAAGGATCGATTAGGCAATCTGGTGAAACTGAATTATGACAACCCATGAACGTAGGCATCATAGACTATGGCGTAGGTAATCTGGGTTCTGTGATGCGGGCGCTTGAAGAGTTGCGTGTCACACCGAACCTGATCACTTCGCCTTCGGAGATAGATCACAACGACTGCCTCATTCTGCCTGGCGTGGGCAACTTCTCGGAATGCATGAAACGCTTGAGCGACGGTGGCTGGCCTGACGCGATTAAGGATAGTGTAGCCTATGGAAGGCCGCTTCTTGGTATCTGCCTTGGAATGCAGCTGCTTGCAAGTAGTGGCACTGAAGGCCCAATAGATGAGCCGTTGAGGAACACGCCGGGACTAGATCTTATCAAGGGCAGTGTTCAGCGGCTTGACAGACTTGGATGCAATTTCCGTGTTCCTCACATGGGTTGGAATTCGATTATCCATCACGGCGCGGCAAGTCCGCTTTTTGCATCCATCCCTGATGGTACGGATTTTTATTTCGTCCACAGCTATGCTTTCGTCACTGATAGCGACCAACACCTGCTCGCGACGACATCTTATGGAGTAGCGATGACCGCTGCCGTTGGAGAAGGGTGCGTCTGGGGCACACAGTTCCATCCGGAAAAGAGTTCCCGTGCTGGCCATCGCGTTCTAAAAAACTTCTTGGAGATCGTCGCGTGCTAAAGGTCAGGGTCATTCCAACGCTCCTGTGGAAGCAATTTGGACTTGTTAAAGGCATAGGTTTTGACAGCTGGCGCCGCGTCGGACCCGTGTTGCCTGCGATCAAGGTATATAATCAGCGTGAGGTGGACGAGTTAATTCTTGTCGACATCGCGGCGCAGCAGAGCGATGAAGCACCCGACTTCGAGTCAATAGAAGAATTTGGACAGGACTGTTTCGTCCCGTTCACTGTCGGCGGCGGCATTACGCGCATCGACTATGTCCAGCGGCTTCTGCGCGCTGGAGCCGACAAAGTTAGCATCAATACCGCTGCCTATACAACGCCCGAGCTCATTACCGAAATAGCGACACACCACGGTTCACAGTGCGTGGTCGCGAGTATCGACGTCCGCGCCGTTGGTAGTAAGTCTTGGAAATGTTTCAGTCATGCAGGTCATCAAGACACCGGACGAGATGCCGTTGAGTGGGCGCGCGAGCTCGAAGATCGGGGTGTGGGTGAAATCTTGATCACCTCGATCGAACGGGACGGTACTATGAGCGGCTATGACCTTGATCTCATTGAGGCAATTGTTCAGACGGTAAATGTTCCCGTAATCGCCTCTGGCGGCGCAGGAAATTATCAGCACATGGTTGATGCCGTGACGAAAGGAGGCGCTTCTGCTGTTGCTGCGGCAAGCATATTCCATTTCACAGAACAGACGCCTGCTGGTGCCAAGTCTGCCCTTGCTGCAGCTGGAGTACCAGTGCGCCAATCCCTCCACGCCCTGAACGGGCAAGCAGGATGAAGGTAGCAATCCGCGCTGATGCCTCTCTTGACATTGGAACCGGCCATATTATGCGGTGCCTTACGCTTGCCGATCACCTGACATCCGCTGGTGCCGAGGTCAGGTTTCTCTGTCGGGTAATGGAGGGAAACCTAATCGATTTTATCCAAAGACGTAACTATCTGGTGGAAACTCTGCCATCGCTTGCCACACGCCCGCCCGTTGACAACACTGCTGATCGTCCCGCCCATCACAGTTGGCTCGGAAAGAGCATGGAGGCTGACGCCAGCGACACCATTCACGCATTGGGAGCCGCTTCTCCTGACTGGTTGATCGTTGATCACTATGCGATTAACAATCGTTGGGAGACCAAACTACGTCCGCATTGCAAAAACATCATGGTGATCGACGACCTCGCAGATCGATCGCATAACTGTGACATCCTGCTAGATCAGAGCCTCGGGCGGATGACGGAAGACTATAGCAATTTGGTTCCTGTTGGTTGCCGGATTGCAGCGGGTGCAGGCTATGCGCTTCTGCGTAGTGAATTTGCCTCGCTCCGCGATGAAAGCCTTGTCCGCCGCAGAAGCAGCGAAGTTAAAAACATCTTGATCACGATGGGGGGGATAGACAAGGATAATGTGACCAGCCGGGTCATGGATGCCTTGCGACACTGCAAGCTGAGTAGTGATACCAGGATATCTGTCGTAATGGGCGGTCAATCACCTTGGCTTTCTCTCGTACGTGAAAAAGCAACCACTCTTGATTGGCCAACTGAAGTGATCGTCGATACACAGGACATGGCACGCTTGATGAGTGAAAGCGACGTTGCGATCGGCGCTGCGGGCTCTACATCGTGGGAAAGGTGTTGTCTGGGGCTGCCGTCGATCATAATGGTGCTGGCTGAAAACCAGGCGCTCATCGCACGCAGCCTTGATGAGATCGGCGCTGCCCTGATGGTGTCCGACATGACTGTCTTGAATCGATTGCTTCCGTCAGCACTGGATCCGTTAATCGAAAGAGAGTTCCTGCGCTCTGCTATGAGTGAAGCTGCCGCTGCGATTGTTGATGGCTACGGCGCCTCCCGAGTCCTGGATTTCTTGGAGCTATAAGATGTCCATTATGTCTACTGGCTTTGTTCGCAAAATGGTTCCAGAAGATCTTGAGCGTGTGCTAAGCTGGCGAAATAGCGAGCATGTTCGCCAGTTCATGTATACGAAGCACGAAATAAGTCTTGAAGAGCACCGAGCATGGTTCGAGCGCAAAAACCTTGATAGAAACTGGACTCTTCTGATTTTCGAGGACGCAAGCGGGCCATGTGGTTACGTCAGCTTCCGTAACAGTGATACTACGAGCACCGCCGAATGGGGCTTCTATATAGCACCTTACGCAGTAAAAGGCACAGGGAGCCGTCTCGGTATCGCGGCACTCACTCACGCATTTGAGGCGCTTAATTTCGCAACGGTTAGAGGAGAAGCACTTGCAAGCAACGAAAACTCTATCCGGTTTCACGAAAAGATGGGTTTTAGACGGCAAGACGTGTTAAGCGGCGGGCGTTTCGTTGGCGGTAATTATCATGACATCGTATGTTTTGGCATAACAGCTCCCGAATGGCAGGCAGCAAAAGTGAGACTCGCGAAATGAATTCTGAAGCCTTCATAAACATTGCCGGTCGGCGCATTGCGCATAATACGCCTCCATATGTGATCGCCGAACTCTCCGCGAACCACAATGGCAACCTGCAGACTGCTCTAAACATAGTCGAGCAAGCAAAGATTGCCGGTGCGGATGCTATCAAGCTGCAGACATATACCGCCGACACAATAACTCTGAAGTCGGAAGCTGAGGAATTCCAGATTCGTGGTGGTTTGTGGGATGGGAAAAGTCTTTATCAACTCTATGAAGAAGCGCATATGCCATGGGATTGGCACAAGCCGCTTTTCGAGCGTGCACATGAACTTGACATCACGATTTTCAGTTCGCCTTTTGACAATACAGCAGTCGATCTTCTCGAAGATTTAAATGCGCCTGCCTACAAAATCGCTTCTTTCGAAGCGGTGGATCTCGCCTTGATCAAATACGCAGCCGGTACCGGAAAACCCATGATCATATCGACCGGCATGGCCGATGGTGAGGAGATAGAGGAGGCAATCGCCGCTGCCAAAGATGGTGGGTGCAAGCAGATTGCTATCCTGCATTGCGTCAGCGGTTACCCTGCTCCATCTAAGGACTACAATCTTGCTACCATCACGGACAAGATTCGCCGGTATGGACTGGTTACCGGACTTTCCGACCACACACTAAACAATACAACCGCAATTGCGAGCGTGGCGCTTGGCGCCCGAATTATCGAAAAACATTTTACACTCGACCGGAATGGCGGTGGGCCAGATGATAGTTTTTCGCTGGAACCGAAGGACATGAAGGACCTCTGCGACAGTGCTAGGACTGCGTGGGAGGCGATAGGGAGTGTCGATTACGGCCGTAAGTCAAGCGAGCAAGATAATGTAAAGTTCAGGCGGTCGCTTTATTTTGTGAAAAACATGAGAGCGGGTGAGGTCGTGACTGCGACTGCTATCCGCAGCGTGCGCCCGGGCTTCGGTATGGCTCCAAAGTTTTTGGACGATATCTTAGGCTCTGTTTTGCTCAAAGATGCCGAAGAAATGACGCCTGTAACTAGCGCTCACATATGGTCGACAAAAGGCCGATGAATTGTTCGAGGATTTCGACGGCGAATAGTAATGTGCACGCCAAGAAACCATGTAATATTGATAGTATGACGACTTTTTCTAAAGTACTTCAGACTAGGCATGTAAAATCTTAAAATCGTCTGGAACATTCAATGAAGTACCCATTTCCGCTTGATTTCACTTTTCCAAAACGTGGACTTTTGAACAAAGCATTGACCTTATGGGAAGATATTCGCATAGGGCGCCGAGAGCGAAAAGATAGACGGGAAGTCGACCTAAAGCCGCTCAAAACGGAGAGGCTCCTCAGTAAGGATGATCTCCCTCTTGTCTTTATTGCGAGAAACGAGCTGGCGATTTTGCCGGCATTTCTAAATCACTATCGCTTCCTCGGCGTGACAAGGTTCATCTGTGTCGATGATCAATCCACCGACGGGACGACAGAGTACCTGACAGGAGAATCTGACGTCGACGTTTGGACGTCGAGCGTTAGATTCGCAGATGCCCGTCGAGGGCGACTATGGCGTGAGCAGCTGTTTAATATTTACGGAGTTGATCGTTGGTACATCAACGTGGATGCCGATGAACTACTCGTTTACGACAGGTGTGCAGCTCATGATTTAAAGGATCTTACCAGGCTACTAGAGCGATCCGGGATTTCTCGGATGCCTGCACCAATGATCGACTGCTATTGCGATGATGCAGCAAAGCAAGAGGAAACTGACGATCGTTTGAGGCCTTGGAAAACGGCAAAATTTTTTGATACTGACGGCTACGAGGTGAGTTTGAACAAACGCGGAATCAGTGTTTTAGGTGGACCGAGGGCCCGCGCCTTTGGCGACTGTCCTCAACTCATGAAGTACCCTGTGATATATTGGGACGTTAGTTGTCGTTTCGGAAGTAGTATTCATAGTCCTCTTCCCTTTAGTCGAAATTTTTCTTCTGTCTGGGGTGTTCTTTTACACTTTAAGTTTTACATCAACTACCGCGATAAAATTCAGGAGGCAGCGTCCGGCAAGCAACACTACAACGCCTCGAAGCACTACGAGGTAATGGCTGAGCTCATCGAAAAGACCGGCCAACTGAATCTTTTGTATGATCGGTCGGCTGAGTTTCTAGCTCCTGGTCAGCTCGTTGATTTGGGATTCATGCCCAACATCGTGTACGATGTTGAGGAGACGAGTATGAGGTCCGTCAGGCTTTGGAACAATCTTCCTCAATAAAAACGGAGAAGTTTTTCGGTGCACGCTGTGTCAAATGAATGGCTAAATGACTTGCCGCTTGGCACCTAAACGGTTTTTCTCATGACTCCTTCAAAGGACCGCCGCGAAATTCGCAGAGGGACAATGTACGGCGCAGTCATCGGTTCGATAACTCTAAAGTAGCATAATTTTACAAGTTTCCATGCCATCAGGCCCCCGCAACCAAATAATTCCACAATAAACGACCAACAAAAAAGCCCCTCCTGGGGCTTTTGGCGTTCGTGGCCTTCAATCGACGTAACTCTTCCCATAAGCTCTTCCAAGGCCGCCACTCATTGGGCAGCGCCAGCCTCCTCTTGCCATATCCAACAGCACCTTGGCGCTCTATCCAGCTCAGGATCGTCCCAAATTCTCCGTACAAGAGCGCGTCAATCTCGCCTCGTTGCGGGCCCGGACGTAGCACGATCTTCTCAATTAAGGTTCGTAGAACCTCCGCCGCCTCGTTCCGCTCCTCGGGGCAATTGAGCGCTTCCGCCAGTCGGGCGACCTTGCCGGAATAGATTGCCGAGGCTCTCGGCAATAAGTCTGGGACATCCTCCGGCACATCGGAAACGAGGCTAATCAGTTCGGCCTTGCGCGCCTCCAGCTTCTCCATTCTGTCCTTTAGCTTCTGAGGTGGCACGCCTGCAAGAATAGCATCGACTGCTTTGCCCAACTCCCTGTCGGTTTTCTCGAGTTCCGCGTTCCACGCGTCGCGGCCGGATCTGCGCTCGCGATTAAGCCGATTGATTTCTGTTGCATAGGCATGCATCGCCTCGGCTGCGATCTCCGGTGCCATCATCCGGTTCTTGAGACCAGCGAGCACACGCCGCTCCAACTCTTCGCGCGGTATCGTCCGGGTATTGGTGCAGGTACCGTTGCTGATATGGTTCGAGCATGCAAAGCGATCGGCCCCACGCAGGGAGTAGGGGCCACCGCAGCTACCGCAAAAGATCAAACCCGACAGCAATGACTTAGGCCGCCGTACTCCGTTTAAGCGGTTGCCTTGATGATGCGCTCGAACTGCTTCCGTAACATTCGCATATGTGTTGGAAAGGATAGATTGGCGCTGCTTTACCGCCTGCCACAGAACGTCATCGATAATACGCTGATCTGGCACCTCCGTGACGACCCACTCGGATTCCGGGTTCATCCGCGAGACACGTTTGCCGGTAGATGGGTCTTTGATATAGCGCTGACGGTTCCAGATCAGCCGACCGATATAAAGCTCGTTGTTGATCAGCCCGGTTCCACGCTTCACATGACTGCGGATAGTCGTGTCGTTCCAGAGCTTGCCTTCAGGGCCAACGATCCCCTCACTATTCAACGCGCTGGCGATGGCACGCGGCCCGGTTCCAGCTGCAAAATCGCGAAAAATGCGCCGGATAATTGCGGCTTCGCGCGTATCGATCTCACGGTCACCGCGAACTGGGTCTCAGCTGCCATCCAGCTTCTTTATGACCTTGTATCCATAGCAAAGACCACCGCCCGATTTGCCGCTCTCGACACGGCCGCGTAAGCCGCGATGCGTCTTGGCAGCGAGGTCCTTGAGGAAGAGCGCGTTCATCGTGCCCTTGAGCCCGATATGCAGTTCGGAGATCTCGCCCTCGGCCAGCGTCACGATCGGTACACCGGCGAATTTCAGATGCTTGAACAGAGTGGCAATGTCGGCTTGGTCACGGCTGATACGGTCCAGAGCCTCTGCGAGCACGATGTCGAATTGCCCGGTCTGCGCGTCTTGAAGGAGCATCTGAATGCCAGGCCGCAGGATCGTGCTCGAACCGGAGATGCCTGCATCCTTGTAGGTGGCGACGATCTGCCACTGTTCACGCTTTGCCTCTTCGCGGCAAATGCGAAGCTGATCCTCGATCGAGGCGTCACGCTGGTTGTCGGAAGAATAGCGGGCATAGAGGGCAACACGGGTCATCGGACAGTTCCTTCCGCTCAGGCCGCCTTTTCGTGAAGAGAAGGGCGGATGAGGACATCTGCAGAGATGCCAAGTTTTGCATGGAGATTACGGATCATCTCAATCGACAGGCCACGCTTGCGGTTGAGAATCTCCGAGGTACGATTGCGTGTCCCAAAGATCGGTTCCAGATCCTTGCGGGTCAGGCCCTGCTGCTCCATCCGAAACTTGATCGCCTCGATCGGATCGGGAGGGTCCATCGGATGGTGCTTTGCCTCATAGACTTCAAGAAGCGTTGCCAGAACATCAAGCCGGTCGCTTTCTGGCGTGCCGGTCTTGGCGCCCCACAGACGTTCAACTTCGCTAAGCGCTGCGTCGTAATCTGCTTCTGTGCGAATAGGCTTAAGGTCAGTTACCATGCTTCACCTCCGTGACGTCGATCCTATCATACGCCCTGTGAGTGCCAATCCATTTTATCCAGACGATGCTTTTCTCAAAGTCGACTGCCACCACCAGACGGTAGTCATTCCCCTTGATATTAAAGACGATCTGTTCAGCACTGACGATGCTCGCTGTGGCGTAAAGCTTCTTTATATCTGCGGAACTTGCCCAGATCGCCTTGCCGACTTCATCGAACCAGGCGTCTAACGCCGCCTTCACAGCCGGTTGATCCTTTTGGCCCGCTAGGCTGTCGACAAATTCTCGCAAAGTACGGCGAGCAATAATCCTCATAAAGATACCTTTTATCACGATCCCTTTATGGGATCAACGGCGACATGAAAATATCCCGAGAGAGAGAAAATCTCCATCGGGATAATCAGAATGACAGATATTCAACTATCACCATAGTTTCTATTTGGAAGGCGTCACAGGCCCCTTGCGTTCGCGTGCGAGCTTGCGATCGCAGTCTTCGCGAGCCATCTGCCTCCCGATCAGTTGGGCTAGATGCACAACGGCATCGTTTGTAACAGCCAACCGGTCGACCTCCGATCTCCCTTTGTCGGAGGGAGGGTACATTGCGATCATGATCCTGCCCCGCTTTGTCGGAGTGCTTGTTATTCTGCGCCCGGCGGCCGATGGCTTTTCCCTTGTCGCGCTTCTTGCCGCCATCTACTATGCCCTCGCGGCAGTCATAACCCGAAGCAAATGCGCTTGCGAAAATCCCCTGAGCGTCGCCATGTGGCTGAACTTGTGCCTCGTTGTCACGGGCGCATTCGGTATCGTGGGTGCCACTTTTTTGTCGAGTGCCGAAAATCCGGCATTTCCATTCCTGCAAAGCCTATGGGTGGTGATGAGCGGCTGGACGATGGCCATCATCGTGCTGCTGGGGATATTGCTGGTCGCTGAAAGCATCTGGGTCGCAAAAGCCTATCAGATCGCGCCGGCGGCGATCATCGGCACGTTCGACTACAGCTATCTAGTATTCGCGGTATTCTTGGGTTTCGTGTTTTTCTCGGATGTGCCCGATATGCTGACAGTGCTGGGGATCGGTTTGATCCTGGCGGCTGGTTGGCTGGTCGTGCGGGGCGGTTCAAAAAGCGAGGTTCGATCTTCGTAGGTATTTCACAGCCCGGAAAACCTTGGACGAACCTGATCACGATTGATCTCTCGGCTCTCGGGTTACTGCGTCGTCGGTTTCAGGATCGCCGCCGAGTGCACCCGGACGAGCTTCAAACAGTGACTGCCGAGGACACCCTCGAACGTCCGCAGACTTATCTTGCCTATTACAGCAGCATTCTGCAGGCCGATGCAGACACCGTTCTCGCGTTAGACAGAAGAACGAGAGCGCAGCGCCGAAAAGCAGCAGAGCCACAGCGACGATGAGCGAGAGATGCATGCCGTGCATGAACGCGGCGGGCGCCGTGTCTCGTACGAAATAGCCGCACATCGCCACACCGAGCATGCCGCCCACTTGCCGTGCCGTGTTGAGAACACCCGACGCGATACCGGCCCGGGATGGATGGACCGAGGACAGTGTCACGTTTGTGATCGTCGGCACGATCAGCGCGATGCCGCCCGCCGCCATCAACATCGGTACGACGAGTTGCCAATAGGAACCGCTGACACTGACCGGCAGAAGCAGAAGATATCCGGTCGCAGCCAGAAGAAGGCCGAACACCATCAGAGGGCGCGCGCCAACGTAACTGATCAACCGGCTTGCGATGATATTCGCGACCATCAGAACAACGGTCATCGGCAGGAAGGCCATGCCGGTTTCCTGCGGTGACAGATGTTGCTCCGACTGGAAGAATAGGCTGAATACGAAGATGAGGCCATAATAGGCGAAGTTGACGATGACGCCAGTGACCGAGGCGATCGAGAAATTCGGACTGAAGAACAATGACAGCGGCAGCATCGGTGCACGGCTGCGCGTCTCGATCAGGAGGAAGCCGATTGCGGAAACGACGGTTAGGAGAAGAACGACGAGAACCTGTGGATGGGTCCAGCCGAGATGTGCCGCGTCTGTCAGCGCCGTTGCCAGCGATGCCAGCGCAACGATGGCGGTTGCCTGTCCAGGCAGATCAAGCGAGCGGCCCTCGTTCCTGGGACTCGTCGCGGAATAGCGCAGGATCAGCATCAGGCCGATCAGTCCGATCGGAATGTTGATCAGAAAAACGCTGCGCCAGCCCAAATGCGTCACCAGAAAGCCACCGACGACTGGGCCGGCCGCCAGCGCGATGCCGCCCGCCGCTCCCCACCATCCGACCGCGCGGTTGCGCTGCTCCTTGTCGGGAAAAGCTTGGGCGAGCAGCGACAACGAGTTCGGAACCAGCAGTGCGGCGCCGACGCCTTGCGCGAGCCGCGCTGCCACCAGCGTCGCCAACGTCGGAGCAAGCCCGCAGCCAAGCGATGCCAGCGTAAATAGGGTGAAGCCGGTGATGAAGACGGCGCGTGCGCCAAAGCGATCGCCCAACGCTCCGGCCATAAGCAGCAGGGCCGCGAAGATAAGCGTATAAGCGTTGACCACCCATTGGAGACCGGCGATGTCGGTGGAGAAGCTGGTGCGCAAGGCATCGAGTGCGACGTTGACGACACTGACGTCGATGAGAACGACCACGAAGCTAAGCGCCGCGGCGGCAAGTGTAATGCGTGGGTGTAGTGGGGAAGAGGCAGACATCGAGACAACCTTATGACGATAATTTGCCTCGAAACTACGCTAATGATATCTATGCGGTTATTCGGTATTTACGCTAGTGAACCTTGAGAAATTGCACAGATGGCCGATTGGGAGAACCTTCGTTATTTCCTGGCAGTCGGGCGTAGCGGCACACTTTCCGGTGCAGCGCGTGCCTTGAAAGTTGACCACGCCACGGTGAGCCGACGGCTGGCGACGCTCGAAGCCGAACTCGATGTGGCGCTGGTCGACCGCCTGCCACGATCCTGTCGCTTGACGTCGATTGGCAGCCAAGTCTTCGATCAAGCCGTCCGGATGGAAAGTGCAGCGGACGGTGTTGCCCGGATCGCCCGGGCCGCGCATAAGCCGCTTGTGGGCAAGGTCACGCTTAGCGCTCCGCCGGTGCTGGCGGCGCATCTGCTGGCGCAGCATCTCGCGCACTTCCGGGCCCACTATTCGGAGATCCGTCTTTCTCTCGCTGCGCAGGCGCAGCAGGTTTCGCTCAGCCGCAGGGAGGCCGATGTTGCTCTCCGGCTGGTGCGCCCCGAGGAGACCGGCAGTTTCGCGCGAAAACTCGGGGTCATGCCATTCGGTCTCTACGCGCGCCGCGACTATCTGCACCGTAACCAGCCTGATCGATGGCAGTTTATCGCGTTCGATGAAAGCTTTGTAGATATGCCGCAGCAGAAATGGCTGCTCGGCATTGCCGGCGCACGGCCGATCGCATGCGAGTTGAACGACATCAGCGGGCATCTCATTGCCGCACGTGCAGGCGCTGGCGTCGCCGGGCTGCCCTGCTTCTTGGGAGACGCCGACCCGGACCTCATACGGATCGGAGAGTATGTTCCATCCTTCTCCCGGGACATCTGGCTTGTCGTCCACCGCGATTTGCGCAAGACGCCATCCGTCCGCGCCGTGATGGATTTCGTGACCGCGCTCATCACTGAGCATGACGGCTTCGCTGCTTAACTTCAGCGCACTCGCCGAAACGCAGTGGTTGATTGGCGCGCATTCAAATCGGGCGCTTAAAAGTGGTACGGTCGCGCTGTTCCCAGAAAATCGATAAAGGCGCGTAGCGGCCGGATCATTTGCCTCCGGCTTGGATAATAGAGGTAGAAACCCGGAAACGGCGGCGACCAGTCAGCGAGCAGATGTACCAGCCGTCCTGCCGCGACATGTTCGTCTACCTGGTGCTCGAACAGATAGGCGATGCCGGCGCCGTCGAGTGCGGCGCGCAGCCCAAGCTCTGGCTCGTCTGTCACGAGCGGGCCTTCGACGGCGATGTCGAGCTTTTGCGCGCCGCGCTCGAACTCCCAGCGGTAGAGGCCGCCGCTGGTCGGCCAGCGGTAATTGAGGCAGCGATGGCCGCGCAGATCGCTTGGCGTTTCCGGCGTTCCTGCGCGAGCGATATAGGCGGGAGCGGCGACGACCATCATCCGCACGTCGCCGCCCACGCGGACGGCGATCATGTCCTTGTCGAGCCTTTCGCCAAGACGCACGCCGGCATCGAAGCCGCCCGTGACGATATCGACCAATCGCTCGTCCAGTGTGATGTCGAGGACGATATCTGGATAGGCCATAGCGAAGGGGCCGATCATCGGCGCCAGATGGTGCATCGCGGCGACGCGCGTGGCGTTAATCCGCAAACGCCCTGCCGGCGCGTTGCGCTGGTCGGTCACTTCTGCAACGGCGGCATCCAGATCGGCGATCGCTGGTATCATCCGCGCCAGCAATCGTGCGCCTGCCTCACTCAGCCCGACGCTACGGGTGGTCCGGTTGAGGAGGCGGACACCCAGCCGCTCTTCCAGATTGCGGATGGTCTGGCTGAGCGCGGAAGCGGACATGCCCAGTTGGGCTGCCGCACTTCGGAAACTTCCGTGTTCTGCAACGCTTGCAAAGGCGCGAAGCTCGGCGAAATCGCTGCCTCTCATGGTCTGATTATGCCTCGTTTTCCAAACAGCATATGTAGATTATAGAGCATTCTGTTCTTTATCGGAAGCGGGCATCATCCGGGCAAAGCAAGCTGGAGATGACGCCCATGCCCCAAATCCTCACCCTCGACACCTATCGCCTGCTCGGCCGATCCGGCCTGCGGGTCTCGCCGCTGGCGCTCGGCACCATGACTTTTGGCACGGACTGGGGATGGGGCGCGGACGAGAGTGAAGCGCGCAGCATCTTCGACACCTACGTCGATCATGGCGGCAATTTCGTCGACACAGCCAACTGCTACACGGACGGCGTGGCGGAGCGGTTTCTCGGTGCCTTCGCGCAAGGTCGCCGCGACCGGCTGGTAATCGCCACCAAATACACCGTGCCGACGCGAAAGGACGACGCCAATTCCGGCGGCAACCATCGCAAGAGCCTCGTCCGCTCGGTCGAAGAAAGCTTGACCCGGCTGAAAACCGATTACATTGATCTGCTCTACCTCCACGCCTGGGATTTTACGACACCCGTCGAGGAGGTGCTGCGGGCGATGGACGATCTCGTTCGCGCCGGCAAGCTGCTCTATGTCGGCATCTCGGATACGCCGGCCTGACAGGTCTCGCGCATGCAGGCGATCGCCGATCTGCGCGGTTGGTCGCCACTGATCGCGCTTCAGATCGAATACAGCCTGATTGAGCGCACGGTGGAGCGCGATCTGATCCCCATGGCGAAAGAAATGGACCTTGGTGTCATCCCGTGGTCGCCACTGGCGAGCGGCGTACTCTCAGGCAAATACACGCGCGATGACTTGAACCTCGGCGCGTCCGGCGACAGCGGTACCCGCCGCGACTTTGCGATTGCCAACGGCGTGTTGACCGAGGGCAATCTCGCCATTGCCGATGTCGTGCGCGAGGTCGCCACCGAGATCAATAAAACCCCGTCGCAGGTGGCGCTGGCCTGGACTTTGCTGGAACCGGGGGTGACGGCACCGATCGTCGGCGCCCGCACGGTGGCGCAGTTTGAGGACAATCTCGGCGCTCTGGACGTGGTGCTGAGCGAGGGCCAGCGCGCACGCCTGAATGCTGTCAGCGCCGTCGATCTTGGCTTTCCGCATGAATTTTTGGCGCGGGCAACCACACGTAAGGTGATGTTCGGCGACTTGATCCTTGCTAGGTAGGGCCGATAAAAGCAGCCATTCTGACCGCTGTGAGATACGGCGATCGGCGGCATTTACGTAGCCACCGCGCCATAAGGGATAATAGGCGGGGCTTTGGGCCGGGAAGGTTCGAACTGGATCACGTCGAGAGCCTAAGCCGTTGGCCTAGGGATAGGCGGTTCTACCAATCGTAGGAATCGCTGGTTGCGAGCCCCCCTCAACCATTGTTTAATTATCTTCTCAGACGGCTACCTGGATTGAATGTCGATATCGGTGGCTGTGAGCCCCCGCAACCAAACAATTCCACAATAAACGACCAACAAAAAAGCCCCTCCTGGGGCTTTTGGCGTTCGTGGCCTTCAATCGACGTAACTCTTCCCATAAGATCTTCCAAGGCCGCCACTCATTGGGCAGCGCCAGCCTCCTCTTGCCACATGCAAACGTCAAGACCCCAGCAAGAGCCAAAGAGCAAAACGATCATCAGGGCAGAGACAGCGGCAACAGCACCGATACGGGTGACCAGCGAAGACGTCTATAAGGCTCTCCCACTGAAGTCGGCCGCACCAACCCAGTCCTGCCCTTACCTTACCGTGGTTGGTCAATTATTCGATAGAGACTCAGCAATCACCTCAAGGAATGCAGGGCCGTAGCGATCCAGTTTGGCTTCGCCCACGCCAGGCACTCTTGCCATCTCCGCGCGGGAGGTTGGTTTTGCGGTGGCGAGTTCGATCAAGGTTTTGTCGTGGAAAATCACGTAGGGTGGGAGGTTCTGGGTGCGGGCTATTTCCATGCGCCGTTCGCATAACGCCTGAAACAACGTTGCGTCGCTGTCTGGCAGAGCGCCCAATGCCTGGCGGCGGTTTTCCGGGCGACGCTTGCGCCGCTGACAATCGGCGAAGTAACACGAGCCTCCCGTAGTACCGAAGCTTGTTGGTCGGGAAAATAAATCGGGTGGTCTATCAATCGGTGACGGTCGGGGGATGGCGTCTGAACATTGGGTGTCGATTGATCACAAGCCAAACGCTTTCATGACGTATCAATCGGCGCGGAATGTTGGCTCTGACGCGCATTCGATGACTTTGAGAGGTCTAAAGCATGTTTCGTGAAAAAGGGTTCACGCAACATGCTTTAGTTTCGAGTCACTGATGGTCCAGTCCCTACGATTTACGCCAAGGGCATGGCAGTCAAAAACTCTGGCGAGCGAATGCGCGCCGCAATAGTGACTGTATGGATGTGGTGAGCTTACCCATATGGGCAATATGGCCGGGTGATTTTCTAAAGAGAGTTCGCAATATCCAGCGTTTTTGTTCGATGTCGGGATTGATAGCGTAGTCTCCGGATCCGGTTGCCATAAGCCGCAACCATCCGAGACCGGGAAGCAAAACCTCATCAAAAACAACTGGAACCGACATGGTGGTTGAAAGCTCCATCTTTTCTGTCGAAAGAGCACTAATGCAAACGGGCATGGTGTCGCCATCACATCTTGCCGTTGTCGTGACGGATGTTGTGATGAGTTCCTCCTGCCCGAAACGCGGAAGCTCGACGCATACAATCAGACTGATAAAAGAAATAACCATAGCCACGGCCGACCAGATCAGGTTCAGGATATCAGCGGGTGAGAGTTCGGTCGGTGTATCCGCACCAAATACCACTGACAGTATCGATGTTGCGGACAGAATGGAAATTGCACCGAAAAATATGGCTGTCGGTCTATGCACGCGAATTCGTGATCGATCGCCGCCCTTTTCTGTGACCTTGAATGGCTTTCCGAAGGGCGCGCGCGCAGCCTGTATCAACGTCACTGTGACGGGCAAAGCAGTCAGTGCGTGGGTTACTTCTGTGAATATCGGCAAAGTGCGCCCCTCTGATATCCATGCCGAATAGATCCAGAAGATGAAAAGTGATGAAATTCCGTATTTCATAAAAATGAGTTCATCGGCCTGAAGTGCGGGAATATCGAAAAACCAGTAGATGGAAGGTGCCAGCAACAGGCAGAGAATGAACGGCTTGCTGAGCCAGTTCAGCAGACCGTGCAGGTAGTGCAAGCGCTGGCGTAACGAAAAACGCCCCTTCCAAAGCGGCCCGGTTTTCAGAAGTCCAATCTGAATCGTACCAAGGCACCAGCGTGTACGCTGCGTGATATATTCGGGAATACCTTCCGCAGAAAGGCCAACGCTGAGTTTCTCGTTGAGCCAGCGGGTGACATATCCTTTTTCCAGCAACCTGTATGTCAGCAACATATCTTCGGACAAGGCATCATGCGGGAACCCGCCTAGCTCATTCACATATTGGCGGCGCACGACGAAACTCGTGCCCACACAAAAAGCACAATCGACGGCGTCTTTGGCAGGTTGGAACGTATCGAAAAAGACACGCTGGTCATCCACGAAGCTTCGGCTGATGCCCAGATTGTGTTGCATGGGATCGGAGTTGAAATAAAATTGCGGAGTCTGGACCAGACCGATTTTCGGATCCCGGAACATCCCTGCCACGCGCATGAGGAAATCTTCCTGTGGAGCGAAGTCCGCATCCAGAACCATGATCAGGTCTGATGGGCTGTTCGAAGCATTCGTTGCCCTTAGGGCATTGTCGAGATTGCCGGCCTTTGCGTGTTTATTATCCGGCCTGGTCAAATATTCCACGCCAACTGCCTGGCAATGAGCGCGCACCTCCTGGCGGCGTGTGTCATCACAAACAATCACATTGAAATTCGGATAGTCCATTGCCTTGGCACAAAACATCGATTTTTCGAGAATGTGAAGTGGTTCGTTGTACGTGCAGATAAAAACGGTGACGGAAGGGAATCGATTGTCTTTGACCATCGCCTCTCTCGCACTGTCAGCCTCGACGCTGCGGTCAGTTTTTCTCAAAAGGATGACAATCGACGCAAGCGCGTAGACAACGGAGATGGTTTCGAAAGTGAAATATATATATTGCCAGATCGACTCGAAGGTCGGCTCAATCGGCGACAACGTATCCACTGCGCGCCACACCAGATAGAGGGCCAGTGAAATAAAGACCACGGCGCTGAACAAAAACCTTTCGACAATATTGGCCGGATCGGAGAGCTTCGAAAAAGCGAGAAATCCAAGCGCTACGCCTATATTGAAAAGGAGAACCTCAGGAACATTGTTTTCTATCCCGAACAGCATGATGTCCTCTTTGATCCGTAAAAGGGTTGAAGTTCGTAAGCGCAAGAACAGTCCAGGCTGTTGCCCCCAGATGCGGCCAGCGATAATAATTGAAGTCGCCTCCGCTGCCGTCAGCCCCCACTGTCAGCTTGGTGGAGATATGCGGCTTGTCGGTCGCCAGAATAAATCCCGTCGATGCGTCCTTATTGACGAGCGCGGTGTTCAGAAGAGTTTGCGCGCGCTCACCATCATCGAATATCTTGAACACCAGAGCGGCTTGCGCAGTGCCCTCCATCCAGACCCCATCACGATCGTCATTGAAGTCAAATCCGCCATCAATGGCATTTGTGGAATCGATGATTGCCCGAATATTGCTCCATCGTGTCGGAAGCGCATCCGCTTCAAACGCCAGAAACGGCCACAATTGCGCATCGAGATAGACGCCCGCATTGCTGTTTGGCTTGTCGTCAGGTGTCGTGCCGATCAGATAACCCTTCCCATCCCTATACATTGAACCGACAAAAACGCTGCTGCTGCAATACAACCTCGGCCATTGTGGGTTACTGTCCAGCTTGGTGAGCCATTTGGCGACAGCAGCCGTATCGATATTATGCTCAGTGGATTTCCAGGGGATACGCTGGGCATTCGGCTCAAACCCGGAAAAACCGCCCGTGATACCTGTTGCCGTATCAAATTGTGATATCCAAAGTCCCAACGACCGGGCAGACGCCAAATAGCGTTCTTCATTGGTAACGTCATAAATTTGCAGAAGGGCGAGCGCGGCCCACGCTACGTTGCCGACAGCAGTGCTTGCCTGATATTCATCCTCTTGCCAGCTATTGCTGCTCTTGTTCCACCAGCCGGGAAGTTTCGGTGGCGTAGACATTTCGCCAGCCAGATAGGCATTTCTCAAGCGGCCATCCTTGTAAAAACGGTCGGAATTTTGCGCAACGACCAGCGCATCGCCTATACGTTTGGCAGCGCCAACATCTCCGCATGCAAGAAAGGCCATACTTGCCAAAGCATTGTCGTAAACGAAAGCGACATTCTTCAATGCAAAAGACGCATCAGAGTCTGAGGCAGCGGGATAGCTTGGTATCAAGCCCCCCGCGGCGACCTGATATTTCGTCATGGACTCGCAAAGCTTTTTGGCAGCCTTCGCGGCTTGACTATCAGCGTAGGCTGGCAATTCTGTAGCTATACAGGTCATGAACGACGCCAGTACGAACAACCATTTCATTGGTCCGTTCTTTCGAGATTCGTGTTTCTAACAACATAGAGAAACGTGCGATAACCTCCCCAATGCCGAATTGGATCACTACTCATCGAACGATGATTTACCTGCCTCTCATCGCCACACCGCGCGTATTCCGTAACAATAAGTCAAGCGGAACGCCGGCCCGTGCACATGGCAAACTGCTCGAATTTTTTATGTAAATTGGCGTGGCAGTTGGGGGACCAATCGCTTGCCTCTTGAGGCAAGCGATTGGTTTTTTTCAAACTCAACCGTCTTGAGATTTTGTCGGTGGTTTGATCCGTGGCGGCATGCTCTCGAGTTCACGAGCCTCCGCGCGGAACAGAGACGAAACGGCAATATAGCCTTGGCTTGCCGTTTCCTGGGCGTATTCTCCTGCCAAAGATGCAGCATCCTTTGTACGCATCAGCGCACTCACTGCAATTTCCGTAGCGGTTTTCTGCCACACCGGAAAACTCTCAGCGACGTATTGGCCCGTTGCGTAAAGTTTATTTGCTCCCTGGGCAAAAGTAGCTTCCGCCTGAGCAGCCCATTGCCTGTCCAGAGAAACGGTAACCCAGCTTCCCACCGAGCAAAATTTCGCCATGTCCTGACTGTTTTTGCGAATGGCATCATCTGGCGTTACATAAGCGTAGAGTTCGCGGCGCTCCGTGGGCGGGAAAGGCACTGCGAAATCGAGATCGACACGCTCGGTTGTTCTTGGCACGAGTTTGCTGACAACCGCGTTGAATGGTGTTGGCTCATTGCCAATAGAAACCTGAACCTTGGATCCTACAGACAATGATTGCGCTTCCCGTTCGGAGAAGATGGCGACGACAAAAGCATTCTGACAGTTGATCGCTTCTGCAACGGTGTCACCCGGGTTTATCTGTTTTCCCACATGCGCAACCGTTCGGTATAATCGAGCCGAAGGGTCTGAAAAAATCTCCGCCTTATTTAAGCGCGCTACTCGGGCTTCTTCAGCGGAAAGAAGTGTAGAAAGCTCCGTCTGGCGCGTTACTAGGGATGCAAGCTGCAATTCTATCTGCGAATAGTCGGACTTTCTCGTCCTGATCTCGCGTTCGATACTTGCGAGGGACTCGTTTTCGGTGCCGACATAAATGCCGTCATTGAGATTGTTGAGAATCTCTTTCAAACGCATACCATTGATCGCCGCCGCTTGTTTCGAGGTTTCTTCTTCCTCGAGCCGGTTTTCCACCTCAGCCCGGCTTCCTGCAACCGCCCCCTTGTCCAGAAGCCTTAATTGACGGTTGAGGTCGATCTTTCTGCTTTCCGCTTTCAAACTCGCGGTCCGTATCGAGATATCCGCACTTTGAAGTGCGTTTTCGGAAAGAACGATTGCGGCTCGTCTTTGCCGTTCCAAATCGGATTGCAGGTCGACGATACGCTTGAAATAGTCCGCAAGAATAGATCTCTTAAGATCGACTTCATTGCGTAACGATGCCATTTGCATTTGCAAACCGATCAATGTTGATCGATCAACTCGATCATTTTCGATCGTTGCAGCAAATGGAACCGTACTGTCTGAACTGATGCTAGAATATTTCGTTACAATCCCACCAATGGGGGATGTAATTGCTGTAACCGGTGAGTTTATGACCGCCCTGCTTGATGAATATGTAAAGAGAGGCGGAGCTACAGAAGACATAAATACGGCGGAAACGACTCCGAGAACGCCGTATGATCCAATTTTAACAGAAGATAGTACTGCTTTGTCGCGATTATTTTCCTGCGGAACCATAACATGTATCCTTTTTAGATTACATTTATTGGCTCCTCCCACGTCTTTTTCTTAATGATTGCTTAACTATTATTTATTGTCAATAAGAGTTAAATGTCAGATTTTTTATCTTTTTATAATTGCAATAATTATTTATCACTAATTATAAATTGTAATATATCGCCCCATTGCCGACTTTAAATCCGGAAATAAGTTGTTCTTTTGTGACGATACCAATTTCCGGTAGGTTGTCAGGACTCCGTGAACTGTCCGTTTTTTCGGCGGATCGAAAGTCCATTTGCCGATATCGGCAGTCGTTTCAATCGATCAGATTGTTACAAACGGCGATCGTTTGATGTCCATTCACATGGTGGTACGGAAAAAAACTTTCGGTCAACCCGGCCCTGCTGTCTCCTTAAAAAGCACATTTTGATCCAAAAGATATCTTGAGAAAAGCGGCAGGCTAGCCCCGCCGATGGCGCGGGCTTGACTGCCGACTGCGCCTTCCACGATTTCCGGGACGACGACGCCTTGAAGGTCGTGGAGGTCGAGTGCTTTGCGGGTTGCCATGGTTATTCGAGTGCGCACCCAGGCAGGGAAGCCACCATCGATGATGACCGAGGCGAAGTCGATGATGGAGGCTGCGGCGACGACCGCCTGCGCGAGTGCTGCTGCTGTGTTTTGTATCCAGCGCTCCAGCGGTTCGCCGAAATCGAACCATTCATCCGGTGAGAACCAGAGCGGTTTGGGGTCGATATTGCTTTCACGCAACATGTCTTCCAGAACGAAAATTGACGCGATCTTGAGGAGCTGGACCGTGGAGCCGTCCCGTCCCTGAACGGGTAAGGGGCCGATTGCCCCTGCCGCGCCGGTGCGCCCGGAAAATAGCGCAGAGTTCAGCACGACGCCGCCGCCGATGAACGAGCCGATGAAAACATAGAGAAAATCCGGATAGTTTTGTCCTGCACCGAAAACGAGTTCTGCGCCGCAGGCGCTGGTGGCATCGTTCTGGAGGAAGACCGGATAATTGACTTTTGCCGCGATCGCTGCCCGCAAATCGACGCCGCGCCAGCGGTCCATTTCTTTTTGTGGTGCGCCCACTTCTCGCGCCCAGCTCCAAAGCTCGAAAGGCGCTGCCACACCGATACCTGCGATTCGTGGCCGCTGGTGTTCGGGCAGCTGTGATTCGAGTTCTGCTATGCCGTCGATGACGAAAGGCAATATCCATTCGGGCATGGGGTAGGGGTAGGTGTTGCGTAGCTTCAGCCTGATCCGGCCAACAAAATCCATCAGCACGAGATCGACACTGCGCCGTCCGATTTTTACGCCGAACGAAAAAACCGCGTCGGGATTGAGCCGCATGGGCGTGGAGGGCTGCCCCACCTTGCCACGCAAAGGTTCACCACGAATAAGCAGGCCATCGCTCTCCAGCGAGCGCATGATGACGGATACAGTCTGCGCTGAAAGGCCGCTTCGGCGGGCAATTTCTGCTTTCGACAGGCCACTGTGACGCCGTACGAGAGACAGCACAAGGCGCTCATTGTAAGCACGGACGCGAACCTGGTTGGCCCCGCCTCCACTCAAATCCGGTATGGTCGCTAGCGCGTGCTGCAACGGCTCCGCTGAGCGTGTCATTTGTATTATCCTCCCCGGCCAGCTCCGTCATATGCAGCCTGGCCCCGTCTGCCACAAGGGCTTTTTTGAAGAAAACGGCTACCTCCCACCGTGTTCCTGCGCCTGTTGCAGAAGCGTCAGGATGCCACATCGAATTAATAATTCAATTGGATTTATTTATTGACAGAGGGGTCGCTTTGATGTTTCCATCTGCGCCGGTGGCACCCGATCTTGGAGGAGAGGGGCCGCAGGGTCGCTTCGAGGAAGCACCTCGTCATCATTGGGAGGACTACATGAAAAGCACCGTTTCCGTGTTTCTTGGCGCGCTTGCGCTTGGCGTTTCTTTTGCATCCGTGGCTTCTGCCGCCAATACGTCGGTATGCCTCATCACTAAAACTGATACGAACCCCTTCTTCGTCAAGATGAAGGAAGGTGCCACGGCCAAGGCCAAGGAACTGGGTGTGACGCTGAAGTCTTACGCAGGTAAGGTGGATGGCGATTCCGAGAGCCAGGTTGCCGCCATCGAATCCTGCATTGCAGACGGCGCGAAGGGTATTCTGATCACCGCATCGGACACCAAGGGCATCGTTCCAACCGTCAAGAAAGCACGCGATGCGGGGGTTCTGGTAATTGCGCTGGATACGCCTCTCGACCCGATTGCATCTGCTGACGCGACATTCGCAACTGATAACCTGCTTGCTGGCAAGTTGATTGGCCAGTGGGCGAAGGGTACGCTGGGCGATAAGGTCAAGGACGCCAAGGTCGGTTTCCTTGATTTGACGCCTGACCAGCCAACGGTTGACGTTTTGCGCGACCAAGGCTTCATGATCGGTTTCGGCATCGATCCAAAAGATCCAAACAAGATTGGCGATGAAGTCGATCCGCGTATCGTTGGGCACGATGTGACGAACGGTAATGAAGAAGGTGGCCGCAAGGCGATGGAAAACCTTCTCCAGAAAGACCCAAGCATCAACGTCATTCACACCATCAATGAACCGGCAGCCGTGGGTGCTTATCAGGCGCTGAAGGCTGTTGGCATGGAAAAGAACGTCCTGATCGTATCCGTCGATGGCGGTTGCCCGGGTGTGAAATCCGTGCAGGAAGGCGTGATCGGCGCGACCTCGCAGCAATATCCTTTGATGATGGCAGCGCTTGGCGTGGAAGCGATCAAGAAGTTTGCTGACACCGGCGAAAAGCCAAAGCCAACGGAAGGCAAGTCCTTCTTCGATACTGGCGTGTCGCTTGTAACCGACAAGCCGGTTTCGGGCACACCATCCATCAGCGTCAAAGAAGGCTTGGCAAAGTGCTGGGGTTAATCCCGGTTTTTAATTGATCAGAACTGGCCGGAACGATGTCCCGGCCAGTATTACTCATAAAAATTTGATATATTATTATCCGGCTAAAGATCGGGCAGCATTGGTACTATTTGCCATAGCTGGCGGGCGGAGGAGATAACATGAGCGGAATACAGGAATTCGAGCAGGTGCTCGACGGCAGCGACAAGAATGTCGCGTCGTTCGATAACCAGAAGATTTCAATCTTGAAGCGTGGGCAGCATTTTCTGCATTCCACACCTGCGGCTGTGCCGTTGATCGTACTGATATTGTCTGTAGCCATATTCGGCCTTACTATCGGCGGGCGCTTCTTTTCCTCCTACACGCTGACGCTGATTTTACAGCAGATTGCTGTGGTCGGTATTCTCGGTTCAGCGCAGACGCTGATCATTCTCACTGCGGGTATCGATCTTTCGATTGGCGTGGTCATGGTGATTTCATCTGTCGTCATGGGTAATGTGGCCGTGACCTATGGCCTGCCAACCGGCATCGCGATTCTCGCGGGCTTCGTGGTTGGCGGACTTTGCGGACTGTTCAACGGCTTTCTGGTTGCCGTCGTCAAGCTGCCGCCTTTCATTGTGACGCTGGGTTCCTGGAACATCGTCATGGCGACGAATTTCATCTATTCCGCCAATGAGACGATCCGCGATACGGATGTGGCGCAAAACGCACCCCTGCTGCATTTGTTTGCCACCAACTTCCGCATCGGTTCGGCTATTCTGACGCTTGGCGTTGTTGCCATGGTCGTTCTTGTCGGCATTCTTTGGTATGTGCTGAACCATACGGCATGGGGAAGGCATGTTTATGCGGTGGGCGATGATCCCGAAGCGGCAAAGCTCTCCGGCATTCAGACGCGCAAGGTTCTCCTGAGTGTTTATACGGTTGCTGGCCTGATTGCGGCATTTGCGGCATGGGTCGCCATCGGTCGTAACGGTTCCATTTCCCCTTCCGCTGCGGTGACGGACTATAATCTACAAGCCATTACGGCGACGGTTATTGGCGGCATCTCGCTGTTTGGCGGTCGCGGCTCCATTCTCGGCACGCTGTTCGGCGCAATGCTGGTGGGTGTCGTTTCGATGGGCCTGAACATGCTGGGTGCAGACCCACAATGGAAAGTCATGTTGACAGGCTGGCTGATCATCGCCGCCGTCGCGATTGATCAGTGGATCAGAAAGGCAGGCGTCTGATGGCAACGGACATGAACAGACAACCAATTCTCTCTGCCCATGGCATCGTAAAACGTTATGGCCGCGTGACTGCTCTGGATAATGCGGATTTCGATTTGTATCCGGGTGAAATTCTGGCGGTTATTGGCGATAACGGTGCTGGCAAATCGTCGCTGATCAAGGCGCTGTCCGGAGCAATCCGTCCCGATGAGGGCGAGATCAGGCTGGAGGGCAAGGTGGTGAATTTCAAGACACCGCTTGAAGCACGCGATGCCGGCATTGAGACCGTGTATCAAAACCTTGCATTGTCACCCGCTCTGTCGATCACCGACAACATGTTCCTTGGCCGTGAACTCAGGAAGCCTGGTTTTCTGGGGACGGTTCTGCGCAAGCTCGACCATTCGGCCATGGACAAGTTCGCGCGCTCCAAGCTGTCTGAACTGGGATTGATGACCATTCAGAACATCAACCAATCGGTTGAAACACTGTCTGGCGGTCAGAGGCAGGGTGTTGCTGTTGCGAGAGCGGCAGCCTTTGGGTCCAAGGTTGTTATTCTTGATGAGCCGACGGCAGCGCTTGGCGTCAAGGAAAGCAGGCGTGTGCTGGAGCTTATTCTGGATGTACGCTCCCGTGGTCTTCCTATCGTGCTCATTTCGCACAATATGCCGCATGTGTTTGAAGTCGCGGATCGCATCCACATTCACAGGCTTGGAAAGCGTCTGTGCGTCATCAATCCGAAGGAATACACCATGTCGGATGCCGTCGCCTTCATGACGGGCGCCAAGGAGCCTCCCAAGGAGACACTCGCTGCATGACGATAACACTCGGCGCGCTGACAGACACGATCTTGCAGCGCGCAGCCGAACGTTCCCGTTTTATTGTCGCCATTGCTGGTCCCCCGGGGGCCGGCAAATCTACGTTGTCCGATGCGCTTCGCGATGCGTTGATTGAGCGCGGCGAGACGGCCGAAATCCTTCCGATGGATGGGTTTCACATGGACAATGGCATCTTGCAGCAGCGCGGATTGCTGGCGCGCAAGGGCGCACCTGAAACCTTCGACGTGCGTGGCTTTCTCGATATCGTCACGGCGGTCCGCAAAGCCGATCAGGAGGTTCTGGTGCCGGTGTTCGACCGTTCGCGAGAACTGGCCATCGCTTCGGCGCGCGCTATCGTGCCCGAAACGCGGTTTATTCTCGCGGAAGGCAATTATCTGCTGCTGAACGAGGCGCCTTGGACACGGCTGGAAACCAGTTTCGATTTTTCCGTTTTTGTTGGTCCGACTGTTGAGGTTCTGGAGCAACGACTGCGTGACCGCTGGATCGGGTACGGGCTTGATGAGGCCGGGATTAGCGCCAAACTTTATGAGAACGACTTGCCAAACGGCAAGCGTGTGGTGGAGAACTTGCGGGACGCGGATATCAAGATTGATATTTGGGAATAATCGCCATCTACCTCCACCCTCATTCCTGTGACAAGTACATGAATAAGGAAGGTAACGGCGGATAATCGTCACTTTTTCTGAAAATCCATTCCGGTTTTTCACCTCATGCTGTAGGTCGTAAGCCATGACGATTCTGGATGCGGCATGACGGCCAAGGTTTTCCTCTCACGACTGAAACTGACCGAGTTTCGCAACTACGCGGAAGCCTCGCTACGTTTCGATGAGCGGCATGTGGTGCTGACGGGCGATAATGGTTCTGGTAAAACCAATCTGCTGGAAGCAATATCGTTTTTGTCGCCCGGTCGTGGTTTACGGCGCACCACTTTGTCTGAGGTCACGCGGGTGGGGGCGGAAAACGCTGGTTTTTCTATTTTCGCAGACGTCACCGGCATGGATGGCGAGGTGGCTATAGGCACCGGCCTTGAGGGCGAAGGCGAGACGCTGTCGCGCCGCTTGCGGCTGAACGGCACGCCGGTTAAATCTGTCGACGAGTTGACGGACCATTTGCGGGTTCTGTGGCTGACGCCCGCCATGGACGGTCTTTTTACCGGCTCCTCGTCGGATCGCCGCCGGTTTTTGGATCGGCTGGTGCTGTCGCTCGACCCCACCCATGGACGAAGAGCCAGCGATTTCGAAAAGGCCATGCGTGGGCGCAATCGTCTTTTGTCGGATGGGCGTTTTGATCCGGTCTGGCTGGAAGGCATTGAAAAACAAATGGCTGAACTGGGCATTTCCATGGCCGTTGCGCGCCATGAAATGCTGGGCTTGCTGAAAGCGCTCATCGATAGCCGCAGCAACGACGCCAATTTCCCGACGGCTTCACTGACCCTTTCAGGCTTTATGGATGGCGAGTTTCATCGTCCCGCTGTTGATCTGGAAGATGAATACTTGGCTGTTTTGAAGGATAATCGCTACCGCGATGCTGCCGCTGGCCGCACGCTGGAGGGGCCGCATCGTGCCGACCTGTTCGTGCGCCATGCAGAAAAGAACATGGATGCGGGCCGTTGTTCCACGGGCGAACAAAAGGCATTGCTGGTTGGTCTTGTGCTGGCCCATGCGCAGCTCACCGCCAATATGACCGGCCATGCGCCGGTGCTGTTGCTGGATGAAATCGCCGCGCATCTGGATGAAGGCCGTCGCGCCGCTTTGTTCGACATCATCCACGCGCTTGGCGGCCAGAGCTTCATGACCGGCACGGATGCTTCGATGTTCTCCGGTTTGGGAGACAGGGCGCAGTTTTTCAATGTTTCCCATGGCAGCATCGGGTGATAGTGCTTAAATCTTCGAAATAGAGCATTTCCGGAAAAAATGCGAAGCGGTTTTGCTAAAACAAATAGATAGAGCGTTTGTGCGTTTCGGAGAAAGGCGGAAATGCTCTAGATCATCGGAGATGCGACTTTGGACCCTTTGAGTTCCGAGGAAATCGAACGTTACAAACGCCATATCCTGCTACCGGAAATCGGCGGCGTGGGGCAGCAGCGTTTGAAAGCCGCCAAGGTGCTGGTTATCGGCGCGGGCGGCTTGGGCGCGCCGGTGCTGTATTATCTTGCGGCTGCGGGCGTCGGCACGCTGGGCATTATCGATGATGATGTGGTTTCGCTGTCCAATCTCCAGCGGCAGGTCATTCACGATACCGGCACCATCGGCGAACAGAAAACCGAGAGCGCCCGCCGCTCCATCGCGCGGCTGAACCCACATGTGCGGACCATGCATTTCGAGGAACGTTTTTCGCTTGTCTGGGCGCATGATTATCTGAAATCATTTGATCTGGTCATCGATGGCTCCGACAATTTCGACACGCGTTATGCGGCGGCCGATGCGGCGGAAACGGCCCAGGTACCTTTGGTAACGGGTGCGGTGGGTCGTTTTGATGGTTCCGTCACAGTTTTGAAGCCTTACGAGACTGGCTCGGACGGAAATTTATTACCCGGCTACCGGGACTTATTCCCTGCTCCGCCGCCGCCGGGCGTTGTGCCGTCCTGCGCGGAAACTGGTATCGTTGGTGCGCTGACCGGGGTGATCGGCACCATCATGGCGATGGAAGTCATCAAGCTGATCACGCAGACAGGTGAGCCACTGATCGGACGGCTGTTGCTCTATGATGCACTCGCATCCCGTTTCGACACCGTTCGCTATAAGCGGCGTCAGGGGTAATCATGATCGAGATTGCGAGAATCGACAAAGGCTTCAAGCGTTTTGATGAATTGCTTGCGCTGATCCTGTCGTCATTTGCCTATATGGACGGTGTTATCGACCCGCCATCCTCCGCGCACCGGCTGACGGTGGAAAATCTGGGGCAGAAGACGCAGGACGAAATTGCGTTCGTGGCTTTGGATGGTGGCAACCTGTTGGGCTGCATTTTCTGCAAGCCGGAAGCAGCAAGTCTTTATGTCGGCAAACTCGCCGTGTCGCCCGCTGCGCAAGGCAAGGGCGTCGGGCATTCCTTGTTGAAAAAAGCGGAAGAGATTGCCCATGGTCTGGGGCTTCCTGCGTTGCGGCTGGAAACGCGAATCGAGCTTGTCGGCAATCATCAACGCTTTTCGGCTTGGGGTTTCGCCAAAACAGCGGAAAACGCACACGCCGGATATACGCGCACGACCTCTATCGAAATGACCAAGCCTCTGGCCTGAAAAGACCTTAGCTACGTCCCGGCAACACCCGGTTCGGCGGGCGATGGCCGTCGAAAAAGGCGCGGATGTTGATGATGACCTTATCGCCCATGTCGATACGGCCTTCGATCGTCGCTGAGCTCATATGTGGTAGAAGCACCACCTTGCCCTCTTTGGCGAGCTTGATCAGCTTGGGGTTCACCACAGGCTCGTTTTCAAACACGTCCAGACCCGCACCTGCGATTTTACCATTCTGCAAGCAACGGATCAGCGCCGCTTCATCAATGATATCGCCGCGCGCCGTGTTGACGATGTAGCTCGTGGGCTGCATCAGCGCCAAGTGGCGGGCGGAAATCAGGTGGTAGGTGGCGGGAGTAGACGGGCAGTTGACCGAGACGATGTCCACACGCGCCAGCATCTGGTCGAGACTATCCCAATAGGTCGCTTCAAGCTCGGCTTCCGTGGCCGGATTGACCCGCTTGCGGTTGTGATAATGGATAGACAAACCAAACGCCTTGGCGCGGCGGGCAACAGCCGTGCCGATGCGGCCCATGCCGACAATGCCGATGCGCTTGCCCGACAGGCGGCGTCCCAGCATCCATGTGGGCGACCATCCGCGCCATTCCTCTGAACCATTGGCGAGCACGCGGGTGCCTTCTACCAACCGGCGTGGAACGGCCAGAACCAGCGCCATGGTCATGTCGGCACTGTCTTCGGTCAAGACGTTAGGCGTGTTGGTCACCGTTATGCCTTTGCGGGCCGCTGCATCCACATCGATATGGTCGATGCCGTTGGAAAATCCGGCAATCAATTTTAGCTGCGGGCCTGCCTGCTCAATCATCGAAGCGGTGATTCGGTCCGTCACGGTCGGCACCAGAACGTCCACTTTTTGCATGGCGGCAATCAATTCTGATGCGGTGCGCGGCGCATCTTCAATGTTCAATTCTGCGTCGAACAACTCGCGCATGCGGGTTTCGACCAGATCCGGCAATTTGCGTGTCAAATAGACGGTTGGTCTCTTCTTATTCGTCATTGTCAGCAGGCACCTTGTTCAGAGGTCGTTAACCAGAAAGAGCGATAATTTCCTTCTATCCAAGGGCGTTTCTACCAGACCCATCGCCGAAGACAAACGAAACTCGCATGTCGCTGTCGTGGGCCTTGAGAAATGATATGTCCGATTATTATTCTCTATTGCTAAAAAGCAAGGAAACGGAACCGGCATGCGTAGCATTGTTTCGATTGTCTGCATTGCATTGTCGCTGGGTTTTCTCGACGCCGCAAGCGCCCCGGTCATGGCACAGGGTGCCGCCAAGGGCGCGAGCGGCCTGCCGCTGCCCCGCTTCGTCAGCCTCAAGTCACGGCGCGTCAACATGCGCATCGGGCCGAGCACCGATTACGCGGTCTCGTGGATGTATATGAAGTCCGGAATGCCAGTTGAGATCATTCAGGAATATGAAAACTGGCGGCGCATTCGCGATGCGGATGGCACCGAAGGCTGGGTCAACCAGGCGCTTCTGTCCGGTGAAAGAACCGCCGTTGCCGCACCATGGATGCGCGGCAAAGGCAAGGATGTCTACGTTAACCTGCGCCGCGACGCGCAGTCGAGCGCTGCCGTTCTCGCCAAGCTGGAGCCTGGTGTCCAGATCAGGATTGGTGAATGCAATGGCGACTGGTGCAAGGCCCAAGCCGATCAGGTGACCGGCTGGGTATCTCAAGGTGAAATCTGGGGTGCTTACCCCGGCGAGGCTTTTAAATAAGCCCGTGCTTTGCAGCAAGCGACTTCAGTGATGACATGGGGCGCGGGCCGATCTGTTGGATAACCGCTGCTGCTGCAAGGCAGCCGAGCTTGCCGCTATCTTCCAGCGAACGGCCCTGCGTGTAACCGTAGAGGAAACCTGACGCAAAGAGATCACCAGCGCCGGTCGTGTCCACCACGTCGTGAACCGGATAGGCATCGACCTTCACGCGCTCATCACCACGCACGATGATTGCGCCTTCTTCGCTCATGGTCACGGCTGCAATCTTGCAGTCTGCCGCGATCTTGGTCAGCGCCAGCTCGAAATCGTCCGTTTCGTACAGCGAAAGCGCTTCCTGCTTGTTGGCGAAAACGATATCGACCGTGCCTGTTCGCATCAGGTCCAGAAACTCGTCGCGGTAACGACCGACGCAGAAACTGTCGGACAACGTCATGGAGACTTCGCGACCATTTTCATGGGCGATACGAGCGCAGTCGCGGATCGCATCCTTGGCGCGTGGCGGATCCCACAAATAACCTTCGAAGTAAGTGACTTGTGATTGCGCGACGACCTCAGGCTCCACATCTTCCGGGCCAAGATCAACGCAGGCACCGAGATAGGTGTTCATCGAGCGTTCGCCGTCTTCGGTGACGAAAATCATTGAACGAGCGGTTGGCGGGAAGGTACCTTCCGGCTTGGTTTCAAAGTGAACGCCCTGAGCGCGAATATCGTGCTGGAAGATTTCGCCGAGCTGGTCTTGCGCCACCTTGCCGAAGTAAGCTGCGCGTCCGCCGAAATTAGCAATGCCCGCTGCCGTGTTGCCCGCACTGCCGCCGGATGCTTCCAAGGCTGGACCCATCAGCGAGTAGAGCAGTTCTGCACGCTCCGCATCGATCAGGTTCATCGCGCCTTTGGTGATCGCGTTATCGTTGAGAAACGTGTCATCGCAACGGGAGATGATGTCCACAATGGCGTTGCCAACGGTCAGTACGTCGAATTTTGTCATGAGCCTCTTGTCCGAACCGCATCGACGGATGCGTTATCCGGGATTTGGTCTTAAAGATTTCTGGCAACATGAAAAGCCAAAACCTCGGACATAGTGCGTTGCATGGCAAAATTTCACCTGTCATGCGCGTGTCATAAGGCAAGGTTATAAAATCCGCATCGCTTTCGCCACGGATGTACTGGCGCAGCGAGCGGGATGAAGGCGGGGGTGACCCCGCTTTTTTCTTTTGTGCTTTTCGCCACAACCGCAGGATTTGCAGGTCCAGAACCAAATTCGTTTGTTCGCCCGAACTATATGCGTTAGACCGAAAGCACTCCTGCAAGGCCCGCGAAAGTCTCCCCTAATGTATGCTGTCGCCGTTAATGTCGCGCCGATCTTCCTTCTTATCCTGATTGGCTGGCTCACTGTTAAGGCCAAGCTTTTCAAAGCCGAAGCGGGCGATGTGTTGAGCGACTTCGTATTCAAGATCGCCGTGCCGACCTTGATTTTCCGCACGCTGATCGCAGCCGATTTCCATGGCGCATCGCCGTTTAAGCTCTGGCTGACTTATTTTACCGGTGTGGCTATTGCGTGGGCGGCGGGTCAATTGGTGACGCGGCATGTCTTCAAGCAGGATTTGCGGGTTGGCGTTATCGCAGGCATTTCGTCTGCCTTTGCCAACAACATCTTCATCGGTCTGCCGCTTGTCGGTCGTTCCGTCGGCAGTGACGGTATCGTGGCGATTTCCATTCTGCTGGTGGTGCATCTGCCAATCATGATGATTACCGGCACGATATTGATGGAGAATGCGGCGCACAAAGTCACGGGTGGAGAAAAGCGCAGTGCGCTTGCCGTGTTGAAGCAGGTTGGCCGCAATCTGATAACGAACCCGCTGGTGATCGCCCTCATTTTCGGGCTTGCCTTCAACATGTCCAGCTTGCCAATGCCAGTGGTGCTGACAACGGTGATCGATCAGATTGCGAGCATGGCGGGTCCGGCTGCGCTGATTTCGCTGGGCATGGCGCTGACCAAATATCCCATTCGTGGCAATCTGCGCATCGCCGTGACCATGACGGCGTTTAAACTGATACTCATGCCCGCCTGCGTCTGGCTGACGGCACATGCCCTGGGGCTCAGCCCGGCATGGACCGCCGCACTGGTTCTTACATCCTGCGTGCCGACTGGCATCAATTCTTGGCTGTTGGCCAACCGTTTCGGCATAGGCCACAGCATTGCAGCCTCCACGATCAGCATATCCACTTTGTTTGGCGTGCTGACCGTGTCGTTCTGGGCATGGCTGTTAAGTTGACTATTTCTGCGCGCTCAAAACCTTGAAGCGTGAATTGCGGCAGAGTTCTTCGCTCTTGCGGAAATCGCTTGAGAGAATCGTTTCATAGGGCAGGCCGCGATTGGCGACCATCAGCAACTTGCCGCCGCTGCGCAACGCCGTTGCAGCCGTCTTGATCATCGCCTGACCGAGCGCCGGTTCCGTCGCCTGCCCATTGGAGTGGAAAGGCGGGTTCATAATGATGAGGTCGTATTTTTCTTTCGGTGGCTCGGCGGCCAGATCCTGCCAGAAGAAACGCGCCGTCAGTCGCGGGCAGTTTTCCAGCATATTGGTCTTGGCATATTCCAGCGCATTCCAATCCGCTTCGAACAGATCGATACGTGCAGTGCGCGCGGATTTTGCAGCCAGCATGACCGAGAGATACCCCCAGCCCGCGCCGAAATCAGCGGCATTACCATCAAAATCTGTCGGCAGACGCGACACCAGAAGTTCAGAACCACCATCGATACGGTCGTGCGAGAACATACCGGGCAGGGCGGTGAAGCGACCGTCAATGGTAACAGCGCCCTGTGTGAGCTTGGCAACGGCAGCCGAAACATCCTCCGGCTTTCTGAACCAAAGAGCAACGCCGTGATATTTCGGTGTGGAGTCGGCGGCGATGCCGAGCTTGCCCAGCGTGTTGCGCAGGGTGACGATGCCGTCTTCCTTGGAGCCAGCAGCAACAATCAGGCCGCCAGCCTTGACGCGCTTCAGCGCTTCGGCCAGACGGTTTTCGTTTTCACCGCGGTGCTTGCCGCACAAGATAAGCGCTGCGTCGTAATCCTCGCCGGACAGGTCCGGTGTTACTTCGGTGCCCTGCGCCAGCAAGGCCCGGTAAAGCGGGCGGAAGCTCTGTACGCCGACGATATGTGCCTCAAAATCTTCCAGCCTCGGCGCACCAGCCTCCGCGCCGAGAAACAATACACGTTCTCCCTGCTTCGGTGCCTCCAACATCTGGGCAGCGAAAGGGTGAAACAGGGTTTTGACGGCGTCACGGCTCATGGGGGCGGTCCTTAAGGCATGTTGCGCAAAAGTGTAGAGCGGTTTTGCGATAACAACATGCGTGTAACAAAAGAGCTAAGCGCCATGCGCTTTAGCGGGTCAAATAGAAAAAAGGCGCGGGTAAAAATCCCGCGCCTCAATATCGGTTAGCTCAAACCGCCTTACTCGGCAGCTTCGCCTTCGTTCTTCTTCTCGGCAACGACTTCCTTGCCGGTTGTCTGGTCGACAACCTTCATGGACAGGCGAACCTTGCCGCGTTCATCGAAGCCCATCAGCTTGACCCAAACCTTGTCGCCTTCCTTGACGACGTCGGAGGTCTTGGCAACGCGGTCGGACGCTAGCTGCGAGATGTGAACGAGGCCGTCACGTGCGCCAAAGAAGTTGACGAATGCGCCGAAGTCAGCGGTCTTCACAACCGTACCTTCGTAGATCAGACCAACTTCAGGCTCTGCAACGATGGAGTGAATCCATTTGCGGGCCGCTTCGATTTCCTTGCCGGAAGAAGAGGCGATCTTAACGGTGCCATCGTCTTCGATGTTGATCTTGGCGCCAGTCTTTTCAACGATTTCGCGGATGACCTTGCCACCGGAACCGATGACTTCACGAATCTTGTCGACCGGAATGTTCATCACTTCGATGCGTGGTGCGAACTCGCCGAGCTGCGAACGACCTTCGGTGATGGCGTTGGCCATTTCGCCGAGAATGTGCGTACGACCGCCCTTTGCCTGCTCAAGAGCGACCTTCATGATCTCTTCGGTGATACCGGCGATCTTGATGTCCATCTGAAGCGAGGTGATGCCGTCTGCTGTACCGGCAACCTTGAAGTCCATGTCGCCGAGGTGATCTTCATCACCAAGGATGTCGGACAGAACGGCAAAGCGTTCGCCTTCGAGGATCAGGCCCATGGCAATACCGGCCACTGGCTTGGCAAGCGGTACGCCTGCGTCCATCAGTGCGAGCGATGTGCCGCAAACGGTTGCCATCGAAGACGAGCCGTTGGACTCGGTGATTTCGGAAACAACGCGAAGCGTGTACGGGAACTGCTCAACGGTTGGCAGCATTGGGCGAATGGCGCGCCATGCCAGCTTGCCGTGACCGATTTCGCGGCGGCCCGGGGAGCCCATGCGGCCTGTTTCACCAACCGAGTAGGGAGGGAAGTTGTAGTGCAGCAGGAAGCGTTCTTTGTACATGCCTGTGAGGCTGTCCACGTACTGCTCGTCTTCGCCGGTGCCGAGTGTGGCAACAACGATGGCCTGAGTTTCGCCGCGTGTGAACAGGGCAGAACCGTGTGTGCGTGGCAGAAGGCCGACTTCCGAAACGATCGGACGGACGGTGGACAGGTCACGACCGTCGATGCGGCTCTTGGTGTCCAGAATGTTCCAGCGAACGATCTTCGCCTGGAGGTGCTTGAAGACGGCGCCGATCACTTCGTTCGTGTACTTAGGTTCGGCACCTTCTGGGAAGAAGTGAGCCTTGACCTTGGCCTTGGCAACATCAACGGCTGCATAACGGGCAGCTTTTTCAGTGATCTTGTAAGCAGCGCGCAGTTCGGTTTCGGCAACGCCGAGCATTTCTGCTTCGAGAGCGGAGAAATCTTCCGGTTCGAATTCGCGTGGTTCCTTGGCAGCAACTTCAGCCAGCTTGATGATGGCGTCGATTACTGGCTGGAAGCCGCGATGACCGAACATCACAGCGCCGAGCATGATCTCTTCGTTGAGTTCCTTGGCTTCGGATTCAACCATCAGGACGGCGTCCTGCGTACCGGCAACAACGAGGTCGAGAACCGATTCGTCCATCTCGTCGAGATGCGGGTTCAGAACGTATTCGCCGTTGATGTAGCCAACGCGCGCGCCGCCGACTGGGCCCATGAAAGGAACACCGGACAGGGTCAGTGCGGCAGAAGCGGCAACCATCGACAATACGTCTGGATCATTTTCCAGATCGTGCTGGATAACGGTGACGACAACCTGTGTGTCGTTCTTATAGCCTTCAGGAAACAGCGGGCGGATTGGACGGTCGATCAGGCGGGAAACCAGAGTTTCCTTCTCGGAAGGACGGCCTTCGCGCTTGAAATAGCCACCGGGGATTTTGCCCGCAGCATAGGTCTTTTCCTGGTAGTTGACGGTCAGCGGAAAGAAGTCCTGACCTGGCTTTGGAGACTTGGCGGAAACGACGGTCGCAAGAACGACAGTCTCGCCGTAGGTCGCAATAACCGCACCATCGGCCTGACGGGCAACTTTGCCTGTCTCAAGTCTTAAAGGGCGGCCTGCCCATTCGATTTCGACGGAATGTTGATTGAACATATCTTGTCCTCAAATGTAGCCGCGGTTCTCACATCGAAGGAAAACACGCGGGCTCAACACGTCACGGGCAAGACAGCGGGAGGCTTTTCAAACACATTTCAGGTGAAATGCGGCAACGCGGGTAGCGCTGCAAAAGCATCTGGCAATCCTGCCCCATGACAGGTCATCGGTTTATTTCAGACGGCACCGGCCCATCCGGCCCATCTTTCATTTCGCGGCGTCTTCAAAGACTGCCGATATCAGCGTTCCAGCCAAAAGCCGGATGAAAAAACCGGCGGGATTTTCTTGTCGAAACCCGCCGGTGAAGTTTTTTAGCGGCGTACGCCAAGGCTGGTGATCAGCTTTGTGTAGCGTGCCTCATCCTTCTTCTTGACATAGTCAAGAAGCGAACGGCGGCTGGAAACCATGGTCAGAAGGCCACGACGAGAGTGGTTGTCCTTCTTGTGGCCCTTGAAGTGTTCGGTCAGATTGTTGATCCGCTCGGTCAGAATGGCAACCTGGACTTCCGGCGAACCGGTATCGCCTTCAACGATTGCGTATTCCTTGATGAGGGCGGCTTTGCGCTCTGCAGTAATCGACATCGTGCGATCCTTTCTATTTTAAGGAAAAATGGGACGCCAAGCGCCGGGATGTCGTCCAGCACTGGCCATTCAATAGCGCAGGCAATGCCCTAGCTGGCGCTGCCTATAAACCAATTGGCCTATAAAAGAAAGAGGCGATTACCACCGCCTCTTTTCGCATGATTTAGCCGAAAACCCGCTTCGGGCGGAATTCGCCTTCACCGATTTCGCCAATGGCAATCAATTTGCCGCGCGCCGTGGCGTAAGCTTCGCTTTCCTGCGTCGGCGCATCGCGTCCGCGCAGCAGGATTGCATTGCCCATTTTCAGGCGCTGTGCCTGGTCATCATTGATGGCGAGGTGCGGCAGGGATGACAGGGCTTCCGACGTGTCGATCAGATAGGCATCCAAAGCTGCCAGTCTCTCGTCCCGGTCTTCGATGGCTTCGAATTCAACCAGCTTTTCGAGCGGCACCATGGCACCTTCCGAAAAGGGAGCGACCATGGAACGGCGGAGCTGCGAAATAAAGCCGTAGCAGCCGAGATCCTGACCCAGATCGCGGGCCAGCGCCCGGACATAGGTGCCCTTGCCACACTCGACTTCGAAATGCGCTGTATTCGCATCCGGGCAGGCCAGCAGCGTGATGCGGTGGATCTCCACCTCACGCGCTGGAATTTCAACGACTTCGCCGCTGCGGGCGAGATCGTAAGCGCGTTCACCGGCAATCTTGATGGCCGAAAACTGCGGGGGAATCTGCTGAATGGTGCCGGTGTAGTTTGGCAGAAGATCACGGATAGCCTGTTCGTCCGGACGGTCGGTGGAGGTGTTGAGAACCTCACCTTCCATATCGTCGGTCGTCCGCTCTTCGCCCCAGGTGACGGTGAATTCATAGACCTTGCGGCCATCCATCACGTAGGGCACAGTTTTGGTCGCATCGCCAAGCGCAATCGGCAACATGCCGGATGCTAGAGGATCAAGCGTACCAGCGTGACCGGCCTTCTGAGCGTTGAACAGCCATTTTATCTTGGATACGGCCTCTGTGGAGCCGAAATCGAAGGGCTTGTCGAGAATGAGCCAGCCGGAAATCGGGCGACCCTTCGGTTTACGATGTTGCTGCTTGCGTGGTTTGGACATGCTTCAATTCTGTTCGTCGTCTTTTTCATTGGAAGATGCGAGATCGCGCTGCACTTCGGGTGAGCGAAGGAGGGCGTCGATCTTCTTGTAATTGTCAAAGCTCGTGTCGTCGCGGAAACGCAGCTCCGGCACGTACTTCAACTGCCGCAAGTTCGGGCCGAGACGGCCGCGAAGAAATTTGGCGTGACGGTTCAGTGCCGTAATCGTGTCGGTGTGGTCGGCAACGCCAATCGGCGTCACATAGGCGGTGGCGATCTTGAGATCGGTGGACATGCGAACTTCCGAAATGGAAATCACCGTCTTTTCAATCAGATCGTCCTGGACTTCTCCACGCTGTAGAATCTGGGTGATTGCAGCGCGCACCTGCTCACCAACGCGCAGCATGCGTTGCGAGGGCGCGGATGATGTTGCTTTTGCCATTTTATCTTTGCCTCAAACGGAACGAGCGCTGGTAAGCCAGCGCTCGCCTCAAGTCTGCAATAGAGACGCTTCTTAGAGCGTTCTCGTGATGTGCTCTACGCGGAAGCACTCGATCGTATCGCCTGCGCGGATATCTTCGTAGTTTTCGAACGCCATACCACACTCCTGACCGACCGGCACTTCGCCGACTTCGTCCTTGAAGCGCTTGAGCGTCTTGAGCTTGCCTTCGTGGATAACGACGTTGTCGCGCACCAGACGAACACCTGCACCACGTTCCACCTTGCCTTCGACGACACGGCAACCGGCGACCTTGCCGACTTTCGTGATGTTGAAGACTTCCAGAATTTCGGCGTTGCCGAGGAACGTCTCGCGACGCTCTGGAGACAGAAGGCCAGACATCGCTGCTTTCACGTCATCAACCAGATCGTAGATGATGTTGTAGTAGCGAATTTCGATACCGGCGCGTTCGGATGCTGTACGTGCCTGAGCGTTGGCGCGTACGTTGAAACCGATGATCGCAGCGTTGGACGCCTCGGCAAGCGAGATATCCGATTCCGTGATTGCACCTGCGCCCGAGTGTATGATGCGTGCACGAACTTCGTCTGTTCCAAGCTTGTCCAGCGATGCGATGATCGCTTCGACAGAACCCTGCACGTCACCCTTGATGAGCAGCGGGAAGTCCTTGCGGCCAGTGGCCTGCAACTGCGTCATCATCTGTTCCAGCGAACCGCGCTGGCCAGTTTGACGGGCAACAGCCTTGTCGCGGGTCAGACGCTGACGGTACTCGGAGATTTCACGAGCACGGCTTTCGTTTTCGACGACCGCGAAGCGATCACCGGCAGATGGTGTACCGGAAAGACCGAGAACCTCGACCGGCGTGGCCGGACCAGCTTCCTTGACATGCTCACCCTTGTCGTTGACGAGTGCGCGCACACGGCCCCACTGGTCGCCTGCAACGATGATCTGGCCCGGACGCAACACGCCCTTCTGAACCAGAATGGTTGCCACGGAACCACGACCACGATCGAGCTGGGCTTCGATAACCGTACCTTCCGCAGTGCGGTTGAGGTTTGCCTTCAGATCGAGAATTTCGGCCTGAAGCAGAACGGCTTCCAGAAGCTTGTCGAGGTTGAGCTTGTTCTTGGCGGATACTTCCACGTCCAGAACTTCACCACCCAGAGATTCCACGAAGACTTCGTGCTGAAGAAGCTGCTGACGCACCTTATCAGCGTTCGCCTCGTGCTTGTCGATCTTGTTGATCGCCACGATGATCGGCACATTGGCCGCCTTGGCGTGGTTGATCGATTCAATCGTCTGCGGCATCACGCTGTCATCAGCTGCAACCACCAGAATGGCGATGTCGGTTGCCTGTGCACCACGAGCACGCATGGCCGTAAAGGCGGCGTGGCCGGGAGTGTCGATGAAGGTGATCTTGTGACCGTTCTTCTCAACCTGATAAGCGCCGATATGCTGGGTGATGCCACCGGCTTCACCGGATACAACACTGGTCTGACGGATAGCGTCGAGCAACGATGTCTTACCATGGTCAACGTGACCCATGATGGTAACGACTGGAGGACGCGAAACCAGTTCGCCGCCATCGTCGTCGGACAGGTTGAAGATGCCTTCTTCAATGTCGGATTCGGAGACGCGCTTAACGGTATGGCCGAATTCGCCAGCGATCAGTTCAGCCAGATCGGCGTCGATGACGTCGCCCGGCTTCATCATCTGGCCTTCCTTCATCAGATACTTAATCACATCGACGGCCCGTTCGGACATACGCTGCGACAGTTCCTGAATGGTGATGGTCTCAGGCAGAATAACTTCGCGCATGACCTTTTCGCGCACTTCCTGCATCTGGCCACGACGGAATTTCTCCTGACGGCGGCGCATGGCAGAAAGCGAACGGCCACGGGCCTGGTTGCCATCTTCTTCCAGATTGGACGTCACGGTCAGCTTGCCACGACGACGCTCTTCTTCCGTCTTCAGACGGGCAGCAGGCTTGGCAGGGGCAGGGGCTGTGATCTTGCCGCGAACCGGTACACCGCCGCGACGGGCACCGCGATCATCACTCTCTTCTTCACCACCGGGGCGACGGCCGCGTGGGCCTGCGCTATCGATGGGTGCTGGAGCAGCAGGTGCGGTGCGTGTTGTCTGTGGACGCGCATCCGTGCGACCTGTGTTGACAGGCGCTATGGTTGCAGCGGGAGCAGCAACAGGTGCTTCAACGACCGGTGCCGGAGCGGGTGCATTTTTCGCAGCAAGAGCTTCTTCGGCAGCACGACGTGCAGCCTCTTCCTTCTCGGCTACGGCGCGTGCTTCGTCTTCGATCTTGCGGCGGGCTTCATCTTCGGCGCGCTGCTTGGCTTCGATGATGTCGCGAGCCTGAGCTTCTGCGAGCGCTCTGCGGCGTGCATCCATTTCACCAGCAGACAGGTCGTGCAAGACGTTGCCGCGTGGGCGGTCCGGCTGACGCTGAGGCTGCGAAGACTGTGCAGGGCGATCGCGGTCGCGATCACGATTACCGGACTGGTAAGGGCGCTGCGACTGTGGCTGCTGCGGACGCTGCTGTGCTGCCGGTGCGGCAGCCGGTGCTGCTGGGCGGGCTGGCTGCGGTGCGGCGGCCGTCACCGTTGGCGTAATGGGTTTCTCGTCTTCTGGACGCAATGGGCGGCGTTTGCGTGTCTCTACGACAACCGCGTTGGTGCGACCACGACCCATATCCTGACGCACAGTTCCCTGAGACGCTCCACTCGGCTTCAGAGTGAGGGTCTTCTTGGGTTGTGCGTTGATTGTCTTGTCGTCGTTGTTATCGGTCATTCCGTTCCCGTTCCTTCGGACGAGAGCCGGATGACATTCATCAGGCCCTGTCTTTAAATAGCTGCATCCGAACGCGGCGGCGGATAGTGTCCGATGACCGCGTCATTGTTCCGTCCGGGCAGCGTCTAATTCCGCCTGAGGTTTATCGCCATTGCGATACCGCTCGAGCATCTTTGCGCGCTTCACTACACCTTCACCCGCCTGTCCTGCAAGCGCGCAGGCATGGATAAAAGCATTCTGGCCCATCAGTTCGTCCAATTCCTGCTCACTGAACAGGTGAAAGGACGGTATTTCAGTCTCGGCGCCTGAGCCGAGGGTCCAGGCTTTGCGGGCCTGGTTTATCTTTCGAACACCGTCTGGCGCCGCATCCGTGGCGTGGAACACCGCTAGCGAGTTCCCGGAACGAACGGCCGCATCGACCTTCGTTGCCCCGGAGATGAACTGGCCTGCTTTGCGCGCCATGTTCATCATCCCAGCCAGTTGCTGCGCCATCAGCCGGTCCATCATATCCAGAAGGTCCGGTCCGGCTTTCACATCCGTCTTCAAGGCGCGCGCGAAAAGTTTCTTCGCAATGGCCTTTTCGATCAGGGCGCGCTCGGCTGTTACCCAGCAACCGCGCCCTGGCAATTGGCGTTTCAGGTCCGGAACAACGCTGTTGTCCGGGCCTGCGACGAAGCGGATCAGCTCATCTGGCGATCCGCTCTGTCGTGTCACAATGCACATACGTCCATTGACGTTGCCTTCGTCCTCGCCGTCTTCGGCCAAGTCTTCCGGCTCATGCGCCTGCGAAATCATTCCTGAACAGCGGTATCCGCCTCCTCAGTCGTTGCTTCTGCTTCCTGCTGTGCAGCGAGATCTTCTGCCGTGATCCAGCCAGCCAGAAGGCGGGCCTGAACGATCATGTTTTCAGCTTCAACGCGCGAGATATCGAGCTTGGAGAACAGACCTTCGAACTTCTTCGTCTCGCCGTCCTTGCGTTCGCTCCAGCCGATCAGATCGTCGGCGGCGCAACCTGCAAAGTCCTCAATGGTTTTGACGCCATCTTCGCCCAGCGCAACCAACATCTGTGTGGTCAGGCCTTCGATCTGGCGAAGCTCGTCGGTCACGCCGAGTTCCTTGCGCTTGGCGTCCATCTCGGCTTCCTTGCGCTCGAGATGTTCGCGGGCGCGGGTCTGGATTTCAACAGCGGTGTCTTCATCGAAACCGTCGATAGAGGCAATTTCGCTGAGCTCCACATAGGCCAGTTCCTCGACCTGCGCGAAACCTTCCGAAGCCAGAACCTGACCAACCATTTCGTCCACATCCAGCGCTTCCATGAAGATGCCGGTGCGTTCGTTGAATTCCTTCTGGCGGCGCTCGGACTCTTCCTGCTCCGTCATGATGTCGATGTCCCAGCCGGTCAACTGCGATGCGAGACGAACGTTCTGACCGCGACGACCGATGGCGAGCGACAGCTGCTCATCAGGAACCACGACTTCGATGCGTTCTGCTTCTTCGTCGAGAACGACCTTGGATACTTCAGCAGGCTGAAGCGCGTTGACGATGAAGGAAGCCGTATCCTGGCTCCAGGGAATGATGTCGATCTTTTCACCCTGAAGCTCTGCGACAACGGCCTGAACGCGCGAACCGCGCATACCGACGCAGGCGCCGACCGGATCGATCGACGAGTCATTGGAGATCACGGCGATCTTGGCGCGGGAACCCGGATCACGGGCAACCGACTTGATCTGGATGATGCCGTCGTAGATTTCCGGCACTTCCATGGTGAAAAGCTTGACCATGAACTGTGGGTGCGTACGCGACAGGAAAATCTGCGGGCCGCGCTGTTCGCGGCGCACGTCATAAACGAAGGCACGAACGCGGTCGCCGTAACGCAGGTTTTCGCGGGGAATCATCTCGTCACGACGGATGATGCCTTCGCCACGGCCGAGATCGACGATCACGTTGCCATATTCGACGCGCTTGACGGTGCCGTTGATGATTTCGCCGATGCGATCCTTGAACTCGTCATACTGACGGTCACGTTCTGCTTCGCGAACCTTCTGGACGATAACCTGTTTGGCAGACTGGGCGGCGATGCGGCCAAAATCCATCGGTGGCAAAGGATCGGCAATGTAATCGCCAATCTTTGCATCGACGTTGCGGTCGCGTGCCAGTTCCAGCGGGATCTGCGTGCCGTAATCCTCGGCCTTTTCGACAACTTCCAGAAGACGCTGAAGGCGAATTTCGCCGGTCTTGGAGTTGATGTCGGCGCGAATGTTGGTTTCCGAACCGTAACGCGAACGGGCGGCTTTCTGAATAGCATCGGCCATTGCAGCAAGAACGATTTCGCGGTCGATGACCTTTTCGCGCGCAACAGCATCGGCGATCTGTAGAAGCTCAAGCCGGTTAGCACTTACTGCCATTTTTATGTCTCCGTAATTCGCATGATTGCGGGATATGCCCAACTCAAGGGCTTACGTTGAAATTAGTCTTCGTCAGCTTCTTCGTTCTGGTTGGCAGCAGCTGCGGCCTTGGCCTGCTTGTCCGCCTTCAGTGCGTCACGAATAAGATCGTCGGTCAAAACCAGCTTGGCGTCCGAAAGCGTGTTGAACGGGATCGTCACCACAGGCTCTTCGCCATAAGCAATCTGATCACGCTCCAACTGGAAACCGTCTGCATCCATGCCGGCAATCTTGCCGCGAAAACGCTTGCGGTTATCCACCAGGATCGATGTCTCGATCTTGACGATGTGGCCCTGCCAGCGGGCAAAATCTGTTTTACGCACCATCGGACGGTCGATGCCGGGCGACGATACTTCCAAATGATACGCTTTCTCGACGGGATCTTCCACATCAAGAACCGGTGAAATGGCCAGCGAGATCGCTTCACAATCCTGAACGGTCATTGTGCCGTCTTCGCGTTCGGCCATGACCTGTAGGGTCGAACCGTTCTGGCTCGAGAGCCTGACGCGGACGAGCAAAAAGCCCATACCGGTTATAACCGGCTCGATGATCTCTGCGATCCGCTGGTCTACACCCGTTTCGGTTATCAGTCTTGGTTCGGCTTCTGCCATTCTGGCCTTCCGGTCTTTCATCTTCACCAGACTTTATAATCCGGTTTTTGGGGCGCCTAACGAAAAAGAGCGGAGCCTTGCGGCCCCACTCTTCATCGGACGATCAAGAATTTGAACGGTCCTATAGACCCTTATGTCCGATATTGCAAGGATAAGGCGGGTGAGCTGCGAAATTGGCTTTCGTCACAATTTTACCGTGACGGGGCTTGAAAGAGTGGCATCCACTCAATCGACGTCTATAGTGTCGATTGGATGATCAGCAATTGCATCAGTTGGACTGCCTGTGCCCGATAGAAAATCTCCCCTCGCGCCGCTGCGCCACCAAACGTACCGAACAATCTGGTTTGCAAGTATCGCATCGAATTTTGGCGGTCTTATTCAAGCGGTGGGTGCAGCATGGATGATGACGGCACTTTCGTCATCCGAAAATATGATCGCACTGGTGCAGGCATCGACATCTTTGCCCATCATGCTGTTTTCCCTCGTTTCCGGTGCGCTGGCCGACAGTCTTGACCGCCGCCGGATCATGATCGTAGCGCAGCTTCTCATGCTGACCGCTTCGGTCTGTCTGACGGTCTTTGCGTGGTTCGACCTGCTAACCCCTTGGCTGCTTTTGTTCTTTACCTTCATGATCGGCTGCGGCACGGCGCTTGCCAATCCGTCCTGGCAGGCATCGGTGGGAGAGATGGTGCCGCGTGAAGATCTACCCGCAGCCGTGACGCTCAACAGTGTCGGCTTCAACATTACCCGCAGCGTCGGCCCTGCCATCGGCGGTGTGATCGTGGCGTTGGCGGGTGCTGCGGCGGCTTTTCTGGTCAACGCACTCAGCTACTTCACGCTGATCTACGCGCTGGTGAAATGGCAGCCGCCAAAAAACACATCCACACTGCCGCGTGAACAGCTTTTCGCCGCCATTTCCGCCGGTATGCGTTATGTCGCCATGTCACCGAATATCGGCAAGGTTCTGGTGCGCGGTTTTCTGTTTGGCCTTTCTGCCAGTGCCATTCTTGCCCTTATGCCGCTTGTTGCGCGTGATCTGGTGCAGGGTGGCCCGCTGACCTATGGCATCATGCTTGGCGCGTTCGGCGTCGGTGCGATTGGTGGCGCGCTGATCAGTGCACGTTTGCGTGAAACATTGAGCAGCGAATGGATCGTACGCGTCGCATTCCTTGGTTTTGCCTTCAGCGCGGCTGTGACGGCCATCAGCACCAGCGCTATTCTCACTGCACTTGTTCTGACGGTTTCCGGCGCAAGCTGGGTGCTGGCGTTGTCGCTGTTCAACACCATCGTTCAGTTGTCCACGCCGCGCTGGGTGGTGGGTCGGGCGCTGTCGCTTTACCAGACATTGACCTTCGGCGGCATTGCCATGGGCAGTTGGCTTTGGGGTTCGCTGGCCGAAAATTATGGCCTGTCCTATTCGCTGCTCTGCTCGTGCGTGTTGATGCTGCTGGGTGTTCTGGTGGGCTTCAAGTTGACCATGCCTGCCTTCGCATCACTCAACCTTGATCCGCTCAATCGGTTCGTCGAGCCCAACCTGCGCCTTGATGTCAAACCCCGTAGCGGCCCGATTGCCATTCTGATCGATTACGAAATCGATGATTCCGATCTGCCGGAGTTTATGGCGATCATGGTGGAGCGGCGGCGCATTCGACTGCGCGACGGCGCACAGAACTGGACGCTGATGCGCGATCTGGAAAACCCGGATGTCTGGACGGAAATCTATCATGTTCCGACGTGGGTGGAATATGTGCGCCACAACCACCGGCGCACCCATGCGGATGCGGAAAGCTGGGACAGCATTCTGGCGCTGCATCGCGGAGCCACACGCCCCCGCGTTCACCGTATGATTGAACGCCAGGCGATCCCTCCGCAGGATGATATTTTCCACAAGGCCCATATAGATCCGCATTGATGCCAAACGAGGCCAGTCCGGTGTTGCGCGATTCGGTGATTGCTTATCCGCGCAGCGCCTCGGCGGGTGATTGGCGGTAGGCGAGCCATGCGGGCAAAATCGCAAGACCGGCAGCCACGGCAAGCAGCAACGCAGCTTGCGTTAAATCGGCTTTGGCAAATTCAACCGGCATGACGACGCCGCTTTTTGCGACGAGCATTGCGGTGATGATTTTTGCCGCTGCAAATCCGATTGCAAAACCAAGCGCGATACCCGTGGCAAACAGCGCGAATAACTCCGTCCAGACAATCAACGAAATGGACGAGCGCGGAGCGCCGAATGCGCGCAAAGCGCCAATCTGTTTTCGCCTTTGCACAATGTGGGTCAGCGTTACGAGAATAAGGGATGCCGCGACCAGCCCCTGAGCGCCGATGGCGACAACAGACAGAACCTCACGCGCATCTCCCAACGTGGCATAGAGCTTGGTCAGGACTTCTCCCGGAAACACAGCAAGGGTATTTCCCTGACGGTATTGTTGGCGCAGCTTGTAGGCATCCGCAATGGTTTTCGGTTTCACCAGAATGGCGGGGACGCCCGGCGTCTCAGACGTAAATGTCTCATTCAGTGCCGCCTCATCACCCTCAACATGATCATGGGCATGGCCTTCATGATGTTCACCATCCGCTTCATGGGCGTGATCCTCTGCACCTTCGTAATGATCCATGCCGTGAATGTGCCAGACGGAACTGATCGGCACCAGAATGGCACGATCCCACGGTGTGCCCGTGGGCTTTAGCCGGCCTTGAACGTGATAAACGATCTCGGTGTGGGTATGGCCACCCTCTTCCGCAGTGCCGTGCATAGGCTTGATCTTTGCCCCGACACGCAAGTCGACGGCAGAGCCGATGACGGCGCCCTCTCCATCGGCAAAACCTTGGCCCTCCAGAAAGCCACCGGATGTATTGTCGATCAGAGAGGTGGTTGTTCCGACAATTGGGTAGCCAGCAAACGAATCCCCAAAGCCGACAGGGCCTGCCCACGCGACGCGGGGGTCGCTCGTCAGAGACGCCAATGTGTCGCCGCTGACGAGCGGTAGGGGTGCCGCTTGCAGGAAGACTGACGACAGGACGAGTTGCGTTTCGCTGCCCGCTGCACCGACGACGAGATCGAACTTATCGGCAGCGCGGGCCGTGCCCAGTCGAAGCGCCCGTTCCTGCAATGTCACAGTAACGCCAAGGGCCGTTGCAAAGGCAACCAACAGCACGACAACCAGCGATCCGGCCCAAAGGCGTTGCAGATCGGATAAAATAAAACGTATCATATCAGAGGTTCCCGGCGGTGTCGGTCAGGATACGGCCATTGGAGAGTTCAATACGGCGCTCGAGACGTTGCGCCAGAAGCCTGTCGTGCGTGATGACGATTAGTGTCGTGCCCTCTGCTTGCGCAAGATCGACCAGCAGTCGACCGATGGCCTCTCCATTGTCTGGATCAAGGCTTGCGGTGGGCTCATCGGCGACGATGACACCGGGCTTTCTCAGCAATGCGCGAGCAATCGCCACACGCTGCATCTCGCCGCGTGACATAGTATCGATTTTCTGATCCGGTCGACCCAAGCCAGTTTTTTCAAGCAGAGATGCCGCACGCTTTGCATATACGTTGGACATGGCGCGGCTCAGACGAACCGGCAGCAGGACGTTTTCAATGGCGGAGAGGCCCGGCAGCAGATGAAACTCCTGCATGACCAGCCCGACATTCTCGCCGCGCCAGCGATCTCGTCGGGTTTCGGTTAACCCGGAAATCTCTTGATCGCTCCAAGTCACATGCCCCTGACGGACACGTTCTAGACCGGTGATGATATTGACGAAGGTGCTTTTGCCTGAGCCGGATGCGCCGGTAATCGCCATGGTTTCCCCGGCGGAAACCTTCAACTCATTGATCCGCAAGACAGGCGTTGCCAGGCCGGCAAAAGAAACGGTCAGATCGGATATAGTCAAAGACAGCATGTTCAAGACACCGAATATTGTGCATCTCTGATACGCACGAGACTAACAAAACCTGTCTCCGGGTCTGTCCATGAGCCGTGTTCGAGAGTTCCCGTTACATCGATCGTGGTGCTTGGCTGCACGAAGGTCTGTTTTTCGGAGAGATATACGACGACGATATTGTCCGGCCAGTCGGAATCCGACGAACAAAACGGGCAGAGCGCCATTGGGATTTCCGTCAGCACGAAAAAGGAAGCTTCAGCCTTCAAGGGTGGAGCCATGAAGCCTTTCATACGGATTTCCTTGCCAGCCAGCGCCTTCAGTTTTTCGGAAAACTCCAGCCCCAGAACGCCGATCTTGCCGTACATTTCATCAAAGGTCAGCGGCGATGGAGCGGCAGATGCCCGGTCCGCGCCTAGCGTGAATGCCGACAGGGCGGCCAGTTTCAAAGACTGTCTGCGTGAAAGCAGAAATGGAGGGTGCACCATGACGATCTCCGATTTCGATCTATCCGCGTTAATCTAAACGAAGACGATCCGGCCCACATCATGCGAGCCGGATCGTTTGTTGTTCAAGCGCTATTATTGCGTCTGCTTTGTACTCAGTGCAAAGGCATCGGCCAGCACGCGGTAAACGTCGCTCTGTTCCATATAGCCCTTGAAGCCTTCCGAGCCGGGGCCGGTGGACTGTAGAACGATATCGTCAACAGCGTGAACGCCGCTATCGCCATCCTTGGGAATGTTGCCCTGCACGAAAACCGCACCGGGAACGTTCTTATAGGCTTCGTTGGCGATATATTCCTTCTTCTCGTTCTGGATTGCCGGAACGAAAGGACCATCCAGCTTTGGACGGAATGTTTCGTAATGGTCTGGACCATTATTGGAATTGAGGAACAGGCGGCGGCTGACGTCGACCCGGTCAGGATAACCATCGCCATCCTTGTCTTCATAGTTCGGGAAGCCGGCTTCGGCATAGGTGCCGACCTTGGAGCGCATTTCATCACCGGGCTTTTCGTCATCGACTGTGCCGATGATGGAAACGCCATGCGTGTGGTCGCCGGTGACGACGATCAGCGTGTCCGGGTTCTTCGCAGCGAACTCGCGTGCAACGCCGATGGCCTTATCGAATTCGATGGTTTCGACAACGGCGCGATCCCAGTCCAGCGGGTGAGACATCTTGTCGATATTGGCCGCTTCGACCATCAGGAAGAAGCCGTCCTGATTTTTCGACAGTTCGCCCAGGGCAGCCTTGGTCATATCGACCAGACCGGGCTGATTTGGAAACTTGTCGACTGTGCCTTTCTTGAGAAAGTTGCGGTCGAGAAGCGTGTCCATATTGCCGGTGTGGAACAGGCCGAGAAGCTTTCCGGTGTTTGAACCTTCTGCCTTTTCAAGCTCGCTCTTGTCGGTGGCGAGAGTGTAGCCAGCGTCCTTGAACAGCTTGATGTAGTCCTTGTCGTCCTTGCGCTTGGAACCGGGTGTGTCTTTGCCAAGGAAATAGGCCGAACCACCGCCCAGAACGACGTCTGGCTTGACATCCAGCAGCATGCCCGTGATTTCGGCCTTGTCGCCGCGCTTGCGGGTATGGGAGACAACGGCGGCAGGTGTGGCGTCCTGCAACTCCGATGTGGTGACGATGCCGATGGACTTTTTCGTCTGGCGACGCAGGGCTTCTGCCAGCGTTTCGACCTTAGGGTCGTCAAGGCTTGCAGGCGTGCGGTCGCCATAAACGCCAAGAGCGTTAACGGCTGTCTTGTGGCCGGTCATGTAAGCAGACATGGTGTTGGCGCTATCGGTCGCGACGGCTTCCGTGGAAGACGTGCCGATGAAGGCCATGCGGTCCATTTCGTCCATGTTCAGGCGGCCGTTCGCCTTGCCTTCGGTCATACCCTTGGACATGATGCGGGCAGCGGTGCGGTGAGCAACCGAGAGACCATCACCCAAAAGGAAGATGACGTTCTTGGCCTTTGGCGCTTCGCCCGTGCCATAAACTGTCCATGTGACCTTTTTGGTTTCAGAACCAGCAGAAACCTCAACCTGATAATCGCCAGCCTTGGCAATTGTCAGACCGCGCAATAGGACTGCGGAACCGAGGACCTTGTCCTCTTTGCCCTTTTCTTCAGAAACGAATGTGACGTCGGCACCGAAAACGGTTTTGTAATCCTCGCCATTGACGGTGATCTTGAGGTCTTCAGGCTTTACGACGTTTTTGAACTCGACCTTGAAATCAAACGGCGAGCCGTTAAGAATGGTCGCGCGATCAAGAGGATAGACGGTTGCGGCCTGTGCGGCGCCGGCCAGAACCGTGGTGGCAATGAATGCGGCGAGAAGTTTGCGCATGATAACCTCTATAGAGTGATGTTTTATGAAAAGGCTTCCCGCCTATAGGCATCGCGCATGACAGAGACATGACGGTTGGCGCGAATCTTTCGAAGCCGCGCAACCCGGTTGTTTCACATTCTTGCAGCATCCAAGGCGGTTGTGACCCCTTATGTGTTTTGTTCAGAGCTGCATTTCTTGATTTTTGCTGCGGTGGACGCATCTATCTGCCTTGCAGCGGGAAAAATCGCTCCTTATATACGCCCCAGAACAGCGTTGAAGAATGCTGCACAAACATGAAGACCATCCAAGTCAAGGAGTCGTCAGTGGAATGCCTCACGGGGTTCCGACAACTCGCTTCAAGGAGAGAAGAGAATGGCAAAAGTAATCGGCATCGACCTTGGCACGACCAATTCCTGCGTCGCAGTGATGGACGGCAAGGACATTAGAGTTATTGAAAACGCAGAAGGTGCGCGCACGACCCCTTCCATGGTCGCATTCAGCGATGATGGCGAGCGTCTGGTCGGTCAGCCTGCAAAGCGTCAGGCCGTCACCAACCCAACCAACACATTGTTTGCCGTCAAGCGCCTTATCGGTCGCCGTTACGAAGACCCGACTGTCGAAAAGGACAAGGGCCTCGTTCCGTTCGAGATCGTCAAGGGCGACAATGGCGATGCATGGGTACAGGCGCAGGGCAAGGGTTATTCCCCATCGCAAATCTCTGCGATGATCCTTCAGAAGATGAAGGAAACCGCTGAATCCTACCTCGGCGAAAAGGTTGAGAAGGCCGTCATCACGGTTCCTGCCTACTTCAACGATGCCCAGCGTCAGGCCACCAAGGATGCTGGCCGCATCGCTGGTCTGGAAGTTCTGCGCATCATCAACGAGCCAACGGCTGCGGCCTTGGCTTATGGCCTCGACAAGAAGGAAGGCAAGACGATTGCCGTGTACGACTTGGGCGGCGGTACCTTCGATATTTCCGTTCTGGAAATCGGCGATGGCGTTTTCGAAGTGAAGTCTACCAATGGTGATACATTCCTTGGCGGTGAAGACTTCGATATGCGTCTGGTCGAGTACCTGGCCGGTGAATTCAAGAAGGATCAGGGCATCGACCTGAAGGGCGACAAGCTAGCTTTGCAGCGCCTCAAGGAAGCTGCCGAAAAGGCAAAGATCGAACTGTCGTCTTCGCAGCAGACCGAAATCAACCTGCCATTCATCACGGCAGATGCCACCGGTCCTAAGCACCTGACACTGAAGCTGACCCGCGCCAAGTTCGAAAGCCTGGTTGACGATCTCGTTCAGCGTACCGTTGCACCGTGCAAGGCAGCGCTCAAGGATGCTGGTCTGACCGCGGCTGAAATCGAAGAAGTCGTTCTCGTCGGCGGCATGAGCCGCATGCCGAAGGTTCAGGAAATCGTCAAGCAACTGTTCGGCAAAGAGCCGCATAAGGGTGTGAACCCGGATGAAGTTGTTGCCATGGGTGCTGCCATTCAGGCTGGCGTTCTTCAGGGCGACGTCAAGGACGTTCTGCTTCTCGACGTGACGCCTTTGTCGCTCGGCATCGAAACACTGGGTGGCGTCTTCACACGTCTGATCGACCGTAACACGACGATCCCAACTAAGAAGAGCCAGACCTTCTCGACCGCTGAAGACAGCCAGTCTGCTGTGACTATCCGCGTTTCGCAGGGTGAGCGCGAAATGGCTGCCGATAACAAGTCGCTTGGCCAGTTCGACCTCGTTGGCCTGCCACCAGCACCACGCGGCGTTCCGCAGATCGAAGTCACATTCGATATCGACGCCAACGGCATCGTGCAGGTTTCCGCCAAGGACAAGGGAACAGGCAAGGAACAGCAGATCCGCATTCAGGCATCTGGTGGTCTTTCCGACGCCGACATCGACAAGATGGTGAAGGACGCCGAGGCCAATGCCGAAGCCGACAAGAAGCGTCGCGCCGGTGTAGAAGCCAAGAACCAGGCCGAAAGCCTCATCCACTCCACCGAGAAGTCGGTGAAGGAGTATGGTGACAAGGTTTCCGAAACGGACCGCAAGTCCATCGAAGATGCCATTGCAGCGCTGAAAACCTCTGTTGAAGCGTCTGAACCCGATGCGGATGACATTCAGGCCAAGACCCAGACCCTCATGGAAGTGTCCATGAAGCTGGGTCAGGCCATCTACGAAGCCCAGCAGGCTGAAGGCGGCGAAGGTGCTGCTCCAGGCGGCAAGGACGATATCGTTGATGCGGACTATGAAGAAATCAAGGATGACAAGAAGTCCGCATAAGTGCGGCGCTTGAACTCCAATTGATGCTTGACTGAAATCCGGCTGCCTCGTGCAGCCGGAAATCCATTTCCGGGGCTTGTTATTTAATGGCGAAAGCAGACTTTTACGAAACCCTTGGCGTTGGCAAAACTGCCGACGAAAAAGAGCTGAAAAGCGCCTTCCGCAAACTCGCGATGAAGTATCATCCGGACAAGAATCCCGGTGATGCAGAATCTGAAAAGAAGTTCAAGGAAATCAACGAAGCCTACGAAACGTTGAAAGACGCGCAGAAACGTGCGGCCTATGACCGTTTCGGTCACGCAGCCTTCGAACAAGGCGGCATGGGCAACGCGGGCGGCGGCTTTGGCGGCGGCGCGAGCGGTGGTTTCTCCGATATTTTCGAAGATATTTTTGGCGAAATGATGGGTGGTGGACGTGCGCGTCGCTCCAGCGGCGGACGCGAGCGCGGTGCCGACCTTCGCTACAACATGGAAATTTCGCTGGAAGAGGCGTTCAGCGGCAAGACGGCGCAAATCCGTGTGCCAACCTCCATCACCTGCGATGTCTGCACCGGTTCCGGCGCAAAGCCCGGCACGCAGCCGAAAACCTGTGGAACCTGTCAGGGTTCGGGCCGTGTTCGCGCAGCGCAGGGTTTCTTCTCGGTAGAACGCACCTGCCCGACCTGTCACGGTCGCGGCCAGACGATCACCGATCCCTGCACCAAGTGTAATGGTCAGGGCCGGGTGACGGAAGAGCGTTCGCTCTCGGTCAATATCCCAGCCGGTATCGAAGATGGCACACGTATTCGTCTGCAAGGCGAAGGCGAAGCTGGTATGCGGGGCGGTCCTTCGGGCGACCTCTACATCTTCCTCTCCGTGCGGCCACATGAGTTTTTCCAACGCGACGGTGCCGATCTCTACTGCGCTGTGCCGATCTCCATGACCACGGCAGCACTTGGCGGCACATTCGATGTGACGACGCTGGACGGAACGAAATCCCGTGTGACGGTGCCGGAAGGCACGCAGGCTGGCAAGCAGTTTCGTCTGAAAGCCAAGGGAATGCCGGTTTTGCGTTCTGCACAGACGGGTGATCTCTACATCCAGATTCAGATCGAAACGCCGCAGAAGCTGACAAAACGGCAGCGCGAATTGCTGCAAGAGTTCGAGCAGCTTTCCTCGAAGGAAAACAATCCGGAATCCACCGGCTTCTTTGCCCGGATGAAAGAGTTTTTCGACGGCTGATCTTGGTTTACGCACAAAACAAAGGCCGCAGTTTCGATCAAAACTGCGGCCTTTGTTTTTTGAAGAGATTTTCCGTTTCTGGTTATTTATCCAGCAAACCCGCCTTCTTCCAGAAACTCACGTTCCTGTGGCGTCGTGGTACGCAGCAGAATATCGTTGCGATGCGGGAAACGACCGAAGCGCTTGATGATGTCCAGATGCTCTATGGCAAAGGGCAGATAACGTTCGCCCAGCGGTTCACAAAGCTTGCAGCACAGTTCCTGATCTTCCAGTTCTTCCGAATGCATGTAGGGAAGATAGAAGAAAACTCGAAGCTCTGGATCAATTGTCAGATCATGACCGCGCCGGATGGCTTCTTCCGCATAGTGACGCGCAAGCGGGTCTGTTGCGTACATATGCGCCGTTCCGCGAAAGCAGTTTCTCGGGAACTGATCCAGCAACAGCAGCAGTGAAAGACTATCTTCCGCCGTGTCGAGCCACTCTTCAAGCTCACGTCTTGCCGCGGAAAAATGCGCCTCGCGAAAGCGGTCATGAAAGGTCGCATCGAAATGTGCATCTTTTTCGAACCACTTTTCCGGCCCGGCCTGTTTCCAGAACGTTAAAACATCGGCAGCGGATACGAAGAGCAGGGCAACACTCATCGCAGTTCCTCAATAATGGGGCGGCTTGGTGATGGCGGGTGCCTCAAGCGATTGCTCTTCGAGGTTCAAAAATCGGTCTGTGAGCCGGTCCAGCTTCGCGCGGGTCTGCTCCACCACTTTCCACTGCTCGGTCAGTTGGTCGGAAAGCTCTTCGATGGTCTTTGCCTGATGCGCCACTGTTTCTTCCAGAGCGATGATGCGGGCTTCGCTATTGTCTGACACGGGCACCTCCTTGTTTTGTGCTCCTGCTTTGGCAGCTTTGCGCCCGGCAAACAAGACAAAGGCCGGACATGATGCCCAGCCTCTGGAATTTTCGCCTATAATTCAAATATCAATCTTCTTCCTGGAAGACCTCCTCGCGCTTTTTCTTGACGCTTGGCAGGAAGACGACAACCAGAACCAGCAGCGCGATGATGAGCAATGTGGCGCTGATTGGTCGCGTGAAGAAGGTTGTCGCATCACCGCGCGACAGGATCATCGCACGGCGCAAATTTTCTTCCAGCAGAGGACCAAGGACGAAACCGAGCAGAAGAGGTGCCGGTTCGCAGCGCAGCTTGACGAGCGCATATCCGATGAGCCCGAAGAAGGCGACGGCATAGAGATCGTAGACGTTGGAGTTCACGCTGTAGACCCCGATGGCGCAGAAGGCCATAATGATGGGGAACAGCACGTAGTAGGGAATGGTCAGCAGCTTTACCCACAACCCGATCAGCGGCAGGTTGAGAATGACCAGCATCAGATTGCCGATCCACATCGAAGCGATGATGCCCCAGAACAGTGCTGGCTGTTCCGTCGCAACATTCGGACCCGGAACGATACCCTGAATAATCATCGCGCCTATCATCAGCGCCATGACCGGATTGGCCGGAATGCCGAGTGTGAGTAGCGGAATGAACGAGGTCTGCGCACCGGCATTGTTGGCCGATTCTGGACCCGCGACACCGGCAATCGCGCCGTGGCCGAACTCTTCCGGGTTTTTCGAAACACGCTTTTCGACAGTGTAGGATGCGAACGCCGCAAGAATGGCACCACCACCCGGCAGAATGCCCAGTGCCGAGCCGATAGCCGTGCCGCGCAACACGGGGCCAACCATCTTCTTGAAGTCTTCCTTGCTGGGAAGAAGGCCGCTGACCTTGGCCATCAGGACCGAGCGGGTCTTTTCGTTTTCAAGATTACGCAGAATTTCGGCAATACCGAAGACACCGACGGCAACGGCCACGAAGTTCAAACCATCCGCATATTCGCGAATGCCCAGCGTGAAGCGTGGTGTGCCGCTATAGATATCCGTGCCGACCAGCCCAAGCAGCAGGCCGAGAACAACCATGGCCAAAGCTTTGATAATTGAGCCGTGCGCAAGGGCGATCGACGACACGAGGCCGACCACCATCAACGAGAAATATTCGGCAGCACCAAATTGCAGCGCGATTGCTGTCAGCGGAGGCGCAAAGATCGCGACGAGGAAGGTCGAGACTGTGCCAGCAAAGAAAGAGCCGATGGCAGCAACGGAGAGCGCAACGCCGGCCTTGCCCTTGCGCGCCATCTGGTAACCATCGATGGCCGTTACGGCGGATGAGGATTCACCCGGCATGTTGATTAGAATGGCCGTGGTGGAACCACCATATTGCGCGCCGTAATAAATGCCCGCGAGCATGATGAGCGACGATACCGGCTCCAGCTGGAAGGTGATCGGCAACAGCATGGCAATCGTTGCCGTGGCACCAATGCCCGGCAACACGCCAATCAATGTGCCGAGCAGGACGCCGATCAGGCAAAAGAAAAGGTTGTCGATGGACGTGGCCGTAGAAAAACCAAGGGCGAGATTATTGAACAGTTCCATCATGCACCTCAGAAATTGAGCCAGGGGCCGAAGCGCTGGAAGGGAAGGCCAAGACCGTAATCGAACACGGCAACGGAAAATATGGTGATGCCGATGGACAGAATAACGGCCATAAGCGGTTTCATCTTATGCGATGCAAAGGATGCGATCAGTGCGCTTATAAACAGTGCCGGAACGAAGCCGAGGCCGCGCACTGTCATGCCGAAAAAGATCGGTGCGGGCAGAATGAGAAAAATACCGCGCCAGGCGATCGCGCCCAGCGGTTCGCCTTGGACGTTGCCTGCACGCAGAAAGATCAACGTCCCAAGTCCAACGAGCACAATGGACAACACCAACGGGAAATAACCTGGTCCCATGCGAAACGCGGTTCCCAGTTCCAAACCGTAGGATTGCCAAGCGAAGAACACGCCGAGCGCGATGAAAAAGGCGCCACAGATTGCCTCTGTGGCATCGAAAGAAAGTGATTTCATGTCTCAGTCCCCCGCTGACGAATTGGCCCGGTTTCCGGGTGGGTTTTCGAAAGCACTATGCGCTGATCTTGAAGAGTAAAAAGCTGGTTGCTGTCATGATGAGCCAACATCCAAAAAACCGGCGGTACTGAACGTTCCGCCGGTTAAGTGTCTGGCAGCAGGCTTAGTCGGCGTACTGGCCAGCGGATTCGATCACTGGCTTCCAGCGGGCGATTTCGCTTTCGAGCTTGGCTTTCAAAGCCGCAGGCGTACCGTCTGTGACAGGCGACGGCGTTGCGCCGAGTTCAGCAAAACGGGCGGCGACACTTGGGTCTTTCAGGGCGACCTGAAGTGCCTTGGACAAGCGCTCGTTAATATCCGAAGCTGTACCCTTCGGTGTGTAAATGCCGTGCCAGATGGCGATTTCGAAGTTCGGCAGGCCAGCCTCGGCGGCGGTTGGAACGTTCGGCAGAACGTCGAGACGCTTCGGTGTCGTGACCGCATAGGCTTTGACCGTGCCGCCCTGAATCTGCTTTGTCGTGTTGGTCGTCTGGTCGCACATGATATCCACCTGACCGCCGAGAAGATCGGTCATTGCCGGACCCGTGCCCTTATACGGAACGGTGACGAGCGGGGTCTGGATGGCACTCATGAACAACATGCCACACAGATGCGAAGCCGCACCAATGCCGGCATTGGCGACCGTTACCTTATCCTTGTTGGTCTTGGCGTAGTCGATCAGACCTTTGAGATCGGTTGTCTCAAGGTTCTTGCGCGACAGGATCGTCATGGGCACTTCGGTGACAAGGCCGACATAGTCGAATGCATTGACTGTGTCATAGGCCAGCTTGCGATATAGCGTGGCGCTTGTTGCCATGCTGATGTGGTGCAAAAGAACCGTATAGCCATCCGCATCGGCAGCGGCCACGCGGCCTGCGCCCAGAGTGCCACCGGCACCGCCAATGTTTTCGACGATGATTTGCTGGCCGAGGTCTTTCGACATGGATTCGGCAACCAGACGCGCAACCGTATCCGTTGGACCACCGGCAGCAAACGGAACGACCATGGTGATATTGCGCTGCGGGTAGGTCTGCGCAGATGCGGACAGTGCAAACATCGATACAGCAGCAGCAGCCACGGCACCTGTGACGGTCTTGAGAATTTTCATCTTTTCCTCCCGATGAATTATGGCCTCATCGACCGCTTCGCTCCTCTGCGACCAGCCGTGGGTGAGGTCATTTGCAATTGGCATCGGGCGTTGCGCAATGCTTCGCGATGTCGCTTAAGAAGAAAAGCGGCGCTCCTTGCCTGCAATGGGTGGATTTCGAAACATTTAGGACTATCGATGGGTGAAAATCCACCCATTGCAATTCTCATCTCAATGGAAAACCCGTCGCTGAAAGGCGACGGGCTGCATCACACGTGTGTATGGACGTAGACATTACTTCGTGCGGCAACGACCGGTCTTTGTCGTTTCTTTGTCGCCATCGTCATAGGCGATGCCGATTTTCTCACCTGCCAGCGAAGCGATCTTGCCAGAATACCAGTTTCCCGCACCCTTGTAGTTACATTCAACCTTCGTGCCGATCATCCAGTCGTAGGGCCGGACAGCGTTGATTGAAACCGTTTCCTTGTCGCCATCGTCGTAGCGAATGGTGATCTTGCCACCAGCAACTTTGTCGATAACGCCCGGAAACCAGTAACCAGCGCCCTTGTAGTTTCCAAGAACCCAGTCACCTGTTGTCTGCGCGCTAGCAGAAACGGCGCCCAATACAATCATGCCGGTAGCAATCAAAATAGAACCAAACTTCATCAAAACCCGTCTCCCACAACCAGACCTGAATTGGACTGAATAGAGATAGAAATATACAAGGCGAATGAATAGTCGATGAACTGATTTGACTATCTGAAAGAATTTATTGGATGGCTCGTAGAGCAGTTAAGAAAAAACGATAAAACCCATCTAGGGATATTTATTTAAACGTCGACAACAGAAAAATAGTCTCCGATCTCTATGGAAGAGCTTTTAAATCGTCGTCGCCAAACTCATGTTTCGTCAGCGCGTATTTTTGCATTTTTTCGTAAAGCGTCTTGCGGGATATCCCGAGTGTTTCATAAACGGCCTTCAGGTTGCCTTTGTGCAGTGCAATCGCTCTTGCCAGAACGGATTTCTCAAACTCCGCGACTTTGGCCGAGAGGCTTGCGGAATTCTGGGCAGAAGATTGCGGGCCATCGGAAGGGTTTCCATCCAGTCCGAGCACCAGCCGGTCCGCCGCATTTCTCAGTTCCCGCACATTGCCGGGCCACTCCTGCATCTCCAGCGTAGAGACAATATCCGAGGGCACGTCGAGATCGTCTCTGCCGTAACGTGCCGCAGCTTCACGCACCAATTGGAGGAAGAGAAGTGGAATGTCGGCGCGGCGTTGGGCCAGCGAAGGCACGTGCACGGTGGCGACATTCAGCCGGTAGAGCAAATCCTGCCGAAAACGCCCCGCCAGCGCCTCTTGCGCCAAATCAGCCTTGCTGGTCGCGATAAAGCGTACATCAAGCTCCACGGTCTCGTTGGAGCCAAGGCGGGTGATCGTACGCTCCTGCAACACCCGCAGCAGTTTGCCCTGCATGTCGAACGGCATGGAGCCGATTTCGTCCAAAAGAATAGTGCCGCCACGCGCATGTTCGAATTTGCCATAACGCGGTCGCAGCGCACCGGGAAAGGCGCCCGCCTCGTGACCGAACAATTCGCTTTCGATCAAATGTTGCGGCAAGGCCGCGCAGTTGATGGCGACGAAGGGCCGGTCCGCGCGGGCGCTGACATCATGCAGCGCACGGGCGACCACTTCCTTGCCTGCCCCCGTGTCGCCGATAATCAGCGTATCGGCATCCGCAGCACCAATGGCGCGGATACGATAGCGCAAATCAACCATCACCTGCGTGCGTCCCGGCAGGCGGGTTTCCAGATCGTCCCGCTTGCCTGCCACGGCGCGCAGGCGGCGGTTTTCCAGAACGAGGGAGCGGCGGTCTATGGCGCGTTTGATGATGCCCGCGAGATACTGGATGTTGAAAGGCTTTTCGATAAAATCGTAGGCACCGTTGCGCATGGCGCTGACGGCAAGCTGTACGTCGCCATGGCCGGTGACAAGAATGACCGGGATTTCCGCATCCAGCTCCCGCACCTTTTGCAGAAGCGTCATGCCGTCCATGCCGGGCATACGGATATCGCTGACGATAACGCCATCGAAGCTGTAGCCGATCAATTCAAAAACGTGGTCGGCATTTTCGACGGTGATGACCTCCATACCGGCAAGCTCCAGCGCCTGCGCGGTGGAAAGCCGCAAATCCTCTTCATCATCGATCAGCAAAACACGCGATACATTCATTCGGCAGCAATCTCCATCGGCGCTTCCGCGTCCAGTTCTATATCGAAACGTGCGCCACCCTCGTCCAAATTCGTCACGCTCAGGCGTCCGCCGAAATCCTTGACGATGTTGTAGGAGATGGAAAGGCCAAGGCCCAGCCCTTTGCCCACGCCCTTGGTGGAGAAGAACGGGTCGAAAATACGCTCCATGATGGCGGGCGGCACGCCGGGGCCCCGGTCACGGATGGACAGGATGACTTTGCCATCCTCCTGCCATGCGGTGAGATCGATACGGCGATCCTCAAGCCCTTCCACAGCATCGGCAGCGTTGGAAATGATGTTGACCAGCACCTGCTGAAGCCGCACCGGGCCAGCCTTCACATTGAGCGGTACCGGCCCGAAATCGACATGCAATTTCGCATCTGCCGCCTTCAGACGGGCGTTGACGATTTCTAACGTGTCACTCACCACGGCATCCAGTGGTACGGGGCCAATTTTCTCGTTGGGCTTGCGGGCGAAATTTCGCAAATGTTTGCCGATGGCGGCCATGCGGTCGATCAGCGCCGAAATTCGCTTGAGATTGTTGGACGCTTCATCAAGCCTGCCACGATCTATCAGCAAGGACGCGCTTTCCGCATAGTTTTTGGCGGCAGAAAGCGGCTGGTTGAATTCGTGCGACAGCGCCGCTGACATTTGCCCAAGGGCTGCCAACTTGCCTGCCTGGATCAGATCTTTTTGAGTTTTTCGCAGTCGCTTTTCGGTTTGCCTCCGCTCGGCAATCTCGTGCTTGATATCGCGGTTGACGCGGGCAAGATCGGCTGTGCGTTCCTCGACCCGGCGTTCCAGTTCTGCTTGTGCTTCGGCCTGATGGATCAACCGGTCGCGCAATCTCTTGCGCCGTTGCAACATGGCGGCCACGAGTGCGCCAGCAAGGCAAAGGCACAGCACGATGGCAATCATGGTCGTCTTGACCTGCGTGCGGATAGAGCCGGTATCCATCAACACATTGACGGTCCATCCCGCTTCCGGCATCGGCTGGGAGAGGAAAAGATACTCGCGGTCCTGTTCTCCCTCGCGGATGGTCATCAGTTCGTGGGCACCGAATGCGCTGCGCGTCATGGGAAGTTGTGTGAGATTGGCGTTGGCGTAACGGCGGGAGCCTTCGGTGCGGGCAATGCGATCGGATGTCAGCGGCTGGATGGCCGAATAAAGCCATTCTGGCGTCCCCGTCATGAAGATGATGCCTTCGGGATCGTTGACGAAAATCCGGTTTTCGCCGTTGCCGAACGAGGCTTCGATGCCTTCGATATCGACCTTGAAAACGATGACGCCCTTGATCTCTTGATTGAAGAGGATAGGCGAGGCGAAATAATATCCGCGCTTGTGGGAGGTCGTGCCGAGCGCAAAAAACCTTGATTGCAGGCCTTTGGCGGCATCCTGAAAATAGGGGCGATAGCTGAAATTCTGGCCGACGAAGCTGGCCGGGCCGTCATAATTGCTGGCAGCAATCGTCTCGCCATCCAGCGTCATGATGTAGATGTCGGAGGATTTCAGGAGGTCGTTGATTGACTTCAGATAGATATTGGCCCGCTGCCGCAGTATCTGATCTTCCGGGTGGGCGACAAGTTCTTCGATATCATCATGATCGGCCATCAATGCGGGCAGGGGTTCATACCGGTTCAAATGACCGCCAAGCGCCGATACAGCCAGCCGCAAAGTGGTGCCGCCTTGGGCCACGACCTCATCGAAATAGCTTTCGGCAACGAGTTCGCTTCCTCTGGTCAGGGCAACACCGGCCAGACCAAGGCAAACAAGCACGACACCAACCCAGCGATATTTCACTGACCTGAACCCTCCACATGGCGGACCTACACGAAGTCCGTTCTCCCTCGACCAACTTTAAGGGGAGGGATCAGAATTTCCAAGCTTGGATATGAAAACAAAAAAGCCGACCCAAAGGCCGGCTTTTTATAACTTACAGAATACGCAAAAAATTATGCGCTTTCTTTCGGTGTCAGAACCTGACGGCCACGGTACATGCCTGTCTTCAGGTCGATGTGGTGTGGACGGCGAAGTTCGCCGGAGTTCTTGTCTTCAACGTAGGTTGCGGACTTGAGGCCATCAGCCGAACGACGCATGCCGCGCTTGGATGGGCTTGTTTTTCTCTTAGGTACTGCCATTTGTGTAACTCCACTGATGCGGCGAAACACGGGAACCAGCCAGGACCAAGGCTAAATATCACATGTTTCTATATCTGAATTTTGGCGCGCTTATACATGCCTCCCAAGGCTTTGACCAGCCCCGGCGCAGATTTTTTCAATAATGTCCGAATCGCGAAGAACGGTTTTGCGCCAAAGCTTTTGACACTGAGTATCAGATTGGATCGAAAACGATCAATTCCTCAAAATGCTTCATATCGCTGAATTCACAGAATGCTGGCGGGCGCATCTCAATAATGGGAGCGGCAGACCGCAGCTCGTCAAGGCATCGGTCCAGGGCCCTTTGCCAAAGCGGCAGGCAGGCGGGGTCGAACCAGCGGATGATATAAGCGAAGGTAATGTGAAACTCGTAGGTTTCATGATCGGGGTGGCGATATCCGAAAGCCTCCGCAAAGGCGTTGCGCCATTCGGCAACGATCCGGTCATCTTCCGCTGTCACACCCTTCATGACGAGGCCGTTTGGCGTGACGCCCGTGACCTCCATCGAAAATGAAGGAAGCTTCGGGAAGTTTTGCAGCCTTTCCCGATAAAATGTTGTCATCTGATCGATGGATGCATCCTGCGGCATTTCTTTTGGCCAGTAGGGCCATGTGCGACGGCGTTCTATGATGCCCTGAAACACCGTCATATGCAGGCTGGAGACGGGGGTGAACGCCAGATGAGCGCTGGCCTCCGGCATGTCCAAAAGCTGCTGACGGGCTTTAATGATCGCAGACTGTGTCGTCGAACCTTCTACCAAGTGGCAGACAACGGTGTTGCCTAGCTCGTGCAGAAACTCCCCATCCGCATTCAAGCGCGTTCCAAGATGGCGTGGAGGCGCGTTTTTGCCGACGCTTGAAAAGAGTGAAAGTCGCTGTGAAACGAACGGTGTGTGCATGGGGTGAGGCTCCGGAAAATAATGAGCCTTCACCTACGCCGTGCAAGCGACACTTCGATGACGAAACAAGGCGTCAGTGCGCCTCGTCCCAATTGGCGGCGGCGCGGGCATCCACTTTCAGCGGCACTTTCATGTCGATGGCGGGCATGGCCGCATTTTCCATGATGGACACCACGACCGGCAGCGTCTTTTCGATCTCTGCCTCCTCGACTTCGAAGATCAATTCGTCATGCACCTGCAACAGCATGCGTGCCGAAAGCTTAGCCTGTTCCAGCGCCGGTTCGATGCGGATCATGGCGCGGCGAATGACATCGGCGGCAGAACCCTGAATGGGCGCGTTGATTGCGGCGCGCTCATTAAAGGCCCGGACCGATGGATTGGATGACTTGATCTCCGGGTAATGTACACGCCGACCGAAAATCGTTTCGACGTAACCGTTTTCACGCGCAAACGCCTTGGTGCTTTCCATGTAGTCGCGAATGCCGGGAAAGCGCTCGAAATATTTCTTGATGTAGTCGCCGGCTTCCGAACGTCCGATGCTGAGCTGGTTGGCAAGGCCGAAGGCGGAAATGCCGTAGATAATGCCGAAGTTGATGGCCTTGGCGCGGCGGCGCACCTCAGAGGTCATGCCTTCAACGGGAACGCCGAACATCTCGGATGCCGTCATGGCGTGAATATCGATGCCGTTTTCGAAGGCGTTTCTCAATTGCGGAATATCGGCCACATGCGCCAAAACACGAAGTTCGATCTGGCTGTAATCGGCAGACAAAAGCTTGTGGCCGGGGGTGGAGATGAAGGCCGTGCGGATTTTGCGGCCTTCTGCTGTACGCACCGGAATGTTCTGCAAATTCGGTTCCGATGACGATAGACGGCCTGTGGTCGTCGATGCCATGGAGTAGGAGGTGTGAACCCGCTTCGTTTCCGGGTGAACGTAGCCGGGCAGCGCGTCGGTATAGGTGGATTTGAGTTTGGTCAGCTGTCGCCAATCCACGATCTTGCGCGGCAGTTCAGCGCCTTCCGCTGCAAGGTCTTCCAGCACCTGCGCCGAGGTAGACCATTGGCCGGTTTTAGTTTTGGAGCCGCCAGGCAGACCCATTCTGCCGAACAGAATATCGCCAAGCTGTTTGGGTGAGCCAACGTTGAATTTTTCGCCTGCCAGCTCGTAAATCTCGTCTTCGAAGGCCGCGGCCTTCTGCGCAAGTTCACCGGACAGGCGAGACAGGATTTGCCGGTCGACGGTAATACCGCGTTCTTCCATGCGCGCCAGAACCGGCACAAGCGGACGTTCCAAACGTTCATAAACGGTTGTCAAACGGTCAGCCACGAGGCGCGGTTTTAGCACCATCCACAGGCGCAATGTGACGTCTGCGTCTTCAGCGGCATAGGCCGTTGCCTTGTCGATATCGACGAAATCAAACGTCACGCCGGATTTGCCGGAGCCTGCCACATCCTTGTAAGCAATCGGCGTGTGGCCCAGCCAGCGCTCGGACAAAGCATCCATGCCGTGCAAGCCCTTGCCCGCTTCCAGCACGTAAGACATCAGCATCGTGTCGTCAAAGCTCTGCGTAACGATGCCGAGGCGTTTCATCAGCAGATAATCATATTTCAGGTTTTGCGCGACCTTGAGGATTGACGGGTCTTCCAGCAGCACCTTCAATCGGTCCAGCGCATCACTTGACGCAATCTGGTCGGGTGCAAGCTTGATGCCATCGCTGAACAGATCGCCACCGGAGCCGGTCTTGTGGGCTATAGGCACGTATGCGGCGCGAATATCCGTGCCGCTGGCATCCTTACTGTTATCGGCAACCGCCAGCGAAAAACCGACCAGTTCCGCCTGCATAGGATCGAGCGATGTGGTTTCCGTATCGAACGCGACGACACCTGTTTCGCGCGCCAGCGCGATCCAGCGATCCAGCTCTTCCACCGTGCGGATGGTTTCATAGGCGGTGATATCGATCTTGGCGGCAGAGAAGATCGTGGCGCGAGAAGAGGAAAGCTCGTCTGGGGTGCTGCCATCAACATTGGCAGCTTTCGCCGAAATCTTGGCTGGCGCACCATCATCAGAGGAAGCATCTTTATCGCCAACAGGCTCTGCCACGCCATCCAGATCAGGCCCATGCGCCTCGTTGCCACGTTCCACCGGAACATGGGCGGCATCGATGACCGCAGCATCTGCGCCTGTTGCTTCGGCCACCCGCCGCGTCAGCGTGGTGAATTCCATCGCCTTCAGGAAGGCGATCAGCTTGGGGCCGTCCTGCGGCTCCAGCGTCAGCGCATCCAGCGCAAGCTCCAGCGGCACATCGGTGCGAAGCGCCACTAGCTGCCGTGAAAGGCGCGCCAGTTCGGCGTTTGCAATGATGTTTTCGCGCCGCTTTTGCTGTTTGATTTCGCCAGCGCGTTCCAGCAACGTATCGAGATCGCCATATTCTTCCAGCAATTGCGCAGCCGTCTTCGGGCCGATGCCCGGAATGCCGGGTACGTTATCGGTCGAATCGCCAGTCATGGCTTGCAGGTCGATCATCTTTTCAGGGCCAACGCCCCATTTTTCAATGACGTCTGGAACCCCGATCTGCTTGTCCTTCATCGCGTCGTACATATGCACATTGGCGGTGACCAGCTGCATCAAATCCTTATCGGACGAGATGATCGTCACATCCGCGCCAATCGCCTCGGCCTGACGGGCGTAAGTCGCGATAATATCATCCGCCTCAAAGCCTTCGGTTTCGATGCAGGGCAGGTTGAAGGCGCGTGTGGCGTGGCGGATCAGGCCAAATTGCGGCACCAGATCTTCCGGTGGTGCAGAGCGGTTGGCCTTGTAAAGATCGTAAAGCTCATTGCGGAAGGTCTTCGAAGAATAATCGAAAATCACCGCAAAATGTGTTGGCGTCACGCCCACATCCGTGTTGCGCGCATCCTTCAACAGCTTCCACAACATGTTGCAGAAACCGGACACCGCATTAACGGGTAGCCCATCTGATTTGCGGTTGAGCGCAGGAATGGCATGGAACGCCCGGAAAATGAACCCGGAGCCGTCTACGAGGAAGAGGTGATCGCCTTTTTTCATGGGAAGCATGGATAGCGCGCCACGGCGCAAAGGTCTATCGTTGCAATGAAATGCCCTACAACATTCTTTGATGACGTCGGGAGGTCAAATGAACAGTAGATCGATGGCGGTGGCTTATGTGGAGTCTGCCATACTCATGCTGATCACGGGCATAGCGTCGTGGTTCTTTGGCGATACGAGCGCGGTGATTTTTCAGAAAATCTTGGTCGCGCCGATTTTCCTTCTCGCCTCAAAGGGTCTTCGAACCTATTTTCCAGGACATCTCGATGATACCCGCGGCCTGGCAACCCAAGCGGAGTTTGAGGTTCTGAACGCCGCTTTGCTTGCTGCATTCATCACCATTGTCGTAACGACAGGTGAAGCCAGCTTAGAGCGGGTATTGCTGGATTTTGTCGGCGTGACGGTGGTGATATCGGCGGCGAATATATTGATTTTCTGGTATAGGCAGAAGACGCGCCGCCAAGTGGATTAAACCTCACCATAACGTTACAAATTTGTAATCCTGCCTTCCCTTGAAAAGCCGTATTTGCAGCCTCATTTCTTAGAGGACGGCGACTGATCACGCCGTGTCTGATTGCAGGCTCGTCCCCCGCCGCATCAGACCGGACAAAGGCCTATCCCCCTCTCCGGGCCTTTGTCCTTCAATACAACCGCCATGGCCGTCCCCTCCCGGCCATGGCGGTTTTTTTATGCTTCATTTAACTGTGCGCGCCACATGCTTCGCGAAAGCCTGAATATCTATATAGCATAATATGCAAATCGTGGCGTATCACGCCACCGCGCCGTCAGGACTTGAATGAGATGCGTTTTTCGCGGAACGATTCAGCGACCTATCTTGCCGCACAACTGGCAAAGAGTTTTTCAAAAGCGCTGTACAAGCGCGCGGCAGCACTCGGCTTTTCGCCGGGGCAATTCCCGATATTGCTGGAACTTTGGCATGAGGAGGGGCTTACGCAACGGCAATTGCTGGATCGTGTGGATGTGGAACAGGCAACGCTTGCCAACACCCTGTCCCGCATGGAGCGCGATGGCCTGATTGAACGCAAGCCGCACCCTAGAGACAGGCGCGCCCAGATCATCGAATTGACGGAGCGTGGCCGCGAACTGGAATTGCAGGCGATTGCCGCCTCAAAAGCCACGGATGATGCCATGCTGGCCGGTTTGCTGAAATTCGAGCGACAATTGCTGCTGGAATATATGGGTCGTGCTATCGAATTATCCAAAACAGAGAAATGATTTTTCCGGCTCGAAACCGAGTCCCCTTTGCTCTATTCTCCGCCGATCTTAGAGCATTACAGTGCATTCTCATGGACGCACTGTAATGCTCTAACCTCTGAATCTACGCATCGTGCTTTCCGAAAATCCTAGCCGGATTTTCGGGCCGATGCTCTGGCATGACAGGATCGCGTAATGACCGACATTTCCCCCGTTCTTTCCACGGTAGACGATAATCTCGATGCCAGCCTTGAAAGGCTGTTCGAACTCGTCCGCATCAAATCCATCTCCACGGACCCGGCCTATAAGGCGGAATGCCGCAAGGCCGCAGACTGGCTGACGCGTGACCTAACCGGCCTCGGCTTTACGGCCTCGGTGCGCGATACGGCTGGCCACCCGATGGTCGTTGCGCACCACGATGGCGCAACCCCCGATGCGCCGCATGTGCTGTTTTACGGCCACTATGATGTGCAGCCCGTCGATCCCATCGAATTGTGGGAAAACGATCCTTTCGATCCTTCTATCAAGGACATTGGCGAAGGTAGGCAGGTTATTACCGGCCGTGGCACGGCAGATGATAAGGGTCAGTTGATGACCTTCGTTGAGGCATGCCGTGCTTACAAGCAGGTGCATGGATCGCTGCCGTTGCGGATCACCATTCTGTTCGAGGGTGAAGAAGAGTCCGGCTCACCATCGCTCAAGCCTTTCCTCGACGCCAATGCGGATGAGTTGAAGGCCGATTACGCGCTGGTGTGCGACACCGGCATGTGGGACCGTGAAACACCCGCGATTGCCGCCGCACTGCGCGGCCTCGTCGGAGAAGAAGTCGTCATCACTGCGGCTGACCGCGATCTTCATTCCGGTCTGTTCGGTGGTGCTGCTGCCAACCCCATCCATATCCTCACCAACATTCTCGCCGGTCTGCATGACGAAACAGGTCGCGTGACGCTGAACGGTTTCTATAACGGCGTGGAAGAAACGCCTTCCAACATCAAGGCGTCTTGGGACAACCTCGGTCGCTCCGCAGAATCGTTTCTAGGCGAAGTTGGCCTTTCGATTCCCGCTGGCGAAAAAGGTCGCTCGGTTCTGGAGCTGACCTGGGCGCGGCCAACGGCGGAAGTCAACGGCATCATCGGCGGTTATACCGGAGAAGGCTTCAAGACGGTGATTGCCGCAAAGGCATCCGCAAAAATCTCCTTCCGTCTCGTCGGCAACCAAGATCCTGCTGCAATCCGCGAAAGCTTCCGCGCTTACATCACCTCGAAAATCCCGGCCGATTGCTCTGTGGAGTTTCATGAGCATGGCGGCTCGCCAGCCATCCAGCTGTCCTACGATTCCCCTGCGTTGACGAAAGCCAAGAGCGCATTGTCGGACGAATGGGCAAAGCCCGCCGTCGTCATTGGCATGGGCGGCTCCATCCCCATCGTTGGTGATTTCCAAAAAATGCTGGATATGGATTCGCTGATGATCGGTTTTGGACTGACAGACGACCGCATCCATTCGCCGAATGAGAAGTACGACCTGCAATCCTTCCACAAGGGCATTCGTTCCTGGGTGCGGATTTTGTCGGCTCTGGCGGTTAAGTAACAGCACCAAGATAACAAAAACGCCGCTGGATATGTTCAGCGGCGTTTTTGTTTACCCAATGGGCTAAAAATCAAAAAGGCCGGGCAAGCCCGACCTTTCCTACCGTTTTTGCGTCAGTGCCAGTACATCCGTGGTCAAAGTGCATAAAACGGTTTGGTGTCTCAGCACGGCGCCAACAAAAGTTGCTGTCGCTCGCGTCTTCCAGCACATGATTGCTCTGCTTTGGTTAATCTTTGGTTAACACACAAGAAGCAACCAAGTGGTTCAAATCACCTTGCGGGGAGATCGCTGAAACACTCATGAACCCTATATCGGTGCGGATAACGGCATTTACAAGACCGTGGGTTTATTTTTTAGGGATGGCAAATAAGAGCGGCATCAAGCAAACGTCTAAATTCATAAAAGAACCGTCAATAAAAAAGGCCGGAAAAACCGGCCTTTCTCAATCAAATCAGGCCGGCCAAATCGCCAACCGAGAACGCCACTTAGGCAGCAATGATGCTGTCAGCAGACATTTTGCCAGAACGGCGGTCCTGAACGAGTTCATAGGTGATCTTCTGACCATCCTTGAGGCCGTTCAAGCCAGCGCGCTCAACAGCGGAGATGTGCACGAATACGTCCTGTGCGCCATCATCAGGCTGAATGAAGCCGTAGCCCTTGGTTGCGTTGAACCATTTTACTGTACCAGTCGCCATAACGATGTTCCTTCCGTTGGCAAATTACGTTTGCACTGAAAATCAGCGCGGTGTTCTCGAATTTGAAGGAAAGATCGTCGTTTACGTCTAAAAGACGCTGAAGCTCTGGTCGTCAAACAAATATCGATGCGGAACACCTAAGATGACAGAGCCGATAAGTCAAGTTTCTTTCGCGCGCGAAAACAAAAAGCGACGCTGAATTCGTTCAATCTTCCGCTCCAAAACGTGGCTTTGCGCTATGATTTTCAGCGCTGGAATATGGGCCGTTGCCGGAAGGCTAAAATGCAAAAACCCGGCGCGGGAGGAGGTGCGCCGGGTTCTTGAAACTGACTGACAACTGGGAGGAGGAGTGTTGTCAGTCCAATCGGGCGACGCTGGGAGGAGGAGTGCGCCGCTTCGATGGTTTGAAAATACAACAATTACCCAGAATAAAAAGACAAGAGATTGCAGCGCAGCATTGCATTATATGCATAGCTTACACCAGAATACTTGCTCCCTGCGGCGACAACGCCTAAAGATTGCGCATGAGCATCGATTCAGTCCGAGAATTTTTCGCTAAAAACGCTCCAGAGGTCACGGTTTTGGTGACAGAAGGCAGTTCTGCCACCGTCGCGCTTGCGGCTGAGGCGCACAATGTCGACCCTGATCAGATTGCCAAGACGATCTGTCTCAAGGCTGGTGACACCATACTTCTAGTCGTCACCGCAGGTACGAAGCGGCTGGACAACCGAAAATTCCGAGACCGCTTCAGTGCCAAACCGCGCATGCTGGGCGCGGAGGATGTTGTGGAGGCGACGAGCCACCCCGTCGGCGGCGTTTGTCCTTTTGGTCTGCCATCCGCATTGCCGATCTATTGCGATATTTCGCTGAAAAACTATGCCGAGGTTGTTCCTGCTGCCGGTGCCACCAATGCGGCGGTGCGTATTACGCCAGACCACATGGCTGCGCTGACGGGTGCGGAATGGGTGGACGTCTGCCAGTGACGGCATCGTGATGTTTTTGACCCCTTAACTCCACCTTAAATCGCCGCATTTAAGCTGCATCGGCATGAAACGACGATCACGAGGCCGTCGATAACGCCGCCAAATCATGGAGCGATTTCCCGCAGATGGCAGGTAATGGCAAGTCACGCCAGCGAGTAGAACCTTCTTTCGGGGATTTTCACGAATCCGGTGATGACCTGCGCCTTGATGAAAGCGACCGGATCAATGGCACCAAGGGCGGGGCCAAAAAGCCTAGAGCCTCTGATCCTTTGAGACCGCAAAAACGTGAACGGTCCAGAAATGCCAAATCGAAACGTGCGCCTCCTCGTTCCAGCGGCGGCATTACGGGCTTTATCCGCTCCTGTGTTTATTGGGGCATCGTGCTTGGCATATGGGGCGGCATCGGCGTTGCTGGCGTTGTGCTTTATTATGGTTCGCGCATGCCCAGCGCCAGCACATGGTCGATACCGGAGCGCCCACCCAATCTGAAAATCGTGGCCGTTGACGGCACCGTGCTCGCCAATCGCGGCACGACAGGTGGCGAAGCGCTGGCGCTGGAAGATATGTCGCCCTATCTGCCGCAAGCGGTTATGGCGATCGAAGACCGGCGCTTTTATTCGCATTTTGGCGTCGACCCGCTCGGTCTTGCCCGCGCCATCGTCACCAACATTGTCAGCGGACGCACCGTGCAAGGTGGCTCGACACTGACACAGCAGCTGGCCAAGAACCTGTTCCTGTCTCAAGACCGCACAATCGAGCGCAAAATTCAGGAAGTGCTGCTCGCTTTCTGGCTGGAACAAAAATACACCAAAGACCAGATTATGGCGATGTATCTGAACCGCGTCTATTTCGGTTCGAACGCTTACGGCGTGGAAGCGGCCTCGCGCCGCTACTTCAACAAATCGGCCCGTGACGTCAATCTGGGTGAAGCGGCCATGTTGGCCGGGTTGCTCAAGGCGCCTTCACGCCTGTCGCCAGCACGCGATCCTCAGGCAGCGGAAGAGCGGGCGCAGGTTGTTCTTCACTCCATGCAGGATGTTGGCTTCATCACCGAAAGCGAAATCACCACCGCCATGTCTCAGCCGCCGACCAAGGCAAAGCGCTTCTGGTCCGGTGCCGAACATTATGCCGCAGACATGGTGCTTGACGAGGTCCGCATGTTGGTGGGCGATGTGAAGCAGGATTTGGTGGTGGATACAACCATCGATCTCGACCTGGAAAAAGAAGCCGAAAAAGCGCTATCGGGCCTGCTGAAAGGCGAGGGCAAAAAGCTTGGCGCTTCGCAGGCCGCACTCGCCTCCATCGATGGAACAGGCGCCATCCGCGCTATCGTCGGTGGTGCGGATTACTCGGAGAGCCAGTTCAACCGTGCAGCCAAAGCAAAACGCCAGCCGGGTTCTGCCTTCAAGCCTTTTGTGTATATTGCAGCATTGGAAAGCGGTTTGACGCCGAATACCGTGCGCAACGACGCTCCGGTTAAAATCGGCAAATGGATGCCGGAAAATTACGACCAGAAATACCGTGGCGAAGTGACGCTTGCGACAGCGCTGGCCAATTCGCTCAACACCATCGCCGCGCAATTGGTAATGGAAGTCGGGCCGGATCGCGTGGCGCAAGTGGCGCATCGCATGGGCATCGAATCGGATTTGCAGGCCAATGCATCGATTGCGCTCGGCACCTCGGAAGTCTCTCTGCTGGAATTGACGGCATCCTATGCGCCGATGATGAATGGCGGCTTCAAGGCCACGCCTCATATCGTAAAGCGAATCACGGACCCGGATGGAAAGGTTCTTTACGAGAACAAATACGATAACCCGCCGCGGGTGCTGAGCGAAGGCATCGCTGCGACCATGAACGCCATGTTGGCTGGTGTCATCAATGAAGGCACGGGCAAGGCGGCGAAGCTGAAGGGCTGGCAGGCGGCAGGAAAATCCGGCACCACCCAGTCGTTCCGGGATGCTTTGTTCGTCGGCTACACAAATAGTCTGACAACCGGTGTCTGGTTCGGCAATGACGATGGCACATCGATGAAAAAGGTCACCGGTGGTGGCCTTCCAGCGAAAGCCTGGAAAGAATTCATGACAGCCGCGCATTCCGGCCTCTCGCCGTCGCCACTGTTCGGTTTAGGCGGCTATGGCGCACCGGAGATCGGCCAGCCGATGGCAAACGCGCCCGCTGCCCCGCCGCAGAGCATTGGCGATATCATCTCGAACGCTTTGGGCAGCCGTGCCGCCCCGATGCCGCAGGACTACCCGGCAGCACCGATAAATCGAGATCAAACTGCGTCGACGGGTGCATATCCACCTAATGACATCCCAACTCAGCAGTATCCGCAACCCCAAAATGGTGGTCCGGTTCCACCCGCAGATATCGGCGGAGGTGCGCCACAAAGGCAGGGTGCGCCGAAGCAGACCACCTTGTTTGATATTTTGATGGGGAATTGAGGCGGCGCAAGATTTTGATGCGCTACGATTCTAGAGCATTTCCAGAAAAAGTGCGAAGCGGTTTTGCGTCCGGATAATGCGTTAAAACAAATAGATAGAGCGTTTTCGCGTTTCTCAGAAAGGCGGATGCGCTCTATCTGCAAAAATTGGATCGAAACCTCTCCTCCGTCATCCTCGGGCTCGTCCCGAGGATCGAATCACGTCCCCAAAACTGTGACGTAGCAGATGCTCGAGACAAGCCCGAGCATGACGATGGTGGGTGTGGGCGATTTTCTCCACAAACAAAAAAGCCCGGTCTAAACCGGACTTTTTTAAAATTTCATCAGTTAATCGGCACAGGTGCCGCATTCGGGTCTGGCAACGGTGCCGGATTGGCCGACAGTGTGCGCAGATACGCGATCAGGTCGGCACGCTCGGTTTCTTTTTTGATACCTGCAAAGCCCATCGCAGTGCCTGCAACGTGCTTCTTGGGCGCTTCGATGAAGTAGCTGAGGTGGTCGTAGTCCCACTTCTCGGCTCCGCCTTTCGAGAAATCCTTCATGCCAGCCGAATAGCTGAAGCCTGCGTGGCTGGCGATGGGGCGGTTGACGACGTCGAAGAGATTGGGGCCGACTTTATTGGGGCCGCCGCTCTCCCCGGTGTGACAGCTGGCACATTTCTTAAAGACAGTTTCGCCCTTGGCGGCATCGGCACTGGCCAGAAGCTTGGCGATTGGTGTTGCAACGGCAGCGGCTTCGCCTGTCCCCTCGGCAGACGCAGTCTCTGCAACAATGGCGAAGCCTTCCTTTTCCGGCGCTGGTGCGTGGAAAATACCTTCCGACGCTATCGATACCGACATAAGGACGAACACCGTGCCCAAAAGGGCACCGACCGCCATGTTAATACGTGAATTCATTGATCTGCGCTCCCTCACAACCGTTCTCAACAAACGGACATCTTGAAATTGCTCGAAAGCTATGGCTTTTGCACAGCCTGCGCAACTTGAATATGCTCCCCGCACCGTGACCTATTGCCACTTTTCAGGCGGGATTTGAAGGGTGTTGAATGAATAATCGGTATTTCGAAAAGGCTGTCGTGCTTATTCCGGCACGAATGGCGTCTACACGTCTCCCCGGTAAGCCGCTTGCAGACATTGCTGGCTACCCGATGATTGTGCAAGTTGCAATGCGCGCACGGGAAGCCGGTGCTGAACGTATCGTCGTTGCGGTCGATGATGAACGGGTTTTCGAGGCGGTCAAAAATGCCGGCTTTGATGTGACCATGACGCGTCAGGATCACCAGTCCGGTTCCGACCGCATCTATGAAGCGCTGCAAAAAGCCGACCCTTATGGCAACGCCGAATATATCATCAACGTGCAGGGCGATCTGCCGACCATCGAGCCGGAAACGATTCGTGCTTCGCTCCGCCCGATGGACAATGCCGCCGTCGATATCGCCACGCTGACGGTCGAGATCACCGACGAGGAAGAAAAGACCAACCCAAGCGTGGTCAAAATCGTCGGCAGTCCGATATCTGACACAAGACTTCGGGCGCTTTATTTCACCCGCGCCACAGCCCCTTATGGCCAAGGCCCGCTTTATCATCACATCGGACTATATACCTATCGCCGCGCGGCACTGGAAAAATTCGTAACGCTCAAGCCCTCCGTGCTGGAACAGCGCGAAAGTCTGGAGCAGTTGCGCGCACTGGAAGCAGGTATGCGGATCGATGCAGAGATCGTGAATTCGGTGCCGCTCGGTGTCGATACGCAGGCGCAGCTTGACCGCGCGCGTGAACTCCTCGCACACAAATAGAATTAACTGGCAGAATTGATTGGCGATACTCATGAGCAGCAGCAATAAAATTGCCTTTCAGGGCGACTACGGCGCAAACTCCGACATGGCCTGCCGCGACGTGTTCCCGGATATGGAGCCGCTGCCGTGCCCGACATTCGAGGATGCTTTCAACGCACTCGAAAACGGTGAATCCTATCTGGCGATGATCCCGATTGAAAATACGCTGGCGGGACGCGTGGCGGACATTCATCACTTGCTGCCCGAATCGCGCCTGCACATCATCGGCGAATATTTCATGCCGATCCGTTTTCAACTGATGGTGCTGCCGGGCGTGGTGAAAGACGAGATCAAAACCGTCCACAGCCACATCCACGCGCTTGGCCAATGCCGCAAGATCATCCGCTCCAACGGCTGGAAGCCGGTTGTTGCCGGCGATACGGCGGGCGCTGCAAAACTGGTGTCGGAACTGGGAGACCGCAGCATGGCAGCTCTTGCGCCACGCCTTGCGTCGGAGCTTTACGGTCTGGAAATTCTCGCGGAAAACGTAGAGGATTCGGAAAACAACGTCACCCGTTTCGTCGTGCTGTCTCGCGATGAGGCCTGGGTGAAACGGACGTCCCCGGAAGAGGTGATCGTCACCACCTTCGTTTTCAACGTCCGCAACATTCCCGCCGCACTCTACAAGGCCATGGGCGGTTTCGCGACCAATGGTATCAACATGACGAAGTTGGAAAGCTACCAGCTTGGCGGCAAGTTCGTGGCCACCCAGTTTTACGCGGATATTGAGGGCCACCCGGATGACGAATCGGTGCGGCACGCGCTGGATGAGTTGCGGTTCTTCTCCGAGAAGGTTCGCATTCTGGGCGTTTATAAGGGACACGCCATGCGCGGACGGTTGAACAACAGCTGATATCTTTCCGCCATGCCGGGCTTGACCCGGTATCCAGCGGCGTCGCATCTGCGGCGCAAAGACTCTTCTGCGATCAAGGACTTGATTGCGCTGGACCCCGGATCAGGTCCGGGGTGACAGAGTGTGTGTGGGTTACTCCGTTTTATCCCACTCAATCCAGTCCCGCATCAATCGATGCGCAATGGCACCGCGTGGCGGTGGTGTGCGGCCGTCCGCGGTGGTCATTTCCAGAAGGGCTGCCACCTCATCTCGAGTAAACCAGCGGCAATCCTCCAGCTCTACCTCATCGCGGGTGATGTCTGAGGATAGAGCCTCGGCGTAACAACCGATCATCAGCGTGTGCGGCATCGGCCATGGTTGCGATGCGTGGTAACGCACGCGGCCCACGGCGATCTGCGATTCCTCGTGGGTTTCACGGCGCACGGCATTTTCGATGGTTTCGCCCGGCTCCACGAAACCGGCAAGGCAGGAATACATGCCCGGCGCAAAATGCGCACCGCGGCCCAGCAGGCACAATTCCCGCTCGATATCGATGGTCAGCATGATGACGACCGGATCAGTGCGCGGAAAAATCGTGTGGCCGCAGCTTGCGCAGATGCGTTTGTAACCGCCGATCCTGAGTTCCATCGTGCCGCCGCAACGACCACAAAAACGGTTGTCGAAATTCCAATTAAGAAGACTCACGGCCTGGGCGACTTCGCCGAGCAGTTCCTCACCAATCAGTTGATCGCGGTACAGCGTGCGGGCGTCCACCGACTTATAATGGCCAGCAAGCGCGTCTTCTGTCACGCCAACCGGCACAGCCACACGGGGCTCACCATTGTCCTTATAACCGAGCAGAATGGCCTTTTCGAAATCCGGGTTGAGTTCAGCCAGTTCATAGGCCGAAAACAAGGGGTCCAGAACCTGATCATCATGCTTCAGCACCAGCTTGCTGCCCGTAAATGCCAGCAGATGCGTGCCTTCCAGCTTCAGCGCATCTGCCACACATTCTTCCGTGCGCTTTTCGGCCATACGGTCGAGAGCGTTTTGCGCGAAGGCGGTCAGTGTGCTGGGTTCAGGGTGAGGAGAATTGGTGTCGAAAATGCTTTTAGAGTTCATCAGAGCGCGCCGGCCATTTTTTTCATGAAATCATGTCTGTCTTTATCCGCATAAGGAACCGGCGTGCCTTGCCCCCAAATGGGACCTGGCCAACACGCATCGCCTTCATTGCGGGCAATGATGTGAACATGGAGCTGTCGGACGATATTGCCAAGGGCGCCGACGTTTATTTTTGTCGCACCCGTCAGTCCTTTGAGTGCCGATGCCACCTCATTCGTCTCGAATGTCAGCATGGCCTGATCAAGAGGTGTTAGGTCGAACAGTTCACTCATGCCGTTTCTTTGCGGCACCAGAACCAGCCAAGGCCAGCGGTTGTCGTTTTGAAGGCGCAGTTGGCACAGGCCCAGCTTGGTAATCAGCACGCTGTCGCGGGCCAGTCTCTCGTCAAGCCGGAATGTGTCCAAGGCGTCCTCCCAATTTGTTTTGGCTGTGATAGCAGTTTTTTGAAGGCTTGGCTTGCATTTGCTTTTATTATTGCCGATATGTGCGTCCGGGAGGTTGGTGGTGGACGAGCCACTCGCCAACCGGGTCAGGTCCGGAAGGAAGCAGCCCTAACGAGCCAGGCACGGGTCGCCGTGCCAGCCTCCCACCTTTTTCTTTGCAAGACGTGCTCAGGTTTCGCCGGGCCACTCGGCCTGAAACGGGCATCATCTAAAGCATGTCTCGCAAAAGTGTACAGCGGTTTTGCGACCAAGACATGCGATGTGCTCCAATGACTGGCGAGGCGATGAGCGAAACCGGAACCAATATGCCCCAGACCAAAGAGCAGGGTACAGGTTACCGCGTTCTGGCGCGAAAATATCGCCCGAAAGACTTTTCCGATCTGATGGTTGGCCAGGAGCCGATGGTTCGCACGCTGACCAATGCGTTCGAAAGCGGCCGTATTGCGCAAGCCTATATGCTGACTGGCGTTCGCGGCGTGGGAAAAACCACGACTGCGCGTATTCTGGCCCGTGCGCTGAATTACAAAACCGACGAAATCGACAAGCCGACCATCGATCTGCGCATTCCTGGCGAACATTGCCAAGCCATCATGGAAGGCCGCCATGTCGATGTGATCGAAATGGACGCCGCCTCGCATACGGGAATCGATGACATTCGTGAGATCATCGAACAGGTGCGTTACCGTCCGGTGTCGGCGCGCTACAAAGTTTACATCATCGACGAAGTGCATATGCTTTCCACGCAGGCGTTCAACGGCCTGCTGAAAACGCTGGAAGAGCCGCCGGAGCATGTGAAGTTCATTTTCGCGACGACGGAAATCCGCAAGGTGCCGATTACGGTCCTGTCGCGCTGCCAGCGTTTCGATCTGCGCCGCATCAGCGCTGCCGATCTCGTCGGCCTGTTCACCGCCATTGCCGCCAAAGAGGGCCTGGAAGCGGAGCCGCAAGCGTTGGCGATGATCGCTCGTGCAGCCGAAGGCTCTGCCCGCGACGGCCTGTCCTTGATGGATCAGGCCATTGCCCATGGTGGCGGGCGTGTGGAAGCCGATGCCGTGCGCGGCATGCTTGGCCTTGCCGACCGCGCGCGCATCGTTGATCTCTTCCACCATGTGGTGAAGGGTGATGTGGCCGAAGCGCTTTCCGAATTTACCGCGCAATATGAAGCGGGTGCCAACCCTGTCGTTGTGCTCAACGACCTTGCAGATTTCACCCACCTCGTCACCCGCATGAAATATGTGCCGGATGCGGCAGAAGACCCGTCGCTTTCTGAAGTCGAGCGCGTGCGTGGTGCGGAATTTGCCGATACGATTGCGGTGTCCACCCTGTCACGCATCTGGCAAATGCTGCTGAAGGGCATCCCTGAGACCGAAAATGCATCTCGCCCCGCAGGCGCTGCCGAAATGGTGCTGATCCGGCTGTCTCACGCCGCCAATCTGCCCTCGCCGGAAGACGCAGCACGTCGCTTATTGGAGCTTTCCAACGGTGAAGGCGGCGGCGCTTCGAACGGTGGCGGCAATGGCGGCGGAAACGGTGGGGGGGGTGCGCGTGCCTACGGCTCCACGCAGGCCGTTGCGTCGGTTCAGCTTTCGCCACAACGACAAACATCACTGCAACCCAACACAATGCTGCGCGCTGTGCCAGACAGCCGCCCGCAGGACATGCAGGTGGCAGCGCCAAAGCAGGAAGAACGGCCGGAACCGAAAGTGCCGGTCAACTCGCTTCAGGACATTGCTGACCTCTGCACAAAAAATCGCGATCCCGTTCTCAAAGCCAAAGTGCGTGGTTTCGTGCGGCTGGTGCGGCTGGAACCGGGCAAGCTCGATATGCGCCTTGCCGATGGCGCCCCTGGCTCACTTCCCGGCGAACTGGGTGTACGGCTGAAAGAATGGACTGGCATCCATTGGATTGTCAGCATCAGCAAGGATCAAGGCCAGCCAACGCTGGTGGAGGCCGAAGGCAACGCACGTGATGCGCGCCTTCTGGATGCGCGGCAAGACCCGGATGTTGCCGCCATTCTGGCGCAATTTCCCGGCGCGAAAATTACCGACGTGCGTATTCGCGCCCCATTGGTGGATGATGTCGAGGAGATTGCAACGCCATCCGTTGCCGAATCCAGCGAAGGCGACATTCTTCCCGGCGACGACATCGAGTTCTAGAGCATCGCACCGAAAAGTGTGCAGCGGTTTTCGGATAATCCGATGCGTAAACAAACGATATAAGACAGGAGTTTCGATATGCGTGACATCATGGGCATGATGGGCAAGGTCAAGGAAATGCAGGCCAAGATGGAGAAGATGCAGGAAGAAATTGCTGCACTTGAAGTCGAAGGCACATCTGGCGGCGGTCTCGTGGCCGTCAAGATGAGTGGCAAGGGCTCTTTGCTCGGCGTGAAAATCGATCCGTCGCTTCTCAAGGAAGACGAGATAGAAATCCTCGAAGATTTGCTGGTGGCTGCCCACAACGATGCCAAACAGCGCGCCGAAGCCGTGACCGCCGAAAAGACCCGCGACCTGACTGCTGGCCTGCCTATTCCGCCCGGCATGAAGCTGCCGTTCTAATATCGGTTAAGCTCATCTCTCAGCTTGTAATGAATCGGGGCAGCGAGAAATCGCTGCCTTGTTTCTTCGTTCAGCCGTTTGCCGAATGTCGCCATGGTCTCGGCCACGGTCACCTTGGCACCTTCAAAAGCCTGATAAGACACAGCTTCGCCCGCTGTGACAACACCTCCCAAAACAACGCGGCAATAGATTCCCGGCCGTGCCGCTGCGGTATAGCGTTTTGCAAATGTCCGGTCGTCCATGCGCGACGTGAATGTGGCGCAGGGAATCCGGGCTGAGGTCGCCTCCAGAACCACCTCATCGATGGTAAAACGGTCTCCAATGTGAACATCTCGATTGTCGAGACCCGCCATCACTAGATTTTCCCCGAATGTGCCGGGCGCGATGGGCTTGCCAAGCTGCTCACTCCACCAGTTCAGCGTGTCCAGTCCTTCAATGTAGATAGCCTGATCCACACCGCCATGATGTTTACGATTGCAGATAGCGTCGCCAACAATGCCTTGCGCATCGATCAGGACATGGCCAGTCACCGGCATTTTGAAAATGCCGGTCTTGTAGCTTTTGCCGGGCAGTTTTTCCGCCCGGCCCGTGCAGATGGCGTGAAGTTTCATGGCGTGGAATTCCTTCAAGCGATTCCGTTTTGTCTTCATATGGGCTAAAAGCAGCAAATGGCAAAACGAGTCACCGGCCCCGAAATCGAAAAACTCATCCAGCTTCTGGCAAAAGTGCCGGGACTTGGACCCCGTTCCGCACGGCGTGCTGCTCTTCACCTCATCAAGAAGAAGGAGCAGCTTCTCGGACCGCTGGGCAACGCCATGGGCGAGGCCTACGATAAGGTGAAAATCTGCTCCTGCTGCGGCAATGTCGATACCATTGATCCTTGCACGGTCTGCACGGATGATCGCCGCGACCAATCGATCATCATCGTCGTTGAAGATGTATCCGATCTCTGGGCGCTGGAGCGCACGGGCGCGATGAACACCGCTTATCACGTTCTCGGTGGCACGCTTTCGCCACTGGATGGCGTCGGGCCTGAAGACCTGAACATCAAGGGCCTGATCGAGCGTGTCAGTGTCGGCGGCATCCGCGAACTCATCATCGCTGTCAACGCGACCGTAGAGGGGCAGGCAACCGCCCACTACATCACAGATCGCCTGACCGATCTCGGCGTGAAAATCACCCGGTTGGCGCATGGCGTGCCTGTCGGTGGCGAGCTTGATTATCTCGATGAAGGTACGCTGACGGCAGCGCTGCGCGCCCGCACTGTTATCTGAGCTAGCATCAGAGTTTCGAAGAGGAAAACCCATGCGTCTACGTTCGACCGCTCCGGTCATCGCCGCAATCATATCCGCTTTTTCAGCAAGCACCGCACTTGCCCAAACCGTTCCCGCGGGCGCTGTCGCCGCAAAATACAATGCCGAATTCAATGCATGGCTGAAAAAGGAAATCTGGCCGGAAGCCCGCAAAGCAGGCGTTTCACAAGCTACTCTTGACGCCACTCTGACCGGCCTTTCCATCAACTGGAAGCTTCCCGACGTCATCGTTCCCGGCCAGAAGCCACCAACGGAGCAGGCACAAAGCCAGGCGGAATTTTCCTCGCCCGGTGCATATTTCTCCGAACAGCGCTTGCAAGGGTTGGCCGCGACTGGCCGCTCTCTCGCCACCACCCATGCGGCGGCGTTGAAGCGCATCGAAGCGACCTATGGTGTTCCCGGCAATATCGTCGTTGCTATCTGGGGGCGGGAATCCGGCTTCGGTCGCGCCAAGCTGCCGAATTCGGTCATCGACGTGCTGGCCACCAAAGCCTATGCCTCCACGCGCAAGGACATGTTCCGTGTCGAGCTGGTTGATGCACTGAAAATCGTCGAAAGTGGCGATATCCCAGCATCGAAAATGATGGGCTCATGGGCAGGCGCACTCGGCCAACCGCAATTCATGCCGTCCAGCTATCTGAAATACGCCGTCGATTTTGATGGGGACGGTCATCGCGATATCTGGAATTCCGTACCGGACGCATTGGCGTCGATAGCAAACTATCTTTCCAAGCGCGGCTGGCAGAGAAACCGCGATTGGGGCTTTGAAGTTTCCATACCAGACGATGTATCCTGCGCACAGGAGGGCCCAGACCTCGCCCGCCCCGTCGCAAACTGGGCCAAGCTCGGCATCACCCGTATCTCCGGTAAAGCCTTTCCCGCCAACGACATGACAGCCGATGGCATGATGCTGGTTCCCGCTGGACGCCACGGCCCGGAATTTGTGGTGACACCCAATTTCTACGTCATCAAGGAATACAACAACTCCGACCTCTATGCTCTTTTCATCGGCAATCTGGCAGACCGCATCGCCTTCGGCGCGGGCCCATTTCAGGCCGAATGGGGCAATGTAGGTTCCATGCTGCGCTCAGACGTGCTGGCCATGCAAAAGGCCTTGGTCGCCAAGGGTTATGATGTCGGCAAGGCAGACGGCTTGGCGGGTTTCAAGACACGACGGTCGCTGGGTGACTGGCAAGCCAAAAACGGACTAAAGCCGACATGCTTCCCGGATGCGTCTTTGAAGGCGAAGCTTAGATAAATATTGATGAATGCGCCCCGTTGGCCTTGAATGCGATCACGCCCGTTCGGGATTGCATTCGACCTGGTTCAATTTTGAAATCACATCTTCGATTCGGCTATGCGCGTTGAAATGACAGTGCATCTTGCTCCAGGCACCGTTTTTTATGTCATAAAACTGTTTGATTGATTCTGAATGGCGGACAGGGTGGGATTCGAACCCACGGTACGCTTTCACGCACACACGCGTTCCAGGCGTGCGCCTTAAACCACTCGGCCACCTGTCCGTCTAAACATCTGCATTTTGTGACAACTGCAAATCACTGGAACGGCGCGATATATACCGATGAATTCGGCAGGATCAACCCGAAATCTGACAGTTTTTTTAATTGTCGTGCGATTCCTTGTATATGCCGAGATTGCAAAGGCTGTTTATGGCCTTTATCCAGAGATTATAGGGCTTTTAACATGCGTCGTAGCGGCCATCGGGTGAGGACTTTTTTGTGAAAACGTTTTTCAGGCTGCTGAGTTTTATGTTTTTGGCCGCTGCTGTGGGTGTTGGAGTGCTGGATTCGATTCGCTCAGTGTCGACCTATTCGGTCGATATGGTGAGCGCCCGCGATGCGTGGGTGCAATTTTTTCCTCTATCTCTAGCCATGGCAGAAAGCGCCATCGCGCACTATATTCATCCAGAAGCGTGGCGATTGGTCGAGATCGGCCTTTCCGTGGTTCCGGCCTTTGCGGTTCTTCTTGGTCTCTCACTCCTGTTCTGGATGGCGGGATATAGAAGGCCGAGAGCTTTGGGCCGTTTTTCCGCCTGATGCGACCATCACCACGCAGATCATGCAGAAACCAGATGGCGGCTTATGAGTGGCCGCAAGGAGAATGTTATGTTCGGATTTGATACGATTTCCAAAAAAACCACCATGCCCACGGCAGAAACGGCATATCCGGGTCGTGAACAGGCATTGACCATTCCAGAACATCACTACGTCAACGGCAATGTCATCAAAGGACCTTATCCTGAAGGTCTGGAGACGATCTATCTCGGCATGGGATGTTTTTGGGGTGCGGAACGGCTTTTGTGGAAAACACCGGGTGTCTGGGTGACGGCGGTCGGTTATTCCGGCGGCATCACGCTCAACCCGACCTATCAGGAAACCACCACCGGGCTCACGGGCCATGCCGAAGTGGTGAAGGTGGTTTACGATCCGTCTAAAGTGTCACTCGCCGCACTGCTCAAGATATTCTTCGAGGAGCATGATCCAACACAGGGCATGCGCCAGGGCAACGATGTGGGCACGACCTATCGCTCGGTGATCTACACCACGAATGACCAGCAACTGACAGAGGCAAAAGCGGCGCGCGACACGTTTCAACAGGCGTTGAAGGCTGCTGGTCATACGCAGGCCATCACCACGGAAATCGAACCTCTGGATATCTTCTATTATGCGGAAGATTATCATCAGCAGTATCTCGCGAAAAATCCCGGTGGTTACTGCGGCCTGCGCGGAACGGGCGTAAGCTGCGATATCGGCTGAATCGCTCGTCGGGAGACTGGACAGCGTTTGGCTGTGCATATGGTTTAGCTTCAATATGTTAGGGCGCTTTCACGCATCAAAAACGATGCAGGGCGCTCTATTTTTTTGCAAATTATTCGTCGTTGAGACTAAAAAACCGGCAGTTAACAGTTTTTCCACTGGGTCAAAAAAACCGGATGAATTTTTCTTGCAGCCGTGCAAGGATGATCCCCACGCACAGTCAAAAAGGCTGGCAGTTCCGCAGACATTCCCGATTTTCGGGTTTGCGGGAGGACCCTTTAAAAAAACCAAACTGTAACAACAGGGCTGCACAATGAAAAAATCCCTTCTGACGCTTTTCGCACTTGCTGCGATGTCGGCTTCCGCTTTGGCTGCGGACATCAAGCCTGCGCTTGTCTACGGCACGGGCGGCAAATTCGACAAGTCGTTCAACGAAGCCGCTGCCACGGGCGCAGAAAAGTTCAAGGCTGAAACTGGCATTGATTTCCGCGATTTCGAGCCGACCAGCGATACACAGGGCGAGCAGGCGATTCGTAACTTCGCCAGCCGTGGCTTCAACCCTGTTGTTGCCGTGTCCTTTGCCTGGACTTCGGCCATGGAGAAGGTTGCGGCCGAGTTTCCCGACACGAAGTTCGTGATCGTCGACTCCGTCGTTGAACTGCCGAACGTGCGTTCGGTTGTTTACAAGGAAGAAGAAGGTTCTTACCTCGTCGGTCTTTTGGCTGGCATGGCATCCAAAACCGGCAAGGTTGGCTTCATCGGCGGCATGGACATTCCGTTGATCCGCAAGTTCGCCTGCGGTTACGCACAGGGTGCCAAGGCTGCCAACGACAAGATCGAAGTGTTCCAGAACATGACCGGCACAACCGGTGCTGCATGGAACGACCCGGTTCGCGGTGGTGAACTGACGAAGAACCAGCTCGATCAGGGTGCAGATGTCGTTTACGCAGCAGCAGGCGCAACCGGTCTCGGCGTTCTCCAGACTGCTGCCGACAACAAAAAGCTCTCCATCGGTGTGGATTCCAACCAGAACCACCTGCACCCCGGTTCCGTTCTGACCTCCATGGTCAAGCGCGTCGATCTGGCTGTTTACAACGCCTATACTGATGTCAAGAACGACAAGTTCACGGGCGGCATTGTTGCGCTTGGTGTCAAGGAAGACGGCGTTGCTTACTCGCTGGACGCTGACAACAAGGCTCTCATCACCCCGGAGATGATTGCCGCAGTGGATAAGGCGAAGGCCGATATCATCGCTGGCACGGTCAAGGTTCACGACTATATGTCGGACAAGTCCTGCCCAAAGTGATGTAGGTTTTTGGAAAAGGGCGCATCGCGTAATCGCGTTGCGCCCTTTTTATATCCAGTGATCGGAGACGTTTGGGTTGACCATGGAACCTGCCATCGAGCTTGTGGGAATCGATAAGAAATTCGGTACCGTACACGCCAACAAGAATATCAATCTTACCGTGACCAAGGGGACGATCCACGGGATCATCGGGGAAAACGGAGCTGGAAAATCGACTCTGATGTCGATCCTTTACGGCTTTTACCACGCCGATTCCGGTGAAATCCGAGTCAATGGCAAGCCCGTCAATATTCGTGACAGTCAGGCTGCCATCGATACCGGCATCGGCATGGTGCATCAGCACTTCATGCTGGTGGAAAATTTCTCCGTGCTGGAAAACATCATGCTCGGTGCCGAAGGTGGCGTTTTGCTGGCGAAAGGCACGGCTGCGACCCGCAAAGAGCTGAAAAGGCTGGAAGATGCGTATGGCCTTGAGGTTAATCCCGATGCGATCATCGAGGATTTGCCGGTTGGCCTGCAACAACGTGTCGAAATCTTAAAGGCGATGTATCGCGGCGCGGAAATCCTCATCCTCGATGAGCCGACCGGCGTTTTGACGCCCGCCGAAGCCGATCACCTGTTCAAGATTCTCGGCGTTCTTCGCGATCAGGGCAAAACCGTCATCCTCATCACCCACAAGCTGCGCGAGATCATGGCGATCACCGATGAGGTGTCTGTCATGCGCCGCGGCGAAATGGTGGCGACCCGCAAGACCTCTGAAACGACGGTGGAAGAACTGGCCGAGCTCATGGTTGGCCGCCGCGTGCTTCTGCGCGTCGAAAAGGGCGAATCCAACCCCGGCGATGTGCTGTTTTCCGTGCGCAACCTCACCGTCAAGGATAGCCGTGGCGTGACCATGGTGGACGATGTGTCGTTTGATGTGCGGGCTGGCGAGATCGTCGGCATTGCCGGGGTTGCCGGTAACGGCCAGTCGGAACTGCTGGAAGCGATTGCCGGCATTCGCAAACCCTATTCGGGCGAAATCCTGATGGGCGGCAAGGTGGTCGATAAGGTCGATCCCGCCATTCTGCGTCAGCTTGGCCTCGCGCATATCCCCGAAGATCGCCACCATATGGGTCTGGTCCTGAAATTCGAGGAATATGAAAACTCCATTCTCGGCTATCACCGCGATGAACGCTATGGCAAAGGCCCGTTTCTCAATCCCGAGGCCATTCGCAAGGATGCAGCAGAGAAGATCGAGAAATACGATATTCGCCCGCCGAACGCCCGGTTGAAAACCGCCAACTTCTCCGGCGGCAATCAGCAGAAGATCGTCGTTGCGCGTGAAATCGAGCGCGATCCGAAGATGCTGATCATCGGCCAGCCGACGCGCGGTGTGGATATCGGTGCGATCGAATTCATCCACCGCCGCATCATTGAGATGCGGGATGCGGGCAAGGCCATACTGCTGGTGTCAGTGGAACTGGATGAAATCCGTTCCTTGTCGGATCGCATTCTGGTCATGTTCGCAGGCCGGGTGGTTGGTGAAAAAACGGCGGAAGCCGAAGAACAAACGCTGGGCCTGATGATGGCCGGCATCGCCGCATAAGGCAAAGGCTTTAAAGCTCATGAGTACAGCTTCCGTTCCTCTACCCAACTGGATCAGCTACGGCCTTCTGCCGTTGCTGAACATCGCCACCGCTTTTTTCATCTCCGGTCTTGTGGTCTGGGGCATTGGAGAAGACCCCTTCGCTGCGCTGAGACTTCTGGTGGAAGGTGCGCTTGGTCGTGGTGATGCCATTGGTTTCACGCTGTTTTACACCACCAGCTTCATTTTCACCGGCCTCTCCGTAGCCGTCGCTTTCCATGCCGGCCTGTTCAACATCGGCTCGGAAGGCCAAGCCTATATTGGCGGTCTCGGTGCCGCATTGGTGGCGCTGGCACTGGATCGTTACGTGCCTTGGTATGTCACCATGCCGTTTGCCGTCTTGGGCGCAGCCCTCTTTGGCGCAGCGTGGGCATTCATTCCCGGCTGGCTACAGGCAAAGCGCGGCAGCCATGTGGTCATCACCACCATCATGTTTAATTTCATCGCAGCCGCACTGATGGTGTACCTGCTGGTGAATGTTCTGATCGTGCCTGGCAAGATGGCACCGGAAACGCGCACCTTCTTGCCGGGTGGACAGTTGCCGAAGCTGGATTGGTTGATGGCGATGTTCGGCCTGAAACTCGGCCCCGCACCCTTCAACGTATCCTTCATCATCGCGCTTGTTGCTGCCTTTCTGGTGTGGGTGCTCATCTGGCGCACCAAGTTGGGTTATGAGATGCGCACGCTCGGCATCAGCCCCTCTGCGGCTGTCTATGCGGGCATTCCTTATTCGCGCACGGTTATCATAGCCATGCTGATTTCCGGCGGTCTGGCGGGCATGATGGCGCTGAACCCGGTCATGGGCGCATCGGCGCGCTTGCAGGTGGAGTTCGTCGGCGGTGCCGGTTTCGTCGGCATTGCCGTATCGCTGATGGGACGAAGCCACCCGCTGGGCATCGTCTTTGCCGCACTTCTGTTCGGCATTCTCTATCAAGGCGGTGCCGATCTTTCGTTTGAAATGCCTAACATCACCCGTGAGATGATCGTCGTCATTCAGGGTCTGGTGATCCTGTTTGCAGGCGCACTCGAATATATGTACCGGCCTGCTCTGGTGCGCATCTACCAGCAATTCGTGAAGAGGTAAGAACCATGGACACCTTCGATATGCTGGTCAGCATTCTCGGTTCGACCGTTCGCTTGACGATCCCGCTGCTGTTCACCGCTCTTGCCGGGTTGTTTTCAGAACGCGCTGGCGTGTTCGATATCGGCCTTGAGGGCAAGATGCTGGCTGCGGCCTTCGCATCCGCCTGCGTGGCCTATCTCACCGCAGATCCATGGGCGGGTCTGGCCGCAGGCATCGGCGTTTCGATCTTCTTTTCGCTGGTCCACGGCTTTGCCGTCATCACCAATCGCGGCAACCAGATTGTCTCAGGCGTGGCACTGAATTTCGTGGCCGCTGGTCTCACCGTGGTTTTAGGGCAGGCATGGTTCGGGCAGGGTGGTCGCACGCCGCAAATCCCCACCGGTGGCCGCTTCACGCCCATCATTCTGCCGGGTGTGGATATGATCCGCGACGTTCCGTTCATTGGCCCGCTTTATGCCAACGTCATTTCCGGCAACAACATCCTCACCTATCTCGCCTTCCTTGCTGTGCCGATTTCATGGTGGGTGCTGTACCGTACCCGCTTCGGCCTTCGCTTGCGTGCCGTGGGTGAAAATCCGGGCGCGGTGGATACGGCGGGTATTTCGGTCGTATGGATGCGCTTCCGCGCCGTGATCGTTGCCGGTTTCCTCTGCGGGTTCGCCGGTGCCTATCTCGCCGTTGCGCAGTCGGCAGCCTTCATTGCCAACATGTCGGCGGGTAAGGGTTACATCGCGCTGGCCGCGCTGATTTTTGCCAAATGGAAGCCGGTGCCGGTCATGTTCGCCTGCCTGCTGTTCGGTTTTCTGGATGCGGTGGCCAACTTCATGCAGGGCAAAGCCATTCCCGGCATTGGTGAAGTGCCGGTGCAAATCTTCCAGGCGCTGCCCTATATTCTCACCTGCATTTTACTGGCCGGTTTCATCGGCGTTGCCAAGCCGCCGAAGGCCGGTGGCGTTGCTTACTCGAAGGAGCGTTAGTCCATGTCCCAAGATACAAGCGCTCAGGTGCTTTTCGAGGCCGCTCGCGAGGCCATGAGCTTCGCCCATGCGCCCTATTCCAAATTCCCGGTGGGTGCTGCCATCCGCGCTGAAGACGGCAAGATTTATAAGGGCGCGAATATCGAGAACCTGTCCTTCCCACAGGGCTGGTGCGCGGAGCCTTCCGCCATCAGCGCCATGATCATGGGCGGAGCGAAGAAGATCACGGAAATCGCCGTCATCGCAGAAAAGCTGGCGCTCTGCCCGCCTTGCGGCGGTTGCCGCCAGAAGATTGCCGAGTTCGCCTCTGCCGATACCAAGATTTACCTGTGCGACGAAGTCGGCGTCCAAAAGGTCATGACCATGGACGAACTGCTGCCTTTCAGCTTTAAAACCGAGCTGCCGTGATGGATCACGCTATCATCGATGTTCTGGTTGACCGGCTGAACGGGCTGATGCCCCGCACCGCCATCGTGCTCGGCTCCGGCCTCGGTTCGCTGGTGGAAGAGGTCACAGACGCCATCCGCATTCCCTACGCGGACATTCCGGGTTTTCCGGAAAGTGCTGTCTCCGGCCACGCGGGCGAATTCGTCGCCGGTTATCTCGGCGGTCAACCCGTGATCATGCTGGCTGGACGTGTCCATTATTATGAAAAGGGTGATGCGAATGCCATGCGCCCGGCCATCGAAGCCTTGGCGGGCATCGGTGTGCAGTCGCTGATCCTCACCAATTCGGCGGGCTCGGTACGGCAGGATATGCCACCCGGCTCAGTCATGCAGATCACCGATCACATCAATTATTCTGGTATGAACCCGCTGATCGGCGAGGAAAGCGACAGCCGCTTCGTGGGCATGACCAGCGCCTATGATGCTGATCTTACGCTTGCCATGCGCAACGCCGCCATCCGAGCAACCGTGCCGCTCTTCGGTGGCGTCTATATGTGGTTTTCCGGCCCAAGCTTTGAAACGCCGGCAGAAATCCGCATGGCTCGCACGCTCGGCGCAGATGCCGTGGGCATGTCCACGGTGCCAGAAGTCATCCTCGCGCGCTTTTTCGGGATGCGTGTTGCCGCCGCTTCGGTTATTACCAACTACGGCGCAGGCATGACCGGCGCAGAGTTGAGCCATGAAGAAACCAAAGACATGGCACCCATTGGCGGCAGACGTCTCGCCGCTATTTTAACGGAAATGATCTCAGGAGGAAACTGAGTATGGAACTTCAGCGCCCGCGTGAAGCCGCCTCTCTGGCATTGTCCTTGCTGGACCTCACCAATCTCAAAGAAGACTGCACGCCAGAGCAGATTGCTGCTCTGTGCCAGAAAGCCCATACGCAATATGGCAACACCGCCGCCATCTGCATCTGGCCGCGCTTTGTGGCGCAAGCCCGCGCCGCCTTCGGCGACAACCACACCATTCGCATCGCGACGGTGGTGAACTTTCCGTCTGGTGATCTGGATATGGCAACCGTGGTGGCTGAAACAGAACGCGCCATCCGTGATGGTGCCGATGAAATCGATCTGGTCATTCCCTACAAGAAATTCATCGCAGGCGATGAAACTGCCGTGGCTGAAATGGTTGCTGCCGTGCGCAAGGCTTCCATCGCCCCTGTTCTTCTCAAGGTCATCCTCGAAACCGGCGAGCTGAAAGACAAGACACTCATTCGCCGCGCCTCCGAAATCGCCATTGCCGAGGGTGCGGATTTCATCAAAACCTCCACCGGCAAAGTCACCGTCAACGCCACGCTTGAGGCCGCCGACATCATGTTGCAGGCCATCCGTGATAGCAAAAAGAAGGTCGGCTTCAAGCCTGCTGGCGGCATCGGTACGGTGGCAGATGCCACGCTCTACCTTCGCTTGGCCGAAACCATCATGCAGCCCAACTGGGCCATGCCTTCGACCTTCCGCTTTGGCGCATCCGGAGTCCTGGATGATATCTTGAACGTGCTGGCCGGTGGTGAGCCCGCCAAGGCATCCAGCGGATATTGAGCTGCCATGATCCCGCAGGAAATCATCCGCCGCAAACGTGACGGCGAAACGCTGAACGCGGGTGACATCGCGGCCTTCATCGCTGCGCTGTCCAAGGGCACCATCTCCGAGGGCCAGGCCGCAGCCTTCGCCATGGCAGTGTTCTTTCGCGGCATGAGCCGGGATGAAACCGTGGCGTTGACGCTGGCCATGCGCGACAGCGGCGATGTCCTCTCCTGGGCCGATATCGGCAAGCCAATCGCCGACAAACACTCCACCGGCGGCGTGGGCGACAATGTCTCGCTCATGCTTGCTCCCATCGTCGCTGCCTGCGGTCTGGCCGTGCCGATGATTTCAGGCCGGGGCCTTGGCCACACTGGTGGCACGCTGGACAAGCTGGAAGCCATCCCCGGCTATAACGTCATGCCGGATGAAGCCGTGTTTCGCCGCACAGTCAGCCAAGTCGGTTGCGCCATCATCGGCCAGACAGGGGATCTCGCCCCTGCCGATAAGCGCCTATACGCCATCCGCGACGTGACGGCCACGGTGGATTCCGTCCCGCTTATTACCGCCTCCATCCTGTCGAAGAAGCTTGCCGCAGGGCTGGAAACGCTCGTTCTGGACGTGAAATTCGGCAGCGGTGCCTTCATGCAAAGCGCCGATGAAGCCGAACAACTCGCCCGCTCCCTCGTCGAAGTCGCCAACGGCGCAGGGGTCAAAACCTCGGCTTTGATTACCGATATGAACGAACCACTGGCCGACACCGCTGGCAATGCGCTCGAAATCACCCATTGCCTTGATTTCCTTTCCGGCAAAAAAGCCGGAACCCGCATCGAAAAATTGGTTCTCGCCTTCACCGCCGAAATGCTGGTTCAAGCGGGTGCTACTTCCAGCCTCGCAGATGGCGAGGTCATGGCACGCAAAGCGCTCACATCCGGCGTCGCAATGGAACGTTTCGCCCAAATGATATCAGCCCTCGGCGGACCTTCAGACCTCATCGAAAAACCCAACGACTATCTGAAGCCCGCACCCCACATCGTCCCAGTTCCAGCACCCGAAACCGGCTGGCTCTCCACTTGCCAAACCCGCGATCTCGGGATGGTCGTCGTAGAGCTCGGCGGTGGTCGCCGCCACCCCAGTGACGTTATCGATCATCGCGTCGGAATTTCGCATATTCTGCCATTGGGAACGAAAGTGGAAAAAGGTCAGCCTCTTGCCATGGTTCATGCGGCAACGAAAGAGGACGCGGCAAAGGCCATCCAAGACGTGTCAAAAACCTACAGCATTGCTCAGGAAGCACCCGGCGAGAAGCCGATTATCGTTTCACGTATCAATCCGTGATGCTTATCGCGTCAAAATAAGTTTGCCGTTTTCTGATTTGAAGGATTTCAGCTGTTTCAGAAAACTCATGCCGATCAGAACGGTGTTGAGCCGTCCTTCTTTCGACACGGTTGCCTGCACATCGCGCGCAACGATGTTTCCCAGCTCGACCCTGTCCAGCATAATGACGGCGACCGACGTGACGCCGTTCGCGGTTGATGTCTGGTATTTGTAGTCACTCTCTTTAATGACATAACCAAGCCGCTTTGCGGTCCTCTCATCAAACGCAACCAGCGAGGCGCCCGTGTCGATAAGCCCCTCGATCTGTTTGCCATTGATTTTGAGTTTTGCCGCGTAGTGACCCCGTTCATCGGCGGTCAGCGTCACCGTCCCTGCGCTCGGTGCAGATGGCGCTGTGTTTTGCTTGGCTACCGGTAACGCAGCGCCTTTTGCTTCCTGCTCGCCTTGGATGCCGACGTAACCTTCAAGGAACTTGGGCGCGGAGACGGCGAGAATAATGATGCCGCCAGCGGCGAAAAGAAATCCCCGTGACATCATGTTCGCTCATTTCCTCCCATCACCAAGCAGCACACGCTTTATGGCGTATGATGTGAGCAGGATGCGTGAATAAGTTGCTAACACATGGCAAAAAGCCGCCGCTCCGATGGGGAGCAGCGGCTTGAAGACGAGAGTTGGTTAATCGACTTTGTCGATTTTTAGATCATTTTGTCCCATACATGCGGTCGCCCGCATCGCCGAGGCCTGGAACGATGTAGCCTTGTTCGTTCAAATGGCTGTCGATGGAGGCGGTAAAGATCGGCACATCCGGGTGAGCTTCACGGAAGTTCTTGATGCCTTCCGGTGCGGCCAGCAGGCAGAGGAAGCGGATGTTCTTTGCGCCGCGCTCTTTCAATTTCTCGATGGCGGCAATGGAAGAGTTGCCGGTTGCCAGCATCGGATCGACCACGATGATGAGGCGGGCGTCGAGGCTTTCCGGGGCCTTGAAATAATATTCGACCGCCTCGAGCGTATCGTGATCGCGGTAGACGCCGATATGTGAGACGCGGGCGGAAGGAACGAGTTCCAGCATACCTTCCAGCAGGCCGTTACCGGCGCGCAGGATGGACGCGAAAACCAGTTTCTTGCCTTCCAGAACAGGCGCTTCGATGGTCTGCATCGGTGTTTCGATGGTTTCCATCTTCATTTCGAGATCGCGGGTGACCTCGTAACACAGCAGCGTCGAAATTTCGCGCAGCAGCCGGCGGAAGCCAGCCGTGGAGGTTTCCTTCTTGCGCATGATGGTGAGTTTGTGCCGCACGAGCGGATGATCGATAACTGTGACGCCGTCCATGAAAACTGGCCTTCCCTCTACTATGTTATGGTTCTGTATTTCACCGAATAAGCGGCTTTCGCAAGGCTTAAGCGGCTTTTTATCCGGTCGTCCTCAACTCTGTCACTGCCGCATCGAACTTTGCGAGAAGCGTAACGCGGGTTGCCTCATCCACAAATGCCGCTTCCAGCGACGTGCGGGTCATGGCGTTGATGTCTGCATCGCTGAAACCAAAGGCATGACGTGCAATCTCGTATTCCTGCACAAGCGATGTGGAGAAAAACGGCGGGTCATCGGAGCTGATGCAGACCCGCACGCCCGCATCGCGAAGGCGCTTTAACGGATGGCTTTCGAAATCCGGGTAGACATGCAGTGCGATATTCGAGCCTGGGCAGACCTCAAGCACGGTGCCGAGTTCGGCCAGACGTGCGACGAGTGCATCATCTTCGATGGCACGAACGCCGTGGCCGATGCGCTGTGGTTTGACGAGATCCAGCGCATCCGCAACGCTGAAGGGTCCGCAGACTTCGCCAGCGTGAATGGTGAGGCCAAGACCCGCATCGCGGGCAATATCGAAAGCGCGGGCATAATCCGCGACGCGGCCCATCCGTTCTTCGCCCGCCATGTTAAACCCGGTGATCAGGGGATGGTTGACCCGCGCTGCATATTCGGCAGCGGCGATGACGCTTTCGGGGCCGAAATGGCGCTCGCCTGTGACGATGATGCGGGCTTCGATGCCGGTCTTTTCTTTGGCGGCAGTCATGCCCGCTGCGATCCCGGCAAGATAGGCATCGGCACCAAGGCCAATGCGGTCGCCGTGGTCTGGCGAGATGATCAACTCGCTATAGATGGTGTTTTCGCCAGCCAGTTCGGTGAGGTAGGCTTCCGTCAGAAGCGCGTAATCCTCTTCCGTTTTGAAGACTTGAGCCACGGCGTCGTAACAGCGGATGAATTCAGCGAAATCGCTCCAGATATAAGCACCGTCACGCAGGAAGGTGCTGCTGTCTATGCCGTATTTCCGTGCCTGTTTTTCGACGAGCGCTGGCGGGGCTGCACCCTCCAGATGGCAATGGATTTCTGCTTTGAGAAGATGGGACGTCACATGAAACTCCTGCCGTGCCTTCCGGACGGGATGCTGAGATGGGTAGCGATGCTCTCGCCGATATCGGCGAAGGATGAGCGGATGCCAATGTTGCGTTCACGAATACCGGGGCCAAAGGCCATGATCGGCACACGTTCGCGGGTGTGGTCGGTGCCGCGCCAGGTGGGGTCGCAGCCGTGGTCGGCGGTCAGAATGGCCATATCGCCGGGCTGCATCTTGCGATGAATTTCCGGCAGGCGGGCGTCAAAGGCTTCCAACGCTGCGGCATAGCCTGCCACATCGCGGCGATGGCCGTAGATCATGTCGAAATCCACGAAATTGGTGAAAACCAAATCACCGTTTTCCGCCTCTTCCATGGCCTCCAGCGTCGCATCCATCAACGCTTCGTTGCCGTTGGCCTTGATGACGCGGGTGATACCCTGATGCGCGTAGATATCGCCGATCTTGCCAATGGCAAGAACCTTACGGTTTTGCTCGACCAGACGGTCCAGCAGGGTGGGTTCCGGAGGCAGCACGGAGAAGTCGCGGCGATTACCGGTACGCTCGAAAGTCGCTGCCGTGACGCCAACGAAGGGCCGGGCAATGACGCGCCCGATGTTCAGTGGATCGACAAGTGTGCGGACAGTCTCGCAGAAGGCAATGAGCCGATCCAATCCGAAATGGGTTTCGTGTGCCGCAATCTGAAACACCGAGTCCGATGAGGTGTAGCAAATGGGTTTGCCGGTGCGGATATGCTCCTCACCAAAACGGGCAATGATCTCTGTGCCAGAGGCGTGGCAATTGCCAAGAATACCGGGAACGTCGCCAGCCTCGCAAATGGCCTCAACGAGTTCCGGCGAAAAGGCATCGCCTTCGGTGGGGAAATAACCCCAGTCGAACCGCACCGGAGTACCGGCGATTTCCCAATGACCGGACGGTGTGTCCTTGCCTTTGGAAACTTCATTGGCGCAACCATGAATGCCGTAAATGCGCTCGGGCGGCTCCATGCCTGCGAGTTTCTCACCGCTGGCAAGCTGGGCGATATTCAACAAACCGAGCGCCGACATGTTCGGCAAATGCAATGGCCCGGAACGCAGGCCCGCTCGGTCAGCGGCACCGGCTGCGCAGAATTCGGCAATATGGCTGAGCGTGTTTGATCCCAGATCGCCGTAGTCATCGGCGTCCGGTGCGCCACCCACGCCGAAGGAATCGAGAACAAGAAGAAAAGCGCGTGCCATTCATCACCACAAAAAGCGCGGCTCACACGGCCGCAATCACAAACCATCGATATAAATCACCGATCAACAAAAGGTGAAACGGTTTATTGAGGCGCATTCAGATTGCGCGTCACATACCAGCCAGCGGCCACCATCATGCCAGCCAGAATATACCAGGTGATGGCATAGGACAGGTGATTGTTGGGAAAGGCCAGCACGGTTTTGCCTCCGACGGGCAGGCCGCCGGGGTTCGGCGTTGCATCCGCATCGATGTAAAACGGTGCTGTATTTACAAGCGCCTTGGTTTGCGCGATCTGTGCGATGTTGCGCGAATACCAGCGATTGTTGGCAGGGTCGTTGGTGCGCAGGAAAAGCCCGCCGGTTTCGGGTGCCCGCATCAGGCCGGTGATGTCGATCGGGCCAGTCATTTCACTTTGTGGGCGCATCGAGGGATCGCGTTTATCGGTGGGCACAAAGCCACGGTTGATGATGACAAGTGAACCGTCAGCTTGTTGCAAAGGCGTCAGTACCCAATAGCCGGGGCCGAGATCGGACACCGTATAGACCTGCACCTCGTCCTGATGGCGGAACGTGCCGGAGACGTGCACGCGGCGGTATTCATATAGGGCGGGAGTGGTGAGTGACGGCCACTCGGTGGCCGCAGGCGCTTCCACCGGCGCGGCGTGGGCGCGTTGCTCCACTTGGGCGATGAGATCGCGTTTCCACATCAGGCGGCTCACTTGCCATGTGCCTAATGCCAGCAGGCAGCCCGTCAGAACCAGTGTTATCGCCATGACGAAGACGGCGGCAGGGCGAATGCCTTTGGTTGGAGAGACTTCTTTTTGGACTGTCATCGACGTTTTCCAGCTCAACAAAAAACCCACAAACCGGCTCTCCGATGTGTGGGTTTATGAGGTCTTTCGGAGAGATACAGCCGGCTTGAAAGCGGGCCGCGATTTCGTATGCAGGTCTGCCTGTCAAGGCATGTTGCGCATCTGCTCCATAGTCATGGTCGGCATCATGTTCTTGTTCATGTTGTACATGACCCAGAGCGAACCAACGAGAGTGATCATAACCACCACCAGCGTGAACAGCAGCGACATGAATATCCAGCCGCCCTGCGACTTCGTGTTCATGTGCAGGAAGTAGATCATGTGCACAAAAACCTGCACCACGCCGAACAGCATGATGACCAGCAGGGTGGCCGTGCGGCTTTCCAGCACATCACCCATGACCAGCCAGAATGGAATGGCCGTCAGGATGACCGAGAGGATAAAGCCGATCATGTAGCTCTTGAACGAGCCGTGATCTTCTCCGCTGTCGTGGTCATGCCCATGGTCATGATCATGATCGTGTCCGTGGTCATGCGAATGACCGTGATCGTGTGTGTTCGAAACCATCACAGAACTCCAGCCAGATATACGAAGGAAAATACGCCGATCCAGATCACGTCCAGGAAGTGCCAGAACATGGACAGACACATCAGGCGGCGCTTGTTTGCAGCGTGAAGGCCATATTTCTTGACCTGTACCATCAGCGTGACCAGCCAGATGACACCGAATGTGACGTGCAAACCGTGGGTGCCGACCAGCGCGAAGAATGCCGACAGGAAGGCAGAACGCTGTGGCGTCGCACCTTCATGGATCAGGTGGTAGAACTCGTAAAGTTCGACACAGAGGAAGGCCAGACCAAACAGGCCGGTGATGGCAAGCCAGATCAGCGTTGTGTTGATCTTCTTCTTGTCCGCTTCCAGCATGGCAAAGCCATAGGTGATGGAAGACAAAAGCAGGAAGGCCGTGTTGATGGCCACGAGCTTCAGATCGAACAAATCCGCGCCGGAAGGGCCAGCCGCATAGTTGCGGCCGACAACGGCATAGGTTGCAAAGAGCGTTGCGAAGATAAGGCAGTCGCTCATGAGGTACAGCCAGAAACCGACTGCTGTGCCGTTTTCCGGGTGGTGGTCTTCCTTCAGGTAGAAGACCGGCTTTTCCGCGCCATTGGCGCTCTGGGCAGGTGCTTGAGACATTCTGTTACGCCTGATTTGCCAGCAGCTTGGTACGGGCTGCTTCAACGTCCGTCACATCCGATGCCGGAATGTAATAGTCGCGATTATAGTTGAAGGTGTGGGCGATGGAGACCCCGATGATGGCAACCAGCGCCACGATTGCCAACCACCAAATGTGCCACACCAGAGCGAAGCCGAGCGCAATGCTGATGGCGCTGAGGATGACGCCCGTGCCTGTGTTCTTCGGCATGTGGATGGGTATGAACCCGTCCACAGGGCGTTCCGCACCGTGTCTCTTCATGTGCGCCCAGGCATCGATTTCATGCACGACCGGCGTGAAAGCGAAGTTGTAAGCAGGCGGAGGAGACGATGTGGACCATTCCAGCGTGCGACCATGGAAGGGGTCGCCCGTAACGTCACGCAGCTCTTCGCGTTTGAAGTAGCTGACAATGAGCTGGATGATGAAAGACGCAATGCCAAGCGCGATGAGAAAGGCACCGAATGCGGCGATGATGAACCAGATTTGCAGCGACGTGTCTTCGAACTGGCTGAGGCGGCGGGTCACGCCCATCAGGCCCAGTACGTAGAGCGGCATGAAGGCAAAGTAGAAGCCGATGAACCAGAACCAGAACGACATTTTGCCCCAGAAAGGATCGAGACGGTAGCCGAACGCCTTCGGGAACCAGTAGACGATACCCGCCAGCACGCCGAACAGCACGCCGCCGATGATCACATTGTGGAAGTGTGCGACCAGGAACAGCGAGTTGTGCAGCACGAAGTCTGCTGGAGGAACGGCGAGCAGAACGCCCGTCATGCCGCCGATGACGAAGGTGATCATGAAGCCGATCGTCCACAACATCGGGACATCGAACGTGATGCGACCCTTATACATGGTGAACAGCCAGTTGAAGATCTTCGCACCCGTCGGAATCGAGATGATCATGGTCGTTATGCCGAAGAAGGCATTGACGCTGGCACCAGAACCCATGGTGAAGAAGTGGTGCAGCCAGACGACGTAAGCAAGAATGGTGATAACCACTGTCGCGTAAACCATCGAAGCGTAACCGAAGAGGCGCTTGTTGGAGAAGGTCGATACGATTTCGGAGAAGATGCCGAAGGCAGGCAGCACCAGAATGTAAACTTCCGGGTGGCCCCAGATCCAGATGAGGTTCACATACATCATCGGGTTGCCGCCCAGCTCGTTGGTGAAGAAGTTTGTACCAACGTAACGGTCAAGCGTCAGCAGCGCGAGTGTTCCGGTCAGGATCGGGAAGGAGGCCACGATCAGGATGTTGGAACACAGCGATGTCCAGACGAAAATCGGCAGGCGCATCATGGTCATGCCCGGTGCGCGCATCTTGATGATGGTGACGATCAGGTTGATGCCCGATAACGTCGTTCCCACGCCGGCGACCTGTAGACCCCAGATATAATAGTCCACACCGACGCTTGGACTTCCCTCGATGCCGGACAGTGGTGGATAGGCCAGCCAGCCGGTCTGGGCATATTCACCGATGAACAGCGAAATCATGGTGATGATGGCACCAGCCATGGTCATCCAGAAGGAGAAGTTGTTCAGGAACGGGAAGGAAACGTCACGCGCGCCGATTTGCAGCGGGATGACGAAGTTCATCAGACCCGTGATCATGGGCATTGCCACGAACAGGATCATGATCACGCCATGGGCGGTGAAAATCTGGTCGTAGTGATGCGGGTTGAGATAACCTTCCGAACCGCCAGAGGAAATGGCCTGCTGGAGACGCATCATGACAGCATCGGCAAAGCCGCGCATGAGCATGACGAGCGCCAGAATAATGTACATGATACCGATCTTCTTGTGATCGATGCTCGTGAACCATTCCTTCCAGAGATACCCCCAGAGCTTGAAATAGGTGAGCAGACCCAGAAGGGCTGCGCCACCAAGAGCCACGACCGCAAAAGTGACGATCAGAATGGGCTCGTGGAGGGGGATGGATTCCAACGTCAGCTTCCCGAAGAGAAACGACGTTTGATCGGTAGTGGCGACCATTTTAGCCTCTTGCGATTGACTTAGAGTGCCTTGCTTCCATCTGGATGCAAGGGACGCTCCAATCTATTAATTCTACGCATCGTCATTCAGATGCGCTTTACGACGTTCAGCCTGCGTTTTTTGGTGCAGACGACAGCTGAGCCTTGGTGTCTGGCAGAGCCGCTGGCTGGAAAGTCTGGCCCTGGATTGCAGCAGGCAGCGACTGTGAGCCTGATGCAACGCCATAAGGCGAAAGCGGCGTGCAGATCACGGAATTCAGCGCCTTGGCCATATCAATGCCTTCCTTACCGCCGCCGCCATTTGCATCGATATGCATCATGTCGCGCATGCAAAGCTTGTTCGGCTCCACACAGCGGTTGAGGATTGCGTCGAACAGCTCAGGATCGACGCTGGCGAAATACTGTACAGGCTCGCGCTCGCTTGGTTTTGCGAGGTCGAGATATTCCATGCGGCCAAAGCCCTTGCCGCCATCCTTGACCTTCGCAACCCACTGGTCAAAACCTTCCTGGCTCAGACCATGGAACTTGAAGCGCATGTGCGAAAAGCCGGGGCCGGAGAAGTTGGCCGAGAAACCATCATACACGCCGGGCTTGTTGATGACCGCGTGAAGCTTGGTCTGCATGCCGCCCATGGAATAAATCTGGCCGGCGAGTGCGGGAACAAAGAACGAGTTCATGGCGGTCGTGCCGGTGATCTTGAAATTGATCGGCACATCGACCGGTGCTGCGAATTCATTGACGCTGCCGATGCCGAGTTCCGGATAGAAGAACAGCCACTTCCAGTCCATCGACACAACTTCGACCGTGATCGGCTTCATATCAGCCGTCACCTGACGTTCGTGGTCGATACGCTCGATGGGGCGATACGGATCGAGACGGTGCGTGGAAATCCACGTCACGGTTCCGAGCATCAGGATAATCGCCACCGGCGCGGACCAGATGACCATTTCGAGACGGGTAGAGTGGTGCCATTCAGGATCGTAATCCTCCGCCTTGGCGGACGCACGGTACTTCCACGCAAAGAAAAGCGTGAGGGCAAGCACCGGAACGATGATGAGGAGCATCAAAACCGTTGAGGTGATGATGAGGTCGCGCTGCTGGATGGCGATATCGCCCGCAGGGTTCATCACAACGAGATCGCAACCGCTTAACAGCAGCAGAGACGAAATGGCCAGGAGGGCAGAGGGTATTTTCATGAGCGTGCGCACGTTCTCGTACTCGTACTGTTTTTGGTAATGTCGCGTATAATTGTCAAACGTCATAAATGACATGAGGTAGTTTGTCGCGGTGCAGCATAACCTTCCGACCGTGATCATCGCGGCACAGGGATTGGACCCGGAAGGCAAGACGGTGAGCCATTATCTCATAGGATACCGTCTGGGCAACCCCTTACGGCATCGGCCGGAAAATCGGGATCAATTTTCGGAAAGCGCGATGCTCGAATCTAAACGGCTGGAGCGTCCTTTTGTGTGCCCGAGAGGGCGTACAACGCTCTTGCAGCAATCTTCAATTGACGGTCTGAAAACCCTGTGTGACAATCCGCCGCATGCGACGCAACGGAAGAGGAGCCGGTTGCGTTGCACACATGGCTTGCCCATACGCAGGAGGGAATTTTTATGAGTTATACTGATACGGCCTCATCCTACAAACAACCGAACGGCCAACCCGGTGCGCCGGTGGCTGTTGATCCAGATCGCATTACGATCGCGGTCATTCTGGCAAGAATGACGGAGTTTTTCGACTTCTTCGTGTATGCCATTGCCTCTGCTCTGGTTTTCCCTCACGTCTTCTTCTCGTTTGTCGATCCTCTCACGGCAACGCTTTATTCCTTCGCCGTGTTTTCGCTGGCCTTCATTGCCCGCCCCATCGGTTCCCTTCTATTTCTGCAAATCGACCGCAAGTTCGGACGTGGCGTCAAACTCACGGCAGCGCTTTTCACCCTCTGTGGATCGACGATGGCGATCAGCTTCCTGCCCTCATACGCAGAAGCCGGAATGCTCGCGCCCGTTCTTCTTGCTGTGTTCCGTATCGGCCAAGGCATTGGCCTCGGTGGCGCATGGGATGGTCTTGTTTCGCTGCTGGCGATGAACGCACCTGAAAAACAGCGCGGCTGGTACGCGATGATGCCGCAGCTGGGTGCCGCCATGGGCTTCGGTCTTGCCAGCGCGTTCTTCATCATCTTCACCACGCAGCTTTCCAACCCGGAATTTCTGGCATGGGGCTGGCGCTTCCCGTTCTTCGTCGCGCTGGCACTCAACGTTCTGGCGCTGTTTGCGCGGCTTCGTATGATCATGACGCCGGAATTCCAGAGCATGTTGGAGCAGCATGAACTGGAACCAAAGCCGATGTTCCGCATGTTGCGTCAACAGTCTCGAGTCGTGATAACAGGCGCGTTCGTGCCATTGGCGAGTTTTGCGCTGTTCCATCTCGTTACCGTGTTTCCGCTCAGCTGGGTGTCGCTCAACACCAATCAGAGAATTTCTGATTTTCTGTTCGTGCAGTTCGTCAGCGCCATCATCGCGGGCGGTATGATTGTCGTGTCGGGCATTCTGGCGGACAGGATCGGCCGTCGCAAACTGCTCGGCATCGCCGCGGTGTTGATCGGGATATTCAGCTTTATTGCACCAATCCTGTTGGCGTCCGGCGATATCGGTCGTTACCTCTTCGTGTTGATCGGGTTCTCGCTGCTGGGCTTGTCCTTCGGTCAGGCTGGTGGCGCGTTGGCCTCCCGTTTCAGTCGAGAATATCGCTACACGGGTGCATCTTTGACTTCGGACATTTCGTGGCTCATCGGCGCAGGTTTTGCACCATTGGTGGCGCTTGGCTTCTCATCGAAATTTGGCCTGTTTGCGGTTGGCATCTACCTGTTCTCAGGGGCAGCCTGCACACTCATCGCATTGGCTTTCAGCCGCAAACTGGACATGCCCGCCGACTAACTCCGTTATGACAACAAAAAACGCTGCGAAATCGAGATCGATTCCGCAGCGTTTATTTTTTCATGAAGCCGAGGGTTCTCTTAGCAATTGCTACAGGGGATAGGATCTGCCTCACGCTTGGCGAAGTAATAATCGCGACCAATGGTAATGGGCGTGATCTTGGTGGATACCGACGACATGAACATCAGCAGCGTATGCGGTATCGTCAGTTCGGCGTGAACAAGAAACGCATTCGGTTGTTTCAGGTTCTCCGGAATGTTGACGATGGAATTCACCACATACGGGCGTCCATCACTCTGATCCCACGACCAGCTTATCTTTGCGACCTTGTTGGCATCCACCAGGATGCCGCTGATCTTCAGTTTAAGACCATCGGTGCCGTACGGAGCGAAGATCGCCCCTGCAACATCTTCCATCGTGTTGAGATAGACCTTGTTGACGGTGGACTGTTGCGACACAAGGTCGGCAATCGAGCCAGCCGCATGTGTCGCTCGCTTATAGACGCTGAAGCCGATGGTCAGTTCGAAGGCCGTAATATAGAGCGCCAGAAGCAGTGGAAAGACGATGGCGAATTCGACAGCGCCGACGCCTTGCCGGTCGCGTCTCAGGCGTCCCAGCATATTGCCTATTGCGCGTAGGGCTTGCTTCGATCTCTGTGTCATCCGGGCACGCTCTTTAATAGGATTCATTGCGGAAAGCGTCCGTAGAGACAATCAGGAAATGTGATGGCATGGAGCCGTCTGCCGGGCGGATTTTGGTGAGGTAGGGCCGCACAAGATCGGTAATCACCTGCCAGCGATAATAGACGCGCAGCATATTGATGGTGTTGGGGCCACCCGGCTTAAAGCCAAAGGTGCTATAATCGATATCGTAATATTGACCGTTCGCGATCAAGGGAATGGTCTTTGGTATATCCGCGAAGGTGCTGAACTGCCGAAGATCGATATAGAGCTTGCTCTCTTTCTTGATTTCATCTGCGGAGCACGTAATCAGCACTGACACTTCCGCGCAAAACTGCTTCCTGAAGTCTTCTTTTGCAATCGTGCTGGCAATCTGTCCGGTGCGCAGCTTGCGCGCCATGGTGTCTGTCGCATTCGACACCAGTTGCTCGCCCATCATCGCCAGAAAGGTTTCGATGATAGCGAAAACGACGAGAAAATAAGGAATTGCCAGAATGGCAAACTCTATCGCCGCTGTGCCATCGCGAGAGCGTGCGAACCTCCGGGCCAGCTTTGCTTTGGAAAAGAGTGATCGCATTGAGCTTTTTCTATCTTCATGATGGGAAAGCATGTCTGCCGGACAGCATTTATAGAATAGAAGTGTATTGCGGCTTCGTTTAAATTTTCTTGCGTGAAAGCCTCGCATTTCCTGTATTGGGACGATTTTGTCCTCCACAACCGATCGGGAACGGAGATCATATCAATGTGCGTCAGAAATAATATAAATATTGCCAATTTGCTTTGATTACGGGATATTTGGAAAATCAAAAAATGAGGACGCAGACAATTCGCAAAAGCGATGTCTCGAATTTGCCTGGAGTGAATATTGGCCAGCTTCAATGAAAACGTCGAAGGCGGCGCAAAAGAACATGCCACTGTTGGCCGTGCCGGCGGCTCGCTGGTCAGCCAGACGGCTGAGGCGTTGCGGCAATCCATCCTGTCCGGTGAATACAAGCCGGGTGATAAGTTGCCCAGCGAGGCCGGTCTGACCGAGCTTTACAAGGTCAGCCGCACGGTGGTGCGCGAAGCCGTTGCGGCTCTTAGGGCCGACAAGTTGGTCGAGGCGCGGCATGGGGCAGGCATTTTCGTGCTGACGCTGCCTGCGCAGCAACCACAGCCGTTTCAGGATGTGGACCACGATCGTATTTCCTCCATCATCGAACTTCTGGAATTGCGTGCTGCCGTCGAAACCGAAGCGGCCGAGCTTGCTGCAATCCGCAGATCGCCTGCGCAGGAGGAGGCCATCATCCGCTGCCTGTCAGCCGTGCAGGATTGCATCGAAAACGGTAAGCCGACAGCGGAAGCCGATTTCAAGCTGCATCTTGCCATTGCTGACGCCACCAACAACCCGCGCTTCCGCGAGTTTTTGGAAGTGATGGGCCAGAACGTTATTCCGCGTGCGGCGTTGCGGTCATCGCAATCCGAGAAAACCGCCGCCTCCTATCTGCAACAGCTTCAAAACGAGCATGATGTGATCGTCCACGCCATTTCGGATGGCGACGCATCCGCAGCGCGTGAGGCCATGCGTCTGCATTTGAAGGGCAGCCAGCAGCGCTACCGCGCCATGTTGCGGCAGGGCTGATCAAGCACAGAAGTAAAAGGCTGACGCCACAGGGAGTTTTCATGACACTGGTTAGAACCTTTGAGGGCAGGCGCCCGCACATCGCCATGCCCAAGGGCGCAATCGACACCCAGATGCATATGTATCTGCCCGGTTTCCCCGGACTGGCGGGCGGACCGCCTGTGCCGGAAGGCACGCCGGGACCGGAAGAATACCGCCGCCTGATGAAATGGATCGGCATCGACCGCGTCGTCATCACGCAGGGCAATGCCCATCAGCGCGACAACACCAGCCTGATCGCCTGCTTGCGCGCCATGGGCCACGTTGCCAAGGGCGTCGCGGTCGTGACCCGCGAAACGCCACTGGATGAATTGCAGGAGCTTATCGATGTCGGCGTCGTGGGCGCGCGTATCATGGACCTGCCGGGCGGTGCGGTTGATCTGACGCATCTGGAAGAGGTCGACAGTCTCGCGCAGGAACTTGGTTGGAGTATCGCCGTCCAGTTTGATGGCTCGAGTATTCTCGATCATGAAAAGCGGCTGGCCGCCATCAAAAGCCGCTGGATTTGCGACCACCACGGCAAGTTCTTCGCAGGCGTGACCCCGGATAGTCCGCAGGTTACGGCACTGAAGCGGTTAATCGACAAGGGCAATTGCTGGTTCAAATTTGCAGGCTGCTATGAATCCAGCCGTTCCGGTGGCCCAGATTTCGAAGACATCGCCGCTGTTGCAAGGGTGATAGCCGAATACGCCCCCGACCGCATCATCTGGGGCACCAACTGGCCGCATAACAACGCCAAGACAACGGAAGAATATCCTGATGATGCGGACCTGCTGGACACGGTTCTGTCATGGCTGCCGTCGGACGAAGCGCAGTTAAAGGCGCTCGTGACGAATCCGGAAGAACTGTTTGGCTTTGACCCGGTTTGAGTGGAAAGTAGACAAAGAAAAAGCCCGGCGTTGACCGGGCTTTTTTTGTTCGTAAACGCTCTCCAAACCCACCTTCGTCGTCCCTGGGCTTGTCCCGAGGATCTAATCACGTCTCCAAAATTGCGACGTAGCAGATGCTCGGGACAAGCCCGAGCATGACGAGTGAGAAGTTTGCGCCTTACTCAGCGTCAGCGTTGTAAAGCACTTCCAGTGTCGGGATCGACGTGATGTTGAAGCCGCCGTCGACGTAGTGACATTCGCCCGTCACGCCGCGTGACAGGGACGACAGAAGATAAAGTGCAGAGCCGCCAATGTCTTCGATGTCAGGTGTACGACGCAGCGGTGCATTCTTCTGGTTCCAGGAGAAGATCGCGCGGGCATCCGAAATGCCAGCGCCTGCCAGTGTGCGCACCGGGCCAGCGGAGATGGCGTTGACGCGAATGCCCTTCGGGCCGTAATCGGCGGCGAGGTAACGAACGGATGCTTCAAGAGCAGCCTTGGCGACGCCCATGACGTTATAGTTCGGGATCACGCGCTGCGAACCATTATAGGTCAGCGTCAGCATGGAGCCGCCATCGCCCATCAGGGCCGCTGCGCGCTTGGCGATTTCCGTGAATGAGAAGCAGGAGATAACCATCGTGCGGCTGAAGTTTTCGCGGGTCGTGTCGGCGTAAAAGCCCTTCAGCTCGTTCTTGTCGGAAAAACCGATGGCGTGAACTACGAAGTCCAGCGAACCCCAGCGCTCGCGAACCGCTTCAAACAAAGCATCCACGGAGGCGATATCCTCCACGTCGCAGGGGACGATGAAGTCGGAGCCGAGTTCAGCTGCCAACGGCTTGACGCGCTTGCCCAAAGCGTCACCCTGATAGGTGAACGCCAGTTCTGCACCCTGTGCCGCCAGCGCCTTGGAGATGCCCCAGGCGATGGAGTGATTGTTTGCGACGCCCATGATGAGCCCGCGTTTTCCCTGCATGATGCCAGTCATGGACATTTATCCGTTGTAACGCTGGAAGACGAGCGTGGCGTTGGTGCCGCCGAAGCCGAAGGAGTTGGAAAGGACAGTGTCGATCTTGGCATCGTCGATACGCTTGCGGACAATCGGAACGCCATCGAATTCCGGGTCGAGCGTTTCGATATGCGCGCTCTCGCCAATGAAGCGTTCCTGCATCATCAGCAGGCCATAGATGGATTCCTGAACGCCAGCAGCACCCAGCGAGTGACCGGTCAGCGACTTGGTGGACTGGATATGCGGAATCTTCGAACCAAAGACTTCGCGAATCGCACCGATTTCCTTGCTGTCGCCAACAGGTGTGGATGTGCCGTGGGTGTTCACGTAATCAACTTCACCCTTAACGGTGGCCAGCGCCTGACGCATGCAGCGGATGGCACCTTCGCCAGACGGGGCGACCATGTCGTAACCGTCGGACGTTGCGCCGTAACCGACGATTTCCGCGTAAATCTTCGCACCGCGTGCCTTGGCATGTTCCAATTCTTCGAGAACCAGCACGCCAGCGCCACCAGCGATGACGAAACCATCGCGGTTGGCATCATAAGCGCGGGAAGCCACGTCGGGGGTTTCGTTGTATTTAGAAGACATTGCGCCCATGGCGTCGAACAGGTTCGACATGGACCAGTCGAGGTCTTCATGGCCGCCAGCAAACATAACATCCTGTTTGCCCCACTGGATCATTTCCGCAGCGTTGCCGATGCAATGTGCAGATGTCGAGCAGGCCGAGGAAATCGAGTAGTTGACGCCATGGATCTTGAACCAAGTTGCAAGCGTGGCCGACGCTGTCGAAGACATGGCCTTCGGCACGGCAAACGGGCCAATGCGCTTGGGGCTGTTGTTCTTCAGCGTAATGTCCGAAGCTTCGACGATTGTGCGGGTGGAAGGACCACCAGAACCCATGATAATGCCGGTACGCTCGTTGCCGCTGATGACGCTTTCTTCAAGCCCTGAATCGGCAATGGCCTGCTTCATGGCAACATGGTTCCACGCGCCACCTTGGCTGAGGAAGCGCATGGCGCGACGGTCGACAAGCTCAGTCGGGTCGAGTGATGGCTTGCCCCAGACCTGGCATTTAAAGCCATGCTCGGCAAAATCAGGGGAGAACGAGATTCCCGACTTAGCATCTCTCAGGGAAGCCGTAACTTCCGCAGCATCACTGCCGATTGATGAAACAATACCGAGGCCGGTGACTACAACTCTTCTCATGAAGTTGACCTTTTCTGTGTTTGCCGCCTGACTTGTTTGCGCTCCAGCGGAAAAAACCGCGGGGACCGAAACCTCAGGGTTCAGGCGGTCTTTTCTTTTGACAGGCCGACACGCAGGTCAGACGCTTGATAAATGGTTTCGCCATCCGCTTTCAGATAACCGTCGGCAGTGCCCAGAACGAGGCGACCGCGCATGACGCGCTTGAAATCGATGCCGTATTCCAAAAGCTTGGTTTCAGGGCGAACCATGCCCTTGAACTTCACTTCCCCGGTGGAGAGGGCCATTCCGCGACCCGGTTCACCCAGCCAACCGAGGAAAAAGCCGGTGAGCTGCCACATGCCGTCAAGGCCAAGGCAGCCGGGCATGATGGGGTTGCCCTGAAAATGGCAAGGGAAATACCAGTCATCCGGTGTGACATCATATTCGGCACGGATGTAGCCCTTGTCGAACGCGCCGCCTGTTTCCGAAATTTCAGTGATACGGTGAACCATGAGCATCGGAGGCAGAGGAAGCTGTGCATTGCCGGGGCCGAACAGTTCGCCACGTCCGCACGCCAGAATTTCCTCGTAATTGTAGCTCGGTTGCCTCGTTGCCATATTGTATCCGTTTCCCCGTTACTGGTGTTGAACGACTTCTGTAGAGCAAGTTAGGTCCAAAATGAAGCGCCACAAGGGCATCTTGCATGTTCGGCCACTAAAGCTCGAAGCTTAGGTCCGTCCTTAATATGGCGCCCGCATACAGGAAGCGTAAGGCCGTCACCAGAGGAAAATTGCAAAAACCCCCGGTTTCAGGCCAATTGCCGCGCCTGCCGGGCCGGAAACTATTGAAAGCCCTGCTCGTAAAAGTTATATGAAATCTGGATTGGGTTTATTTAACCGCTTTTGGGGCCGCATTGCATGGCATTTGACGCCACACTGGATATTGGAACGAGGTTGCGCCGCTTCGGCTTGCGGCCGACGCGACAGCGCGTTGCATTGGGCGATCTTCTGTTTGCAAAAGGCGACCGGCATCTGACCGTTGAAGAACTGCATGATGAAGCTGTAAATGCTAACGTGCCTGTGTCTCTGGCCACGGTTTACAACACGTTGCACCAGTTTACTGAGGCAGGCCTGATCCGCGTTTTGGCCGTCGAAGGTGCAAAAACCTATTTCGACACCAACGTGTCCGATCATCATCACTTCTTTGTGGAAGGTGAAAACGAGGTTCTGGATATTCCCGTCAACAACCTTCAGATCGGCAATCTGCCGGAGCCGCCAGAGGGTATGGAAATCGCCCATGTGGACGTGGTCATCCGCCTTCGCCGCAAGCGTCGCTGATTTTCTGCACCATCAGAAACAGTCAAAGCGCCTTCGGGCGCTTTTTTCGTTCCTGTTCACATCACATCTTCAGGTGGTCTGCCGGGGCGGGCCTTGTAACGCGGGAAGGTCCAGCCGAAAATCAGGGCGCCGCTTCTGATCGCAAACGCCGTCAGCACACCAGCGGCAGATGCTACGAGCAACGGCAGACCAATGGCATGGGCAGCGGTAAATACGCAGGCACCTGCCAACGCGCAGCTTATATAGACTTCCGGGCGCAGCAGCACGGAGGGTTCGCCCGCCAGAATATCGCGAAGCACGCCGCCAAAGGTGGCGGTCAATGTGCCGGTTACAATGGCAACCGTGGGAGAACCGCTGGCGGCAAGCCCTTTCGCAGCACCCATGACGCAATAGGCAGACAGGCCGATAGCATCTAGCCAGATCAGCAGCCGGTAACGGGATTCCATCAGATGTGCGGTCAGATAGACCAGCAATGCAATGCCGACGCAGACCAGAATATAGGTAGGGTTGACCACCCAGAACACCGGAGCGCGGCCAAGCACGAGGTCACGCAGCGTACCACCACCCATGCCGGTGGCAGCTGCAAAGAACACGAAACCAATGAGATCCAGCTGTTTGCGGGACGCCGCAAGTGCACCTGTCGCCGCAAAAACAGCAACGCCCGCATAATCGAGAAAAGCCAAAAGTGTCATGCGCAGGCCGCTCCTCGATTGTGGTTACGCGGGGTCAGTGTCACGCAAGGGCCGCGCCCTATAACCCATCGCCGGATTAAAGATGGCACGCTCCATGCGTCCGCATCCATAGCGGAAACAGACTTAAAGGAAAATGCAGTGAAACGCTTTCTCTTCGCAACGCTTCAAGCCCTGGTGTTCTTGGCCGTGCCGGTTGTTGCAACGGCCCAGCAGGCGCTTGTCAGCGACCCGGAAGTTTATGAGAAAGATCATTTCCGCAAGGAATGCAAAGTTGCCGAGTTTGATGCAGATTTTATCACTCGGCTCGATATCAACAATGACGGCCTGATCGATGCGGTGACCAATCGCGGCGCATTGACCTGCGACGGCGAAAAAGCGCGCAGTTGCAACGAGGATGGCTGCCCCTATAATTTTTATGTTCAGGTCAAAGAGGGGGGGTATCTGATGATCGCCACCGCCACGATTTATAGCTATGAGTTCGTCAAACGTTTTGGCAACATGGTTTTCGCATTCAAGATGCATCCGCGTTATTGCGAGCGGACCGATAGCGAACCCTGCCTGATGACGGTGCGCGTGCGCGGCACGAAGTTTGTGACCATTTCCAGCAAGTAGAACCCATCCAACTGTGTTCTTCCTAAGGGCGAGGTGGGGTGCTATCACGCTTGCAATGGAATGGGACGACTGAGACTATGGCTGAAGCCCCCCGGGTTCAGGAAAAATCGCTGCACGAGCGTATTACCAGCGAGGTGGAAGGCCGTATTCTGTCTGGTGAATGGCCACCGGGGCACCGTATTCCTTTCGAGTATGAGCTGACTGAGGAATATTCCTGTTCGCGCATGACCGTGAACAAGGCTCTGGGCGAACTGGTGAAGAAGGGCCTGATCGAGCGCCGTCGCCGTTCCGGCAGCTTCGTCACCCAACCACACGCGCAATCAGCAGTGCTTGAAATTCATGATATTCAGCGCGAGGTGCAAGCGCTTGGTCTCACCTATGCCTATCGGCTCGATAGCCGCGAAGTCAGAAAATCGACCGCCGAAGACCGGGTGATGTTGGAGGTTAAGGCTGGCGCACAGGTTCTGGCGTTAACCTGCCGTCACTTCACCGGCGACGTTCCCTTTTGTCTTGAGGAGCGCGTGATCAACGTCTCGTCCGTTCCAGAGGCGCGGGATGCGGATTTTTCCATTGTTGGTCCCGGTTCATGGTTGCTGAAAATGGTGCCGTGGAGTGCCGCCGAACATCGTATTCGCGCCGTGTCCGCAGACCGGCGCGTGGCTGAATCCCTGGCAATACCCACGGGAACTGCCTGTCTGGTCATCGAACGCCGCACCTGGAACGGGCAGACCTACATCACTCACGTTAAAGTGACCTATCCGGGTGACCGTCACGAATTGGTGGCGCAGTTTCTTCCATCACAACAAACGTGAATAGGCTGGGCGTCGTCTTTTCGTAAAAGAAGAGTTTACAGCTCTGCTTTCGGCAATGTATTAGTTGCCAATCTTACTCAAGTTTGTTAGCGGGTGCGCAGATAAAACTGCAACCGCCAGGTTTGAGAGCGCGGGCTGGCCTGCGAGAGCGACGCATTGTTACGGAAATCCGGGAAATACCATGATGGCATCTGAAAAATTGACCCTCTCGTTAAATCTCAAGGTTTTGCCCATCCGTCGGCGCGGGTCTGTCGCCTTCATGATGTCACTCGTTGCTTGCCTTTATGCAGGCGCAGCTAATGCCCAGACAGCGGCACCGGCTCCAGCCAGCGAGCCAGCACCTGTTGTTCAGCCTGCACCGCAGCCTGCTGCCCCTGAAGCGACGCAGCAAGCACCAGCAGCAGTCCAGCCCTCGACGCCTGCGCCCGCAGCTCCTGTCATTGAACAGCCTGCGCCGGATGCGGCAAACCAGCCTTTGATCCAGCCAAGCACAGGCGGGGTATCGCCCCAGCCACCGGTCAACCCGGAAAAGCGCAATGACATTCCGCATAATCTTTCCCCTTGGGGCATGTTCATGGCTGCCGATTGGGTGGTCAAGGGTGTGATGATCGGGCTGGCGTTCGCGTCGCTGGTGACATGGACAGTCTGGGTTGCAAAATCGATCGAACTGGCAGGTGCGCGCCTTCGTGCCGGTTCCACGCTCAAGATTGTCCATAAGGCCAAGACATTGGCGGAAGCGACGAATGCCGTTGAGAAGAAGGGTGGCCCTGGCGCCCTGATGCTGCGCATGGCAAGCCATGAAATGCATCTTTCCGATGCCGTTGTAGAGCACACGGACGGCGGCGGTATCAAGGAGCGCGTCTCGTCGGTTCTCGGACGCATCGAAACCCATGCGGGCCGCCGTATGGCGCGAGGCACCGGCGCACTGGCGACAATTGGTTCGACGGCACCTTTCGTCGGGCTGTTCGGCACGGTCTGGGGCATCATGAATTCCTTCATCAGCATTTCGGAATCGCAGACAACCAACCTCGCCATCGTGGCACCGGGTATCGCTGAAGCGCTTCTGGCAACGGCCATCGGTCTCGTCGCTGCTATTCCTGCGGTGGTGATCTACAACGTGTTTGCCCGCTCGATCACCGGTTATCGCCACCTGCTGGCCGATGTCGCCGCTGGTGTTGAACGTCTCGTCAGCCGTGATCTCGATTTCCGCCGCGTTCCGCCGGGCAGTTCTCTCAAACATCCAGTTTCACTGGTGGGGCGCTGAACCATGGCGGGCGGTATTCGCGAAAGCGGTGGGGACGACCTGACCGAAAATCATGAAATCAACGTCACGCCGTTCATCGACGTCATGTTGGTTCTGCTCATCATTTTCATGGTGGCCGCGCCACTGGCGACAGTGGACGTCAATGTCGATCTGCCAGCCTCCACGGCAAAGCCAGCCGAACGTCCCGATGAGCCGCTCTACCTAACCGTCAAAGATGATCTTTCGCTCAACCTTGGCAATGATGCCTTGGCACGGGAAGCGTTGGCGGCAAGTCTTGATGCCCGCACTGGCGGCAACAAGGACACGCGCATTTTCCTGCGGGCCGACAAAGCTGTCGATTACGGTCACTTCATGGAAATCATGAACCTGCTGCGGGACAGCGGTTATTTGAAGATTGCGCTTGTGGGACTTGAAGGGCCTGCGTCTGCGCCCGCAACCCCACCACCAGCTGTCGCACCTGTACCAAGTGGAACAACACCATGAGTGGAACCGGCTTGCTTCGACCCAGACGTTCCCGGTTGGGAGAATTGGCGTTGTGGACAGCTGCCGGCGTGCTCACACTTTCCGTGCACGCAGGTGCTGCCTATTATCTGATGCAGGAGCCGCCGGAATCAGAGGCCGATGGCGCACCGCCCGCTGCAATCATGATTGAACTTGCCGCCCTTCCAGAAGCTGCCAACGTCGAAGAAACGGTGGAGGCGGCCGATGTCGAGGATACGGAAGAAGTAAAAAGCGTCGTTCCAGAAAAAGTAGAAGAGGTACCGCCGGAAGAGCCGCCGCAGCCACAGCCAGAACCTGTTGTGGAAGAAACGCCACCGGAGCCTGAACCTGCACCAGAGCCGCCGCAGGAGGTTGCCGAACCTCTGCCGGAAGAAATGCCGGAACCAATCGAAGAAATCGACCCGATCCAGAACCAGCAGATGGCTGCGCTGGAAAATGTAGAGGTGCCGCTGCCCGTCATGCGCCCACCGCCGCCGCCCGTTGAAAAGAAGGTGGAGAAAAAAGAAGAGCCTGAGAAGAAGAAGGTCGAGCGCAAGCCACCACCGACACCAACTTCTGCTGCCTCGGTGGCGAAAGAAACGGCGAAGGTTGAGACGACCCAGTCGGATCGCACCGCTGCTTCGCGAAATAGTGCTGGATTATTCTCGTCCGCAATGACTCCTGCGAAATGGCAATCTCGAATTCGTTCGCAAATAGCACGTAAAAAGCCGAAATCTTTGAGTGCGGGTGGACTGATCGTGACCGTGAGGTTCAACGTGAGCGAAAGTGGTGCTCTGGGCTCCATCAAGCTGTTGGGTTCGACTGGCGATGCCTCCATCGATCAACAGGTTATCGCCTGGATTGAGAGAGCATCTCCCGTAACCGAGCCACCGCCAGAAGTGAACCGCGTTGTCACGCTTCCCATCAAGATTGAGTAGCTCTGGCTAAGTCCACCGCAAAAGACGTTTCGCTTTAGAGCGTCCTGCGCTATGGCTGGATTTTACCCACCGCAGGTCAAGCCAATCATGAAATTCAGCATAGAGCAGGCGGAAGAGTTCGTTTCTTCCATCTTTGAAAAAAACGGCGTCTTGCCGGACAATGCGCGTTCTGTTGCGCGAGCGCTTGTGGCGGCGGAGGCTGCCGGGCAGGGGGGGCACGGCGTTCGGCGCATTCCCGCTTATGTCAGCCAGCTGCATGTTGGAAAGATCGATGGAACGGCAAGGCCAGCGGCAACGCGGCTTCGCCCGGCCGTACTCTCCATCGATGCGGGTCATGGCTATGCTTATCCGGCTATTGATCTGACTGTCGAACAACTTCCAGACATCGCGCGGGAACAGGGCATCGCCCTTGCTGTGATTGGTCGGTCGCACCATGCCGGTGTTATGGCATTGACGGTAGAGCGGTTTGCCGAGCAGGGACTTGTTGCCTTCATGGTCGCCAACGCGCCTGCGTCGATGGCGCCTTGGGGCGGTATCAAGCCGCTTTACGGCACCAACCCTATCGCTTTTGCTGCACCCGTTGAGGGCGCCGATCCTTTGGTCATCGACCTTGCCTTGTCCAAGGTGGCGCGTGGAAAAATCATGGCGGCACGGCAGAAGGGTGAAAACATTCCCGAGGGCTGGGCGCTGGATGCCAGCGGACAGCCGACAACGGATGCCAATGCGGCGATCAACGGCACGATGGTGCCAGCGGGAGACGCCAAGGGCGCAGCTTTGGCCTTGATGGTTGAGATTATGGCAGCAGGTCTAACCGGCGGCAACTTCGGTTTTCAGGCCTCATCCTTGCTGGATGATACCGGCACCGCACCATCGCTCGGCCACACCATCATCGCGATAGATCCGGCTATTGCCGGAGATCACGTCTTTGCCAAGCGTCTGGCGCTGATGGCGAGTGAAATTGAAGGCCAAGAAAATGCGCGCCTGCCGGGGCGTCGAAGCCAAGGCATTCGCAAGCAATCGCTCGAAAATGGCATCACCATCGAAGACGATATTCTGGCCGAGATCAGGGCTTTATGAGTTGCAACGGCTGATCTGTTCTTCGAGCAAGTCAGCCAGCGCCTTGCCGGAATGTTCCAGCGAGCCGCTGTTGTCGATGGTCGTCACGTCAAAATCGCCGGAGACTTCGAGGGAGCTGCGCTGGAGGCGGCGAAGGATTTCCTCGCGGCTCTCGCGTCCACGGCTTTCCAACCGTGCCGCCAGAACATCTGGCGTGGCGACAATATTGATGACTTTCAAGACTGGAAATGCGGCCTTGAAATTGGCAAGAGCAGACCGCGACCCATTGGCGATGACGATTTCGCCCTGTTCCAGTCTGTCCTCCACAGATGCCGGAATGCCATAGCTCAGGCCATGCGCCTGCCATGACACACAAAAATCCCCGGCCTTCTGGCGACGGTCGAATTCTTCCTGACTTACACCATCATGGTTTTCACCACCCGCATCGCTGCTGCGGGTGATGACGCGGCGTGCGAAGTGCACGAGGCTGCAATCGGAAAGTCGCGCCGCCGCGAACTCCATCAGCGTGTCCTTACCAGCACCGCTCGGCCCCACCACCACGATCATCACACCGTGAGATTTTGCGCCGGGGTGGGAACGTTGTGGGGTGCTGTCACTCATGCCACGCGCTTGCCCTGCCGCCACACGGAACGAACGACGGGAACGCCGTTTTGGCGGTGTACCCGTACCAGATCCGCCCGCAAGCCCTGAGCAACACGACCGCGATCTTCAAGGCCCACAGTGCGCGCAGGCGTGGCTGTGACCATCGACAAAGCCTTCGGAAGCGTGATGCTGTCCACCTGATCGGCAAGAATGAACGGCGCATAGAGCAGGCTGAACGGCACGTAGTCGGACGATAGAACGTCCAGCACGCCAAGCTCTGCCAGATCACGCGCAGCGATGTTGCCGGAGTGGGATTTGCCACGAACGATGTTCGGCGCGCCCATCAAAACGCTCATGCCAGCGCCATGTGATGCTTTGGCGGCTTCTTCGCTGGTTGGAAATTCCGCCAGCCGTACGCCGTGGCCGATGGCTTCATCCACATGCGCCTGCGTCGCATCATCATGGCTGGCAACGGTTATGCCGCGTTCTGCACAACGGGCCGCAAGATAATCGCGGTGTTTGGTGGAATATTTCGAAGATGCCGCGACGCGCCGATCGACAAAAGCTTTGAAGACCTCATCGCTCAAGCCGCGCTTTTTCTGATAGAACATGATGTATTGATCCATCGTTTGAAACTGGCGCTGGCCCGGGGAATGGTCCATCAACGAAATCAGTTTCACATGCGGATCGTTTTCGAAATCCTCGAAATGCTCCAGCACATCCGAAGACGCCACTTCGCAACGCAGATGCAGCAGATGGTCGGCACGCAGACGGTTTTGTGTCTGGGCCTGCTCGATGGCATCGGCCATGTCGCGCATTTCACCCCGCGCAAAACCACCATCCTCGTCCGAACCCAGACGAAGGCAATCGAACACCGTAGTGATGCCAGAGGACGCGACCTGCGCATCATGGGCCTGAATGGCGGCAATCTTGTTCCACGTCACACCCGGACGCGGCGAATAATGCTGTTCCAGATGGTCCGTGTGCAGCTCGACAAGACCTGCGATCAAATAATCGCCTTCGAAATCCTCGCCCGTGCGGGATGTGCCCTCGCTGATATCGGCGATAAGGCCATCACGGATCAGCACCGAGCCTTCGATAATGTCGTCTTCAAGAACGACACGCGCGTTGGAAAGAACAAGTTCGGTCATGCGTGTGCTTCTTTCGTGTCAGGGCCGGTCAATGGCAGCCATGTGTGAACGGTAAATGGTTCGCCGCGTGCTTCTTCGATAAACAGGCCAAGGCCTGAAATGCTGAGCGGGCGATCCGTGAAATCGGAAAACTCTTGAGTGAGAACGCTGGTGATATGCGCAGAAACAGTGTCATCCACGGGGCCGGTCAGCGTCATATGAAAGCGAAAATCATCCATCACATGCGGATAACCCCAAACAAAGAGGTTCTCGCGCTGGCTGTCCGTCAGCTTTTGCGGCCTGCGCCGCGCTATATCGCTCTCCGATAAGGCAGCGCGAAACGGCTCAAAATGCTCGACGACATCAGCGGCGAAATCTTGAAGCGGCGGGTGAGTGTCGTGTGGCACAAGCGCGAAGAACGGGCCGAGATTACCGATGACGAGTTTTGGTATTTCAACGGCCGCGCGGCTTTTGGCAAAGGCATGAAAAGCCTCCAGAAGATCGGCTTCGCTGTGTTCATCGGAAAGCTCGAAAGGTGCTTTCAAGGTGGCGTGAAAACCGTAGCGGCGCGGTTCTGCGGTGGTGTCCGCGTAGGCCTGATGGTCATCGTGCCCGGTGCCGGAGAAAGCGTTGCGTCCCAGCCACCGCGATGCCTTTTGGGTCAAGGGATCGGTTTCGGCCGGTGTGAAATAGATGGCGTAGCGCACGAGGTCGCACTTTCAAATGTCAGGAAAACCGTAAGGAGGCTATTTGAGGTGACTCGCCTTCGCCCCGCAAGACTGGAATTGCGGGTTAGCCCTTTTCCGTGACAGAATGATGATATCCGCAAGGAATAGCGCCTCAGTGGTGTGTTTTTCCGATCAAGCGGGAGCGGATAGCGTTCGAGGCATTGTCGAACAGGAACACCACCATAAGAATGAGCAGCACCATATAGGCGACCTTGTCCCAGTCGGCATTGGTGCCCATGGCTTCCAGCAGTTTTAGGCCGATGCCGCCGGCACCCACCGCACCGATGATGGTGGCAGAGCGTGTGTTGCTTTCCCAGAAATACAGCGACTGCGAAATGAACACCGGTAGCACCTGCGGAATAACGCCGTAACGGTTGACGATGGCGGGCGATGCACCAACCGATTTGACACCCTCGCGCTGCTTGTCATCCACATTTTCCAGTGCTTCGGCATAAACCTTGCCGAGTGCGCCGGTGTCGGTGAAGAAAATCGCCGCGATGCCCGGGATTGGTCCGGGACCGAAACTGCGCGTGAAGAACAGTGCCCAGATCAGCATATCGATGGAGCGCAGGAAATCGAACATGCGTTTCATGCCCCAATTGGCAAGGCGGCTCTGGGTAATGTTGCGGGCCGCGATAAAAGCCAGAGGGAAGGCAAATAGCGTCCCGAGCAGCGTGCCGACAAAAGCCATCACCAAAGTCTGCATCAGCTTGGACAGAATATCTGCATGCTGCCAGACGTCATTGTTCAGGAAGTCCTGCTGCATTTTAGAGAGGTTCGATTGAGCAGGATCGATGCGCTCTCCCCAGAATGCAAGACCTGCAAGGTCACTCCAGCGTTTGCCCCAAAATGCGGAGCGCGTATCGAAGAAAAAGTTGGCCCAGCCCAGAAAGCGGCGCTGAACGTAGACCTGACTGGTACGAATTTCGGCCTGACCGGCAAATCCGTAGTCCACGATCACCTTGCTTCCATCCTGCCGGATTTCGCCGGGTGCGTTTGCTGGCGCAGTGACGGCGTCGGCGGTGATCATCACCGGATAAGATACGCCATCGACATGAACGTCGACACGCGCAGGTGTTACATCAAGCCGATTGTCCGTATTGCCGTAGGTGATTGCGTAGCCGCCATTTTGCAGCGGTTGCAGCCAGTCGATGTTGGCATTGGCAGGATATTGCCCACGGCTGGACCATTGCGGCACTACCTTGCCGTCATCGAAACGCAGCCGCGGCTGGGCGCGCCAGGAATACCAGTCCTGAATATAGCTTGATGCACGATCCCACCGGCCTTGCATGAAAGCTGGTCCGACATTGAAGGCGAAGAAGCAGATGACGAGATAGGCCAGCACACCACCTGCCGTTAGCAGCAGGCCATAACGTTTGAAGAAACTGCGCTGGAACACCTGCGGGTATTGGGCAAGCAGTCTTTCGCGGTCGGCACCATTCACGGCGAAGCTGGAAGACATCATGCGGCTCCTCTGCCGAAATCAAAGGATTGCTGGCCGATCAGTCGACGGCGAAGCCATGCCGAGAATTGGTCAACGGCAATGATGGTGAGCAGAAGCAGGATGATGATTGCGTAGGTTTTGGCCGCGTGGTCCCGCCCGATGGAAAGTCGGAAAACCTCACCAATACCGCCACCGCCCACAGCACCGATGATGGTGGAAGCACGCACATTGATCTCGGCGCGCAACAGCGCATAGGACACGAAGTTCGGCATAACCTGCGGTACGATAGCAAAACGCACGCGCTCAAACCAATTGGCACCGGAGGCACGCAAACCTTCATCCGGTTTCATATCGGCATTTTCGACCACTTCGAAAAACAGCTTACCAAGCGCGCCGACGGTGTGAACCGTGATGGCGATGATGGCGGCAATCGGCCCGATGGACAGAATGGCCGTCAAAAGACCGGCGACGACGATTTCGGGAAAAGCGCGCATCAGTTCCATCACGCGGCGCACCACAAAACGTACCATGCCTGCGCCCACCAGATTGGTGGAGGCGAAAAAGCACAGGGCAAAGGCAAAGGTGGTGCCGATGATGGTGGATATCAGTGCAATGTTGATGGTGATAACGAGTTGGTAGAAGAAATTCGGAATGTAAAAATTGTCGGTCAGATAAACCCGATCCGCCGTGTAATTGTATTTCAGCGACCCATCGGCATAAGGCGATGGCAGGTCGAACATGGCGCGGAAGACTTCCAGCGGGCTGTCCGGCGTAAAGGTTTTCATGAAATCGAAGAAGTATGGCAGGCGTTCAAAAAACTTGCCGGAATTGGCGCTGTTGGCAAAATTCAGAGAAGCGCACAGAACGGCCAGAAACACGGCGATGGCAATGCCTGTGTAGATACGGCGGGTCATCAACTGTTGCCGGTAGTGGCGCATCATGGTTTGCGAGGCTTCGCTCAAGCCACCATGCTGCCCTGGCGTTACTGTACTGACCATATCTTCCAAGTCCTTCTCTTAGAAAAACGGCGGCGTCCTCATGACACCGCCGTTCTCTTGATATTGCGGGCGATCAGCCGCCTATGATGGACTTACGGGCGTCAACGATGGTCTGGTAGAAGGACGCATCAACCTTGATGTAGTCCTTGTTTTTACCCTGCGTGAAGCCCTGGAAGCAGGCCAGGTCCTTCTTCGGCAGTTCAAGGAAGAAGTCTTCGATCTTCTGCTTCATGGGTTCACCAACCTTGTTGGCAACCATCAGCGGGCCGTTCGGGATCAGCGGTGACTTCCAGACTTCGACGATATCGTCCATGTCGAGATTGCCCTTGGCGACCATCTGGTGAAGGTTGCCGCCGGTGTAGCCATCTTCCCACTTGCCAACGCCAGAGCCGAAGGTGGTGCCGACATCGAACTTCTTGTCGAGAACGGCGAGAACGAGGTTCTCATGACCGCCACCGAAACCGGTTTCAGAGAAATATTCCTTGACCGGTGCGCCGATTTCCTTTGGCAGAGACACGTTTGGAACGAGGTAGCCGGAGGTGCTGTCTGGGTCGGCAAAACCGATTTTCTTGCCCTTGGCATCGGCCAGAGACTTGATGCCGCTGTCCTTGCGGGCAACCATGATGGAGTAATAACCGCTGGAACCGTCAGAGCCTGTGTAGGTCAGGATTGGATCGACGGCCTTCGGGTCCTGAAGGGCGATTTTGGCATAGGAAGAAGCGCCCATGGAAGCGATATCGATGGTGCCGCCGAGCAGGCCCTGAATAACGCCGTTATAATCTGGCGAAGGAAAAATCTGTACTTCGGAAACGCCGGTCGAAGCCTTCAGGCCATCGGCAATGCACTGCGCATTGCGCAGCTGGTCGGACGCGTTTTCAGAACCATCGAGACCGATGCGCAGAACCTTGACGTCCTGTGCCATGGCGGAACCGGCAAGCACACCGATGGCGACTGCCGATAGAAGAATTTTCTTCAACATGGATTTCTCTCCTGTTTTCCGGCGAACCGGAGTTTGTTGCCTGAGATGGATGCCCTTTACGCGGGCGAAAACGATGCGCAGATCAGAGCCCAGCCATAGCCAAGGGCTCCGGACCGGCAGATTGCGTTGCAAGGCGTGCGGGAAGTTGCGCGCCTTCAATATTGATGCTGGTCGATGTCATGGTCTCATCAATGCCAGCGCCTTGCTGATCCGTGCCGTAAATCGCCTTCACGGCGCTCGCGGTCAGTTCGTTTGGCGTGCCATCGAAAACAACGCGACCAGCGGCCATTCCGATGATGCGTTCGCAATAATTGCGCGCCGTATCCAGCGTGTGCAGGTTGGTGATGACGGTAATGCCTTCGCGCTCATTGATATCGCGCAACGCATCCATCACGATCTTCGCATTGAGGGGATCAAGCGAGGCAATCGGCTCGTCGGCCAAAAGCATGCGGGGAGATTGCATGAGTGCACGGGCAATCGCCACGCGCTGCTGCTGTCCACCGGATAGGGTGCCTGCCGCCTGCATGGCAACATGCTCGATGCCCAACCGCTCCAGCGCCGAGATCGCCATAAGGCGCTCTTCGGTGGAGAAAATGCCCAGAAGGCTCAGAACCGACGAGCGGTGATTGAGACGACCGAGCATCACATTGGTCAAAACATCGAGGCGTGGAACGAGATTGAACTGCTGAAAAATCATCGCGCAGTCGCGCTGCCAGTTGCGTAGTGCCGCGCCTTTAAGCGATGACACTTCACTATCATTAAAATGGATGGAGCCGGAGGACGGGTCGGCAAGACGGTTGATCATGCGCAACAGAGTGGATTTTCCAGCGCCTGAGCGGCCAATTACGCCAACCATCTGGCCTTGAGGAATATCGACAGTCACGGCATCGACGGCCAAGTGATTGCCGAAGCGCCGTGTGACCTGTCTAAGCTGAAAACTCATGTGCCAAACCCAACCTTATTCGTTGGAAGCGGCGTATCAGCGGTGCGTGAAATGCGAATGTCAGTTTGATGAAGAAAATATTACAGTGCGAACTCGTGAATGCTACCCGCCGTATCTCGTCACAAACTCCGCAGCGCCGAGTGCACGAAAGTCATCCAGTGCAGTACGCAGTCGCGCATGATCCCAGTCCCACCATCCCAGACGGTCCATGCGTTGTCCGAGTTCTGCGGGAAAACGCTCCTTAATGAGCTTTGTCGGAACACCGCCGACAATGGTGTAGGGCGCGACATCCTTGGCCACCACAGCACCAGCACCGATTACCGCACCATTACCAACCGTCACACCGGGAAGAATGGTTACGCCATGGCCGATCCAGACATCGTGGCCGATCACCACACGCTTTGCGCGGCGGGCCTCGAAAAACTCCGTCTCGTTCTCGGCGTCGTCCCAATAGCTTGCAGCGCGATAGGTGAAATGGTGCAGGGTTGCGCGCCATGTGGGGTGGTTGGTGGCGTTGATACGCACCGATGCTGCAATATTGACGAACTTGCCAATGGTCGTGCACCAGACTGCGCCGTCCTGCATGATGTAAGAGTAATCACCCATCTCGACTTCTTCGAGGCGGCAGCGCTCCGAGATTTCGGTGTATCGGCCAATCGTGGAGTTGGTAACGCGGGCCGTTTCGTGAATGGCGGGTTCGATACCGACCTTGACGCTCATGCTGCGGCCTTTCGTGGTGAAAACTGGCTGACATCGAGAATGCGGTCGGCCACGGCTTCGCGGACTTCTTCATCATGGAAAATACCGAGAAGGGCGGTGCCCTGTTCTTTCTTTTGCCGGATCATCTCCACCACCACACGGCGATTGGCGGCATCCAGTGACGCGGTCGGTTCGTCCAGCAGCAGAATGGTGTGGTCTGTAATGAACCCACGGGCGATGTTGACGCGCTGCTGTTCGCCGCCCGAAAAGGTCGCTGGTGGAAGGGACCAAAGTTCACGCGGCAGGTTGAGCCTGGCCAGAAGTTCGCCGGCCTTTTCGCGTGCTTGCTCAGCTGGCACCTTGCGTGCGACAAGCGGCTCTGCCACCACATCGATGGCCGCGACACGCGGAACGGTGCGCAGGAACTGGCTGACATAGCCTATCGTGCGATGACGAATTTCAAGGATAGAGCGTGGCAACGCGCTGCCGATATCGATGACCTGACCGTCGTGCTTGACGAGGATTTGGCCTCTATCGATGGCGTAGTTGCCATAGAGCATTTTCAAAATGGAGCTTTTGCCGATGCCGGACGGGCCGCCCAGCACGACGCATTCGCCAGCGGCGACGGAAAAGCTCACATCACGCACGACGGGCAATTCGATGCCATCACGCAGATGCATGGTGAAGCTTTTGAAGACTTCAGAAACAACGAGAGGTGTCGGCATGGGATTACACCTGCAAAATAGAGGAAACGAGAAGCTGGGTGTAAGGCTCACGCGGGTCGTCCAGCACCCGGTCGGTCAGACCATGCTCGATGACATTGCCGTCCTTCATCACCATCATGCGGTGAGACAGCAGACGCGCAACGGCCAGATCATGCGTGACGACGATGACCGACAGGCCGAGGTCGTTGACCAGACCGCGCACGAGATCAAGCAGCCGTGCCTGAACCGAGACATCCAGACCACCGGTCGGCTCATCCATAAAAATGAGACGCGGCGAGGTCACGAGATTACGGGCGATCTGCAAGCGCTGCCGCATGCCGCCAGAAAACGCCCGTGGCTCGTCGTCAATCCGGTCGGTGCCGATTTCCACCCGCTCCAGCCATTCGCTGGCCTCGTTGCGGATATTGCCGTAGTGGCGGTTGCCGATGGCCATCAGACGTTCACCCACATTGGCCCCGGCTGATACGGTCATTCGTAGGCCATCCGCCGGGTTCTGGTGCACGAAACCCCAGTCGGTGCGCATCAGCAGACGGCGCTCGGCCTCGCTCATATGGTAGAGATCACGCATGGAGCCATCGCGCATACGATATTCGACGCTGCCGGTGGTGGGCATCAACCGCGTGGAAATGCAGTTGAGTAGGGTGGTTTTCCCGGAGCCGGATTCCCCGACAATGGCCAGAACTTCGCCGGGCCAAAGCTCGAAGGACACATTGCGGCAACCGGCGCGGTCGCCATAATATTTCGAAACGTCGCGAACTTTCAGAAGCGGTGCGTCGCTCATTCGGCGGCCTCCTTGATATCGGCCAGCATGGTGCCACGGTGGCCATGGGCGCGGCGGTCTTCGCAATGGTCGGTATCGGAGCAGACGAACATGCGCCCGCCCTTGTCATCCAGCACCACCTCGTCGAGATAGACGTTCTCCCCGCCGCACAGCGCACAGGGTTTGTCGAAGGTCTGGATTTCGAAGGGATGATCCTCGAAATCAAGACTGACGACCTCAGTGAATGGCGGCACCGCATAAATGCGCTTTTCGCGACCCGCGCCAAAAAGCTGCAAGGCTTCCGACATGTGCATTTTTGGATTGTCGAATTTTGGTGTGGGTGAGGGGTCCATCACGTAACGACCAGCAACCTTCACCGGATAGGCATAGGTGCGCGAAATGCGGCCATTATGGGCGATGTCCTCGTAGAGCCGCACATGCATCAGGCCATATTCTTCCAGCGCATGCATGACGCGAGTTTCGGTTTCGCGTGGTTCCAGAAAGCGCAATGGCTCGGGGATCGGCACCTGATAGACCAGAACCTGACCTTCGCTCAGCCCTTCTTCGGGAACCCGGTGGCGGGTCTGGATGATGGTGGCGTCCTTGGTGTGGGTGGTAACGGCGACATTGGCGACCTTCTGGAAGAAGGCGCGGATGGATACCGCATTGGTCGTGTCGTCAGCACCCTGATCGATCACCTTCAACACATCATACGGGCCAATGATGGCGGCTGTGACCTGCACGCCACCCGTTCCCCAGCCGTAAGGCATAGGCATTTCCCGCGATGCAAACGGCACCTGATAACCGGGAATGGCGATGGCTTTGAGGATGGCGCGGCGGATCATTCGCTTGGTCTGTTCGTCCAGATAGGCGAAGTTGTAGCTCGCCAATCCTTCATCAAATGAAACTTCTTCAAACATTGTGCATTGTCCTTCCGTAGATCAACACGGACGTCAGGAGTACAGGCATATGGAAATCGGTATTCTCATCGCGATGTTCTTCACTGTGTTTGCAGCGTCCAGCGTTTGCTGCGCATACTGGTTTGGCGAACACGGAAATCGCTAAGACATTACTCTGCGGCATCTGAAAGCCGATCTATGAGGTCATTGTGCGCCGCTTCGAAATCGGCGCGCATCTTTCGAACCAAACCAAGCTCCGCTTGAAAATCCACATAATGCGGTAGCTTGAGGTGCTCTACGAAACCCGTTGCCTGCACGTTGTCAGCGTGAGAAATCACGAATTCCTCGTCCTGCGCTGGTGCGGTTCTGTCTTCTCCAAATTCGTCTGCGCGCAGCGCCCGATCCACCAGTGACATGGCCATGGCCTTACGTTCGCTCTGGCCAAAAACCAGCCCGTAGCCGCGTGTAAATTGCGGGGGCGCTTTGGCCGAGCCTTTGAACTGGTTGACCATCTGGCATTCGGTCACCTGAATATCACCAATTGAAACGGCAAAACCCAGCTCCGGCACATCCAGATCAATCTCTACATCACCGATGCGAATTTCCCCGACGAAGGGGTGGTTGCGCCCATAACCACGCTGGGTGGAATAGGCGAGCGCCAGAAGAAAACCTTCATCGCCGCGTGCCAGAGATTGCAGCCGCAAATCCCGCGGCATCGGAAACTCCATCGGTTCGCGGGTCAGGTCGCCGGGCAGGTGATCGGCAGCCATGTCTCCGTCGCTTTCGATCAGGCCTTCCGCTGCCAGAATGTCGGACACGCGGATCACGGGTTCCGCATCGCCATCGCGCAACGATGGTTCTTCCACGGCGTCGTCTTCCAGAAGTGAAGGGTCGAGAAGTCGGTGCGTATAGTCGAAAGTCGGGCCGAGAAGCTGGCCTCCCGGCAGGTCTTTGTAGGTGGCGGAAACGCGACGCTCCACCAGCATGTCCCCGGTTTCAACCGGAACAGAGTAACCGAAACGTGGCAATGTGGTGCGATACGCCCGCAGCAGGAAGATCGCCTCGATTATATCGCCCCGCGCCTGTTTGACGGCCAGTGCCGCCAGTGCGCGGTCATAAAGCGAGGCTTCGGCCATGACGCGATCCACAGCCAGACCAAGCTGCTCGACAATCTGCGCAACCGTCATCGCAGGCAGGGCGCGGTCGCCGCGACGGCGATCTGCCAGCAGGCGGTGCGCATTGGCAATGGCGGTCTCGCCACCTTTTACAGCAACATACATGACTAGCTCCCCATCACTTCAATGCGTGTGGTGCGCGGCAGGCAGATAAGGCGATTGCCGCAGGTGAGGATGACATCGACGCCACGCGGAAAAACCGCACGGTTTTCGTTCCACAGCCGTTCGAAAATCTCTGGCAGTCCAGATGGACGGATCGTCTCGGTGTGGCGGATGCCGGGACCGGACAGGACCATCTGCGGGCCGGTCTCAAAATCCGTGACCCCGATGATGACGGTGGCCGAACGGTCTGGATAGTCTTGGGTCCCCTGCGCAAACAGATCGAAGGAAGACAGGCCGCTGCCGGGTTCGATCACCGCGAAGCGGGCCTCGGTTTTCGCCTCGGCCACGGGTGCGCCCGTATGAAAGGCAAGCCAGCCGGCGACGATGGATTTGGCAAGCGGGGCGCTGAGCCAGACCGGCGTATCGTGGTCGCAAAGCGTTAGCAGGATGCCACCTGTTGCATGACCAAGCGGTGCGGGAGGGTTGATCGAGAGATCGATGGACTTCAATGTTCCAGGACGTGCCATGCCGTCCATCACGGTTTTGAAAACCTGTTGCGATTGGAAAACCGCATCTGAAAATCCACCGCTGACGATGGCTGCTTTCGTAGGCATCAGTCTTCTCCCCGAACCATGGTGAAGAAATCGACGCGTGTTGCCGCCGTTTCCTGTTGTTTCTGCGCTTTGCGCTCGCTCAAACGTTGGGCGACCGGCGCAAGAACACGGTCTTCTATGATCGACCGTGTCGCGTCCTCCTGCCACAGCGCATCCAGAATGGCGGCGTACCAGGCATGTTTGCGGCCGGTGCCAAGCGCATGCGCATGGCCAATGGTGCCGGAGGAAAGCTTGACCGTTGCGCGCGTGACCGTGGCTTCGCCCAGATTAAATGGCGCGCCGCCGCCGCCGATCTTTCCGCGCACCATAACGAGACCCGTTTCAGGACCACGCACCTTTTCAACGTCCGGTTTGTTATCCAGCGCATCCCAGCCGGACAAAAGTTCCTGCACTGTGGCGCGTGCCAGCAAACCTGCTGCGCGCCGTCTGCCATCCTCAACATCAATCATCGCAACACCTCAAATGTCTATTGATATAGACAACTAGACAATATAGACTATTGTTACGTGATGAGAATGACAAGTGTGTGACATGCCTGTAGCGAACCAGATGAAACGAAAAAACGGCGTGGCCCTTTGGCGGCAGATTGCGGACCGCATCAGAACGGCCATTGCTGCCGGTGAATACGATAGCAACAGTATGCTGCCGCCCGAAATAGCACTGGCCGAAAAGTTTGCCGTCAACCGCCATACCGTGAGAAGCGCAATCGCAGCCCTCGCGGAAGAGGGCATCGTGCAGGCCCTTCAGGGGCGCGGCACGATGATTACCCGCAAGGAACGCCTGAATTTCCCGATCTCGAAACGCACCCGCTTTACCGAGGGTTTGAGTGATCAGGCGCGGGATATGGAGGGCTTGTTGCTATTTCACTCGATCGAAGCGGCGACCGCGACGCTGTCTGAAAAACTGAGACTGCCGCTTGGCGCACCTCTCATCCGGCTGGAAATTCTGCGAAAGGTCAACCGCAGGCCGGTATCGCGGTCAACATCATGGTTTCCAGCGGATCGTTTCGAAGGCGTTGCGGAAGCTTATAAAACCAGCGGGTCCATCACGGCGGCGCTTCGCGCAACCGGCATTGACGATTACGTGCGTTTGTCGACCGTCATTTCTGCCCGCCATGCGGAAGCAGATGATCTCGCCGATCTTGAACTGTCACCCGGTGCCATCCTGCTTGTCACCGACGCGTTGAACACGGATATGGAGGGTACACCCGTTCAATATGCAGTCAGCCGGTTTTCGGCGGATATGGTGCAGTTCACCGTGGAAAATTGAAAACCGCGAGGCTCATGGTTTTTTACAGTCCACTCAGTTCGACGGGCCATCGTTGAACCCAACTTCGTCCACCAATTCGGATGCTTCCTTGCGATGGGCGGCAATGTCCGTAAGCGACAAACTATCCGGTTTGATGGGGCCGAAATTCTTGATGACATCCGAAGGCTGGGCGCCGGGTAGGACGGGGTATTCGTACACTTGGCTTGCGTAGAATTCCTGTGCTTCGCCGGAGGCCAGAAATTCCATCAGCTTCAGCGCGTTTTCCTTATTGGGCGCATATTTGGTCATAGCCACGCCGGAAATGTTGACATGTGTGCCGCGATCCTGCGCATTCGGGAAAATGACGCGCACGGCGTTGCCCCAGACCTTTTCCTCAGGTTCCTGTTCATTGGTCAGCATCAGTCCGACATAATAGGTATTGCCCAGTGCTATATCGCACTCGCCGGAATAGATGGATTTGGCCTGGGTGCGGTCCGTGCCGTCAGGCTTGCGGGCCAGATTGTTTTTGAGGCTCGTCAACCATGTGCGGGTATAATCCAGGCCGTGATGGGCGATCATTGAGGCAAACAAGGCTATGTTGTAGGAATGCTGGCCATCGCGAATGCAGATTTTGCCCTTCCATTTCGGATCGGCAAGCTCTTCATAGGTGATGTCTTTCTGGCTTACGCGGTCTTTCGAGGCGTAAACGACACGCCCGCGCGTCGTCAGCCCGAACCATTCGCCTTCCGGATCGCGCAGATTGGCGGGGATATCCTTTTCGATCACCGGATCGTTCAAAACGGGCTGCGTGACCTTGCCTTCCTTTGCTTCGACAAGGCGGGCTATATCCACCGTCAGCAGAATATCTGCCGGGGAATTGACACCTTCGGCCTGAATGCGCTCCACAAGTCCCTTGTCGAGAAACAGGACATTGGTTTCGATGCCAGTCTCTTTGGTGAAGGCGTCCAGCAGCGGCTGGATCAGTTCCGGCTGGCGGTAGGAATAGACATTGACCTCCCCACCCGCAAAAGCTGTGGACATTCCGCAACTGACAACCGATGTCGCTGCTGCAATCGCATAAATCGCGGATTTCATGCTTGCCATGGAAAAAGCCTCGGATAGATTGGATTCTTGAGTTGTTTGTTCATGAATCGAATGACCGGTCAACAGGGCAAATTTGGAACATGAAAAATCTCTTTAGGAATTTTTTATTTCTGGAATTGTTCTAAACTGAAAAAGCGACTATATGACTCCAGATTACTTGGAGTTAGGAGATCAGCATGCGTTTGACCAAACAGACCAACTACGCCGTTCGCATGTTGATGTACTGCGCAGCCAATGAAGGTAACCTCAGCCGAATTCCGGAAATTGCCAAGGCTTACGGTGTTTCGGAACTGTTTCTGTTCAAGATTCTTCAGCCTTTGAACAAGGCTGGCCTTGTTGAAACCGTTCGTGGTCGCAACGGCGGCGTCAAGCTCGGCAAGGCTGCTGATAAGATCAGCCTGTTCGATGTGGTCAAAGTGACCGAAGACAGCTTTGCCATGGCGGAGTGTTTTGAAAACGACGCAGTCGAATGCCCGCTGGTCGATAGCTGTGGCCTGAATTCGGCACTGCGCAAGGCACTCAACGCCTTCTTTGACGTGTTGACGCAATATTCCATCGACGATCTCGTCAAGGCGCGTCCGCAGATCAGCTTCCTGCTGGGCCTTGAGGACACGATGGCAAAACGGCGTCCGTCGCCGGTTGCGGTTGTTGCACCGGCAGCTTGAACGATCAAAACCATCCCATCAAACCCGCAAACTTCACTTGCGGGTTTTCTTTTTTGGGACGCGAGGTTGACGATAGCAGCTGAAAAGGCGCAACTGACCACCGCATTCCTACCGTTCCGATTCCCCTCGCATTTGTCATGATTATCAAGCCAGACTTTCATAGCTTTCTCCTGACTGCGATTATCGGCAGCCTCGGCGCTCTGATGGCTTATGTCATAGACCTTCCGGCACCTTTTCTGTGCGGTCCGGCACTGGCAGTCACCGTTGCCGGCTTGGCTGGCTTGCGGCTTTCGGTTCCTGTTTTTCTGCGCAACGCCACATTCGTGGTCGTCGGCATTTCCATGGGAACGAGCGTGACCCCCGATGTGATCGGGGCGGCAAAAACATGGCCGCTGAGCTTCCTCGCGGTTCTGCTGACAGTGGTTATCCTGCTTTACGTTGCCTACTGGATTTTACGGTACGGCTTTGGATATGACCGCACGACGGCCATGCTTGGCGCGTCCCCCGGACATCTCAGCTACATCATCAGCCTGACGGCAGAAACGAAAAGCGATCTTGCAACAGTCAGTGTCATTCAGAGCGTGCGTGTTCTCGCCTTGACGCTGATCGTGCCTTTAATCGTCGAGTATTTCGATCTGATCAGCATTGAGCCGGCAAACGTGCCGCAGCCCATGGGACTGTTTGTGCTTGGCCTTGTCGTACTTGCGTCGCTGGCGGTTGGCTGGATTTTCATGCGCTGGCGGTTTCCGGCGGCTCTTCTGCTGGGTGGCGTTGCCGTCTCCATCGGCGTCCACATCACCGGGCTGACAAGCGGTGGCGTTCCGAGCTGGCTGAGCCAACCCACCTACATCGTTCTCGGTAGCCTTATCGGCACACGGTTTTCCCGTGCGTCGTTGAGAGACATGAAAAAGGCATTTCTGGCAGGCGGTGTGGTGACGGTGGCTGTTATGGTACTGGCCTGCGTTATCGCAGTCGGCGTCTCAAGGTTTACCGGCGTGCCACTCAATGCGGTCATGATCGCCTTTTCTCCCGGCGGACTGGAAACCATGGCGGCGATGGCGGTGATGATGCATGCAGACACCGCCTATGTCGGTTCGCACCATGTGTTGCGCCTGCTGTTTCTTTCCGTGCTGATGCCCTTTGTGATGGGCAAGGATGCTCGCAAGACATCGGAATAATTTACGCCGGTTTCATGTCACCGAATACGGTCGGAATAAGCTCCGACACCGTGGGGTGAATGTGAACGGCCCGCGTGATGGTGGTGTAGGGTTTGTCGGCATACATCACATCCAGAATGCTCTGTACCGCTTCATCGCCGCCCGTTCCCAGAATGGACGCCCCAAGGATTTTGTTGGTCTCGGCATCCACGATGACTTTCATGAAGCCCAGCGTTTCGCCCTTTTCCACCGCCCGCCCAACGCGGCTCATCGGTCGCGTGCCGATCAAAAGTTTGCGTCCGCTGGCGCGAGCCGCCGTTTCGGTCATGCCGGCACGGCCAAGCGGCGGATCGATGTAAAGCGCATACGTGGAGATGCGGTCGCTGACCTTACGGGTGTCATTGTCCAGCAAATTGGCTGCAACGATCTCGAAATCATTATAGGACGTATGGGTAAAGGCACCGCGGCCGTTGCAATCGCCCAGCGCGTAGATGTGATCGACGGTGGTTTTCAGGCTATCATCAACTTCGATAAAGCCTTTCTTGTCCAGACTGACGCCTGCTCTATCCAAACCCAGATCATCCGTATTCGGACGACGGCCTGTGGCGATCAACACATGTGACACCTGTATTTTCGCATCATTGCCGATCGTGATTTCCACGCCATGACCGTTGTTGGCGAAACGTAAGTCTGCCGCCTCGAAATGGAATCTTACGCCTTCCGCAGCCAGAATATTCTTCACTGCCAGAGAAACATCCTCGTCCTCATGGGCAATCAGCCGCTTGCCGCGTTCGATGACGGTGACGTCTGATCCGAAACGCCGGAACATCTGGGCAAATTCCAGAGCGATGTAACTGCCGCCAATAATGGCGAGATGTTGCGGCAGGGTGTTCAGATCCAGCAACGATACATTCGTGAGATAGGGAATGTCGGATAGGCCGGGATAATCCGGTATCGCTGCCCGCCCGCCGCTATTGATGAAGAACTGGTCTGCCGTCAAACGCTCCTCGCCAACCGAAATCGTCTGGGCATCCTCAAAACGGGCATGTCCTCGTATCAGCGTGCAGTTTTCCATCCCCGCGAGCCAGTCTTCATTGCTCTTGCGGGCGTTGAACCGGACGTTGTCTTTGCGGGCCATGACCCTGGCAAAATCAATGGCGGGAGTGCCGGAAATACTGACTCCGTATTCGGAGGCGCGTGCTACAACGCGCGCAGCATAGGCGCTGGCGACCATGGCTTTGGTGGGCATGCAGCCGGTGTTTACGCAGGTGCCGCCAATGTGTTTGCGTTCAATCAGCGCAACCTTTCGGCCTGCCCCTGCCAAACGGCCCGCAAGCGATGGCCCCGCCTGACCGGCACCGATAATGATGGCATCGAAATGTTGCGTCATAGGACCGAGGACACCACCCAGAGTGCGAGAATAACGGCAACGGCATCCTCCAGAAGTGCAATCGGCAAGTCCTGGCCGCCGATGGCTGCGACAAGACGTTTCCGCGCCTCATAACCACCGAGCGTACCCAGCACCGCACCGATCACGCCGCCCATCAGTCCGACAGCCAACGATCCGCTGACTGTCCCGATAATCGCGCCGCTAAAGCCACCGCTGATGATGCGTGCCCCGAACTGTTGCGGCACCTTGCGGCTGGGTGTGCCGGGCAATTGGTCTGTGACGAATTCCACCAATGCCAAAATCGCAAAGATGGCCAGCGCCAGCCAATGCCCCATGAAAGAGGCCCATGTTCCAGAAACGGGTAGCCAGCCGAGATAGGCGCCCAGCGCCACGGCGGCGGGCGCTGACATGGCCCTGAGACCAGCGACGAAGCCAATAAGAACGGTTAGAATAAACAGGGTCATGCGCAGTTCTCCGATCAGTGGTAACGGGGAAACGGGATTGGCATGCACGCGATTTTGGTCTCAATGAGTGAGTGTGCATAAATCGAAATTCGAATGCAACCATTTTGCTCTCGTTTTCGTTACTGCCCACTGACTTAGCGAAGCATCGCTTGGATCGTTGCGCCCGCATGACAATAAACTTTCTTTTCCCTGCACCCGTTTCGAATGGAGAATGTCGATGAAGCGTTTGATGAAGCTGACTGGCGCAGGACTGGCGTTCGCTCTTTATGCCTCGATTGCGCAGGCCCAAGTGGTCGTTTCCTCCAAAATCGATACCGAAGGCAGCGTGCTGGGCAATATTATCCAGTCTGTTTTGAACGTGAATAACATCGCGACCACGGACCGCATTCAGCTTGGCGCGACGCCGGTGGTGCGTAAGGCGATCATGGCTGGCGAGATCGACATCTACCCGGAATATACCGGTAACGCCGCTTACTTCTTTGAAAAGGCCGATGATCCGCTCTGGAAGAATGCCGCAAAGGCATATGAGGAGGCCAAGACGCTTGATTTCGACGCCAACAAGATCATTTGGTTGACACCGTCCCCCGCCAACAACACCTGGGGCATCGCCATTCGCAAGGATGTGGCAGACAAGAACAATCTGAAAACGCTCAGCGACTTTGGCAAATATATTGCTGGTGGTGGTGAGGCGGTGTTGGCCGCGTCGTCGGAGTTCGTCAATTCCGCAGCAGCACTTCCAGCCTTTCAGAAGACATATGGCTTTACACTGAAACCGGACCAGCTGATTACACTCTCCGGCGGTGATACGGCAGCGACGATTGCGGCGGCGGCCAACCAGACCAACAAGGCCAATGCGGCCATGGTTTATGGCACGGATGGCGGCATTGCCCCTTCTGGCCTTGTGGTTCTGGAAGATGATAAAAACGTGCAGCCTGTTTACCAACCCGCGCCGATCATTCGCGAAGAGGTTTTGAAGCAGCACCCGGATATCGAAAAACTTCTCAAACCCGTTTTTGAGAAGCTCGATCTCGCGACGCTTCAGGAACTGAACGGGCGTGTGCAAGTCGGCGGCGAGCAGGCGAAAATTGTTGCCTTGGACTTTTTGACGAAAAATGGCTTTGTGAAATAAGGGGCGGTCTTGCAACACGCCTTGCAAAAGTCCGACGCATTCTCTTTGCGCCCCGACAAGGTCGGGGTGCTGATTGCCGGGCTATTGATTGTCGCGGCAACGATGTTGCCCTTCGCAACCTTCCGCGCCAACCGCATCGTGCAGGGCGAGGTGCGGGGCGTGGTTGAGGCACTGCCTCCGATCATCGGATACGGGTTTATCGCAATTATAGTGGCGGCAGGCCTGGTCGCATTTTTCCGCACCGGTGTGAAAATAAGGCTGGGCCTAGCGCTGATCGCTTTGGCCGTTTTGGCAATTTCGATCGGCATTGCTGCGTCCAATCTCACACCTGTCGGTAACACCTACGCCCGCGTTTCGCCAGCCAGCGGGTTTTGGTTGATATTTGCAGGCCTCGCACTTCTGGCAACGGACGCCATCGCGAGGCTCAATCCCGGCCCATTGATCCGCATTTTGCTATTGATCGGCACCCTCGTTGTTGTCGGTGGCATTCTCGTATCGGGGCAATGGAACGATCTTTCCGTGATGAAGGAGTATGCCAGCCGTTCGGATATTTTCTGGACGGAAGCGAAGCGCCATGTGCAGCTTGCCATGGGCTCGCTCTTTGCTGCCACCCTCATTGGCATTCCGCTGGGCGTGCTGTGTTACAAGGTTGAGAGACTGCGCGCTGGCGTGTTGAACAGCCTCAATATCATGCAGACGATACCCTCCATCGCGCTGTTTGGCCTGTTGATCGCCCCGCTCGGCTGGATTGCCACCCATGTGCCTGGCGCATCGCAAATCGGCATTCGTGGCATCGGCATGGCACCAGCCTTTGTTGCCCTGTTTCTCTATTCACTGCTGCCGGTGGTTTCCAACACGGTTGTCGGTCTGGATGGCGTGCCGCAGTCGGTTCGAGAGGCTGCCCGCGGGCTGGGCATGACGGGCTGGCAGCGGTTGTTGCGCATAGAGTTTCCGCTGGCGATGCCGATCATTCTCACGGGTATCCGCATCGTTCTGGTGCAGAATATCGGGCTGGCGACCGTTGCCGCCCTCATCGGCGGCGGTGGTTTTGGTGTGTTCGTGTTTCAGGGCATTGGGCAAACAGCCATGGATCTGGTGCTGCTCGGCACCATTCCCACCGTTGTTATGGGCTTTGCGGCCGCAATCCTGCTGGATGCCCTGATCGATAGCAACCTGTTCAACCGGGGAGTGGGCGTGTGATCGAGATCGAAAATCTCACCAAGACATACGGCGATGTTACGGTGGTAGACAATGTATCGCTGGCGATGCAACCGCGCAGCATTACAGTCATCGTCGGCACCTCTGGCTCCGGCAAGACCACGTTGCTGCGAATGATCAATCGGCTGGTCGAGCCGACGTCCGGCATCATCCGCATCGATGGGCAAAATATTCTCGATATTCCGGGCCACGCATTACGCCGCAGCATCGGTTATGCCATTCAAGGTCACGGGCTTTTTCCGCACCGCACCGTCGCGCAAAACATTGCAACAGTGCCGGAGCTGCTGGGTTGGGATCGGTCCCGGATCGATGCCAAAGTGGCCGAGCTTCTGGCGCTGTTTCAACTGGAGCCATCGCTTTACGCCAAGCGCTTTCCAAGAGAGCTTTCCGGCGGTCAGCAGCAGCGTGTCGGCGTGGCACGGGCCTTGGCTGCGGAACCTAATATTTTGCTGATGGATGAGCCGTTCGGCGCTCTCGACCCCATCATTCGCGCAAAAGCGCAGGACGATTTGCTGGCTATCCAGAAAAAGCTCGACGTCACCGTGGTTCTTGTGACGCACGATATGGATGAGGCGTTCCATCTCGCCAACCGCATCGCCGTGATGGATAAAGGCAAGATCGTGCAATACGCCCCGCCCGCGGATCTCGTGTTGAAGCCCGCAACAGAGTTCGTGCGAACCATGATCGGAGAGCGCGAAAGACCGCTCCGGCTTCTGTCGGTCGCGACCATTGCGGAGATTGTGGAACCGGGTGAGGCGGAGGGTGAACCGCTACCCGCCACAACCAGCCAGCGGGATGCGCTATCGGCGATGTTATGGACAGGCCGCGAATCGCTGCCAGTGATCGGCACGGATGGTCGAAAAGCCGGGCGCATTCGCCGCGAAAGCTTGCTGCACAACGCGGCAGGTTCTTCATGAAAAGAAGGCTCGCGCCCATTCTGCTGACGGCACTGTCTCTGCTGCTTATTGCGTTTCTGGCAGAGCCGAAGCTTTTCGAACCACTGTTCAGGCCACTCGTTCAGGCAAACGCGCCCGCCATTTATGTACAGGCCAACCTCCTGTCACTGACGCTCTCTCATATCGCAATCATGGCGATGGCGACGGGCGCGGCTATTGTGATTGCCGGAACGCTGGCCATTCTTGTGACCCGGCCTTTCGGTCAGGAATTCCTCCCGCTGTCGCGCAGCATCGTCAATATCGGTCAGACTTTGCCCCCAGTGGCTGTTCTCGCGCTGGCCGTGCCGATCATGGGGTTTGGCGAAAAGCCGACACTGATTGCACTGTTTCTCTATGCCCTGCTGCCGATATTTGAAAATACGCTGACGGGCCTCACTACGCTTCCGCATGCCGTGATGGAAGCGGCCCGTGGCACGGGCATGACTGGCTTTCAGCGGCTTTGGCGCATCGAACTGCCCCTCGCTTTACCCGCTATCCTGGCAGGCATTCGGCTGTCCGCCGTCATCAGCCTGTCCACAGCAACAATAGGCTCAACCGTTGCAGCCAAAACGCTGGGTGAAGTCATCATCGCCGGTCTGCAATCCAACAACATCGCCTTCATTCTTCAAGGCGGATTGATCGTCGCCGCATTGGCCGTCTTGATCCATAGCACTCTATCGATGCTGGAAGCGAAAGCGGCCCGACAAACGGGCCGCTAAATGTTCATTTTACGAGCCGTGCAGCCGTTTTTGCGCCGGTGTCTGCGCCATCATACGACGTCAGAGACCAGTTGGCGGAGTTGACGATCATCGTATTCACCACCATCGTAATTTTGTTCGATTGATTGGTGGTGGAGTTGTAGGTCACGTCGCGGTTGGGCAGGTAGATAATCCCCTCCAGCGTTTCGCCTTTGGAACCATTGAAAATATACTGCCTTGTGTTGGAGCCGACGGCTGCATCGCTGGTTTTTTCAAACATCAGGATGCCCTTATAGGCACCACTTGTCGGTGCTGACGCCTTGAATGTCAGTCCGCCATTGGCGCGGATTTCGCTGTCGACATCCGGGAAGTAGAATGTCACGCCATCGGCAACGACCGTGGCATTGCTGTTGATGATCATGCGGCCCTTGATGATGTGCAGACCCGGTTCGAACGTCACCGTTGGGCTGCCGTTGAATGTCAGGTCGCATTGCATGCCAGGCTTGATAGACTGCGTCTGGCCATCCTTCGTGCCGCTGTTGGTGCATGTCGTCGGGAGTTTCGGCTCGGCGAATTTGCCCGCGTAAGGGTCGGCAGCGGCATTGCAGCCCACCAGCATATTGGTCAGGGTGCCGCCATTTTTGATGTATTTGGTGCCTTTTACGCAGAAACGCGTCGTATCGATGGTCGATCCACTGTTCATGATGAAAGCCGGATCACTGACGGATTGCACGTCGATACCGCAAGTTGTTGATTTGACGATGGCGCCGGAGTTGATGAGCACCGCCTGGTTTTTGTTGCCGAGAACGTAAATGCAGGCACCGGATGCTTTTGCTTTCGGCGCAATAGCCGTGGAGGACACTGAAATCGGCAGGGTGTTGAGGCCAATGATGCTCAGGAATGACGGTTTGAAATCGGATTTAAAATCGCCGGTGACGCTTCCATCCGAGTTAGACGCAACGGAGACGCTATTGGTTAAATCGATTTTCTTGCCATCTTCCCCCACCAGATCGCCCAGAAAGTTCTCGATTTCGGCGCGCTGTGTCTGAGGGGTGGATTTAGTCGCTGCGGCGAGAACGCCCGCATCCAGCTTTTCTTGCAAATGCCGCTTTTCCGTAAAAGCATTGCTCACATCCACCGTACCGCCAGCGACCACCAGAAGCACGGGCATCATCACAGCCGCCATCATCGCAAAGTTGCCTTGGCGGTTTTGTGTCAGTTTGAGAAATTTGTCGGCTAGTGGTTTTGTTTTAAGACGAGATTTCTTATTTGTCATAATTTATGGGCCATTTTAAAACATGAGCTATATTTGATATTTCCTTTTAGTTTCAATAGTTTAATTTTTAAAAAATATCTGGTATCAACATTTCGCTAACTGGAAAGGTAAAGATTTAACAAACGTCAAACCGTTGTTGGAACCCCAGAAAAAGTTTCCGATTCGCTGCACGATGTTGTAGTTCGATGCGGGATCATTTTAGAAGATGCAGAGGTTTTCGTGACACAGGCAATCATCGTGATGGGCGTCAGCGGCTGCGGCAAATCCACCGTGGGCGAAGAACTTGCCAAACAGCTGGGTGTGCCATTCGCGGAAGGCGACAAGCTGCACCCGGCCTCCAACGTGAAAAAGATGGCCGCCGGAACTCCACTCAATGATGATGACCGCTGGCCATGGCTGGATCTGGTCGGTGCGGACCTGCGCAAGGGGTATGAGGCGGACGGTATCGTCATCTCCTGCTCCGCGCTGAAGAAGATTTACCGTGAACGCCTGCGTGAAAGCTGCGGCGGGCCGCTGGCCTTCGTCTACCTCGAAGGCAGTGTCGACCTTCTGACCGAGCGCATGGGTGCACGCACTGGCCACTTTATGCCACTTTCGCTTCTGCAAAACCAACTTGCCACAATGGAAGTGCCAACCGGAGAGCCGGGCGTCGTCACCGTCAATATTGATGCGTCGCCAGAAGAGATCGTCGCGAACGCCTTGAAGGGCCTCGCTTCTCTTTAATCGGTCTTGCGCAAGTGCGGACGCACAACCGCTTCACACTTTTGCTTGAATTGCCTTAAACACCCAGCTTGTCCCGCAGGCCGTACCACCATGCACCCAGCATGGTCAGCGGCACGCGGAAGGTTTTGCCGCCGGGGAACGGATAGTTCGGCAGGGAAGACCAGACATCAAAGCGTTCCGCATGTCCCGCCACCGCTTCACCAAGGATTTTGCCCAGAAGTTGCGTTGTCGTAACCCCATGGCCGCTATCACCATGAGAGAAATAGACGTTCTGCGACAGCCGCCCGATATGCGGAATGCGAGTCAGTGTTAGCGCGAAATTGCCGCTCCATGCAAAATCGATCTTGGTGTTTTGCAATTGCGGAAACGTCTTGAGCATATTGGGGCGAATAACGCTGGTCAGGTCTGCGGGATCGCTGCCGCCATAACCAATGCCGCCGCCGTAAAGCAGGCGGTTGTCGGAGGTGCGGCGGTAATAATCCAGAATGTAATTGGCATCCTCGACGCAATAATTCGCGGGCAAAAGCTCTTCGATCAAAGCTGCATCCAGCGGTTCCGTCGCCATGACCTGACTAGACACCGGCATCATACGTTCGCCGATTTCTGGCAACAGCTTGCCCAGGTAAGCATTGCCACAGACCAGCACATATTTGGCGGCCACCTTGCCTTGGGCCGTGCGCACCACCGGGGTTTCACCCTGCTCAACTGAGATGACACGAGAGTTTTCGAAAATTCGCCCGCCAAGGCTTTCGATGGCCGCTGCCTCGCCCAACACATAGTTCAGCGGGTGGATATGTCCACCGAGACGGTCGATCATGCCGCCAGCATAACGATCAGATTTTACATATTTGCCGACTTCGGATTGGGACACCATCTCAAGCCCGGTGTGGCCGTGTTTTTCCCAATGGGCCTTGTTGGCTTCCATGCCCTTGATTTGTTTGGGCGTAAAAGCCGCGAAGAAACCGCCATCCACCAGATCACAATCAATGTTGTACTTCACCACCCGATCGCGGATAATCTGCCCGCCTTCCAGCGACATTTCACCAAGCTGGATGGCCTTTTGCTGGCCATAGCGACCGGCAATCGTTTCCAGATCGCGGCTATAACCATTAACGATTTGTCCGCCGTTGCGACCGGATGCACCAAAACCGATGCGTTCGCCTTCGAGAACGATGACGGAAAAGCCTTTTTCAGCCAATTCAAGTGCAGCGGACAGACCGGTAAAACCTGCGCCGATGATGCAGATATCTGCATCCTGATCGCCTTGCAGGGCGGTGCGTACGGTCTTGTTGTTGGCGGAGGCTGCGTACCATGAAGACGTATGGCCGGGGTTTGGAATGCTCGTCACTGCTGCCATCTCACACCGTCCTGATATAAGCGTCGTATTCGACGTCTGTTACGCGCAGCGAAAATTCGGACAGCTCCTGCTGTTTGCAGGACGAGTAGAGCGTGCGGTATTTCTGTCCTAAAGTCGCATAGGCAAAGCTGGAGCGCGTGAAACGCTGGAGCGCATAATCCCAGTTGGTCGGAAGTGGTTCGTGGTTGATGGCATGGCTGTCACCAGAGATTGCGCCACCCGGCTGACGCTTTTCCTTCATGCCCGACAGTGCAGCACTAAGGATCATCGCCAGCACCAGATAGGGATTGGTATCGGCTCCAGCCACGCGGTGTTCGATACGGGTCGCCGGCTTGCTGGCGACAATCACGCGCACCGCCGCAGAGCGATTGTCGATGCCCCACGAGGCATAGGTCGGCGCATGTTCACTGGGACGCAGGCGGCGGTAGGAATTGGCATGCGGCGCAAACACCGCCATGCTTTCCCCCATATTTTCCAAGAGCCCGCCCACCGAATGCATCAGCGCTTCGGATGGTCCATTCTCGCCTGCATAAATATTGTTGCCATCCCGATCCAGCACGGAAAAATGGACGTGCATGCCATTGCCCGCCTGCATACCGTATGGCTTTGCCATGAAGGTGGCATCCAGATCATGCTTGCGGGCCACGCCCTTGACGATGCGTTTCAGGAAGACCGCGAAATCCGCAGCTTGAAGTGCATCCGGCACATGGTTGAGATTGATTTCATACTGGCCTGGGCCGTTTTCGCGGAGGGTGGTATCGGCGGCAACCTTCTGCGCGCGGCAGGCGGTGGCGATATCGTGAAAGACTTCTTCGAAATCCTGCAATTCGGAAATGGACAGAACCTGCGTCTGGCCGGTGTGCCAGCGACCTTCACGGCTGCGCGGCGGACGAACGGGGTCGAGTGCGGAACGAACCGGATCGATGAGATAAAATTCCAGCTCCGTCGCAACAACCGGCGTCAGGCCGCGCCGCGTGAAACCAGACAGAACCTGCGCCAGCACATTGCGCGGATCACCATAAAAACCACTGCCATCAGGGTCTCTCATGGCCAGCAGAACCTGAGCCGTCGGCCGGCCCAGCCATGTGACGCGCGAGAGCGTTTCCGGCACGGGAAAACACAGGCCATCCGGGTCGCCAGTGCCTTCGGCCAGACCAGCGGCGTTCACATCGCGGCCCCAGATATCCAGCGCGTAAACAGAGCGCGGCACGGCCATGCCTTTTTCCAATACGTCGATGGCCCGCTCACGCGGAATCCACTTGCCACGCGGCACGCCGTTTACGTCGATGACGAAGGCTTCGAGGATTTCAATGTCGGGGTTCTGTTCGAAAAATGTCTTTGCGTATTCGATATCGGCCATCATTCACCAGCAGGTTGTTTCAGTTTCGGTCGCGGCAGAGTCGCTAACGGAAAACATCCACAAGCTGATAAATCAAATATCGCGCCGTCATGATGACAATACGCCTCATTGTTTCCCACGTTCTTCGAGCATGTTACGTGGGCTGACCCAAGAAGGCCAGTGTGTTTTTAGGGCATAGCAAGCGGTGGCTGTGCTTATTCGCTCACCGCAGCCGTCTTCACCGCCTCGATATTAAAAGCCGCCGCCATCAGCGCCCGTGTGTATTCTTCTTTAGGTGCCTCGAAAATAGATTTCGCGGGACCGCTTTCCACCACCTTGCCGTGGCGCATGACAATCATGTCATTGGCCAGTGCTTTGACCACTTTCAGGTCATGGCTAATGAACAGATAGGCGAGATCGTGCTTGGCCTGCAAATCTCGCAGAAGATCCACCACCTGCGCCTGCACGCTCATGTCCAGCGCCGACGTCGGCTCATCCAGCATCACGAAACGCGGCTTCAACACCATGGCACGGGCAATGGCGATGCGCTGCCGCTGACCGCCGGAAAATTCATGTGGGTAACGCCAGCGCGTTGCAGTGTCGAGCCCGACTTCGTCCAGTGCCTGCGCCACCCGCCGGTCACGCTCATCATGGGATAACCACTTCTCGTGTACGCGCAAACCTTCGGCGATGATTTCACCCACCGACATGCGGGGGCTGAGCGAACCATAGGGGTCTTGAAACACCACCTGAAGCCGGTTTCTCAGCGGCTTCATCATGGCATAAGAATAGCTATCGATGGATTGGCCGATAAAGCTTATGCGCCCTTTCGAGGAAATCAGCCGCGAAAGCGCCAGACCCAGTGTTGTCTTACCGGAACCGGATTCACCCACAACGCCCACCGTTTGCCCGGCACGCAGCGTAATATCGATACCATCCACCGCCTTGACGTGATCCACCACCTTGCGCATCAAACCAGCCTTGATCGGGAACCAGACCTTGATGTCATCGCCCTGCATGACCACAGGTTTGCTGGTATCGGAAAGCGGTGGCTCGCCTTTGGGTTCTGCCGCCAGAAGGTGGCGGGTATAGGCGTGTTGCGGGGTGTTGAAGACCTGCTCGACCGTGCCCGTCTCAACGATCTTGCCCTTGGTCATCACGCAAACGCGGTCGGCAAATTTGCGCACGATGCCGAGATCATGGGTGATGAACAGCATGGACATGTCATGCTTGTTCTTCAACTCGCCCAGAAGCTCAAGGATTTGCGCCTGAACCGTGACGTCCAAAGCCGTTGTCGGCTCATCCGCGATCAGCAATTTTGGCCGGTTGGCAAGCGCCATGGCAATCATCACACGTTGGCGCTGGCCGCCGGAAAGCTCGTGCGGATAGGCTTTCAGCCGTTTTTCCGGTTCGCGAATACCAACCTGCAACAGCAGTTCCAGAACCCGTTTTCTGGCCTCGACACCGGTGATCGCCTGATGCAGCTCCAGAATCTCACCAATCTGCCGCTCAATGTTGTGCAGCGGGTTGAGCGAGGTCATAGGCTCCTGAAAAATCATGGTGATGTCGTTGCCACGCACGGCGCGAAGCTCGCGCATCGACGCGTCCAGCAAGTCCTGACCCTGGAAGATGATTCGCCCGGACGGATGGCTTGCAGCCGGATAAGGCAGCAGCTTCAGGATGGAGTTGGCCGTCACCGATTTGCCGGACCCGGATTCCCCCACCAGCGCCACGACTTCGCCGGGCATGATGTCGAACGAAACACCATCAACCGCCACGCTCTCCTTGCCACCCTGGTGAAAGGCGACGGAGAGGTCGCGAACGGCCAGAAGCGGGGCGATCATTCTTTCTGTGACGGCGCTCATCGGAATGTCTTTCGTGGGTCAAAGGCATCGCGCACCGCTTCACCCACGAAGATCAGCAGCGACAGCATGATCGACATGGTGAAGAAAGCCGTCAGCCCCAGCCACGGCGCCTGAAGGTTGTTCTTGCCCTGCGCAATCATTTCGCCCAGCGACGGCGAGCCGGGCGGCATTCCGAAGCCGAGGAAGTCCAGTGATGTCAATGTGGTGATCGAACCCGAAAGGATGAAGGGCAGGAAGGTCAGCGTCGCGACCATGGCGTTGGGCAGCAAATGGCGAAACATGATGGTGCCGTTGCTGACACCAAGTGCGCGGGCGGCATTCACATATTCAAAGTTTCTGGCGCGCAGAAATTCCGCCCGCACAATGCCGACAAAACCGACCCATGAGAACAGCAGCATGATGCCCAAAAGCACGAAGAAGCCGGGCGGCAGAATAGCGGCGATAATCAGCAGGATATAAAGCACCGGCATCGAAGACCAGATTTCGATGAAACGTTGCATCAGCAAATCCGTCCAGCCACCGAAATAACCCTGCACGGCACCGGCGGTCACACCAACAATGGCCGACGCGATGGTCAGCACTAGGCCGAACAGCACGGAAATACGGAAGCCGTAGATCACGCGGGAAGCGACATCACGGGCCTGATTGTCTGTACCGAGCCAATTGAGATTGCCGACTGTACAGGCCGGATCGGCAACGCCCTGCGGATAACCGGAGCAACGTTCCTGCTCATCCATCAGCCAAAAGGGGCGTGTGGGCGCGGAGTGCGGAATATTGGAATTGACCGTCTGGTAGGAATAACGGATCGGCGGCCAGATCATCCAGCCATTGGCGTTGATTTCTTCCTGAATGAATGAGGATTTGTAATCCGTCTGCGCAAGAAAGCCGCCAAACTTTTCCTCCGGGTAATCCACCATAACAGGCACCAGAATTTCGCCCTTGTACGAGGCGATAATAGGCTTGTCATTGGCTAGAAATTCCGCAAACAGGCTGAGGCCGAATATCAACAGGAAAACCCAAAATGACCAGTAGCCGCGACGGTTCGCCTTGAAATTCTGCCAGCGTCGGACGGTGGTGGGCGAAAAGAACGGCCGCTTCTGTGGTGGTGTGTCGGTCGCTGCGAGTGTTGGAACTGGCATCACACGTCCCTCCGCTCAAAGTCGATGCGCGGATCGATCCATGTGTAGATCATGTCGGATAAGAGGCTGACGACGAGGCCCATCAGCGAGAAGATGAACAGCGTTCCGAACACGATCGGGTAATCGCGGTTAACGATCGAGAGATAACCAAGCCTCCCCAAACCATCCAGCGAGAAGATATTTTCGATCAACAGCGATCCTGTAAAGAAAGCCGAGATGAAGGCGCCGGGGAAACCGGCAATGACGATCAGCATCGCGTTGCGGAAAACATGGCCGTAAAGAACCTTACGCTCAGACAGGCCCTTGGCGCGGGCCGTGACCACATATTGCTTCTTGATTTCATCAATGAAGGAGTTCTTGGTCAGAAGCGTGGTGGTGGCAAATGCGGATAGGACGAGTGCCGTCAATGGCAGCGCCATGTGCCAGAAATAATCGAGAATCTTCTGCCACCATACCAGTTCGGCAAAATTATCAGACACCAGACCGCGTAGCGGGAACCAGTCAAAGAACGAACCGCCTGCAAAAACCACAATCAGCAAAATACCGAACAGAAAGCTCGGCACCGCATACCCGACGATCACGATACCCGACGTCCAGACATCGAATGTCGAGCCATCCGAAACGGCTTTCTTGATGCCGAGAGGAATGGAGATGGCGTAGGAGATGATCAATATCCAGAAGCCGAGCGAAATCGACACAGGCAGCTTATCGATGATGAGGTCTATGACAGAGGAATTGCGGAAGAAACTGTCGCCGAAATCGAAGCGGATATAATTCCACATCATTTCAAGGAAGCGCGTCAGCGGTGGTTTGTCGAAACCGAACTGCTTTTCCAGCTTGGCAATCAGCTCCGGGTCCAACCCCTGCGCGCCGCGATATTTCGAACCGCTTTCGTCAAAGCCGCCACCACCCATCAGGTCGCCACCACCGGAAAGCCGATCGGAGGCGCTATCACCAGAGCCGGAAAGCTGGGCGATGACCTGCTCCACAGGTCCGCCCGGTGCGAACTGAATAACAAGAAAGGAAATGCCCATGATGCCGATAATGGTCGGTATCATCAGCGCCAAGCGCCGCAGAATATAAGCTCCCATCAGACGCCCCGCTGTATGGAATTGGGCTTAAATGTCATCGGTTCCGTCAAACCGTTTCCTTTCACGCATACGGCAAAGGCCGCATCTGTCATGATTCGCAATAGCCCATGTGGATCAAGGCTTGGCTGATAAAGCAAGGCTTACGTTATTTTCCAGCACTCGTGGACCACCATGCATTCGGGAAACCGATGCCATAGCGGGGCAGGCTTTGCGGCTGCACCAGCACATTCCAGTAGGCGAGCGTCATTTCTCCACGATAAAATTGCGGGATAACGTAATTTCCGGCCAGAAGTACACGGTCCAGCGCCTTTACGGCAGCGACCTGATCGTCACGATTTCCTGCAAAAATAACTTTACGGACAAGGGCGTCTACAGCCGGATTGTTGATACCAGCAAAGTTCTTGGATCCCTGACGATCGACGGCTTTGGAACCCCAGTAGTCGGCCTGCTCATTTCCAGGATTGGCGCTTTGCGCCCAAAGATTGACGATCATATCATAATCGAAGGACCGGGTGCGGTTTGTGTATTGCGATGTATCGACAAGCCGCACGGTCGCATTGATGCCGATCTTGCGAAGGTTATTGGTGTAGGTGACGACGACACGTTCCATGGCAGCGGAATCAACGAGAATTTCAAACTCGAACGGCTGGCCGCTGGACGCATTGACCATGCGGTTGCCGCGAAGCTCGTAACCGGCTTCTTTCATCAGCTTGACTGCTTCACGAAAATTATCGCGCTGTTTGGCTGGATCGCCGCCTACCGGATTTTTATATTCCTTGGTGAAAACGTCAGCCGGAACCTGATCCTTGATTTCGTTCAGAATTTCCAGCTCTTTGCCTTGCGGCAGGCCGGATGAGGCAAGATCGCTGCCCATGAAATAGCTGTTGATGCGCTGATACTGATTGTAAAACAGCGTGCGGTTCATCTCTTCAAAGTCAAACGCATAGTTCAAAGCCAAGCGGACTTTTGGGTCTTTAAACTTGTCGCGCCGTGCATTGGGCACCAGCGCCTGCATTATGCCGACCGAACGGTAGATATTCGGTAACTCCTCGCGCTTTATCCGACCGTCTTTGACGGCGGGAAAATCATAACCCGTTGCCCAGCGTCCCGCGGAGTTTTCTTGCCAGAAATCGGTATTTCCGGCTTTGAACGCCTGAAACTCAACGTCGCGATCGGTGTAGAAGGTATAGCTGATCGTCTTGAAATTATTCTGGCCGACATTGACGTTCACGTCCTTGCCCCAATAATCGTCACGCAATTCGTAGGTGATGGTCGAGCCTGGCGCTACGGATGCAATCTTGTAAGGACCGGACCCCATAACCGGCTCCAGCGTACCGCGAGAGATATCACGCGGTTTGCCATCTGGTCCGTTGCCCTCCCACCAGTGTTTCGGCACCACTTGCACTTGCCCGACGATCTGCGGCAGTTCCTTGTTGTTCTTCTCATCGAAGGTGAATGTCACTTCACGGTCGCCGGTCTTTTCCGCCTTGATGACGCTGGCATAATAGGTGGCCTGTTGCGGGTTCAGATCTTTTGCTTTTTCGAAACTGAAAACAACGTCTTCTGGCGTTACCGGCTGACCGTCAGCCCATTTCGCTTCTTTTCGCAGACGATAGGTCACTTTGGAGATATCATCCGGGAAGCTCACGGCCTCCGCCAAAAGACCGTAGGAGGAAGACAATTCCTCTTCCGAGGACTTCATCAGCGTGTCGAATACAAGGCCCAGTCCCGTTGCAGCTTCGCCCTTTGCAAGCACTGGATTGACCGTATCGAACGTGCCGGCGGTTGAAAGTCTGAGCGTGCCACCCTTGGGCGCATCCGGGTTCACGAAATCGAAACGCGCGAAACCATTGGGATGCTTCAGTTCACCGACCGTCGAAATCCCGCTCCGCCAATTGTCGCTGTTCTGGGCGAAGGCTCCCATCGAAGCTGTCATGAGAGATGCGGCGGCGAGAGCGAACAGGCCGGATTTCAACATTGCCAATGCCATGAAGCGATGGTCCTTTTTACTTTTCATTGCCGTGCAGCATAAAACAAACATTGGCAAAAAATAGGGGGCATGACGGTCAGTCATCTCACAAGCGCTTTATCCGGTGTCATCAGGCAAACATGCTTTCACCAAATTCCCGTTCCAGCGTATGATTCAAAGAGAATCAATTCAGCATCGCAGGCGGCGGACCCATGAAAAAACAGGCAACCAGCATGCGCAAGGCATCGCTTCTGGCCCTCTCGATTGTCTCTATGATCGGTGTGGGGGCGGGTTCTGTGTTTGCGCAAGACGGACCGGCCAAGCAGGTTTTCGGCAATATTGCTCTTCCTTCTGCTGGCGCGCCCGCGTCTTACGGGTCTTATGCCAAGGGTTGCCAGTCTGGCGCCGTTGCGCTTCCGACAGAGGGCCAGGGTTTTCAGGCCATGCGGCTTTCCCGCAACCGCTATTGGGGCCAGCCGCAGCTGATTTCCTTTATCGAGCGTTTTGCAAAAGACGCGCAAAAGATCGGCTGGCCGGGTCTGTTGATCGGCGATATCTCACAGCCGCGTGGCGGGCCGATGTTGACGGGCCATGCCTCGCACCAGATCGGTCTGGATGCCGATATCTGGTGGCGTCCGATGCCAAACCAGATCATGAGCGCCGAGCAGCGCGAGAGTACGCCCTTCATCTCCATGCTCGACAAAAGCAAATTCCTGACCGTCGATGACAAAAAATGGTCTCCGCTCAACGCCAAGCTGGTGGTGATGGCGGCAAGCTATCCGCAAGTGGAGCGCATTTTCGTCAATCCGGCCATCAAGCAGAAACTTTGCCAAACATGGACCGGCGACCGCACCAATCTCGGCAAGATCAGGCCGATTTACGGACATGACGAGCATTTCCATGTGCGTCTGGAATGCCCTCCCGGCGCACCGAACTGCAAACCTCAGGCTGCGGTGGCTGCTGGCGATGGATGCGATAAATCTCTGGCATGGTGGTTCACCAAGGAGCCTTGGGAAGCGCCGAAAAAAGACCCGAATGCCAAGCCACCAAAACCACCGCGCCCGATGATGGTATCTGACCTGCCCAGAGCCTGCGCCGCAATTGCCGCCGCACCGTCTGCTGGAGGTCGCAGCATGGCCGTTCAGGACGCCTATGTGCCAGCTGCCGCGCCGCAATCGGTTCCACAGTCGTCCAGTGGTTCGGGTGTGCCCACGCCACCTGCCGATGTGCCCCGGCCGTCATCACGTCCCTCTTTGAATTGATTTGCGCCCGAAGCACTGCTTTTCAAATAGTGCAGAGTTGCTATAGAAGGCTTCAATCGATTTAGACGCTGGGGCGCAGAGAGTTACAATGATAGGTCAACGCTGTATCGCACTGATCGCGCATGATGAGAAAAAAGACGATATGGCCGCCTTTGCCCGTGAGCATCAGAAGGCTCTGTCGCAATTTCGCATCGTCGCCACCGGCACGACTGGTGGGCGGGTGCAGGATGCCTGCCCGGATTTGAATGTGCTGCGTCTTAAAAGTGGCCCGCTCGGTGGCGACCAGCAGATTGGTGCGATGATCGCAACCGGTGAAGTCGACATGCTGATCTTCTTTGTCGATCCTCTCACGTCCATGCCGCATGATGTGGATGTCAAAGCCTTGACACGCCTTGCGACCGTCTACGACATTCCCATGGCGCTGAACCGCGCGACGGCTGAAAAGCTGACCGATTTCAATTAAGACACCTATTACCGCTATTCAGGAGCAGCAATGCTTAAGCAGAACGACACTCTTTCCTTCCCGATTCTCATCGGAGATATCGGTGGCACCAATGCGCGTTTCTGCATTTTGCTGGATGCCAATGCCGAGCCTGTTCATCTGACAAGCGTAAAAACGGCGGACTTCGAAAACATCGATGACGCCATTCAAAGCGTGATCCTTGACAAGACCTCTATTCAGCCGGTGTCGACCATTCTTGCTATTGCAGGTCCAATCGAGACGGACGAAATTCCGCTGACCAATTGCCATTGGGTCGTCAGACCCAAAACGATGCTCGCCGATCTCGGGCTGAAAGACGTCATCGTTATCAATGATTTTGAGGCGCAGGCACTCGCCATCGCGTCTCTTGGCGACGACAACCGCAAAACCATCGGTCCCCAGAACCCCGATATGATGGCGTCACGCGTGGTGCTTGGTCCCGGCACAGGCCTTGGGGTCGCTGGGCTCGTTTACGCCCGCAACATGTGGTTTCCGGTTCCCGGTGAAGGGGGGCATGTGGATATTGGCCCGCGTAGCCCACGCGATTATCAAGTGTTTCCGCATCTCGAAACCATTGAGGGCCGCATTGCGGGCGAACAGATTTTGTGTGGGCGCGGCCTCGTCAATCTTTATCGCGCCGTCTGCGCGGCAGATGGCGTATCGCCCGCCTTCTCCGATCCTGCCGATGTGACCGCAACCGGCTTGAGCGGTGAAAACCCTCAGGCGAAAGAAACTCTGTCACTGTTCAGCACTTATCTTGGACGTCTTGCAGGTGATCTGGCGTTGATCTTCATGGCGCGTGGCGGTGTTTATCTGGCTGGCGGCATTTCGCAGAAAATCATCCCGGCGCTGGAGCTGCCGGAATTCCGAGCTGCCTTCGAAGACAAGGCACCGCACAGGGCCTTGATGCGCAGCATTCCAACCCATGTCGTGACCCATCCGCAGGCCGCATTGGCCGGTCTTTCCACCTATGCCCGTACACCCGGTGACTTCGGCCTGACGCTGGATGGCAGGCGCTGGCAGACGTGATGAGAACTTCAGACTGGTCAAAACCCGCCTGAATGGCTATAGACCCGGCTTGAAAAGGCGGGTTTCCCGCCAAGAACCGCAAGGTGGATAAACGCTTGAAGACCGCCAAGACAAAACATCCTGTTGATACCGACACAATCACATCTGTCCTGAAACGCATTTTTTCAGAAAATGCACGTGACCATATTCCGGGTTACGCATTCGCGATTTTCTGCCTTTTGACAGTTGCCGGTACGACAGCGTTCACGGCATGGATCATGGACTCGATCATCAACGAGGCATTCGTCAACCGGCGTGCTGACCTCGTCTGGATCATCTGCGCCTCCATCTTTGCGGCTTTCTTTATCCGTGGATTGGCGACTTATGGTCAGTCGGTTGCCCTTTCGAAAATCGGCAACAATATCGTTGCCCGATACCAGAAGCGGCTCTACTCGCATCTGATGACACTATCTGTGGGATATCTCAGCGAGTCGCGCTCAGCGCATCTGGCTGCACAGGTCAGTCAGAACATTGGCGGTATCCGCGATGTCATGAACATCACCGTCACGACCGTCGCGCGTGACCTGCTGACCTTCATCGCATTGGTTGCCGTGATGATCGTGAAAGACCCGATTCTTTCGATCGTGATTGTATTTATCGTACCGCCTCTGGTTCTTGGTTTGCGTTATATCGCAAAGCGTCTGCGTCAGGCCACGCGTGATGCTGTTATCCTCAACAGCCGTGTGCTGGGCGCCATGCAGGAAACGCTGCAAGGCATTGCCATCGTCAAAGCCTTCACCATGGAAAAGCAGCTGGAAGAGCGCGTAGACCGCGTTGTGGATTCCGCTGAATGGCGTGCAAACCGTATTGCCAGATTGACGGAAAAAACTGCGCCTTTGACCGAAACAATCGCTGGTCTTGCCGTTTCCAGCGTGCTGGCTTATGCAGCCTATCGCGCCATCTATGACAATGTGCCGCCAGGCGCATTCTTCGCCTTTGTCACCGCCTTGCTGTTGGCGTATGACCCTGCGCGCCGCCTTGCCCGCGTGCAGATTTCAATGGAACGTGCGGTCGTCAATGCGCAGATGATCTATGATATCCTCGACATGAAACCGGTACAGCGCGAAAAGCCCGACGCGCAACCGCTGAAGATTTCAAACGCTACAGTCGAGCTGCGCGATGTTTTCTTTTCCTATAAAGATGGTGGTCAAATCCTGAAGGGTGTCAGCTTTGTTGCAGAAGGCGGCAAGACCACGGCGCTCGTCGGGCCGTCCGGTGCTGGAAAATCAACCATCATCAACCTCGTTCCGCGCTTTTATGATCCGGACGGAGGGGCGATTCTGATCGATGGTCAGAACATTGCTGACGTGACGACATTGTCCGTTCGTCAGAACCTGGCCTATGTCTCGCAGCAACCCTACCTTTTCGAAGGTACGATTCGTGACAATATTCGCTATGGACGGCCGGAAGCGACGGATAGCGAGATCGAAGAAGCAGCAAAGCTGGCCTTCGCGCATGATTTCATTCTGGCGCAACCGCAGGGATACGAAACGCCTGTCGGTGAAAATGGCATGACGCTTTCTGGCGGTCAGCGCCAACGCCTGTCCATCGCTCGTGCGTTGGTGCGCAATGCACCGATCCTGCTTCTCGACGAAGCCACCTCAGCCCTCGACACCGAGTCCGAAGCCGTAGTTCAGAAGGCGCTTGATACCGCGATGAGCGGACGCACCGTGATTGTCATCGCTCACCGCCTTTCGACCGTGGTGAAGGCAGACAAGATCGTGGTGATGAACGATGGTCTTGTCGTGGAAGAAGGTGCGCATGAGACGCTTGCGCGGCAGGAAGATGGTCTTTACGCTCGCCTCAACAATCTTCAGGCAACGGGCGTTCGCGGTCTTTAAACCGCAAATCACAGTGGGGAAGCATGAGCGGTGATGGCATGAAACTGGTTGTGGTCGGTGCTGCCGGGCGTATGGGACAAACCCTGATTCGGCTGATCCATGAAACACCGGGCGTCCAACTTCATGCCGCCCTGGAGCGTGAAGGTTCCCCCTTCATCGGTCGTGATGCGGGCGAGATTTCGGGCCTTGGTCCGATTGGTGTTGCCGTCACCAGCGATGCGCTTGAAGCCTTTGTGCATGCCGAAGGTGTGATCGATTTTACCTCGCCTGCCGGAAGCGTGGCTTTCGCAGGTCTCGCGGCGCAGGCGCGCATCGTCCACGTCATCGGCACCACGGGTTGCTCGGTGGAAGATGAGGAAAAATTCAATGCCGCAGCCCGCCACGCCCGCATCGTCAAGTCCGGCAATATGAGCCTCGGTGTGAACCTGCTCGGCGTGCTGACGCAGCAGGCAGCGAAAGCACTTGATGCCAACAGCTGGGATATCGAAGTCCTGGAAATGCACCATAAGCACAAGGTCGATGCGCCGTCCGGTACCGCCTTGCTTCTGGGTGAAGCAGCGGCAAAGGGGCGTGCGGTTGATCTCGCGACGTCTTCCGTACGCGTACGCGATGGCCATACCGGTGCGCGCGAAATCGGCACGATCGGTTTTGCCACGCTGCGCGGAGGTTCGGTTATCGGCGACCATTCGGTGATTTTCGCTGGTGAGGGTGAACAGATCACCCTGTCGCATCATGCTGGGGATCGCACCATTTTCGGGCGGGGTGCCATAACCGCTGCCCTGTGGGCTTTCGATAAAAAGCCGGGTTTCTATTCCATGCTGGACGTTCTCGGTCTGGCGAAAAACCAATAATCAACTCTGGAGAGATATTGAAAATGAGCGGAACCCTCGTCCTCGTTCGTCACGGCCAAAGTGACTGGAACCTCAAGAACCTCTTCACCGGATGGCGTGACCCGGATTTGACGGAACTCGGCGTCGAAGAAGCCAATGCGGGCGGCAAGGCGCTTGCCGATTACGGCATCAAGTTCGACGTGGCCTACACATCATCGCTGATCCGCGCCCAGAGAACCTGCCAGATGGTTCTTGACAATGTCGGCCAGTCCGACCTTGAAACCATTCGCGATGAGGCGCTGAACGAGCGCGACTACGGCGAATTGTCTGGCCTCAATAAAGATGATGCTCGCGTAAAATGGGGCGAAGAGCAGGTCCACATCTGGCGCCGCTCCTACGACATTCCACCTCCAGGCGGCGAAAGCCTGCGTGATACCGGCGCTCGCGTCTGGCCTTATTACCTGACAGAAATCCTGCCGCGTGTATTGCGTGGTGAAAAGGTTCTGGTTGCCGCACACGGCAATTCGTTGCGCTCGCTCGTCATGGTTCTCGACAAGTTGAGCAAGGAAGAAATTCTCAAGCTCAATCTCGCGACCGGCGTGCCCATGGTCTACAAGCTGAATGCAGATTCAACCGTCGCTTCCAAGGAAGTGCTGGGCGACATGTCCGCCGCGCATTGACTGTGAAAAAGCGCCGCGGGCTTTAGCTCTGCGGCGCTCAGTTTGATGACGGTAGAGTTCGTCATCTTGGATATGATCAGGGCGGCGAGAGCCGCCCTTTTATTTTCCATTATTGACGCAATCACTTCATCGTCGGCATGACGAATTCGGCACCTGCCTTGATGCCGGATGGCCAACGCGATGTGATGGTTTTGGTTTTCGTCCAGAACTTGATCGAATCCGTGCCGTGCTGGTTGAGATCGCCGAAGCTGGATGCCTTCCAGCCACCGAAGGAGTGGTAGGCGAGTGGAACGGGAATTGGCACGTTGATACCGATCATGCCGATGTTGATGCGGCTGGCGAAATCACGGGCGGCATCACCGTCACGGGTGAAGATTGCAACACCGTTGCCGTATTCATGCTTCATTGGCAGTTCGAGCGCTTCTTCGTAATTCTTGGCGCGAACGACAGAGAGAACCGGCCCGAAGATTTCTTGTTTGTAGATATCCATGTCCGGGGTGACGTGGTCGAACAGGCAGCCGCCGACGAAATAACCATCTTCATAACCCTGAAGATTGAAGTCGCGGCCATCGACCAGAAGTTCAGCGCCTTGCTCGACGCCACTGTTGATAAGGCCTTTGACGCGGGCTTGTGCTTCTTTGGTAATCAGCGGACCCATATCGGCCTTGTCGTCGGTATAAGGTCCAATTTTCAGTGCTTCGATCTGCGGGATGAGCTTTTCAACCAAGCGATTGGCTGTATCTTCGCCCACGGGAACAGCAACGGAAACGGCCATGCAGCGTTCGCCAGCCGAACCGTAACCAGCACCCATCAGCGCGTTGACGGCCTGATCCAGATCGGCATCCGGCATGATGATCATGTGGTTCTTTGCGCCACCGAAGCATTGGGCGCGTTTGCCATTCATGGCAGCAGTGCCGTAAACATAGCGTGCGATGGGCGTGGAGCCGACAAAGGAAACCGCGCCGATATCCGGGTTGGTCAAAAGGCCGTCCACGGCGCTCTTGTCGCCATTGATGACGTTCAAAATACCGGCAGGCAGGCCAGCCTCGATCATCAGTTCTGCAAGACGGATCGGCAGAGATGGATCTCGCTCGGATGGCTTGAGGATGAAAGCGTTGCCGCAAGCAATCGCTGGCGCAAACATCCACATCGGGATCATGCCCGGAAAGTTGAACGGCGTGATGCCGGCGCCAATGCCAACCGGCTGGCGGATGGAATACATATCGATGGCCGGGCCAGCACCCTCGGTGAACTCACCCTTGGAAAGATGCGGAATGCCACAGACGAATTCGCAGACTTCCAGACCACGAATGATATCGCCTTTGGAATCGTCAACCGTCTTGCCGTGTTCGCTGGAAAGAAGAACCGCCAGTTCGTCCATGTTCTGGTTCAGCAGCTCCACGAATTTGAAGAAAACGCGGGCGCGGCGCTGCGGGTTTGTCGCTGCCCATTTGGGCTGTGCCGCCTTGGCGCTGTTCACGGCTGCGAGAATTTCCGCGTCACTTGCCAGCGAAAGCGTGGCTTGCACTTCGCCCGTGGCCGGATTGTAGACATTGGATGTGCGGCCGCTGGTGCCTGCCACATGCTTGCCGTTGATGAAATGGCCAATTTCTTTCATGGATGTTCCTCCGGGATTTTTGATGACCAACCATCGCACTTCAATTTACACAAATCAACGCGTTGAAATAAGTAACCGTTGTGCGTAAATTATAGCGCAATCAGTGTTGAGGTGTGTCTTACAGAAAGTGAACAGCCTATGAGCGATGAAACTGTCGTGAGAATGGCGGAAATCGAAATCGATCCGGTTTATCTGGAGGCCTATCAACGTTTGCTTGCCGAGGAAATTGAGATTTCCGTCAATATTGAAGAGGGCGTGCTGGCATTGAATGCGGTCGCGATCAAAGGCTATCCAGAAAAGATTCGCATCCTTGAGGTCTATGCGAGCCGCGCAGCATACGAAGCCCATCTACAGACGCCGCATTTCCTGAAATACAAGGCGGGAACGGTTGGAATGGTAACATCACTCAACTTGATCGACGTTGAGCCCTTGATGATGCACAGCAAACCATGAACTGGGATGACGTCCGTATCTTCCTCGCCGTTGCACGGACCGGGCAGATTCTTGCCGCCTCAAAACGCCTCGGTCTTAATCATGCAACACTCTCCCGGCGGCTGACCTCGTTGGAAGAGGCACTGAAAACACGGCTTTTCACCCGCCGTACCAATGGCTGCGAATTAACGGAGGATGGAAGCCGGTTTCTCATCTCTGCCGAGCGCATGGAAACGGAAATGCTCAGCGTTCAGGCAAGCCTTGGGCGAGGGGATGCGGCCATCAGCGGAACGGTGCGGATTGGCGCGCCGGATGGTTTTGGGGTTTCTTTTTTGGCCCCGCGCCTTGGTGCGCTGACGGCGCTGCACCCGGAATTGAAGATCGAATTGGTGCCAGTGCCGCGTTCCTTTTCCTTGTCGCAGCGTGAGGCGGATATTGCAATTACCATCGAGAGGCCGGAACAGGGCAGGCTGGTTTTCTCGAAACTCACCGATTATTCGCTCGGCCTCTATGCCTCAAAATCCTATTTGAAAGAGAGCGGCGCACCTGACACCGTTGAGGCACTGAAACTGCATCGCCGGATTGGGTACGTCGAGGATCTGATATTCGCACCATCGCTCAACTATACCGGCGAAATCCTGCGTGATTGGGATGCAAGTTTTGAGATTTCCAGTGCCATCGGCCAGACGGAAGCGGTGCGCTCTGGCGCGGGCATTGGAATTCTGCACGACTATATTGCCAGAAGTCACGCAGAGCTGGTGCGGGTGCTGCCGGATATCGCGATCCGCCGGTCCTATTGGACAGCGTTTCATGAAAACGCCCGGCAGCTCGCCCGCGTTCGAACTGTTGCGCAGTTCCTTCAGGATATCGTCGCCAACGAGCGGCAGATATTCGTTTAGAGCGGGTTCACGCGGATGACATAGCAGACGATGTTTCTGGCTTCGATGGCAATTGTATCGTCGATCCAGACCGCGTCCAACGCTTCAAGGACTACGCTGTCCTGACTGGATTTCATGGGCACGCTGCCCGTCGCAAGCACTATAATCGTTTCCGTATCGGACTGTTTCGAGACAGAAAAACTGCCGCTTGCCCGCTCGACCTGATGCGTAAAACTCTCACGCCGTGTCATCACGTTCAGGTCGGTAATTGTGCCTTCCGGCAAGGTAGCGTCCACAGCAACGTCAGCCGCAAAGGAACGTGGTTGGCTGTGCCGAGTCAACAGCACAGGTGCCGCGCCATCGATGGCCAGCGACATGCCGTTGCCATCCAGAATGGACAGTGTGCGATCTATACCGGGAAAGATCGAGAATGGGCCATCGCTGGCAACCGTTGCCATGCTGATGCGCCAGTCGAAATCACTGACGGACGCGTTGGGAGGAAAGACGGTGATTTCCACCGTCTCCCCGCCACCATTCTTCCACGGCATGCGTTTGTAATCGCTGGCGCGTAAGACTTTCATGTGCATCAGTTACCCAGAATACCGGGCAGACGAAGGCCCTTCTCACGGGCGCAATCCAGCGCGATGTCATAACCGGCATCGGCATGGCGCATAACGCCTGTGGCCGGGTCGTTCCACAATACGCGGTCAAGACGCTTTGCGGCGTCTTCCGAACCATCGGCGCAGATAACAACGCCGGAGTGCTGGGAGAAGCCCATGCCCACGCCGCCGCCGTGGTGCAGAGACACCCATGTGGCGCCGGATGCGGTGTTGAGCAATGCGTTGAGAAGCGGCCAGTCGGACACGGCATCCGAGCCATCCTTCATTGCTTCCGTTTCGCGGTTCGGCGATGCGACGGAACCGCTATCGAGATGGTCACGACCGATGACGACTGGTGCTTTCAACTCGCCGCTCTTGACCATGTCATTGAAGGCCAGGGCGAGGCGATGGCGATCACCCAGACCAACCCAGCAGATGCGGGCGGGCAATCCCTGAAACGCGATGCGTTCGCGCGCCATGTCCAGCCAGTTGTGCAGATGGGTGTTGCCGGGAGTGAGTTCTTTCACCTTGGCATCTGTCTTGTAAATATCCTCCGGGTCGCCGGAAAGGGCAGCCCAACGGAACGGGCCGATACCACGGCAAAACAGTGGACGGATATAGGCAGGCACGAAGCCGGGGAAAGCGAAGGCGTTTTCCAAGCCCTCTTCCTTGGCAACCTGACGGATATTGTTGCCGTAATCGAGTGTCGGAACGTCTGCATTCCAGAAATCGACCATGGCCTGAACCTGAAGCTTCATGGAGGCGCGGGCTGCGGCTTCCACGGCTTTCGGGTCGCTCTCCTGCTTGGCACGCCATTCCGCAACGGTCCAACCGGCTGGCAGATAGCCGTGGATCGGGTCATGTGCCGAGGTCTGGTCGGTGACGATATCCGGGCGCGGACCACCGGCCTTCATGCGCTTGACGAGTTCCGGGAAGATTTCCGCCGCATTGCCGATAAGGCCAACAGATTTGGCTTCGCCAGCCTTCGTCCACTGGTCGATCAGCGCCAAGGCCTCATCCAGCGTATGCGCTTTTGCATCGACATAACGGGTGCGCAGGCGGAAATCGACGCGGGTTTCATCGCATTCCACGGCAAGGCAGCAGGCGCCAGCCATCACGGCGGCCAGCGGCTGCGCGCCACCCATGCCTCCGAGGCCGCCGGTCAAAATCCATTTGCCGGTGAGGTTGCCATCATAGTGCTGACGACCGGCCTCCACGAAAGTTTCGTAGGTGCCCTGCACGATTCCCTGCGTGCCGATGTAAATCCAAGAACCGGCAGTCATCTGGCCGTACATGGCCAGTCCCTTTTTATCCAACTCGTTGAAATGTTCCCACGTCGCCCAGTGTGGTACGAGGTTGGAGTTTGCGATCAGCACACGCGGCGCATCCTTGTGGGTGCGGAACACGCCCACCGGCTTGCCGGATTGCACCATCAACGTTTCGTCTTCGTTGAGGTCTTTCAGCGTGGCGACGATCTTGTCGAAGTCGGCCCAGGTGCGCGCTGCACGACCAATACCCCCATAGACCACCAGTTCATGCGGACGCTCTGCCACGTCTGGGTCCAGATTGTTCATCAGCATACGAAGCGGCGCTTCGGTCATCCAGCTTTTGGCGTTGAGTTGCGTGCCTGTGGGGCTGCGGACTTCACGTTCATTGTGGCGCGGGTTGGTCATGATTTCTCCCCTTATCGTTTGGTTTCGAGCGCAAACTGTTCCATGCGCGTCAGAATGGATTTGAGATGAATGCGAAGTTTCGTCGCTTTGCCTTCGTCATAGGCAAAGGGCGGCGTTTCGGTGGCAAGATGGGTGGATTGGGCCAGTTCCATCTGTATGGCGTGAACGCTATGATGTGGTTGTCCGTAGTGGCGGGTTGTCCAGCCGCCCTTGAAGCGGCCGTTCAAAGTGGATGTGTGACCTTCGGCCTTCGACGTTACATCGACAGCTATGCTTTCGATGGTCGGATCACAGGTCTTGCCCTCATCAGTGCCGATGTTGAAATCCGGCAACGCGCCTTCAAACAGGAAGGGGATGTGCGAACGGATCGAATGGCAATCATACAGAATGGCGATGCCGTGGATGGCCTTCACCCGCTCGATTTCTGCAGCCAATGCCGCATGGTAGGGCGCGTGGAAGGTTTCGAGCCGATGGGCGATGTCCGCTTCGGTTGGCTCTTCATCCGTCTTCCAGATCGGCCTGCCATCAAAATCCGTGTCTGGAACGAGACCGGTGGTGTTCTGTCCGGGGTAAAGGCTAACACCAGCAGGGTCACGATTGGCATCGATGACATAGCGGTGGAAGGTGGCGCGAACCGTCGTCGCGTCATCCAGCAGACCAGCATAGAGATCGTGAATATGCCAGTCGGTATCGGCAAGGATTTTGCCGTTGTCGTTCAGGCGTCCCCAAATTTCCGTGGGTACCTCGGTGCCAGTGTGCGGCAGGCCGAGGATGATGGGGGAGGTGCCTTGATGCAGGTCGAAAACCGACATCTCACGCCTCCAGCTTCGGCAAGATGCCATCCGAAATCGCGGCGACCAGTGCGCCGGATGCAATAAGCTCGGAGGCTACTTTCAGGTCTGGCGCCATGTAGCGGTCATCATCCAGCGAAGGAATGACATTGCGTAGCACGGCCATCGCCTTTTGAAGTTCCGGGCTGGTCTTCAGCGGGCCACGCAGTTCCACGCCTTGAACAGCAGACAGGGCTTCAATACCGAGAATGGCAAAGAGGTTTTCCGTCATGACCAGCAGGCGACGTGCGCCGTGGCAGGCCATGGAAACATGGTCTTCCTGATTGGCCGAGGTGGGCGTGGAATCTACCGAGGCCGGATGCGACATCTGCTTGTTTTCACTCATCAGCGCGGCCGAGGTCACTTCGGCGATCATGAGGCCGGAATTCAGGCCCGGCTTTTTGGAGAGGAAGGCAGGCAGGCCGTAGGACAAAGCAGGGTCCACCAGAAGTGCGACACGGCGCTGGGCAATCGCACCGATTTCGCAGATGGCAAGCGCCGTCTGATCGGCAGCAAAGGCCACGGGCTCGGCATGGAAATTGCCACCTGAAACGACCGAATTGTCGGACAGCACCAGCGGATTGTCCGTCACCGCATTGGCTTCAATTTCCAATGTGCGTGCAACTTGTCGCAGAAGATCCAGGCAAGCACCACCCACCTGTGGCTGGCAGCGAATGCAGTAGGGGTCCTGCACGCGCTCGTCACCTTCAATGTGGCTGACACGGATTTCAGAGCCTTCCAGCAGGTTGCGAAGGGCTGCACCCGCATCGATCTGGCCCTTATGGCCGCGAAGCGTATGGATATCGGGATGGAAGGGCGCGGAAGAGCCCATTGCGGCATCTGTAGAAAGCGCGCCGGTAATCAGCGCCGCCTGTGCAGCGCGGTGGGTGCGGAACAGACCGGCGAGTGCAAGCGCAGTTGAAGTCTGCGTGCCGTTGATCAGCGCCAGACCTTCTTTTGCGGCCAGCACGACTGGCTGAAGGCCGGCCTTGGAAAGCGCTTCCGCTGCGGGGAGCAGCGCGCCTTCATAAAACGCTTCGCCTTCACCCATCATCACGGCGGCCATATGTGCGAGCGGAGCCAGATCGCCGGACGCACCGACCGAACCTTTTTCCGGAATGGACGGAATCACGCCCTTTTCCAGCATGCCTTCAATCAGCCGAACCAGCTCCAGCCGCACGCCGGAGGCACCACGACCGAGCGAAATAAGCTTCAGCGCCATGATGAGGCGAACGACATTTTCCGGCAGTGCAGCACCCACGCCGCAACAATGCGAGAGAATGAGGTTGCGTTGAAGCGTAGCCACATCGGCAGCATCGATCTTGATCGAAGCCAGTTTGCCGAAGCCGGTGTTGATGCCATAGACCGGAGCATTGCCCGCAGCGATTTCGGCAATGCGCTTTGCTGCTTTTTCAATGCCTGCATCGAAGGAACGGTCTAGCTTTGCTGAACCATTGTTCCAATAAATATCTGCGAGAACGTCAAGCTGAACCGCGCCGGGATGAAGTGTGATGGTCATAGTGTCGTCCGTCCCTTGAAGATACGTGCATGAAGCGGGTTAAAGCCGATGCGGTAGATAAGCTCGGCAGGCCGTTCGATGTTCCATATGGTGAAATCAGCGGATTTTCCGACCTCAAGCGTGCCGGTTTCTGTGAGAAGTCCAAGTGCTTTTGCCGCATTGCGTGTCGTTGCTGTGAGGCATTCTTCCACCGTCAGGCGGAAAAGCGTGGCACCCATATTCATGGTCAACAGCAAAGAGGTCAGCGGTGATGTGCCTGGGTTGCAATCGGTGGCGAGCGCAATATCAGCACCCGCGTCACGCAGCGCCTGCACCGGCGGCAGTTGTTTTTCGCGCAGGGCATAGAAAGCACCGGGCAGCAGCACGGCAACGGTTCCAGCCTTTGCCAAAGCTTTTGCGCCCGCCTCGTCCAGATGTTCCAGATGGTCAGCGGAAAGTGCACCGTAGGATGCGGCAAGCGCCGCGCCGCCAAGGTTGGAAAGCTGCTCCGCATGGAGTTTGACGGGCAGTTCCAAGGCTTTTGCCTTGTCAAAAACGGTGCGGATGTCTTCGGGGGAGAAAGCAATGCCTTCGCAAAAACCGTCAACCGCATCGATCAAGCCTTCCGTATGACCGCGCTCCATTCCCGGCAAAACAACGTCTGCTATATAGTCGGCATTGCGGCCCTTATAGTCGGTGGGTGCGGTGTGGGCAGCAAGATAGGTGGTGAGGATGCGCACCGGCCGCAGCGTTTCCAGCTTGCGCGCCACACGCAGCATTTTCAGCTCTGTTTCAATGTCCAGTCCATAACCGGATTTGATTTCGATGGTCGAAATGCCCTCGGCCAGCAGCGTGTCCAGCCGTGGCAATGCCTGCGCAATCAACTCGTCTTCGGAAAGCGTGCGTGTATCGCGCACGGAAGACACAATGCCGCCGCCCGCCTTGGCAATTTCTTCATAGCTTGCGCCATTCAAGCGCATTTCGAATTCCATGGCACGGTTGCCGCCAAAAACGAGGTGGGTGTGGCAATCGATGAGAGAAGGCGTGATCCAGCGACTTTCACAATCAACCGTCTCGGCAGCATTGTTGAATTGCTCCGGCAATTCTGATTCCGGGCCTGCGAAAAGGATACGGCCATCACGAACGGCAATCGCGCCATTTTCAATAATTCCAAGGCCTGACTGCGAAGGATCAAGTGTTGCAATCCGCGCATTTCGCCACAGCGAAATTGGGCTATTTTTCGAAATGGAGTTTGCGTCCATGATGAATTTTCCCTTCCCTTATGTTTAATATGTATATACATAATGAAGGCAGAGGCAAGAGCCTGCGATATGAAAAAATGAGGAGCCAAGATGACCCTTCATGCTGAAACCGCTTTGCTGCCAGAAGGCTGGGTAAAGAACGTTCGTCTGATGATTACGGATGGCAGGATCGCTTCGGTTGAAGTCGGGGCAGCACCAACGCAGGGCGATGAGCGTCACAAGGTTCTCGTTCCAGCTATGCCAAACCTGCACAGCCACGCTTTTCAGCGCGCCATGTCTGGCATGGTGGAAACGCGCGGGGCCACCAATGACAGCTTTTGGAGCTGGCGCACGCTGATGTATCGTTTCGCGCTGACCATGACGCCGGACCAGATGGAAGCCGTTGCCGCGCAGCTTTATATGGAAATGCTGGAGGCCGGTTTTGGCCGGGTCGGCGAGTTCCATTATCTGCACCACGATAAGGACGGCGGCCACTACGCCAATATCGCCGAGCACGCCGAACGCATCGCGGCGGCGGCGTCGCAGACTGGCATAGCGCTCACGCTACTTCCCGTGCTTTATGCCCATTCCGGTTTTGGCGGTCTGGAGCCGGTGGACGGCCAGCGCCGCTTTATCAATTCAACGGATAGTTTTGCGCGCTTGCTGGAAGGTTGCCGCAAGGCAGTCGCGACATTACCCAAAAGCGTTGTTGGTGTCGCACCTCACAGCCTGCGCGCAGTGACACCGGAAGAGCTGGCCATCGCCGCGCAACTTGCTCCAGATGCACCCTTGCATATTCACATTGCCGAGCAGGTGAAAGAAGTCGAGGACTGCATTACATGGTCAGGCCAACGCCCTGTTGAATGGCTGCTGGACAATGCCGATGTGACAGATCGCTGGTGCCTCATCCATGCCACCCATATGACAGAAGGTGAGACTGAAGGCGTGGCGAAACGCGGTGCGGTCGCGGGTCTTTGCCCCATCACCGAAGCCAACCTTGGCGATGGCACGTTTCCGGCGACGGAGTTTCTGAATGCGGGCGGCGCGTTTGGCATTGGTTCTGACAGCAACGTGCTGATCGGCGTGGGTGATGAGTTACGGCAACTGGAATACTCGCAGCGCCTCTTGCACCGCGCCCGCAATGTTATCGCGCCCGCGAATGGCTCCACGGGTCGCACATTGTTTGATGCGGCGCTGATTGGTGGTGCGCAAGCCTTGGGTGCCAGGGTGGGTATTGCGCAAGGTCAGGCCGCGGATTTCGTGTCTCTGGATGTCGAAAACGCGCCTTATCTAGAGGGTGATCACCTGCTGGATGGTTGGATTTTCGGCAATTTGGTGAAGCCGGATAGGGTGTGGGTCAACGGCAAGACGGTCGTGCAGCAGGGGCGTCATGCGCAGCGCGAGGCTATCTCCCGTCGCTTCCGGCAAGCAATGAAAGAACTTTTGTCAGCATAGGGCATTCGCTGGGCTTGACTCCAATAGGTACGTGTTTGAGTCATGGGCCTCTAGGGAGTTCAAAAAACAAAATGCCCAATTTTCTTCGCAAGCTTTCGCCGACCAGTCTCGGCGTGGCCGTCATGCTGCTCGGTATGCTTCTGTTCGCCTTGAACGATGCCATGGGGAAGTGGCTGGTCGCGACCTATAGTTTGGGGCAGGTGGTGCTGGTGCGCAGCGCGGCTGCCATCATCGTGCTTTTGCCCATTCTGTGGAAAGCGGGCCTTAGCACTCTTGTGCGGATTGAACGCCCTGTTTTGCAGGCCTCTCGGGTGTTTTTTTCCACGGCGGAACTCTTTTGTTTTTACTTCGCGGTCGCGGCGCTGCCCTTGGCAGATGTCATGACCTATTGGCTGGCCGCACCCATTTATGTGGCGGCACTCTCGCCGTTTTTATTGGGTGAAAAGGTCGGTTGGCGGCGCTGGACGGCCATCGGCATTGGCTTCGTGGGCGTTTTGATTGCGCTCAATCCGAGTGCAGCCAGTCTCACCCCGGCGGCTTTGTTCTCTATTCTCGGCAGCGCCGCCTTTGCGTTTATGATGCTTTCTGGCAGGCAGCTTCGCAATACGCCGGATACGGTTTTGGCCTTCTGGCAGGTCGTCGGTGCAGCCCTTGCCGGTGTCGTCGCCCTTGCCATCGCGCCATCGGTTTGGGTACCGTTGAAATCCGGTTTTGACCTGTCACTTCTTTCGCTTTTGGGCATCGTCGCCGTGGTGGCGCATATACTGGTCAACCGCGCGCTGAAACTTGCCGATGCCGCCACGGTCGCGCCGTTGCAATACACGCTGTTGCTGTGGGCCGTCGTTTTCGGGTGGCTGATGTTCGGGGATGTTCCGCAGCCGGGCATCATCATCGGCGCGGGCCTAATCGTGCTGTCTGGCCTCTATATCTTCTTCCGCGAAAACACGTTGAAGCGCAGGCAAGGCAAACAAACCAATCAGACGGTAGACGACATCGTGTAAGCCACGATGTCGTCAGGCTGATGAATCAGCGCGCGAGCCAGCCCCCATCGACTGGCAGCACGGTGCCGTGAATGTAGTTCGAAGCGCTCGATGCAAGGAAGACAGCCGCGCCGCCGATCTCATCCGGCTTGCCCCAATGACCGGCCGGAATACGCGCCAGAATGGCAGCATTGCGGTCCGGGTCGTTGCGCAATGCTTCGGTGTTGTTGGTGTCGAAGTAGCCGGGCGCAATCGCGTTGACGTTGATGCCCTTGGATGCCCATTCGCAGGCCAGAAGGCGTGTCAAACCGGCAAGGCCGCTTTTGGAGGCCGTGTAGGACGGAATACGAATGCCGCCCTGAAACGACAGAAGCGAGGCAATGTTTATGATCTTGCCGGGCTTGTTTTCTGCGACCAGATGGCGGGCAAAGGCTTGGCTGAGAAAGAACACCGTTTTCAGGTTCACGTCCATTACCGCGTCCCAGTCGGCCTCGCTGAAATCCAGCGAATCGGCGCGTTTGATAATGCCCGCATTGTTGATGAGAATATCCGCGCTGCCCGACCAGCGAACCGTTTCTTCGATAATCTCGGCAACAGGCGCAATTGAAGACAGGTCAGCCTTGATGCTGTGGGTCTTGCCACCAATGGCCGCGATTGCCTCTTCCGTCTCAGCCATGGAGGAGCGCCCGACGAGCGCGACCGAGGCGCCCGCACCAGCCAGTGCCGTGGCAATGCCCTGTCCAAGTCCCGTATTGGCCCCGGTGACGATGGCGGTCTTGCCGGTCAAGTCGAAGGAAATCGTCATTCCGTTTCTCCATACTCAAGAAGTTCGCGATTGGTGTGAGTGTCTACCGCACGTAAGCCACGCAGGCAAGAAAACAAATAGTATCTATTTGCAAAATGATATGACAACGATGCACCTCGCAACTTTTGTTTGTAAATTGAAAGAAAGAACGCGCGCAATGTGGTCTATGAGGCCGAAAAAACAACTTTGGCCTTGACGAAATCACGAAGTTGAGAGACTTACAAAGTACTCCTAGCCCTTGGACATCGGGCATTGGGTAAAAGAACTTTGGTGCCGGGCCCCTCTGGCGAGAGTTTTACGGCGCTCTCGCGATGTCGGTACCGCCTGCTTGTTACGCCGGCGGATTTAAACCCATGAAGAATCTGACCATGCATTCCGTGCATGCGCTTTGCGCCATGCCCGTTTCGCGTCTTTCCGTTCCCACGATCATCAAGGGAGCGCTGTGATGACACCGACAACAAACTCGACACTCGCCTATTTTAAATGGGCCTTCATCGTTACGGTCGTGGGCCTGCTGCTTGGCGGCTATCTTGGCTGGGAAATGACCGGCACCATCAGCGGCACTGCCACGATCTTTTTCATCTGCGCGGTTCTGGCTGTGCTGGAAATCTCGCTTTCCTTCGATAACGCCATCGTCAATGCCAACAAGCTCAAAGACATGACGCCGGAATGGCAGCAGCGCTTCTTGACCTGGGGCATTCTGATTGCCGTTTTCGGCATGCGTATCGTCTTTCCACTGCTGATCGTCGTCATCGCCGCCAATGTTGGTCCGTGGACAGCCATGGTCATGGCGGCAACCGAGCCGGAACGTTACGCCCAGATCATGAAGGACGCCCATCTGCCGATCGCAGCCTTCGGCGGCACCTTCCTGATGATGGTGGGTCTGAGCTTCTTCTTCGACCACGAAAAAGACGTACACTGGGTGCGTTGGCTTGAAGAAAAGATTTCGACCTACTCGTCCATCAAGGGCATCGAAATCGCCTTTGTTCTGATCATCATGCTGGTCTTCTCGCGCATCATCAGCAACAGCGCAAATCCGGCACTTGGGCCGGAAGCGGCAACCGTGTTCTTCAGTTCAGCCATCTGGGGTCTTTTGACCTTCCTGCTGGTCGAAGTGCTGGGTGGTATTCTGGATCGCAGCCAACAGGTGCTGCAAGGTGCGGCGAAGGGCGGCTTCGGTGCGTTCCTCTACCTCGAAGTTCTGGATGCCAGCTTTTCGTTTGATGGTGTTATCGGTGCCTTCGCGCTGACCTCCAATCTCTTCATCATCGCCATTGGTCTTGGCATCGGCGCCATGTATGTGCGCTCGATGACGATCATGCTGGTCGAAAAGGGCACGCTTGCAGAATACCGTTATCTTGAGCATGGCGCGTTTTACGCCATCCTCATCCTCTCGGTCATTATGTACGTGCAGAGCCTGTTCCACATTCCTGAGGTCATTACCGGCCTTGGTGGTGCGGCGCTCATCGGTCTCTCACTCTGGTCTTCTATCCGTTACAACAAAAAGGAAAGAGCGCTGGAAGCCGAAGGCGGTCACACGGCTGAGGTTTGACCCTTTAAAAACAGCCTTTCGCCGTGCTGGCGAAGGGTTCGCTCCTGCATCATATTTGCGCAGTGATTAAAAAATAACCTTTGTGGTGTGGTGTCGAAAAAGAATGAACTCCCTTAAGCTGCTGATTTAGAAGTCATTATACGCCAGATCAAAACTGGCATGTTTCCTGCTTATAATCGGTAAGTCCAGAGGGGACACAAAAGGCTCGAAAACGGGCAAACAGACCGCCGCCATTATTGATGCGCTGTTGCAGCCGCAGAAAATAATGGCGGCGGTTTTGTTTTATTCATCGATTTGCAGGAAGATGAGCTAGAATTAATTGATCTTGGCAGCAAATAAGTGGAGCGGAACTTGGCCGTGGAACTGTCGCCGACGCAAGCGCTGGGCCTGTGGCATAGGGTCGTGATACGCCAAGTCGAGGAAGATGCACCCGATCTGACCTCGCGGCAGATGGCAATTCTCCTGCATATTTATCTCATACCGCCACCGCACACAGTGCGAGGGCTAGCGTCTCTGCTTGGTGTCACAAAACCTGTGATTACCCGCGCATTGGACAGTATGGGAACGATGGGGCTTGTTGAGCGCGAACGCGATACACGTGACCGCCGCAATGTGGTGATAAAACGCACGGTCGCCGGTGCGCTCTATCTGGAAAAATTCGGCGATTTGATTATTGATCAGGCGCGCAAGGCTTAAACTTTGGAACCAAAGCAATGACACTCGACCGCCGCCTGAATATTTTCCGTGATGACTTGGCTGATGAAAAGCTGAAAGGCCAAGTGGAGGCGGATCGTTTCGTCAGTGGCGCGCCCGCGCAAATCACCGTCCCGGTTATCGGTCTTCGCCCCAAACCGGATTTGGCCTCGGGCATTGATACGGAGCTGTTGCTTGGAGAAACGGTTCGTGTTTTCGACCGGGCGGATGGTTGGGCATGGGTGCAGGCAGATGCCGATGGTTATGCGGGCTACCTGCCCGAAACTGCGGTCGGCGATATATTGCCCGCCACGCATCGCATCATCGCGCCGCGCACATTCCTTTATCCAGCCGCCGAACTCAGAAAGCCACCGATTGCAGCTGTTTCCATGGGCAGCACTCTGGCCTTTGTGCGCGACGCTGAAACCCGAGGCACCCGCTATCTGCTGACCGAACAAGGCGAGGGCGTTATCGCTGCCCATTGCGTTGCCGTGGGGCAAACCTTGCAGGATGACGACTATGTTTCGGTGGCATTGCGCTTTCTGGAAACACCCTATCTTTGGGGCGGTCGCTCGGGTTTTGGTATCGATTGCTCCGGCCTCGTCCAGCTTTCCATGGCCATGGTTGGCAAATTTGCTTTGCGCGATACGGATATGCAGGTCGCGTCGCTTGGCACGGAAATCACCCGCGAAGAGTTGCAGCGCGGTGATCTGGTATTCTGGAAGGGCCACGTCGGCATTATGGAAGATGCGGAAACACTGCTCCATGCCAGTGGCCACACGATGAGTGTGACGCGGGAAAATCTCGATGACGCGATCCGACGCATCGGCTGGCTATATAACTTGCCGACATCCTATCGTCGGCCTTGAATATTTTCACGAAAACGTTTGAAGACATCCGCTGTTTCGGCGCAATTTTTGACCTATATGGAGTTGCGAGCAAACCAATCGCGGGACCCGGACATGACAAGATCAGCAACAGGCATCGTGGCGTTCATTCTCGCCGCTCTTTCCATTGCCTCTGTCGGTCATGCGCAAACGGTTTATGAAAATGGCTACATGCCAGCACCGGATGCCTACGCCAATCTGCCCGGCGTCAAAGACCCCAAGACGCTTCAGCCAAAGGAACGTTATACCTGCCATTCGACAACGGTAGCCTCTGGTTACCCGGATGGACCGTATCGCGATGTGTTCGGCAATCGCGGCCTGCCCATGCAGGGTTATCGCTGTACCGGCTCCGCCGGTGTCTCTGCCACTGGCACCCGCGTACCCACTTCGAAAGACTGGTATCCAGGCATAAACCCGCCCGCGACAGATTTCTGATCTGGTCTTCCCGAACCATCTTTGACCAAACCGGTCTGGACTTGCGAAGGTTCTTTCAGATAAGGCTTTAGCCTGGGAGCGGATCAGACTCCCAAGGGCTTAGGATTTTTTGAAATGCGCGGCGATACCGGCTTTGTCCGGTGCGGGGGATAGCAGCAGCAATGACGAAGATAGATATAGCGACCCGTGTTCACAACCACACCTGGAAGCTGGACCCCATCATCCGCAGTCTCATTGATACGGATTTCTACAAGCTTCTGATGTTGCAGATGATCTGGAAGCTGTATCCAGAGGTCAATGCAACATTCTCGCTCATCAACCGCACCAAAACGGTCAAGCTCGCAGAAGAGATCGACGAGATGGAGTTGCGCGAGCAGCTCGATCATGCCCGCACACTCAGGCTTTCGAAGAAGGAAAGCATCTGGCTGGCTGGTAACAGCTTCTATGGCCGTTCGCAGATTTTTGAGCCAGAATTTTTATCGTGGCTGGATAGCTATCAATTGCCGGAATATGAGCTGTTCAAGCGGGATGGCCAATACGAGCTGAATTTCCACGGGCGGTGGATGGATACCACGCTATGGGAAATTCCGGCCCTTGCCATCATCAACGAGTTGCGGTCACGCAGTGCCATGCGCTCGCTCGGCTATTTCACGCTTGATGTTCTGTATGCCCGTGCGAAAGCCAAGATGTGGGAAAAGGTAGAGCGTCTGCGCGAGCTTCCCGGCCTGCGCATCTCCGATTTCGGCACCCGCCGCCGTCACAGTTTTCTGTGGCAGCGCTGGTGCGTGGAAGCCTTAAAGGAAGGCATCGGCCCTGCCTTTACCGGCACCAGTAATGTATTGCTGGCTATGGATTCAGACCTTGAAGCGGTCGGCACCAACGCGCACGAGCTTCCTATGGTCGTCGCCGCCCTTGCACAAAATGACGAGGAGTTGGCCGCCGCACCCTATCAGGTGATGAAGGACTGGAACCGGCTTTACGGTGGCAACCTGCTGATCGTGCTGCCAGATGCGTTCGGAACCGCAGCCTTCCTGCGCAATGCGCCGGAATGGGTGGCCGACTGGACCGGTTTCCGCCCCGATAGTGCCCCACCCATCGAGGGTGGCGAGAAGATTATCGAATGGTGGAAAAAGATGCACCGCGACCCGAAGAAGAAACTTTTGATCTTCTCGGATGGTCTTGATGTCGACGCCATCATCGACACCTACAAACATTTCGAAGGCCGCGCCCGCATGAGCTTCGGTTGGGGCACCAACCTCACCAATGATTTCGCGGGCTGCGCACCGAAAACAATCGAAAGCCTGAAACCGATTTCGATCGTCTGCAAGGTCAGCCATGCCAATGGTCGCCCGGCCGTCAAGCTTTCGGATAATCCGCAAAAAGCCACGGGAGAGGCGGAAGAGGTACAGCGCTACCTAAAATTTTTCGGTCAGGAAGACCGCAAAGATCAGGATGTTTTGGTTTAAGGCGAGGCGGCTTATCCGCTTTGAGGTTTGCTGATAAAGCGTGCCAAACCCTTCATTGTCATGCTCGGACTTGTCCCGGGCATCTACCCACGCCTCCAAAATTGCAACCTAGCAGATCCTCGGGACTAGCCCGAGGATGACGTCGAGTGAGAATTTGAGCTTGTCCCAAGCCCAATCACCATTACGTCTTCGCAAAGTTCCGCGAAATATAATGGAACAGCGCCCGGATAGCCTGTGCCTCGCCGCCGATGGAGGAATGCGGGCGTTCGCTGAGAGACCAGCCGTAAATATCGAAATGCGCCCATTTTTTCGTTTGGGTTACGAAACGCTTGAGGAATAGCGCTGCGGTAATAGAGCCCGCCATGCCGCCCGCTGGCGCATTGGTGATGTCGGCGGCGCGCGAGCGGATATCTTTGTCGTAGCCCATGTAGAGTGGCAGTCTCCACAAAGGGTCGTCCACATCCATGCTCGCATCGGCGATGCTGTGGGCAAGGTCTTCGTCGTCGGTGAAGAAGGGCGGAACATCCGGGCCAAGTGCGACGCGGGCAGCGCCGGTCAGAGTCGCCATGTCGATCATCAGGTCAGGCGCATCGTCGTCCGCATAGGCCAGAGCGTCGGCCAGAACGAGGCGACCTTCGGCATCCGTGTTGTCGATCTGGACCGTCAATCCCTTGCGGCTCTTGTAGATATCGCCGGGGCGGAATGCGTTGGACGAGATGGAGTTTTCCACCGCAGGCACGAGAACGCGCAGTTCGATGGGCAGGCGCGCATCCATAATCATCAGCGCGAGGCCCAGCACATTCGCAGCGCCGCCCATGTCCTTTTTCATCAACGCCATGGAGGAGGAAGACTTTATATCAAGGCCGCCTGTATCGAAGCAGACACCTTTACCAACCAGTGTCAGACGCGGGTGACCTTTCTTACCCCATGTCATTTCCAGCAAGCGTGGCGCGCTGGCGCTGGCGCGGCCAACCGCGTGAATGAGCGGAAAGTTTTCTTTCAGCAGATCGTCGCCGGCGATGACAGATACCTGCGCTTTGTAATGGGCACCCAAACTGCGGAAGGGGATTTCAAGTTCGTCCGGTCCCATGTCATTGGCCGGCACGTTGATAAGATCACGCGCCAGATAAACGCCTGCCAGAACGCGTTTGATTTCCGCATCTTCCGCATCGCGGGGAATGAGCAGTTTCGCACCATTGCTTTTTACCGTGCGATATTTATCGAAGTGGTAGGCACCTAGACCGAAGCCCAGCGTCAGGCGGTTGACAGTGAGGGGCGCCGTCTCGATGTGCCAGTCCCCTTCAGGCAATTCGCGCGCCAGCTTGCCCGTTATAAACGGTATTTCCGAAGGGTTGGTGCCGAGACCGAGAAGCGCGCCCCCCAACGCTCCTTCTGCGGAAGGGATCAACAGGATCGCACCCGCGTCCGCTTTAAAGCCTGCCTTGCGCGCCCAATCCAAAGCAATCGGGTCGATCGCTCCCTGCTCGATATGTGCAGGCGTGATTGCGAAGACCGGTAATGTCTTGCCTGCCTTGGAGCTGAAAGGGGTCGGGCGCTCGATAAATTGATAGGGGGCCATGGTCAGCTTTCGTAAAGGTCTGGAATCAGCAAATTAACACTCTGTTAGGGTTAACAGATTATTGCTTGAGCGTAGGTTGCGTCGAATAAAATAACGACTCACCGCACATTTTCGATCCAAACCCAGAGCCGGGGCAATGTTATGATTGCTGTTACAGTCCTTCCAGCCCGCCACAAGACGCTGCTGCGCGGCGTTTGTGCGGCAGCGCTAGCCCTTGCTCTTGCCAGCTGTTCCACGAACAAGCCAGACCGTATGTCCACCGGCTCCATTGCGCCTGTCTCCCATTCCTATGATCAGATGAACATGGAGCAGTTGCGCCAAGCCGAAGCCTCGACTGGCAAAGCCTATGAGCGCAATCCCAAAGATCGTGGGACAGGGTTGAATTACGCCAATCTTTTGATGATGACGGGCAAAAACGCGCAGGCTTTGGCTGTGATGCAGCAGATTGCCATCGCTTATCCATCCGACCGTGAAGTGCTCGCATCCTATGGCAAGGCGCAGGCCGCTGCCGGTCAGTTGGAGCAGGCGCTGAGCACGATCAATCGCGCACAGACGCCGGATCGCCCGGACTGGCGTTTGTATTCCGCCGAAGGTGCGGTGCTGGATCAACTCGGCCGCTCCAACGAAGCCCGGACGAAATATCGTCAGGCGCTGGATCTCAAACCCAACGATCCAAGCATCTTGTCCAACCTCGGCATGTCTTACGTTCTCCAAAGCGATCCGCGCACGGCAGAAACCTATATGCGTTCCGCCGCCTCGCAGCCCGGTGCAGACAGCCGTATTCGCCAGAACCTCGCTCTCGTCGTTGGTCTTCAAGGCCGCTTCGAAGAAGCTGAACGCATTGCGACGCAGGAACTTTCCGCTCAGCAGGCGCAGGCCAATCTCACCTATCTCAGAGGCATGCTCTCACAGCAAAATGCCTGGTCGCAGCTTTCCGACAAGAACAAGAAAAAAGCGACAAACTAATTTGTATTTGTTGATGGGTTGAAGATAAGGCGGCCTGCGTGGTCGCCTTTTTGGTTTAACCTTCTTCGTCTTCAGAACGAGTCAGAAACGCGAATACCTGCTGGTCCAAGAATGACTGCGATCAGAACCGGCAAGAAAAACAGGATCATCGGCACCGTAAGTTTCGGCGGAAGTGCAGACGCCTTCTTTTCAGCCTCGTTCATTCGCTCATCGCGGCCTTCCTGCGCCAAAACGCGAAGAGCTTGCGCCAATGGCGTGCCATAGCGTTCGGCTTGAATGAGGGCTTGGACGACGCTTTTCACGCCGTCCAGCTGGGTGCGAATGCCCAGATTTTCGAGCGCGGTGCGTCGGTCTTGCAGAAATGACAGCTCGGCTGTGGTCAGCACCATTTCTTCGGCAAGCTCGGGAGACTGATCGGCCATTTCTTCAGCCACTCGGCGCATAGCGGCTTCCATGGACACGCCAGATTCCACGCAGATCAGCATCAGGTCCAGTGCGTCAGGCCAGGCGCGTTTGATGGATTTCTGGCGCTTGTTCATCTGGTTGGAAACGAAGATGTTTGGCGCGTAAAAACCAAGATAACCAAACCCGAGTACGGCCATCAGGCGAATGCCAAACGCTTTTTCTGCCAGATTGCCCATGACGAAAACCCAGAAAAAGGACAGCATCAGAAAAACGAAGGGCAGAATGAACCGGGCAGCGAGAAAGGTGTTCAGCGCGTTCTGGGAGCGATACCCCGCCGCTCTCAGCTTGTTCACCGTGTTGACGTCTACAAGCGCTTCACGCAGGTTAAAACGCTCGACGATACGGCGTGCCGACTTGTTGTTGTTGGAGCGCAGCGTCGCCTTGCCACCCTTTGCAAGTTCATTTGCACGCTCGCGTTCACGGATTCTGATTTGGTCGCGTTCTGTCGACACGGCCTTCATGCGCTTGTTGAGGTCTCCCTTTTCAAAATAGGGAATGGCAAGCGTGTAGAACGTCGCAAACACCGCTATCGACACCAGAATGGCGACGATAAGCAGCGGGTTGGTCAGGCTGGACGCGAGTTGCTCTGTCATGGCTTTGTGACCTCACATATCGAAATTGATCATGTTGCGCATGATGACGATGCCAATGGACATCCAGACTGCCGATGCCCCGAGAATGAGGTGCCCACGCGGATCGGTGAAAAGCACCATGATATAATCCGGCGAGGTAAGGTAAACGAGCGTTGCCACGATGAAGGGAAGGGCGCCGATGATGACGGCAGATGCCTTCGCTTCCATGGAAAGTGCGCTGACTTTCGCTTTCATCTTGCGGCGCTCACGCAGCACTTTGGACAGGTTTGCCAAAGCTTCCGAAAGGTTGCCGCCAGCCTGCGCCTGAATGGTAATCACCGTGCCAAAGAAGTTTACTTCCGGCAAAGGCATGGTCAGCATCATGCGGTTGATGCCGTCCGGAATGCTCATGCCGACCTGTTGTGCTTCTACGACGCGTTGAAACTCGGTTTTTACCGGCTCCTGCCCGTCGGACGCAATCAGTCGCACCGCATCGTTCAGAGGCAAGCCGGACTTGATGGACCGATACATAACATCAAGTGCATTCGGAAACTCTTCGAGAAACTTGGTCTGACGGCGTTTGACGAGAAAGCCGAGGATCCAGCGCGGAAGTCCCAAAGCACCGACAAAGCCGCCACCCAAGGCAAGAAGAAACGGTGCGCCATAAAGCAGCGCGACGAGAAAGATGGCCAGCCCGAGCCCGCCGCTCATCAGATAGAATTTTCTGACCGAAAAGGAAGAACCGGCCTGTATGAGCCTGCCTTTGACGCTGGTGTCTTTTCTGTCTTTTGCTTTTTCGTTTTGTTTCTTCTCAAGGTCTTTCAACGTGTCCTGGACGGACTTGCGCCGCTTGCCCAGTTCCTGCACGCGGTCGCGAGCGGCCTTGATCTTGTTGTGATCGGTTTCTGCTGCCTTGACGCGGCTGACCCGGCTTGCGGTTTTTTTCTCGACTTCGATCTGCGGAAACAGGAAGACATAGGCCATCGCTCCTGCCGATACGGCGACGAGGATAACAAGCAACATCACAGTCATGTTCATTTACTGTTCCGCCGTGCTTTATTGAGACTGGATTTCCATTTCATCAAGGGCGGCCGCAAGGCGCTTATCCTCGTTGAAATAGCGGGCGCGATCCCAGAAATGCGGTTTGCTGATGCCGGTTGAAACATGGCGGCCGATCAGGCGACCGTTTGCGTCTTCGCCATCGATTTCGTACCGCATCAAGTCCTGGGTGATGATGACATCGCCTTCCATGCCCAGCACTTCGGTCACTTGCGTGATCCGTCGCGAACCATCACGAAGACGGGCGGCCTGAATGACGATATCCACCGAAGACGAGATGATTTCGCGCACTGTTTTCGCGGGCAGGCTGAAGCCACCCATGGCGATCATGGATTCCATGCGGCTCAGGCATTCACGTGGTGTATTGGCGTGAATGGTGCCCATGGAGCCGTCATGGCCGGTGTTCATGGCTTGCAAAAGATCGAAGACCTCAGATCCACGCACTTCACCGACGATGATCCGTTCCGGGCGCATACGGAGGCAGTTCTTGACGAGATCACGCATGGTGATTTCGCCTTCGCCCTCGATGTTCGGCGGGCGTGTTTCCAGACGCACCACATGCGGCTGCTGAAGCTGAAGTTCGGCAGTGTCTTCGCAGGTAATGATACGCTCTGTCTTGTCGATGTAACTCGTCAAGCAGTTCAAAAGCGTGGTTTTACCTGAGCCCGTACCGCCTGATATAACCACATTACAGCGTACGCGCCCGATGATTTGCAGGAGAACCGCGCCCTCAGGCGTAATGGCGCCAAAGCGGACCAGCTGGTCGAGCGTCAGCTTGTCTTTCTTGAACTTTCGGATCGTCAGAACAGGACCGTCGATGGCAAGCGGCGGGGCGATGACGTTGACACGCGAACCGTCTGGAAGACGGGCATCGCAGATCGGGCTTGATTCATCGACACGGCGTCCGACCTGGCTAACGATACGCTGGCAGATCGACAGAAGTTGGCCGTTATCACGGAAACGGATATCGGATTCGATGGTCTTGCCGCCGACTTCGATAAAGGTCTGGCCAGAGCCATTGACCATGATATCGGCAATGTCATCGCGGGCGAGAAGCGGCTCCAGAGGACCGTAGCCCAGAACATCGTTGCAAATGTCCTCCAGCAGTTCTTCCTGCTCGGAAATCGACATCGCGAAATTTTTGATGGTGATGATATCGTTGACGATATCGCGAATTTCTTCGCGTGCGCTTTCGGTATCGAGTTTTGCCAGTTGCGACAGGTCGATCGTGTCGATCAGCGCCGAAAACACCTGTGCTTTCGTTTGATAATATTCGTCGGTGCGTGCTCGTTTTCGCGGCTGCGGCGGCTCAGAGCGGGATGTGGCAGGAACCGATGCCGGTGCAAGAACCATCGTATCGCCCGGTTCCGCACGCGGTGTTATGGCAGCAGCAGGCTGCGCAGGCGGTGGAGCCGCCTGTGCGTTATTGGAGCTTCTTACGAAGCCATCGCCGCCACGTTTTCCGAACATTTGTTTTTTCCAATGTGTCGCTGCACGGTAAAGCCGCGCATTACTTACGTTTTATAAGGTCCATAAACTTGCCGAGCCCGGCGCGCTTTGTTTTGCGCAGGGACGAGCGGCCCGTCACGATGTGGGAAATCTGCGAAAAGGTTTCGGCAATGGGTGACTTCGCATCGATTTCGCTGATCATCCGCCCGCTATTGGATGCACTCCCAAACAACTGCACATCAAAGGGAATGATGGCAATCGGTTCGATTTCAAGCGGTTCGAAGAAGTCCGCAGGCGCGATTTCGGGCCGTTTCGCCATGCCAACCTGATTGAGAACCAGATGCGGGGCCTTGTCATTGGGCCGCAGCTTCTTCAGCGCATCCAACAGGTTCTTGGTGTTTCTCAGATTGGCGAGATCCGGTACGGCAGTAATCACCACCTCATCAGCCTCCGAAAGCACGGTCTGCGTCCAGTCCGACCAGATGTGCGGAACGTCCAGCACGGCCACGGGCGCACTGCGTTGCAGAAGCTCCAGAATGGGCTGGAACGCCAGCCGCTCGAAATCGTAGGTTCGATCCAGCAATGACGGTGCGGCGAGCAGCGAAAGATGTTCTGAACATTTCGTCAGCAGACGATCGAGAAAAACTTCATCCAGACGCTCAGGCGCATAGACGGCTTCCGCAATACCTTGCGCGGGGTCCTGATCGAAATCGATATTGGCCGTACCAAAGGCAAGATCGAGGTCGGCAAGAATGGTCTCGGTCGAAAAAAGGTTTGATATGCCAAAGGCGCAATTATGGGCGATGGTCGATGAACCTACGCCGCCCTTGGAGCCGACGAACGCAATATTGCGACCAAGTGGTTCTGCCTCCGGGTCCACGAAAATGGCAGAGATGGATGCCAGCAAATCCGGCATTTTCACCGGTGCGACCAGATATTCCGAGATGCCGTTGCGCATGAGATCACGGTAAAGGGAAATATCGTTGTAACGACCGATGATGATCACGCGGGTCGTCGGATCACAAACCTCGGCAAGCGGTGCTAAGTCATTGAGCAGCGTGGATGGCTCGCGGGCTGTTTCAAGAACGATCAGGTTCGGCGTTGGGCTGGACGAAAACATCGTCGCAGCCGCTTCGATTTCGCCGTTGGTCACGCGCAGGCTAACTTTCGTCATCCGCCTGTCGCCGGAAAGACGATCCATAAGCCGCTGCATGCCTTCGCTTTCGCAAAACGCATGAATGGAGATGCGGGGCAGCGGCCTCAGCCCATCCAGATCGCCCGCGCGCAAAGGCTCATCGGAGTAGGTTTCATCCGGATCCTTGCGCTGTATGTCGTAGTCTACCGGGCTCATGGTTTATCCTGTTGCCGCATGCGTTGAGTGCTGGTCATTATTCCGTGGTGGCTGTGGTCTTACCTGCACGATAGTTGCCGATCACCAACGAGCGACGCTCCGCATCAATCGGGCTCATGCCACGCGGGCCGACAAGGTCCATCGGATTAGCGATTTGCGCAGCAAGATTGTTCTGGGATGCGCAACCGAAATTGTACCAGTTTTTGTTGGAATAGGTGTTGTTGGACAGGTCTTCCGGCCATTGTCCGCACTGTCCGGTCATTGCTGTAATCGCAATGTAGCTCAGCCGTATCGGTGCCGCGTCTCCAGAAGCGGCTGCACGATAGGGCGTTTCCACGATCTTGCCCGCAGGTATGCCAGATGATGTCAGTGCCGAGCGAACCTGACGTTTGATAAGAGACGCCGCCGCCGAGTTTGGCGAGCCGGTCGGTAGCTGAATTTGCACGACGCCAGAGGACGTCGCACTATAGCTCTGGGCAAAGCCCTTGATGTTATCCACCATGCCAATCGTCAGGCGGTTATCCCCGGACGACACCGGAATATCGAGTGAATGCTGCGCTTCCGAAAGTGTGATCGGGTGGCGGGTGCGGTAGTCATCGGGAATGGCGCCCGTCGACATCGGATCACGCGCGCAGCCTTGCGCAAGTGCTGCCGTGGTCAGCAGTGCAACAATGAGACCGGTTTTCCGGAGGGAGTGACTGAGGGCGAAAGGTTTCATCTGATGCATCTTTGTCATTTGTAGATAAACCCTACGGAGCCCTGATAGGGCTGTGTGTGTGCCTGTTGTTTGTTGCCGTAAACCTTGTTCACCCGGTTCATGAAATACATGGCCGCATCGTTTTCCGGGTTGAAGTTGTCATCCGGTCTGGCGATCTCGTTGCGTGACACGGGGCGGACGAGATAGGGCGTGGCAATAATGACAAGTTCCGTCTCGTTTCGGATAAAATCCTTGCTGCGGAACAGTGTGCCCAGCACCGGCACCTTGGAAACACCCGGTATCCCGGACATCGCCTGACGGACATTGTCCTGAACGAGACCGGCAATCACGATGGAGCCGCCGGAAGGCAGTTCTACGCTTGTGGATGCTTCACGTTTGCGAATCGACATGTAGGTGCTGCCCGGAATGTTAATGCTGCTGCCATTGCCGGTCACAGCGCTGCCTTCAAAAGTAGGCTCGGACACGTTCGTTTCGATTTTCAGACTGATACGGCCTGGCGATAAAACCACGGGACGGAAATTCAGCTCAATGCCGTAGTCAACCGTATCGGTTGTCCGTGTTACCGTTTGTTTTCCGTCAGTATCAATTGCCACTTCTTGCTCGGCTGGCAGCCGGAATTGTCCACCAACATAGAACTTAGCCTGCTCCCCAGAAATTGCGGTGAGGCTCGGTTCTGCCAATGTGCGCATCACACCAGCCTGTTCCATGGCATTGAAATAGCTGCTGAGCGCCACTTTGCCGATCGAACCGGCAATACTGCCCGTACCTGCAAGACCTATCGCATTTCCAAGGTTGGCTGGGTTGGAGAACGCGACGCGTCCGCCAAAATCGCTCCCTGAACCGCTGATCGAGCCGTTGAAACCGAGCTGCTTCAACACCTGTCGGCTGACCTCGGCGACCGTTACCTTCAGCGTGACCTGATCCTCACCTTCAATCGTCAGCATATTGACGATGGAAGAGTTCTGGCGGTCTTCGGCGAAAATCGCGACAGCGCCGTCGCCATTGCTCTGGCTGGTTTCAGTGATGTTGCGTGTCGTCGCTTCACCGCCCTTCAGGAAGGCAGTGGCAAGCTGTACGGCACGGGCAGAATCCTGCGGCGTGCGCACGCTTCCCGACAATACGATGTTGTCGGAAACGATCTCGACGCGAATATCCGATTCAGGAATGAACCGCCGCAAATTGGCTTCAAGGCCGGAAATGTCACGCTCGACTTCCAAATCGAGGCTGACGATTTCCTGGCCCTGCGCGCCGAAAATGAAAATATTCGTCTGTCCAACAGCTTTTCCAAACAGGTAAATGCGTCGGGAACTGCGCGTCACGGCATCCGCCATGCTGGGATCTGCAACAAGAATATCATGCGCGTCCTGCGGCAGATCAATCACCAGCGCCTTGTTCAGCCCCAGTTTCAGCCGCTTGCGTGTGCCCGTACCACTCTCTGTAATGCGCACGATGCTTGCGTTTTGGGCAAGCGCTTCAGTCGTACCGAGACCAAAAGGTGCGTTGGCACCGGGAAAGCCTGAGAATGCAATGCAAAACGCAAGGCCGCCAGACAGCGAGGAAAGCATGGCGCGTTTCAGACTATGATTTTTTTGTTGTCTGGTCATTGTGACGCCCCTTGTCCTTCCCGGACGATTGAGCCGGATTTGATGACCTGAATTGCCGGCTTGCCTGAGCCAGCGCTCAGCAGATAATCGGCGGACGTCGTGTCGCTCTCCTGCGCATCTGCAATGGAGCGCAGGGAAAGCGTCAGACGGTCGGCCATTTGTTGTGCGACAGTCATGATTTTTGCTTGCTCGGGTGTGAGCTCCAGCGTGGCTGTCGCGCCCACCACGGCTGTCGTTCCGTCTTCACCTTCTTTGATCTGCTGATCGATGGCGAGAACACGGACATTGTTGAGAACATTTTCCGTCAGGAATGTGCCCGCGTCGCCCTTGCGAACCATGATCACGTCGACGCGGTCATTGGGCAGCACGAAACCGCCAGCACCCGTCGCAACGGAAATCTCTGTCGCCAAAGCGCGTTTGCCAGCCGGAAGAAGCGAGGACATGATGCGTGTGCTGGAATCAACCACCTTTTCGGGACGGAGAGGCTCGCCTTCAAACAATGGTAGGCGCACGACGGCGCCTGTGAGTTCCGTTATAGCGTCGGGCCGTTTGTTTTCAGTCACCAAACTGTCGTTGATGCTTCCCTGAGGCCACGGCGCCCAGCGCACGGAATCCGCATTCAAGCGGCTGCCAACGGGAAGATTGACCGAAGAGACGAGGACGTTGACGGTCGGCTCTCTCTGAATAATGGCTTCTGCTTTTTCAACGACCTGCTGAGGGCCAGCCAGTTGCATAGCCAGCAAACCGGCGAGACCGGCGGCAACAACAGCTACGGAAAGAATGATCACACGTGACGGCTTCATGCTAGGCCCTTGAAAGAGTCAGAATCTCTGTCCTCAAGGATGGCCCGCCATTGGTGTAATTATAGTTAATAAAATGTCTGTATTTCTGGTTAATCAAAAATAAACGCAGGCTTCGTCAAAGCATATGCTGCATAGCGAGCTGTACAATGGGTGCTTCGGGGTACGTCAGCAAACCAGCTATCGCGATAGCAATTCCGTAAGGGACTTTTTTTGCGACCAATAGTGAGTCGGGAATGGGAATGCCGCTGGCCATGATTTCTTGTGAGCGGGAGCGCAAAAGCAAAATTGCCACTGTTAGAATGCCCCCGACAAGTGCAACGCAGACCAGAAATGTTGCAAGCGAAGCGTTAAAGCCAAACCAAATTGCTAATGCGGTCAAAAGCTTTGCATCACCTCCACCCATAGTGTTCAACGCGAAAAGAGCGAAGCACGCACAGAAAACGGTCAGTCCGGCTAGAAGGTTCATGCCGAATGACTGCAAATCCATGCCAGTGAAAGGCGCAATGACCACAAAGCCACCGAACAGTATAATTGAAATTCTGTTTGGTATTGTCATTGTGAAAAGATCGGTGAACGCTGCAAATGCAAGGCAAAGTGGGACAATAAGGAATATCGCCGATATAACCATCATACTGCCCTCACTTGCGAGTCGTAACTTTCAAAAATGGAAACTGCCCCGAATGGGGCAGAAATCCGTTATCTCAAGTTCGGAAATCAAGGTGCTTTGGCAGTTACGTTGAGGTAAGTTGCGACGTTAGCAAACTGCGTGCTCAAGTTCTTTCCGAGCGTTGTAGCACCAGTGATAATAGCAACGGAAATCAGGGCTGCGATCAGGCCGTATTCGATGGCGGTCGCGCCGGACTCGTCATTCATGAAGCGAGCGAAAATCTTGGTCATGCGGGTTCTCCTAAACTCTTCTATTGTTGTTCAGCACGCCGACAACTGTTTTCCGTTGTTCGGTTGTCCTCAAACTACAGAAGGCCGATTTCCAATCGCTTAAAAAATTGCGTTAAAAATAAGTAAACACGATGTTGAATTCACCATAGTAAACAACAACGTAAAGTAATAATTCTATCTTTAGAGAACTCTGGAGGCCCTTATTGTCAAAGGGTTTTGGTCGCTTTTCTTGCCTTGTGTGGTTCACGGGGTGGGACGCAACCTGTTCGATTATGAAGCATTGAATTATAAGGGCTTTCTCAACTGCTGATATGTAATTTACACCTTTTATTATGGTGCCGATGTTTAACCCTTCATTCACCAATCCGGCGCATGGTGTTTTTGATTGAAATGCCGCAACGCATCAACGAAGGCTGTCCATATCCATGTCATCCGCTTTTATGACTAGAATTGCTGTTACTTTGACGGTGCTTGCCGCCACACCAGCAACGGTCATGTCCGCCGACAGCGATATGCTGCGTGTGTCGATGAACCACGCGCGGGTTTTAAAGCTCGATCGCCCCGTCAGCAAAGTCATCATCGGCAATTCCAAGGTCGCCGACGCGACAGTGGCCGATGCTAAAACTATCGTTCTGACCGGCCGCAGCTTTGGCACTACCAACCTCGTCCTGCTGGATGCGGAAGGCAACGCTATCGTTGATGAGCGCATTCTTGTCTCGATAGACGAGGGCAACACGGTGCGCGTTTTCCGCCAGACCGCAAGAACGGTTCTGTCCTGTACGCCCAATTGCGAAGAACACTCGCCAAACGAAGGCGCATCCGCCACCGGTCAATAAGACACCGCTTTTTGATGAGTGTTAGGATGAAAGCGGGGGCAGCGTTTATAACGCCTTGTGTCCCAAACGATCCATGCCCCTATTGAACTTCAGCACGAAGCTTTCATGGATTTCTGTCGTTGTCGTTAAAGGCTTACGCGCAATTTCGCGGCGCCCGATGGGCGTTTTTTCTCACACAAAATTTCAGGTAAGTGCTTGATCTGGCTAAGATCAAAAATGGAATGGTGCCCAGAAGAGGACTCGAACCTCCACACCCTTTCGAGTACCAGCACCTGAAGCTGGCGCGTCTACCAATTCCGCCATCTGGGCGACGAGGAGCCATGTACGGGGGCAGTCGTCTGGTGTCAACAGCCATTGTGAAGTTTTGTGACGATCTTTTGTTTTTCAGTGAAAAAACTTGGAAGTCACTGTGGATGCCCCTCGGTTTGACGCCGATGAATGAGGTTTCGTGATGGCCTAAAACCGGTCCTGAACAGAATCAGGTGTCGAGTCCCTCGTTCTTTGAACGGTCGAGATGGCCGAGGTCACGGTCCGGGTCGATGACATCGCGGACGCGTTGTTTGAGTTCCTTGGGGCCGGGGAAACCGCCGTCGCGCTTGCGCTCCCAAATGCTTGTTCCATCGAGAAGGATTTCGAAACGACCGCCGGTTGCTGGAACGAGCGAAACTTCCGCCAGGCTGTCGGCGAATGTATGCAGCAACTCCTGCGCCATCCATGATGAGCGCAAAAGCCAGTTGCACTGGGTACAGTAGACAATGGAAATGCGCGGTTTGGATTGTGCGTCTGTCATTTTGTCCCTCCTTGGTTCTTGGGCAGGCCCATGTTTCTTCGGCGTGTGAATGTTTGCAAGTGCCGATCCGGGAAAAACAAAATGATCAGATGGACGCAGTGCCGTAGATCTAACCGATCCGTTTGTAAAACAACGTCGTTCCGCAAAAGCTTCCATCCGGAAACAAGGCGTAATCGGGAATAACCCCGACGCGCTCCCAGCCAAAGCGGGGATAGATGGCTTCTGCTTCGCTGCCGGTGGCTGTGTCCAGCACCAGAAGCGTCCTGCCGCGCTTTGCCGTTTCTGCCTCAACCCGTTCCATCAGCCTGCGGGCAAGGCCAAGGCCGCGCGCAGAGCGATGCACGAGGAGCTTCATCAGGTCGCCCCGGTGCGGCTGGTTCGGTTTCGAGGCCAAGCCCACCTGCACCGTGCCGACTATTTTGCCATCCACCTCTGCCACCACATGAATGGTGCCGCCTTCCTCAATGGCGTCTGCAACGCTCAACCAAAACGCTCTCGCGTCGACCGGTGTGAAGGGCAGCATAAAGCCCACGGATGCGCCGCCATTGACGCAATCAGATAGAATCTCGCAAAGGTCAGGCAGCGCGGCCAGCGTTTCTTGCCTGGTCAGCACACGAATCGTTGCCATTTCAATCTCCAGAATTTTAGTGTTTTCTTTGATCCAGCACCACGGCGTAGCGCGCCGGCCTGTCGGATGGATTGTGAAACGCGTGGCCGTCGCCCAAGGGCATGAACAGGCAATCGCCCGGTTCCATCCGGTGCACCTCATCGGTCGTCGTCATTTCGAGCGCGCCTTCCAGCAGCCAGATATATTGCGTCATTCCCCGGCTTGCCGCATGTGGCGGAAAGCTGACACGGGCACCCGCAGGAAAGGTCACTTCAACGATATCGACGTCAGAGCCAACGCGCGGCGGCGAAATGGCACGGCGCACATAACCGGTTTCAGGGTCTTGCCATATCTGCTGGTCCTGTTTTCGCACCAGTGGCGAAACGGCCTGCTCCTCCGCAGCAAAAAAGCCCGAAAGTGATAGGCCGAGTGCGGAGCAGATACGGGCGAGTAGCGAGGCAGTGGGGCTGGCCTCACCACGCTCGATGCGGGAGATCATGGCGCGGCTGACACCGGATACGCTGGCAAGCTGATCCAGTGTCAGCCCACCTTGGGTTCGCAGATGCTTTATACGCCCGGCGATGGAGCGTTCAAAAATATCGTTTTCATTTTCCATTATGCAAGAATAAATTTCTCTCATGATGGAGTCAATATCCACGATAGAAGAATTTCTCAGGCGATGAGGCGAAGATGCCAGCTAGGCGCCGACCTGTGCAATCCAGTCGTTCAGGTTATAATAATTGGTGACGCGGCTGATTTTGCCGTCTTTCAGTTCGAAAAAAGCACCGGCGGGCAGCACATATTTCTGACCGTTGGCGTCCGGCAATCCCTCGTCTGTTGTCAGATATTCGCCGTTGACGATGAATTCTGCGGAGCCGCGTTTGCCATCCTCGCTGCCCATGATGACTATGTCCGTCAGCGTTTCCTTATAGCAGCGGTTCATGTGGTCCATGAATGTCGCGAAGGTGGCCTTGCCGCTTTGGCGTTCGCCCTGATTGATGTCATGCACGACATTATCGCTCAGCAGTGCCAGAAAAGAGTCCATATCCTGTCGGTTGAAGGCGTCGTAATAGGCGTGGATCGTGTCTGTGGCGGTCATGTCGTCTCCATCTCTCAACAGAACTTGGCGGGCATTTGCTGCTAAGATATAACCATGCAACGCAAATGTGAAAACGCTTATGACCGTCGAAATTCGTTCCCTTTCCGGCATCGATGCCACACCATTTTTCGATGATCTTGCGCGGCTGCGCATCACGGTCTTTCGCGCATTTCCGTACCTTTACAATGGATCGCTGGCCTATGAGCGGAAATATCTGGAGACCTATGCGAAGGCGCAAGGTGCCGTTTTCGTGCTGGCGCTTTCCGGTGGTGTTGTCGTGGGTGTGTCTACCGGTATTCCGATGATGGCCGAAACGGATGAGGTCAAGGCGCCTTTTGTGGAGGCGGGGTACGATCCTTCCCGCATTTTCTATTTCGGAGAAAGCGTGCTTTTGCCGGATTATCGCGGCCACGGCACTGGCGTGCGGTTTTTTGAGGAGCGTGAAGCGCATGCAAACCGTTTTGGCGGTTTCGAGTGGTGTACCTTTTGTGCGGTGGAGCGACCAACAGATCATTCGCGTCGGCCGGTGGATTACGTGCCTTTGGATAGTTTCTGGAAAAAGCGCGGTTACAGGCATCACCCGGAGCTTCGCACCAGCTTCTTTTGGCAAGACCTTGATGAGAGTGGCGAAAGCCCAAAGCCTTTGTCGTTCTGGATGAAAAGGATTGCGACGTGACGAGACTTGCTGCCAGCCAATATGCCATAGACCTCATTGAAACATGGGATGCCTATTCCAGCCATTTGGCGGCGATTGTGCAAGAGGCGAAAGATGCAGGTGCGGAGCTTCTTTTGCTGCCGGAATATTCGGCCATGGCGCTCACAGGGCAATTGCCGCCAGACGTTCGCTCTGATCTGCACCTCTCTATCGCAGCTATCCAGCCGCTTATCCCTGTGTGGGTGGAGCTTTGCGACGAGCTTGCGCGCCAACACCAGATCATCTTTCAGCCGGGCAGCGCGCCGGTGAAAGACCCGGACGGAAAATTCAAAAACCGGGCATGGCTGTTTGGGTCAGATGGTTTGATCGGTTATCAGGACAAGCAGATCATGACCCGTTTCGAGCGGGAACAATGGAACATACATGCGGGCGTTGAGGGTCTGAAAGCTTTTGATACGCCCATCGGCAAGCTCGGCATTCTCATCTGTTACGACAATGAGTTTCCTATGCTTGGGCGCAGATTGGCGGAGCTGGGTGTGGAACTGGTGCTGGCACCAAGCTGCACGGATACGCTGGCAGGAGCATACCGTGTGCGCATCGGCGCGCAGGCGAGGGCGCTGGAAAATCAATATGCCGTGCTGTCATCGCCAACTGCTGGTGAAGCACCATGGTCTCCCGCTGTCGATGAAAATCGCGGACGTGCCGCGCTTTATGTGCCACCAGATTACGGCATGCCACCTTCGGGAATCGTCGCGCAAAGCGAACACGGTGAGGTGACGCAAAGCACGCTTCTGGTGGTTGACATCGACCTTGGCGATGTGGCGCGGCTTCGCAACGAGGGGCAGGTTGCCACTCGCCGCGACTGGCCGGAGCAATTTGCTATCTAAAAGCCTGCTTTTCGGCGGCTTTTAATTAAATTCCCGCTTTGCTGGCGCAACGGCCCCTGCTATAGCGCGGGGCATGAGCACAAATTCGACCCGCACCCCGCTTGACCATATCCGCAACTTCTCCATCGTCGCGCATATCGACCATGGCAAATCGACACTTGCCGACCGGTTGATCCAGTCGACCGGTGGCCTTGCCGAACGCGATATGTCCGAGCAGGTGCTCGACAATATGGATATCGAGCGGGAACGTGGCATCACCATCAAGGCACAGACCGTACGCCTGCATTACAAGGCGAATAACGGTGAAACATATGTGCTGAACCTCATCGATACCCCCGGTCACGTCGACTTTGCCTATGAAGTGTCTCGTTCGCTGTCGGCCTGCGAAGGTTCGTTGCTGGTGGTGGATGCGTCACAGGGCGTGGAAGCACAGACGCTCGCCAACGTTTATCAGGCCATCGATAACGACCACGAAATTGTGACGGTTCTGAACAAGATCGATCTGCCGGCGGCAGAGCCAGACCGCATCCGCGAACAGATCGAAGAAGTCATCGGCATCGATGCGTCTCAGGCTGTGCTGATCTCGGCCAAGACTGGCCTCGGCATTCCAGACGTTTTGGAAGCTATCGTGCACCAGTTGCCAGCACCAAAGAGCGAGCTTGGCGAAAAGGGTCCGTTGAAGGCTCTGCTGGTGGATAGCTGGTATGACACCTATCTCGGCGTTATGGTTCTGGTCCGCGTTCTGGATGGCGTGCTGACCAAGGGTCAGACCATCCGCATGATGGGCACGGATGCAAAATATCAGGTGGAGCGCGTCGGCGTTCTCACGCCTAAGATGGTGGCTGTCGATAGCCTCGGCCCGGGCGAAATCGGTTTCATCACCGGATCGATCAAGGAAGTGGCCGACACCCGCGTTGGCGATACCATCACCGAAGACAAGCGGCCAACAGCGCAGGCTCTGCCAGGCTTCAAGCCCGCACAGCCGGTGGTGTTCTGCGGTCTTTTCCCGGTCGATGCTGCCGACTTCGAAGACCTGCGTGCTGCCATGGGCAAGCTTCGCCTTAATGATGCGTCCTTCTCCTTTGAAATGGAATCATCTGCCGCTCTCGGCTTTGGTTTCCGTTGCGGCTTCCTTGGCCTGCTGCATCTGGAAATCATTCAGGAGCGTCTGGAGCGCGAATTCGATCTCGACCTGATCGCCACCGCGCCTTCGGTGGTCTATCAGTTGACGATGACCGATGGTTCCGAGCGCGAGCTACACAACCCTGCTGACATGCCTGACGTCGTGAAGATTTCCGAAATCCGCGAACCATGGATCAAGGCAACGATTTTGACGCCGGACGATTACCTCGGCGGCATTTTGAAGCTGTGTCAGGACCGCCGTGGCGTTCAGACAGAACTCACCTATGTCGGCAAGCGCGCCATGCTCACCTATGAGTTGCCGCTTAACGAAGTGGTGTTCGATTTCTACGATCGCTTGAAGTCCATCTCAAAGGGTTATGCCTCCTTCGATTACCATCTCGACGGTTACCGCGAAGGCAACCTCGTCAAGATGTCGATCATGGTCAATGGCGAGCCTGTCGACGCGCTCTCCATGCTGGTCCACCGCACCGCTGCCGAAAAGCGCGGTCGCGACATGTGCGAGAAGTTGAAAGACTTGATCCCGCGTCACATGTTCAAGATCCCGATTCAGGCAGCGATCGGTGGCAATGTCATCGCCCGCGAAACGATCTCGGCCATGCGCAAGGACGTAACCGCCAAGTGCTACGGCGGCGATGCCACCCGTAAGCGCAAACTTCTGGACAAGCAGAAGGAAGGCAAGAAGCGCATGCGCCAGTTCGGCAAGGTGGACATTCCGCAGGAAGCGTTCATTGCCGCGCTAAAGATGAGCGACGATTGATCTTTTCTTTGAACGTAATGCGTATACAATATGCGCATTACGTTGGAGATCGTCATGCCATCACCGGTCAGAAAGGCTGCTAACCTTTCGTTGGACAATGTCCTCGTCGAGCAAGCGCGCGAATTGAAGATCAACATATCCCGCGCTGCCGAAGAGGGGATCACCCATGCCATCAAGGCTGAGCGTGAACGGCTGTGGCGGCTGGAAAATGCCGAAGCAATTCGCCTCGAAAACGAATATGTCGAAAAGCACGGACTGCCATTCGCTCAGTACCGCAAGTTCTGATGGCCCGGTTTTGCGTTTATCGAATGTCGGACAGCCACATATTGGCACTAGACCTTCAGGCCGATATTCTGGAAAGCCTAAAAAACACGCGTTATTGCCCCACTTTACCCCATTGATGAACTGTCGTGGTCAATAACGCGGCTCAGCCCTCGCTTCACCATTGACGGGGACGTTTTTGTCATGGCGACGCAGAGAATGGTTGCCATATCTGTTCAGGAAATCGGAGATTTCGTCATCGATCTTTCCAGCCGCAGTGACGATATCGTTGCTGTAACTGATTTTCTTTTCCAGGGTTTCTGATTTCAGTTGATTGCCGCTATTCGTCGTGAAAAACAACGAAAAACCGCCTGCCGTAAGGCAAGCGGTTTTCATTTATCACATCACCAATCCTGTTAGGGCTGGGTCTGCGTGCCACCAGTGTTTGGCGAAGCAGGGGCCATCGTGTTGGCTGGCGGCGCTGCGGGTGTCATCGGCGCTGGTGCGGGAGCCTGATCAGTGACTGCCGGCGGCGTCGTGGATGATGTTGTTGTTGGGTCGGTTCTTGACGGTGCGCTCATCTGCATCCAGATAAAGCCGCCAACCAACAGAACGGCAATAACCGCTACCCATGGTGCCCAGCCAGCGGACTTGCGGGCTGCTTCAGGCGTTGTGCGCAGTTCAGGGCGGTCCGGACGAAGGTTCGGGTCGCGTGGCAGGTTTGGATCGAATGTCATTGTCTTTTCTCCTCTTCCTATGGGGAGAAAATGCACTTCCGCGTGATTGGTTCCAGAAATCTACGATTCTTGAAAAAAGCGCCCGTTATTGGCGCAACGCCGCATTGATCGCCGTGCGCAAAATATCCACCAGCTTCGGGTCATCACATTGCGAAACATTGAAGCGCATATAGCCCGCTGCGGTCTGCGCCTGACTGAACACATTGCCCGGCGCAAGCACCACATTTTCCGTCAAGGCGTGGCGCGCCACATCTGCCGCGTCCACGCCGTCCGGCAGTCTGCACCATAAAAAAACGCCCGCCTGCGGTTCGATCCATGGTGTTATGCCGAGTGGTTTGAGTTTGGTAATGGTGTCCAACCTTGCCCGGGCAAGCCGCACTTTCATCGCCTCGATGTGGCGGCGATAACTTCCGTCCTTCAGAGCGGACAGCACAAGGGCTTCACAAAGCTGGCTTCCAGAAAAACTGGCGGCGATTTTCATGTCGGTCAGCGGCTCTATCCAGTCCTTCGGTGCAGCAATATAGCCACATCGAACAGACGCAGAGAGCGTTTTGGAAAAACTGCCGATCTGCACCACGCGGTTCAGGCCGTCGAAGGCGGCAAGTCTTGGCGCTCTCTGCTCTTCGAAATCTGCAAAAATATCGTCTTCGATAATCGTCATCCCCGCACGTTCCACCAGCATCAGTACACGATGCGCCGTAACCGGGGAAAGAACGGCACCCGTCGGATTGTGGATCGCAGAGTTGGTGATGTAGAGCCTTGGCCTATGCTCCTCCAACGCCTGTTCGAACAATGCGATATCGGGACCGGATGGCGTGTAGGGGACGCCAATGACCTTGACGCGATGGGCGCGCAAAATGGCATGAAAATTAAAATAACACGGGTCGTCCACCAGCACGGTCTGTCCCGGCTCCAGCAGAAACCGACACAACAGATCAATGGCCTGCGTACCGGAATCGGCCAGCAGAATTTGCTCTGCACCCGCATGCACGCCAACGTCACCCAGTCTTCGCGACAGCAGTTGTCGAAGCGGCAAAAGACCAAGCGGCGAGCTATAATCGGTCAGAAACTCCGTTCCAGCGCGGGAGACGTTGCGCATGGCACGGCGCAGGGTGTCCTCCGGCATCCAGGAGGATGGCAACCAGCCACAGCCGGGTTTTATCATGCCCTCGCGCCCGTCCAGCGCCATCCGCGAAACCCAGAATGGATCGACGGCGCGATCCAGTTTCGGCCCGATATCCACAAGCGATAGGGGTGCCAATGTGCTGGCCACATAAAACCCGGAGCCGGGGCGGGAGCGGATCGCACCTTCTGCCACCAGCCGCTCGTAAGCTTCCACAACGGTGGAGGTGGAAACCTGCATCGCCTTGGCAAAGCCGCGCACAGAGGGAAGTTTCGCACCAGATGAAAGGCTGCGGGCAGAGATCCGACGGCGAATTTCCACCATCACGCTATCGATCCGCGGTGCCGCGTTGTCGGCTTTTTGCACAGATACATCCATCTGTATTGCTCCATTCGGCATAACGGTTTTGTCAAACCGTATCGTACTGTCGCTGTGAACGCCATCCACAGCGGCGCATAGCTTCCATCAAAATGGAGCAGTGCAATGGACAGATTATCAAGCGGTTGGTGGAGCGGGTTTCTAGGGGTGGTCATTTTCAGTGGCTCATTGCCGGCGACCCGCATGGCGGTGACGGGTTTCGATCCCGTGTTCCTCACCCTTGCCCGCGCCAGCATTGCCGGGCTGCTGGGCCTTGCCCTGCTTCTGGTATTTCAACAGAAACGCCCTGCCCGAAGTGATGTGCTGTCACTTGCGATCGTTTCTCTGGGCGTGGTCGTCGGTTTTCCGCTGCTGACGGCGTTGGCGCTGAAACACATCACCTCAGCGCATTCCATCGTTTTTGTCGGGCTTCTTCCATTGGCAACCGCGATTTTTGCGGTGCTGCGCGGCGGAGAGCGTCCACGTCCGGCCTTCTGGCTGTTCTCCTGCCTCGGCAGCGCGCTGGTTGGCGGGTTTGCACTGACGCAAAGTGGAACCGCGTCGCTGACAGGTGCTCTTTTGATGTTGGCGGCTATTGCCGCATGTGGGCTGGGTTATGCAGAAGGGGCCGCACTGTCGCGCAGGCTGGGCGGCTGGCAGGTCATTTCTTGGGCGCTGGTTTTGTCGCTGCCCGTCATGCTGCCATTGGCGCTTTTCACCATGCCCACCTCGTTGAACAACATCGCCGGTGCCGCATGGGGCGGCCTCGTTTATGTGTCGTTGTTCAGCATGCTCATCGGTTTTGTCTTCTGGTATCGCGGGTTAGCGCTCGGCGGTATTGCCGCCGTTGGCCAACTGCAATTGCTCCAGCCCTTCTTCGGCCTCGTTCTGGCAGCGACCCTGTTGGGAGAGCCGATCAGTGCTGCCATGCTGACTGTGACGCTGGGCGTTGTGGCCTGCGTGGCGGGCGCAAAGAAGTTCTCTCAATAGAGTACCGCTTGTCAGCCGTTGCCGCGTGATACCCAGCGATGCCAGCTTTCTTCACTGCCGCCAAACACGTTGAGATCGATCTTGCCCTCTACACCATGCGACAGGCCAGAGCCGGAATATTGCCAGAACAGCCATTTGCGATCTGGATAGACCTTGGACGGATGTTGTGCCACGGCGCGCAGCCAGAACGGGTAATCCAGAAGTTCACCAGACAGGTGATCCTTGTAGAAATCCGGTGCGGTATAGATGATCGGGCGCTTGCCGTAATGCCGCTCCAGCATGTCCATGAAGACCTGCATCTTTTCCAGCACCTTGGCGCGGGGAAGACGCATTTTGCAACTGGATTCGCCGTTATATTCAACGTCGATCACCGGCGGCAGCGCATCCGGGTCACGCGGCACATTGCGAATGAACCATTCCGCCTGATGGCTTGCCGGGCGACACCAGTAGAAGAAGTGATAGGCGCCGCGGCGCACACCTGCGGCCTTGGCACGGTTCCAGTTGGTCTTGAACATCGGGTCCAGATGGTCGCCACCATCGGTCGCCTTGATGAACGCGAAGTTCGCGCCCCGTGATCTCAAGCCTTCCCAGTCGATATTGCCCTGCCAGCGGGAAACATCCACGCCGTGCACTTGGTAATGCCGGGGTGTGACCTTGCCGAAATTGATCGGCTTGGCGTCACTGAAATTGGAGCGGAAAATGCGTGAGCGTACCGCCGGTCCAGCATTGATGGCAGGGGCAGCGGCCATAGCCAGCTGAACCGGCTTTTCATTCGGCAAAACCACGCCGGCTTGCGGTGCCATCGCTGCATTGATCTGAGGGACGGCACGCGGAATGCCTTGCTGATGGTCTACGGCAGCAAAAGCTGGTGATCCTGATGGCATCGGTCCACCCCAGGCCAGAACCTTTTGGCTGGGTTCGGCACGCAGCGGTGCCTGCATGTTTCCAACACTGGCCTGCGGGACGGGCGCGGAAGGCGTCACCGAACTTGTGGTCTCTTTGGAAGGTATGCCCGCCATCAGGCCATCCGGCCCGGAACTGGACGTACAGCCCGTAATGGATAGGCAGGCGAGTATAAACGCTGGCACTGTCGATCGATGCATGAGAACCCGTACGCAAAACAAACAGGCAAGTGCAAACGGCACCACCCTGAGACCATGAAAAATTATGACTAACCACAAATTATCAAAAAAGACTGAATCCAATCTTTACGAACGGCAATGGTTCAAAATGGAGAAGGCGCATCGCAATAAACATTTCGCTATCCCGACGTGAAAGCAGATAGCAAAACGCGCGGACAAAGCTGCCCGCGCGTAAACTCAGATCGCAAAGTTTTGGAGATTACGCCGCGAAGCGATTGCCCTCGCGCCGCCCATGCGTGGCCGCCAGACGAAACTGCTCCAGCAATTGCAGCAGCTGGTCCGTTTCTTCGTTCAACTGCTCGCTTGCCGCGCTGGTTTCTTCCACCATGGCGGCGTTTTGCTGGGTCAGCAAATCCACCTCGCCAACAGAGCTGTTGATCTGTTGCATGGCGATGGACTGGTCCTGCGTGGACTGTGTGATCTGTTGAACATGGTCGCTGACGTGGGAAATCTGCGTGCCGATTTGGGCCAAGGCATCGCCGGTTTTTGCAACCAAGCCAGAACCGGTTGCGACTTCCTTGGATGACACCGCGATCAATTCCCGGATTTCCCTTGCCGCTGCGGCAGATCGCTGAGCCAGTTCGCGCACTTCATGCGCTACAACGGCAAAGCCCTTGCCTGCTTCGCCCGCCCGCGCGGCTTCAACGCCTGCATTCAAAGCCAGCAGGTTTGTCTGGAACGAGATGGAATCGATCACCTCTGTGATATTGCCGATGGTCTGGGATGCATTCTCGATCCGCTGCATGGCCGAAACCGCATTGCGGACGATGACCAGCGACTCCTCGGTATTGCGACGGGTTTTGTCGACAATATCGTTGGCTTCGCGGGCGCGGTCCACGGCATTGCGCATGTTGGAATTGACCTCATCCACCGCGGCGGCCGTCTCTTCAAGTGACGCGGCCTGACGTTCGGTACGACGGGCGAGATCGACAGCGGACACAGACATCTGCTGGGCATTGTCCCTGATAGCACCGACATTTTCGCGAATCCCGCCGATGGTTTCGCGCAGCCGCAACATGGACTGGTTGAAATCGACGCGCAATTGTTCAAGACGACCATTGAAGGGGGTATCGATGGTGGTCGAAATATCGCCTGCCGAAAGACGTCCCAGACCGCCGGCCAACGCGCTGACTGCGAATTGAATCTGGCGATCCAGTTCCTTGCGTTCCGCATCGTTGGACTGGCGCTCGGCTTCTGCCGCCGCTCTCTGCTCTTCAGTTGACGCTTCAAGGCGGATGCGCTGCTCTGCATTGTCTTTGAAGACTTCCAAGGCGCGGGCCATGTCGCCGATTTCGTCGTAACGGTTCTTGCCGTCCAGCGGAATGTCGATTTCCCCCTTGGCCAGACGTTTCATCGCGCTGACGATACCAAGGATTGGGCCTTTGAAGGTCATCACCAGGCCGATGCCTGCAAAAATCGCTACCAGCACGCCAATCACCATGGCAGAGAGCGAGATGCCATCGGCCTTGCCGCGCTCGGTGTCGGCAGCGGTCCGCTGCTTTTCGGCAAAGCCCGTCAGATTGGTCCAGACGTGACCAATTTCGGCTTCTGCCATGCTGAAGGCCACCTTGCGCTGTTGCGAAAGCGCCAAAAGATCCGTGGCGGAGCCATCCAGCTTCGTGGCCAGTTCATCAATCGCCTTGGCACTTTTGCGCGTGCCTTCCGACATCTTGCTGTCGCCGGTCATTTCACCGGTGGACACATTCAGACGGAATGCGGCATCGCGGAATTTCTCAAGCCCCGGCTTGTCTGGGGCGGCCACATAACCTGCCATGTGTAATTCGAGGTTTTTAGCATCGTCGGCAACCTGCCGTGCAGCGGCGAGGAAGGCCGTCGCCTGTTCGATGGGCTGGTCAAGCTGACCAAAAACCTCGGTTGCCTGACGGGATTTGACCGTCGCAAAACCCTGCAAACGAATGGTCGCGGGGCGCATGAGGTTGACTGAGCGCTCGATCGCGCCGACCGTGGCGTCGTTGACGACGCCGATGTTGAGCTGCGCACGGATTTGCGCCACACCGTCGGCAAGCTGGTCTATAATCATCTTCTGATCGACGGTGGCAATGGCGACGAGTTCTTTGGCGGTGGTTTCAAGATTGCCAATGGCAGCCTTCACAACGGCAGTCTTTTCGTCCGGCAGCATCACCTTGTTGAAATCTGTCACCACTGTGGCAATGAGATTTGCACCACGATTGAGCTTGTCAGCCTCGCGCAAAAGCAGCTTGGCCTTTGTCTCGTCGGTCTGGAGCGTGTTTCTGATATTCGTGGCGTTCGCCAGAAGGCCGTTCAGCTCCTTCACGATGGTGGAAAGGTCGGTTCCCATACCAGCGCGGAGTGCTTGCTCCTTCTGGTGGCTGGACCACAATTCGTCCACTTGCGTGTTGATGACTTTTGTTCGCTCGATTGCGTCTTTTATTTCGGTGGAGTTGCCATCTTCCGTGGCGCGCAGAAAATTGGCCTGTTCCGCGAGTTGGCGATGCAGCGTCGTGCGGGTCTCGTCGTTAGTGTTGTTAAGAAACGACGTCATGCCGCCATAGACTTCCTTGAATCCCGTCAAGGACTGTAAAATCGTATTGGAAATATCCATACGGCTTTGCAGAAGGTTTGAGGCGTAGAGACCCGAAAATCCGACAGCAAGAATACTTGCAACGAAGGGTGCGATGAAAACAATGACTTTTGTTTGTATTTTGAATCGCGCAAGAAAGTTATCGATCACCATTGTTTTCCCAGAAGCCCCTTTTTGATTATATATCGGTATTTGCCGATATGATTATGTAGGTAAAACTACTGCGATTCAGGTTTGAAAAAACGGTTAAGACCGCGCAATTTCTTCTCATCGTGATGGCGAAAAGAGAAGCTGGCACTCTTGCGCCAGCCCCAATTTTTTTGACGGTTTCGAATACGAGCTGTTCAGTTCACAGCCTTGAGCGTGGTTTGAAACGCATCCACGATCATCCGCACAAGTTCCTTGTGAATGTCTGATCTGTCACGCCGACCTCCCGGCTCGCAGATGGGATCGACCTCGCCAATCGACTTCAAGAGTTCCGCTGCACCGTTTTTGCAGACCGGAAGAAAGCTGAAATGATCGCTTTCATCGACCTGCATGTAGGTGGCATCAGGCACGTCTTTGGCGAGTTGATCCGAAAGCACGGACACCGGGATTTTGCCGACACTGCCGAGATTGATGAACGTTAGTGGAATATCGATGGTCCTGAGGCTTTCTTGGGTGAAAGCGACTTCCAATCCCGGATCGACAAGCACTGCCGTGCGGATACGGTCATCGTGGTTCGATTGCTCGAAGCGTGCCTTATCAACAGTGTGCAAATCAAGTTTCGGCACTTTGATCTGTTCGTCATTTTTAAAGCCCCGCCCACCGGAAAACCATTGGCAATCCATGGATGTGGCATAGTCCACGCAATATTGCGCATAGGCACCGAGATTGGCGCGTGCACCGGCAAGCTCGATGGCCGTGCTTCCGCCTAGCGAAAAACCGAGGACACCGATGCGGTTTGCGTCAATGGATTTGGACCACGTCGCATCCCGGGTCAGCGATGTGATGATGGTGGAGATGTCATCCGTGCGCTCCCATATTTTCGGCGTATCGGCAGGCGTGGAATCGCCGCTGGTCGTGCCCGGATGGTCGGGTGCCGCGACGATAAAGCCAGCTTCGGCAAGCGCCGTGGCAATCCACGCCATACCAATTGCCCGAGAGCCGGAGCCGTGGGACAGCAGCACGAGAGGCTGGCGGTCTGGCTGGATGGCCGCATCCTTTATAGCGGGCGCACCTTCAAAAATACGGTTTTCACCGACATTGACCTTTTCGCCCTTGCCGTCGGACGGATACCAGACGGTAACGGAAAGATCCTTGCCGCGAGCGGTTGAATGAATGGTGATGTCGCGTGTGCCGACAGCCTGTTCCGCAAAGGCTGTGTGAGCGGTGAAAGTGCACAGCAGCATGGCGGCTGAAGAGATGATGGAGCGCATGGAAAAACCTCATGGATTTGAAAATAACGAGGTTGTTTTCGGCTCGCTGTCATTTTTCCACGCCCTGAAACGCGTTTGAGGTCGTACACAAACGCGATCTGGTCCATGAAAAGCATATTGTCATCTCTTGCCGGAAATGCCGCCCGTGCTGTTCGTTCCATTGCCCATTGTCGTCTCACTGCTGCTTTTGCTGATGCTGATTTCCGTCTTGCGTGGAAATGGCGCTGGCAAAGCCAATCGTCCGTTTCTGGCGTTGATTGCGCTCAGTGCCGTGCAGTCGGCCTTGGTGGGGTTGCGCTGGGGTTACCATATCGAATGGCTGAAATTTGCGTTGCCCATCATGGCATCGCTTCTGCCGCCTTTGGCCTATGCCAGTTTCAGAAGCCTGATGAACGACCGCCGCCAGGAGCGTGCCGTTACCATTGCCAGCGTCACCGCGCCCCCTTTGGCTATCATCGCGATGTTGTTGGCCTATCCCATCGCAATTGATTTTGCCCTTGTGCTGCTTTTCGTAGGCTACGCATTGGCGATCATTCTGCTGGGAAGGCGCGGACCGGATGGCTTGGAGGAGGCGCAGTTTGCCAGCGTGACGGCGGTGCACCGTGCGCTTTATATCGCAGCGGCGGCCTTATGCCTCTCCGCCACCTTCGATGTTCTGGTCCTCATCGATTTTGAGTGGTCGAGGGGGCAAAATGCCGGTGTCATCATCAGCAATGGCAATCTGCTCGGCCTTCTTTTGATCGGCTTGACGGCTTGGGTTGCGGGCGATAGCAGACCCGAAAAACTCTCAGGCGCGGCGCAGGCTGAAGCGGAAACGGTCAGTCCCACCGCCGAGGATCACGAGATTATGGCGCGGCTGGAAGAGTTGATGGCAAGTCATAGTGTCTACCGGGACGAAAATCTCAATCTTTCTCGCCTTGCGCGGAAACTGGCTTTGCCCAGCCGTCAGATTTCCAACGCCATCAACCGCGCCACCGGCGGCAATGTTTCGCAATACGTCAACCAGTTGCGGGTGCGGGATGCCTGTCGATTGCTGGAGGAAACGGAGCAGTCGGTCACATCCATCATGCTGGAAAGTGGCTTCCAGACCAAATCCAATTTCAACCGCGAATTTCGCCGCGTCACCGGCATGAGTCCGTTGGCATGGCGGGAGCGGGAGGTATGGAAACTGGTATCTGAAAACAAAAAAGGCCACCCGGCATAACCGGATGGCCCTCGAAAGATCGATGACGGCAGAGGATTACAGCGTGCCGTTGCGCTGCTGGATCATCATGTAGGTGTCATAGGTGTATTCAGCGATCTGCGCCCAAAGATACGCATCTTTCTTGAACGCCTGCTGGCTCTCGTAGATTTTCTTGAAGTTCTCGTTCACCGAAGAAATCTCGGCATAGGTTTCCAGCGCCGCCTTATGGCACACGTCGAGAATTTCCTGGCTGAATGGCCGCAGAATGGCACCCTGTGCAACGAGTTCCTTCAAAGCCTTCGGGTTGCGGGCATCGTAACGCTCCAACATGGAGGCGCTGCCAGCCGCACAGGCGTCCGTCAGGATGCGCTTGTAATTGTCCGGTAGGCTGTTGAACTTTTCCAGGTTCACGAAGGCGTGGCAGGCCGGGCCACCTTCCCACCATGCGGGATAGTAGTAATATTTCGCGACCTTGTAGAAGCCAAGCTTCTGGTCGTCGTAAGGGCCGACAAATTCCGTGGCGTCGATGGTGCCCTTTTCCAGTGCTGCGTAAACATCGCCACCAGCGATCTGCTGTGGCGTGATGCCAACCTTCTGCATGACCTGGCCGGTCAGGCCAGCGATACGCATCTTTAGACCCTTGAGGTCATCTATGGTGTTGATTTCCTTGCGGAACCAGCCGCCCATCTGCGCACCCGTATTGCCCAACAGAATGGAGTAGATGTTGTGCTTGGCAAGAAATTCGTTCAGCAATTCGTTGCCGCCGGCCTGGTTGAACCAGGCATTGGTCTGGCGTGCATTGAGGCCGAAAGGAACCGATGTGCCGAGTGCAAATGTCGGGTCTTTGCCGACATAATAATAGGAACAAGTATGGGCCATTTCGACCGTACCTGAAGTCACGGCATCGGCGGCCTGAAGGGCAGGCACGATCTCACCGCCTGCAAAATGCTGAATGACGAAGTTGCCGCCGGATGCTTCCTTGACGTGATCGGCGACGATCTGGCCAGCACCAAAAAGGATATCGAGACCCTTGGTAAAGGAAGAGGTCATGCGCCAAGTGATTTTTGGATTTTCCTGAGCGATGGCGGGTGCGGCAAGAGCGGTTGCGGTGACGCCTGCACCAACGGCACCTGCCTTGCGGATAAATGATCTGCGATCCATGTCGATTTAGCCTTGAAGATAAGAACACTAGGGCGAACCGCTTGGTACGCCTCCCGCGAGCTACTAACCATGTCCGGTTGCAGCCTTCAAGAGAATCTTGGTGATATTGGGTCGAGAGTTGATTGTTTTCGAGTAGAATGGAAAATTATGCTTCAACGCTTGGGTGCGGGGTCGTCAAATGCTGGATTGTAAAACAGGGATAGCGTCAGGCTGCGGGCGATACGCTCTGCGGTCGCCATAAACCAGTCGCGGGCTTGGCGATTGGGTGCAATGTCCTCGAGCGTCTGTGAAAACAGCGCCAGCCATTGCGGAAAAAGCTCCGCACTCATGCCGTGCAGCCCTACATGCGCCTGCACCGGCTTGCCGCCATAAGCCCCGGTCTTGAACGCAATGGCCAACCAGAAGCTTTTCATCTTGTCCATATGCTCCGGCCAGCGACCGGCCAGACGATTTTCAAAAACCGGACCCAGCGTCTCATGGTCGCGAATGCGGGCGTAAAACGTCTCGACCAGTCTGTCGATGAACGCAGCATCAACACTGATGTTTGCCATCTGCGCCTCTGCGCGCGTGCGGATTTCAGCATTGTGCGCGGCGCGAGCCTCGATGTGTTCGTTCATGAATGTCTCTCCGACGTTACCGGCAATATGAGTGAGCGGACTGCAACCCTCAATGTGGCGTTTTAACCACGGAAATAAAATTAGAATAGTTCTAAATTCACTTGCGAAAATTCGACGGCGAGATTATTTAGAATTATTCTAAAAAGGATAGTTGCATGTTTCGCAGTCTGTTTTCCCTTTCCAAGCGCCCTTTTTCCTCGCTCAGCGAACAGGAAATTCTCGCCCTTGCCATATCGTCTGAAGAGGATGACGCGCGTATTTATCGGTCCTATGCCGGGCAGTTACGCGGGCAATATCCACAATCAGCCAAAGTTTTCGAGGATATGGCGGAAGTAGAGCAGGCGCATCGCAATATGCTGATTGGAATGCACCAACAGCGTTTCGGTGAAATCATTCCGCTTATTCGCCGGGAGCATGTGCGCGGTTTTTACGAGCGCAAACCCGACTGGCTGGTGAGCAACCTGTCTCTTGAAAAAATCCGGGAGCAGGCCGAGCTGATGGAAAGTCAGGCCATTCGTTTTTATGACGAAGCGGTAAAGCATGTCACCGATGCCTCAACGCGAAAACTGCTGGGCGATCTGGCCGAAGCGGAGCGTGGGCATGAAGATATTGCCGGAATGCTGGAAGGCAAACATCTGCCGGAACACACGAAGTCCGAGGAGGAAGAAACAGCCAAACGCCAATTTTTGCTGACCTATGTGCAGCCGGGCCTTGCCGGGTTGATGGATGGTTCAGTGTCAACGCTGGCCCCCATTTTCGCCGCCGCATTCGCCACGCAGGATACTTGGCAGACCTTTCTCATCGGCCTGTCGGCATCGGTGGGTGCCGGTATTTCCATGGGCTTTACTGAAGCTGCCCATGATGATGGCAAGCTTTCCGGGCGTGGTTCACCGCTCAAACGCGGCTTTGCCTCGGGCATCATGACGGCGATTGGTGGTCTTGGTCACACACTGCCTTACCTTATTCCGCACTTCTGGACGGCAACGGCTGTGGCTGCCGTTATCGTTTTTGTGGAGCTGTGGGCCATCGCCTTCATCCAGAACCGCTTTATGGAAACGCCGTTTCTGCGCGCCGTGTTTCAGGTGGTGCTTGGTGGATCGCTGGTGCTGGCGGCGGGTATCATCATCGGTAATGGGTAACGATATGATTGGAGAAGGCCCACGAAACCTCGCGAGCCTTCCTCAGTTTAAAACTCAAGCAGCCTGCGGAACGCGGGCAATAACCTTGATTTCAAAATCGAAACCCGCCAGCCAGTTCACGCCAACCGCAGTCCATGTGGGATAAGGCTTTTCGTGAAAGACCTTGTCCTTGATGGGCATAATTGTGTCGAACTGAGTGGCCGGATCGGTGTGGAACGTGGTGACATCAATGATGTCATCGAAAGTGGCGCCCGCCGCTTTCAGCACAGCTTCCAGATTGTCGAAAGCAAGCTGAACTTGGCTTGCAAAATCCGGCTCCGCTGAACCATCGTCACGGCTGCCGACCTGACCGGAGACGAACAATAGGTCTCCAGATCGTACTGCCGCCGAATAGCCATGGGCTTCATACAGCGCGTGCCGTTTGGCGGGAAAAATTGCATCACGTTTGCTCATTTGTGTCTCCTGAATTCAAGGCAGCATCTTCCGTTCCCCGACGCAGCGCTATCAAGCGGCGGGCGGGGTGGATGATCTGACTTGTCGTTACTTTACTGTTCGGGTCCGAAACTGATATACGTCCCGTATGTCTAAATATGTGGGCATACGCCCCGTATGTCAATACGCATACGCGTCGTATGTGAACTTGTGGGGATGCAAATGATCGCAAGAACGCGAGCGCAAATGGTGGAAGAAACGCGCGCCAAGCTCATACAGGCAGCGCGAAAGGCTTTTGCATCAAGAGGTTATGCAGCTTCGTCCATGGATGATCTGACCGCAGAAGCCGGGCTGACGCGCGGCGCTCTCTACCATAATTTCGGTGATAAAAAGGGATTGCTGCAAGCGGTTATCGACCAGATCGACGCGGAAATGCTGGCCAGAATGCGTGTGGTTCAGGAAAAAGCCGAAACCCCTTGGCTCGGCCTGATGGCTGAAAGTCTCGCCTATATCGAAATGGCGCTGGAGCCGGAAATACAGCGCATCATGCTTCTGGATGGTCCAGCAGTGCTGGGTGATCCGGCCAAATGGCCCAACCAGACGGCCTGCCTTCGGCGCATCGAAAAAACCGTTCAGGCGCTGATCGATGAAGGAACACTCAAACAGGTCGATGCGAAGGCGGCGACGTGGCTTCTGAATGGTGCGGTGCTGAATGCGGCGTTATGGATTGCGGCGGCTGATGATCCGAAAACGGTGTTTTCAAAAGCAGCCGACGCCTTTCAGCATATGGCTTCAGGCTTATTGGCGGAAAGATGATGCGCAAACAGATCGGTATTCGATCTGTTTGCCGTAATATTAGCGCAGCGCGCCGACCAGAACATCTCGGCCATCTTCGATGGAAACCCAACGGCCTGTATTGAAAGAGGCCTGACGTTTCAAATAGGTGTAATTGGTGTCCGTCCAGATTTTGACGTCATCCGACAGGTTATCGAGGATGAAGTCGCCGTCATTGGTGCGCAGGGTCAGCACAGCATGGCCTTCGCCATCCGGCTTGCGAACAACGGTAATCAGAAGATCGGACACGGCAAAGCCACGTTCCATCAGCTTCTTGCGCTTCAAAAGAACAAAATCTTCGCAGTCACCAGCGGTGGTGGGATATTCCCAGACCTCATCCCTGCCATAGACTTCCAGATCGGTCATGGCGACGATTGTGGTGTTCACTTCCTTATTGATGTCACGAATGACCTTCCAGCCGTATTCCGTCACACGCGGGGGCGGGGTCAGCTTGCTGCGGATATCGCACTCGGAAATGTACTTCTGACAGAACTCGTAGTGACCGATAGGCTGGGACGTGATGCCTCCGGTGACCATGGCAGGGCTGCCCTTGTTTGCCGCCATTGCAGAGGCCGCAGAAAGTACTCCGGCCGCAACTGCTATCAGCAGAGCAAGCGCCCGCGGTGCATTCATCATGAAACCCGTCCCTTAAAATCTTAATGAAAAGTTAAGAGAGGTTGGGGGTGGGAGTCAATCGGAAGTCATCGTCCATGAACGCAAGATGAATAATATGGTTAAGATCGTTGCCGGTTTGCCTATAAAACAAGGCTTTTGGCCGCTGCCAACATGCGCTCTATGTCCTGTGGACGGGACAGTCGATGGTCGCCATCGCGAATAAGACTGAGCACGACGTCGTCCGCAGGCAGGTGGTCGAGCAATTTGAGGGCGTGGGAATAGGGCACATCCGCATCCTGCATGCCCTGCAAAATGTGAACCGGGCAACCGGTCTGGATGATGCCTTGAAGCACCCGGTTGTTGCGCCCGTCTTCAATCAGATCACGGGTAAAGATGTTCGGCTCGGGGCTGTATTCCGATGGTTCCTCGAAATAGCCTCTGTCTTTTAGAGACGCTTTTTCCGCTTCTGAAAGATTGGGTTCGATAAGTTCGAAAGTGAAATCCGGTGCAGGCGCGATCAGCAGCAGGCCTGCGACTTCGGGGCCATGCTTATCCTTCCGCAACTCTTCGATCAGCCGCAGCGCAATCCAGCCGCCCATGGAAGAACCCACGGCGACGATGCGCTTGGGGGCGGTGTGACGTAGGACAGCAATCGTTTCTTCCAGCCAGCGCGAGATCGTGCCTTTGTTGAAATCGCCCTTGGACGCGCCATGGCCGGAGTAATCGAGGCGAATGCAGGCAAGGCCGTTTTCTGCGGCAAACCGGTCCAGTTCCACCGCCTTGGTGCCGGTCATGTCGGAACGATAACCACCGAGCCAGACCAGTGCTGGAGCATCGCCATCGTGCTGCGCTTTGCGGGAAAGTATCGCGATATCGCGGGCCTCAGCGGCGGTGCCAACGGTAATGTACTCGATCGTTTGCTCGTTCATAATGATGCTGTTCTCCTGCATTTTGTTCTCCCTGTAGAGCAGATTCGGAAAAAGCACGACAGGAGGTGATTTTTTTGAGCGGCTGTGCTATTGACTTCGCGGCGGCATTCACGACATTTCCGCCATTTGCACCGACAAGCTGGTTATTTGCCGACGCGATCCCGAAACAGATCAGGAGAATACGACCATTCGCAGACCGTTCAAAGCCGATGCCCCCGTCAAAGAGGGCCCGCGCTCCAACAGGGAAATTCGAATTCCCAAAATTCAGCTTATTGATGAAGAAGGCCAGAACCTTGGCGTAATGCCAACGGATCAGGCGTTGAAGATGGCAGAAGATGCCGGTCTTGATCTGGTTGAGATTTCGCCGAACGCGGAACCGCCGGTCTGCAAAATTCTTGATCTTGGCAAGCTGAAGTATTCGACCCAGAAAAAAGCGGCCGAAGCGCGTAAGAAGCAGAAGATCGTTGAAGTCAAAGAAATCAAGATGCGCCCGAACATCGACACTCACGACTATGAAGTGAAGATGAAGGCGATGAACCGTTTCTTCGACGAAGGCGACAAGGTGAAGGTGACGCTGAAGTTCCGTGGCCGCGAAATGGCGCACCAGGAACTCGGTATGAAGCTTTTGCTCCAGGTGAAGGAAGACACCGTGGCAATAGCCAAGGTCGAAGCCGAACCTAAGCTGGAAGGCCGTCAGATGATGATGGTTCTGGCTCCGAAATAAATTCAAAAAACGCCTGTATTGCAGTCGTTTTGACCGAGTTGCAGGGGAATTGTTTATTCCCCGTTGCGCTTTTTTATAACTGCGGTTATAGGAGCGCGTCCGAACGGTCCGGCAGGGCATGCCGTGTCCGTTCCAGAATAGCTTGAAAGCAGGCTTCGTCTGCCTGTCTTTCGATACAAAATAATGGAGTAGCAAAATGCCCAAGATGAAGACGAAGTCCGCCGCTAAAAAGCGGTTCAAGATCACAGGCACCGGCAAGGTTCTCGCAGCCGCTGCTGGTAAGCGCCACGGCATGATCAAGCGTTCCAACAAGTTCATTCGCGACGCGCGCGGAACCATGGTTCTGGCCGACGCTGACGGCAAAAAAGTCGTCAAGAACTACCTGCCGAACGGTCTCTAAGACTTTTCCGCACATTTGGACATTTTAAGGAGATCATGACATGGCACGCGTAAAACGTGGCGTAACTTCCCGCGCCAAGCACACCAAGACACTCAAGGCAGCCAAGGGCTTCTACGGTCGTCGCAAGAACACCATTCGCGCAGCTAAGGCTGCTGTGGATCGTTCCAAGCAATACGCCTATCGCGACCGCAAGGTTAACAAGCGCAACTTCCGCGCTCTGTGGATCCAGCGTATCAACGCTGCTGTTCGCGAATTCGGCCTGACCTATGGCCGCTTCATCGACGGTCTGAACAAGGCTGGCATCGAAGTTGACCGTAAGGTTCTGTCGGACATGGCTATCCATGAGCCTGCTGCATTCGGCGTTCTCGTCGACACTGCGAAGAAGGCTCTTGAGTACCTCAAGGATGCTGGCACAACCAACGAATTTGAAACCGCTGTAAAGTAATTACGGCGCGGACAATCTGTTGTTCATTTGAAACCCGCGCCGGGCCACCGGTGCGGGTTTTATCGTTTGATGGCGGCTTTGAGATAAGGTCGCAAAGCGGGCGATGCGTCCGTGCATGAGTTACCAATGCTTGAAGCCAACGGTCCAGAAGAAAGAGCGAAAGGTTTTCACGTCCATCTTGAGGACGCGGATATCGCTGTTCTGATGCAGGCCTTGCTGACGAGCGATAGGCGCATTCTGCAAATGCATCTTTCAATAGGCTCCGTGTGGATCAAACGTCAGGGCACCGAACAGGCGCCGTGGTGGGTCAAGTTCCAGTCGTTTATGGCTTCGCTGCTGCCTTACGCGTTTCTGAAGCCTTCGCCCATTCTCAAACCCGCTGCCATGATGGCGCGGGAAAAGCGGCGGATGATCGAGTTCGGGAGTAAGGGTTTCCCCGTGCCGGACATCATCTACGCGTCCGAAACCGCCATCGTGCTGTCCGATGTGGGGCCAACGGTCCAACGCATTTTGAAAACCAAACGCGGTGCCGGTGATATCGATCATGACGCACTTCTCGTCGACTGCGCCGCAGCGATTGGCGATTTACATGCGGCTGGCCTTTGCCATGGTCGTCCGCACGTGCGCGACTTTTTCCTGCGCGACGGCCGCATCGGTTTCATGGACTTCGAGGAAGAGCCACAAGCGGTGATGCCGCTCGAAACCGCGCAGGCACGAGACGTTTGGTTGCTGTTTTTGCCATTGGTGATGCTGGCCCAAAACGGCCGGACAACACTTGACGCTGCCTATCGCGCATGGGCATCCCGTGCGCCGCAAGCGGCAAGAGCCGAATTGCGGCGGCTGGTGCGCGTTCTGGGTCGTTTTTTGCCACTCGCCCGGTTGATTGGGCGCGTGCGGATGGGTAGTGATCTGCAACGCTTTATCTTGGCGACGGATTATCTGAAGAATGCTGTTGAAACCGAAGCCGCAGGTGCAACGCCCGGCGAGGCAGGAAAATATGACTGAACTTGATACGTTGAAATCGCAATTGATCTCGGACATTACCGCTGCCGGGGATGAGACGTCCATTGAAGCCGTGCGCGTTTCGGCACTCGGCAAAAAGGGCTCGGTTTCAGAGCTTCTGAAAACCTTGGGCTCCATGACGCCGGAAGAGCGTCAGACGCGTGGCGCCGCCATCAATCAGCTCAAGACCGAAGTGACGGACCTGATATCCGCCCGCAAGACCGAGCTAAAAGACGCCGCCATCACCGCCCGCCTCAAAGCGGAAACGGTCGATGTAAGCCTGCCGGTTCGTCAGTCTCCTGCCGAGCGTGGCCGCATTCATCCAATCAGCCAGATCATTGATGAGATCACTGCGATTTTCGCCGATATGGGTTTTTCCATCGCGGAAGGCCCGGATATCGAAACCGACTATTACAATTTCACCGCGCTGAATTTCCCGGAAGGTCATCCGGCCCGCGAAATGCACGACACGTTTTTCTTCCCGCCGAATGAAAACGGTGAGCGTAAGGTGCTGCGCACGCACACGTCTCCCGTGCAGATCCGCACCATGGAAAGCCAGAAACCGCCGATCCGCATCGTCATTCCCGGCAAGACCTATCGTCAGGACAGCGACGCCACTCACTCGCCGATGTTCCATCAGGTCGAAGGTTTGGTCATCGACAAGAAGTCGCATGTCGGAAACCTGCGCTGGATTCTGGAAGAATTCTGCAAAACCTTTTTCGAAGTCGACAGCGTCGTCATGCGCTTCCGCCCATCCTTTTTCCCCTTCACGGAGCCAAGCTTCGAAGTGGATATCCAGTGTGATCGCTCCGGCCCCATCGTCAAATTCGGCGAAGGCAAGGACTGGATGGAAATCCTCGGTTGCGGCATGGTCCATCCCAACGTGCTGCGCGCTGGCGGGCTGGACCCGGATGAATATCAGGGCTTCGCCTGGGGCATGGGGCTGGACCGCATCGCCATGCTGAAATACGGCATGCCGGATTTGCGCGACTTCTTCAACGCCGATGTCCGCTGGATGAACCATTACGGCTTCCGCCCGCTCGACCTGCCGACCTTGTTCGGCGGTTTGAGCAGTTAAGGAGAAAAAACGATGAAATTCACACTCTCCTGGCTGAAAGAGCATCTGGAAACCGATGCCTCTCTGGAACAGATTTGCGAACGCCTGACCGCCATTGGCCTTGAGGTCGAAGACGTGGATGACAAGTCTGCTTACAAGCCTTTTGTCATTGCCAAGATTTTGACGGCTGAAAAGCACCCGGAGGCGGACCGCCTCAAGGTGCTCTCCGTTGATGCGGGTGATGGCAAGCCGGTGCAGATCGTGTGCGGTGCGCCAAACGCGCGTGCCGGTCTGGTTGGCGCGCTGGCGCGTCCCGGCATGTATGTGCCGGGCATCGATGTGACGCTGGCGATTGGCAAGATCAGAGGCGTGGAAAGCCACGGCATGATGTGCTCTGAAAAAGAGCTGAACATGTCGGACGATCATAACGGCATCATCGATCTGCCGGAAGATGCGCCAATCGGCACGTCTTTCGCGGCCTATGCCGGTCTGGACGATCCGATGATTGAGATCAATCTGACGCCAAACCGCCCGGATTGCACCTCGATCTACGGTATCGCCCGCGATCTCGCAGCCTCCGGCCTTGGCAGGCTCAAGACGAAGCCTGCCCCTGATTTCAAGGTAGAAGGCGTAACGCCGGTTGACGAGACTTTGGAACTGGACGATGCGGCCCTTTGCCCCGGCTTTTCGTTGCGTATCGTGCGCGGCGTGAAGAACGGCCCAAGCCCGAAATGGATGCAGCAGCGTCTGTCGGCCATTGGCCTGCGCCCCATCAATGCGCTGGTGGATATCACCAACTACATGACCTTCGATCAGGGTCGCCCGATGCACGTCTTCGACGCTGCGAAGGTGACGGGCAATCTCGTCGTGCGCCGCGCCAAGGAAGGCGAAACCATTCTGGCGCTCGACCAGCGCGAATATAAGCTCGGCCCCAACAATGTGGTCATTGCCGATGATAACGGTCTTGAGTCCATCGGTGGCGTCATGGGTGGCGAACATTCCGGTTGCGACGAAAACACCGTCGACGTGCTGATCGAATCCGCCCTTTGGGATCCGATCAACATCGCCAAAACTGGCCGCGCGCACGGTATCATCACGGATGCGCGTTACCGGTTCGAGCGTGGTGTCGATCCTGAATATATGGTGCCCGGTCTCGAGCGCACGACCGAACTGGTGCTGGAGCTGTGCGGTGGTACGGCGGGTGAGGCCAAGGTTGTCGGCTACAAGGGCTTTGAACCGAAGTTCGTCGACTTCCCATTGTCGGAAGTGAAGCGTCTGACGGGTCTGGAAGTTTCCAGCGAAGAGAGCTTGAGTATTCTTAAGGGTCTTGGTTTCGGCATCGAAGGCTCGGGCGAGCGCGTCAGCGTGTCCGTTCCTTCATGGCGTCCCGATGTGGATGGCAAGGCCGATCTGGTGGAAGAGGTTATGCGTATTCATGGCGTCGATAACATCAAGCCGGAGCCGCTGGAAAACCTCGGTGCGGTCAATGGCCGTATTCTCACCACGCTGCAAATCCGCACCCGCATTGCGCGTCGTGCGCTGGCCAGCCGTGGAATGCTGGAAGCGGTCACATGGTCCTTCATCCCGGAGGCACATGCAAAGCTGTTCGGCGGCGGTTCGCCCGCGTTGAAACTGGCAAACCCCATTGCTGCCGATATGTCGGACATGCGGCCTTCACTGCTGCCGGGTCTTTTGACCGCTGCACAGCGCAATGCCGATAAAGGCCATGGCGACGTGGCAATTTTCGAAGTGTCGGGCACCTACGAAGGTGATACGCCAGAAGCCCAGCGCCGCGTTGCCGGTGGTGTTCGCCGTGGTACTGCATCTCTGGCAGGATCTGGCCGGGCATGGTCCAACGTTGCCAAGGGCGGCGGCAAGCCGGTAGATGTTTACGATGCAAAGGCCGATGCGCTGGCTGTCATCGAAGCCTGCGGCCTGCCCATGAGCAATGTGCAGATCGAAGCGGGTGGACCAGACTGGTATCATCCGGGCCGCTCCGGCACCATCAAGATGGGGCCAAAGGTCATCCTTGGTTACTTCGGCGAATTCCACCCGAAAACCCTGTCCGAACTGGATGTCTCCGGCGTGTACAGCGGCTTCGAAATCTATCTCGACGCCATGCCGGAGCCAAAGAAAAAAGCGACCCGCACAAAGCCAGCATTGGAACTTTCACCGTTCCAGACGGTCAAGCGCGACTTCGCTTTTGTGGTGGATAAGACAGTTGAAGCCGGTGCCATCATCAAGGCAGCAACCAGTGCCGACCGCAAACTGGTAACGGGCGTCAACGTTTTCGACGTCTTTGAAGGTGCATCCGTTGGCGAAAACAAAAAGTCCATCGCCATCGAAGTGCAAATCCAGCCGGTCGACAAAACCCTGACGGATGAGGATTTCGACGCGCTGACAGCCAAGATCGTCGGCAATGTCGAGAAATCGACCGGTGGTGTTCTGCGCGCCTGAGACCCGTATCTTGTGAAATCAAAAAAGGCCGAGGAAATGCTTCCTCGGCCTTTTCGTTTAGCGGTTCGCCATCGCCGCCATTTGCTCAGGATATCGCCCGCCAGCCACCTTGGCAGGAGATAAGAGATCACCGAGTTTGGCGGCTTCTTCTGCGCTCAGGGACAGGTCGGCGGCGGCCACGTTCTTTTCCAGGTTTGCGATCTTGGTGGTGCCGGGAATAGGCACGATGAAATCGCCTTGTGCCATGACCCATGCCAGCGCCAGTTGACCGGCGGTCACGCCTTTCTCTTCCGCCATGTCTTCCAGCAGCGTAATCAGCGCCAGATTGGCGTCGAAGTTTTCGGCCTGAAAGCGAGGCAGGGAGCGGCGGAAGTCGGTGTCTGACAGACCATCGAGTTTCTTCAAGGCGCCTGTTAATACACCGCGACCAAGCGGGCTGAACGGCACGAAGCCAATGCCGAGTTCACGGCAGGTGTCCAGCACGCCGTTCTGCTCCACGTCTCGCGTCCAGAGGGAATATTCGCTCTGGAGCGCGGCGATGGGGTGAGTGGCATGGGCTTTGCGGATGGTTGCGGCATTGGCTTCGGAAAGGCCAAGGTGTTTTACCTTGCCCGCTTGCACCAGTTCCGCCATCGCGCCAACCGTCTCTTCAATGGGCACATTCGGATCGACGCGGTGCTGGTAGAACAGATCAATGACGTCGACGCCCAAACGTTTGAGGGATGCTTCGGCGACGGCGCGAACGTTTTCCGGTCGGCTGTCGGTTCCCACCATCATCTGCCCGGCTGGTTTGGTGGCATCGATCTTGAAGCCGAACTTGGTGGCGATTGAGACCTTGTCGCGATAGGGCTTCAGGCCTTTTCCGACCAGAACTTCGTTGGTGTGAGGACCATAAACCTCTGCCGTATCGAAAAAGGTCACGCCGAGTTCCACGGCCCGGTGCAGCGTCGCAATCGCGCCCACTTCATCTCCCGAAGGGCTGTAGGCGTGGCTCATGCCCATGCAGCCGAGGCCGAGGGCGGAAACGGAGAGATTGTCTCCGAGAAGTCTGTTGTGCATCTGTCTGGCCTTTCCATAAAGGAACCGCCCGTCGTTACGAGCGTGAGGACACGATACTCCGCCAAGACGGCAAAAATAATCGCTGCAAATCCACTTAGCTTGTTCTATTATTTAGAACAATGAACCGTGTGCAACTGTCCCAACTGGCTGTTCTGGCCGCCGTCGCAGAAGGCCGAAGCTTCCGAAAAGCAGCGGCAGAGCTTGGCATTGCGCCTTCTGCCGTCAGCCATGCTGTGTCTTCGCTGGAGGCAAGCCTTGGCCTGCGCCTGCTTCACCGCACCACGCGCAGTGTCTCTCCGACGGAAGAGGGCAGGCGGCTGCTGGAAACGCTGGCACCGGCTCTGGCCGATATCGATGCCGTCATCGGCGCGCTTGCCGAACATGGAGGCCGTCCTGCGGGGCCGCTACGCATTACCATGCCGCGCCTTGCCGCTGAAGATTTGATCGTGCCGAAGCTCGGCGAATTTCTACGCCTCTACCCGGATATTTCTCTCGAAATTTCCACCGATGACCGGTTCGAGGATATCGTTGCCAAGGGATTTGACGCGGGCGTTCGGCTGGGCGAAAATCTGGAGGCCGATATGATTGCCGTTCGCGCCAGCGGGTCTTGGCGCGGCGCAATTGTCGGTTCACCCGCTTATTTTGAGGACCACGCCATCCCGCAGCATCCGCGGGACCTGATGCAGCATCGCTGTATCCGCCGCCGGTTTTCAAGTGGCCTGCCATATCGGTGGGAACTGGAAAAAGACGGAAAGCCGCTGGTGGTGGATGTGCAGGGGCCGCTCATCCTCTCGGATCAAAGCCTCATCCGTAGCGCCGCGATTGATGGCGCAGGCCTTGCTTTTGTTTTCGAACAGCGGATCGAACAGGATATAGAGCAAGGAACGTTGCTGCGCGTTTTGGGAGACTGGTGCGCGCCGTTTGATGGCTTTTACATCTATTACCCCTCGCGCCGGCAGATGCGCCCGGCGCTGAGGGCTTTTGTGGATTTTTTCCGCTTCAAAACTTGATGCGATAACGAATATGGCCATCGCTTGTCGTGTAGCTATCATACAGCTTGCGGGCTTGGGCGTTGTCCTCATTGGTGTGCCAGTAAAGACGCGACCATCCCTTATCTTTGCAGATGACAATCAGGTCATCGATCAGCGCCCGGCCAATGCCTTTGCCGCGAATGGTCGCGTCAATGAACAGGTCTTCCAGATAACAATCCGGCGTTTTGACCCAGGTGGAATCATGGAAATGGTGGATGGCAAAACCCACCACCTGTCCATCGAGCACTGCAAGGCGTGCGGCAACCCGCGAGTCGGGATCGACGATCCGCGCCCATGTGTGGGCGGTGACATCGTCGGCCAGATCGACATTATAAAAAGCCAGATAATCATTCCACAGCTTCAGCCATTCCGCCCCATCTTCGGGGCGGGCATCACGAATTGAAAGGACCATTTATGCGCCAGCCTTGTCGAGAAGAGATATCATTTCGTCCGTCAGTTTTAGATCGACGGCCCGCTTGAAGCTTTCAAGCTGCGAAAGGCTGGTGGCGCTGGCAATCGGTGCAGTCACGGCCTTTTTGCTCAACAGCCAGGCGAGCGCGATGTCGGCAAGCTTCGCGCCCGTTTCGACGGCAATCGTATCCATAACGCCGAGAATGGCCAGACCGCGGGTGTTGATATAATCGCCAACGCGATAGGAACGGGCCACACCTTCCGTATCCGCCTTGCTGCGATACTTGCCGGTCAGAAAACCGGCGGCAAGGCCAAAGTAATTGATGACGCCAATATCCTCTTTTACGCTCAGATCAGCCAGCGGCCCTTCGAAGCTTTCGCGCGTGTAGAGGTTATATTCCGGCTGAATGACATCGTAACGGGACAGATTGTTGTTTGCCGCTACGTCAAGCGATTCCTGAAGCTGTTCGGCATTATAGTTGGAACAGCCGATAGAGCGAATTTTGCCCTGTTCCTTCAACTTAGAAAAGGCGTGAAGCGTTTCCTCGAGCGGGACATCCGCATCCGGCTTATGGGCGAGATAGAGATCGATATAATCCGTCTGCAACCTTTTCAGCGAAGCATCGACAGCCTCGGCGATCCATTGGGCGCTCAAACCCGTCTTGCGTTCATTATTGTCGAACCCGACCTTGGTAACGATGATGGCATCCTCCCGGCGAAGGCTGCTCTGCTTCAGCCATTTGCCGATGATGGTTTCGGACTCGCCGCCCTGATGTCCCGGAACCCATGCGGAATAAACATCTGCCGTATCGATGGCATTGAACCCGGCGTCGAAGAACGCATTCAGCAATTGGAAAGAGGTTTTCTCATCCGCTGTCCACCCAAACACGTTTCCGCCGAAAACAATTGGGGCAATGGAAAGGCCGGTGCGGCCAAGTGCGCGTTTCTCCACGAAAAATACTCCTTATCGGGTTTCTGTTGCGCGCGACGTTAGCAACCGCGCCAAGACATAACCATCGAATTTCCTTGATGGCTGGGTATAGCCTGCGTGATGGAAACGTTATTCAGCTTGAAAGGGTTCGGTAAAAACTTGGCGGCTCGGCGTGATGCTGTTGCCAGACGCGGCGAAGATGGCGCGCAGACGCAAAACCAGACCGCTCCGCCACCGCTTCCATATCCAGCCGCGAGTGTGCGAGAATATCACGGGCAAGATTGACGCGCATGAGATTGATGTAGTCCACCACCGTCATATCTGTGTGCTCTCGAAACAGCCGCGAGAGATGCCGTTCGCTCAAATGGGCCGTTCGCGACAATATCGGCAACGACCAGTCATGGGCGGGGTCCGCCATAATGGCATCCTGCGCCTTGTGGATGGCGGGGTGAATATGGTTGCGACCAAAAAGCCAGGGCGAAATTTGCGGATCGTGTCCGCTGCGGCGCAGATAAATCACCATTGTTTTGGCAATGCCAGCCGCAACCACCGGGCTGGTCGCAGCCGCCACGAAATGCAGCAGAAGATCAATGCCCGTGGAAATGCCAGCACTGGAGAAACATCGGCCATCCTCCACGAATAGCCGGTTTTCCAGCACCTGTGCCAAGGGCGCGATGCGCCGCAACTCGGCGATACAATCCACATGGGTGGTGCATTGATGGCCATCCAGCAATCCGGCTTCGCCCGTGATCAGGGCACCGGAGCAGATCGAAATTATTGTCGTGTCGTTTCTCACGGTCTTGCGGAGCCAGTGGGACAATACCCGCCGCTCTTCGATAGCGCCGGGGTCTAATGCATTTTGTGAGGCACCGCCAGAAATCAGAACCATGGCGTTTTCTGGCAGCGTTTCGGGCAAAGGCTCCAAGCCTGCCAGAGAAAGGCCAATGGTTGTCGTTTGGCTCGGGCTGACGGCCACATAATGGCAATCGAAGTGAATGTCGTTCTGTTGCTGGTTGGCATAGCGCAACACTTCCAATGGACCTGCCACATCAAGCAGCAATGTCTGCGGCGGCAACACCACAAAAACGGGGGTGATTTGGGTGGGCATGCCGCCGCTTGTCATCATCAGGCCACTTCTTTTCGGTTTTCCAACACCTCGTCCACAGTGACGATGCGCGCAAAACGACCGGCAAGAACCAGTTCTGTACGGGTCGCAATCTGTGCCGCAGAAAAGACCTCGCCAGACGCATGTGTCATGGGGAAGGTCAACGTCGCCTCAGTCACGAAATCCACCGCGTAGCCCAGATCAGCACCTTGTCGCGTTGTTGTTTCGCAGCATTGTTCGGTGCGAATGCCGGAAACAATTAGCCTGTTGATGCCGTGTTGCGTCAACCAGACATCGAGCCCCGTGCCGATGAAAGCGGAGTGGCGGTTCTTGCGGAAGATGGCGGCAGGTGCAATGCGAATGCCATCCAGCGCCCGAACAAATTCACTGTCTTCGGCAAAAGCGCTATCCCCATCCACATGGAAGATTTGAACCACTGGAATGCCCGCCGCCTGCGCGCCATCGATCAACCTTTGCTGTGCCGCCAGATAGGCGGGCAAACCGCTTTCGTCGAAATAGGGCGTATGGCGAAATGATTCCTGCACATCGATAACCAGAAGCGCTGTGTTCTCATAGGACATTTTCTGTATCTCCGGTTTGTTAGAAATACAGTTTTTATCATTCCATAGAAAGCGGAAAGACAGGTAAACGCCGAATTGAGGACGTTTTCGGCCATCGCGACAATGATCAGGCATGGCCCGCGCATAGTGTTGCTTGTCAGTTTCGGCGTGGTAAGGTGCCGCCAGCATAAAGGGAGATGAGAATGCTGCGTTTCGGAATTCTATCAACGGCGAAAATTGGTCGGGAACTGGTGATTCCCGCCATTCAGGATGCGGAAAACGCGGTGGTCACTGCCATAGCCAGCCGTGATTTGGCCAAGGCGCGGCAACTGGCAGATCGTTTTTCCGTGCCGCACGCCTTCGGTTCCTATGAGGAAATGTTGGCCTCCGACCTGATCGATGCCGTCTATATTCCGCTGCCCACCGCGCAACATGTGGAATGGACGATCAAGGCGGCGGATGCAGGCAAACATGTGCTCTGCGAAAAGCCGATTGCCCTTAAGGCAGACCAAATCGACAGCCTGATTGCCGCGCGAGACCGCAACAAGGTGCTGATTTCCGAGGCCTATATGGTCGCCTATGCGCCGGTGTGGCTGAAAGTGCGTGAGTTGTTGGCGGCTGGTGCCATTGGCACGCTGAAACATGTGCAGGGCGCATTTACCTATTTCAACCGCGACCCGGCCAATATGCGCAATATTCCCGAACTGGGTGGCGGCGTTTTGCCGGATATCGGTGTCTATCCCACCATCGCGACCCGGTTTTCGACCGGTAAAGAGCCGCAGCGCGTTCAATCCGTGGTGGAGCGCGATCCGGTGTTTGGAACCGATATCTACGCCAGTGTGAAGGCCGATTTCGGAGACTTCGAGCTGAGCTTTTATATCTCTACCCAGCTGGCGGCACGGCAGATCATGGTGTTCCACGGCACGGAAGGCTACATCGAGGTCAAATCACCGTTCAATGCTGACCGATGGGGTGCGGAAGAGGTCGAACTGACCAACCAGAACCACGGCCAGTCGCAAATCTTCCGCTTTCAGGATAGTCGCCAGTATCGTCGCGAGGTGGAAGCCTTTGCCACCGCAGCGCAAGGCGGTAATGCGGACGTCGTTTCCCTCGAAAGCTCCCAAAACAGCCAGCGCTTCATCGATGCAATCTATCGCGCCGCCGAAAAGGATGGCTGGGAAACGGTCTAAACGACCATCACGCGTCGCTTCAACGCTCGGCGGTAACCAATCGCGCCGAGCAGTAGCGCCGCAACGGCGCTGGTCGCATAAGCGACAGGCCATTGCAGTATGGGGTTGCGTGCCAAAATCAGCGCGAAAAGCCCGTAACTGACGATGATGGTCATGGTGCTGATGGCGGTCGCCAGAAAGCTGCCGGACGGGTGTGTGCGGCGCAGTATGATGGAAATGCCGACGACAGCGAAAAGCGCGCCAAAAAAGCGCGCAACGAGAACATTTATGCTGGCAAAATCAACCAGGCCATATGTGACGACGCCGTCCACCACCACAAACGCGGCATTCAACACGATGAAAGGCAATAATTTCACATCTAGCGTCCCGTCATCCCCTATGTGACGCGGGCACTATAACGCAATTTCCACTGGCACAAAGCGCTCAGGCCGTCCGCATCTGCTGAATTACCAATGTCGCGGCAAAACCACCCGCCATGCCGGCGTTATAGCCAGCCAAAGCGATCAACAACGAAAGCAGATGAAAGCCAGTCTGCGAGACAAATGCGGCGGCGATAAATGCAGCGACGATCAACAGGCCCACGCCCGCGATGGCCACGGCAGAGCGCAGCAAAAGTGCGGTGATACCAAGCGAGATTCCGAGAATAAATACCATGATGCCGCTCCTCCTCCTAAGGGCCTGAGGAAAGGCATCTTCATCCTCAAAAACCCGCATTCTCCTCCAAGCATGCACTCTTAACGCCGAACCCTAACATCTTGTCGCAAATTTGTTAAATTCAATTTTGCTAAAACGGAAAAATCATCGTGATGAGCCGGATTTGCGAATCGCGTGCCTTAAGGTAGAAACGGGCATGAGCGATATTTTCAGCCAGCCACCACTCAGCAATCTCACCGAATTCTCCGTCTCGGAGCTTTCCGGTTCCATCAAACGCACGGTGGAAACCGCGTTTGATCAGGTGCGTGTGCGTGGCGAGATTTCCGGTTATCGCGGCCAGCACACCTCCGGCCATGCGTATTTTTCGCTGAAGGATGATCGCGCCCGCATCGATGCCGTCATCTGGAAGGGCAGTTTTTCAAAACTGAAATTCCGCCCGGAAGAGGGCATGGAGGTGATTGCAACAGGCAAGATCACCACCTTCCCTGGCTCGTCCAAATACCAGATCGTCATTGAAAACCTGGAGCCAGCCGGTGCCGGTGCCCTGATGGCGCTGTTGGAAGAACGCCGCCGCAAGTTGGCTGCCGAAGGCCTTTTCGATCAGGCCCGCAAGCGCCGTCTGCCTTACATGCCCAGCGTCATCGGTGTCGTCACCTCACCAACCGGTGCCGTCATTCGCGATATTCTGCACCGCATTTCAGATCGTTTTCCCGTGCATGTGCTGGTCTGGCCGGTCAAAGTGCAGGGCGAAGGTTCGGGCGAGGAGGTGGCAAACGCCATTCGCGGCTTTAACGCGCTCGAATCCGGCGGAGCCATTCCGCGCCCGGATGTTCTGATTGTCGCCCGTGGTGGCGGCAGTCTGGAAGATCTCTGGAGCTTCAACGACGACATCGTCGTGCGTGCTGCGGCGGAAAGCGAAATCCCACTGATCTCCGCTGTCGGCCATGAGACGGATACCACACTTATCGACCACGCCGCCGATGTGCGTGCGCCAACACCCACCGGCGCTGCGGAAATGGCTGTGCCTGTGCGCGCCGATCTGGAAGCTCAAATTGCGGGCCTTTCTGCCCGTCTCTCCGGCTCCATATCTCGCCAAATGGACAATCGCCGCCAAGGCTTGCGCGCTTTGGTGCGGGCGCTTCCCTCGCTCGATCAACTTCTCGCTTTGCCGCGCCGCCGTTTCGATGAGGCGGCAAGCGGCCTTGGTCGCGGGCTGGAATTGAACACACTCAACAAACGCCGCAGCTTCGAGCGCACCGCATCCGGTCTGCGCCCCGATGTGCTTGCCAATGGCCTCAGGCAATTGCGCCAGCGTGTTCAGGAGCGTATGCAGCGCGCCGAAGGGCTGGTGGAGCGTCGCCTCCTGCAAGCGCAAGCGCGAGTATCATCCTCGGATTCATCCCTGCGTTCTCTGCCCGCCCGTCTTCTCGGCCAGCTGGAACGCCAGAAGGAAAGGGTGTCAGGCGCATCCCGCCGCACGGATACCGCCGTGCTGCACCGCATGGCCCAAAACCGCTCCGGCATCGTCGCCCATGACCGCATCCTGCAATCGCTATCCTACAAAAACGTCCTGAACCGTGGCTATGCCGTCATCCGCGACGAAGAAAACCGCCCGCTGACCCGCGCCTCTGCCGTGGCATCCGGCGTTGTGGTGTCGATGGAGTTTGCCGATGGCCGTGTTTCTGCCGTCGCTGGTGGTGCGGATGTTCAGCAAGGTGAGGCGGTGACTTCTGCACCAAAAAAGAAGCCAGTCAAAGCACCACCATCAGGTCCGGTTGATCAGGGCAATTTGTTTTAAGAATACCGCGGGTCTGTCGTCCCTAGCCTACGCCAAGCCCACCGTCGTCATGCTCGGGCTTGTCCCGAGTATCTGCTACGTCGCAATTTTAGAGACGTGATGAGATCCTAGGGACAAGCCTTAGGATGACGAGGCACAAAAGAGCATAGCTTGCTATCAATCTCTCTTTTGGCATATTTTAGCGGATCACTCCTCACTCAAAATCCGCCAAAAACACCTTCAGCAGCCGGTTAAACTCACCTCTGTCTTCCACACTCATGTTTCCAATCAGCCGATGCTGGTTCGCCACATGCCCCGTGACAGCCTCCTCCACTGTCGCAAACCCCTTGTCCGTCAAGGCAATCAGCACACTGCGCCTGTCATCAGGGTTGTTGATGCGCTCCACGAAGCCTGCTTTTTCCAACTGGTCGATACGGTTGGTCATGGTGCCGGAACTTACCATGGTCATGGCCAGCAGTTCGCCCGGCGAAAGCCGGTAAGGCGTGCCCGCCCGCCGCAATGTCGCCAGCACATCGAAAGCGGAAGATGAAAGCCCGTGTTGCAACAGCACGGCTTCCACCTCACGGCCAAGATGCGTGGACAGCCGGTGCAGGCGCCCGATGATGCCCATCGGCTCGACATCCAGTTCGGGCCTTTCCTGCGCCCACTGGGCCAGAATTCGGTCGACATGATCGGGTGCGGGGTTTTCTTCCATAGGAAATGGATATCATCAGGTGTCTTGACGTCAAGATAAAACGGCGTATCCTGAATTTATCTTGAAGTAGAGAATCTTGAAATGAAGAAAAATACACGCCACGTCACGGATGTGGCTCTCACTGCCATAGCGCCGGCCATTTGGGGCAGCACTTACATCGTCACGACATCGTTTCTGCCGCATGGATACCCCATGCACGTCGCCATGCTGCGTGCCTTGCCCGCCGGGTTGTTGCTGCTGCTCTTCGTGCGCAAACTGCCATTCGGCATCTGGTGGGGTCGCGCCTTTATTCTGGGTGCGCTGAATTTTGCATTCTTCTGGGCGATGCTTTTCGTCTCGGCTTACCGTTTGCCGGGTGGCGTGGCGGCAACCGTGGGCGCAGTGCAGCCTTTGATCGTCATTGCTCTGTCGCGGTTTTTTCTGGGCAGAACCATCCGCTCCCTCGCCATCGTCGCGGGCCTCATCGGCATGGCAGGGGTTGCATTTCTGGTGGTGACGCCAAGTGCGGCGCTTGACCCGGTAGGCATAGCGGCGGCGCTTGCCGGTGCGGTTTCCATGGCTTTCGGCACGGTGTTGACCCGCCATTGGCAGCCGCCTGTTTCCAGCCTCACATTTACGGCGTGGCAACTCACGGCGGGTGGTCTGCTTCTGGTGCCGGTCGCCCTTTTCCTGGAGCCTGCTCTGCCCACGCTCACCGCGCAAAACATGCTGGGCATGGCCTATCTGGGCCTGATCGGCGCTGCCTTCACCTATATTCTGTGGTTCCGTGGCCTGTCGCGCATCGAACCATCCGCAGCGGCATCACTCGGTTTCTTAAGCCCGGTCACCGCCACGCTCTTGGGCTGGCTGGCGCTCGGTCAAAGTCTTGCGCCAGTCCAGATCGCCGGTTTCGTCATGGTTATGTTCAGCGTGTGGCTCAGCCAGAAAAGCCAGGCCCCACGCTAGAGCATGTCGCGCAAAAGTGCGAAGCGGTTTTGCGATAACGACATGCGTAAAACTTAAAGCCTTATCAGGCCCATTCGCCCTTGCGCATGACAGGCACTTTCGAACCATCGGCTCTGACACCGTCAATATCGACCTTGTCGGAGCCGATCATCCAGTCGATGTGGATCAGGCTGGAATTGCCGCCCTGCGCCTTGATCTGCTCCTGGCTCAGCGATGCGCCATCAAGGAAGCACTTGGAATAGCATTGGCCAAGCGCGATGTGGCAGGAGGCATTTTCGTCAAACAGGGTGTTGTAGAACAGGATGCCGCTGGCCGAGATCGGCGAGGAATGCGGCACCAGCGCCACTTCGCCCAGACGCCGCGCACCTTCATCCGTATCCAGAACCTTGTTCAACACCGCTTCGCCCTTTGAAGCCTTAGCCTCGACAATACGCCCGCCTTCGAACTTCACCTGAATATTGTCGATCAACGTACCCTGATGAGACAGCGGCTTGGTGCTGGACACATAGCCATCCACCCGCAGCGCATGAGGTGTGGTGAAGACTTCTTCGGTCGGAATATTCGGGTTGCAGGTCACGCCATTTTTGGCGGTGGAAGCGCCGCCATGCCATTCATGGCTGTCCGCAAGGCCAATCGTCACGTCCGTGCCGGGCCCGGTGAAATGCAGCGAGGCAAAACGTTCGCCGTTCAGCCATTTGGAGCGCTTGGCAAGGTTGGCATTGTGCTCTGCCCATGCGGCAACCGGGTCTGCCACATCCACACGCGAAGCTGCGAAAATCGCATCCGCAAGCTTCTTCACGGCCTCGTCTTCCGGCAGATCAGGGAAGACCTGCTTTGCCCAGGACGGGTTGGGATAGGAAATGATGTTCCAGTTGATGTCAAAGTTGGAAATCTTCTCCAGTGCCGGCTTGTAAGCCATGGAGTTTGCCTTGTTGGCACGCGCCACCTTGGCCGGGTCTTCATCGGCCAGCAGCATGGGATTGTCGCCCGAAATGGCAAGGCGCGCCGCGCCATTGGCATAGGCCTTGGCCATGCCCTCATAAAGCCAGCCGGACGCCCGATCGAAATTCGCATCGCTTGCGTGGCGGTAACGCGCCAGCGTGGTTTCCTCATCGGAATAAAAGGTGGTCACGAGCCCGCTGCCCGCCAGATAGGCGTGCTTGGTCAACTGTCGCACCAGCGGCAACGCGGCCAAAGGCGCGGTGATGACCAGATCCTGATCCTTCTGTAATTGCAGCCCGACCTTGACGGCCACTTCGGCCAGTTTTTCGAGTTTGACGGGATCAATGGGGGGAATCGTCATGGCATACCTTCATCTGTCTTTATCGCGAGGCGCAAAACATAGCCCATTCACCACGAAAGCCAACCGTGTTTTGCTTCAATCGGCAACGAGTGGCGCGACGATGGCTTTCAGAACGGCTAGTGAGTCTTTCGGCGAAAGCCGCACCTGCAAACCGCGCTGACCGCCGTTGATGTAAACATGGTCGTGGTCGATGGACTGCGCTTCGATGGCAGTTGGCACCAGCTTTTTCTGGCCGAAGGGGCTTATCCCGCCGACGTGATATCCGGTCGCACGTTCGGCATCCGCAGGCTTCATCATATTGGCAGACTTGCCGCCAAACGCCGCCGCCAGCTTTTTCATACTCACTTCACGATCAGACGGCACGACCACACACACCGCTTTGCCATCTACCTCGGCCATCAGCGTTTTCAACACCAGATGCGGTGCCGCCCCAATTGCTTCCGCCGCCTGAAGGCCAATGCGGTCCGCAGTCGGATCATAATCATAAGTAACAGCCGTGAAGGCCACGCCTGCCTTGGTCAGTGTCTGCGTGGCACGTGTGGTTTTTGACATGGTCGTTCTCGCTCAACCAAACAGCGTGGCATAGGTTTCGGGCTTGAAACCCACCGTTATCTTGCCTTTGGCCTCGAGTACGGGCCGCTTGATCATGGAGGGCTGCGACCGCATCAGGGCGATCGCCGTGTCGCGGCTCAGATCAGCCTTCTGCGCATCATCCAGCTTTTTGAATGTCGTGCCGGCGCGGTTCAACACCGTTTCCCAACCGGCAGCATCACACCATGCGTTCAGATGCTCCGCATCGATACCAACGGTTTTGTAGTCATGAAAAGCATAATCGATGCCGTGCGCTTCCAGCCACGTGCGCGCCTTTTTCATCGTGTCGCAATTCTTGATGCCGTAAATGGTGATCGTCATTCCGCTCGCCTTTTCCTATTCAAACTATCGCATAACAAAATATCCGGTGCATTCAAATGTCGATAAGCTATGCGAATTTGCAATGGCTGGCATCCAAACCAGTTCGAGCTAAGCTGCATGGCTTCCTTGCTGCATCATGCGTTGTAGAAAGATCTTTCAATGCTCATATTCTGTGCAACACAAGGAGATCAAAATATGCGTTCCGTTGCTAAGACATCCCGTAAGTTTTTTGGCGAAACCTTTGCCGTTTTCGGCGCCGCAGTCGCAGTATCTGCGGCAGTTCGCGCTCACCGCAAGCCTACAGGCGCAGACCTCGACGCACTCGGCATCGATCGTTCCGCCTTCGACAATGTTAATCTCTAAGATGTGAGTGTTTGCTGGCGAGGCGCCATTGCCTCGCCTTGGTCGTGGGAGATGTAAATCCCTCAGTCGCCACAGGCATTAAGCCTCTCTAATCGTCTCGAAGCCTGCTGCTCTGGCAGTCCTGACGAATTTTCGGTCGAAGGTCACAAAGCCATCGCAATGCGAAGCCCTTGTCAAATGCAGGGCGTCAGCAAAGTCCATACCTTGTTCTGATAGATCGAGCGCTGCCGCAACGGCATCAGCATCCTCAATGGTCACGGTTGGCAACCCTCCGAGTGCGCGCAGGCCACGAATAATGTCTGCACAAGCGTACTCATATGCGCCTCGCAAAACCCATTCCACTTCCAGCAGAATTGTCACGGTTACGAAAACCATTTGCCCGTCTATGATCGTGCGTGCACGGCTGGCCTGATCCGGGTCATCGCCGGTCAGGTAGCGGATGATGATGTTGGTATCAATCGCGATCATGGCGTCTGCGGGATTCGGCGAGAATGGCTGAATCCATCTCATCCAGCGTTTTGGGCTTTCCACTGAATGGCAACATGCCAAACACGCTGCCTGCTTCGCTTGCAGGGAAAGCAGGCGCGCGTCTTAAAAGAATGCCTTCGGGTGTTTCCTCAACAATCAGCCGCGTTCCGGCCTCCCACTCCCGACGCTGCCGCAGAGCTTTGGGAAGAATGACCTGTCCCTTCGTCGATACTGTGGTTGTGAGTGTTTCAGTCCGCGCCATCATATTCGCCATAAAGGTAAGACGATAGTAAGATAACGGTTTGGTACCAATATTTCAAGGCAGTTGACCGCAAACAAAAAAACGGCCGATGCTTTTCAACATCGACCGGCTGATTTTACAAAACTGCCGCAGCAATCATTCCCACTCGATCGTGCCCGGTGGCTTGCTCGTTACATCGTAAACCACGCGGTTGATGCCCTTGACCTCGTTGATGATGCGGGTTGCCGCACGGCCAAGGAAGTTCATGTCATAAGGGTAGAAATCCGCCGTCATGCCGTCCACTGAGGTCACGGCGCGGAGCGCGCAGACGAAGTCGTAGGTGCGGTAATCGCCCATGACGCCCACGGTCTGCACCGGTAGCAGCACGGCAAATGCCTGCCAGATGGTGTCGTAGAGACCGGCCTTGCGGATTTCATCGAGATAGACGGCATCCGCCTTGCGCAGAATGTCCAGCTTTTCGCGGGTGACAGCGCCGGGGCAGCGGATGGCGAGGCCTGGACCGGGGAAGGGGTGGCGGCCGATGAAGCTTTCCGGCAGGCCGAGTTCGCGGCCAAGGGCGCGGACCTCGTCCTTGAACAGTTCACGAAGCGGCTCCACCAGCTTCATGTTCATGCGTTCCGGCAGGCCGCCCACATTGTGGTGGCTCTTGATGGTGACCGATGGACCACCGGAGAAGGACACGCTTTCGATGACGTCCGGGTAGAGTGTACCCTGCGCCAGAAACGAAGGTGCGCCCTTGCCATCAGCGGCAATCTTTGCCGCTTCTGCCTCAAACGTTTCGATAAACAGACGGCCGATCGTCTTGCGCTTGGCTTCCGGGTCCGCCACGCCAGCCAGTTCCGAAAGGAACAGGTCAGCCGCATCCACATGCACCAGTGGAATGTTGTAGTGGTCGCGGAACATGCCAACGACCTGTTCGCTCTCGGCCAGACGCATCAGGCCGTGATCGACGTAAACGCAGGTCAGCTGATCGCCAATCGCCTCATGAATGAGGATCGCAGCCACAGACGAGTCAACGCCGCCGGAGAGTGCGCACAATACGCGTTCATCACCAACCTGTTCACGAATCTTGCGGATCATCTCGGCGCGGTAGGCCGCCATGGTCCAATCGGATTTCAGGCCGACGATCTTGTGGACAAAGTTGGAGAGCAACTTTGCGCCATCTGGCGTGTGCACCACTTCCGGGTGGAACATGGTGGTATAATACCGGCGTTCTTCATTGACGGCGATGGCGAAAGGCGCGTTTTCGGAGGTCGCGGCCACTTCAAAGCCTTCAGGCAGTTGCGTGACGCGGTCGCCATGGCTCATCCAGACCGGATAACGTCCGCCCTGTTCCCAGAAACCTTCGAACAGCGGGCTTGCCTTTTTGATTTCGATATCGGCGCGACCGAATTCCGCCGCATGGCCACCTTCAACAACGCCGCCAAGCTGGGTGCAGAGCGTCTGCTGGCCGTAGCAAATGCCAAGGATGGGAATGCCCGCATCAAACACCGCCTGCGGTGCGCGTGGGCTGCCTTCCGCCGTGACAGATGCCGGGCCACCGGAGAAAATCACGCCTTTCGGCTGCAACTTCTCGAATGCTTCTGCCGCGCTCTGGAACGGGTGGATTTCGCAATAGACTCCGGCTTCGCGAACACGGCGCGCAATAAGCTGCGTCACCTGGCTGCCGAAATCGATGATGAGGATGCTGTCGGGATGGGCTATCTGGGTCATGGCGAGCCTTTAAAGAAATCCGGGGCTTTAGGCAACCCGGCAGATGGCCTGAAAAGCCAGAAAATAAGCCTTTATGCAAGCGCCTAAAGGGTAATCGCCCCATCTTCGATGCCATGGAACAGTCTGTCCACCGCATCCGCCAGCTTCTCATCGATGATGTGCAGATACTCCGTCCAGTCATTGATGTGGTGTACATCCGCCTTGCCATCGGAAATGCCGCGAAGCCCGATCAAGTGAACGCCGAAGCGCTGGCAGGCGCGCAGAAGGGCAAAGGTCTCCATCTCCACCATGTCGGCATCGATCTGGTCATACAGCGCGCTCGACGAAACGACATTGGCACCGGTGGAAAGCCGTGCTTCGGCAACGCCCGGAATGCGAAACGGCAAGGCAACTTCGGCCGGCAGGTCCAGAAACGGCGTGCGGCCCTTCTCAAAACCGAAACCCGATGCATCCATGTCGCGGTAGGACACGGAGCTTGCCTGATAAATTTCCGCCTGCTCCAGCACCCGTGACCCGGCAGACCCCAGCGAGATAACGAGATCAGGCAGATGGTCAGCTGCATCCAGACCCGTCAAAACGGCGGTCAGGGACACCGCGGCCTCCACCGGCCCAACGCCGGTCATCAGCGGCTTGAAGCGGGCTTTCAAATGCGGCCCATATTCAGCATCCGCAGCCATCACGAACAGCAGGCGTTTGCCCGCCACACGCACTATTTCATAGCTCATTCGTTGAAACCCTCGCGGCCTTTCACGACCATCATCGTGCCTGTCATGGAGGCGATCAGCTTGGCCGGACCATCGGAAAGCGCATAGGCGCGGCCATCCGCCACGATGATATTGCTGCCCGGTTTGGTAATTTCGCCGCGAAACAGAAACCGCTCACCGCGCCCCGGCGACATCAGATTGACTTTGAATTCGATGGTCAGCAACGAGGCTTCCGGCTCGATGATCGTATAAGCGGCATAGGTGCAGGCGGTGTCGAGGGCGGCGGCAATCACGCCTGCGTGCAGAATACCATGCTGCTGGGTCAGTTTCGCATGAAACGGCAGTTCGATTTCCACAAGCCGGTGTTCAATGCGCGAAATTTCCGCATTGATCGCCTGAACGACGCCCTGACTTGCAAAACTCTTCTTTATCCGCTGGCGATAGTCGCCGGGATCGGTCATCTCCATGCCCCTGCCTTTCACTGTCCTACCAAAATGACATGGCGTGTGGATTGCTTCAAGGCAAGGGCAGAGGCGTGATTAGTTTAGATAAACAATGCTGGCATTCAGTGCTGTGGCGAAGGCAACCCAGGCTGCATACGGCACGAAAAGCCACATGGACAGCCGATCGCGGCTGTAGGTCATGATGATGAAAGCGATGACGCAGACCAGCATCGGCACGATCAGGATCAATGCGCCAAGCGGGCTTTCCATGCCGAAGAAAATCGGTGACCACATGAAATTCAGCAGCATCTGGCTGCCCCAAAGCTGCATACGCCCGCCCATGCGGCTGCGTAGCCATGTGCGTGCACCAGCAATGCCGACCATCACATAAAGCGCGGTCCAGACCGGGCCAAAAATCCAGTTGGGTGGGTTGAAAAACGGCTTGTTGAGCGATTGATACCACTCGCCCGGCACGTTGTTGATGCCGATAACTGCACCGGTGGTTACGACGACAAAGACGAAGACGGTATAGACCAGCGCATTTTTCATGCGGCATGAATGCGCGGACGCAGGTTTGGTTCCGCTGCTTTTCCCAATAATCAGCGCACCAGTCTGACGATGTGCTGGTCCCAGGCCACATCGCTTGTGTTGGTGGAAAATTGCCCGTCATAGGACGAAGCGACGATGCCCCTTGCGGCGGCTGCCACGCCCGCGGCTTCCCGCAGGGTTTCCTGCGACATAACCTTTCCACTTTTTTCATCCAGCGTAATTTTTGCATTGCCATTGGGAGACGTCAGCCCGACGATGCCATCCCGCCTGTTGATGGCAATAGCGCCGACATAGTTCGCCAGCCGCTGGGTGGTTTCGTCCGGCAGATGGATGAAACTGATGTCATCGCCCTTGGAGAAATGCCCTACCAGTGGCGGAAGATCATTACGTGGACCCTCATATTGGCAGGCAAACCATATGCGTCCGTCACTGCCAAGATCGACATGGCGGGTGGAAAGCTGGCGCAGTTTTCCACTCAAGCCATGTTTCTGGATCGGACGTCCCGTTGCCGCATCCAGCAGCACCAGTGAGGGCTCCATGGCGTCTATGTTGAGCTTGGTACGGCCAAAATCCGGGTGCGTTTCAATGCCGCCATTGGCGATGATGATCATCTTGCCGTCATCGCTCACCGTCATGTCATGGGTGCCGATGCCGCCCGCATCATATTCACCGATGCGGCGAAAGCCGTTCTTCGCATCGTAAAGGCCGATAACGCCGCGATTTTTGTCGAAGTCGTTTTCGCTGGCATAGAGGATCGAACCATCCGGCGAAAATTGCCCGTGACCGTAAAAATGCCGGTTCTCCGGCGTGTGCATGACAATGGGTTCATGGCGTTTACGTGGATTAAACGCCATAAAAAACGTGCCGGGCCTGCGGGCAAAAGCAACCACCATGCCCGTCGCATGGCTGCTCGCCATGCCATGCGCGCGGGCTGGAAGCGTTTGCCGGTCGATGATTTCTCCCGCCTCGCTGACAACAGCCACGCCGTAAGAGCCATCGCGGGCGCGAAAGGCGGATGCAAAAACCGCATCTGCCCGCTCCAGCGCATACAGCGAGCGTGGTCCAAGCGACGCCAGAAACGGCAAGCCTGCCGCCTTGAGAAAGCTTCGGCGGTCTATCAGCAGCCGTTTATCGCGCGCCACGGTTCAATCTCCATCTGCAAAGGAAAAGCCGGAGCTGAGGCCAATGGCGCCGCCATATTGGTCATTCAGACGGTAGATCAGGTCTTTGCCGTTCAGCAGCAGGTAATCCACCTTGGCGCGTTCCTTGTCATCAGCCAGCGCCTTTTCCACATCCGGCTCAATCGTCCCGGCAACACGCACCATGGATTTCGACAGGAAATCGATGGAGCCGATGATGGAGCGCTGGTCCGGCGGTAGGAGGTCGGTCATACCCGCCTTGCGCAGCAGGGTTTGCACGGCGGAAATATTGTCGCCAATGCTTTTCCATGTCAGGCCGGAACGCCAATAAATGGCCGTGCGCGGAAATTTCGCATTATCCGGCCCTTTGTAAAAGGTTTCGATACGCTGGTCGCGAATGGCTTCGGCACCATGCACCAGCACACCCAGCAACGCGACGAGCACCTCCCGCTCGTCGCGGTAAGTTGGGTTATTCGGCCCCGGTGCTTTCCAGTTCTTCGCCACACCTTCAGGCGCGTTCCAAAGGTCGGAAAGCTCGGTGCCAATATTGGCGACATTGCCCGCAATGGCCGCGCCATAGCGGCAACGAAAACCACTTTTCTGGGCCAAAACATCGTCAGAGCCGGGGCCGTAAAGCACATATTCCAATGCGCCCAGCCCCTGTGCGGCAACGCTTTTGCCTTTCAGCCCATCCGCGGTCGTTACGCTCTCATCTTTTTCGGAGAGATAACGCTGCACCTGTTTCAGCCCAAGGCTTTTTTTGTCGGGATAATACAGCACCCGCTCAAACCGGTTCTGCTGGATAACTGGTCCGACGCGGACGATCTCTATGCCCGCCCATGCGTGCGTGGTGTCGGCAAAGCTTGCTTTTGCAGCGTCCAACGCCTCTTTCGAAGGCGCAGCGCACAACGCCTGCACTTTGCTTTCCAGCGCCTTCGCGCTGTCGCGAAAGCTGTCGTAACCGGGGCGGATAAAACCATCCACGGCCTTTTCCATCACGGTTCGCACTTTCACCGGGTCAAGCGGCGGCGGGGGCATCAGTTCCACATCCTGCGCCATGGCAGCGTTGAAGCTGACCAAAAAGGTCAGCGGCAGAAGAGCCAGATATTTTCGCATTGTGTGTCCCATCAAAGAGATCCCAGATAATTGAGCAAAGCCTGCCGGTCAGATTTTTGCAAGGCCGCAAAGGCGTCCCGCGCCTTTTGCGCTTCGCCTCCGTGCCACAAGATAGCCTCGGACACACTGCGCGCCCGCCCGTCATGCAAGTAAAAATCGTTGCCGTTGATGGTTTCCGTCAGACCGATGCCCCACAGCGGCTGCGTACGCCATTCCTGCCCGTTGGCGTCTCCGACCTGCTGGCCATCCGCCAGCCCTTCACCCATATCGTGCAGCAAAAAGTCGGAATAGGGCCAGATCAGCTGGAAGGAATGCAGCGGGTCATTGGTGTCGCGTTTGGTGACGAATTTCGGTGTGTGACAGGCCGCGCAACCGACGTCATAAAACATCTGCTTGCCGTGCAAAACGGTTGGGTCATCCACATTGCGTCGCACCGGCACGCCCAGATTTTCCACATACAATGTTACCAGATTCAGCACGGGGGAGGGCGCTTCCACATCGCCCAGCCGCTTTTGCACGCCATCAGGCATGGCAAGACAGTCAGGCTGTTTCTCCGTGCAATCGCCGTAGGAATTCGGCGCATCCGGCGTGGAAATACCGATGTCATGGGAAAATGCACTGGCGGCCTGATCCCGCACCGTGGCGTTCTGCGCCTTCCAGCCAAACCGTCCCAGTTTCACCTCGCCACTGCGGTGGTCGCGGACCCATGCGGGCTTGCCTGAAATGCCCTCGCTATCCGGCTTGGCAAGTGCGAGAATATCCTCGTCGGCTATAGCTTCGATCAGCCCAAGTCCAAGCGTTGGCTGCGCAATGCGCGCCGAAAGCGTTGTGTCCGCTTCAAGCGGCCCGTAAGGCAATCCCTCGACGTTGTAAGTCGGCTTTCGCAGGGAAACCACTTCACCACCGGCCAACGTCACGGTTTGCTTTTCATACGAAAATGCAAGCTTGCCTTCGGATTTCAATCCGGGAACGGCAAGGTTCTGCAACTGCCCGCCATAGGTCGCATCGGGGAAATTCAATATATTATGCTGGCGTATCGCCTGCTCTTCATCCGGCGTGCGTGCGGGTCGTGCCAGACGCAGGAACATCGAGACGGCGTCTTCGCCCTCTCTCGGCGGACGCCCGCGTCCATCCCTGATGTGACAGGCCTGACAGGACCGCGCATTATAAAGCGGCCCCAGCCCATCCGATGCCTGGGTGGAGGAAGGGGAGGACACCCATAGTTTTTGGAACAGCGCGTTGCCGAGCTTGAAATCCTGCTCCCGCTCAAACGTCATGTTGGCAGAAGGGTGCGAAAAAGCGCCGCTGTCCGGAGTTGCAACCGTGGTCGTTGCCCCGGCAGACATTGCTTCGAAAGGCTCCGCCTTGGAAAAATCCGTCGCGGGCTTCGTGACCTGACGCACGCGTTCGCGGTCTTTGGCGGTGAGGTCGGGACGAGCGGTGGTTTCAGCCACGGCAATGGTGCTGATGGCTACGATGAAGAGCGGACAGGCAAGGCGGATCGACCGCGAGAGTTTCATAAAAACGTGTCCGTAGCAGGAAGGCGCACAGTTACCCCTCCGCCGTCATGTGACCGTGCGTCTGCACGGTCAAAGAAACCCTTCGCACCGCAGACGCGGCGCTGCGGGATCCCGGATCAAGTCCGGGATGACGGAGTGTGAGGAACTGCATGCTGCGCAAAATGGCTCGCCTACACATATTTCGGCAGAGGTATGGGGCCGCATGTCATCCACGCGGCCCGCAGCGTCTTACTTGAACACCGCGTTCGGGTTGTCGAGGCTCTCGGAGCCTTCCAGCTGAATCTTGCCCAGATCAAGCGCGGCAATCACGCGCTCGATGGTCTTGGTCTGGTCCAGAAGCCCGTCGATGGCGGCTTGCACAACGGCGTTGCCGTCCTTGTTGCCTTCGCCGATCATCTGGTCGTAGGCTTCAACGGTCTGGCCGCGCTTTTCCATGGTGTGCATGGCGTCCAGCGTCTTGTTGAGCTTGCCCTGCATTTCTGCGTCCAGCGTCTTGTCGCTGGCGGCCACGAGCTGCGAAAGCGATGGGCCGGTCAATTTCTTGCCGTCCAGGGTGGTGTATTCGCCGGTATAGGCCGACGCGATGCCAACCGCGTCATAGAGGTGCGAGTTGTAGGTGTTGTCGGAGAAGCAATCATGCTCTTCTTCAGGATCGTGCAGCAAGAGGCCGAGCTTCATGCGCTCACCCGCCAGCTCGCCGTAAGACAGTGAACCCATGCCGGTCAGGATCGCAGTCAAACCCTTCTTCGGGTCGGCTTCCACGGTCTTGGCCGCTTCGCCGTCCGGTGCCCAGTTGTCGGTCATTTCCTTCAAGTCGGCCACCAGAAGCGTCGATGCCGCTTTCAGGTAATCGGCGCGGCGGTCGCAATTGCCGTTCGTGCAATTCTTGGTGTCGTAATCGGTGTAGGGGCGGTTGCCAGCGCCCGGTCCTGTGCCGTTCAAATCCTGTCCCCAGAGCAGGAATTCAATGGCGTGATAACCCGTCGTGACGTTGGCTTCCACTTCGCCGGCTTCGGCAAGGCTCTGGATCAGTTCTGGCGTAATCTTGGAGGCATCCACCTCTTCGCCGCCAACCTTGATTTTTTTGTTGGCGATGATGTTGGCGGTGTAAAGCTCGTTCTCATCGCTTTCGGTGCCGTAAGAGCTATCGACGTAATCGATCAAACCCTCATCCAACGGCCAAGCATTCACTTTGCCTTCCCACTCGTCGACGATCGGGTTGCCGAAGCGGTACACTTCCGTCTGCTGGTAAGGAACGCGAGCCTTTATCCACGCTGCCCGTGCTGCTTTCAGGTTTGCGTCGCTGGGTGTTGCAATCAGCGTGTCAATTGCCTTGTCCAGAGCCTGCGCCGTCGTCAGCGCATCCTGATATTTCACATGCGCCAGTTCCGCATAATGCTTGACCACGGCTGCCGGATCGGTCGCGGCGCGCGCAGGAAGGGCGGTGAACGTGGCCGAGGCGGCCAGAAGCGCGATACTTGCGCCAAGAACGGTTTTGCGGAACATGAAATCTCCTATCCAGCCCTCTCGTAACGAGGCTGTGAAGGCGAGTTCTGAACCAATCACAAACTTGTGTCAAACATTCTAGTTTAGAAGCTTTCCAAGCAAGCCGCCGGATTTTGATCCGGCGGGTCACAACGGTTGCAGCGTGTTTAGACGGCGCGCTTCATGGTGCAGAAGAAGAAGCCGTCCGTATCGGTGCTGGCAGGTGTCAGCGTCACGGTTTCGCCATCCGGCGAATGTGGTTTTGCGGCCTGCGCACCGAATATGCCGGTCCAGCGGTCGAGTGCCGATTGGATGGAAAACTCCGGATTGTCCGCACAGAAGCGGCGAACCTGACGTTCGTTTTCTTCCGGCAAAACGGAACAGGTCACATAAAGAAGCTCACCACCGGGACGCACGAACAGTTTTGCCTGATCCAGCGCCGCGGCCTGCTGCTCGACGCGCTCTTCCAGGTTCCGCTGCGTCAGACGCCATTTGGTGTCAGGCCGACGACGCCATGTGCCGGTGCCGGTGCAGGGCGCATCGACCAGAACGCGGTCGAATTTGCCTTGATACCGTTCAAGACCGTCAGAGCGATCATGCACCTGCACATTGCGGGTACCAGCACGCTTCAGCCGTTCGATGATCGGTGCCAGTCGCTTGCGGTCCGCATCGAAGGCGTGCACCTGGCCCTTGTTGTTCATCGACGCAGCCATGGCCAGCGTCTTGCCACCACCGCCCGCGCAATAATCGAGAATCTGTTCGCTTTCCTGCGCACCGGCCAGATCGGCGACGATCTGCGAACCCTCGTCCTGAACTTCGAACCAGCCCTTCTGGAAGGACAGTTCGGCAGTGACGTTGGGCAGGCGCGATGGGCCAGCGCCTGCGGCAATTCGCACGCCTTGGCGGGCAATGCGCGTCGGCTCGGCACCAGCGTCGGCCAAGGCTTTAACGACCTTCTCGCGGTTGGCTTTCAGCGTATTGGCACGCAGATCAAGCGTCGGGCGCTCGTTCAGCGCCTGCGCCTGTCGCAGCCAGTCGTCACCAAAGGTCGCTTCAAAGGAAGCCTGAACCCAATCGGGAATGTCACCCTGAATGTACAGCGGTGCATCAGAGAGGGAGCGCGATGAGAAGGCTTTGATCGCGTCTTCTGACAGCGGCGCTGGCGCAAACTTGTCGCCATCGAATTCGGCGGTCAGTTGTTCAACTGTTTTGCCCCATTGGCGCAAGGTCACGGCGTAACCCAGCGCATGCGCGCTATCGTCATCCATCAGCCATGCGTGGGAAAGTTTCATGCGCAGAGCATCGTAAACGATGTTGCCAATCGCGGCTCTGTCACCGGAACCGGCAAAACGATGCGCCAGCCCCCAGTCTTTCAGTGCATCGGCCACCGGGCGCCTGCGCGCTTCGATATCTGCCAATACTTCGATTGCTCCGGCTAAACGCCCGCCCAAACGCATTGTCTACCTCTTTGTGTGAATAGCCCGGTAGGTAGACGTGAATGGCGGCGAGGGCAAGTCCTAGAGCGCCATGCGTCTGAAAAGACGCATAAAGCATAATGCGCTTATCAAGAATTCGCGAAGATGAGCGCATTCCGGCTTAGTTGGACGCCATCACTTCATAACAGATCTTGGCAGTGCCGGAATTGATCATGCCGACTTCCTTGGCAGCAGCCTTGGAAAGATCAAGCACGCGTCCCTTGATGAACGGGCCACGGTCGTTGATGCGCACCACGACAGCCTTGCCGTTGCGTGCGTTGGTCACCTTTACCTTGGTGCCGAAGCGCAAGGAGCGATGTGCAGCCGTCAGGTTGGAAGGGTTCATCCGCTCGCCGGAAGCAGTCTTGGAGGTCAGTGCATACCAGGATGCACCGCCGCAGCCATTAGCCGCATTGGCTTCAAGTGGAGCTGTGAAGGAACAGACGGCTATAGTTGCCGCTGCAAGAGTCATGTTTCGAATATACGTCAAACTGTGCTTCCCCGATACTCGGCCCCGCGCCGATCGATTAGGCTGGCTGAATTGAAATGATCTAGGGCGAGGGAAAAATGGCAAAAAATGGCCAAGCGCTAATCACGAAGTGTTACAGTCTGTAACATTCGTGATCGATCGGCGACGAATCAATTTAGATAGCTTTCGATGTTTCCAGAAAAAATTTCTTTAGAATCAAGGCGGAACGGGAATTCCATTGCAAAACCACGATTGCGTGAGTCAGATCACGAAAACCCTGTGAAATATTTTTCCAACCCATGAAAATTTTAGCCAAATTTGCGCATTAACAAAAGGTTAAATGCTCAAAATGCGATGAGAAACGTTCTGAAAATTGGCTTTGGAAGGATTTTTCATTCGAAATGAAGATGAACGTTTATTCATCTCGCCACACGCCATCCCGCCACAGTTGACGCAGCGACTGGCGATAATTGGGAAAGCTGAAGCTGAAACCAAGGTCACGCAATTTGCGGTTCGAGACGCGTTTGTTCTCGCCGTAGAAGGATCGCGCCATGGGGCTCAGCTCAGCGGTGTCGAACGCCTGTTCGGCGGGGGGCTGAACACCCATCAGGTTTGCGGCAAAGGCCACGACATCCTGTGGCGGGGCAGGCTCGTCATCCGTCACGTTGAAAATACCGCCGGCATTTTTTGCAACCAGAAAGGCTGTGGCCGCGCCAATATCCTCAACGCGGATGCGGTTGAAAACCTGGCCCTTTTTGACCAGACGGCGCGCCGTACCTTTTTCCATATTGATAAGCCCGTTGCGTCCCGGTCCGTAAATGCCGGAAAGCCGCAACACGCAAAGCGGCACATTTGGCTTGTTTGCCGCCTCTGCCCACGCCGCTTCCGCATCCACACGCTCTGTGGAGCGCACGGAAACCGGGCGGCAGGGCGTGTCCTCGTCCACCCAGTCGCCATCATGGTTGCCATAAACGCCAACGGTGGAAAGATAGGCCGCCCATTGCAGCTTGGGCATCAGGCTTTTGATGTCGCCATCGCACAGCCGCAGCAACGGATCGCCCGATGCGCCGGGCGCGATGGATTGCACGAGATGCGTGACATGCTTCAGTTCAGCCCGCAATTCGTCGCTCAGCGCTGCGCCACTAAAGATAAAGGGGGCGATGGCCAGAGATTGCAGGTTGGAAATATTGTCGTCGCTGCGTGTGGTCCCGGAAATGCCGTCCATCGTGTGCTGAAGGGCTCTGGCGATGGCCTTGCCGGAATATCCGGCTCCGAAAATCATCAGATGCGACATTTACACTCCTGCTATCAACCACTCTTCCAGCACATCCGAATCGTCTTCGGGTGGGCGTGCCGCAGCGTAGGCATTGAAGCTCGGCCTGTCCATCAATCTGGACAGCGCCCACACGGCCATGCCGCGCACATCGGGCGATGCATCCTGCGCAAGCGCCTTGCATTGGTCGATAAAGCCCGCATCGCCGGAGTTTCCCGCCGCCACCAGAACATTGCGCACAAACCGGTTTCGGCCAATGCGCTTGACGGGTGATCCGCTGAAGAACGTGCGAAACGCCGCATCGTCCAGCGTCAATAGAAAGGCGATGGACGGTTCTTTCAGGTCTTCGCGTGCTTGCAATTTCATCTCGGAGGCGCTGGCCGCAAACTTGTTCCACGGGCAGGCGGCAAGGCAATCGTCGCAGCCATAAATGCGGTTGCCGATCATCTGGCGGAACTCGAACGGGATTGGCCCCTTATGCTCGATGGTGAGGTAAGAAATGCAGCGCCGCGCATCCAGCTTGTAAGGGGCGGGAAACGCATTGGTCGGGCAGGCATCCAGACAGGCCCGGCAGGAACCGCAATGGTCCCGCTCCGCCTCATCCAGACAAAGCTCGGCGGTGGTAAACATGCTGCCCAGAAACAGCCATGCGCCATGGGTGCGGCTGACCAGATTGGTGTGCTTGCCCTGCCAGCCCAGCCCCGCCGCCTCTGCCAGCGGCTTTTCCATCACCGGGGCCGTGTCCACAAACACCTTCACGTCTTCACCGGCGCGGGCGGCAAAGCGGGTAGCGATCTCCTTAAGCCGTCCCTTTATGATGTCGTGATAGTCGCGGTTGCGGGCATAAACGGAAATCGCTGCCTTGTCCGGCTTGCCCAAAATATCGCGCGGGTCTTCGTCCGGTCCATAATTCAGGCCGACCATCACCACGGACCTCACATCGCCCCACAGCGTCTTGGGGTTGGCGCGGCGCTCCTCGGTCTCTTCCATCCAGCCCATCGTGCCATGGAAGCCATTGGCCAGAAATTCGCGCAGCCGTTCCGGTGCCAGCGGAATGCTATCAGGCGTGGTGATACGACAGAGATCAAAGCCAAGTGCCGCCGCTTCCGCCCGGACGAAATCGGTCAGCTTGCGTGCGCGCAGTTCTTTCTTGGCCAATGCCGTGTCGATGGCTTTTCTCCGGATGCATCTGGCAGAAAACCAGCCTTTAGCACCATTATATATAAAGCCAATATTTCAGGCTTAAAAATCGAGATCGGCGTAGTGGGAAGAGGGCGCGAGGCGCGGCACGCGTTCGGCCAGCAGAGGACGGAACGACGGGCGGGATTTCAGCCGCTGGTACCATTCCTTGGCAATCGGCGCTTCCAGCCAGTTGATTTCGCCCAGATAGTCAAGAATGGACACGGAAGCCGCTGCTGCCAGATCGGCATAGCTCAAACGGTCGCCCGCAAGCCATGTGCGCGAACCTGCCAGCCATTCCAGATATTTCATATGCTGGCGAATATTGGAGCGTGCCGTGCGCAACAGCTTGCTGTCTGGCGGACCGCCGCCCTGCGCGGTGGACATTTGCAGCTTGTAGGCCCGCTCGCGCACCAGCGGACGGGTAATGTCATTTTCCATCTTCTGCAAAAACCATTCCGTCAGGCGGCGAATTTCCGCCCGTTGAAAGGGGTCTTCGGCCAAAAGCCGACGGTCGCGCTTCAGCACGCCATGGGTTTCGTCCAGAAATTCCGCCAGCACATAGGCGCCACAGAGCGAGCGCATATTATCGTCGAGATAGACCGGCAGCGTACCCGCCGGGTTCAGTGCCAGAAACTCGCGCCGCTTTTCCCACACCTGTTCCTCTACCAAATCTGTCTGAAAACCGTATTCGGCCAGAATCAGCCGCACGAAACGGGACGCAGTCGACATGGGAGAATGAAAGAGAGTTGGCATTGGTACTCGAATGTTTGGATTGCGGTGAGCTGTTTGTCTGTGGCTAAAAAAAGCTCAAAATGCGGCCTGCACAGAAATTATAAGTACAGCTTTTTAAGACAACTTTAATGTTGCACCGCAAACGATATGTCTTTCGCATAAAATGCGATTTTTCCACGAAAAAAGCGCCGTCGGTTGAGCGAGGGCGCTTTTAGCAGAAAAACCGGCGAACCAAGGTCGATAGACCTTGCGCGCGTCGAGGCAATCAGTTTGCGCTGATCGAGCTCGTCGCGCAGGGATCGATGCCGTAAGCTGGCGAACAACCGCTCTTGCCAGCGGCAACTGTACCCGGTGCCATGAACGAACCTGCCAGAACAACCAAAGCCGCACACGCAAAAAAGAGTGCGATAGACCTGCCCATTTTATAATTGCCTTTCAGACGATGAACGAAGACGATCTATGTCGTCATGCGTTGATTGATATGTTCTGGATTGTGTGTTGGATGTGGCGTTTAGCAATAAACCACCTTGCTGAACACCGGGTTAATGTGAACTCTTATCCACCGTTGCTCTTGTGCCACGCTTACGCAAACCGATAATAATTTTCATGATGTGCCCCCACATTTGAAACAGGGCATTGAGGCCCGTTGGGAGCATAACTCACGATTTTGAGTTTGGTTGCATGCCTAAAAACAAGGCGAACGCAGATCGGCTAAAAGTTCCCTATAGAGGAAATCTTTTCCTCATCCGTCGTGCCGGGCTTGACCCGGCATCCAGCAGCACCGCGTCTGCGGTACGAAAAAGTCTACGCTCCTTGCAGACGCAAGAAGGACGGATCCCGGATCAAGTCCGGGATGACGAAGAAAATATCAGCGCTGTTTTACGCAGCCTTCCCGGCATTCTTGAACTGGCCGTTCACACGGTAGCTCACCAGATAGGACGGCAGAACCGAGGCCACGCTGACGGGCGTGATGCCGATGCCGTGCAATGTCAGGCCAGCCTTTTCGGCGTCTGCGGACACGACATTGTCCTTTTTCAGCAATGTCACCTGATCTGCTGTCAATGGCGGCGTGATCAAAGGCACGAGCGACGCGATCTTGCCGATCAGCGTTGCAATGCCGAAGGGCAGGTTGACCAGCGGGCGTTCGCGATAGGTCGCAGCCAGAACCGCCTCGAGACAGTCACGGAATGTCATCACATCCTGTCCGCCCAGCTCATAGGTCGCGCCTGCGTTCAGCTTGCCGTCCACGGCGCGGGCCACGGCTTCCGCCACGTCCTCGACATAAACCGGCTGAAATTTCGTATGGCCGCCGCCGATCAGTGGCAGGAATGGCAGGCGCTGCGCCATGCCGGCAAATTTGTTGAAGAAATCATCTTCCGGGCCAAAAACGATGGAGGGGCGCAGAATAATCGCGTCCGGCAGAACCGCGCGAATGGCCGCTTCGGCACGGCCCTTGGTGCGGGCATAACCCACGGATGAATTGGCATCCGCACCGATGGCGGAAATATGCGTCAGCGTGGCACCAACATTTTTGGCGGCTTCGGCCACGGCGCGTGCGCCAAATTCCTGCACGGCATCAAATGTGTTGCGACCGTTTTCCAGCAGCAGGCCAACGCAGTTGACCACATGGTCGGCACCCTCAACGGCCTTGTTGATGGAATCCTTGTAACGCAGGTTGGCCTGCGCAAAAGAAATCTGCCCGACATTGCCAATCGGCTGCAAAAAACCAGCCAGATCAGGGCGGCGCACCGCGACGCGAATGCGGTAACCACGCTTTGCCAAAATGCGAACCACATGCCGTCCGACAAAACCCGAACCGCCAAAAACGGTGACGAGAGGGGGAAGGTTGGCCAAGGGCATGGGAGGCTCCTGCAAAGCGTTGAATTGGGGCGTTTTCCGTCTCTTAGCGTAAAGCCACGACAACGGGAAGAGAGAACAGCATCCGCACGGTCCAAGAACGCACGGATGCCTTAAAGCATCACGCGCAAAACTGTGCAGCGGCTTTGCGATAACGGGATGCGACAAAAAAATCCAACATCATGCGCCTTCGATAATCATCAGTTCGGAATCGGCGGTATCCTGACGGATTTTGACCGCTTCCTGATATTCTTCCGAATTGTAGCAATCGAGCGCGTGCTGCACCGAAGGAAATTCGATCACCACATTGCGCGCCCGGCCTTTGCCTTCAAGCTGCGTCACCGCACCACCGCGTGCCAGAAAATTCGCGCCAAACCGCTCGAAAGCCGGTTTCGCGGTGGAGACGTAGTCTTTGTAACGTTCCGCGTCGCGCACATCGACCTGTGCAATCCAATAGCCTTTTGCCATGGTGTTTCCTCCTGGTTTTACTGATTGGCTGGATAGCTTGCCCGCAACATCTCATCCAGAATAGCGCGTGCCGCAGCCTTCGGTTCGGATGCCCGAACAATGGGGCGAGCCACAACCAGATGGCTGGACCCTGCCTTGATGGCGTCATAAGGCGTCACGACGCGCTTCTGGTCGCCCGCATCCGCGCCGGTGGGGCGAATGCCCGGGGTGACGACCGCCATATCGGGTCCGAGGATTTCGCGAACGGCAGTGGATTCTTCCGCCGAGCAGACAATCCCGCCCATGCCGGACTCACGCGCTTGCGCGGCGCGTTTCAGCACCAGCGACCGCGCATCGCCGAGATATCCGGCCTCGACCAGATCGTCATTATCCATGGACGTCAAAACAGTCACACCCAACAGCGTCAGACCGGAGCCTTCCGCCGCCTTCACCGCCGCCCGCATCGCTTTCGGATAGGCGTGCAATGTCAGCATCGACATGCCCATTTTGGCGATGTTTTCCACGCCCGAGGCAATCGTGTTGTCGATATCCAGCAGCTTCATGTCGAGGAAGATTTTTTTGCCGCTCTGCGCCAACTCCTTGGCAAATTCCAGTCCGCCCGCAAAGGCCAGCTGATAGCCGATCTTGTAATACAGAACATCATCGCCCAGCGTGTGGACGATGGTTTCGGCTTCCTTCACAGTCGGAAGGTCAAGCCCGACAATCAAACGCTCGCGTGCGGTCATAAAGTCATCCCTTTCCATGATTCCCCGGCCATGCTTCAATCGCCGTCCAGTCGCATGTGATGCGACGCTCCGCAAGGGAAAAACAGAAGAGATGACCACCACCCGGCGGCTGGTCGCCATCACGCCTGATAGCATCACGCGCCAGATGGCATTTCAGCAAAGTGCCCACGCCGCCATGCCCTACAAAGGCAATCGGCTTTGTCGGATCATGGGTGGAAAGAACGGCGTTGATGGCATCCACGATACGGCTTTGTGCATCGGCTGCCGTTTCCCAACCCTTGTAGCTTGAATGCGGGTGGGCAAAAAACCAGTCCGCCGCCCGCTCGAACTGCTCCGGCGGCAGAAAGCCCGTCGCGCTGCGATCATTCTCATGCATGTCGGCGGCGGTCTCGACGTCGATGCCGCTGACCGAGGCAAAAATCCGTGCCGTCTCTATGGCCTTGTTTTCCGCGCTGGAAACAATCCGCTCCAAGGTTTTGGCCCAGGGCAAAGCGGCAGCCTTGCGGGTGCGCTGAACGCCAATGTCAGACAGTCCCCAATCGGGAACCGGCACATTGGCATCAATCTTGACCTGCGGATGGGTGATGTAAAGCGCGAACATGGCCAAAGCTAACTCAGGCGCGGGTATAGGTCCACAATTGGGCTGGCGGAATGTTGCGCACCACGAAGTCGAAATGGCGGATGTGATAAAGATGTGGCTGGGCAACGATGGGCGATACCGGGCCGTAGGAAATCTGGATCACCGGGCGTCCATGCGGCACACGCTTCAGCAACTCATCCAGCAGCTTGATGCGCGCTGCCATCGGGAAGTTCAGCATCGGCACGGCTGATATCACACAGTCGAACATCTGGCCTTTGTGCTCGCCCAATGTCGCATCCAGATCAAAAGCATCGCCATTGATGAAGTTGACGCCCGGATAGCTGCGCAAAAGCTGCTGATAAAAATCGGTGGAATATTCGATGGCCGTTATCGCTTCCGGCTTCACGCCCCGCCCCAGAATGGCCTTGGTGATGACGCCGGTTCCCGGTCCCAGTTCCAGCACGGGAAGACCCGAATGGGTGTTGACGATGCTGGCCATGCGCCGCGCGGTAATGCCGGATGTCGGAACGATGGCGCCGACGTTTTTGGGCTGGTTGACCATGCCCTTGAAAAACCGAATTTCCTCTTCGAATTTTTTTCCGAAGCGCTCTTTTAGGCTCAGTCCCATCCGGTTCCCCTTTGTTCACGTCGAAACAACATTTGTTGAAACTGTGGCGATATGTTGTTTCGTTCTGTCGTAAAGACAATGAAAAATGTCGCAATGGGAAAATCTTAATAAAATCTGAAAAATGCGCAAACAAAAACGCCGGTGATGGGCATCACCGGCGTTTCGTTTTTCTCATCAATAAGAAAGACCTTAAACCCGCATCGGCATCAGCACGTAAAGCGCGTCATCGCCTGCCGTGTCGCGCACCAGTGTCGGCGAGCCCGCATCGGCCAGAAGGAAGATTGCATCTTCGCCGGAAAGCTGGGCGGTAATATCCAGCAGATACTTGGCGTTAAAGCCAATTTCCATGCCTTCATGCTCGTAGCCCACGGCCACTTCTTCGGTCGCACTGCCCGAATCCGGGTTGTTGACCGTCAGCGTCAACTGTCCGTCGGCAATCGCCAGCTTCACGGCGCGTCCGCGCTCGGACGAAATGGTCGATACGCGGTCGACGGCCTTGGCGAATGTCTGGCAATCGACGCGCATTTCCTTGTCGTTGCCGGTCGGGATCACGCGCTGATAGTCCGGGAAGGTGCCGTCGATCAGCTTGGAGGTCATGACGATGTCGCCGATAGTCACGCGGATTTTCGCGTCGGACACTTCGACGGTGACTTCCTGCTCCGGGTTGTCGACCAGCTTTTGCAATTCGCCAACGGTCTTGCGCGGAATGATGATGCCCGGCATGCCTTCGGAGCCGGAGGGTGCCTTGAGGTCGGCGCGGGCCAGACGGTGTCCGTCTGTCGCAACGGCGCGCAGCTTGAGGTCGCCTTCGCTTTCGATGGTGTGGAAGAAAATGCCGTTCAGGTAATACCGTGTCTCTTCTGTCGAGATCGCAAACTGCGTGCGGTCGATCAGCATTTTCAGATCGGTCGCCTTCAGCTTGAAGCTGTGGCTGAACGTGCCAGCGGTCAGATCAGGAAAATCCGTTTCCGGCAGGCATTGCAGCGAAAATTTCGAACGGCCGGAGGCAACCGTCATCGTGGAGCCGTCCGGGTTGGTGGCCAAAAGAACTTCCGAACCATCCGGCAGCTTGCGCACGATTTCATAGAGCAGATGCGCTGGCACGGTGGTCGAACCGGCCTGTTCCACCAGAGCCGGTGTGGCTTCGGTCACTTCCAGATCGAGGTCAGTCGCCTTCATGTCGAGGCTGGCACCAGAGGCGCGCAGCAACACGTTGGAGAGAATAGGGATCGTGTTACGCCGTTCCACCACGCGATGAACGTGGTTCAGCGATTTCAGAAGGTTCGACCGCTCGAGAGTAATACGCATGGGACACTACCGCTTTCAACCGATGCGATCCGTTGGGGCAGATCGCCAAGATAGTTTCTCCGGCAGATCGCCGGATAATGTGGACGGGCAAAATGGCAGAGTTATCGAGGAAAATGCAAGAGGTGTTGAGGCATCCTCCCGCGCATTTTCACACTATACAATATGTTCCACAGGCTGGCGGCACACAACTGCCCTTGTTCGCGGCCTCCGTCTTGACCATAAAGACACTGAAATCAGACAAATGATCGGAATAAAGCGGTGACAGACGAGATATCGACCGAAGAGGGTGCAGAGGGCTTTCAGCGCGGGTTCAAGGTTGGCGGCTTTACCGTGCCTGCCCGACCGATTGAAGCGGCCCTTTATCTGGTGGCGACACCCATCGGCAATCTGGGCGACATCACCGTGCGGGCACTGGAAACCCTGGCCTCTGCCGATGTGCTGGCCTGCGAAGACACCCGCGTCACCCGCATCCTGCTGGACCGTTACGGCATCCGCAACCGTCCCTATTCCTATCATGAACACAATGCCGAAGAGGTCGGCCCACGGCTGATCGCCGCACTGGATGCCGGAAAATCCGTGGCTCTGGTCTCGGATGCCGGTACGCCGCTGATTTCCGATCCCGGTTATCGTCTGGGCCAATTGGCGCTGGAAGCGGGCCACCGCGTCGTGCCCATTCCCGGTGCGTCTGCCCCGCTGGCCGCGCTGGTCGGTTCCGGTATGCCAAGCGACGCCTTTCTGTTTGCAGGCTTCTTGCCGGTCAAAGACAAGGGCAAACGCGACCGTTTTTCGGAACTCGCAAAAATCCCGGCCACGCTCATCTTCTTTGAATCTCCACACCGCATCAGCGCCACGGTCAAGGTCGCGTCCGAAGTGCTGGGGCCAAACCGCCGCGCTGTCGTGTGTCGCGAATTGACCAAGACCTTCGAGGAATTTCGTCGCGGCACGTTGGGCGAACTGGCGGAGTATTACGGTGAAGACCGCATCGTCAAGGGCGAGATCGTCCTTCTTATCGAACCGCCGTCCTACGACGAAATCCCCGATATGGAAGACGTGGAAAAGCTGCTGAAAGACCTTATCTCCACCATGTCTGCGGCAAAAGCAGCGGGCGAGGCGGCAAAGCTGACCGGCCTGCCGCGCAAGGAGCTTTACCAGCGCCTACTGGATATGAAGGACAGCGATGGCGCCTGAGCAACCGGCGAAAAGACGGCGCAGCGCAGAAAAGCGCGGCCATGCCGCTGAATATTGGGCGGCACTTTATCTTATGCTCAAAGGCTATCGCATTCTGGCACTGCGCCACCGCACGCCACTGGGAGAAATCGATCTTATCGCCCGCCGCAAGGACGTCATTGCCTTCGTCGAGGTCAAAGCCCGCCGCACCGAGGCGGGGGCGGTTGATGCCGTCAGCTACGCTTCGCAAAAACGCATCCGCGCCAGCGCCGATCTGTGGCTTTCACGCCGCCGCGACGCCCATGCGCTGTCCCTGCGTTTCGATATCGTCGCCGTCCTGCCGCGCCGTCTGCCAAAACACTTCATCGGCGCTTTTTAGAGCATTTCCAGCAAAAGTGCGAAGCGGTTTTGCGTCTGGACAATGCGTCAAAACAAAGAATGAGAGTGTTTTCGCGTTTCGAAGAAAGCGGAAACGCTTTAAGGAAGAGATCATGCTGAGCGAACGCGAAAAAATGGCAGCGGGAGAATGGTATCGCTGCATGGACGAAGAGCTGGATGGGCTGCGGGAAAACGCCCGTCGCGCCGTCCATCAACACACTGTCATGCCGCCGGATGAGCGCGGTTCGATGGCACCTTTGCTCCGCTCGCTTTTCGGATCCGTTTCAGACAATGCGTTCATCGAGGCACCCTTCCATTGCGCTTATGGCTTTAATATTTTCCTTGGCGAAAAAGCCTATCTGAATGCCGGTTGCGTCATTCTCGATTCCGCGCCGGTGCATATTGGCGAGGGCGCAATGCTGGGGCCGGGCGTCCATATTTATTGCGCGCAACATCATAAGGACGTTGCCCTGCGTGCCGATGGCATGGAGATCGCAAAACCCGTGATGATTGGCAGGGATGTCTGGATCGGCGGCGGCGCTATCATTCTTCCCGGCGTGTCGATTGGCGATGGTGCCATTGTCGGGGCAGGGTCGGTCGTGACGAAATCCGTGGCCCCCGGCGTCACGGTGGTGGGTAATCCGGCCAGAGCCATAGGGCCGGCAGCACTCTGATAGACACGCCCGTCGTGTTTTCAAATCGCGCGAACCCTGTATGAGTTTGCTCTGTAACAAATCTGACATGAAACTGTAAAAGGCGCGTCATGGAACGGGCCTATTCGCATCCTCACCCAAACAAGGGCGGTAAAGGATCGAAACTATGATCAAGAAGTTTTCCATGGCTGCTATGGCCATCACGTTTTCCGCGACGTCTTCCATGGCCGCAACCAACATCACTTGGTGGCACGGCATGGGCGGTCGCAACGGCGAAGTCATCAACGAGGTTTCGCAGAAGTTCAACGCAGCCCAGACAAACTGCGCGCTGACGCCGGTTTCCAAGGGTTCTTATGAAGAAGCTCTGGCCAGCGGCATCGCTGCTTTCCGTTCTGGCGAACAGCCAAACATCCTTCAGGTGTTCGATGCCGGTGCCGCCACCATCATCAATGCCAAGGGCGCAACCATTCCTGCCGAAGACATCATCACCAAGGCCGGTTACAAGTTTGATCGCGAAGCCTTCATTCCTGGCGTGCGCAGCTTCTTTGCTGCTGCCGATGGCAAGTTCGTTGGCATGCCGTTCAACTCCTCTGCGCCAATCATGTATTACAACACCGACGCCTTGAAAAAGGCTGGTGTCGAAGCGCCAAAGACATGGGAAGAATTCGAAGCCGCAGCGCCTAAGCTGAAAGAAGCCGGTTTCATCCCGCTCGTTCAGTCGCAGCTCACATGGCAGTTCACCGAGAACTTCTTCTCGCGCAACAACATCCAGTTCGCCACCAACAACAACGGTTACGACAGCGCGGTTGATACCAAGCTGAAGGTCACCGACCCGAACCTCATCATGATGTTCGAAAAGCTGAAGGCCTGGAAGGATCAGGGTTATTTCGCCTATTACGGCGCGACCTGGAACGATAACCAGAAGCCGTTCGAAGAAAACAAGGTCGCTCTCTGGATCGGTTCTTCCGGTTCGTTCGGCGGTCTTCAGAAGACAGCGAAGATGCCATTCTCGGCAACCTTCCTGCCATATTGGGGCTCCATCAAGGGCGCTGGCACCAACTCCTTCATCGGTGGCGCTGCCCTGTTTGCCATGTCCGGCAAGTCGGAAGCAGAAAACAAGTGCGTTGCGGACTTCTTCCAGTTCCTGACATCGCCTGAAATCCAGAAGTTCTACCACCAGGCAACTGGCTACGTGGCCATCACCAAGGCGGCTTACGAGCTGACCAAGAAGGAAGGCTATTACGAGAAGCAGCCTGTTGCCGAAGTTGGCATCAAGCAGCTGTCCCTTCCAGGCGGCGAATGGTCCAAGGGTTATCGCCTCGGCTTCTACCCACAGATCCGCACCGTTATGGAACGCGAATACGGCCGCATCTTCTCCGGTGAAGTTTCCGTCAAGGACGCTTTCGACATCATCGAGAAGGAAGGCAACGAGCTTCTGGCCCGCTTCGCCAAGACCGCTGGTTGATATCTGACCTCTGAAAACAAACGGACCTCCCTTCATGATGAGGGGAGGTTTGTTGGTTATTGCGACGCTTTTTGCAAAGTGCAGTTCTCCACTCTCCGTCATCCCGGCCTTGATCCGGGATCCAGTGCGATCAAGTCCTTGATCGCGAAAGACCGTTATGCACCGCGGACGCGGCGCTGCTGGATACCGGCTCAAGGCCGGAATGACGGAGAGTGGAGAACTGTGCTCGGCACAAATGGGCAGTCCAAGACCTTGGCATTCATCCCGACCTCCCTTCCTCCCCGAAGAGAAGTCCACAACCAAGAAAGTTTGCGCGCGTGGCCTATACGTCCTCACAACCGCGTACCCTTCGTTTCCTTCCCGGCTTCATGGCCAAGGCAAGAAAACCTGCGGTGGTCGCTGACTCGGCACCCATGAAACGGGTGCAGTTCTCATCATCCTACCTGCCGTACCTGCTGATTGCGCCGCAGCTTCTGGTCATCTTCGTGTTTTTCTACTGGCCGTCCGTGCAGGCCGTTCAGTCCTCGTTTTATATCGAAGACCCTTTCGGCTTCGGCTCCACCTTCGTCGGTCTTGCCAATTATTCCGATGCGCTGTTCAGTCCGGAATATCTGAATATTGCCAAGTTCACGGTGGTCTTCACCGCTCTTGTGACCGTCTTTTCGCTGGCGCTTGGTCTGCTTTTGGCCGTCAAGGCAGACGCGATCATTCGCGGGGCGTCGGCTTACAAAACCCTGTTGATTTCGGTTTACGCCATCGCACCGCCGGTGGCGGGCCTCATCGGCATGATGTTTTTCGATCAGCACATCGGCCCCTTCGTCAAGATCGCCGCCTTCTTCGGCTGGCATATGCAGGTCGGCGTCACCTATTTCGACACCGCCTTCGCGATGATCTTCGTGTCGGTCTGGAAGCAGATTCCCTACAACTTCATCTTTTTCCTGTCGGGCCTGCAAAGCGTGCCGGTCTCGGTCCGTGAAGCGGCCTTTATCGACTGCCGCTCCGGCCTTCGCCGGTTCTGGACGGTCATCATGCCGCTTCTGGCACCCACCGCGTTTTTTCTGCTCATCATCAACATCACCTACGCCCTCTTCGATACATTCGGCGTCATCGACGTGATGGTGAAGGACAAGGCTGCCAACAATCCCATCACCCTTGTCTACAAGGTGTTTCTGGATGGTTTTCGTGGCAACGATATCGGCGGGTCGTCGGCGCAATCGGTCATTTTGATGGTCGTGGTCTTCGTGCTGACGGTCATCCAGTTCCGCTTCCTCGAAAAACGCATCCACTACGGTTGAGGGATAGTCACCATGTATAAAACCAAACCCCTCGACCATCTGGTGCTGATTATCGGAGCGCTGTTTCTGGTGCTGCCGGTCATCGTCGCCTTCATGACGTCGACGCACACGGCCGCCGAAATTCACATGAATGGTCTGGCACTGGTTCCCGGCGATAATTTCATCGGCACCTACGAGAAGGTTTTGACCCAGAAGGGCGGCTTCACCGGCCAGATCACCGGCTTCAGCATGTTGGTCAATTCGCTCATCCTCGGCGTCGGTTTTGCCGTCGGCAAGATCGTGCTGTCGATGTTGGCGGCTTATGCCATCGTTTATTTCCGCTTCCGTTTTGCGACCTTTGCGTTCTGGATCATCTTCACCACGCTGCTTCTGCCGCTCGAAGTGCGCATCATGCCGTCCTACGAGGTCATGAGCAAACTGGGCCTGCTAAACTCCTATACCGGCCTCATCGTGCCGCTTCTGGCATCGGCCACCGGCACCTTCTATTTCCGGCAGTTCTTCAAGTCCGTGCCGGATGAACTTCTGGAAGCCGCCCGCATCGATGGCGCAGGTCCGGTCAAGTTCTTCATCGATATTCTGCTTCCCCTGTCGCGCACCATGATGTCCGCCATCTTCATCATCATGTTCGTCTACGGCTGGAACCAGTATCTCTGGCCGATGCTGATGACGACCGATGAGAGTTTCTTCACGCTCATGCGCGGCATCAAGTCGATCCTGCAAGTCTGGATCGGTTCGCAACTCCCCGATTACAACGAAGCTTTCGCGCTCGCCGTTCTGGCCATGCTGCCGCCGGTGATGATCGTCGTCATCTTCCAGCGCTGGTTCATCAAGGGCCTCACCGAAAGCGACAAATAAAGGACAACGACAATGGCCGAGATTGAAATCAGTCAAGTCTGCAAGGATTACTCCAACGGTATGCGCGCCGTTCACAGCGTCGATATCTCCATCAAGGATGGCGAATTCATCGTGCTCGTTGGCCCGTCGGGCTGCGGCAAGTCCACATTGTTGCGCATGGTCGCGGGCCTGGAGGAAATCTCCGAAGGCACGGTGAGCATCGGCAACCGCGTCGTCAACGACATGGAACCCGCCGACCGCGATATCGCCATGGTGTTCCAGAACTACGCGCTTTATCCGCATATGTCGGTCTACGAAAACCTCGCTTACGGCCTGAAAAACCGTAAGACGCCGAAGGCCGAAATCGATGCGCGCGTCGCGGAAGCCGCTCGTATGCTGGAGCTTCAACCCTATCTGGAGCGCAAGCCACGCGCGCTCTCCGGTGGTCAACGCCAGCGCGTCGCCATGGGCCGCGCCATCGTGCGCAAGCCGGCCGCCTTCCTCTTCGATGAGCCGCTGTCGAACCTCGATGCCAAGCTGCGTGTCTCCATGCGCGGAGAAATCAAGCGCCTGCAACGCCGCCTCGGCACCACCTCCATCTACGTCACCCATGACCAGCTGGAAGCCATGACCTTGGCAGACCGTCTGGTGGTGCTGAATGCCGGTCGCATCGAACAGATCGGCGCGCCGCTGGAGGTCTATCACAAGCCCGCCTCCACCTTCGTCGCCAGCTTCATCGGCTCACCCGCCATGAACCTGTTGTCCGGCGATCTGCACGGAGACCGCCTCGCCATTGGCCCAGCGGTCCTGTCTCTCAATGGTTACGCACCAGTTTCCGGCCCGGTTACAATAGGCATCCGCGCCGAAGACCTGCACCCCGCCAGTGCTGATGAGCACGGCATGCCTTTCCGCGTCGATTATGTCGAGGAACTCGGCTCGCAACGCCTCATCCACGGCACGGTGGGTGACCAGCCGTTGACGCTGGCATCGGCTTCCGAAACCGAAGTGCCACACAATCTTTCGCTATCGGTCGCGCCGGAAAAACTGCACTTCTTCGACAAGGAAACCGGCAAGCGCATCGAAGGCAGTGCCAACGCCAACACGCAGCAACCCGCCCAACACCTGGCTGCCGCCCATTAAAAAATACGGGAAAATGCCGATCCATTAAAATTGATGCAATTTATGGAAGAGCATTCTTACTCCATTTGTGGTATTGCATCCCCATTGCAAAAGCATTTCCAGCAAAAGTGCGCAGCGGTTTTGCGTCCGGATAATGCGGAAAATGCTCTGGTGGGGACGCAATATGGTTCTGCATGTAGTAATAGCAAGTGTAGCTGCGATGGCGGGCCGTTCCGTGCCGTCGATACCGCTCTCAAGGGGCGGTGTTAAGGCCAAGCCCGTGGTGTCCGCCACCGCCCATGCCATGGATATGCAACCAGCCCCGATCAATCCGGACTGGATCATCTCAGGCACCCCGCACGCCCGTATGGCGGATCATTCCCGCAGCGGCGACCGCGCCGCCCAGACAGCCCTTTGGGATTGCACGGCGGGCAGCTTCCGCTGGTTTTTTGGCTGGGACGAAACGGTCCATATTGTCGAAGGTGACGTGCACGTCACCGCCGAGGACGGCTCCGTGCACCATCTGCGGGCTGGCGATGTCGCCTATTTCAAAGCGGGCACATGGGCCACATGGCGGGTTGACGCTTACGTGCGCAAGGTCGCTTTCCTGCGCCGTCCGTTCCCCTGGCCGATTGCCTTGGCCTATCGCGTCAAGAACAAGCTGCTGCCGTCCAAGGCACCCTCGCTTGCGGGCTGATAGTCTTCAATAAAACTCATAGATGCGCAATCTGGTAGCAGTTGCCTTTGAAGTCCCTCTAGCCTAAACCTTTCGGGCTTTTGAAAGGGAAATGCGCATGGCCAAAATCAAGAACGTCGCGATCCAGATGGATCATGTCTCCGGCATCAACATCGCTGGCGATAGCACCTTTGCGATCAGCCTTGAGGCGCAGGCCCGCGGTTATCGCCTGTTCCATTATACGCCGGATCGGCTGTCGATGCGCGATGGCAAGATTTTTGCCACCGTCGAGCAGATGGAACTGCGCGATATCAAGGGTGATCATTTTTCTCTGTCTGAACCGGAGCGCATCGACCTGTCCACCATGGATGTCATCCATCTGCGCCAGGATCCGCCCTTCGACATGGCTTATATTACCTCCACGCATCTGCTGGAGCGCATTCACCCCAAAACGCTGGTGGTGAATGATCCGGCATGGGTGCGCAATTCACCGGAAAAGATTTTCGTCACCGAATTCGCAGACCTCATGCCCGCCACGTTGATCACCAAGGACGTGACCGAAATTGCCCGCTTCCGGGAAGAAATGGGCGATATCATCCTCAAGCCTTTGTACGGCAATGGCGGCGCTGGCGTGTTCCACTCCACCCGTGATGACCGCAACTTCTCCTCGCTTCTGGAAATGTTCGGTCAGATGTTCCGTGAACCCTATATCGCCCAGCAATATCTGCCGGATGTCCGCAAGGGCGACAAGCGCATCCTGCTGGTGGATGGAGAGCCGGTCGGTGCGATCAACCGTGTGCCTGCGGAAAACGACGCGCGCTCCAACATGCACGCCGGCGGTCGCCCTGAGCCAACGGAACTCACGGCCCGCGAAAAAGAAATCTGCGAACGCATCGGCCCAGCCCTTCGTGAGCGCGGCTTCCTCTTTGTCGGCATTGATGTGATTGGCGATTACATGACGGAAATCAACGTCACCTCCCCAACCGGCATCCGCGAAACCCGCAAATTCGGCGGCGCAGACGTCGCCAGCTTGCTGTGGGACGCCATTGAGCGCAAACGCGATGCGCAGGGCTGATTCCAGCCCGCACGCCGTCACCCCGGACTTGATCCGGGGTCCAGCGTGATCAACTCCTTGATCACTAAAGACTCTTGGCTTCAGTGCCCGCCCACTGACGTCACCACCTGCAACCAAAAGCAATTTTACACACCAAGAACGAGAAATAACTGTCGTTCCGTTCTTGTTTTATTCTCGTCTGTGTGCAAGGTTGCAGGTGCGGCCACGTACACGTGAGATCATGTGCGAAACCCTGGCCGCTTGCTTGGGGGCAAGCCATGGTCGCGCGGGTGAATACGGTGGCATTTCAGGGCATAGAGGGTGTGCCCGTTGACGTACAGGTCATGGTCGCACCCGGCAAGGTCGGCATACAGATCGTCGGCCTGCCGGATAAGGCCGTGGCCGAAAGCCGCGAGAGGGTGCAGGCCGCACTCCATGCCTCCGGCCTGGCGCTTCCCGCCAAAAAAGTCACGGTCAATCTCGCCCCCGCTGATCTGCCCAAGGAAGGTTCCCACTTCGATTTGCCGATCGCCCTTGGCCTGATGGCCGCTCTCGGCGCAATCCCCGCGAATGCGCTCGATGCCTATGTCGTGTTGGGAGAGCTTAATCTGGATGGCACCATCGGCGCTGTCACCGGCACGTTGCCCGCCGCAATCGGTGCCAACGCTCAAGGCAAAGGCCTCATCTGCCCGGCAGAGAGCGGTGGAGAGGCCGCATGGGCTGGTGCGGATATCGACATTCTCGCGCCCCGCAGCCTCATTGCCCTCGTCAATCATTTTCGCGGCACCCAGCGCCTCTCACGTCCGGTTCCCGCCATCCGCGCCAATCCCGCAAACCTGCCGGACCTTGCCGATATCAAGGGGCAGGAAAGCGCCAAACGCGCTTTGGAAGTGGCCGCTGCCGGTGGCCACAATCTTTTGATGGTCGGCCCGCCGGGGTCTGGAAAATCCATGCTTGCCTCCCGCCTGCCATCCATTCTGCCGCCGCTGTCGGCAGCGGAGTTGCTGGAAGTGTCCATGGTGCATTCCATCGCCGGTCAGCTTTCGGGCGGCAAATTGTCGGATCGCCGCCCGTTCCGCACGCCTCATCATTCCGCCACCATGGCAGCCTTGGTCGGCGGCGGCCTGCGTGCCAGACCGGGCGAAGCCTCGCTTGCCCATCATGGTGTTTTGTTTCTCGATGAGTTTCCGGAGTTTTCGCCCCAAGCGCTGGACGCCCTGCGCCAACCGCTTGAAACCGGCGAATGCATCATTGCTCGCGCCAATCACCGGGTCAGCTATCCGGCGGAAATCCAGCTTGTCGCCGCCATGAACCCCTGCAAATGCGGCATGGCGGGGGAGCCCGGTTTTACCTGCGCCAGAGGACCGCGTTGCGTGACCGATTACCAGACCCGCATTTCCGGCCCGCTGATGGACCGCATCGATATTCGCATCGAAGTCCCCGCCGTCTCCGCCGCAGACCTCATCCGGCCAATGGCGGCGGAAGCCAGCGCCAATGTTGCAAAACGTGTGGCGTCGGCTCGGCACACGCAGGAGGAGCGCTATGCGATGGAAGGATTGAGAGGCATCCGCACCAATGCCCGCTGCTCCACCGCCCTCATCGAAAAATTCGCCGAACCCGATGCCCCCGGCCTGCAATTGCTGCGCGATGCTGCCGAAAAACTGAAATTTTCCGCCCGAGGCTACCACCGCATCCTCAAGGTCGCCCGGACCCTGGCCGATCTCGATAACAAGCCCACCGTCACCCGTATCCACCTGGCCGAAGCCATCTCCTACCGCATCGCAGGCGAACGCCTGACGGCGGCTGCGTGATGGGTTGGAATATGCGGAAACGTCAAGCAAAGAAGCCCACTCGTCTTGGGAACGGGCAATAGTCTCGACTGGATTGCTGTAAGGTGCGCCTTCTTCATCCCTCCGTCATGCCGGACCCGATTCGGCATCCAGCGCCGCGTGTCCACGCGGCAGAAGACTCCTCCTGTTGACAGCGACAATAAAGGCGTTTTTCCCGTCGTCCCCCCACCCTCAATGTCATCATTTGGCTGGTCCCACCTCTCCTCCGTCACCCCGGACCTGATCCGGGGTCCAGCCGCCTTGCGTCTGCAAGGCGAGAGAACCCCTCTCCGTGCGTTGCGTCGGCAAAGGGTCTCTCGCCGCGCAGACGCGCGGCACTGGATCCCGGATCGGGTCCGGGATGACGGAGGTTGGAGTGGTCGCCGGAGTGAAATGGATAGCTAATATGATAAATTATTTAATGAAATCAATATTTTATAATAATAACCACCGAAGTAATAATAAATTTTCGCACTTTTCTCCACACGCCCAAAACTGCGCGCACAATGGTGCTGTTCCGCCCTCGGATACACCGCAAGGCGTTGCGGCGAGGCGGGATCGGTGCTGGTGGTGAAGGGGTTACGCAAACCTTCACCGCCGGGGCCGGACAGCAAATCCCCCCGGCGGCAACGGGAGGAGGATGACGCCGGTTGCGGACCGGCTGGCGTTGTCTTCCCGATGCCCGACAGGCTTAACCGCCGCCGGGTGTACCGACAGCTCATCGTCTTGTGGTCGAACGCGACCATCGGGATGGAAGCGAAAGTCAGGCGGTACACAGGAACACGCTGCATCTGCCCCGCACCGTAGCGATACGGCGCGGACGGATCGCGAGGACGATCCGCAGCCGTTGGTGCAGCGGGACGTCTTTGCGAAAAACGGATCGATCCTCCCGCCCCTTGATTATCGGCGCGGGAGCAAATCGAAGGCAGATGGGGCCGAACTGGCAGGCGGTGTTCTGGAAACAGGATATTGCCACCCGGATGGGAAGGGTTGGACCTTGGCTATGTCCGACCGGTTCTCCGGCAAGGTTTCCCCTTCGCCCTCCGGGATTGCCAGCCATGGCAAGTGGATTGCTGTCCGGCAACAACAGCCGAGCGGGGCGCTGAGAGGTGCCATTTTATACTACCCAACGAGGCAACTTTCTGCGCCCCGTCCGACATACCATGGCCGATCAGGCGATGGACACTGAATGAAGATCACACCACGGGCAGATGATGCCGCGTGAACGGCGAAGCTTGGGTACGAGCAAGGCCGGGATTTTTGACATGGACATGAGGCAAGATTTGAGATGCAAGATGCAGAGCGCGACGGCAGTAACCCTCATCCTGAGGTGGGAGCGAAGCGACCCTCGAAGGACGAGGGTTACGGGCAGAGTGCGTGGGGCCGGATGCTTCGAGGGCGCTGCGCGCCACCTTGTATAAGAAAACCGTTGTAACATAGCCTCGCACTGAGGGGGCGGCCGCTTCCTGGGTGCGGCTGGTTTCGGATCGTTGCCACCTTAGCCTTCAGGGCTGTTGCTGAGCCGGATCGGACTGGCCTTTTCCCACAGGACCCGAATGGTTGTCTGAACTTTAGGTTCGCATGAACGCAAGGCGGGGTCGACGGAGAGGATCGCATGATCATGAAACATTCTGGTATCGACGTTTCCAAGAACAGACTGGATATTGCAATCGAAGGCATGAAAGCGGTGTTGAGCGAGAGCAATGACAGTGCCGGTCACCAGCGGCTGATTGACCGTTTCGCCAGCGAAGGCGTCACACGCATCGGCCTTGAGGCCAGCGGCAATTATGAGGCAGCGGCTGTTGCTGCCCTGCGAAGGGCGGGCTTTACCGTGCTTGTCCTTGATCCGCGCCAGATCCACGGCTTTCGCAAATTCCGCAATGGCAAGGCCAAGACCGACCGAATCGATGCCCAGCTCATTCTGGCTGCCGTCAGCCTCCTGGCTCCCGACCGTCAGGCACCGGACCCGCGCATGCCGTCGTTTGCAGAGGATCTGACCATGATCGAGCAGATTGCCGAGGATATTTGCCGTCTCAAAACACGGCGCGAGCGTTACAGTGCAAAGGCCAATCTGCAGCTCATCGATGACAATATCAAGCGGCTGGTCAAGCTCAAGGTCAAGCGGATGGCGCACCTGACCAAACGGCTGAAAGCCCATCCCGATCTGGCTGAAAAGCTGGACCTGCTGCAAAGCATCCCCACGATCGGACCGGCAACGGCGGTGACCTTCATCATCCGCATGCCCGAGCTCGGCCATCTCAGCCGAGCCGAGGCTGCAGCCCTTGTCGGCGTTGCGCCCTACAACAAGGACAGCGGCGCGTCCTCGTCCGACAGGCATATTGCCGGAGGGCGCGTGCGGCTGCGCAAGGTCGTCTTCATGGCCGCCTTCTCCGGCAGCCAGAAACACAATCCGGCCCTGCGCATTCTTTACAGGCGCCTCATCGATGCCGGCAAGAGCCACAAGGTCGCCGTGATTGCCTGCGCCAGAAAGCTCGTCCACTTCGCAAACGCTGTCCTCGCAAGACGCAAGCCGTGGACCGAAATTCCCCAATGACAGACAAACTTTGTCTCATGGTTGCTCAGCATGAGGGTGGAGGGTGTGGCGAGGAATGCAACGGTGACAGGCAGAGCTAACGGCGGGGAGTGCAACGTAACGGCAACGGGTGCGACAGTAGTAACCCTCATCCTGAGGCGGGAGCGAAGCGACCCTCGAAGGACGAGGGTTGCGGGACGCAAGTGCGCCAACCAACGGATGCTTCGAGGCTTTGCCCTTCGGCCAAAGCACCTCAGCATGAGGGTGGAGGGTGTGGCGAGGAGTGCAACGGTGACAGCCCGAGGGTGTGGCTCATCCCCCTCTGCTTTGCCGGGCATCTCCCCCACAGGTCGGGAGATCGGCTAGAGGTCACCATCTCGCCCATCTTGAACGTTGCGAATAAAGCGAAAAGCGTGCCACTTGCTAATCTCCCCACCTGTGGGGGAGATGCCCGGCAGGGCAGAGGGGGGCGAGCTTGCGCCAACACCCAACACCCATTGCCACGAAACACAAAAGGGGCGGCCATCTCTGGCAACCCCTCAGCGCACGTCCAAACCGAGCAGCCCCTTAAAGCCCCAACCCTTCAAACAATGCCGTCGAAAGATAACGCTCCGCAAACGATGGAATAATCACCACGATGTTTTTGCCCGCATTTTCTTCACGCAAACCGATCTTGATCGAAGCCGCCAGTGCCGCGCCGGAGGAGATTCCCACGGGCACGCCCTCGATGCGGGCGACCAGACGGGCGATCTCGAAGGCTTCGTCGTTGGTGACGGTGATGATCTCGTCGTAGATTTTCGTGTCGAGAATGGCCGGTGCAAAACCCGCGCCGATGCCCTGAATCTTGTGCGGGCCGGGATTGCCGCCGGATAGAACCGGGCTGTCGGCAGGCTCGACGGCCACGACCTTGAGGCCCGGTTTGCGCGCCTTCAGCACTTGGCCCGTACCGGTAATCGTGCCCCCCGTACCGATGCCGGATACGAAAATATCCACGTCGCCATGGGTGTCGTTCCAGATTTCTTCCGCCGTCGTTTTGCGGTGAATGTCCGGGTTGGCCGGGTTTTCGAATTGCTGGGGAATAATAGCGTCCGGCAGGGTTTCAGCCAGCTCCTGCGCCTTTAAAATAGCGCCCCTCATGCCCTTCGGGCCTTCCGTCAGAACCAGTTCGGCACCCAAAAGCGCCAGCATTTTGCGACGTTCGATGGACATGGTTTCCGGCATGGTCAGGATCAGCTTGTAACCCTTGGCCGCCGCCGCGAAGGCCAGCGCTATGCCGGTGTTGCCGGAGGTCGGTTCCACCAGCGTGGTTTTGCCGGGGGTGATCTTGCCCTGTGCTTCCAGCGCTTCGATCATGGCAACGCCAATGCGGTCCTTGACCGATGCGATGGGGTTGAAAAACTCAAGCTTTGCCAGAATGGTGGCGTGCACGCCCTTTTCCTTCGCCAGCTTGTCGAGACGCACCAAAGGCGTGTCGCCAATCGTTTCGGTGATCGAAGAATAAATCCGCCCGCGTCCGGGTTTTCTGGCTTCAGTCATAGTGCACTCCCACGGCAAAATTTGGCGCAGAATAGGGCGAATGAAGCGGCGACACCAGAGAACGGGAATGCGTATATTGGGCGGATCGTGGGATATAATTCTCTAGCTCTCGTGTGCGCTAGAAGAATGATCTCAACTTGTCCGGGTTGCGATCATCGCAGCCGTTCCGGCCAGAATGCTGGCGGCGGTGCGGTTGAGGATCGTCAAGGCGGTCGGTCTTTTCAACAGCAACCGCGCTTTGGAGGCCAGCAAAATATAGGGCAGCAAAACCGCCATCAGCACGGCAAACGTCACCGCCAGAAGTGTGGCATATTCGGTGGTGCCAATCATGCGGATATCGATCAGCGTCGGCACCAGCGCCACGTAAAACAGCATGGTTTTGGGGTTGCCCAGCGTGATGAACAGGCCGGACAAAAACGACATGGTCATGCTGGTGCTTTTTTTCGCCTGCAAATCCTGCGGCAGAAGACCGGCCGTCCAAAGCTTCCATGCGATATAAAGAAGATAGGCGGCGCCTGCGAATTTCAGCACCATAAAGGCTTCCTGAAATGTCTGCGCAACAAAGGCCAGACCGAGAATAACGGCGGTGAGATAGACCATGTCACCCAGCACCAGACCCAGACCCATGAAGAAGGTTTCGCGGAAACCGGAACCCAGCGCCCGCGCCACGATGGCCGTCATGCCGGGGCCGGGAATGGCAGCAGCGATAAACAGGGCGGTGGCATAGGTCAGGAGAGTGGCAATCGTCATGGCATATCCTCGGTCGGTCGCCGAGCGATACACCAAAACGTTTTGCCCGACAACGCACCCAATCGGGCGAAATGATCAAACGCCGGTGGAGCCGAAACCGCCAGCACCGCGGGCGGTGGCGGAGGTCTCGCTGACCTCGATCACCGTCACCTGCGTCACCGGTGCGATCACCATTTGGGCAATGCGCATGCCGCGCTCGATCACGAAATCCGCGTCACCGAGATTGGCGAGAATGACTTTCACTTCGCCGCGATAATCGCTGTCCACCGTGCCGGGGGAATTCAGGCAGGTGATGCCGTTTTTGATGGCAAGGCCGGAGCGGGGGCGGATTTGCGCTTCATATCCAACCGGCACTTCGAAAATGAAACCGGTTGGCACCATCGCCCGCGCACCCGGCTTCAACACCAGCGGTTCGGCGGCCAGCACAGCAGCGCGCAGGTCCATGCCAGCGGCACCGCTGGTTTCGTAAGAGGGCAGGTCGATCCCTTCGGCGTGGTCGAGGCGCAGAAGGTTCAGGGCGGGGCGATTGTTGTTTTCTATGGTCATGCGGCATTCATTTTCCGTCCTGGCGCCAAGGTCAATTGCAAAAGCGGCCCTGAAACGTTAGATAGCCCGCAATTCCACAGGATTTGTCAGATGCCCGAAACACTCGCAGAGGCGGTTTCCCGCCGCCGCACCTTCGCTATTATCGCGCACCCGGACGCCGGTAAGACCACGCTGACCGAAAAACTGCTGCTGTTCGGCGGTGCCATTCAGCTGGCCGGTGAAGTGAAGGCGAAGAAGGATCGCATTCAGACGCGCTCCGACTGGATGAAAATCGAGCGGGAACGCGGCATTTCGGTCGTCACCTCGGTCATGACGTTCGAATATGATGACAAGGTCTTCAATATTCTCGATACGCCGGGCCACGAAGACTTTGCGGACGACACCTACCGCACGCTGACGGCGGTGGATGCGGCGATCATGGTCATTGATGCCGCCAAGGGTATCGAGCCGCGCACGCTGAAGCTGTTCGAAGTCTGCCGTATGCGCGATATTCCGATCATTACCTTCGTCAACAAGATGGACCGCGAAAGCCGCGATATCTTCGAAATTCTCGACGAGATCGAAGAGAAGCTGGCGCTGGACACGGCCCCCATCACCTGGCCGATTGGCCGCTCCAAGAGCTTCTGCGGCTCTTATTATCTGGCCAGCAACAAGGTGCGCGGTTCCGATAACGAAGTGGAGGCCACGCAGGTTGACGGCCCGAAGGATGTTGCCAACCGTCTGCCGGAAAATGAGCGGGTCGCCTTTATCGAGGAAACGGAACTGGCGCTGGAAGCCTGCCGCCCGTTTGACCGGGAGGCGTTTCTTGAGGGTCATTTGACGCCGGTATTTTTCGGCTCGGCGCTGCGCAATTTTGGCGTTCGAGACCTTATCAACGCCCTGGGCGATATCGCCCCGCCACCGCGCGATCAGGTGGCCGACACCAGAACGGTCCATGCGGACGAAGACAAGATGACGGCCTTCGTGTTCAAGATTCAGGCCAATATGGACCCGAACCACCGTGACCGCATTGCCTTTGCCCGCATCTGCTCCGGCAAGCTGGAACGTGGCATGAAGGCGCGTCTGGCCCGCACCGGCAAGCAGATGGGCCTCACGGCACCGCAATTCTTCTTCGCGTCGCAGCGCCACATTGCCGATACCGCCTTTGCGGGCGACGTGGTGGGCATTCCCAACCACGGAACCCTGCGCATTGGCGATACGCTGACCGAAGGCGAAAATCTCGTGTTTCAGGGCGTGCCGAACTTCTCGCCGGAAATTCTGCGCCGTGTGCGGCTGGAAGATGCGATGAAGGCCAAGAAGCTGAAAGAAGCGCTGCACCAGATGGCGGAAGAGGGCGTCGTGCAGCTCTTTTCGCCGGAAGACGGCTCACCGGCTATCGTTGGCGTGGTCGGCGCGTTGCAGCTGGACGTTTTGAAAGAGCGCCTGATGGGTGAATACGGGCTGCCGGTGTCATTTGAAATGTCACGCTTCTCCATCTGCCGCTGGATTTCCTCGGACCAGCCTGCGGATATGGAGAAATTCCTGACCGTCAAGCGCGGCGATATCGCCCGCGATCTGGATGGCGATCCGGTGTTTCTGGCGCAGGATGCGTTCTCGTTGCGCTACGAGTCGGAACGTTATCCATCGATCAAAATGGTTGCCATCAAAGAATATCACGTCGCCAAGGCGGCGTGATAATTCACGCGATTGCACTTTGAATGCCAACGGCTTAGTTTCCCCGTCAAACAGGAAACTGGTCGGCATCATGGCACTTTCGGATAAGCATATCCTTCTCATCATCTCCGGCGGCATCGCAGCTTATAAGAGCCTCGACCTTATTCGTCGTCTGAGAGAACGCGGCGCGAAGGTGACGCCGGTGATGACCAAGGGCGCGCAGGAATTCGTGACCCCGCTGGCCGTCGGCGCATTGTCCGCCACCCATGTATTCACCGAGCTTTTTTCACGGCAGGATGAGCAGGACGTTGGCCATATCAGGCTGGCGCGCGGCTGCGATCTGGTGCTGGTTGCGCCCGCCACCGCTGACCTGATGGCAAAGATGGCGAACGGGCTGGCGGATGATCTGGCCTCCACCGTTCTGCTGGCGACAGACCGCAAAGTGCTGGTCGCTCCGGCCATGAACCCGAAAATGTGGACCGCCAAGGCAACGCAGCGCAACGTTGAGACGCTGAAACGCGATAGCATTCATTTCATTGGGCCGATGGCCGGTGAAATGGCGGAAAAGGGTGAGGCGGGGCTTGGCCGCATGGCAGAGCCTTTGCAGATTGTCGCGGCGGTAGAAACGCTGCTGGATGATGGGCCAAAGCCATTGGCCGGAAAAAAAGCCATCGTGACGTCAGGCCCGACGCATGAGCCGATCGACCCGGTGCGCTACATTGCCAACCGTTCCTCCGGCAAGCAGGGCCATGCGATTGCGGCAGCGCTCGCTGAACTTGGCGCAGATGTGACGCTGGTGTCCGGCCCGGTGACGATTGCCGATCCGGCAGGGGTGACAACGATCCATGTGGAGCGTGCCGAGGACATGCGCGACGCGGTTCTGTCGCACCTGCCTGCCGATATTGCGGTGATGGTGGCAGCCGTTGCCGACTGGCGCGTTGCGACATCGGCGGATCAGAAGATCAAGAAACAGCCGGGCGATCAGACACTGGCACTTCAACTCACGGAAAATCCGGACATTCTGAAAACCATCGGCCACCATGAAAACAGGCCGAAACTCGTCATCGGTTTTGCTGCCGAAACGCAGGATGTCGAGACCAACGGGCGCGCCAAGCTGGAGCGTAAGGGTGCGGATTTGATTGTCGCCAATGATGTTTCTGCGGCCACCGGTGTCATGGGCGGGGATCGCAACAGCGTGAAGATCATTTCCAAAGACGGTGTCGAGGCTTGGCCTGACCTCGATAAAACTGAGGTGGCGAAACGCCTTGCGGCTTTGATCGCGGAGAGATTGGCATGAGCCTGTTCGACCGCACAACATTCGATGCGATCTTGGAGAAATGGCCCGGCGTGCGCTTTGTCGATCAATGGGATTCCCATGTCGCCAAGGTGGGAGACAAGGTCTTTGCTGTGCTGGGGGAGCGTGAAGACTGGCGGCTGGTGGTGAAATGTTCTGAGGAGAGCTTTGAGATTCTCACCTCGCTCGAAGGGATCGGGCAGGCCCCGTATTTCGCCAAACGCAAATGGATTTCGATTTCCGATCACTCCCGACTGGAGCAGTCAGAGCTGGAGCATTATGTGCGCCGGTCTTATGAGTTGGTGGCAGCTGGGTTGACGAAGAAGTTGCGGGCGGAATTGGGGATTGTGCTGGAGTGAGCCCGATGCTTCGAGACGGCCCTTTGGGCCTCCTCAGAGTGAGGGACCTGAGGGTGGGGCGTCCCTAGCTAATCCGCACCGCAATATACACCAGCACCAGGGCAATCACCCAGAGCGCCAAGCGACCCGAGCGCGTATGACGGGCTTCCGCCTTGCCAATTGCTTCTGCCGTGGTGGGATCAAAGCGCAGGCCGTTTTCGCTCATATAGACCAGATCGGCGTGCAGCTTTTCGGTCTTGGCGGCGATTTCGGGAGCGGCTTCGGCGAGTTTGACGGCGGCTTTGAGGCCGTCTTTCAGGTCGGTGACGATGCGTTTAGGTCCGAGATTGTCGCGAATCCATTTGCTGACGACAGGGTCTGCGGCTTTCCACATGTTGAAGCGCGGGTTGAGAATGCGCGATACACCTTCCACCACCACCATGGTCTTTTGCAGCATGACGAGTTCAGGCCGGGTTTCCATGTCGAAAAGCTCAGTTACTTCGAACAGAAGCGTCAGCAGCTTGCCCATGGAAATGGTCTCGGCGGGCTGGCCGTGGATCGGCTCGCCAATGGCGCGAATGGCCTGTGCGAAGCTGGCAATATCGTGGTGCCCGGGCACATAACCGGCCTCGAAATGCACTTCCGCCACGCGCATATAATCGCGGGTAATGAAGCCGTAGAGAATTTCGGCAAGGAAGCGGCGCTCCTTTTTGCCCAGCCGTCCGGCAATGCCCATGTCCACGGCAACGATCATGCCCTGTGGGTCGACGAACAGATTGCCGGGGTGCATGTCGGCATGGAAGAAGCCGTCGCGCAACGTATGGCGCAGGAAGGACTGGATGAGCGTATCGGCCAGTGCGTTGAGGTCGTGACCGGCGGCTTTCAGGCCTTCCACGTCCGACATCTTCGTGCCGTCGATCCATTCCATGGTGACGACATCGCGGCCCGTGCGTTCCCAGTCTACTTCAGGCACACGAAAGCCGGGGTCGTCCTTGGTGTTTTCTGCAATTTCCGAAAGCGCTGCTGCTTCCAGCCGCAAATCCATTTCGATCTTAGTGGTCTGCTCCAGTGCGCGCGTCACTTCCACAGGGCGCAGGCGCCGCGCGGAGCGGACAAAACGTTGCTGGAGATCGGCAATCAGATACATGGCTTCCAGATCGTTCTGGAAGCGCTGGCGCACGCCGGGACGGATGACCTTCACCGCCACTTTTTTCTGCCCTTGGGGGGTCTGCACGATGGCCGGATGCACCTGTGCGATGGAGGCAGCGGCTATCGGGTCGCTGAATTCGCTGTAGAGATCGGACATCGGACGACCGAGTGAGCCTTCGATATTCGCCTTTGCAGCAGCATTGGGAAAGAAGGCCATGCGGTCTTGCAGGCGCGAAAGATCGTCAGCGAAATCCGCTCCCACCACATCCGGGCGGGTGGCGAGAAACTGGCCCATCTTCACATAGGAAGGACCAAGCCGCTCCACGGCGGTCGCCAGGCGGTCGCGGCGATCTGCGTTTTTTGCCCGGTTGCGGGCGAAGGGTTTTAGAATCGCTTTCGCGAACTTCGCCGATGCGGGAAGATCCTCGGATGGCAGGGCCAGCACCACGCCTTCGCGCACAAGAACCCAGCCGACCCTTGCGAGACGGAAATATGCGCCGAGAGTGCTCATGCGAATGCCTTCTTCCTGCTTTTGGCCGTCATGTCGATTAGAGCTTCCAGCCGGAATGAAGGGCAGCGATGCCGCCGGTATAATTGGTGTAATTGACGCGGCTGAACCCGGCCGTGCGGATCATGGCCGCGAAATCTTCCTGATTGGGGAATTTGCGGATCGATTCCACCAGATACTGATAGGGCTCTGCATCGCCGGTAATCATCTTGCCGAATTGCGGAATGGCGTTGAAGGACCAGGCATCATAGACCTTGTCCAGAAGCGGCATCTCGACTTCTGAAAACTCCAGTACCAGCAAACGTCCGCCGCGCTTCAGCACGCGGTGCGCTTCTTTCAAGGCCACATCGATGCGCGGCACGTTGCGAATGCCGAAGGCGACCGTGTAGGCGTCGAAGCTGTTGGCCTCGAACGGCAGGTCCTCGGCATTGGCTTCCACGAAAGTCAGATTGTCGGACAGCTTTTTCTTGGCGGCGCGTTCCTCGCCCACAGCCAGCATGGAGCCGTTGATATCCAGAACGGTGGAATGGGCGAGACGGTTGGAGGCCTCGATGATGCGAAACGCGATATCGCCGGTGCCACCGGCCACATCCAGCGTTTTGTAAGAGGGGTCTTTGCGCGGGTTCAGCGCGGAAATCATCGCGTCTTTCCACACACGGTGCAGGCCCGCGGACATGACATCGTTCATGATATCGTAGCGCTTGGCGACCTTGTGGAAGACCTCGTTGACCATGCCCTGCTTCTGGCCTTCATCGACCTTGTGGAAGCCGTAGGAGGTTTCCATGCCGCCATCGGCGGTGGTGCGGGCTTCAGTCATGACGGGTCTCCATATTTAAATCGCGCTGCGGACCATAGCGGAAACGGGAATGCGACGCTATCTGTTGCGCCAGCACATGCCTGCGACATGTATGCCCGCAGGCTTTAGATCACAAGACCGCGCAGACAAACAACAAGACAAACAACCGGGATAAACACCATGCCAGAATTGCCCGAAGTGGAAACCGTCAGACGCGGCCTTGCGCCGACCATGGAAGGTGCGCTTGTGGAGAAAATGGAACTTGGCCGGCCAGACCTGCGCTTTCCGTTTCCAGACGGCTTTTCGGCGCTGGTGGAGGGCAGGCGCATCATCTCTTTGGGGCGCAAGGCGAAATATCTGCTGATCGAGCTGGAGGACGGAATGACCATCGTTTCGCATCTGGGCATGTCCGGCTCTTTCCGTGTGGAGGAAACAGGCGAGGCGTCGGATACGCCCGGCGAATTTCACCATCCGCGTTCCAAGGATGGCAAGCACGACCATGTGATCTTCCATCTGCGCCAAGCCGGACGCGCCGCTCGCGTGATCTATAATGACCCGCGCCGCTTCGGCTTTATGCATCTGGTGGAGCGCGCCAATATCGATCTGTATCCGGCATTTGCCGGGCTTGGGCCAGAACCCACCGGCAATGCATTGAGCGCGGATTATCTGGCGAGCCGCTTCGACGGCAAAAGCCAGCCGCTGAAAACCACCTTGCTGGACCAGAAGGTGATTGCGGGGCTGGGCAATATCTATGTGTGTGAAGCCTTGTGGCGCGCTCAATTGTCTCCTTTGAGGGCAGCGGGTACGCTGGTCACGAAAACCGGCAAGCCGAAAGCGCAGCTGGTGGAACTGACGCAGAAAATCCGTGATGTGATTGCCGATGCCATTGCGGCTGGAGGATCGTCCTTGCGAGACCATATCCAGACGGACGGGACGCTGGGTTATTTCCAGCACTCCTTTTCGGTTTACGACCGGCAGGGCCATGCTTGCTCCACACCCGGTTGCGGGGGTACGGTTGAACGCATCGTGCAGGCCGGGCGCTCCACATTCTATTGCGCTGCCTGCCAGAAATGATGGGGCCAGAAATGATGGGAGAGGAAGATCGTCATGGATTACGAAACGCTGATTGTTGAAAAGCGCGATGAGGTCGGCGTCATCACGCTCAACCGCCCGCAGGCGCTGAATGCCTTGAACTCCACGCTGCTGAAAGAGCTGCGCCACATATTGGCATCGTTCTCCGCAGATGATTCGATCGGAGCCATCGTCATCACCGGTTCGCCAAAGGCATTCGCTGCCGGAGCGGATATCAAGGAGATGCAATCGCTGGATTTCGTCGATGCCTATCTGGGTGATTTTCTGGGTGGGTGGGATGATGTGGCGGCCAGCCGCAAGCCGGTTATTGCGGCAGTGTCCGGCTTTGCGCTGGGCGGTGGCTGTGAGCTGGCGATGATGTGCGATTTCATCATCGCGTCCGACACGGCAAAATTCGGCCAGCCGGAAATTACACTTGGCGTTATTCCCGGCATGGGCGGATCGCAGCGGCTGACACGGGCGGTCGGCAAGGCGAAGGCCATGGATCTGGTTCTGACGGGCCGCAAGATGGACGCAGCCGAGGCCGAGCGGGCAGGGCTGGTATCACGCATCGTGCCGCAGGAAAACCTGCTGGATGAAGCGGTGGCGGCAGCGACCACCATTGCGTCGCTGTCCCGCGCCTCGGTGTTGATGGCCAAGGAAAGCGTCAACCGGTCCTTTGAAGTGTCGTTGAGCGAAGGTCTGCGTTTTGAACGCCGGCTGTTCCAGTCGCTTTTTGCGACGCAAGATCAGAAAGAGGGCATGGCGGCTTTCGTGGAAAAGAGAAAGCCTGCGTTCCGAAACAGATAGTCCTTTATACGGGCATCCGGCTGTCCGAAAATGGCTGCATGGTTTTGAGAAACATGCTCTAAGGATTCGGAATATAGGTGTTTTTGGTGAAAATGCGCGTTGACGGGCAGCGGCTTTAAGGCTATATGCCCGGCCACGGTTAGGAAAAGCCACCCGGCTTATTCCAGTTACTCCCGCACTTTTGGAACTTGAGGTCTATAAGCGACCCGATCCTGTGGTTGCGGATTTTGGTTTGAATTCGAAGAGAGGCATACATGGCCAATACAACTTCGGCGAAAAAGGCGACTCGCAAGATCGCTCGCCGTACTGAAGTCAACAAGGCTCGTCGTTCGCGCGTTCGCGGCTTCATCCGCAAGGTTGAAGAAGCCATTGCAACAGGCGATCTCGCAGTAGCGACTGAAGCTCTGAAAGTAGCCCAGCCGGAAATCCAGCGCGCCGCAACGCGCGGCGTTCTGCCAAGCAACACGGCAGACCGTAAGGTGTCCCGTTTGGCACAGCGCGTTAAGGCACTTTCCGCCTAATACGGCTAATCCGAATGTATGATGAAAAAGCCTGGTCCTTGGACCGGGCTTTTTCTGTTTCTAACGGCTTATTAACACTTCGTCAATTAGCATGACAGTTCTGCGTCAAACCAATGACGAAAAAAGATGTTTAAAAACAATGACTTGTGAAAGGTCTTTGAAAAGACGACGTCCTTCCCCGACGGAAGGTAGGCCAAGTTTCGAGTCAAGTTATTTTTTATTTTCTTGGAAAATCGACCCTAAAAAAAGCCACGAAATTGAATCTCATTGATTCATAAGAGATTCTCGAAGCAGGCCTTCAATCGATGCAAAACGGCCTGACTGAGTCAATGGTCGATCTTCGGTTTTGCAGAAAAAACGCCATTGATCTCCACCCACGATCCTGCCTAAATGCATTTCGACAAGGGGCAAGGATTTCTATCCACAAGCTATCTCGATCCTTGAGTATCGAAGGTACAAGCCCGTTGCGAACGAGTTCTGTTTGAATTCGTTTTTTCAGGTATCGGCGTATGTTTGGCCGCAATCCAACAGGTTGCGGAAAAGCGAAACCGTGTCCGCAATCGCGTATGTTAAAGTTGTGTTGTGTGGGAGTATTTGTTGAGTAATCGCAGGCCTCTCCATGATGAAGAGGGAAATGGGATAACCGGCTCGCGGTGATACAAATGACCCGAGGACAATTCTTGCGAGGGGAATGTCTGACGGGAGAAGAATGAACGAGGGGTATCCCTGATGGACGTTTGGTTCGTCGGGCTATGATTGGCAATTTGAAAGGCGGCAATATGCAATTGAATTTGGTAGTGGGTGCGGTGGCAAATGGGGACCGCACGCCAAAGGCATGTGATGCAGCTGATACGGATGCGGCGGGGAACAAATCCGAG
>NZ_CP192775.1:0-515000 GCF_033957765.2 Agrobacterium sp. rho-13.3
TGATACTGTTATTGTAATCTCGATCCGCCTCGGTCGAAAACCAAAATATCCTCGTACCTTCCAATTTCATATCCACTCATTTGCTGGTTTCCCTTGGTTTTCACGGCTTTCTGTGGGTTTTCTGTGCTGATCTGGCTAAATTCATATAAAAACGCGCAAACCTACTGGTTGACCGAAAATCAATCTCGCGGCCAATAATATATTTTTTCATGCAAAATCGCTTAGTAAATATATATCAATATATACGACAAGACAATTTTAGCGATTTTATATAATTATACTTTTTATATTTCGATCATACCTCCTTTCTCAATGAGGATATAAGTTCTCGTTCGCGGAACTGACAAAGTCCGCGTCATAACCATTCATTGCCCGCTCAGCTCGTAAAAGCCTGCGGGCCATTTTAACGGGGGCGCTGAAAGCTACCTCGAAAGTTTATTTAGTATGGCACCTCGCAGCGCCCCGATCATTTCATCATTGATTATCTCGACACACGGGCCCTGTGTGTCGATCAAACGTCATATTGTCCTGCCTTCAATCCTTTTTCTCTAAACTTCACCAACACAGTCTCATCCATTCATCATTCAATTCCTGACAAGCACTGTAAGGGAGCCGCATTCATACAAGCTCCCTCCTCAGCACATCAGGCATTCCCTCTCGCCATCACCGCGAGCATTTCAATCATTACGTGAGCGCCGATAGATTGCGTCTTTCCATCAGCACAACACCTGTTCAGCTTCCCGCCTGGGGAAACCAGAGCGGGAAAAACCTGAAGCAAATATAACGCAATAATATCCTGCGGCAAAGAAAAATATGAATATATTCCTACTTCAATTTATGACAAAACTCCCACCTACATCTTGAATACGCGGCGCCGTTGAATTCTGAAAAGTGCAAAACAGCAGAGGTGTCCAGCGAATAGCGGAGATAGATAAGCAAACTATTTTGCTCATTGCCTATTGCTAATCATTTAAGCAGAGTGGAACAAAGCAAAGAATCTGATATCTCTTCGCCTTGCTCCATAACTCAATCCGTTAGGATTTTATCGCCTCTATGAAGAAATCGTGCTCGCCTTTGCCACGCGTTCTTACAATTGACAGCGACGCTGGAACTAGCGCTTTAGCTTGTTCTTCAGTGTAATAACGAATCTTGCGGAAATTATCCCAAGGTGGATCAATTGCCATAGCCTGTTCATTGCCCTGAACCTGGAATATTAAGCGGCCTTTTGGTTTTAACACGCGCGCAGCATCAGCTATGTATTGAGCTGTTATATGTCGGGGAAGATGCTGGAACACGATATAGCTGTATACGACGTCAAAAACTTCGTTAGGGAACACCGACAAAGATAAGCCATCACCGACACAAAATGAGAGGTTAACGATGTCAGAATTTACCTTCATCGCGCTTTGGATCATCGACGGTGCCACGTCAACGCCATAAATCCTAACGTCCGGTCTCACTTCTGCTAAAGCACGAGCAAGCCGTCCTTTACCGCACCCAATGTCCAATACAGTGCTGCCGCCCTTAATTGTGTCAATCCGATTATCAAAAATCTTATTAACGTCTTTAATGCCGGATGCGAAAAATTCTTCCTCATCATCAATGTGGGCAATATGCCAGTTTACTTTGTCACCAGCACCAGCCTTATGCCAGTAATCTCGCATAATTTTTTGATCGCTCATTTGTCCCTCTCATGAAAGTCGAAACCAAAATTAGGGTTTGTCTTTATGTGATCAATTCTATGATAACAGACTGGTATCATTCGCCTTTCCGGCAATGGCTACCGGTGCCAATTTATCCACTTTTTCTACGGTAGAACCCACAGAGCACAAATCCTAAGTATCCGCCATCCCTGTGCCTCTGATAACATCGATCAGTCGGTTGCTGGTCTGATCGTCAAGATAATTCGCCACGACGTGGTTAAATGCCTCTTCACCCAGTCTCATACGAAGCGCCCCATCCCCTAGTAAATTATCACATGCTACAAGTAATGCCTCAAAGTTTCCGGGTTCAACGAGAATGCCTGTGTGTCCGTCAATGACGGTTTCGCAAATACCGCCAACAGCAAAGCTCACCACCGCTTTTCGAGCTAAACCTGCTTCCAAAGGGACGCGCCCGAAAGGCTCCTTCCATTGAGTTGGCAAAAGGACAACTTTGCATGACCTAATTAATTTAAATAGATCTTCTCTGCTGACATAATCCTTGAAAACAAAATTCGCCTTCAAACCTTTTTTTTCAACAATTCCTTGAATGGACTTTTTTATACGTTCGCCACGCCCTGCAAAAATAAAACGAACGTCCTTTCGGTTCTCGAGCCAACCGACTGCTCGATTAACTAACTCCAGTTGTCCTTTTGCCTCATTTAGCATACCGATCACGAGAATATCGTTATGCGGCTCCTCTGCAATGCCACGGCAAAATGACATTACCTCGTTGTATGAGCCAGCGGGATTGGGAACTCTGGTTACAATGGAATCCGACCCGAGCAACCGACGCACATTTCTTGCTAAGAGATGGCTCGTAACAACAACCTCTCCAAAAGAGCTGAGAACATTTTTCCGCTTTTCTTGAACTCTTTCGAGATGCTGGCGATGAATCTTTTCGGCCAAGCCAACCTTTTTGCTATCTGCGATCGCACAGGAGTAATCACACCTTTGGCAATGATTACCGTTGACCATCATAATTTGGTTGTGGCGCGCGCAATTGAACCTATGATCACGAATTATCGCAATCGTACGCTCCAAAGGCATTTTAACATTCCCGACAGCCATGATACTTCGAGTATTATCGGCAACAAGAAGCTTGCATTTTGTAACTTCGACAACTTCGCGAAGGCATTTAACGCGAAAATCACTATCCCCAAGAAGAAAATCTGACTGGACGCCGCCGCGAGGCTTAGGCCCCAATTCCAAATAATATGCACCTAACCGCGTCAAAAAATGATTGAACTGAAAAATACTCTTAACAGGTAGGGCATATTTCCAGAAATGGCGGTAAATTTTGCGCTTTAAAAGTTGCGCATGGCGAGCACGAGGCAAACTGTTGAAAGGCCAAGCTGCGGAATCCGGCACGGCCAAAACAGATACTTTAGAAATATTGTATAAGTGTGGTTCAGTGATCTCAGAATCAAAAAAAACAACAAGAGCATCTGAACGAAATTCGTCGTCAGCCGCAACCAGCGCATTGTGAAGGCTAACCTCTGCGCCGCCAAAAGATTTCGGCAGGTAGCGATCAGATACAATTATCGTTTTTTTAGAGGAAATACTTTGCCTAATGGATTGAGAAAGAACGTTCACTGAAACGTCTCCACTATCTTTTTAGCCACACTCTCCCAGGTATAATCCTCACGTATGAGAAGGCGCGCATTGTAAATAACCGAATTCATTCGGGCTTCATCGGCGGCGAAAGATTTTAAGCGACTAACTGAAATCTCTCCACTTTCATCATGAATATCCAATGTCGTAACTTCATTACTCGCGAAGTCAGCCATTCCATTTGCACCGCTAGTAATACATACTGCACCTGCTGCACAATATTCGAGCATCGAAATACCAAAACCTTCAAACCCGCCGGTAGTTGAATCGAAGGTTGACATCAAATATCCGAAGTCAGAAGCCTCTAAGACCTGCCACTTCTTTTCATCATCAGCATCGTTATCAAACGTAACTTTGGCACCGCGGAGATTAGCATAGGTTTCTAATTCGTCTCTGAGTGGACCATTGCCCATCATGAGCACTTGGAAGCCGGAAGCAGCCCCCAAATCAATTAGTTGGAACAGGTTTTTGTGCGCAACAAACCGACCGACATACGCGATCAATGTTTCAGAACTCAGCCCGATTCGTAAGCGCCGCCGACTCTTTAATTTAGCTTGATACGATGGAGTTCGTTGCTCCAGATGATCCAAGATTTTTTCAGATATACCGCAGCCAATAACTTCAGTCTGAATATCAGGACTAATTCTTCTAGCGATATCAGACGTAAAATTGCTGTTAGTAAGCACAAAATCCGTTGAGGAAATAGTTTTCCTCAACCTTTCGGGTAATGAACAAACATCAGATACGTGTTTATCAACGGTTTGATCGATCGAAGTAGGAAACTGACTAGTTAGTTCAGTTCCATGTACCATCACCGCAGAAGGTTTTTCTAAGAATTTAGCCGCTTGAACAGCCGCTAAACCATAATAAAAAGGATGAAAAGCAATTGTCGCGTCTAATGAATAGCCCTCCGAAATCTTTTTCAATAAATCAAAAATTCGTTCATCTTCTAGATCGGCGCCTTCACCTGCTCTGAGTTTTAAATCGCATTCCCAGTCTTCATAGACGCGAAAATTCGTTAGACGTCGCCCAAAATTGATGCCCCGTGGTCCAACATATACGCAATCGTGCCCACTAGCTCCGAGAGCTCGCGTGACTTCGTATGCCAAGGTTGAAACTCCTCCCATGCGAGGAAACGAGTCGACGGAACAGATCAGGAATTTCTTTTTTTGTGTCATTTTACCAGCTTGATTTGCACAACTCACTTTGAAGCGTGGCGAAATGCGTCGCCCAACTCCAAGGCTCGAACTGCTTGGTTCGTGTTAAACAATTTTCATAAACTTCGGCATCGAAACATGCGGATAGGGCTTCGTGAAGCTGACTTGGAACCGAGCAACTAAAATACTGGGCTAAGCCCTGTGTAACTTCTCTGTGCGCGTCGATGTCACTTGCGATAACTGGAGTACCCACAGCGAGACTTTCTGCTAAAGGCATTCCCCACCCCTCAACCTTCGAAGCAGAAATGTAGGCTCGGGAATTAAGCAGAGCATTCGCAATTTCAAAATCCGTCGCATCGGTGACAATCTCAAGCTTATCCATTTTCCTCGCCATATGGGCAAGATGAGAGAACTCATCTTCATCCATCCAGCCCACTCGGCCGAAAATTCGTAACTTTTCGTTCGTTACAAAATTGGAGTTTTTCTCACAGAAAATTAGCCACTGTTCAACAAGCCACAGATAGTTCTTACGTGGCTCGATGGTACCGATTGATACAAAATCCCTCCTGATAGGACGTCGTTCTTCATTAGACATTCCACCATGCACAAACGTGCCTATCTCAATAACTTTTGGTTGTAAATCGCCTACTCGTAACGAAAGCTGTGACGCCGTGTAAAAGGAGTTCACAAATATTTTATCGGAGAATTGTCGAGCATTTAGAACTCTCGCCTCATGCCGCGAATATTCTTTTTCAACGAAAAGTTCAGGGTGAGTGAGCGGTAGAACATCATGGATATAGAGTGCAATACGCAACTTGGTGTTCGAGCGTATGTAAGTGAACAAACCGCTATTATCGATTCCAGTATGCCCAACGTTCAGATACCAATCATTGTCAGCGTGAGGAAAATCATGCAACCACTTCAGCTCCAGCGATGGCGCGCACCTCCCCTGAAATAACAACTTAAAGTAGGACAATAGTTGGTATATTTGTTTCGATGAAGCCTGGTCTTTCCAAACTTTAATTAACGATGATAGTGAGCTTTGATTAGATTGATCACTCGTCCAACTTTTTGAAAGACCATCTATAGCAGCGCTTGCTAAATGCGTAGGAACGATAGCTAGGCGATTGGATATTTGAGCAACAAAAACTCCACCAGCCGACGCCGTAAACTTAGCGTACTCAAGCTCTACTCGGTCGATACCGCTTGGAGTACGCATATTCAACCTACTTAATATGCGCGAGATATCAAAAAAAATTCGAGGAGGGGATTTTGTCAAATGCCACGCCAAGGATATAGAATCCCACCTATTATTTGATAGGGTTTATCGGAAAGCTCACTAAAATAGACAGCAGGGTTTTGTCTATACAACTCTGCATCCCGCTCATTCCCCACCTTCGCCACCACGTACGCAACGATTGGCGTCAATAAATGACGCCAGCCTAGAAGGCCATAGGTGCCGTAGGGTTTCCACTTTACTCTTCCGGCCAGTGAGAGGTGGGGCTTTGTTTCCGGCTTTGTGAGGCTGGCTATCGTTTCTTCGAACGAGGTGGCTCTGCCGGTGGCGGGATCAAAATACATTGGGTAGAGGATGTAGGCTGCTGCGAAGAGAGCTTCCAGCGGGAGGGTTCTGTTGCGGCGGGGTGTTGGTTGCCTGTCATCTGTCAGGCCCCAGCCTGCGTAAAAGGGTGCGCCTATTGTCGTGACTTTTTTGCCGCGCATGAGGGCTTCAAAACCTGCCAGTGAGGTGATGGTGTAGATGTGTTCTGCTGCATCCAGCGCATCTGGCAGGGAAATCTGTCCCGTCAAGATGGTGCACAGGTGGGCGACATCATCCGGATTTGAGATTTCGCGCCTCATGCGGCTCAGGACATCCGGGTGGGGCTTATAGGTGATATCCGCGTGCGGGTTTTCCGCTGCGGCAAGGCGCACCAGATCATTGTTCGTGAAGGGGCGATCACAGCCATAACGGATGGAGGCGTCCTCCTCCACCTGGCCGATGACAAGCACCTGTTTACGCGTTGGGGTGGTTTGCGCCTGCGTGGGCGTTGGGCTGGCTGGGCGTCCGTTGTATTTCGTGAGTCTCTGTTCCAGCACGGTCTGTATGCCGTGGCGGGCACGTTGCATTACGGCCTGGTCATTCTCAAAATCATAATGCAGCAGCAGCTTTTCAAGATCGCTTGGGCCGCGGCTATCGAAATACGGTCTGTTTCCATCCAGCGACAGGGAGAGCGGCACGGAGTAACCGGCGTGCGCTTCCAGCGAGCGAATAAAGCCATCTTCCATGAAGAACACGTTCAAGCCGAGGCGGGCGATGTCTTTCGCTGCGAAATCCGGCAGGTTGTTGCTCCAGACGAAGACGACTGGCTTTTGCGGCGCTTCCAGCAGGGGCAGTATCTTTTTCTCAAAGGTGCGTTGCGTGAGCTGGAAGGGCGCGAAGTGGAAGCGTTTTTGCGGGAAGAACTGTTGCAGGAAAGGATGTTTCCACGCCTTCATATGAAAGGCGACGACCGACCCTTCTGTGCGCAGTGCATCCGTTCGCTGGACAAGGGGATCGCGGCCATTCTGTTCCGGCGTGTTCATCGATCAGTTACGGTCTCGGATATTGTAATATCCCATGGTGGCGACGCCCCATGCAAACAGGCAGGCGAGGAACACCAGAGCGACATTCATGGCGCGTGAGGGGTATTGCGCCAGTTGCGACAGGGTGGGCTGGATGAAGGTGGCGAGGTATCGCTGCTGGTTGTTGGCATCCATGCGGGCTTTTTCCAGACCGCCAAGGGCGGCCGTGTAGGCTTTTTCCGCAAACTCACGCTCGGTTTCCAGCGACTCGTAATTCAGAATGCGGGTGGCGACATCACTGGACTGGTTGCTGCCCGATGTGCCGCTGCCGAAGCGCTGCTTCTCCGCGTCCAACTGTTTCTCCAAGCTGGTGATCTGCGTGGTGATGACGCGGATGCGCGGGGAGTTTGCCGACATGCGGGTTTGCGCGGAGGTGAGTTCGGTTTTCAACTGCGTGAGTTGCTGTTCCAACGAGCCGACGAGCTGGGCAGCAAGCTTTGCCGCTTCCACCGGGTCGGCTTCCTGCGTGACATCGCGGAAATTGCGCAGGGCGACGCGGGCGGCGGACAGCCTGCTTTCGGCCAGCGCCACCTCTTCGCGCGATGCCTTCAGCACGCCGTTGCGCGCTTCCAGCGACAGGTCGTTGATGAGCCTTTCGCTTTCCACGATGACGGCATTTGCGATGGCTTGTGCCGTCTGCGGATCGAACGCCTTGACCGAGAGGTTGAGGATGGACGAGGTGTGGTCGTAATTCACCTTCACCACGTTTTTCCAGTATTCCAGCCGTTCTTCAACGGCAAGACCGGGGGCCATGGCGTAAAAGAAATCCGCGCCGCGACGGGCGAAGGCCTGTTCGAGATCGATGGTTTGCGAAACCGCCTCGATCATGCGTTCGCTGCGGATGTAATCCAGCAGCATGTAGGAATCCGAACTGGTGGAACTGCCGCCTGAGCTTTGTGTGAACATGCCAAGCAGATCGCCGCCCGCTTTGCCATCGATGCTGCGGACCGCGAAAGCCGACGCGCTGTGGTACTGATCTGCCGCGATGAACGCCATATAGGCGCCGGTCAGGGCTGTGGGGACAGCGACGCAGAGCGCGAAGCCCGCGGCGATCACCACATGGCGCAGCTTTACGCCGCGCAGCCTCTTGCGCATGGCCGTTTGCGCCGTGGAATGGGATGTGCCATCCCGCTCCGGGCGGATATCGAGTTTCAGGAGATTATCGAAAACCGTGAGATTGGCGCGCTTGGCTGGAAGCTGCACGTCATCGTTCTTCTTGCCCGGACCTTGGCTCTCGACGCTCATCTCTCGCTTCCCTTCATATTGCGGTCATGAACGCGGATCGCATCCTCAACATCCTCGAAATATGTCAGCTTCCCATTCTCCAGAACGACGCCGGATTCGCAATAATCCCGAATCGTGCCGGTGCTGTGGGATACCATTATCACGTCCGAATCCTGCAATCGATACTTGAAGACTTCGTGACACTTCTTCTTGAAATTGGCATCACCGACCGCTGTTATCTCATCCACCAGATAATAGTCAAACTTCACGCCCATGCTGACACCAAAGGCCAGCCGCGCTTTCATGCCCGACGAATAGGTTCCGACTGGCGCCTGATAAAACGCGCCGAGTTCGGCAAAATCATCGACATAGGCAATCAACTCATCCGTATCGACACCATAAATGCGGGCGACGAAGCGGACGTTCTGCTCGCCGGACATGCTTGGCTGGAAGCTGCCCTGAAAGCCGAGTGGCCAGGAAATCTTGCCCTGGCGCACAATCCGCCCACGATCCAGTTGCAGCGATCCGGCAATCAATTGCAGCAGGGTAGATTTACCCGCACCATTGCGGCCCAACAACCCGACACTGCGGCCACGGTTGATGACCAGCGAGGCGTTTTCGATGATCGGCTTCTTGATGCCCTTGGCCCGGACATATTTCGTGGCCTGCTCCAGTCTGATCATCGGCTTCTCAATACGGAAACGGAGCTGGTAAACAGCACAAGGCCGATAAAAATGACCGTGAACGTGAAGGAGTAGAGATAGAACATGTCCATCTCCAGCGCGCGGTATTCCGGATAAAAGCCCTTGCGGAACAGCATGACGACATGCACCAGCGGGTTTAGCAGCACGATATCGCGGATGGGCGCAGGCAGCGCATCCGGCAGAAAGAACACGCCGGAAATCAGGAACAGCGGACGGTTGACGATATTGAATATCTGCTCGTACAGCGGAAACCGCAACGTGGCGACATTGTTGAAAATACCAACGCCCAGACCCAGCAGCGTCGCAGCAAAAACCGCTTCGAGAATGGCTGGCCAATTCAGATAAACCGGCTGGTCAACCGTCAGCAGAATGACACCCAGGACGCAGAAGGATACGACCGAGGTGGTCCCGGCCTGCAAGACATAACGGGCGATGATCGTATCGATCGGCGCTACGTTGGGATAGCTCAGCAAGGTTCGGTTGGCTTTGATGGCGCCGTTTAGATAACCGGCCATCGCCGCATAAAACTGAAAGGCCAAATAGCCCGTGGCGAAGAACAGCGGGAAACTTTTCCCGAGTGCCGGTGTGTGGGTTATCGCCATGAAGATCAGTGACAGGAAAGCGATGTGACCGGCCGGATCGATGATTGCCCACACGTACCCGCCCGGCTTGCTGCCAAACCGCGTGGACATCTCACGAACGAGCAAAGCGGCGACGACACGGATGTGGGTCTTCAGGTAATACAACTCATCCGCCTCCACACCTCAAAGTGTGACGCCCAAACCAAAACAACAGGTTGAACGCACGATCATCACCTTCACTACCTTCACTCGCACCATAAAACGCTACCACGACCAATCCGGCGCAGGAACACGACCCCGAAAAATCAATCCGTCAGATTCTTGACCTGATAGGCCGTGCCAATCGGACGTCCGATCAATTGCAGGAAGCGGTCAAGATCAACAGCCGGATGACGAGACACAAAGATCACATCGCGGTTCTTGACCGGGAACGTCTGCCCGACAATCAAGCTATCCGGACGGCTCATATCCAGACGATAAACGAGAGGATAGCGACCGTTTCTGTCCGGCGTCATGCCTTTTTCGCGCAACTGCCGAAAACGTTCGCTTCCCAGAAGATCGGCGACGATCTCCGGCTCTTCATATCTGAAAACAAAATAACCGGTCGCATTGGAGCGATCGGATGAACCGCCACCCGCCATGGCGACGGCTTCGAGAACGTTCAAATCATTCGCACCGAATTCGATGCGGCTGTTTTTAGACACTTCGCCTAAAACCGTGAACGTCCGCGGATCCTTGGCAACGAAAATCTGGTCGCCCGGCTCGACATAAATATTCTCGGACGGATTTTCGATAATCGTCTTTAAAAGTGCGGTGCCCGTTTCTCTGCCGCGCACCAGCGTGACATACGAATCGTAGGGTTGCGCAATAGGTCCACCTGCCTTGGCAACAACCTCTGTGATCGTTTCACCGGTCAGGCTCATCGGCACCATGGAAGGTCTGCCAACCGCACCGGAAACGGTCACGTTGCGCGAACTGGTGCTGATACTGGTGACCAGCACATCCGGCTCAACCGCCTTGCCCTTCAACCCGGCAAGAATTTGCTGACGCGCCTGTTCGAGTGTTTTGCCCGCGAATTTAACCGTACCGACATAGGGAATGGCCGCCGTGCCGTCTGGCTGAACGACGACATCCAGCGTTGTCTGCTTGCTTTCCGATGTGGAAAACAGGCCATCCGCACCCGCTTCGAAAACCATGACCTTGAGCTGATCGCCCACGCCGATAACCACGCGCTTTGCAGCGCCGCCGATTCCGAAGCGCCGATGCAGCGTCGTTGTCGAAAAATTGGCAACCATCTGGGCTGAGCGATGGCTGACATCGACCACATCGAAGACCGTCGACATGGAATCACCGGCAACGGTCGTCGGCTTGCCAGCCTGTGACTTTATGTCCATTGCGGTCGGCCCCGCACTTGGCAAAGCTTCACAACCACCGATTCCCGCGCAGGCCAAAAGCACATAACCACGAAGAAGTTTCGGACTGATCAGTCGACGCAAATGAAAATCCCCAGAAACGCATATATTCAAACGCGTGCGCGCAAGCATAGAAACGACTAAAATGCCTTATCCCACAGCCATGCACTTTTTACTCTCAACATCCGCTTAATGAAGACCACAAAAAGCAACCTGCCATATGCTCAACAACTCTTTGTTGTCGACTGTGCCAAACTTGCCACTCGGCGTTCAACCACAGGCTTTTTTAGTGGCCTGAAACGCGGCACCCGCCCGCAATCCCCTCCGGGAAAGTTGACTCTACACCCAAGTAATCGCTGGGATATTGCATCCGCCGCGGCGTCTGTGCCGCGTTGAGAATAGAAGTTGCCTTTCACCTGAATGGACGCTGCAAGAAGACGGTAAAAATCTTCGGTGAGAGCCGAATCTGGTGCGCGAGGGGCCATCCAGAAACGATCCAAATGCCCTTGATCCGTCATTCCGTCGACGTCGTAAATCGCCGCTCCCAACACCTTTGCTGGCACCCCCAAACGAAGGCCATGCAACACGGCAGTTGAGTTGACGGTTACCATTCCGCTGCAACCCTCAATCATGGCGGCAAGATCGCCTCCATCCGCATAATGCACGCGTTTATCGACAGCCAAACGGGACGCAATCTCGGTAATATTTCGCTCCCAGTCCAGCAAACCATTGTCGAGTGGGTGGGTCTTGACGACCAATTCCGCCTCTGGTGGCGCGTGGCTGGCAAACGATGAAAGTATTTCTTCAATCGCCTGAAACTGCGAATGGTAAGGAGAGTGGGAGCGCAATTGATAGTCCGTTTCCAATTGCAGTGGGTAGACGAAGTAGCTGGGTTTTCTCTCACTCATCGACTGAATGAGGGTGTCAGCTTTTTTGCGCCGGCGTGAAGAACTCAGCAGCCGCCTCACCCAGCCCGCATATTCTTTTAAGGGGTGAAAAAGACCATGGCGCCGATAGCCGGGAAAAAGACCGGCGAGGAACACATTCGGCAGATTGTATGAAAGATCAAGCAAGGCTTCCATGAAAAAGCTCTGGTTGTAAGACCGTTCAAGAACTGTTGGCGGAAGGTCGCGTGCAGAACGCCGGATTTCCCCTGGATCATTGGGAAACCGGGAGTTTGAAGACATTCCGTCGCGCTCTACGGTTATCCAATCGGGCCGCAGATAGCCCATTTCGATGACTGTCACGGCGATGTTGCGTGCCTTTGCAGCGTCTATGGCGACCTTGTGATATGGCCGCTCTTCCCCCAAAAGGATAAGATCGGTTACGTGCCGCGTGGAAAGAAGTCTGGCGACATAGTCAGGCCAGTTTGCGAAGCTGCCTCGGTAATTCAGTGCGCCTTTGCCTTTCCAGAACAGCCAGTCACCCGCGTTCAGATTGACACGCAAACACGTGTGTCCTGCATCCTCCAGACGGGATGCCAGCTTGGAAAAAAGTGATGATGACGGCCCTTGCAGAAACAAAAACACATGCGAACCATCTGCCCCCTCAGATGGAGCAGTCATGCAAAACGCTCCTTATAGAGCTTGGCATGGAGCAGAATTGTTTCGAAAAGATTCCAAGGCGCTTCTTCTCTTGGGTGAGCATGGGCTGGTTTTTCAGCGCGTGCGGCCCCGAGCGGAACAATGAAGTAATCCGTGCGCGGATCTGGGAACGGATCAGCGTAGGATTTCAGCAGCGGAGCATGGTCACCGTAAAAAGCCAGCCATACTGGACGTGTGGACTTGTCCAACACATCGATCAACGTTCCAAGTGCCTCGTCGGCACGGCGCATAAGTTCGCGGTAAATTTCGACGGGCTCCGTCAACCCCGCGCAGCGCTCTGGCTCCCAAGGACCGTGATTGGCCATGGATGCGACGAAGACCAGCGACGGCTTGGCATCACCGATGCCACCAATCGTGTGAAGAACCTTATGCGTCAAATCCATGTCGGAAACATAGGGATTGGCTGGCGTGGGCTGATGATCGAACTCATCCAGCATCGTCATGTGCTCAAAACCAAGCAGAGGTAACGCCTTATGCCGCATGAAGAAGGTGCGGTCATAGGGATGAATGAAATGCGTGTGCCAATCGTTGCGCAAAAGCTTGTTCGGCCACACCACATCCGCGTAATGGCCAGCCCGCAGGTAAGGGTAGGATGCATCGATGTGAACTTCGTCGGGCTTCAAACCGCTGAGCACGGCAAACTCCGTACGCAGCGTATAACCGCCTTCAAACACGTTGGTGAGGCGACCCCACTGAACTGCCCTTTCCTTCAAACTGTCGATGGTCGGCAATTGAAGCTCATTATCGCCCATATGCCGCAAGTCATAGAAGGATTCCGACTGCCAGACGATGATCAAAGGCGCATCATGATGCTCGCTATCAATCAGGTCATGAATGACGCGGTGCAGCCCTTGCGACATTTCGTTGACGATAACGTCACGATTTTTTCCCAGCCAGACCAGAAAATGCAATGCCACCGATGTGAACGTGCCGAAACGCACGGTATTTGGCCTGACTTTCAGGGTTTTCAACAGGCGTTCCGACAAGGTGGCTGCCAAACGATTGACCGGTTTGACGAACAGCAGCGCGATGAGACAGAGGAACGCTGCCAAACCGACAAAAACCCAAAACAATTTAAACGTGGCTGGAAGGATGTGCGGCTCGAACACCATGTAGAGGGCAGAGAGGCCAAAGACATAACTGAGCGCAGCAACCCAGAACAGGATGTTGAATTTCGTTGCGTAAAAGATCGTCTTGTATTTGAAAACATCGAAAACAAGCGCGATATCCGAAAACAACAGCGGTTCGCGAATGAACTTAAATTTGATGCGCGAAATCGCCGTAAAAATAACGAAAAAGCTGGCTGTTGCGAAGCCTGAATAAATAGGTCGCCAGGAAATGACGAAGAAAAAAGCAAAGATAAATGCAATAATGGGGAGGCGTGCGACAAGTTCCACAACAAGGCGAAGCGGACTTCTCTTCTGCGCATATTTAAGCCGCGCCGCCGCAGGCAGCGCCATAAAGTCGGTGGCGTAAACGATGGCCGATGCCAATATAAAACTCAAAACGATCAAGATAATCGGCTGGTCATAAAATAGATCAAAATAAGGCATAAAGCCTTATGTTTCCGGCTTCACACCCTAAGCAACTATGTAAAGTAACCTGTTACATTTCGGGGCCAGCTTTGAAGTTCCAAAGACAAAACATGATCTTGGCGATTTTAACCGCGCAAGCGTCTGTAAAGTAATGGCTTAATGAGGTTGCCCAATAGATTCAGCAATCGCAATTTAAGTCCAAAATGCACCTCGTATTGCCTGCGGTAAATACCGTTCACAATATGGTGAGCAACTTTATCCACAGGCCAGGGCACATCATTACCCATCAAGGTTTTTGCGCTTTCCGACCTCTTTGGAATTTCCTGTTCAAATTGCGGTGTCTGCGTATCGGGGGGGAAACTGATTCCGATATGAACATCACCCCCAGCTTCACTCCGAAGACTTTCCGCAAAGGATGCAAGGGCAGATTTTGATGCGCAATAGGCCGTGTAGCCCGGAATTCCGATAAACGCGGCAGCCGATGAAATCATCATGATGCTACCGCTTCGGCGCGCTTTCATATCCGAATACACCGCCCGAACCGCGTTGACGGTTCCGAAAAAGTTCGTATCCATCTGCGCCTGAAACTGCGCCGGATGGAGCTGATCGAAAAAAGCGGGTTCAACGATGCCTGCGGAGGTTATCAGCACGTCGCAAGGGCCGAAGTTTTTTTGACAAGCGCCGATGGCCGCAATCAGTTCATCGGGTCGCGTCACATCTGCCGAGGCGCTGAAAATCGAGTTTGGTGCGCTTCTGCGCAAGTTCTCACACGCACGTTCGAGCATTTGGGGATTTCGGGCGATGATGGAAACGTTGTTTCCTTTCACAGCCAGCTGGCGGGCGACCTCAAAGCCGATTCCGCTGGAGCCACCCGTGACGATGATATGTCTGGTGTTGCTGCGGCTCATTTGGGTGAGATGATGCGTTGCAACTCGGCCAGATCAAGCGCTGCGGTGCTGACATTTTGCTCCACCAGCTCTGGCAGAAGTCGCGCCGTTGCCTCGACGGCCCGCGAAATCTGCGCTTCCGTGTGTTCGCTGGTGAGAAAGAACCGGATGCGTGCAAGCCGCTCCGGCACAGCCGGATGGATGATCGGCAGTGCGTTGATGCCCGCTTGGAACAGGCGGTTGCTCAGCTCGACCGCCCGCAAGGAATCGCCGACGATGACGGGCACCACTGAAAAGCCTGCGCTTGTGCCCGTATCGAGGCCGTTCGCTTTGGCCTTCTCAAGAAACATCTGTCCGTTGCGATAAATCCGGGCAACCCGTTCCGGCTCATTTTTGAGGATCGAAAGACTGGCAAGCGCTGCCGCGGCGAGGGGTGGCGCAAGACCCACACTGTAGACGAAGCCACCCGCATGAGCCTTGAGAATATCCACCAGTGCCGCACTGCCGGCGATGTAACCACCGCAACTGGATGACGTTTTGGAGAGCGTTCCCATCCAGATATCGATGTCCTGAGGATCGATATCGAAATGCTCGAATGTGCCTCTGCCACTGGCTCCCAGCACGCCAAGCGCGTGCGCCTCATCCACCATCAGCCAGAAAGGATGACGCGATTTCAGTCGCAAAAGGGCGGGTAAATCCGCAATGTCGCCATCCATGGAATATATACCTTCGACGATGACCAGCACATGCCGATAATCCTTGGCGACGGTGTTGAGGATGCGTTCCAGATCACGGCTGTCGTTGTGTTTGAAAAACAGCCGTTTAGCGCCGGAAAGCTGTGCGCCGGTCAATGCGCTGTTGTGGATGAATTCATCGTGGATGATCAGATCCTGCGGTCCCATCAGGCAGCTGATGGTCGAAACATTGGTCAGATAGCCGCTGACGAAACACACCGCAGCTTCAACGCCGTAATTGGTGGCGATGGTGTGTTCAAGTTCGACATGCAGTGGCCGTTCTCCCGCCACCAAACGGCTGGCTGAGGCAGACACGCCATACTGATCGACTGCACTTTTGACCGCCTCGTGAACCTCGGAACGGGTATTTGTCCCGAGATAATCATAGGACGCGAAATTGATGAGTTTACGACCATTTATATGTGTTTCCGCACCGGCAGCGGCATCATGAGCGCGGTGAAACGGGTTTTCGACACCGGCGAATGCAGCAATGGCCTTCTGGATTTGAACGGCTTTATATTGCGGTAAATTCTCGAACTTTGTTTGATCCACCGCCGGAGCAGCAATCGGAATGTTTTCCACGCTACGACGGCTTCTGTTGCGATCGACGGACTGGCGTTGCTGCCGCAAGCGGTCCATCATGCCGGAAGAAAGCATCTCTGGTTGTTCTTGCGGGTCTTTTTCCATGGTCACGCCACCGCTGTCGATTTTGGTGCCGAATGCCTGCTGGTTAGACCTTCGAGCAATTCGTCCGGCTCACCAGCACTGTCATCACCGGAGCGACGGCTGAGCAGTTTGTCGCGCAGCTTACCGACGATGTTGCCGACTGTGGTGGTATCCGAGATGCTGCTCAACGGAAGATCGATCCCTGTTTTTTGCTGGAAACTCGTACCCAACTCCATCGCCATCAAACTATCCAGCCCGATATCACGCAAAACCTTATCGGGCGTGATGTTATTCTCTGCGAGTTTCAGGATCAATGACAGTTCGGTTGCGATCATGGCATGTAGCGTCGCTTCCGCCTCATGGATCGGTTTTCCGTCCATCAGGGCGTAGAGATCGATCTGCTCACCGTCGCTCGCCTGCTGGCTGAACTGGCTGATACCGATGGAGGAAAACGCGGGTCGCTTCACCGTGGTCAAAGCCGATGCCGCAGCCCAATCGATTTCGGCGATCATGACGGATGCGTGAGCGTGAGTGTTGGTCAGATATTCCTCGACAAATCTCAACGCATCGCGTGCCTTCAGCGCCATTTTACCGATGCGGTGCGAGAGTTTTTCGTTGACCTCGGTATTTCTGGCGAGGAAGCCGGTATCGGCGATCGCACCGAAGCCGACGGCCAATGCTGGCTTGCCACGCGCACGACGCGACCGCGCCAACCCCTCGAGGTAGCCATTTGCGGCAACATAGTTGGACTGGCCGGGATTGCCGACCATGGTGGTTGCTGACGAGAACAGGAGAAACAGATCGAGTTCATCCTGATCCGTCAGCCTGTCCAGAAGTGCAGCACCTTCCACCTTGGTGTGGATGACCGGGCTGTTGCGTTCACGCGTAAGATTGGAGATCAGCGCGTCGTCGAGGACCATTGCGGCGTGCACGATGCCTTTGAGCGGACCGATCTTACGCAAATCATCCAGCAAGCTCGAAAGCTGGGCCTCGTGGGTAACATCACACGCATGAACCGAAGACGTGATGCCCGCGTGCTTCCATCGCTCGATAGCGGCACTGGTTTCGGCGTCGCGTTTTCCACCGCGTGTTGCCAGCGCCACATGCGACGCGCCCTTCGTGGTCAGCCAGTTGGCAGCTTCAAGACCGAAACCGCCGATGCCGCCCACGACGAGGTAGACGCCGCTGGAGAGGCTGAGGGTCTGCGCCGGTGCAGGCTGGATGAAATCGCGCCCGGTTTCCGGAGGCGTAATGACGATTTTGCCGATGTGACCGGCGCTTTGCATGAGCCGGAAAGCGGTTGGCACTTCATCATAGGAAAATGTACGATACGGCAGCGGCTTCAATTTTTTATCGCGGAAAAGCGCGGATATTTCGCCGAAAACCTTTGCGGCGATGTGAGGCACGTCGACCAGCAACTGATCCGCGTCGATGCCGAAATAGGAGATGTTTTTGCGGAACGGTCGCAGCCCGATCTTGCGATCAGCATAATAGTCGCGCTTACCGAGTTCCAGGAAACGCCCGAATGGTTTGACGAGTTCAATGCTGCGTTCCATCGCCTCTGAAAACAGCGAATTGACGACGACATTGACACCCTCATCATCCGTGATGTCGAGAATATCACCAACAAAATCGAGAGAGCGGGAATCGAAGATATGGTCGGCACCGAGGGCTGCCAACAGATTTCGCTTCTCTTGCGTCCCTGCCGTCGCGATGACGATAGCGCCCTTGAGTTTTGCGATTTGCAAGGCGGCAAGCCCGACACCGCCAGCCGCACCATGAATGAGAACGGTCTCCCCTGCCCGCAATCTGGCAAGCTCCACAAGCGCATATTGAGCCGTCAGGAATGTCACCGGCAATGTTGCGGCTTCGATCAGGCCGATGCTGTCGGGAATCTTCGTCAGGCCCATTTGCGATACGGAAACATGGGTCGAAAACGCCTTGGGGCCAATGCCCATGACCTTATCACCGACCTTGATGTCGGAGACATTTTCACCGACCGACACAACAGTGCCGGAAAACTCCATGCCGATGGTTGCACCAGCAAAACCGTCTTCCAATGCCTCTTCCGGCAAAAGCCCCATGGCCCACATCACATCGCGGAAGTTCAGTCCGGTCGCCGCGACTTTGACGACAACATCGTCAGGCTGTGGCAATGGCCGCGTTGTTGCCCGCCACTCAATCGTTTCGATCCGCCCCGGCGACTTTTGCACGATGGTCGCAGCCTCGAAGCGATCCACCAGACGAAGCGATGCGTTGTCTGGGCCCGGCACCACTCTGATCGACTGGCACAAGCCCGTTGCTGCGTTGAACAGCAATTCGCTTTCACCCGTTTCCTGCAAGGCGAGAAGCTCGAACCAAACCTTTGCGGACAAATGCTCTTGCCGCACGTCCATCAGCACGACATCAAACTCGTCATATTCGTTCTGAAGAACACGTGCGAATGTCCAGATCGCATAATTAACGGGATTGACACCTGCTTCATTTGTGCTGGCACCGCCCGGCGCAACAATGATGAGCCGTGGACGATGTGCGTTTTTCCCAGTCAGTGCGTGACGCAGGGATTCAGCCAGGACGCCTATAAAGTCGATATGCTCCTGAACGGCGATGGAATGGCCGTGATCATGCGCGCTATCCGGCAAGACATAAACGATGTCGAGATCATCCACACCCACCTTGGCGATGGCGCTACCCGCTGCTTCCGGCGTCAGATTGTCTTGCCATGCAAGCGTGACATGTTTCTTCGCATTGAGGTCGGGAAAAGACAGCCCATCGGCCCGGATTACCAGCAAACTTTCGCGAACCTGCAATTGCACCAACTCGGCAGCCGCACTTTTTCCATGGCCGGTTAAAATCGCAAGCGGGCCTTCGGCAAACTCGATCTGATGAGCGGACACATCCTCAAAGCCGGCATCCTCAAGCAAATGCTGCATTTCAGACGTGGAAAGCATTTTTCCAACTGGCAGGTCGGACAGAACGCCTTGTCCAAACCAGTCTTGCTGCAATCCAAATACAAAATCGTCGAGTGCTGTCGAAGGATGCTCCAGCAACAGAATTTCTGCACCCAAGCCAACGACGCTGCGCAATGCAGAACGAACGCCTCCATTTGCATCCAGTCTTTCGCAAAGGAAGCCATTGGCACTGAACGCAAGATCGACATGCGGGGAGAACGCGGCAATGTCACCGTCTATGACAGTCACCCGCGGATTGTTGACGAGCGCGACTTCCAGCGTGCGCCGCAGGTTCTCGTCGCTCTCCACGATGAACAGATTTGCATCGTAACGATCCGCAAGCACTGCCAATCGGGAACTGACCGCAACAGAGGTCGCGCCGATCTCGGCAATGACCAAACCCGAACGTGTGGATGAGGCTTGTTGAAGATAGGCCTCGACCATTTGGTAGACACTATCAATGCGCTTGGCTGAAAGCGCCACATGGTTGCGGAAATGATCAACGGTGGCGTCTGACGGCTTGAAATCAGACAGTGTCGTGCCGTCACCACCCTGTGAAATTTCATCCAGACAAGCCATTGTATACCGATAGGCGTCATTGACCAGAATAGCCGATGCGCTGCTTTCCGGCGATGTCCAGATCAATTCACGGATAACACCGTCCACCGCTGGAAGGCCGGATTCTGGCGAAAGCAGCCACAACCCGTTTTCATACGTCGCAAGCCCGCAATCTTCCAGAATGAGAAAACAGTTTGCGAGATAGGACCGCAGACTGGCGTAATGTCTGAACGCGGGCGATTCAACACTGCCGAATGCAGCAATCACCCTGTGGGCAATATCATAGCTGGCACGATAAATGGCGGCATCCAAAAGCAATGTGAAAGGTGCCGCCGGTGCGGCCTCGAAGGACGGGACAAGGCCTGGTAAAATGGCATCTTGCGCGACACTGCGAACATGGCTGATGCGGTCATAATGAAACGCAATCGTATCCAGCGTGTGGTGCACTTTCAAGAATGTGCGACGGAAGCGACAATCATCAAGGGCGGCAACAAGAGCACCCTGTCCATCGAACAATTCCACACGAATTTTCAGTGAATGAGGGGACATCCGCAGGATTTCAATGCGCGCCGAACAGATGGCGGCGCTTATAGACTGCAACCGCACCGTTCCGAACCGCACTGGAATATAGGGTGCGCCACCCATATCGCCTGTCAAATCTGCAAACAGCGCAACGAGGCCATGGAACGCGGCGTCGATGGACATGGGGTTGAGATTGTAGGTGAGATAAGGATGCGCAGGCTGCTGCGGCGTCACAAGATCGATACTAAGCGTATTGTTCGCATAAACTGTTGCGTTTTTCAGAAGTCTGAATGCCGGGCCGTAATCAAGGCCGAACTGGCTCGCCGTTCTATAAGCAGTCGCGGCATCTATGGTTTTGGTTGATTGCTGGACTCTGTCAGCACGAGCAGCATCTCGCGCCTGCGCTTTTACGGGCTTGCGAGCGCGGGCGACAGCGTGCAGGCTCCAGTCATCTTCACTCAGATACTCGCGCGAGCGAATTTCGATCTGCCCGGTTTCTGGCGATAAAATGGTGGATACTTCGCTGATACGGCTGGTGTGCAATTCCAAAGGCCGCAGTATTTCGAGGTTTCTAAGCTCGATGTTCGCGCTACCATAATACTGCGCAGCAGCGGTGACGGCGATTTCGATGAAAGCGCTGCCCGGAAGAATGGACTTGCCATCCACGACATGCTCCGCCAAGTCCGGAAACAGGTTTGCGTCTACATGGTTTTTCCATGAGCCCGCACTGGGGTCCGTACGCCAGCCCAAAAGCGTGTAAGAATGCGCACCTTCACCGCGACCGAACACATTCACCCGATCCGATGTTTCCGTGGGGCGCAACGTTTGCTCTTCAAAAGGAAGCGGCGGCAGCGTCACTCCGGATTTGCGGCCACGCCCGTCTTCGTTTTGCCAGGCCGACGCACCGGACGCAATTGCCTGCGCGACGATGTGTGGCAGGGGATTTGCGGCGCGCACCGGACGGGTGAGCGTTGAAAGCGTGGTGACAGACAGTGCCTTTTGGCGCGCGTTTTCAGTCAGATAAGACGAGAGAATGGCCCGCGGCGAAATCTCTATGAAAAGATTGCATCCGGCATTCAACGCAGCGGCTGTCGCATCACTAAAACGCACGACATCACGAACATTGCTCCACCAATAACCGGCATCCAGTTCATTGCCGCTCATGACCTGACCAGTCACCGTGGAAATAAACGTTATGTCGCCTGTGTCTGGCTGGTAGAATGGCAGCTCCCGAAGGAAGGCGTCTTTTCCTCGGTCGATAATCGAGTGGTGGAACGGATAATCGATATCGAGAACATGGACAGGAATATGCGCCTTGCGCGCCCTGTCTCTATAGAAGGCGATTTCATCAGCTGGACCGGATATCGTTACCGAAGAGTGCGTGTTGATTGCGCCGAGTTCAATACCAATCAGCGCATGTTGTCTTGCGAAGTCCATCGCCTTTTCTGCGCCTAAGGAAACAGCGGCCATCTTTCCTTCGCCAGACAGCGCGTGTTGATGGCGCGACCGAACAGCAACGATGGCAACGGCATCTTCAAGCGACAGGGAGCCTGAACAATACGCCGCGGCGATTTCTCCGACAGAATGACCGAATACCATGTTCGGCTTGATGTTTTTGCGGATCAGAAGATCGGAAAGCGTCGCCTGAATGGCAAACAGCAAAGCCTGAGCAATGCGTGTATCCCGCAGATGTTTGCTGAGTTCTGGCGACTGCAACAGCGCGACCAGATCAACTTCCAGCCACGGCATGAAAAGAGACCCGATTTCGTCGAAGCGTTCACGAAATTGCGTTTCGTGCTGATAGGCATCCAGCGCCATGCCTGCCCACTGGCATCCATTGCCGGAAAAAACAAAGGCGATTTGCGTTTCTGTAGACGACGCCTCACCGCTATGTCCAAGTGCGGCCGTATCGCCCGCAAGATAATCTTTTATACTTTTTTGAACGGTGTCCGGTTCGACGCTATCGACCGCGAACCTGAATTTATGATGCGCCCTGTTATGTGCGGAAACAGAAACAACCTCACTCACGCCAGGGCGATTGCTTTCAAGCTCCGTGGCGTAATTTTCAAGCAGCGTGGTCAATGCGGTTTGCGTGTGCGCGCTGACCATGAAGATGCCAGAGGACGGCAAAACGGTCTGCGCTTGTTGTTCTGGGTCGGAAATCACCACATGCGCATTGGTACCGCCGAAACCAAAGGAATTTATTCCGGCGAGACGTTTGTTGTCGCCGCGTGGTATTGCCCGCCCGGCCCGGTTGACCTCGACATTGAGACCATCGAAATCGATCTCGCTGCTCAGTTCCTCGGCATGAAGAGACGCCGGCAGAAAGTCATGCTGGAGTGCCAGCATTGCCTTCACCAAACCCACCATGCCCGACGCTGGTTCGGAATGCCCGACATTGGTTTTAACCGAGCCAATAGGCAATTTCTCGCGCCGTTTGGACCCCAACTCCGTGCCGATGGCCCAAAGCTCTGCCGGATCTCCAACCTTCGTTCCCGTTCCATGGCCTTCGATGAAGGCGAGATCGTTGGGGTTGAGACCGTTGAGTTCGTAAACGCTGCGAAGCAGTGCCGCCTGCGATTCACGCGATGGCAGGGAAATGCCATTGGTGCGCCCTGCCGAGTTCAATCCCGTCGCAACGATTGTGGCGTAGCTTCGGTCGCCATTGGCCGACGCCTTGGCGCTGGAGCGCAAAACGACCACACCGCCGCCTTCGGCGCGAACATAACCCTGTCCGTTTTCGCCATAGGCCCGGCACAGACCTTCCGGCGACAGCATACGCGCCTGTGAAAAGCCGACGAACGAGAAGGGATGCGCAAGAATGTTTATGCCACCAACGATGGCGGTATCGATTTCGCCATTGTGCAGCGCACGCACTGCCTGATCAAGCGCAACCAGTGATGACGAGCAGGCCGTGTCAATGGTCAGGCTCGGGCCGCTCAAACCAAAGACGTGAGAAATACGGTTCGCGATGATGGAAAGTGTATTCCCCGTCATGAAATAAGGACCACCGGAGGCCGGATCCTCGACATACAAATTACCAGAGTCGATGCTGGATGCACCGACATAAACGCCGACACGTTCTTTCTGAAGTGCCGTTACGTTGAGTGAGGCATCTTCCAGAGCCCGCCACACCAGTTGCAGCAAAATCTTCTGCTGCGGATCCATGTATGTGGCTTCACGCGCAGTGAGGCCAAACACTGCCGGATCGAAATCATGAATATCGTCAAGTACACCCGCGGCAAAACTGTATGATTTTCCGGGCGTTCCAGCCACAGGATGCCAAAAGCGCGCCATGCTCCAACGGTCTGCGGGGATGTTTGATACCGCACAAACTTCGTTGCTTAAAAGTTCAAAAAGCTCATCTACGTTGCGAGCGGAAGGGGTGCGGACGGAGCGCCCAATGATCTCAACGGTCATATTTCATTTTCTATCTAACAATCTTATAGCGCGTGAATGCATTAAACGCGGTGGTTGATCAACCCTATATTGTGCCATCTATTTTGCATATTGAAGACGGCTGCCGGATTGTCCAGCAGTTATGATGCGGTGCGCAATTATCTGTATCGTCACAAAAACCGGGAATCGTCGCGACTTTTGATCCTGGACGTTTGATACAGCCAAAGACGGAGGATGTCCGCGAGATCTAAGACGCTTTTTCTAGAATGGTTATCAAATGAGTGTTACCAGCATAATATGTTTTAGAGTTCGACCCGAGCAGATGTGAGGCGCGTGACTTATGCTATTTGCCTCGTTGTTATCGTTGGTTTTACTGGCGTTCGATGCCGACGGATTTGGTGGCGCGCCTGCAACCAAAGCGATAAATCCATTGTACTTGAAATTGGATGGTGCTGAAACATTCCAGATAAGCTCACCTTCTGTCCCGGTGCCGAGTTTTAACCGCCAGCGATGCCGCGGCATTGCTGACTTATCACTTGCAAGCCGTCCGGTTTTTACCGAAAGAGAAAATGGTGGCTGGGAATGCGTCTATGTGTTGGAGTATTCCGAAACGGGTCATAGTCCATCGGTTTTCGTGCAGATACGCGGACTAAAAGCAGGCACGTGGAGCAGTTTCAGATTGAAACTGAACTTTGGCTCCATTCTCTCACGCCAAGTGCTTTCTGCGCGGGCGGCAGCTTTGGTCCATGCGCTCATCGGCAACCGAGAACCGATCAAAGGTCTGGCGGCGGAGTTGGCGGAAGGGCATGATTTCGACAGGTCTTTCAACAGAATAACGCTGAAATACAGGCAAGAACGGCTTGATAACTCACGTTATAATTTAACGGGCGTGAACGCTTCGAGCGGTGGTCGGTGATGAAAGGCGGGCTAGAGTTCGACAACCAGCCCGCCGCCGATGGTTTACTCCATCATCATATCCGCTTGCCCGTCGTCTCATCGAACAGATGCACCAAAGCCGGGTCAATGGCGAACCCCACCTGCTCTCCGGATTTCACATTGCTCCGACCCTGAACGACCATCGAAATCTCTGGTGTTGTTGCGGTCGTTATGAACGTTGCAGAGCCGGTTGTTTCCACCACGGCCACCGGCAGGCTGAATTGGCCCTTTCCTGCTTCGGTCAGTTGGATATGTTCCGGGCGAATACCGGCAAGGATGCGGGAACCTGGCTTCAGCGGTTGGTTTAACCGCAGATTTCCTGCCGCAAGGCCAGCACCGAATTGAAGCGACAGGTGAAGCCCATCATCGCCGACGATCGCGGGGACGAAATTCATGGCTGGCGAACCGATGAAACCCGCCACGAAACGATTGACCGGGGCGTCATAAAGCTCGATGGGCGAACCTTGCTGTTCGATGACACCGTCTTTCATGACGACCACATGGTCTGCCATGGTCATCGCCTCGATCTGGTCATGGGTCACGTACACAGATGTTGCATGAAGACGGTCGTGTAATGATCTGATTTCTTTGCGCATATGCACGCGTAGAGCCGCATCGAGGTTGGATAGAGGTTCATCGAACAAAAACGCCTGCGGATCGCGAATGATGGCGCGGCTCATGGCGACACGCTGGCGCTGGCCGCCAGAGAGTTCGCGGGGATACCGTTTCATCAATTGCGAAAGGCCGGTGGTCGCCGCCACCTCTTCGGCAGCCTTGCGGGCCTCGGCTTTCTTCACGCCGCGGATGCGGAGCGAATAGGTGAGGTTTTCCTCGACCGTCATATGCGGATAGAGTGCGTAGGACTGGAACACCATGGCCACATCGCGCTTGCGGGGCGGCACGCCGTTCATGAGCTTACCGGCGATGCGCATATCACCGCCGGATATGGTTTCGAGCCCGGCCAATGAGCGCAGCAATGTGGACTTGCCGCAGCCGGAGGGGCCGACGAGGGCGACGAAGGTACCTTTCTTGATGGAGAGGTCGATATTCTTCAGCGCATGAAACGCGCCGTAATATTTGTTCACACCGGAAAGTTCGATTTGAAGTGTCATTTGAGTGCTCCCGATGTCAGGCCGGAAACGATGCGGCGCTGCAAGAGAATGAAGATGGCGAGGATGGGCGTCACGTACATCGTGGCGTAGGCCATGATGTTGTTCCACTCGCTGGTGTTTGGCCCCATGAAGGAATTCAGTCCGACACTTGCAGGCTGCAATTCCACCGCCTGGATCATGGACTTCGAATAGACGAATTCCCCGAAAGCCTGCATGAAGATCAGAATGGCCGAGACGAGGATGCCGTTGCGGGCAAGCGGCAGGACGATGTTGAAGAAAGCGCCAACACGCGAATTGCCATCCACGAGTGCCGCCTCCTCCAATTCCTGCGGCACGGCCATGAAGGTGGCACGCACCAGAATGACGAAGAACGGCATACTCTTGGCCGCAATCGCCAAAATGACCGCCAATCGCGGATAATCGAGAAGGCCGACCTGCGAAAAGCCGACGAAAATGGGCGTGATCATCAAGGAGGCAGGCAGAACCTGCAGCATCAGGATCAGGAACAGACCGGCATCCACCCAGCGGTTGCGATAGCGTGCCAGCACGTAGGCACACCCGACACCGAGAATAGTAATGAGGCTGACGGCACCGGTGGCTATCAGAACCGAATTCCAGAGATACCGGCCCATATTGCGGCTTTCCCACACATAGGCATAGGTTTCCCATTGCGGTGCGGACGGCCAGAAGCTTGGCGGATTGGCGAACATCTCCGAGCCGCTTTTAAGCGAGGTGACATACATCCAGTAGAGCGGAAACAGATAGATCGCGGCCATGACGATGGCGATGGCCAGCATGAAACGATTGCGTGTGACGAGGTTCATCCGCGCACCTCATGACGTGTGGAGCGAACATAAACGACGGATGCCAGCATCACGAACACGATCATGATGACCGAGATGGTCGCACCCTTGCCGAAATCATATTGCCGGAAGGACAGATCCCAAGCCCAATATTGCGCGACATTCGACGTGTTGTTCGGCCCGCCATCGGTAATGGCAGCGAAAAGATCGAATTGCTGCAAGGTGAAGATCAGCCCCAACGCGACGATGGCGCCAATGGTCGAGCGCATCATGGGCAGGGTGATCGTGTAGAAACGCTGCCATGCATTGGCGCCGTCAAGCTCTGCGGCCTCATAAAGATCACCAGGAATAGCAGCAAGTCCAACGGACAACAGGATCATATTGAACGATGTGCCAAGCCAGATATTGGCAAGAACCACAGCCCAGAGCGAGAAATTCGGGTCCGAGCGCCAGAAAATATTCGCATCGATGATGCCGCTTTCGCGCAGAATGAAATTCAGCACGCCGAAATCACCGGACAATATCCAGTTCCAGATCGCGCCGACCACAAGGCCGGGCATAACCCAGGACACAAGAAACAGGCCGCGCAGCCATGATGCGCCGGGGAAGTTGGTCCAGAAAAACAGTGCCAGTCCAAAACCGAAGAAAAACTGCCCGGCGATGGAGGCAACCACGAAGATCACCGTGTTGGTGAGGATAGGGATCGTCTCGGGTTGCTTGAACAGATCGATATAGTTTTTGAAGCCGACGAACGGCCGTACGAAGCTGCCGAGGCTGAACATGTCAACTTCCTGAAAGCTCATCAGGATGTTGTAGATCAGCGGCAAACCCGCCATGACGAACAGGAATGCGAGCGGCAACGCCACCAAGACGATATCGAAACCGCGGCCATCGCTCACACTGGAAAATAGCTTCTTCATGAGATGCCCTTGTTTTCCGAACAGGGTTATCTTCCGGGCGGGGCTGCCTGCCGTCATCAACGACAGACAGCCCGCCGGGAGGAAATGTTAAGGTGGCACACCGCAGCCTCTTTCAACGCTGCGGCATGTGCATCAACCTTCGACCAGCTTGATCTTCTGAGCGGCCTGATCGAGCGCTTCCTTGGGCGACATCTGACCCGTCAAAGCAGCCTGGATTGCATCCTGAATAGCCTTGGAAATCTTTGGCCATTCGGGAGATGGACCGCGCGGCTGGGCATATTGCAACTGATCAACAAAGACCTTCAGCGCGTCGTCTTTCAGCTTGTTGCCGGTTGGCGGGATGGCGATGTCTGAACGGGCAGGCAACTGCCCGAAGTTCTTGAACATATCCTTGTCCTGCGAGGCGAAATATTCGACCACCTTGAAGGCTTCCTCCGTGTGCTTGGTGCTGGAGAAAATCGCCCAGTTGTAGTCACCCATGGCCGAAGAGCGTGGCGCATCCGGCGTTGGAACCGGCAGCAGCGCAACGCCCCAATCGAACTTGGCGTCCTTCAGCATACGGTCGATTTCCCACGGACCGGAAATCGCCATGGCGGCGTTGCCAGCATTGAAGGTGGCGGTCGAATCCCACTGGCTGCGCGTCAGCGTATCGGGCGAAGCCAGTTTTTCACTGATAATCTGCTTCCACACCTCCAGCGCTTTTATGGCACCATCGGTATTGATATTCTTGTAGGTGGCACCGGCCATCTGCGCCCAAGGCAGAAACTGGAACGTGCCTTCTTCATTCGCCTTGGCGCTGAATGTCAGGCCATAGACATTTTTGGACGGGTCAGTCAGCTTCTTGGCATCCGCAACCAGTTCGTCCCATGTCTGCGGCGGCTTTGCAGGATCAAGACCCGCAGCCTTGAACAGATCCTTGTTGTAATAAAGTGCAATCGTGTTGGTGGCTTTCGGCACGCCGAAATATTTGCCATTCCATGTCGCGGATTTCAGCGGACCGGGAAAATAATTCGCGGGCTTGATTGCATCCGATTTTGCAATCTTGTCCGTTATGTCGAGGAACGCCCCGCGCGCTGCAAACATCGCATGGTTGGGGTTGTCGATGGCAATGATGTCAGGCGCTTTGCCCGTGGAATAAGCGCGCATGGATTCGCTCACCACATCATCGAACTGGATTTGGCGATATTCGATCTGAATACCGTTTTTAAGTGCGTTGAAGTCCTTGATGAGATTGGGCGCTGGCTGAATGTCCCGGTCCAGCGACCACACCGTAATCTTGACGTCTTCAGCCTTTGCCGACAGTGCGGCAAGGGAAACGCCGGCAAGTGCTGCTGCACCCATAATCATGCTTTTCGCGATACCCATATGATCTCCTCCTCTGTGGTTATCGTTTCTGCAATTCTAACGCGGCTCACCTCCAGAGCCGCGCTCGTCGCTCACGCCGGATCGGTGACAAAGTCTCCGCCGCGGCAGGCCTTGAGATAGTTCAGCCCATGCACCTGCCCGGTCATTTCCAGCGCATCGCGGTAGACCGGATCGTGCCAGCCTTCGATGTCGATGGAACCGGACCAACCTGCAAGGCGCAGTTCCGAAATCACGTCCGTCCAGTTGCTATCGCCAAATCCAGGCGTGCGCATGAAGACGAATTTTTCCTTACCGAAAATGCCGTGTTCCTTGATCACGTCCCAGCGAATGGTCGCATCCTTGCCGTGAACGTGGAAAATCTTGTCTGCCCATTTGCGGATCTGCGGCAGCGGGTCAATAAGATAGACCATCTGATGGCAGGGCTCCCATTCGATGCCGATGTTGTCGTGCGGCGTCTCGTTGAACATCAGCTCCCACGCATCCGGGTTATGGGCGATGTTCCAGTCACCGCTTGCCCAGTTGCCGTCCATGGCACAATTCTCGAACGCGATCTTGATGCCCTTATCCGCTGCGCGCTTGGCAAGTTCGCTCCAGATTTCCTTATAACGCGGCAGGCTATCCGGCAGCGGCTTGCCGCGCAAACGGCCAGTGAAACCGGCAACGCAGGTTGCTCCGAAATGATGCGCGTTATCGATGCAATCCTTCCAGCCCTGCAAGGTTTCAAGGTCGATATCCGTCTCTTCGAGCGGATTGCCGAACATGCCAAGCGTGGAGATTGTGATGTCACGGTCGCCTATGGAATCGAGGCAGCGTTTGCCGAGTTCGGCAATGTCCTGCCCACCGGTGGTTTGCCAAAAGAATGGCTCGAAACTTTCAAATCCCATATCGGCGATCTGGGCGATGCGTTCTGCCGCAGCACCTTTGGTAGCGCTGACCATGGTGCCGATGCGGATGGATTTTGCCGGATTGCTCACTGTTATCGATCCTTACGCTGCAATTGTAACCCGCTGGCGAATGCGCGCGCTTTCAATCGCGGCAATGACCATGGCGAGGCTGTTGATGTTGTCGAATGAAGCCGTTTCCGGCACGCCGCCATTGCGGATGGCGGAAACGAAGGAGGAAATCACGCTGGCATGGCCGTGGGTTTCCTCATCGTGGGCGGGGCCAGAAACGTTTACGGCTTTAGAGCCACGCAGTAACCCGGCGTCTTCTCCGGCGAGCGAGGCCAGAAATTCCTCTTCGCCATCCCAGGTAATCATGCCCTTCGTGCCGACCAGCCGCCAACGGCTTTCCCAACTCGTACGCTCACCTTCGGCGCACCAGGAGCCGCGATAGGTAAAGACCACGTCATTGGAAAACTCAAACACGGCATTGGCCGCAGCGCCGTGGGCGTACCACGAGCCGGACGGGTTGGTTTCAAGGCAATAAACCGCCAGCGGCGTTTCGCTTGCCACGAAACGTGCGGCATCGAATGTATGGATCGCCATATCCATCAGCAGCACGTTTTTCATTTCTTCGCGAAAGCCGCCGAAATGCGGACCGATGAAGAAATCGCAGTGAATGCCGGTAAGATTGCCGATCAAACCTTCGGCGATAGCGCGACGAAGGCGGCGAACACCTGAAATAAAGCGGCGGTTCTGAACGACCGCGTGCACCTTGCCAGCTTTTTCAGCCAGGGCAATGAGCGCGCGTCCTTCCTCAAGCGATGATGCCATCGGCTTTTCGCTCAGCACATGACATCCGGCGGCAAGGCCGGTGGAGACGACGTTGAACCGTGCGGCGGGAATGACGACGTCGAACAGAATGTCCGCATTCGTTGCCTCGAGTATCTCTTTCAGATCGGTGCCGATGACAACATCTGTGAGCCCGAACTCAAGCGCCAGCGCTTGCGCCGTATCCGGGTTCAAATCCACAAGTCCGGCAATTTTGATGGATGCGGCAAGCTCCGGCGTTGTGGCGATGGCCCGCAGCCAGCCTTTTGCCATAGCTCCGCATCCGCATAAAACGGCATTCAATATCACGATTTCCTCCCGGTTTTCGCACCAAACTCCTCAAGGTGCGAGACTCCGTAAACGTTTACGACGCTATGATGGAAATGATATATGTGTCAAGAGGCGTATGGAAACGCCGTCAATCGACGATACGGAGAATGGTTCGATATGAAGGGAATACGCCAGCTTGCCGAACATCTCGACATCTCCATCGGAACCGTTTCGAGGGCACTGAACGGCAAGCCGGATGTCAACGAAGAAACCCGTCGCCGCGTTCTGGAAGCCGCCGAAGTGTTGGGCTATGTCGCCAACCAGTCTGGCCGTAGCCTGCGTCAAGGCACGACCAACGTGATCGGCCTGATGATGGGCAGCAACGCCGACACGGTGGAAAACTCCGACAACTTCTTCATGGGCGTAACCGACGGGCTGCAAAGCGTTTTTGCGCCTCACAAGCTCGACCTCGTCATCCTCCCCTGCTCCGATGACGAAGACCGGGAAGAGTATTTGAAACGTATGGTCGCGCGTCGTCTCGTGGACGCGATGATCATCTCGTCCACACGGCGCATTGATCGGCGGATCGATTTTCTGGTCAAGACCGGCGTGCCGTTCGTGACGTTAGGCAGATCACAATCCGGTGGCGATTATCCATGGGTCGATCTGGATTTCGAGGGGGTGGCGCGAACCTCGGTCAACCGGCTTGCTGCAAGCGGACATAAACGCATTGCTGTCGCTGTTCCCGATAACGACATCAATCTGGGCTATATCTTTCTCGACGGATACAAAAAAGGACTGACGGAAAACGGGCTTAGCTTCGATCCGTCTTTGGTCATCAAGGCGAAATCCAGTGAACAAGGCGGGTATCATGCTGGCAGCGAGCTGTTGCATATGAGCCAGCGGCCCACAGCCATCGTGCTGATTTACGAATTGATGGCGCTTGGCCTGTATCGGCGGCTGGCAGAAGTGGGGCTGAAAGTGGGCCACGATCTGGCCGTTATCGGCTTTCGCGAGGAGCCACGTGGCCGCTTTCTTCAACCGCCGCTCACCAGTTTCAGACTATCCTTGCGTGATCTCGGCGTGTCTGTGGGAAAAACTCTGCTCTCAACAATGCCCGCTTATGCGTCGCTTTATCCAAATGAGAAACCGCAAATTATCTGGCCGCTCGAGTTGGTTTCAGGGGAAAGCGACACCGGAGGCACGTCGTTACGCTGAACGGTGAAGCCCTTGTCAGCGTCCACTCCCATATCCACATTACGCTTTCCCGACCACTTTTCCCGGTCTCATTATCTGGCAGGCATCTTCATGTTTCATCTGATCTTCGGGCTTCCTTGGCTCGTTGTTGTCCTCCGCTTCATTCAGCCCCTCCCCTGGATTTTGTCAGTCAAGATCGCCGTTGCAGTCGTTCTTCTGGTGGCTTCGCAATATCATTTGGTCAGCCGCCTTTCTTCCGGGTCTGTGTTCTCGCCGGAATTTCCGCGACCACTGATCATTGCTTTTAATGTCGTCTTCGGGGCGATTGTGCTGCTTGCCTTCTTCCAACTCGCGCTAGATGCGATTTCGCTCATCGTGGCTTTGGTAAACCGTGGCTTTCCTGTCGTGCCACCGTCTGTTCGCTATGGCATCGGTGTTCTGGCACTGGGGCTTTCGGCGTTTGGCGTCAGTCAGGCGATACGCATCCCGCCCCTCAAGAATATCGAGATCGCCATCGCCGGGTTGCCAGCGGCATTCGATGGATACCGTGTCCTGCAACTGACCGATCTGCATATCAGCCGTCTTTTCCCAGCCTCTTGGGCGGAGGAAGTCGTGAAGCGGTCGAACGCTCTTGATGTTGATCTGACGGTGATTACCGGAGACTTCATCGATGGCACGCTGGAGGCGCGCCAAGTGGATGTTGCGCCGCTTGCAAACCTACGTGCGCGAGACGGTGTTCTCGCCATCCCCGGCAACCACGAATATTACTTCGGTTATGACGGGTGGATGCGGCATGATGCTGGTTTGGGAATCCGCATGCTTTTGAACGAACATGCAGTCATAGAGCGCGGTGAGGATCGCGTCGTCGTGGCGGGTCTGACCGATCTTGCAGCCATGGGCAGCGCCTTTCCAGCGCCTGATCTCACGGCTGCGTTGAGGGGCGCGCCCGCTAATGCGCCTGTCATTCTTCTCGATCATCAGCCCAGAATGGCGGAACGCTCCGCGCAAGCCGGTGTCGCGTTGCAACTCTCCGGTCATACGCATGGTGGAATGATCAGAGGTCTGGATATGCTTGTTGCCCGCGGAAACAATGGTTTCGTGTCTGGCCTCTATGATGTCGGCGGAATGCAGCTTTATGTGAACAACGGGACTGGTCTCTGGCCCGGCTTTGCCTTGCGGCTCGGCAGACTATCGGAACTGACTGTGATTACGCTGCGACGACCGAAATAACGGACCGCTTCACGTTTCGATATAATCGGTTACTTTAAATGACTTTCCATCTGGGTCGTCTGTGTTCAAATAGGGTCAACACATGCCGGGTTATTGCCCGGCGATTCCTTATCTGAAGAACTGAGCACATGAAAAAACCGATCGCGCTGAAGAACATCTCCGAAAATACCGTGTTTCGTAAGGGCGATGTTTTTGTTCTGTTTGGTGAATTGTTCGGTCGCGGTTATGCCACTGGCCTGCTGGACCAGGCCCGCAAAGCCGGAATGCAGATCGTCGGCATCACCGTTGGACGGCGTGACGAGAACAACGCCTTACGTCCACTCACCAGCGACGAGCTTTCGGAAGCGGAAGCCCGGTTGGGCGGAACGATCATCAATATTCCCCTCATGGCTGGCTTTGATCTCGATGCGCCAGCGGGTGGCCCCACCCCTACCGATCTTCTGGCCGGGCTGACACTTGAGAGCTGGGAGCGTGAAAAGCTCGATTGGGACTACATTGAAAAATGTCAGGCCGTTGCGACGGAACGGTTTACGGGTGCACTGTCACAGGTCATGGCTGTTCTTGACGGCATGATCCCTGCTGGCCGCAACGTGTTTTTTGCCCATACGATGGCGGGCGGCATTCCCAAGGCGAAGGTCTTTCTGGTCGTCGCCAACAAAATCTACAAGGGCACCGGCGCACGGCACATGTCTTCGCAGGCGCTGATCGATAGCGACATGGGCAAGCTCATTCTGCGCAATTTCGATGAAGTTTCCGCTAATACCTTCCAACATCTTCTGGACTTCAGCGCAGCCATTCGCGAGCGCGTCGAGACGTCCGGCGGTCAGGTCAGATATACGGCTTACGGCTATCACGGCACTGGCATCCTTATCGGCGGCGAATATCGCTGGCAGACCTACACGAACTACACGCAAGGCTATGCCAAGATGCGCCTCGAGGGCATCGCCGAAGATGCATGGGCAAAGGGTGTTAAGGCCACGGTCTATAACTGCCCGGAAATTCGCACCAACTCCTCGGATGTATTTACCGGCATTGAACTGCCGCTCATCCCGCTTCTGCTTGCGCTGAAGAAAGAGAACGGCGGCAAATGGGCCGACGAGCAGTGGCAGGCCTGTGAAGCGCTTCTGGCAGATGGCTTCACATTGGATGACGTCATCGCCAAAATCAGCAGCCTTCAGGCAAGCGACGTCATGGTTCCGTTCTATGATTTCTCCGCATGGCCGATGCCCAACAGCCAGACGCAGGCTGACCTGACAATCGGGACGTCCAATGAAATCACGGCCATGCACCGTGACAGCAAAGTCATGATCAGCGACCTGTTGAGTGCACTTGTCGTCGAAGCTACCGGTCAGTTGATTTTCGGCGCGTCTTCCGAGCCTCACGCGCCTGTGCAATGGCTCAACCACGATGTGGTTGCCCGCCGCCTGAATGCTTCCCATGAGGGCGTGTCCGCAAAGGCTGGCGCTGCTTCATCACAAATGGAAACAGCGGCGTAAAAAGCCAGCTGGCCCCACAAGAGGCCAGCTCTTTGCGATGTGGTTACAACGTTCCCAGCGCACTCTTGTGCAGCAGTTTTGCGGCCCAATCGACAAAAACGCGGACCTTGTTGGTGACGTGTTTTGTCTGCGGATAAACGACATATACCGGCATGGGTTCGCATTTCCATTCGGTCAGAACAAGCACGAGATTACCTTTGGCTATTTCATCACGGATGGTGAACGGCGCGAGTTGAGCGACCCCCATGCCCGCCAAAACCGCAGTCTGATAGGTGCGACTGTCATTGGTCGAAACGATGTAGCGCGGCGCGATTTCGACTGAGCGCACACCGTTATCGAAGTCCATCGTCATGATCTGACCGGAGGAGGCGTTGAGATATCCCACGCAATAATGATCGCCCTCCAGATCCTCCGGTTGCCCTGGCATGCCGAATTTCTCGATGTAACTCGGTGACGCGCAGGTCACCAATTCAAGTTCCGACACTTTGCGCGCAATGAGGGACTGGTCGCGTGGCGTCCCGACACGCAAAGCACAATCGACATTTTCAGCGATATAGTCCACCAGCCGGTCACCGACGCCGAGGTCCAGCTGTATTTGCGGATATTTTTCGTGAAAATCGCACAGGTTGGGAATGATGATCGTATCGGCGAATGCACCGGCCATTTCGACACGCAGCCTGCCGGATGGCTGAACGTTTGCACTGGACAGGCTTCCGTCCAGTTCGTCGAGTTCGGATATGATTTGCACGGCGCGTTCATAATAGAGCGCTCCATCCGTCGTTAGCATGACCCGTCGCGTCGTGCGGTTCAGCAGCGTTGTGCGCAAATGTGCTTCCAGCCCCTGCACCATATTCGTCACGGTGGTCTTGGGAATATTCAGTGCATTGGCCGCCCGCGTGAAGTTGCCTGTTTCCACGACGCGTGCGAAAACGCGCATCGCTGCCAGCTGGTCCATAGCGCATTTTCCCTTTTGATGGATTGTTCCGATTTTTGGAATAGTGTTTTCAATTTTGGATACTTGTGCATTTTATCCCGAACAATAATATCTATTTCAGAAATTACCGCAAGTGAGTCATTTTTTTGGCTTTGAAAGACGACGATGAACACCCAGTGGCACACCATAGAAAGCAGTGGAGCGGCACAGCCTCCTCTGTCGGTGCGCGTCTACAAAAGCGGAGGTGAAAACCGAACACCGCCGCTGGTGCTTTATCTGAGAGGCGGTTCGTTTCTGGAACAGGGTGGCCAGTGTCCTGAGCTTCCGGTGGCCAGAGCGCTTGCGGACAATGGTGCGGTGGTGATCGAGGCCGATTACAGCACCACGTCCTGCAATGAGTTTCCGGCAGTGATCGATTGCGCTTTCGAGGCGCTCGATTGCTTGAGCAACCATCGCAAACAATACGGCAGTGCCAAATCGCTGCTGTTCGTTGCGGGTGAAGAAGCAGGCGGGAATGTTGCCGCCGGTCTGGCGCTCAAGGCGCGGGACCGGATGCCGGGAAAACTGGCGGGGCAGATATTGCTGTCGCCAATGATCGATCCGCTGATGGCGTCCACGTCCTTTCGTGATGCGGACAAGATCGGTATGCGGCAGCGCTGGGCAGAAGGCTGGAGCCATTATCTGGCAAAGGCGTGCGGTTTCGCACATCCCTATGCTGCCCCGTGCCATTGCACGCGGCTTAACCGGGTTGCTCCGGCACTGATATTTACAGCCGAGGATGATCCTCTGCGCGACGAGACCGTCAATTATGCCGGTCGCCTGAGTGACGCAGGGGTACAGGTTCGGCAACGCGTTTTCCCTGCCGGTTCCGGCTGGACAGGGCTTTACCGAGGCGAAGGTGGCAAATGGTTATCCAGTGTTTGCGCCGAATTTTCGGATTTCGTTCAAGACCTAAAGCATTAGCATTTTTCTAAATAACTGATCGGCTCCTGATGGAGCCAAGGAGAGACCCATGACGCTGAAGAACAAGCGCCAGGCCCTTGCGGGTGCTGGCATAGGCATCGCCGTGTCCGTTGCAGCGGCGGCATTCTTATTTGATCTTCCCATCACAACCGGTGCGGTTGCCGCATCCGGTCCTGCTGAGACACCCGCTGTTCCCGTGACTGTCGCCGTTGTCGAAAGCAAGGATATTACCCATTGGGAACAGTTTTCCGGTCGCTTGGAGGCCGTCGAGCGGGTGCAGATCCGCTCACGCGTTGCAGGCCAGATCAAAGCCGTTCACTTCCGTGAAGGTGCTCTGGTGAAGGCGGGCGACGCACTGTTTACCATCGATCCTGCGCCTTATCAGGCAACGGTTGCCGGTGCCGAAGCACAGGTTGCGTCCGCAGAAGCGAAGGTCGGCCTTGCCAGAACCGAGCTTGAGCGTGGCCGCAGACTGTCGGATAACCGCACGATTTCACAAAGCGATCTCGATCAGCGACAGAGCAACGTTGCTGATGCGGAAGCACAGGTACGGGCCGCTCGCGCAGCTCTGACCACGGCACAACTGGACTTGAGTTACACCGAACTTCGCGCGCCCGTTTCAGGCCGCGTCGGCAAGCTTGACATCACGGTTGGCAACCTCGTTGCTGCCGGTTCGGCATCACCGGCTCTGACAACACTCGTATCTGTAGACCCCATCTACGCCAGCTTCAATGCCAGCGAAGAAATGGTGGCCAAGGCCCTGTCGCAGCTTCCGGTATCGGATGGCTCGCTTCAGGCTCTGGAGCAAATCCCGGTCGAAGTCGGCACGCTGGCTGATGAAGGTACGCCGATCAAGGGCACCCTGCATCTCATCGACAATCAGGTCGATGCCGCAAGCGGTACAATCGGGGTCCGCGCCGTGTTTGCCAATACGGATGGACACCTGATCCCCGGCCAGTTTGTGCGGGTTCGCATGGGTGAGCCGAAGTCCGAAAATCGCATCGTGATCAGCGACCGGGCCATCGGTACGGATCAGGACAAGAAATTCGTCTTCGTCGTCGACGGTGAGAACAAGGTGAATTACCGCCAGATCAAGCCCGGCACATCGACCGACGGCCAGCGCGTTGTTGAAAGCGGCCTTGCTGCCGGAGACAAGATCGTTGTCAACGGTCTACAGCGCATTCGTCCCGGCGCCACGGTCGTACCGCAGACCGAAGAAAAGGTCGCGGCCTCGCAGTAATTGTTTATGGCGGGCCGATTGCAGGCCCGCCAGCAAATTCATGACAGGAAAAACAACCCACCAGTGGCCTGACGCCGCTGGGGACTTTCCTGTATCCAAAATCCACCCGGAGAGGGCCCTTACTATGAACATCTCCAGATTTTTTGTGGACCGGCCAGTTTTTGCTGGCGTTTTATCGGTTCTAATCGTGGTCGCGGGCCTTTTAGGCATGCGCGCCCTTCCCATTTCCGAATACCCGGAAGTCGTTCCTCCATCTGTCGTCGTGCGCGCAACCTACCCCGGAGCAAACCCGGCGGTTATCGCGGAAACGGTTGCTACGCCGCTTGAGGAGCAGATCAACGGCGTTGAAGGCATGCTCTATATGTCGAGCCAGGCGACGTCAGACGGCGTGCTGACTTTGACTGTCACTTTCAAACTCGGTACGGACCCGGACAAAGCACAACAACTTGTGCAAAACCGTGTGTCCCAAGCAGGGCCTCGCCTTCCATCGGAGGTTCAGGCGCTGGGGATTACGACCGTCAAAAGTTCACCGAACTTCATCATGGTGGTCAATCTGGTGTCCAAGACCGACGCCTATGACATCACCTACCTGCGCAACTATGCAACGCTGAACGTCAAGGACCGCTTGGCACGGATTGAAGGTGTCGGTCAGGTGCAGGTCTTCGGCGCTGGCGATTATTCCATGCGCATTTGGCTCGACCCGCAAAAGGTTGCCGAACACAACCTCGCCGCCAGTGACGTTTCCAACGCGATCCGCCAGCAGAACGTACAGGCGGCAGCCGGTATCATCGGAGCCTCACCAAGCCCGAACGGCATCGACCTGCAATTGAACGTCAACGCTCAAGGACGCCTGACGACGCCGGAGGAGTTCGGCAACATCATCGTCAAAAGTGGCGCAAACGGTGAAATCACCCGCCTCCGGGACATTGCCCGCATCGAACTTGGCGCTGCGGACTATACCCTGCGCTCTATGCTTGATGGCGAGCCTGCCGTTGCCGTTGCCGTCCTTCAAGCACCCGGCTCCAACGCCATTGAAATCGCCGACAACGTGCGCGCGACCATGGACAACCTGCAATTGGCAATGCCCGATGGCGTGAAATATGAAATTGTCTATGACACGACAAAGTTCGTGCGCTCGTCCATCGAGAAAGTGATCGATACGCTCCTCGAAGCCATTGGCCTCGTGGTGCTGGTGGTGATTATCTTCCTTCAGACGTGGCGCGCTTCTATCATTCCGCTCATCGCCGTTCCCGTATCGATCATCGGCACGTTCGCGGTGATGTATGCCTTCGGGTTCTCTATCAATGCCCTGACTTTGTTTGGTCTGGTGCTGGCAATCGGTATCGTCGTGGATGACGCCATCGTCGTGGTCGAGAACGTCGAGCGTAACATAGAGCAGGGACTTTCCCCCCGTGACGCGACCTATAAAGCCATGCGCGAGGTGTCCGGCCCGATCATAGCCATCGCGCTCGTGCTCGTGGCCGTATTCGTGCCGCTTGCCTTTATTTCTGGCCTCTCTGGCCAGTTCTACCGGCAGTTCGCATTGACGATCGCCATTTCGACGGTCATTTCGGCCATCAACTCGCTGACACTCTCTCCTGCCCTAGCGGCAATGCTGCTCAAGAAACACGACGCCCCGAAAGACTGGCTGACACGCGGTATGGACAAGGTCTTTGGCTGGTTCTTCCGTGGCTTCAACCGGGTGTTCGGTGCTGCTTCCAACGGCTATGGCCGTACTGTGGGCGGTCTCGTGTCGCGCAAGAGCCTTGTGATGTTGGTGTACCTGGCGCTCGTCGGCGCGACCTATGGTATTTTCACGACCGTGCCGGGCGGTTTCGTACCGGGACAGGACAAGCAATATCTGATTGGCTTCGCACAGCTTCCCGATGGAGCAACACTCGACCGGACGGAGGCTGTCATCAAGCGCATGAGCGACATCGCTCTGGACACACCGGGCGTCAGCAATGCCATCGCCTTTTCTGGCCTGTCTATCAATGGCTTCACCATAGGCTCCAATTCCGGCATCGTCTTTGCGGTTCTCGATGACTTCGAAAAGCGCACGACGCCGGAGCTTTCCGGCAATGCCATCGCCATGCAGTTAAACCAGAAGCTCTCTGGCATTCAGGACGCCTTCATCGCCATGTTCCCGCCGCCGCCGGTCAACGGTCTCGGCACGACAGGCGGCTTCAAGTTGCAGATCGAAGATCGTTCAGGCTACGGTTATCAGGCCCTTGACGAAGCGGCGAAGGCCGTTATCGCCAAGGCATACCAGACACCTGAACTGGCTGGTGTCTTCTCCAGCTTCCAGATCAACGTGCCACAGCTTTACGCGAATCTCGATCGCGCAAAGGCGGAGCAACTTGGCGTCTCGGTCACAGACGTCTTCCAGACACTGCAAATCTATCTCGGCTCGCTCTACGTGAACGACTTCAACGCATTCGGCCGAACCTACAGTGTGCGGGTACAGGCAGATGCCCAGTTCCGCGCCCAGGCGGAAGACATCGGACGGTTGAAGCTGCGTTCTTCGACCGGCCAGATGATACCGTTGTCCACACTCCTCAAGGTCGACGCAACAACCGGCCCTGAACGCACCAACCGTTACAACGGCTTCCTTGCTGCGGACATCAACGCTGGTCCCGCACCGGGCTTCTCGTCAGGACAAGCGCAAGCAGCCATGGAGAAAATCCTCAACGAAACGCTGCCTCCCGGTATCGAATTCGAGTGGACAGATCTGACCTACCAGCAAATCCTGGCCGGCAACTCGAGCATTGTCGTCTTCCCGCTCGCCTTGCTGCTTGTCTACCTTGTGCTGGCAGCCCAGTATGAAAGCCTGACACTACCGATCGCCATCATCATGATCGTGCCGATGGGGATTCTGGCGGCACTCGTCGGCGTGTGGTTGACAGGAGGTGACAACAATATCTTCACCCAGATAGGTCTTGTCGTCCTTGTGGGACTATCGGCGAAAAACGCGATTTTGATCGTGGAGTTCGCCCGTGAACTGGAGTTTGAAGGGCGTACGCCCATCGCCGCCGCCATCGAGGCAAGTCGTCTTCGCTTGCGCCCAATCCTCATGACCTCGCTTGCGTTCATCATGGGTGTCGTACCGCTGGTGATTTCCACAGGCGCGGGCGCGGAAATGCGCCAGGCAATGGGTATCGCGGTGTTCTCCGGCATGATTGGCGTCACGTTCTTCGGTATTTTCATGACACCTGTGTTCTACGTGCTCGTGCGCAAACTCTCCGGCAATCGTCCGTTGATCCAGCACAAGCAGGAAGAACCCGCCAATACGGACTATAAAATGGATAAGGCCGTGTGAGCGCGTAACCATTCATGACGTCGAAAAAGCCGCAGCACGATATCGTGTTGCGGCTTTTTGCTGAAGACTTATAGGACAGTTTCTTGCACGCGTGGGGATAAGTCTTACGAACAAAGCAACCGTATTTAAGTTCGCAATTAATTAAACATGTTTCGATATACCACGGAGATAGTTTTAACGTGAGAGACTTGCCATGGCGTCTATCCAGAATAAAATTATTGCAGCAAGTCTCGCGTTCTTTGTTTTGGCTGGTGGTACAACTGGCATTGGCATGTGGTCCGCGTCCATTCTCTCTGAAAATACTGCCGATGTCATGCAGTCATCACAAATCCTTCGAAACCACATGAACGCGGATATGATGCACGACGCGCTGCGCGGCGATGTACTCGCATCCATCCTGGCGGCCAATCCGGCCGCCGGAATTGATATCAAAGCGGTGAAGGCTGATCTGGCCGAGCATGAATCATCGTTTCGCGAAATGATCGACGCGAACAAGGCTCTCGCCTCCGACGCCACCACGAAATCAGTTCTTGCAAGCGTCGAAGGCCCTCTTCTGGCTTATATTGCTAGCGCTACCAAGATGGTTGATGTCGCCTCGCGTGATGCCGACGCAGCCTTGAAGGCATTGCCTGAGTTCATGAAGCAGTTTTCAGCGCTGGAAACGGCGATGGAACATGCCGGTGATCAGATCACCGCTGCCTCGCAGGACATTTCAGACAACAGCTCCCATCTCAAAGCCTCAATCGATATCGTGTTGCAAATTCTTCTCGGCCTTGCGGCTGTCTTCGCAGTTGGTCTTTATTTTGTGATCCGTAAAACCGTAACGACGCCCATTCTATCGCTTTCGACCGACATGGAAAAACTCGCATCGGGCGATACCGACTTTGCCTGTAACGCTACTGGCCGCACCGATGAAATCGGGACGATGGCGGCCACAGTCGAGGTTTTCCGTCAAGCCGCGATCACCAACAGACAGTTGGAACGGGAAGCCGCAGAAGCCAGATTGCGCGCCGAAACCGACAGAGTTGCAGCAAGAAAGCAGGCGGACGATAGCGCCGCCGAGCGACTGCGCATGGCCACGTCTGGTCTCGCCGATGGCCTGAAACGCCTTGCTTCCGGTGATCTTGCTTTCCAGATAGACGAGCCTTTCACCCCCGATTTTGAGGGCCTACGGCACGATTTCAACACGTCCGTCAGCCAACTCAACGAGACGCTGGGCGCCATCGCGATAGCCGTTGCCGCGATAGACGAAGGCAGCGGCGAGATCGCGTCGGGCGCAGAAGATTTGTCCAGACGCACCGAACGACAGGCCGCCTCGCTTGAAGAAACCGCTGCGGCTCTTGATCAGATCACCGTCAATGTGTCGAACTCAACCAAGCTGACAAACGAAGCCAGAGCCGAAGCCGCCCACGCCAATCTGAACGCGGCCAAATCCGCCGAGGTCGTTTCGCACGCGGAAGACGCCATGCACCGTATTGAAGCCTCGTCCCAGCAGATATCCAGCATTATCAGCGTCATTGACCAGATCGCGTTTCAGACAAATCTGCTGGCTTTGAATGCGGGCGTCGAAGCGGCGCGTGCTGGAGATGCAGGCAAGGGTTTTGCCGTTGTGGCGCAAGAGGTGCGTGAACTCGCGCAACGGTCCGCACAAGCGGCCAAAGAAATAAAGGGCCACATTGAGAAATCGACGATCGAAGTCGAAAGCGGCGTCAAACTCGTTCTCGACACCAGCGTGGCCCTGAAGACGATCAGTGGCCAGATCGCGCGCATTGACCAGCATATGAATGCGATTGCCACATCTGCCAAAGAACAGTCGACCGGGTTTTCCGAAGTCAACACCGCCGTCAACTCCATGGATCAGGTCACGCAGCAGAACGCCGCGATGGTCGAACAATCGACGGCGGCGTCCGCCAATCTTGCCCAGGAAGCAGCAAGGCTGCGCGATCTTGTGTCCCGCTTCAAACTTGGAAGTGGTGTCGCGGCGAAATCAAAATACGGTCATTCAGATCGTCAAAGGGCGGCATAACGCCATTGCCCGATAAAACGCATTTTTGAAAGCCGGATGCTGCCGTGAGAATCGGCAGCATCCGCAGCGTTTTTTATCAAAACCAACATTTCGCTCGACACTTCTGACAGTTCGCTCCCTTCCCATTCTGGCATACAATCCTGATACCAAATCAGGAGCGATTGTTATGTTTGATCTCGGAAGTTTTATGCCGCTTCTGCTCATCGGTGCTGCCGTGTTTTTCTTCTTCAAATGGGTCGGTCGCGATATGAACGGTCCCGCAGAACGGAAAAAAGACGGTCGATAATTCTAATTTTCCAGAGGCTTTCGAGACTGATCTGATGCCTCACGTCGCTTTCTCAAGCGCGCGATATACATCTCGATCACAGCGCGGGTGAGGAAGGACGCGAGACCCACCAGAATAGCGACGACGCGTATGCGCGTCTCATCAAGGTCGACTTCAGACTGCCTGGATGACAGCAACCCTTTCTCGGTCTCGGTTATCTGGCCGATTGTGCGCCGTATCTGGTCCATGGTCGGCCGCTGCATCATGGCGATTTCCCGCTCTCTGGCGGCGTCCGGGCTCACGGTGTCGTGCAAATCTATCGACGCTTTCAGTTCGCCAAGCTTGCCGTCAACCAGCGTGTCAAGCTCTTTGACCAGCGCGACCTTGTCAGCGCTGCCAACGATTTCCGTCCGTAGTGTTGTTCGAAGTTGTGTCAGCCGGGTCAGCGCTTTGTCGTAGGGCTCCAGATAACGACGATCGCCGCTCAACAGATAACCGCGCTGGCCGGTTTCAGCATCGATCAAGCCGATCAGCACGTCTTTGGTGGTGTCTATGGCTTCATATGTTTGCACGACGAGTTGCTGATGGTCGCTGAGCAAAATATGGGTCCAGCTTGTCGCCACCACGCCCGCTGCAATAACGACCCCCACCGGGATCGATCTCAACATGACCGATGTGGTCAAATAGGTCCGCCGAAAGTGCACCCACGCCTGTTTCATCGCCTGCTTCCCATTCCATCGGACCCGGTCTAGCCATCAAACCGTCCGAACCCGGAAAGTTCCAGAATTGCCCGAAAATTCGGAGTTTTCAACGTGATGACGGGCTTACCCAGTATTGCACCTTGAGCCTGCACGCGTGAACGAAATCAAAGAAGTTCGCGCCGTCGTGGTTGTGTAAAAAGGATTGGCTCCATATCTTGCCTTCAACGAACGCAAAACACATGCGTCCAATTGGGAAGGTGAAGCGTTTGCGTCTGCCAAGGCAAAAATGCTGATTGAGAGGAGACGTGAATGTCGGACAAAAAGACGGTGAAGGACTGGCAGGCGCTTGCCGAGAAGGAACTGAAACGCTCTCCCGAAACCCTCGTTTGGCACACGCCTGAGGGCATCGACGTAAAGCCGCTTTACACCGCCGAAGACGTCAAAGACATTGCACATCTCGATAGCCTGCCCGGTTTCAAACCTTTCGTGCGCGGGCCACGGGCCACGATGTATGCGGGGCGCCCGTGGACAATTCGCCAATATGCCGGGTTTTCCACGGCTGAAGAATCCAACGCCTTTTACAAGCGCAACCTTGCTGCCGGCCAAAAAGGCCTATCCGTCGCTTTCGATCTGGCCACCCATCGCGGTTATGACAGTGACCACGAGCGGGTGGTTGGTGATGTGGGCAAAGCGGGTGTGGCTATCGACAGTGTCGAGGACATGAAAATCCTGTTTGATGGCATTCCGTTGAAAGACATGTCGGTTTCCATGACCATGAACGGCGCGGTCATTCCCATTCTCGCAAGTTTCATCGTTGCGGGTGAGGAACAGGGTTGCTCAAAAGCGGAGCTATCCGGCACAATTCAAAACGATATTCTCAAAGAATTCATGGTGCGTAACACCTATATCTATCCGCCCGAACCTTCGATGCGGATTATTGCCGATATCATCGAATATACGGCCAAAGAGATGCCGCGCTTCAACTCGATTTCCATTTCTGGCTATCACATGCAGGAAGCGGGCGCGACGCTGGTGCAGGAGCTGGCTTTTACCCTTGCAGACGGGCGCGAATATGTGCGCGCCGCGCTGAAAAAAGGTCTGAATGTCGATGATTTCGCCGGGCGGCTTTCCTTCTTTTTTGCCATCGGCATGAATTTTTTCATGGAGGCGTCCAAGCTGCGTGCCGCCCGCCTTTTGTGGTCGCGCATCATGGAGGAATTTAATCCGCAGAATGCCTCCTCGCTGATGCTGCGCACCCATTGCCAGACATCGGGCGTGTCGCTTCAGGAGCAAGACCCTTACAACAACGTCATCCGTACAGCCTATGAGGCGCTATCGGCAGCGCTAGGTGGCACGCAGTCTTTGCACACCAATGCGCTCGACGAAGCCATGGCGCTTCCGACTGATTTTTCAGCCCGTATTGCCCGCAACACCCAGCTTATTTTGCAGCATGAAACCGGCGTGACGAAGGTGGTCGATCCGCTGGCAGGTTCCTATTATGTCGAGAGCCTGACGAATGAGCTGGCCGAGAAAGCTTGGGCCTTGATCGAAGAGGTCGAGGCACTTGGCGGCATGACCAAGGCCGTCGGTGAAGGCCTACCCAAACGGCTGATCGAAGAAGCCGCCACCAAACGACAGGCGGCAGTGGATCGCGGCGAAGAAATCATCGTTGGCGTCAATAAATTCAGGCTTGAGAATGAAGACCCCATCGACATTCTCGATATCGACAATTCCGCCGTTCGCGCCTCCCAGATCAGGCGGCTGGAAAATGTGCGCCGCCAGCGCGACCCAAAAGCCGTGGAAACCGCCCTCTGCGCACTGACGGACATTGCCAAAACCGGCACCGGCAACCTGCTGGAAGCAGCGGTGGAGGCGGCACGCGCACGCGCGACGGTTGGCGAGATTTCCGACGCAATGCGCAGCATTTTTGGTGACCACGCCGCCGTGCCGGAAGTGGTGCATGATGTTTATGGTGCCGCTTATGAAGGCGATCCGGAATATGCGACGCTCTGCACCCGGCTGGAAGAGCTTTCCGCCGTTGTCGGCACCAAGCCCAAAATGCTGATCGCCAAGCTCGGCCAGGATGGGCATGACCGAGGTGCAAAAATCATTGCATCGGCCTTTGGCGATATTGGTTTTGATGTCGTCGCAGGTCCGCTGTTCCAGACACCGGAAGAAGCCGCGAACCTTGCCGTTGAAAACAAGGTGCATGTGGTGGGCATGTCATCGCTGGCGGCTGGTCACAAAACACTGGCCCCGCAGCTGGTGCAGGCGCTGAAAGATCGCGGTGCTGAAAATGTCATCGTGATCGTTGGCGGCGTCGTGCCACGGCAGGATTATCAATTTTTGCTGGACAATGGCGTGGCTGCCGTGTTCGGCCCCGGCACGAATGTTCTGGAAGCCGCCCGTGCGGTGATTGACCTGATGCAAGGGCGGCTTCGAAACGCGTGATGGCTTGATGCTGGCGGCTTACAAAGTCGCCAGCAAGCGGTTGTTGAGCATTCCGGCAGAGGCCTGCTGCATCGCAACTTTCTTCTCTATCGCTTCGATGACCGTATCGGTAAAATCAACTTTGGTCAGGTCACGGATGTGCGCTAGACCGCCGGGTGAAAAGACGTTTACTTCCAATATCTTGTCACCGACGATATCCAGCCCCACCAGGAACATGCCGTCTTCCACCAGTTTCGGGCGCATCATTTCTGCAAGTGCGATGACCTCATCCGTCACCTCTGCGGCCTCTGCCGTTCCGCTGGCGTGAATGTTGGAGCGCAGATCACCCTTGGCTGGTACACGACGCAGCGCCGCGTAGTGTCCATCCCGCATCAACGGCTCGCCATTCATCATGAAAAAACGAATATCGCCGTCTTTCGCTGCGGGAAGATAGGCCTGTGCGATCAAATAGCCTTCGATGCTGACCGCCTCGAATATCTGGTTGAGGTTGGTTTCCTTGCTGGACTCGATCTTGAAGACATTTTTGCCGCCTGAACCCTGAAGTGGCTTGACGATAACGCCCTTTGGATGCGCGTCCGCAAAAGCCCGAATTTCCTCGACATTGCGCGAAATCAATGTGGTCGGCCGTACGATTTCTGGAAAACTCTGGAAATAAAGCTTGTTTTGCGCCAGCGCCAATCCTTCCGGATCATTCAGCACCACAACACCGCGTTGTTCTGCCAGCCGGCCAAACAGAATGCCGGAATGCACCGCCCAGGGTCGTGCCGTTTGATCCAGCGAAGGATCATTGCGCAACATCAACGCATCGATGTCTTCGATGTTGATCGTTTCCCGCTCAAGCTTCTTCTCTTGCAAGACAGCGTGAAAATTCTCGACCTTTTTATATTTTTGGCGCGGCAGAACGAGGCCGTGGACCACCAGTGAATCGTCCGGGCGCAGGGTAAAATCACCCGGCGTAATATATATAACCTCGTGTCCGCGATTGAGCGCAGCCATTGCCAGAAGCCCCGTAGCAAAGGTTGGCTGCTCGCCCTCAATTGAATTGACGAAAAATGCTAAACGCATATGTGCCTCCCTATAAAGTTGCCATTTCAGCGATCGATAATCCTGATCGTATTTTCTCCAGACGTTCATTTGCCTTTGCAGGCGCTAGAAACGCTGGACGTATGCCGGGCGGACGAAGAAGACCGCGCAGCGCAAGTTCCTGCATGATGGGGAAATGGGCAGCGGATATCTTGCCCATCCAGAACGGATCAAGCGCGCCGCCCTTGCGCAAATGCTCCAGAATTTCACACAGACCGCGCAGGTAGATGGCGTCCTTCGACAGGCCGCCGCCGCGATAGATCCTTAACACCATGTTGAAAGCACCGACCTCATCAAAGCCGTGGTCTTGTGTCACGAGCCGAAAGGTTTCCACAAAACTCGCGCCATCCAGCATCGCCGAACAGCCAACGACACGCCCCGCGATGAGCCGCAACCGCTCGCGCGTCATGCCTCCGGCCAGATATTCGGCAAGCACGGCAAGCCCTTCCTGCACACCCTCATAACCGGAAAGACCGGTACGAAACAGCCGAAGTCCCTGTGCTGAGCCGTTAAAATAGGTCAGAAGATGCACACCGATTTCATGGTGCAGCAAAGCCTCAAGCCGCCTGCGCTCCATCACCGTATGGCGGGACACCAGCAGCTTTTCGCCCGTCACCATCAGTCCCGGCGGCAGGTCATCACGAATGTCCACACGAGCCTTGAATTCCGGTTCTTCGGCGCGGTAGGCCTCCACCATGTCTCGGGCCTGTTTCGCCACTTCATAACAGTCTACCATCGCCACTTCGCCATCGTCAGCACGCGGGCAACGGGCCAGAACGTCCTGCGCAATGGCAAGCAATGCAGGCTCGACGGAGCCATAAAGCGCACGGCTGAAATCTGGAAACTGACGGCGATGCAGATGCGCCAGCATCGTCAGTTGCAGGTCCAGCTCCTGCTGTTTTTCGCGGTAAAGATGGTAGAGAACCGGGTCTTCCAAATGATCGAACGCGACGGAATAGAGTTTCCGTTTCTGCTCTTCGACATCAACGCCCAGCGGACGATAAAGAAAATGCGGCGCATATTGAAAGCCGCTTTCTTTGAAATCCACAAATGCCTTGCGGGCATTGATCGGCGTGACCGACAGCAGGAAATCGAACGAGGCGGCAATGTCATCGACGGAGCGATCCGCACGGCGCACGGCATCTACAAACGCCTTGCGCCCAAGTGCGCGATGCGTTGTGACCTTCAGCGCTTCCGAGTGACTGGAAAAGGCGGCAAAAGCCCGCAGGCCAGCATCGAACAGATCGGCGATCATCGTTTCCCGCAGGCCCGGATAATCCGCTCCCGATTCCGGCTGGCGATAAATTGGCGCAAAACGAACACTGATGCAGGGAAAAGCGAGGCCCGCTGCTTCCAGTTTTAAAACCGGATCATTCTCCGCGTCGGGACGCGTGATGCGCGGTGTGCGAAAACGGATTTCCGCATCGCAAACAGCCTTGATAAACACCCGTTTGGCATTTTGCGTTTCCGGCTCCGACGTGGCAGAAACCGCGACCTCATAGTGCGGCAGATAGGGCGAATCATCCGCCAAAAGAATATCGTGTTCCAGTTCTCCCATATCCAGCACGATGAATGTGCCGAATCGCTCTTGCATCTCTGCGCCAACAGCTCTTAGGAATGGCATGGCCTCGCTGATATTGGCGGCAATCAGGTAAGACGCATGGGCGGCAGCAATATCCCGCGCTGCCAAATCTTTCGAGCCGCCCGTCACATGCAGGCAGATGAATGGCAGCGGCCTATCGATATGCAGCCGTCCGTTGCTGCCGATATCTTTTCGAATCGCTTTTCCCGCTGCGAGACTTTCCAGAATCTCATCCAGGACATCAGGGGCCGCAACCGGCAGCTTTGCATCGGCCACGCTCATGTGCGCGTCCTCAGCAGGTCTTCAAGGACCGTTTCCAGAGATGTCATCGCATCACGAATATCCGCGATCATCTGGGTATCTGGCTGGCCGGTCCATTCGTCCATAAAGATTTTCTTGAACTCGATGGCAATGGCACAGCCGTTTTCAGCAAACCGCTCGTGGATGAACCGCGTCTGTTCGCCCCTGCCCTGAAAGGCAATATTCTCCCGCACATCCAGCTTCCGACCACCGATGGTGACGGATGCAAAATGCCGGATTGTCGCATCCACCACATCGGCCCAACGATCCCGATCCATAGAGGCGGTGCCGATATTGATATCAGGCGCATCTTGCTGCGGCGTGGAGGCAGCATTCGCGCCATTTCTGCGATGGTTGTAGCTGTGCACATCCAGCACGACAAATTTGCCGTACCGCTTTTCCATCTGCGTCAGCGTGTGCTCCAGCATCGCATAATAATCAGCATGGAAATCAAGCGATTGGCCAGTCACGCTTTCGCTCGGCTGGTGTGACCAGACATTCAGCCCCCATGACTGTTCGGGTTTCAGATAAATCGCCTGCGCTCTGGCCCGGTTCAGATCAACCTCAAACCGAGAGCGGTGAACAACGATGCGATTCGCAAGGCCGGAAATCATCTCCGCCGTAAACGGATCCTCCTCGCGAAGCCGATCATCACCTGACAGCGCCATGAGCGGCAGCACATCTTGTCTAGCACCATGACCATCGTGAATGGCCGTCCCGATGACGGGAGAGTCGCCACACTCAAGGGACCAAAAACGCCTGTGATTGTCTCGATTTAGCGATGTCGTCTCCTGCATGCTGCCCTCGCATTTGTCGGCAGGGAAACACCCTTGGGGAGAAGTTTGTTCCGAATGAATTCCGAATAGTCGACACCACGGTCTACAACTCGACAGCAGCGGAACTCACCGTTTTCATAAAAACATCAAAAACTTGCACCTCGACACACAGAACAAACATTTTGCCCTTGCATGCGCCAGTATTGCTGGTTATGAGAACGCCCGCACGAACCTCAAAACTTCGTGCCCGCGGAGAGGTGGCAGAGTGGTCGAATGCACCGCACTCGAAATGCGGCATACCTGCAAGGGTATCGTGGGTTCAAATCCCACCCTCTCCGCCATATTGAACCTTGGGTTACCAACGCTTTTTTTGCAATCTGTAGATTTTTCCGGAACATAGAAACAGATGCAGAATCGGCTAGCGCCACACTCTCGGCGCAGCAAAGGCCACCGCTGCCTCGCTATCCAATTACCAGTTGTTGATACTTTTCGTATATCCCCCGCCTTAGGCAAAATGTGGTGGAAACACGATAATGAATACATATGGGAATAGTATTGTTAATGAGACAGAGAAATCCGTAAAACGTTTGAGAGATTATATTAATGAAGATTATCTAATTAAGTGCTTCGCGGATGCTGTTGTCGATTGCGCGAGAAACATCGAGGTTTTCCTCAAGCGTTACGCATTTCCTCTTAAATCATCTAATGATAATTTTTATAACTTTATAGAAGAGCTGAGGTCTAGTGGGATAGATGCGCTCCGCGTTGATGCTCTCCATAATCTCCGGAAAGAATATAATAATATCAAACACGATCCTTCCTACATTGTCAGTGCGCTATCAACTATACGTCTTCTAGAAGAGGTTAAACTCACGTTAGAAGATATAAACGGTGCCGCCCTCGGCCACGTCGGTGAGCCCGTTCAGGGAACTGCCTCAAGAGTATTTTGGATTTGCTCGTGGGATCATTACGTCGGTGGAGAAACCGAAGTAAGTATCTTCTTGCCATCTAGGTATGATGGTTACCTTGGAGCACACGCGCTTGATCGCGTTAGTATAAAGGGTTCTAAATGGGACGACTTCATCAGAGATATTTCAGAGCGTGGATCGGTGCATCCGTGGGAAGGCCATATTGATGAAGCACAAGTGCGTGTGTGGCAAAATGAAGGCGATTGCCTGACCCCATTCGTATTCGAGGGAGAATACAAAACACTGATCAATGTTTTATCGCGCTACGTTAAGGATGTAGACCTCATTCCGGGCCTTGCTCGTGAAGACGACCAAGCCAGCTTGCTCCAAGCGAGCGCTATGATTGTTATCGATTCCTTTGCGCAGTCTCCTTTCTTGGGGCCAGCTGATCGCCTCAGTCAAGTGATGTTGTTGGCTAGCCAAGAATACGGCATTCTTGAACGATTCGCGCCGCGCGTTCGTCCGTTCGCGGAACGATTAATAGCTATGATCGAAGATGCACCATCTGCGACATGGACAGTATTATCCGGGCCGGTTGTAGTAGACCGCGATCGCTACAATGATATTCAAGCGGAGACATGTGACGATGCTATGCTTGCGCTAATTGATAGTATGAACCGAATAGTTCTGGGAACCCGGCGGGGTTAAGCTCTTGCTACATCCATGCTATGAACGTCGAGAAGGCATCTTGATCTGTTGATGTAAGTCTAAGGGAAATCCTTGGCGCCCCTTCAAGGGCATCCTATGCGTGATGTTCCATGTCGATTGGAGATCACGGTAGCAACGATCTGGAAGCTCAGAGGACACTGGCTAGCGTCGGTTGCTTTCTGAGATTGACCGGGTGAATATACCTGCCCGTATCCAATTTATCGTCCCAGGAGGCAACTCCTCTCCGCGAACTGGAGCTATCGGTGTTTAAAATTGAAAAAGCAAGAGAACCGGATAGAGCGTCTTTCGCCCCGGTCTTTCACGGAACTTGGTTTCAAAGAGCGTGCTCATCTCCAGGAGTGGATCGCAAATCAGCCGGACGCCTTGGGCGAGGATCTGCTCATCGTCCAAAAAGAGTTTGCTGGTTTCTCAGACACTCAAGAGCGCCTGGACCTTCTCGCCATCGACAAGCAGGGCTCACTAGTTGTTATCGAGAACAAGCTCGACGACACAGGCCGTGATGTCACATGGCAGGCCCTAAAATACGCCTCTTATTGCTCCCGGCTGACCTCCAACGATATTCGCGATATCTTCCAGTCCTACCTGGACCGACATTTCCCTGGCGCCAATGCCGAAGAAAAGCTCTGCAATTTTCTGGACGAAGATGAATATCAGGACGTCACGCTGAACAAAGGGGTGACGCAACGCATAATCTTAATTGCGGCAAACTTCCGCAAAGAGGTCACCTCGACGGTTCTCTGGCTATCAAGCTTCAATCTGCGCATCCAGTGCTTCAAGGTCTCGCCGTTCTCGCAGGGTGATGACCTCTTTCTAACTGTCGACCAAATCATCCCGACTAAGGATGCCGAAGATTTTATGATCGGCTTGACTGCGAAAGCGCAAACAGAAGTCAAACGCGTGGAGGCTGAAAAGACGCGACACGCTCTGCGGCTAGAGTTCTGGACGCTGCTGCTGCCTGCGATGAACCAGAGGAGTCCACTATTTCGAAACTTGTCCCCGAGGACCACGAACTACATTGGGACCAGTGCGGGGAGCCGAGGGGTGAGCTTTACGTTTGTAGTGACCAGCACGGCTGCCAGGGTAGAGGTCTATATCGATGCAGGTGCTGAAGGACAAAATGAGCGCATCTTCGACGCGCTCTTGTCTGATGCCGCAGCAATACAAACTGAATTCGGCGAAGAATTGGTCTGGGAGCGTCTCGAAGGTCGACGGGCTTGCCGAATTAAATCAGAACGAGCTGGCAATATCTTCGATCGTGAACAGTGGCCGGCAATGGTCGATTATATGGTCGATTCGATGATCCGGCTCGACCAAACATTCCGGGGACGCGTTGCCGAAATTTCGAAGAGGACTGTCCTGCCTTCGTCTTTACCGGGATAATTCTTGGCACCCCTAATGCGGCATCCTACGCATGATTTTCAACATTGCTTGGAGATCACATGGCGACTATCAGAAAACTTAGAGGACGCTGGCAAGCACAGGTTCGTCGTCGTGGCATGAAGCCCCGTTGCAAATCATTCGACACGAAGATCGAAGCGGAGAAATGGGCGCGCGATCTCGAAGCACAGGTTGATAGGTTCGGTGCAGCCCCCGACACGAAAATTCTCGAGAGCACAACGCTTGGACAGCTTCTTGAACGATATCAGCGGGAAGTCTCTCCTTTGAAGCGTGGGTCCGTCCAGGAAATCCAACGCATCGACGTTTTGCGCCGGCACGATCTTTCTTACCGGACAATGATCGGTCTGAGCCAGCAGGACATTGCGTCATTCAGAGATGAACGCCTGCAATCCGTAGCTCCATCTACTACCGTCAGAGAGCTTGCGATCCTCAGCCACGTCCTTGAAGTCGCTATCCGTGATTGGGGTCTGCCTCTGTCAAAGAACGTTGTTAAACTGGTGCGTCGTCCGGTCATACGCAACGAGCGCAGCCGCCGATTGATCGGCGACGAGGAGCAGCGTCTTCTCGATGGCTGTGCTGGTGGAAAGATTCCCTACTTCCGGACGCTGCTAATCCTAGCGATCGAGACAGGGATGCGTCGTGGAGAGCTTCTCGGCCTTCAATGGGCGGATGTCTCGCACAATCGCAGGGTGATCAGTCTGGCGATGACTAAGAACGGAACCAGCCGCGAGGTGCCGCTGTCCCAGCGTGCCTTCGATGCCCTGATGGACTGGAGGTCACTCGCAGACGTAGATCAAGCTATCGTCTTTCCGATGAAAGCCGGTTCCCTGGAGCAAGTGTGGTATCGTCTGTTGGCTCGGGTTGGCATCTCCAGCCTGAGATTTCACGATTTGCGCCACGAGGGCGTCAGTCGCCTATTCGAGCGTGGTCTGAACGTGATTGAGGTCAGCGCCGTCTCCGGTCACAAAGAGCTGCGAATGTTGAAACGCTACACACATCTTGCTGCTGATGATCTGGTCGCCCGCCTAGGATAGATCGATCTACTGTTTAATGTTGCATTGTATGTCCGGGCGCATGTCACCCGGACAGCAAGCGAAGTCCTAGAGAACGTCGTCTCGCGTGAAGGGGATGCCTTGGGTTGCCACCAAGGTTTTTATTCTCAAGCCACCTCTCCTTTTATGTGGCTGAAGTTTACGTTCTGACAACTTAGCGGCCTTCTGCAAGGGGAGAACCGTCACGGGCTGGCACCAATGGTGGCGACAATAACTGTCGTTCTTCTTATGCAAAATAAGATGATCGTTAGCGCTATCTTTCCACTAAGTTGACGCGGAAATCCGGATTTCTTAGTTTTCCAGCCGATTGTGATGCTTTTACTGGTCAAAACTATTGGGCTTTGCACAGGAACGGTTTTTTCATGATCGCTGGCGCGAGGAAAAGTTTTCGCTGACCACCTGTAACTTTTTTCAATTACCGCCGACGATTTCGCTATATGGGTTTTCAGAGCAGCCGGCCGCTCATCCTCACATCAAAATCTAAACAGCCGCCATCATTGGCGGAAAGGATGACCCATGCCTGAAACATCAAAATCCCCAGAACAGATCCGAGTCGAATCTCTCATCAAAACTATCCAGGAGCACCCCACTGAAGTCCTCGAAGCCGAGCGACCTCTGACTGTCATCAAGTGGTTTGACTACCGGTTCATGTCACCAAAGGAAGCCAACCGGCTTTTCATGAATACCTATCAGAACATCTACCGTAGGAAATTTGCGGAGGAGGTTGATGTCGAGCGCGCTAAAAAAGTGAGCGGCGTCCACGTTCTCACTATGAAAGTTGATGCCCGCGAAAGAAGCCAACTGGTCGCGGCTCGCCAACGCGCAGATGAACTTGGCATCTCTTATCCTGTCTACATTGAGGCGGCTTTCGATTTCGCACTCAAACGAAGTGACGAGCGGAAGAGCTTCCCGCGTCCGAACCAGTTGCATGGTAATGATAAATCCACTCCATGGCTGACAGCGTTTATAGTTGCACGATGGAAGGAACAGTTGCCCAGCACTCTCGCTTCCGTCGACCATCCATCCTACCTTCTCGAAAACTATCGGGAAATTCCTGCACAAGACGACTTCAGGCGCTTCGTTCTGAACTATGTGAAGGAGGTGAATATGCCGCTTCACAGTGCAATTCGGACATTCACATATGAAAGACAGCAGGTGCCTGCCGAGTTGTTCAAATCTATAACCACTGAAAGAACATTCAAGCGGGCGATGGAGATTGTCGAAAGCGACCTGAATCATATTCCGGTCGACGCTATTATTCCTGTTCACCCGATTTCAACGCACCGCTGGCCAACATGTTTCGGGATGCACTACACACTCGATCCATCTTCATACGAGCGTGCTTCATGCCCGCAGATGAGAGGTGGCTCGGTTCGTCTGAACAGTTTCGGGCGTTTCGTTAAGTGGATTTCCGCCTCGATTATGCCGCCACCATCATTGGTGCCAGCGCGTTGAAGTAAGCCTGATCCGGCGTCTGCCGGTCAAGGGATGAATGTGGGCGTCGACTATTGTAGAAGGTCAGATATCGGCCAATGCCGACGCGGGCTTCGGACACGGTTTGGTAGGCGTGGAGGTAGACCTCCTCGTATTTGATCGAACGCCAAAGGCGTTCCACGAAGACATTGTCCCGCCAAGCGCCCTTGCCATCCATCGAGATGGCGATTTCGGCTTTCTTCAACACTGCCGTGAAGTCCATCGAGGTGAACTGCGATCCTTGGTCAGTATTGAATATGTCGGGTTTGCCATAACGGGCCAGCGCTTCCTCGACTGCTTCGATGCAGAAGGCTGCTTCCATCGTGATCGACAGCCGCCACGACAGAACCCGCCGACTGAACCAGTCCACGACGGCGCAGAGATAGACAAAGCCGCGAGCCATCGGAATATATGTCAGGTCCATCGCCCAAACCTGGTTGGAACGGGTCACCGCCAGCTTGCGCAGGAGGTAGGGATAGATTTTGTGACCGGGTGCTGGTTTGGATGTGTTCGGGCGACGGTATATGGCCTCGATGCCCATCTTCTTCATCAGCGTGGCGACATGCAGCCGCCCAGCTTCCAGCCCTTCTCCTCTCAAGAGCCCTTGCAACATCCGACTTCCGGCAAAGGGGTAGTCGAGATGCAACTCGTCAATCCGGCGCATCAGGGCAAGATCACCGTCAGGCACTGGACGAGGCAGATAGTAGACTGTGCCACGGCTGAAGCCGAGAAGCTTCGCCTGGCGCACGACGGATAGCTTGTGCTCGCGGTCGATCATTTCTTTCCGCCCAGCAATCCCGCCTTGCCGAGCGCACCGGACAAAAAATCATTTTCCAGCGTCAGTTCGCCGATCTTGGCGTGCAGCGTTTTGACGTCAACGGTCGGGCCTGCCGGTTCCGTCTTCCCTTCGTCGCCGAAAACGCCTGTCGCCCCTTCAAGGAGTTGGTCCTTCCACTGCTTGATCTGGTTGGCATGCACGTCGAACTGCTGGGATAATTCCACCAGCGTCTGCTCACCTCGGATGGCGGCAAGTGCCACCTTCGCCTTGAAAGCCGGGCTGTGGTTCCGGCGCGGTCGTCTCGTCATGGTATCTCCTGTTCCCGGCATCTAAGCCGAAGTCAGGCAGAAATTCCACTTATCCCCGCTGTGCAGATTTCCCGAGCCAGCTCTGATGCAAGGATGCAAAATGTTGGGCGAGCTGATTCTGGAAAAAGCTTCTGCACAAGCCGGAGTGGCTGATCCCGCTGGGGATTACAAACGACGCATCGATCGGGAGCGGCAACAGCGGTGCAGAGCCAAAAAACAAAATACAAAAGATAAGCTCGGTTTATCTACGGCCCCTCACACTCCGGAACAGATTTTCCCGAACCGGGAATGTTTGTAAGAAAACAGAGCTGTCACGCTGCCAAATATTATTATTATTCTTTTTAAGATAATAAGTAAGAAAACTGGCAGCGTGACATTCCAAAAACTGAAAACACATTCCGGGACGGAAAAACAAAATTCTAGCGAAGCGAAACCAAACCGCATCCGGAAATCAGGACCGATTTTTTCAATACTTTGCTCGCTTCTTATACAGACTCCCCTGCGAGCGTTTATTCGGCAAGATACATTCTCATCCGGAGCGACCAAGCCAGCCAGCGGCCATCTCTGAGTCAAAGAGAGCCGTCCAGACACTGAGCGTCGACTTTGAGCGTTCGAAGCAATGTGCGGGGATGGATACCGTGCTTTTTAGCGATGGCTTCGACAGAAGCGGAGCCGCTGGCAAGAGCCTGTCGTGCATCCTGGCGCTGAGCACCGGTCATTGCAGGACGGCGACCAATCTGGCTACCGCGTGACCGAGCGGCAGCCATTCCGGCCTTGGTTCTTTCGCTGATGAGCGATCTCTCAAATTCCGCCATGCTCGCAAGAACATGCAGGAGAAGACGACCTCCGGGTGTGCTGGTGTCCAAGCTCTCGCTCAACGACCGGAACTCGACACCACGTTCATTGAGATTGCGGATGAGTTTCAATAGTTCGAAAAGCGAGCGCCCCAGACGGTCGAGGCGCCAGACGACGATGGTATCTCCGCGACGGAGCTTTCGAAGCAGGCGTGTCAGACCCGGTCTCGTGAAATCAGCGCCGGAATATCCTTCATCGGTAAGGACATCGGTGCATCCCGCCGCACTCAGCGCCGACATTTGCAGGTCAAGACTTTGCTCTACGGTGCTGACACGGGCATATCCGAAAGTGATCATTTGATCTGTCGCCTGACTAAACTGGTGCAATTAACCCGTGCATCTTACGCGCCAAACCCTTGAAATAAAGGAACCTTTTTGTGCAGCGTGGCTTTTCTGTTGACCGAATAAGCGGTTCCGAAGGATTTCAACACTTTAACTTCGCTCGCCACATCGTCGGTTCGTTATGACGGAACCCTTCCCTTTTGTGCGGTTCATCACTACGAATTCACCGGAGGCTCTATGCGGCTTTGGATCCATTTTCACCACATCAAAAACGCCAATAGACTTTTGCGACCTGCAGTGATCGCTAGTCTCATGATGAGCGGCGCGCCAGTAAACGCCGGTCCACTGGACACGGCTTACGCGAATGCAATGGTCCCATACGTTGTCTTAAAGCGTGGGACGGTAGAGTGCGGGAAACCAGCCGGTGAGCACCTTGCCTATAAGGCTCGCCTTCTCAACATCCTGGGTCGCGTCCCCAACATTGATCTGGTTGCTGCTGACCGAGAGATTGAGCGCGCCTTCGAGCGTGAAGCGCCGAGACCGGGTTACTCAGAGTGTTCAGAAACACTGTTGGACCTATACAAAATCATGTCAGGCAAAAGTGCAGAAATGGCTCTTCAGCATCTGTCCGAAACAGTGCGGGATCATTGATGTGACCGTAGATCGATCTACTAATAATCAAACATGTTTGTTCTTATCCAGCCAGATTTCAATCTGTGCTAACACGTTTGGCTGTAATCGGTGATTGCTTCTCAAAGCACTTCCTAGAGAAGCGGTCAGCCGCTTTAAACCCATCTCAGCCATCACATCACCCATCTTCAAATTTCGTTTTGCGATGATCGTGGTGATACGCAGCTTTGCCCACGGCTGAAGCCGTCGATTTACTGCCACGGAACAAGAGCTGCACCTACTGAACCGGCTTGCGACGCAACCCACTGTTCAAATTCGTTTCGCTCGTTCGCACTGGCTTTCAACCATGCATTCTGGAGTTCATGCAGACGAGTCCTTGGCGTTTTCAGTCCCGCTGCTAATGCGGCTTCTGTGACCGTCCGGTATATTCCATCCACCAAATCAGCGTAGATTCCCGGATGATCTCGGATCAAACGCTCTTCGTAGTAGGCTTTATCGCGTTTCTGTTTTTTCGGCATGTTGAATAAGGTCCGGAGCTAATCGCAGCAACTGGTAATCGCAACCTCGGGAAAACGCCAGAGCGACTCAGCGGCGCGCTGAGCATATCCAGAGCGACAAAGCGACGTGCATCTGCACCAAGCCAGTCAGCACGCTCCCCTGAGTCAAATAGCGCTACGCCAGAGCCAACCTGTTCTTCTCAAGGGCTTCACGCGCCCATCCTGCCCATTGATCTAAGGGTGGCAACCAAAACCAGCCACCTATTTCGTCGCCAACGACCTCGGCTTCGCCGCTCGCAGCACAGGCCGCAGTGAGCAGGCAGATCCATGCAGCCCGCTTTTCGTGGTCGCGCTCGCCAAGAACTTCGGTCGACAGCTGAGGATTATGCCAGCCAATCTTTTGAAACAGGACTGAAAGAACGCCGCTATCGATGGCATGATCATACAGCCAATCAAATTTCTTGCGTTTACCTGCCTTCGGTAATGCAAACCGTGCCTCTGGCAGCAGAACCCCCAAAAAAGCATTGGGAAATGCTTCGATGATGAAGGTGTCCTGACGGATCGCTCTCGCTACGCCTGTGTTATGCTCTGCCAGGTGAAGCACCTGATTTGCAGTTTCCGCCGCAGCTCGACGCAGATCCTTGCCGTAACCATGATTGCTCAGGCCCGGCTTGCATCGCGTCTGAAATGCGCCGCGAATGAACAGGCGTTCGCACAAACGGTCCAAGCTGTCATCGGATCCGATGGGAACAAGCGGCCCGTCGATGGCTATCACAGAAAACTTCGTAGACGCTGGAATGTGCTGGCTACGACGTTCCCAATCCGCGTGCGTCCTGGCTGCTCCAAACTCGCCATTCTTGCTCCAGGCGATGCCAGTGGTCGGCCTGGATTTCGAGAAGCCAACATCGATGCCGAGAAGCGCTGCCTCGGTGAGATCGATCATGCAAGATACCCCTTAAATACACTGGAGAAGACCAAACAGTCTGATCATCTCACAGGCTCCACCTTCTCCCACCCCAGCATATGCTCGTTCTTATCCAGCCACGCCTTGCGAGTTTCCCAATCGGGCAGAAGACGAGCAACTAGGTCCCAGAATTCCGGTTCGTGGTTGCGGTGCTTGAGGTGGCACATCTCGTGGACCACGGCATATTCCAGCACCGGCTTCGGCGCGAATATGAGATGCCAGTTGAGGTTGATCTGGCGGTCCTGACCGCAACTGCCCCACATGTGCTTCTGGTCTTTGATCTGGACGCCACGCGGCTTCATTGCATGACGCGCGCTGTGCCTACGAGCAAATTCAAGGGCGTCATCGCGCACGCGGCGCTTCAGCCAGAGCCTTATCGCGCTTTCGATAATGACATCGCACGAGTCGGGCGGCAGATCCCGAGGTCTAAGGATCCGAAAACCATTGCGGAACCCAACCTCCACCAGTGTTCCGTCGAAGGGCTCGATGGTCAGCCGCGCCATCCGACCCCGATAAGGGATCTTTGCGCCGGTCACGAATTGATAGACGCGCGTCTGGGCTTTGGCACGCTCTTCCATGTGCTGCACCGTCTGGATGATCCAGCCGCGCCGACGGTCCAGCACGGCACCTATCTCCTCATCACTGGCACCGTCAGGCACCAGCAGCTCGAAAGATTGCGGCGTCACGCTGAGGCTGGCCTTCTTCGCCTTGGCCGATCGCCGAAGCGTGTATTCAATCTCTCGGTTGCCGATGCGAAAGACGGTCATATCACTGCCTCGCGTAATGCTTGAGCGCGTAGGCCTCGACCTCTTCCGGTATCTCCTTCAGCTGCGTCAGCCCTGCAAAATGCACCATGGATCGCACCTGCTGGCGCAGGCTCTTGCGCAAACTGTCCTTTTCCCACCATTCAGCGGGCGCAGTAACAGGGTCAGTGTAGAGAGCTTCAAGCCGGACAGCCAGATCCTCGCCCTCCGGGCCGGAAATGAAACCGTTCAGCATTTGGAGAATGCCATAGGCACCCGGCGAGAGCCCGGCATCCACATGTGCGGCATCTTCGGCTGTGATGTCTTTCGCCAGCTCTTCGGCGGCTTTCAGCTTCTCGGCCCAGGAAGCCTGCGCGCTTTCCAGCTTTTCCAGCAGCTGGCGCAGGCGGTCTGAGAACTTGCCATATTGATGCGGGCTATCATCGATCCGTTCGGTCACTGTCTTACGCAGCTCCGTCGTCTTGCGGATCGCCGCCGTCATCAGGTCGTCTTCGCTCTTGTCGGCGGGGTCGAAATCCTCCCAGAATTCCGGGTCGGTAATGTGGCGTAACTTCACCGTGACGCTCAGACCCGTCGCCTCCAGATGCGTCTCCAGCATCTCGCGGATCTTCTCGCTGTAATTCATCTGGTCGAATGCCTGCCGCTTTTCGAAGTGCTGCGTTCCATACAGCAGGAAGCTGGCCACCCATTTCAGATCAGCAGTAAACTCCAGAACGCTCGGGTCCGGGCTCAGCGTCTCATAAAGGGCAATGAAACTGCGCGCCTTGGCCTTGAAGTCGAACCAGATGTCCTCCGTGCCCAGTAGCTTTACGAAAGCATCAAATTCCGCCTTGAGGGCATCCTTGTCGCGCGCGTTGCGCTTTAACGGCTTCATCAGCGCGGCCACGGCAGAGTGGGCTGCGCGCAGCTGGCTGCGCAGATCGTCCAGATTGCGCATGGCGTTTTTCACATCATCGGCACGGTAGGAGGAAAGCGCCTCTTCCAGATGGCCGGAGACGCCGATGTAATCCACAATCAGCCCGTTGCGCTTTTTCGCATCGGAAACGCGGTTGGTGCGGGCAATGGCCTGCAACAAGCCGTGCTCCTTCAACGGCTTGTCCAGATACATGACGCTTTCAATCGGGCAGTCGAAGCCGGTCAGAAGCTTGTCGCAGACGATGAGGAATTGCGGATCTTCGCCCTTGCGGCCAAAAGCCTTCTTTGCCAGCTTTTCGGCCTCGGCATCCAGATAATTCGCCTTCAATGCGGTGCGGATCGCCTGTTTGTGGGCGCCCTCGCTCACGTGGCCGTCCGTCTGGTTGACGGAATAGACGCAGGCAGACATGGCGTCGGCCTGGCGAAGCGCCTCTTCAGACGTCATGCCCTGCGCCGCCAAATCCTCAGCAATCACCGACGTCAGCGCCTGCTTGTAGAGAATGACCGCCTCGCGGTCGATAGCGACGATCTGCGCCTTGAAGCCATCTGGCTGGGCATAGGCCTTGAAATGGGTCCAGATGTCATAGGCGATAAGCGCGATGCGGCGGGGATGCTTGACAAGATCCTCCATCTGCACGCCGCGCTTCTTGATGTCGTTCAACTTGTCGTCGTCCAGCTCGGCAAACCATGTGTCGAACATGATGTCCATCCGGGCTTCGTCGATATGCCAGTCCGTCTTGCGGCCGGTATAGTAGATCGGCACGGTCGCGCCATCGGCCACGGCGTCGTCAATGCCGTATTTGTCGAGATAGCCCTCGCCCACCACGCCGAAATTCTCGTAGGTGTTCTTGTCGTCTTTCTTCACCGGCGTGCCGGTGAAGCCGAAGAAGCGCGCGTCCGGCAGTGTGGCACGCAGATAAGCGCCGAGATCTTTTTCCTGGGTGCGGTGGGCCTCGTCCACCATCACGATCCAGTTTTGTGAATTGGCAACCGGCTGGTCGGAGCCTTGAAACTTGAAGATGGTGGAAAGCACCGTGTGCCCATCCGTGCCGCTGCGGATCAAGGCGTGCAGATCCTTGACGCTGCGGATCGGCGTCGGGTTGGGCAAGCCGCAGGCAACGAAGGTGCCACTGATCTGGGCATGCAGGTCCACGCGGTCGGTCAGCACCAGAATGTTGGGGTTGGTCAGCGCGGGCGACTGTATCGTCCGATGCGTTTTCAGCTTCAGGGCGGCAAAAACCATGGTCAGGGATTTGCCGCTACCCTGCGTGTGCCAGATCAGTCCCTGACGATGCTTGCCCTCAATCACCCGATCCACGATGCGGTTAACGGCGCGGAACTGCTGATAGCGGCAGATTTTCTTGATCGTGCCGCTCTCCGTCTTTTCAAACACCACGTAATGCGCGATGAGATCCAGCAGGCGGCCTGGCTCCAGAAGGCACCAGAGCCCCTTGACGAGACTGTCTGCAAAATCGGCTTCAACCTTCGGCCACGGGTCACGCCATTCTGCGTAATATTTGGAGCCGGAGCCGGTTGCGCCATAAAGCACCAGCGCACCGTCGGTGACGATGTTGAAGACATTGGAATAGAAAAGGCGCGGAATTTCGGCCTCATATTGCTTGATCTGCTCAAAGGCCTCGCCGGTCTTGTCCCTCACATTCAACGGGCTTTTCGCCTCGATGACGACAAGCGGAATGCCGTTGACATAGAGAACGATGTCAGGCTTTCGCGTGGTCTCGGCCTTTACCCGCAACTGGTGGGTGACCGTAAAACGATTGTTGGCGGGTTGGAGAAAATCGATCACCCGCAGCGTCTGGCGCGTCTCCTGCCCGGTCACCTTGCGGGCGAAATCGCCACGCAGCACCTTGAGCCAAGCTTCGTTATTGCTCAAACCCACCAATTCGCCAAAGGCGGCCTCGGCAGAGGCGCGGTCAATGCCGTTGATGCGCATCAGGGCTTCGGTCAAATGCGGGCGAAACAGAACGTGGTTCTCGCCGTCGCGCAATGAAGCATGTTCGGAAGGCGTCACAAAGCCATAACCCATGGCTTGCAGATATTCGATTGCCGGGCGCTCGGCAAATTGCCATTCGGGTCCAAGGCTCATTGCGCGCTCACTCCGCCGCCATGAGCAAGGCGTCAGTCACCCGCTTGCGACCGGCGAGGAGGTCGGACATGAGGGCGGATTTGAAACGTAATTGCCGATCCAGTCTGGCAGTGGCAACTGATATAGCGGCGTCGAATGCCTTCGATACGGCTACAATCTCTAACTGTTCTCTGAGGTCCGGTAGTTTTACGGGAAAGTGTTTTACTTGTGTTGAATTGATGGAGGCAAGGTTTGTGCTTCGCTTCGAACAAGATTGAAAATAAGCCTTACCACCCTGAGACGCGGTAAGATTTGCCAAAAACTCCGGGACAATTCGGCTTTGGTCCGGGCGAACTGCAAATACATGGTTCTGATGGAGGCATGGTTCCACGGATCCATCCCAGACATCGCCACGCCCTAGCTTATCGTAATCACCGCCCTCTGTCATGAGAACATCACCTTTTTGAAGACTGTAGCGTTCCACTTGGCCACGAGGGATGGAGATGTTCTGTAAGTCGGAAAGATCGACATACCCGTCCTGCACATTCGCTACTCGCAAATATGGCAAATCCACTGCGTCGATGATCTCTTTTTTGTTTTTTGCTATCCCTGTGCGAACCGACGCGACATCTTGAAGCTCTACGACCTCCCACCCCTCCGGGATCTCCCCGATCTCTGTCTGCTTGAAGCGCATGTGGCCGATGCCTTTTGTGAGCAAGCGTTCCAGCACACCCTGCTTGACCTTTCTGGTCTGCTCAATTACCGCCCGCGTTGCCGCGATGGCCTCATCGACGCTGGACAGGATTTCGGCGATGCGGCGCTGTTCGTGTAGCGGAGGAACTAGAATAGGAAGCTGCTTTAAATCCTTTTGATTGAGCTTTGACCTCGTGCCGCCCTTGATGTGTGGTGTGATGTCGCGATGAACAAACCAATAATAAAACCAGTCTCGTGTGATCGCAGTCGGCCTAATAACGTGCGCGTGGTTGTTCACCCATGCCTTGCCATTAAGCCTATGACAAATGGGTCTCTCGCTCGCCTCGTCAAAGTAGCCTCCATCTTCGGCCATTAAGACCAGCGGTTCATCAAAAAGCCAATCGTCAATGTAATCAACGATACCATTCGCCCCCCAATAAGGGAAAGCTCCTCGTCGTATACGACGTTCTTCGCTGTTTAGCGGTTTTCGGCGAGAATCCAGAATTTCACAAGTTCCCGCGACGTCGCTCTCCCGCCACCCCTCTGGCACCTCATGCGACATAGCCAAGCTCCCGCAGAAAGCCCATCATCCGCGCTTCTGCCGCGTCGCGCTCGGTCTGAAGCTCCACCAGCTTTTCCACCTCCACGGCAACATCCACCTCCGCTGCTTCCTCGCCCAGATGCACGTAGCGGCTGATATTGAGGTTGAAGTCGTTTGCTTCGATTTCGCTTGTCGGCACCACCCGCGCCAGCCGCTCCACATCGGCAAAATCGCCATAGGCCTTGGCAAGAGTTGTCACATTGGCATCGGACAGATGGTTCTGGTTCTTGCCATCCACCACCTGTTCGGCACCGTTGACGATGAGGATCTGCCCCTTGCGTGCTTTCGGCTTCTGTTTGCGCAGAATGAGGATGCAGGCTGGAATACCCGCGCCATAAAACAGGTTGGGCGCAAGGCCAATGACGGCCTCGACCATGTCATCGCGGATCAACCCTTCGCGGATCTTGCCCTCGGCACCACCGCGAAACAGCACGCCGTGCGGCAGCACCACGCCGCAGGTGCCGTTTTCCTTTAGGCTGGCCACCATGTGCTGCACAAAGGCCAGATCGCCGTAAGATTTGGGCGGGCAGCCATAGCGGTCGCGGCCAAAGGCGTCGCCCTTCGACCACACATCATGGCCCCAGCTTTTCAGCGAAAAGGGCGGGTTTGCCAGCACCCGGTCAAAGGTGCGGATGGCCTTGACGCTCTCGCCCGTCAGATGTTTCGGCTCCAGCAGCGTATCGCCGCGCGCCACATTGGCGTCGTCAATATCATGCAGGAACAGGTTCATCTGGCAGATGGCCCAGGTGTTGAGGTTGCGCTCCTGCCCAAACAGGGAAAGGCTTCTTGGATTCTTGCCCTGCCGCTCCAGATGGTGGACCGTTTCCAACAGCATGCCACCAGAGCCGCAGGTGGGGTCATAGACCGACATGCCCTCTTCCGGCTTCAAACATTCCACAATCAGCCGCACGACCATTTTCGGCGTATAGAACTCGCCACCCTTCTTGCCGCTATCATCGGCGAAGCGTTCGATCAGATATTCATAGGCCTGCCCCAGCATATCCGGCTCGACATCGGTCTTGCGCAGGCGATAGGCCTCGAAATGCTGGAGAAGCTTTTCCAGCATGGCGTCGGGAAAGCGTTCCTTGTTGTTGAAATCCACATCCTGAAACACGCCCTTGAGGCGCAGATTGGCATCTTCGATGGAGTGAAATGCTCTGTTCAGATGGGTGCCGATATCGGTTGTGTGCTGCCGCACATCCTTCCAGAAGTGGCCTTTAGGAATATCGAACCGATGCTCCTCTGGGTCGGCAGCAATCTGCGCATCGCCATAGCGCGCCAGCCGTTCCTCATACTCCTCTTCCCACACATCCGAGAGGCGCTTGAAGAAGAGAAGACCGAAAATATAGTGCTTGTAATCACCGGAATCGATCGATCCCCGCAGGATGTCGGCAGCGCGCCAGAGGTGGTTTTCCAGCTGCGAAAGTCTCAATGTCGACATATCCGTATTTCCCCATGCACTCGCCGCAACCGATACAGCAAATCGGCGCTCCGCGCCAAATTATCTGGACAAGGATGATAAAGCGACTAGAAATTTCTAGCACAATCTCTGATTACGGCTGGAACGATTCTTGAGCGATATCAAACTGTTTCATTTCGGCGGCGCTCAGGTAAGCGAGCTTCCCGGCAGTGCCATGCAAGTGGAGAAATCCCTTCAGGTCCTGTTCGAAGCCAACCTGGAGGCACTGCTGGGTATCCGGTTTCTGGCGACCGAGCATTCGACCGGTCCCGTGCATGGCGGCCGCATCGACACGCTGGGGCTGGATGAGGACAACTCACCCGTCATCATCGAATACAAGCGTTCGGTGAACGAAAACGTCATCAATCAGGGCCTATTCTATCTCGACTGGCTGATGGATCACCGCAAAGAGTTCCAGTGGATGGTAATGGAACGCCTTGGGCAGGACGTCGCCAGTTCCGTTGATTGGTCTGCTCCCCGACTGCTCTGCATCGCTGGAGACTTCACACGCTATGACGAGCACGCCGTCAAGCAAATCGCCCGAAATATCGAGCTGATCCGCTATAGGCGGTTCGGTGAGGATCTGCTGATGTTGGAACTGGTCCACGTGCCCAAGACCAGCAAACTCAATGGCCCTAAAGTGGCAACTGAGGCGAAAAGTGTAAGTTCATCACAATCCACGCCCGATATCAGTCCAGAAAACGACCCCTATCTCAGCCAAAGAATGAGTTACCGCCTCTCGCAGTCGTCAGCAGACCTCCGGGATATCTACGACGCGGTTTACCAATTCCTGATCGGTCTCGGTGACGATGTTCAGGTGAAGGAATTGAAGCTTTACACAGCCTTCAAGCGGCTGAAAAACTTCGTCTGCATGGAGATCTACCCACAGGCGCGAACTGTGACGCTTTTTCTCAAGCTCGAACCAGATACTGTGGCGCTCGAAAGTGGGTTTACGCGTGACGTCAGCAATGTTGGCCACTTTGGCACGGGCGACTTACAGGTCACGCTGAAGTCGATGGCGGACTTTGAGAAGGCACAGCCGTTTTTGCTAAGAGCGTATGAGGGTGGGTAACATATAGGAAGCGGAGCACGTCAATCGCGGCAATCATACTTCAATTGTGGAGGAGGCGTCTTGCCCCAACGGTTTATATTTCGGCAGGTTCACTTCGCGGATATCCCAACCTTTCTTAGAGATGGTGAGATTCGCGCTAAAAATCATGAGCACCCACAAGTTTGCCATCAAGCTTCATACCAATCAATCGTCAACCGCCGAGGAACTGCGGAATTTGAGCTGCCGGCCGGTGTCGTGAATGATTACGTGCCTTTCTATTTTTCTCCTATAACGTCATTCACATACACCATACATCAAGGGAATGTTCCCTCAGTTGCTCCCTCAGGCGAAATTCTTGGCGTGGCGAAAGATGACGACCGTGTATTTTTTGTGTTTCCCGTTGACCTATTCCGGGGCTCAGGCCTGGATTATTGTTTCAGCGATTACGCGCTGAATTCGCAAGCACCTTTGCCATCAATTGAGACCGACCTGGACAAACTTGAGGCGCACGTGCACTGGAACGTTTTTGATGACACGCCATATATAGCTTCGATTCCGGAGATTGGATATGCCGGGGTGTGCCGCTGGTTCCAGAATGCTGCCACTCCTCCGACGCGCCAACTGAGGAGTCAGAAACGTATGGCGGAGTTTTTGGTTAAGCGTTCTGTCCCGCTGAATTTGGCATGCTGCCTTGTTGCAAAATCATCCTCTATCGGAGATAACGTGTCGCAAATGATGGCCGCTTCTCGTTGGAATATTCCGATAATTACGAAGCGCGGGTGCTACTTCTGATGACTCTGATTTTCGAAAAAGGTGACCTGTTTTCACAGCCAGTTGAAGCGCTGGTGAACACTGTCAACTGTGTTGGCGTGATGGGAAAGGGTGTTGCGCTTGAATTCAAGCGGCGCTGGCCCGAAAACTATAAAGCTTACAAGCGAGTTTGTGATGCCCAGGAGTTAACTCCGGGCCGGATGTTTGTATTTGATCGTGGACAATTCTTTAGAGATGACGGACCGCGTTATATCATCAATTTCCCGACCAAGAACCATTGGCGCGCTAAGTCCACCTTGCAATATGTAAGTGATGGCCTTGATGCTCTGATCAAAGAAATTAAAGATCGAGGAATTTCCTCAATTGCTTTGCCTCCGCTTGGTTGTGGGAATGGCGGCCTTGATTGGAAAGATGTCCGTCACTTGATCGAATCTCGATTAGCGAGCCTCGCTAACGTGAATATTATCGTGCTGGCACCGATGGACGCCGAAGACGAGCCTGAATATGCTCAAGTGAAGCTCACTATGAATCACGAGCGTGCAATTCTGTTGAAAACACTTGGCGACTTTGAAGGATATTTCGACGGAAAATTCGACAGGATATCACTTCAGAAAATAGTGTATTTCTTACAGGTGCTTGGAACACCGTTCAATCTACAGTTTTCAAGAAACCTCCACGGTCCTTATTCAGAAACGCTCCGCAAAGCTTTCATCGCTTTTGAGAAACTTGGCATGATTAAAGGTTTTGCATCCGGTGACAGACAATCGCATGTTACCCCGGCAGCATATGCCGCTGCGGATGAGTATCTCAAGGAAAGCAGTCCAAACAGTCTTAGCGTGATCGAACGGCTCAGCAAACTCATTCAGGGTTACGAAAGCCCCTACGGCTTGGAGCTGCTTTCGTCGGTTCACTGGCTTGCAGATAAAGAAAAACACTATCCGGTCGAGAAAATCATTGCAGAAATGCGCAATTGGAATGAAGCCAAGCGCAATACGTTCAACGATAAAGTAATCCGGGTTGCATATGAGCGCCTGCAGGCTGACTTGCTTGTTGCGCGGTAAGACCGCGTCGGCCCACTGCATTTACATGCGCCACTTCCTGGCCACACCCAGATTGCTGGTTATGAGAACGCCCGCACGAACCTCAAAACTTCGTGCCCGCGGAGAGGTGGCAGAGTGGTCGAATGCACCGCACTCGAAATGCGGCATACCTGCAAGGGTATCGTGGGTTCAAATCCCACCCTCTCCGCCATAATAGGCCTTGGGGCAGTAAGGGTCTTTGACCAACCATCGTTTTCCCCGAAGATTGGTTAATTCGCGGGCGTTAGTAGGGGCTTCTACGTCGCCAACATTACAACCGATCAAGCAGCTCCGTTTTTTTCGCGGCAAATTCCTCGTCTGAAATTATACCTTTCGAACGCAGGCCGGCGAGCCGTTCGATTTTGCTGATGATATCGTCTTGATCAAAAGCGGTCGGGCCAGAGGCTACGCTTGTGGTTGAAGGCGTCATAGCCGGAACTGGTCTCGGCTCAACCTGAGCGGGGACCGCTCTCTGGATGTCTTGAGGCCTATCCGGGCTGTCGTCGGCGGTGGTTACGATATCGAGATCAGCCACACGGACGAGGCCGTGTTGCGACGTGAAGGTTAACGACTGGTCGCCGCTCTGCTGCTGGGAAAAGCCGCCGATGTTGTGGTCCTTAGTATCGTAGACCGTCATCTGTCCGTTGACATCGATGGCCAATCGGCGGTTTGCCGGAAAGAAGGCATAGCGAAGGTTGTTCTGCGCGCCAGTCGAGGAAGGCTGTCCGAGATGGTGTGGCCACGAACTGCTGTGCGAACTGGACTGGTAAAAAAAGCTGCTGCCGTCTCCCTGGCTTTGGGACTGATGAGGCCGATCCAGCTTCGGGCCGGATAGCTTACCCGACCTTATATAATCGGCGATCTCGGAGCACAGCATATCCACCCGATGCTTCAGGCCATTGTTGAACATGTCGCCGACCATGATCATGCCGCCGCTCGACCATTGCCCCATCCCGCCAAGTTCAGAGTGATTGAACTGGGCCTGATTGGTATGGCCCGCAATCAACGCCATTGTCAGATGCTCGATGACGCCTTGGCTCACGCCATGTCGTTGGGATAAGCCATCGACAATGCTTTGTTCCTGAGTATCTCTGATCACAAGCCGCGCTCCATTGGTTGGGAGTTTTCTTATTACATTTGCGAAGCTGCGAAGATAGGCGTGGTACACGTTCGGACAATATCGACGGACGTTGGTGCGACGATTAGAAAACTCATAGGACGCCGGCTCTCCGCAGGCTGAACTCACCTTTTCCCAATGATGAGCAAACCTTGGGGGTTATCCCTAACCATTCACCCGTTCGAAAATCTTTGGCTGCTCGCGCGCGAATGTCTTCCTGCCACGCTTCCAGCCGGCCAGCGCCGGTGCCACTGTGCGGATGGCGGTGCGGTGGTCTGTGGCGTTGAGGACAACGATGTCGGCGGGTGCGCCGATGCAAAGGCCGTAATCCATCCGCATCAGGGCTGCGGGGCGTGTGCTGACCATTTCAAAGACGTTGTCGATGTCGCTATCTCGGGAAAGCTGCATGACATTGGCGTAGAGGTTCGCCATTCGCGCCAGTGAGGCGTCGCCGAACGGCGTGAAGGGGTTGAGGATGTTGTTGGTGGCAATGGCTGCCTGAACGCCTTCCGCCAAGAGCAGATGAGCCGGGGCGATGCCGCGTGGTGTGTTGGTTGGGTGATCTCGCCCCATCAGGAAAAGGTCTGTCGCTGGCAAAACGGTCAAGGCGATCCCAGCTTGGGCGATTTTTAGTGCAAGCTTCGTGCGCGCGGTAACATCCAACGCAGAGATGTTGGTGACGTGGCCGATTGTCACGCGGCCTTCATAACCATTCGCGCGCGTCGCTTCGATAACGCTGGGCAGATCGGTCTTCGCCGGATCAAGGCTGAAATCCAGATGGAAGTCCACATCGACATCATGCTTCTTTGCGAGCATGAAAATTCGGCGGATATGTTCTTCCGGGCGGGGATCGGTGTAGGGACAGCCTCCGATCAGGTCCGCACCGGTGCTGAGCGCTTCCTCCAGCATTTGTTCTGTTTCAGGTTCATTTGTCAGCCCTTCCTGAGCGAAGGCGCAAATTTGGATATCGATTGCGAATGAGAAATGTTGGCGCACGCGCTTGATGGCCTCAAACGATCGCATGCCGGCACGCGGGTCGATCTCCACAAAGGTTCGCATTCGGGTAGTGCCATGCACTATGGCCTGCCGGACGACCGCAGATGCCCGTTCATAAACGTCGTGTTCGGAAAAACCTGCCTTGGCTTTGGACGTCTCTCGAACTGCCTCTTCCAGAGTACCGGCACAAATTGAGCAGCGATCCAGAATACATGCTTTGTCGAGGTGGATATGGCTGTCCACGAAACCTGGAAAAGCAAGATGACCCTGCAAATCCTCTTCTTCCACAGCATCGCACCGGATGTTCGGCTGCAACCCAACAATACGGCCACCTTTGATCGCAATATCCACCAGCGTGTTTTGATGCATGAGGCGCGCGTTGCGCAGAACCAGATCGACAAGCATATCGGCGTTCAAACTCCAATGGCGCAGCCATCGCTGCGTGGGTCGTGAGCCCCGTCAATCCATCCGTCATCATTCACACGGATGACACCGGCCTGACCGGACAGCGCACTCAAGGCAGGAATTTCGATAGTTTCGTGCCCAAGCGCGGACAATGCTCTCAGAACGTCCTCACCGACCAAACCTTCGATCTTCAGATTGTCCCGCGTATCGGAAAAGGTTCTGCCTAACAGGAACCGTGGGGCAGCGAGTGCCTGAAGCGGATCAAAACCATGATCGATCAATCGGCTTAACAGCACGGTCAGCGTCTGCGGCTGGCCATCTGCGCCTTGCGTGCCATAGAGCAAATGTGGCTGGCCGTTGCGCAAAGCCATGCCGGGATTGAGCGTGTAAAAGGGTCGCTTGCCGGGTGCCAGGACGTTTGGGCTGCCTGGGTCGGTGCTGAAAGCTGCTCCACGATTCTGCCAGAGGATGCCGGTTTCGCTCAGCAACACCCCGCTTCCCCAATCGTAATACGTGCTTTGCAACGTGCTGGCGCATCGGCCCTCGGCGTCCACCGCCGCAAGGTAGACGGTGTCGCCGGTTTGATGGCGGAACGGCCAGGGAAGCGCAGCTTGGCGGTCGATTGCCGCAGCCTTGCGTGCGAGTGTGGCGTCGGCAAGCCATTCGCCACAGGCCTGTGCTACAAAATCCGGATCAGCAATTTGACCCCGCTCGAGAAATGCCTGCTTCACCGCTTCGATGCAAAGATGGTAGAAATCGGCAGAGGCCGGGTCCACCTCTGCCATGTCGAATTTCGACAACACGCCCATAATGCCGAGTGTCGTCACGCCTTGGGATGGCGGTGGCGGCGCGAGAAGCTCAAGGCCCCGGTAGGCAAGTGAAATAGGCTCAGCAATGCGGGCCCTGGTATTTTTCATGTCATCAAAGCGAATCGGACTTCCGGCTGCTTCCAGGCTGGCAGCGATGTGGTGGGCAAGTTCGCCTTCGTAGAATTCGCGATGCCCTTGACGGGCAATTCGCTCCAGCGCGCCAGCAAGCTGCGGTTGACGCTGAACACCGTCGGTCACGAACAAGGCATTAACACCGGGCCAGTCGCGGATTTCCTGCCTTCTAAAATCGTGCCAGTATTTCTGTGACTGGCTGACGGGGAAACCTTCGGAAGCCAGTTCAATCGCATCCGCCAACAGTGCTGCAAGGTTTTCTGTCCCCTGCCAATTTTCATGTGAATATCGCAGCGCCTCACCCCAGCTATCCACCAGTCCGGCAGTGGTCAGAGCCGATAGCGGGCCGCGTTGCGGGATGGTGTCGAGAGTGGGCAAGGTTTGAGCCGCCTGTCCGATGCCCATGATCGTCTGACGTCTGCCAGTACGGTCAGCGACGATCCATATTGCATCTCCACCAAGTCCGCAGAAATGGGGGTAGAGAACCGACAATGCGGCACCGGCTGCAATCACCGCTTCTATGGCCGTGCCGCCCCGGCGCAAGACCTTCGCACCGGCCTCGGTTGCAGTGTGGTGCGGAGTGGTGACCATACCGCGCCGGGACCGCGCCGCCGTCTCACTCGTCTGGCGCATGCGAACGTCCTTAATCTGCTATGGTTATGTAACGGCTGAGGATTTCCGTAATATCCGGTCCCTCGTCCTTCTCGTCCACCTTGGCACGATCCTCCACCGCATGAAGGTGGTGATCCATGATGTGGGTTGCCGCCGCATGGTCGAGGTTTTTCAAGGCTTCGATCAAGTGGATATGCTCATCGATGCCACACTCGGCCGAATGCGGACGTCCAAAACGGGCGAGGATAAGCGACGAGCGAGACACCACCTGACTGATAAAATCGATCAGAAGTTTCGAGCCGGTCAATTCCGCCAGAAGGATGTGGAATTCTCCAGCGAGACGAATAGAGCGCGGTGAAGATGCCCGCAACGCCCGCTCTTCTTCACGCACATGGCTGACGAGTGCGTCGATGCCGTCTTTGGGCATACGCTTGCACAGGCGCTCGATCACTTCGCGTTCCAGACAACGCCTGAGCGCAAAAACCTCTTCCGCCTCCTCCAGCGTCGGCATGGCAACTGCGGCGCCCCGGTTCGGCTTGATCTCAACAAGACCGTCAGAAGACAGCCGCACAAGTGCATTGCGCGCACTGGTACGGCTGACCCCGAACGTGTCACCAATGGAGTCTTCCGGCAGCTTCGTTCCGGGCTTGAGAGCTTGCTCAAGAATGGCACGGCGAAGGGAAGCGTAAATTGCATCGCTTCTGGTGAGATTCGTGGACATCGTTTCCGTCTTCTTTTTCGAATGCACTTTAATGGGCATATTGCACAAATTTTGTATTTAATCCAGCGGGTTTTATTGCATCCAATTTTTTCTTGATATTGCATACGAAATTCGATACCTCTTTATTAGGAGCGCCGGAAAGAGCGTAAAAAGGCCGAAAAACCACTGATATAAACACGGTCAGTAAGCTTCGCATACAATCAGTGTCATTTTTGGCATTCAATTGAATACGATAAGAGGGGATCAAAATGATCAAAACGACCAGAATACTGGTGGCAGGCGCTGCCTTGCTTGCCCTATCAATGCCCGCCGTTGCCGGAACGCTCAAATGGGGAGCGTCGCGCGATATCAGCTCGCTCGATCCGTATTCTTACGGAGACAGCTTTGCGCTTGGCGTCCTCAATCACTCCTATGAAGGATTGATGCGCTACGACCGCAATCTGAAGATCGAGCCCGCACTCGCAACATCATGGGAAATCGTCTCGCCGACCACATGGCGCTTCAAGCTGCGCGAGGGCGTGAAGTTCCACAATGGTGCGGATTTCACCGCCGATGACGTACAAGCATCGCTGTTGCGCGCAACCAACCCGAAGTCGCCTCTGCGCGGCAACATCCCGGCATATAAGGGATCACGCGTCATCGACGCCCACACAATCGAAATCGACGTATCGGCCAATTACCCGCTGCTGCTCAACGACCTGACAACGATTTACATTTTCGATGCTGGCTGGTTGAAAGATAACAATGCAGAAGCTCCAACAGATGTCGGCTCAGGTGTTGAGGGTTACGCCACCTACAATGAAAATGGCACCGGCCCTTTCAAGGTCGAAAGCCGCCAGCCAGATGCGAAAACCGTCTTCGTGAAATATGATGGCTGGTGGGACAAGCCTCAGCACAATATCGACCGTATCGAACTGACACCAATCGCCTCAAGCGCCACCCGCGTGGCCGCCCTTCTGTCTGGCGACATCGACTTCACCGACCAGGCGCCTGTGCAGGATCTGCCACGGCTTGAAGCAGCCTCGGCCCAGGTCAAGCTTCTTGAAGGAACAGACCTACGCACCGTCATGATCGGCTTCAGCCAGCGTGACCAACTGTTGTCGGGAGCACCAAACCCGATGAAGGATTTGCGGGTTCGCCAAGCCATGCAGCTCGCCATCGATCTTGATCTCATCCAGAAACGGGTCATGCGCGGCAAGTCACGCAATGCCGGCGCGCTCGTCGCACCGCAAATTCCGGGATACGACGCTGCGCTGGACCAACCCGTCAAAGCCGACCCGGAAAAGGCAAAAGCACTTCTTAAAGAAGCGGGCGCTGAAGGTTTCGAATTTGACTTCAATTGTGCAGACACATTGGTCAACGAAGAGCAGATGTGTCAGGCCGTCGCGTCCATGTGGTCGCGTGTCGGTCTGAAGCCCAAGCTGGATCAAGGGCCACGCGCCGTGCAGACACCGAAGCGGTCGGCTGGCAAGGTCGATGTCTACACGCTCGGCTGGGCCACACTGCCGATGCTCGATGCCTACAGTCTGACCTCTCAGGTCTTGCACACCAAGGAAGGTTCGTTCGGAATTTTCAACTGGGGTGGCTGGTCGGACAAAGAGTTCGATAAGGTCACGGAAGCCTCTGCGGTGGAACTCGACAGGACCAAGCGGCTTGCGCTGGAAGCACAGTCGCTGAAGATCGCCAAGGATCACGCACTGATGATCCCGCTTCACCAGCAGCCGCTGGCGTGGGCGACAAGCGCAAAGATTGCCGACTTTCCGCTGTTTTCGGACAACCTTCCACGTCTGTGGCTGGTGAAGATGTAATCCGAGCCCCCGCCCGAAACCCGTGGCGGGGGTCATTTCCATCCGTTTCGTTCAGATCAAGGACCGTTCACCATGCTCGCTTTCCTCATCAAGCGGATCGGCAATGCCGTTCTCGTGATGCTGACGGTCGCTTTCTTTGCTTTCCTCATCTTCCGTTTTCTGGGAGATCCCGTCGAGATGATGGTGAACGAAAGCGCGACACAGGTTGATCGCGATGAATTGCGGTCGCGCCTTGGCCTGAATGATGGCTTCTTCGTGCAATATGTCCGCTTCGTCACCAATGCGGCCCAAGGTGAATTCGGTCTTTCCTGGCGCAACCAGCAATCCGTACTCGGCCTCATTGCGGAACGTTTTCCCGCCACGTTCGAACTCGTCATCATCGCGACCATCCTGTCACTGGCCATCGGCATTCCGCTGGGTGTGTTTACGGCGATCGGTCGCGGGCGATGGTGGGCGGAAAGTCTTCAGTTCGGATCGATCATCGGCGTTTCCTTGCCAAGTTTCCTCGTCGGCATTCTGTTGATCCTGACGTTTTCCGTGACGCTGGGTTGGTTGCCGGGTTATGGCCGCGGTGATGTCGTCAACATCGGTTGGTGGTCCACGGGAATGCTGACGCCATCGGGACGTGCTGCCGTGATTTTGCCGTCACTGTCGCTATCGCTTTTCCAGATCACGCTCGTCATGCGGCTGGTTCGGGCGGAAATGCTGGAAACCTTACGAGCGGATTTCATCAAATTTGCCCGCGCCCGTGGCGTCAAACGACAGGCACTGTGGTTCCGCCACGCACTCAAAAACTGTCTGATGCCGGTCGTCACGCTGACGGCCATGCAGGTTGGCAATCTGATTGCCTTCGCACTTGTGACCGAGACCGTGTTTCAGTGGCCGGGAATGGGCATGTTGTTCATGCAGGCCGTAACATTCGTCGATATCCCCGTGATGGCGGCCTATCTCTGCATCGTATCCTTTATCTTCGTGACGCTGAATACTTTCGTTGACATCGCCTATGCGGTCATCGATCCGCGTCTGCGCGCCGCGTGACAGGACCAAAACCATGACCGCCATTCAGCAAAACCCCACGACGCCCCGGTCCACGCCATCGCGATTGACGCGTCTGCGCCAATCCGATCTGTGGTGGAGCTTTAAGCATCATCCCTCTGCGATCATCGCCGCGATCCTGCTGCTGGTTCTGATCGTCTCGGCGTTTCTGGCACCGTTGTTTACGGTGCAGAACCCCTATGACCTTGCCTCGCTCGATCTGCTCAACGCCGAAATCCCGCCGATCTGGATGGACGAAGGCCAATGGCCCTTCATCCTCGGTACGGATGTGCAGGGACGCGACCTGTTATCGGCGATCCTCTACGGCTCGCGCGCTTCTATCGTCATCGGTGCGGCATCGGTTGCTGTGTCTCTCGTCATCGGGTCGACACTTGGACTGATTGCCGGTTATCACGGAAAATGGGCCGACAGCCTGCTGATGCGTGCCGGGGATGTTTTGCTCTCCATGCCGACGATGCTGATTGCAATCCTTGTCTCTGCACTGGCCCGCCAGCTTCTGCCGCCATATCTGCGCGAAGTCGGAGCGTCAGGCGTCATCGTTTTTGCGATCTCTTTGTCGGCATGGGTGCAATATGCCCGCACCGTCAGGGCGCAGACGATGGTTGAGCGCAACAAGGAATATGTTCAGGCCGCCCGGCTGATCAGGGTGCCGACATGGCGGATCATGCTCAAGCATATCCTGCCCAACACCACCACGCCGCTTTTGGTCACAGCCACGCTGAATTTCGGCCTTGGCATCTTGATCGAGGCAACGCTGTCTTTCCTTGGCGTCGGAATGCCGCCGGAGCAGCCCTCGCTGGGCACGCTGATCCGTATCGGTAACCAGTACCTGTTCTCCGGCCTGTGGTGGATCGTGCTTTTTCCCGGCTTGCAGCTGTGTCTGCTCGTCGTTTCCATCAACGTGCTCGGCGACTGGCTGCGCGACGCTCTTAACCCCAAACTGCGCTGAGGCATTCCGATGAGTGATCTTCTTATTACCAATGCAAGACCGATGGGTGGCGCGAGCGCCGACATTCTCATCAAGGATGGACGCATCGCCGCTATCGGCCAAGGGCTCACCGCTGGCGATGCCACCGTTGAGGATGCAGGCGGTCGCATCGCCATTCCCGGCCTTGTGGATGCCCACACCCATCTCGATAAGTCGCTTCTCGGTTATCCATGGTACAAGAACGAAGTCGGACCACGCCTGATCGACAAGATCGACAACGAACGTCAGGTGAAGCGCGAATACGGCCTCGACGCTCATGTGCAATCCATGCGCCAATCGTTGCAATCCGTCGGATACGGCACGACGCTGATCCGCACGCATGTCGACATCGACACCGACCAAGGCCTGACGGCACTGGAAGGCGTTATGGAAACGCGGCGTCAGCTTGCCGGCGTGGTGGAAATCGAAATCGTTGCCTTTCCGCAGTCTGGATTGATGCGCCGACCCGGCACCGCTGAATTGCTCGACAAAGCCATGGCCATGGGTGCCGATCTGGTCGGCGGGCTTGACCCTTGCGGCATGGACCGCGACCCGAAAGGGCATCTCGACACGATTTTCGCAATTGCCGAAAAGCACGGAAAAGGTATCGACATCCATCTGCATGAGGGCGGCGAACTCGGCGCTTTCTCGATGGACATGATCTTTGAGCGTATCCGCGCCATGGGCATGCAGGGCAAAGTCGCCGTCAGCCACGCATTTTGCCTCGGCCTGCCCGATTGGAACGTCTCGCAGGCGCTGATCGACACCTGCGCCGAGCTGGACGTGCCGATTTTAACAACGGCCCCGCCATCACGCGAAGTGCCGTCACTCAAGCGACTGCACGCGGCGGGCGTACGTTTCGGTGCCGGTGTCGACGGTTTTCGCGATACATGGGGGCCGTACGGAAACGGCGACATGCTGGAGCGCGCCATGTTGCTCGGCATGAAAAACAACCTGCGCCGTGATGACGAGCTTGCGATGGCGCTGGACGTCTGCACCACTGGCGGCGCTTTGGCGATGGACCGCAAGGCCCATGCACTTGAAGTGGGCGGTCGCGGCGATGTCGTCCTTGTCGAAGGCGAGAGCGTCGGGGAAGCGATCGTCACCCATCAGCCGCGCAAATTGGTTGTCACCGCTGGAAACATCGTCGCACGCGATGGCGCAAGCCTGCGAGCCCGACCATGACCATAGCCATGACGACAGCAGATTGGCCCGCCCTGCCCCTTGGAAAAAGGCCGCCCGGTCGATGGGCGCTTGCCGCGCGTTTCGTGATCGCCGATTTTCCCGAAGCTCGACGCGTGATCACCGATGGTGAAGTGGTCATCGAAAACGACCGTATCATTTGGGTCGGACGCCGGTTCGAAGGCAAATTGGCAGCGCGTTATGATATGGGCGAAGCCCTTATCGCTCCGGGTTTCATCGACCTTGATGCCCTGTCCGATCTGGACACAACCGTGCTTGCCATGGACAACCAGCCGGGCTGGAAAAAGGGCCGTGTCTGGCCCGCAGACTATGCCGCACAGGCCTATGAGATGTATACGCCGGAAGAGCTGGCGTTTCAGAAACGTTACGCTTTCGCGCAATTGCTCCTCAACGGCATCACCTCAGCCTTGCCCATCGCGTCGCTATTCTACCGTGCCTGGGGTGAAACGGTTGCCGAATTCGAAGCTGCCGCAGCTGCTGCCGAAGACCTGGGCCTTCGCGTCTGGCTGGGTCCGGCCTATCGCACAGGTGGCGTTATCCTCGACGAAGCAGGCGCGATGCAGCCGGTCTTTGATGAAGCGCGTGGGCTTGAAGAGCTTGCTGAAGCCGCTGCCTTCGCCAAGCGAATACACGGCTCTGCCAATGGCCTGATTTCCGGCATGTTCGCGCCGGATAGGGTCGAGACATGTACCGAAGCGCTTTTGCGCAAAACCTTCGCACATGCCGACGACATGGACATGCCCGTGCGCCTGCACATGGCGCAGGGTGAGATGGAGTTGCAAACCGTCCGTCGCCTTCAGGGCACCACCGCTCCGCAATGGCTGGATAGTCTTGGCGTTCTTTCATCCCGGTTGATTGCGCCGCATGCCACGGTGGCGACCGACGATGACCTCTCACGCTATGCCGCCAACGGCGTGACCGTCGCCCATTGTCCGCTGGTTTCAGCCCGTCACGGCTCCTCTTTGAAATCCTTCTCGCGGCTCAAAGCAAAAGGCATCCGCATTGGCATGGGAACGGATACGGCACCGCCCGACATGGTGCTGAACATGGCTGTCGGCCTGATGGCAAACAGGATTGCCGAAGGGCGCGGCGACGCAGGTTCCTCCGCCGAATTTTACGACGCCGCGACACTGAATGGCGCCGACGCTCTGAAGCGGCCTGACCTTGGACGCATCGCACCCGGCGCGAAGGCAGACATCGCCATCTTCGACATGGGCGACCGGATGATCGCGCCTCGCATCGATCCGATCCAGACCCTTGTTTACGGCGCAACAGGCCGCGTCACACGCGCAACATTCGTCGATGGGCGGCTTTCCATGCGCGATGGCGCGGTTGCTGGCATCGACCTCATTGCAGCCCGCGCTCAGGCTCAGGACCAGTTCGACCGTCTGATCGAACGTTATCCCGAGCGCACCTATGGCCATCCACCGGTGGAGGAGATTTTCCCGCCGAGCTATCCCTCCTCCCAGACGGAGCCGTCGTCATGAATCCCACGGGCCACCCTCCTGCCCTCGACGTCAAAGGTCTCTCGGTCGAGTTTCCGACACGCAGAGGAATGCTGACGGCTCTTTCCGATGTTTCCCTGACCATCGAACGCGGCGAAATTCTCGGTGTGGTCGGCGAGTCCGGCGCTGGCAAATCGATGACCGGCATGGCCGTTCTCGGCCTTCTCGAACCTCCCGGCCGCATCTGCGCCGGTGAAATCCATATTGGTGGAAAGCGGACAGACTGCCTTAGCAACCACGAGATGGAAAGCGTGCGCGGTCGCATGGTCGGAGCGATATTTCAAGACCCGTTGACCTCGCTTAATCCGCTGTTTTCCGTCGGTCAGCAGCTGATCGAAACGATCAGACTTCATTCCGACAAAACCCGCACCGATGCACGAACCCAAGCCGTCAACCTGTTGAAACAGGTCGGCATTCCGGGGGCCGATGAGCGCATCGATCATTATCCGCACCAGTTTTCCGGCGGTATGCGGCAGAGAGTTGTCATCGCCCTTGCACTGGCAGGCAACCCGCAACTGATCATAGCCGACGAGCCGACCACAGCTCTCGATGTATCGATCCAGGCGCAGATTACCACGCTCTTGCGCAGGCTGTGCCGTGAACAGGGCGTGGGCGTGATGCTGGTCACTCACGACATGGGCGTCATCGCCGAGACTGCCGATCGGGTAGCGGTGATGTATGCTGGGCGGATCATTGAGATCGGTGCTGTCGAGGACGTGCTGGCCCGGCCAAAACACCCCTATACACGCGGATTGATGGGTTCCATTCCAGCGCTGGGCGCGCGTGTCGAGCGTCTTACGCAGATCGACGGCTCCATGCCGCGGCTGAACGCCATTCCCCCGGGCTGCGCGTTCAATCCCCGCTGTTCGTCGGCTGGTCCACGCTGTCTTCATTCACGCCCGACCGTTGTGCCATCAGCGCATGGTGCTGTCGCCTGCTTTATCCATGATGGAGGTGTTGCATGAGAAGTTCACAGAACGCCCTTGAAGTCGATCAACTGACACGGGTTTTCGATGTCTCGACGCCTTGGCTGAACAGGATGATCGAACGCAAACCAAAACGCTATTTGCGAGCCGTGCAGGACGTCACCTTCATTGTCCAGAAGGGCAAATGTCTGGCGCTTGTCGGCGAGTCCGGTTGCGGAAAATCGACTGTGGCCCGGCTGGTCACAGGGCTTTACGAACCCACCGAAGGCGCGATCGTCTTTGCTCCGGCAAGCGATGGAAAGCCGATGGAAGCGCAGATGATTTTCCAAGACCCGCACGCCAGCCTCAATCCGCGCTGGCGCGTCGGCGATATCATTGCCGAGCCCATCCGGGAATTCGGCCTGCGTGACAGTGAAGACGCGGTTGCTGCACGCGTATCCGATCTGTTGAAAATCGTTGGCCTTTCGCCGGACGATAACCGCCGGTATCCGCATGAATTCTCCGGCGGACAGCGGCAGCGTATCTCTATCGCGAGAGCGCTGGCAAGCGAGCCGGAATTCCTCGTTTGCGACGAACCGACATCGGCGCTCGATGTGTCGGTACAGGCCCAAATTCTCAACCTGATGCGTAGGCTTCAGGACGAACTTGGCCTGACCTTTCTGTTCATCAGCCACAACCTCGCTGTAGTGCGCCATATGGCAGACCGGATCGCGGTTATGTATCTTGGCCGGATCGTCGAAGAAGCGGACACCGAAGCGCTTTTCGCAGACCCGCAGCATCCCTACACGCAACTGTTGCTTCAGACGATTCCGGACGTTGCCTCTCCCAATCGCAACCGGGAACTGATGGGCGGAGAACCGCCCAGTCCGCTTGATCCACCGAAAGGCTGCGCATTCCATCCGCGCTGTCCACTGGCGGCAGACATCTGTGTGCGAGAGGTTCCGAAATCACGGCCTCGCCACAGCGGAGGTGTCGTTGCCTGCCATATGGCAGAGCTTTGACCGATACCCCGGCTGCAAAACCATTCTGACAAGGAGTTTCAATGAGCACGACGAAGACTGTCTTTACCAATGCAAAAATGGCCGACGGCCTGCTGCGCGATATCCATGTCGAAAACGGTTTGATCACATCCATCGACCCCGCCGGGGTGGAGAGCGCATCTGCTTCCGTCATCGATATAGCTGGAGATTTGCTCGTTCCCGGTTTTGTCGAAGGGCATATTCATCTGGACACCAGTTTTTACGGCGACACATGGAGACCGCATCGCCCCTGCACGAACGGTTTCGACGTGCATGAGCGCGTCGTATTTCAGGCAGAAAACATGGCTGCCGCTGCACCCATGGACAAGCGTGCGCGTGACCAACTCGATCTGTGCATCGCCAACGGAACGCTCGCGATGCGCAGCCACGTCATGGTGGACGGATCGGTCGGATTGAAATCGCTGGAGACCATTCTTTCGGTTCGCGAAGACTATAAAGATCTGATCGATGTTCAACTGGTCGCATTTCCCCAGAGCGGCATCCTCAAAAGCCCCGGCACGCCGCAGCTTCTTGACGAGGCCATCAGCCTCGGTGCCGATCTGATCGGTGGTCTTGACCCCGCGAGCTTCGACCGCGACGTCAACGGCCATCTCGACGTGGTGTTCGGCGTTGCCGAAAAATGCGGTGTAGATGTCGATATCCATCTCCACGATGCTGGCAGCATGGGTGCCTTCACCATTGAGGAGATTTGCGCACGGACTGTCGCTCTCGGCATGCAGGGCCATGTGGCCATCAGCCATGCTTACGGCCTCGGCGACCTTGCGCCGGACGCAGCCCGCAAGATTGCCGCGACCATTGCCAAAAGCGGCGTTTCAATCATGACCAACGCACCGGGTAACCACAATTTTCCACCAGTTGCATTGTTGCGCCGGGAAGGCGTCACCGTCTTCAGCGGCAGCGACAATATCCGCGACTCCTGGTGGCCCTATGGCGACGGCGATATGCTGCATCGGGCCGAAATTATCGGCTACCGTTCTGGCTTCTACACAGATGACGAACTGAACGCTGCTTTCGACATCGTCACGACAGAAAGCGCAAAGGCATTGAGGATCGACGGCTACGGCATTGCGGTTGGCGCAAAGGCTGATTTCGTAACGCTTGCCGCCGACAACATCCCACACGCCGTCGTCGCTTTCCCCAAAGGCCGCAGGGTGTTCAAAGCCGGACGGCTGGTAGCTGAGGGCAACAAAGTCCTTCGTTGATAAGGGCTGACATGCAACCGCACGGCCCGATGTGTCCAAAGACGTTTCGTACTGGTGAAGTGTTCAAGATATTTTTTTGAACACAAACAGTTTATGACTGACCAAAGTGCGATTCAATGAAGGACCCGGAATGAATGACAGCAAACAAATCTATCGTGTGAGCGAAGCCGCCCGCTTGATAGGTGTGTCAGCGTCGACGCTCCGACTCTGGGAAAGTCAGTGTCTGGTCATACCGGATCGCTCGGAAAAAGGGCATCGGCACTATACGACTGACCAGATTGCGCGGCTGAAACATATTTCATGGCTCAGAAAAGATAGAGGGCTTAATCCCGCAGCAATACGGGAAACCCTCGATCTTGAAGAGCAGTTGCCGGAATCTGAAACGAGCCAACCCGCGAACGAAACGCCCCCAGACATCGGCCCTCGCTTTCGTGCGTTGCGACACGCATCGGGCAAGACACTTGATGCTGTGACCGCCGACCTTGGCATGGCAACATCGAAACTTTCCACGTTTGAGCGCACGTCTCACGGCTTCAGTATTCGGGACCTTAAAGATCTGGCCGAGTATTTTGGCACGACGATCTCGACCATCTCAGGCGAAAATCCAACGGTAAACCGTGCTCTTGTAAAATCCGGTGAGTGGAAATCATGGCCGACGATGGCCCCCGGCGTTACCATTCAGCTGCTCGCCGAAGGTCGAAACATGATGGATTGCCATCGGTTTATCCTGGCGCCCGGCGCATCCAGTGAAGGCGCCTATGATCATGAAGGCGAGGAATTCATCTTTGTCCTAAGCGGCAGATTTGAAATCACGCTGGAAGGGCAGGATTTTTACGAACTCAGCCCGGGCGACTCACTGTATTTCGAGAGCCGCAGACAACACGCATGGCGAAACCGTTTCGATGGCGACACGGTGCTGATCTGGATCAACACCCCACCGACATTCTAAACAGATGTGCCGATAGGATGTTTTATAATGCCGTGTTGTGGCACCCGAAAAAACACCGGGCGCCAAGCGTTATTCAAATCCGAGATCGAAAAGAAGAAAGGGCATGCAAGTCTTCTGCTCAACGGCATAACGTCTTTTTAATCCCGTTCATGCCAAGGCGCAGGAACGGGTCGGAATGCATGTAGAAGAATTGAACGCCCTTCTCCAGCCAATGCGGTAGCTCGTCGGCGGTTGCCAGCGTACCGGCGATTTTTCCAGCCGCACGAATTTTTTCGATGGCAACGGCAACTTTCTCCATAACCACAGCCGGTCGCGGCTCGCCAAATGGCGGTGCAGGCGGAAAGCCCATGTCTTGCGACAGGTCACCCGGCCCGATGAAGAACACATCAATGCCGTCGACTGCCAACATCTCTTCGAGATTGTCGACGGCCTGAACCGTCTCGACCATGCTGATTACCAGTCTCTTCTCATAATCTGATGGCAAAGCGTACCGGACCGTATCGACAATGGCCTGCGCCTGCTGCGCGGTATCCACCATCGGCACCATGATGCCGTCTGCACCCGCGTTCAAATAACGGATGATAAGTGGCCGTTCGTGCGAATGCGGACGAACAATTGCGGCACCATTGACGGAGCGGACGATCTGCGCGGTTTCACGAACGTCTTCGAAACTCCAGGTGCCATGCTCGCAATCCAGAAAAACGGAATCAGCACCCAGCTCTACCAGACGAGCAGCCATGCCCGATGAAGAATGGTGCGGCGTGAACATGGTAATGGCTTCGCCGGCCTGAAGGCGGGCGCGTAATTTCGCACCGTTCATGATGGATGCTCCTCTTAACGATGTGTCTTTGGCAAGTCAGGCGTATCGGCTGGTGCACCAACCCAACGTGCCGTCTCGATATCGGCTGACGTATCCCGCATGAAGGTCGGGCAAATATGCAGTTCCGGTATTGTCGCGCCATTTTGAAGGCTGGCGCAGAGATGGATCGCACGGGCCACATCGTGCGGATCGAGCATGATGGCGCGCTCATTTTCCAGTGGCGGGCGGGCGCGATTGTTCATGATTGGCGTGTTGGTTTCACCGGGAAGGATCGTTGTCGCCCGAATACCCTGATTGCGGTAGGTGTTGTGAACGAAGGTCATGAAGTTTTTGACGCCCGCTTTGGCAGCCCCATACGCGGCACCACCCAGCAGGTTGGGGTTAAGCGCCGCAAGCGAAGAAACCGTGACGATTGTTCCCTGTCCCCTGGCAATCATGTCGGGGAGAACGGCCTGCGTCAGATTAAAAACTGCACTTAGATTGACGTTGATTGTCGAGTTCCATTCGTCTTCGCCCAGAAAGCGGGCGTTCAGCACTTTGCTTGCGCTGCCAGCATTGTTAACGAGAATATCGACGGGACCGATGCCGTTCTTGACCCATTCCACGGCAGCAAAAATCTCTTCGCGGGATTCAATATCGAGAGCATAGGTGAAGGCCTTTCCTCTCTTCTTTTCAATCAATGCAGAGACGTCCCGAAGCGGAGCAAGACGCCTGCCGGTAAGAATAACGGTTGCGCCGTCCTGCGCCAAAAGCAGGGCCGCCTCCCGACCGATACCCGTTCCGGCACCGGTAACCAGTGCAATTTTTCCATCAAGCAGGCCCATCACTCACTCCTATTCTGCGGCGACAGCGAGTTTACCGTTGTAACCGTATGCATCTTTCGCGGCCTTCAGCGTAATCAAGCCTTCGGCAAGATCATGTTCAACGTTCTGTGTCGCACGTTCGCTGGCACGACCCCATCCTCCGCCACCCGGCGTCTCCACTTCAAGGCGTTCATTCGTTTTAAGAACGACTTTTCCCTTGGGAAACTGCGGCTTTCCATCTTTTGAGACCTTGCCCGGGGTGCCGCTTTCGCCGTCTACAACGCCAAAGCAGGGGTGCCGTACCCGCTCGGAAGCGAGGTAGATATTCATCGGCGTGTTACCAATGTTGCGAAGGACAACTCGCTGACCCAAGCCGCCGCGGTATTTTCCGCGTCCGCCGGAATCTGCAATCAGTTCTTTCCGCTCGGTGAGAACTGGAACTGCGATTTCGAACATTTCAATTGCGGTGACTTTGCAGTTGGATGGGAAGCTCAACGTGTCGAGGCCATCGAACTCAGCACGCGCACCTTGGCCACCATGGAAATTCTGAACAGACCCATATTGCGTTCCGTCATCCCTGCGGCCGACGCAGTTGGCTGCCCAAATGGGCGCCCCGCCGCTATCACCCATGACCTTGTTCGGCACGACATTTTCCAGGGCCTTGAAGATCAAGGACGGAATGGCGTGGCCGATCAGATTGCGCGAGTTGCCAGCCGTCCATTGTTCCGGGTTCAAAATGGAACCAAGCGGTGCGTCATCGGTAATCGGCGTGATGCAGCCTTCGTTGTTGGGGGTATCGGGGTCCAGCAGGCATTTCAGAGCGTAAACCGAATGGGCGTAACGATAATTCGTGCGGCAGTTTATCGAATGAAGCACCTGATCCGACGTGCCGGTATAGTCGACATGAATGGAATCGTCCTTGACGATCACGGTTGCTTTCAACTTGATGTCGGTTTCATAACCATCCAGCAGCATTTCGGCTGAGTAGCTGCCATTCGGCCATTCACCGATGGCCTTGCGGGTCTGCGCTTCGGAGCGAACATGGATCGCTTCTGCAAGACCATCCACATCATCCAGACCATATTCGTCAAGGAATTTAACGAGTTCGCGTCCCATCACATTGTTGGCCGCGATCATCGATTCCAGATCGCCCCTTACTTCTGTTGGAAGGCGAACAGATGCTGCGATAATATCGAATACGTCTTCGTTGGGTACGCCTGCTTTCAAAAGCTTGACGATCGGAAAGCGGATGCCTTCCTCGAAAATATCACTTGCCTCGGAGTGCAGTGGCGCGCCGCCAATGTCAGGCAAGTGAGCGATGGAACCGGCATAGGCAACGACCTTGCCGTTCTTGAAGATCGGCGTGATCATGGTCACGTCAGGCAAGTGGCCGGTGCCGATTTCAGGGTCGTTGGTGGCCAGCACGTCACCTTCGTTCAGGGTTTCAGCCGGAAATTTCGGAAGGAAATATTTCTGGGCTGCCGCGGGAAGCGACGTGATGAAAACCGGGATCGACCATGTGCATTGGGCCAGCGCCTGACCCTTGCTGTCGAGCAGAACCGTTACATAATCGTGGTTCTCGCGAACAATGGGTGAGAACGCCGTTTTGCCAAGAACGTTGTCCGCCTGGTCAGCGATGAAGATCAGACGGTTCCACATGACCTGTAGATTGATCGGATCATTAAAATCGGTTGCGGGCTTCGACATCTGATGTCCCCTTAGAGCATTTCCGAGCCAAAACTGCGAAGCGGTTTTGCGTCCGGATAATGCGTTAAAACAAATCGATAGAGCGTTGGAGCGTTTCAGAGAAAGGCGTAAATGCTCTAGAGAATATTGATCACGAGGTTGCCATGGGCATCGACGTGGAAGACGCCGCTTGGACCAACAACTGCGGTTGATTCACGCTGTTCAACGATGGCCGGCCCCTTGGTCTCGTGACCGACCGGAAGCTTGTAGTGGTCATAGACAGGTGTTTCGGTGTAGGTTCCAAGCTCCTGGAAGTAGACCTCACGACTGCCTTTTTTCGCGTCCGCGACATGTGTTTCGTGGGGTCGAGTAACCTGATCCTTCTCACCACTGGCGCGCAGACGCCATGTGATGACTTCGACCGAAGCGGCAACGGTGCGCCCGAAAAGCTCGCGATAAAGCTTGAAGAAGTTTTCGAGCAGCTGCTTGAGAAATTCTTCTTTCGGCAGCTTGCGATCAGGCAGCAGGACCGTAATTTCATGGCCTTGGCCAACGTGGCGCATATCCACGGTATAACGGTTTGTGATCGTTTCCTTGGCAACGCCGGCAGCCGAAACCACGTCAGCGCCCTGCTCTACCAAATCGTCCAGAAGACGGTTCATGGTGTCCATGTTCCAGGCATCGATCCCCATCGGATGGCTTGCAGAGAGATCAACGGCAACCGGCGCGATCAGAAGGCCGATGGCAGACGTCACACCTGCGCCCGTGGGGCAGATAACCCGCTTGATGCCGAGCTTTCTGGCAATGCCGTAGGCATGAACAGGACCGGCGCCTCCAAAGGCAACCATCGGCAATGATCTTGGGTCTACACCCAGATCAGTGGCGTGCATTGCTGCCGCCTTGCTCATGGATTCGTTGACGAGATCATGAATGCCCCATGCGCAGCGATCAACGCTGACATCAAGCGACGTGGCGAGTTTCGCCATGGCTTGGCGAGCCGCGTCCTTGGAGACCTTGAACGATCCGCCGACGAAGGATTCCGTGCCCATATAACCGAGCAGAATATCGGCATCCGTGACAGTCGGCTGGGTGCCACCGCGCTGATAGGCGGCTGGTCCCGGTAGCGCACCGGCTGAATGCGGACCGACATCGAGAAGACCCAGCGGGTTCTTGGCGGCGATGGAGCCGCCACCGGCACCAATTTCGATCATCTGAATGGACTGAATTTTCAGCGGAAAGCCGGAGCCTTTGCGGAACCGCTGGTAGTGTGCAACCTCAAGGTCCGTGCCAACGGTTGGCTCACCATTCGGGATGAGACACAGCTTCGCAGTCGTGCCACCCATGTCAAATGAAAGCACGCTGCCTTCACCGGCGATGCGGCCAAATTCCGCAGCCGCAACGGCGCCCGCAGCTGGACCGGATTCGATCAGTCTGACCGGAAGTTCGGCAGCGCGGCTGCTGGGAACGAGACCACCGGAAGAGGTCATCCAGAGCACCTGGCGGTCGATACCCTTTGTGGCGAATTCGCGCTGAAGGTTGGCGACATGGCCCGCCATTTGCGGACGGGTGTACGCGTTCACGACTGTTGTTGAGGCGCGGTCGAACTCACGCATTTCAGGGCAGACTTCCGAGGAAATAGATACGAAGATGTCAGGATATTCTTCACGCAGAAGGGCTGCGACGCGCTGCTCGTGCTGCGGATATTTGTAGGCGTGGAGGAGGCACACCGCCACAGAGCGAATGCCCTTGTCCCGCAGCTTCACGGCAATCTCGCGGACAGTTTCTTCCTTGAGTTCCGTCATGACAGTGCCATCGGCGGCGATACGCTCCTGCGCACCATAGCTATTGGCGCGGGCGACCAGCGGATCGGGGTATTTGATATTCAGATCGTAGAGATCATAGCGGCCTTCATTGCGGATACGAAGCATATCCTGAAAACCGTCAGTCGTGACAAAGCCGGTTTCGACGCCCTTGCGCTCCAGAACGGCGTTGGTCACAACCGTGGTCGCACCCAGCACCTGCAAGTTCTCTATCGAAATCGCATCTGAAAACTTTTCAAGAAGCTCGGAAACGCCCTGCACAACGGCTTCGGCGGGGTTCTTCGGCGTACTCAAAACCTTATGAAGATGAAGCTCGCCATTGTCATCTAGAAGAGCAAAATCCGTGAAGGTACCGCCGGTGTCAAATGCCAGTTTTGCCATGTTTTCCTCAGAGAAACGGTAAGGCAACGAGGTGCCGAACAGGTTAGGTCCGACTTTCTGGACCCGTTATCTGTCATGAGGTTAGGCGACTTGCGACATGATTGGCCAACACAACTACGGTCTGCCGCCATAGGGTTTGCTTATGGCGATTTGCTCAGGCGGCGCGAATGCCCGGATGGTGGCCAGCCATCAGTTTACTGACAACACCCAGCAGAACAGAGCGTGCCGCAAGCGCCGGTTCCGACAGGGGAAGATGGTCGGATATACAAAGCGAAACGGTCGCTTCGATGACAGGCTTTACCAGAGCGCGTATCTCCGCACCTGCAAAACCGGATGTCTCTGTGACGACCGATGCCGGAAGAATGGTGGAGCCCATTCCATCCAGAACAGCAGCACTTAGCGCTGGCACCGATTCGATCTCCGATATGACGTGCGCTGTTGCGCGCGCTCTTGCCATGGCTTCATCAATGAGCCTGCGGAGAAGATGCCCCTTGCTCGGCAAAAGCAGCGGGATGTTGTTTAGCTCCGACAAGGGAAGTGGTTCCGCCGCGTTGCCCGGCAGCTTTGTTCCAGGCGGAGAAACGAGGAACATTTCTTCACGGAAAAGCGGCTGCAAGGTGACGCCCTTGATGGGATCTGCCGCATAGATCAGCGCCATATCCATTTTTCCGGTCATGATCAGTTCGCTCAGGATGTGGCCGAAACTGTCATTGATGTGCAAAACGATCTGGGGGTGCTGCGCCTTCATTTCCCGGATGATCGGCAGCGTCAGCGCACTGGAGGTCGAGTAGGTCGCCAGACCAATCGACACGCGCCCGGCCAGAGACTGCGTGGAAAGATTGATGTCTGTCTGCGCCTGTTCAAGCTGCTTCAGCAGCAATTGCGCATGCCGGTAAAGAATAAGGCCAGCTTCGGTCGGCGTTATCCCGACATTGCTGCGGATCAGGAGCTTGTGCTTGAAATGCGCCTCAAGCGACGCGATCTGCTGGGACAGAGCTGGCTGGGCCGTGCGCAAAATCGCGGCAGCGCGCGATACACTTCCGGTATCGACGATCTTTACGAAACTTTTCAGTTTTCTGAAATCAACGCTCATGGTCCCACCCTTTGGCGAAACCTAAAACGTCGGGCAGGGGTGATACAAGCCCTGCCCGACGAAAGACTTTAGCGAAGGGCAGCGACTGCACTTTCGATACGGTCGCAAGCAGCCTTGATCATGTCCATGGAGGTGGCAATCGACAGGCGGAAATAGGGTGACAGCCCATAGGCGGCACCTTGTAGGGCGGCCACACCGACGCCATCCAGAAGATAGAGGACGAAGTCGAGATCGTTTTCGATGGTTTTGCCATCCGGCGTGGTTTTGCCGATGACGCCGCTGCAATTGGGGAACAGATAGAATGCGCCATCCGGCACAAGGCATGACAATCCGGGTACGCCATTCAACCGTGCGCAAGCATAATCCCGGCGCTCTTTATAGACCTTGACGCTATCGTTGACGAAAGACTGGTCGGCAGACAATGCATAGGCCGCAGCGGCCTGACTAATCGAAGACGGGCAGGACGACATTTGAGATTGCAGCTTGTTGATCGCGGCGATCAATGCCGCTGGACCCGCCGCATAACCGATACGCCATCCGGTCATCGCGTAGGACTTCGATACACCGTTTGCGAGGACGATACGGTCTTTGAGTTCCGGCACAGCCGCAACCAATGTCGTCATCGGCTCATCTTTGAACCAGACCTGGTCATAAATATCGTCGCACAAGACGAAGACATGCGGGTGGCGAAGAAGAACTTCGCCAAGCGCCGTCAACTCATCCTTGCTGTAAGCTGCACCGGTTGGATTGGACGGCGCGTTCAGGATCAACCACAGCGTCTTTGGCGTAATGGCTGCTTCCAGCGCAGCGGGCGTCAGCTTGAAACCCTGCTCCTGCGGGCATTGCACGATGACGGGCTTGCCATCATTGGCGATGACCATGTCGGGATAAGAAACCCAATAGGGTGCAGGGATTATGACCTCGGCATCGTTTTCGACGCTTGCCATCAAAGCCAGAAACAATATCTGCTTGGCACCGCCGCCCACGCAAATCTCGTTTTCGGCGTAGCTGACATTCAAGCGGCGCTGAAAATCACCAATGATTGCCTTGCGCAATGCGGGCGTGCCGTTCACGGCGGTGTATTTGGTCTCGCCCTTGTCGATTGCCGCATGGGCGGCAGCCTTTACATTATCTGGCGTATCGAAATCAGGCTCGCCCACTGTCATATCGACAATATCACGGCCTGCGGCCTTGAGTTCGCGGGCGCGCGCAGCGGCAGCGGTGCTCGGAGACACCCTGATTTTGGACACGCGCGATGCAGGCACGAAAGTGCTCATGGAAGTTTCCTCAAATCGTTCTGTGATTGTATTCAGGCAAAGATTAGTGAACCGCCTCGGTCTCGCCGCGCATTTTCCCGGTCAGGAAAAGCTCGCCCAATTCGTCATGGGTGATGTCCTTGGGCAGACCATCCCAGATCACCTTGCCCAGACGCAAAATGACGGCGCGTTCCGCGACCTCCATCGCCTTCTTGGTGTTTTGCTCGACCAGAAGGATGGTTTGGCCAGCGGCATGTAAACGGAGAAGTTCGTCGAACACGATGCCGATGGCGGCGGGCGACAAGCCGACGGATGGCTCGTCCACCAGCAACACCTTTGGCCGCTGCAACACCGCCATGGCGACTTCCAGCAATTGCTGCTCACCGCCAGACATATTGCCAGCCAACGTGGCGCGGCGATCTTTCAGAATAGGGAAGAGGTCATAGACATAGTCCCGGTCCGCTTTCACCTTGGCGTCTCGCAGCGTATAGGCCGCCATTTGCAGGTTTTCATCCACCGTCATGACCGGGAAATTACAGCGCCCCTGTGGCACGAAGGAAATGCCCTCGCCCAAAATCGCTCGTGACTTGGCACCCGCAATATTCTTGCCCTGCCAGTCGATGACGCCGCCTTTAACGGTCGTCATGCCATAAAGCGTTTTCAGGAGCGTGGATTTACCCGCACCATTTGGCCCCATCAATGCGACGAATTGACCGGATGGAATATCGAGATCGATGCCGTTCAGAATATCGAGCGAACCGTAGCCAGCGCGGAGGTCCTTGATCGTAAGATTGGAATTAGCCACCAAGATAGGCCTCCCTGACACGCTGGTCTGCAATGATATCGTGCGGCAATCCCTCGACGAGCTTTTTACCCTGATCGAGAACGATGACACGTTCACAAATGCTGGTGACGACATCGATATTGTGTTCGATGACGAGAAAGCTGGTTCCGAGAGATGTGTTTGCGTAGCGAATGGTATCGACAACACGTTCGATGATTTTCGGATTGATGCCCGCCATCGGCTCGTCCAGAAGAACGATCTTCGGTTCCGGCATCAACATCGACGCGAACTGGATGAGCTTCTGCTGTCCGCCGGACAGGTTGCCTGCCGGCATGTGGCGAACCTCCCATAGACCTGCCATCTTGATCAGCTCACGAGCGCGCTCACGCAGTGCCGAAATGCGGGTCTTCGACAGTCCGCCCAAACCGAATGTCGACAGGATCGACGGAAAGGTAAACATCTGGCCCGCGATGATGAGATTTTCTTCGACATCCAATGCCTTGAAAACAACGGTTTTCTGGAACGACCTCAGCATTCGCCCTTCGCGCGCGATGCGGTTCAGCGACCAGCCGGTGATATCCTGACCATCAAGCTTGACGGTTCCGGTATCTGGTTTTCCAAGCCCGGTGCTGCAATCGAAAAATGTGGACTTGCCGGACCCATTTGGACCGATCAATCCGGCAATCTCGCCGCGACCAACATGGATACTGACATTGTCGACGGCTTTTACGGCACCGTAGGATTTGGTGAGGTTACTGATCTCAAGGATAGGAAGATGGTTCATTTCGTTCCTCCGATCAGGTTCCAGAAGCGGTTGAGGAGAGGCGCGCAACCTTTCTTGAACCAGAACACCAGCACCAGCAGGCAAAGGCCATAGGCAATCATTCTCAGTTCCGGCGTCACTCTGAGCGCTTCGGTCAATCCGACGAACAACAGGCTACCGAACACCACACCCGAAATCGTACCCGCACCGCCGCCAAGAACGATGATCAGCATCGTGGTCGAATAATACATCTGGAAGGTCAGCGGGCTGACAACGGTGAGGTAATGCGCATAGAGGCTTCCGCCAACGCCAGCAAAGACGGCGCTGAGCATGAAGACGATCAGCTTGTAGCGCCATGTTGGAATTCCAACCGATTCCGCCAGTGTTTCATTTTCACGAATGGCGATCATATTGCGCCCGGCAGGCGATCTGACGATTGCCCACACGGCCAATGTTGCCAATGCACCAACCGAAAGCGCGAGATAATAAAAAGCGGTGGTTCCAGACACGGTAAAGGACAGAGGGCCGAGCTCGAAATAGGGCTTGGGAATAGCTGACAAGCCCATATCGCCGCGCGTGACGGTAATCCAGTTTTTGGCGATGGCCTGTCCGATGATGACAAAGCCGAGCGTACACATGACGAAGGATGTTGCGCGCAGACGAAGTGCTGGAATGCCCAAAGGAAGGGCGATGGCACCCGTGACCAACCCCGCCGCGATGAGGTTGACGTAAAACGGCGTGCCGTAGTTAACCGCCAAAAGCCCCGCCACGTAGGCACCAATGCCGAAGAATGCGGCCTGCGCCAGTGAAAGCAACCCGGTGTAGCCGACCAGAAGGTTCAGGCCATGGGCGGGCAGCATGAAGATCAGAGCGATGATCAAAGAGTGTGTGACGTATCTGCTGCCCAGAAAGGGGGCGGCAAGCGCGACAACGATCAGAATAACAGCCAGCGGGATACGCAGATCTCGCCTTCTTATTGGCTGTGTTGTTTCTGTAATAGCCATGTCGGGTCCTCGAATTCAGGATTGATCGGCGGATGCGCGTCAGAAGCGCGCTTGCGTCGAAAAGAGACCGTGTGGACGCCACATCAGCATCAGGATGAGAGTTGCAAAACCGACCGTGTCGCGGAACTGAAGCCCCACATAGGTCGCGACCAGACTTTCCGCGACACCCAGGATCATGGCCGCAAAGAATGTTCCGCGCACGTTGCCAAGACCGCCCATGATGATGATTGGCAGGGTTTTGAAGGTGATAAGCTCACCCATCCCGCCATAGACGCTGACATTGACGGGTGCCGTGAGGACGCCTGATAGAGCCGCAAGCGCTGCACCCAGAACAAAGGTCCGCATGACGATCTGCGGCACATCGATACCGACGACTTCGCAGCACTCGACATTCTGCGAGACCGCCCGCATCGCCTTGCCCATGCGGCTGTACGTGACCATTAGTTCAAGGCCGACGAAGACGAGCAGGCACACGACGAGAATGATGATGCGCTGCTGCGCCAGGCTGAAGCCGAGGATCGAAACCGGTTCGATATAGCCGCCGGAGAAGAACTTGTAGCCACCGCCAAACACGAGAATGACCGTGTTTTGCAAGACCAGTGCGATACCCAGCGTGGCAAGCACGCCGGACTCAGCCGGTGCGCCAACCATGCGCCGCATGACCAATTGGCCAACGGCATAAGCAACCACGATGGTGGAAAGGACGCCGACGAGAATGGAAGCCTCATAGGAAAGCCCAAGATAATCGATTGCGAACCACGCCCCGAACGTTCCGAGCATGTAATATTCGCCATGAGCGAAGTTGATGGCGCGAAGCACACCGAAAATCATCGTCATACCGACTGCAACAATGGCGTAGACGGAACCCGTCACAATACCATTGATAATCTGCTCGAGAACTGTCGAGAACATGGTTCGATCCTCCAGAAAGATTACTTGGCAGGATACTGAATGTCTGCCTTGAAGGCACCCTTGATGCTCGGCTTGCCGTTCTCGATCTGAAGAAGAATCATCGGCAAACGAGCTTGGTTGTGGTCATCGAATGTGACATCCCCAACCGGGCTCTTGTAATGAATTTTGGAGAGGGCATCGCGAACCTTCTCACGGTCCGGGCTGCCGGCTTCATGGATTGCCTTGGCAAGCAGGTTTACTGTATCCCAGTGAACGTAAGCGTGGTTATTCGGTGCCTCGTTGTATTCCTTTGCAAACTTCTCGACGAACGACTTGCTTTCAGGAGAATCGAAGGCTGGAAGCCAAGCGGCCGCTTCGACAGCGCCTTCCATGGCGGTCGGTGCAGACTTGATGGTCTTTTCAGTATTGAATTCACCATTGCCGATCAGCGTAACCTTGCCCGCAATGCCGAGCTCAACCATCTGGCGCGCGACGATGGGCGTTGTGTCGGCCAGACCATACATAATGATCGCCTGAGCGCCGTTGTCGCGGATTTTGGCGAGAACGCTGCGGAAATCGACTTCGCCTTCCTTGTAGTAGTCTTCACTGAGGATTTCGCCCTTGAAATCAGGCAGATATTTCTTGGTGAAGGTGATGGCGGAGCGGCCATAATCGCTGTCGACGGACAGCACGGCAAATTTGGTAAAGCCGCGTTGTTCAGCTGCGTATTTCGCAACGATCAGAGCGCGATTTTCATCAGTTGGATAGTTGCGGAAGGTCCATTTGAAGCCACCTACGCCAGCGCCATATGTGATTTTCGGGTTGGACGAAGCCGCGTTCAGCAGCAACACTCCGGCGTCCTCGGCAACAGGCTGCATCGCCAATGTGACGGAACTGGAAACGTCGCCTATTACGAAATCAACTTCATCTTCATCGATCAGTCTGCGGGTAGCGGAAACACCCTCAACAGGCGTTCCCTGGCTATCGGCATTGAACAGCTCGATTTTCCGTCCATCGATGCCGCCAGCTGCATTGATGTCTTTAACGGCAAGTTCAGCGCCATGCATCGAGAACGCGCCATAACGGGCGTTCGGCCCACTCATGGGTGCAACAAGACCAAGCTTGATCGTTCCGTCCGCCGCCTGCGCAAACCCGGACATTGCGGGCATGACCGAGGCCAGCGAAAGAACGGCGGTCGAAATGCAAAGTACTCTGCGAGTTAGCGTGTGTTTCATGTTCCCACTCCGTTTTCGGATGCTTTCGTGCGGCTTATGCCGTTACGTTGCGTGCTGCCGCTTATGCGGTTCTCATACAGGCCAGCACGTTGCTGACCTCATCACAGTAGGTTCATAAAACCGTATTTGGCCAACACAACTCCATTCTGCCGCCATAGCGTTTCACGATGGCGAGTTTCCAATGATACTATCGATCTGAGAATGGATACGGTCAAAACGCTGGCATAGCTCCACCTTTGTAACACGTGTGCTTTCTGTTCATTCGCCAGTCATCCACAGCTGTCTATTAGTGGGTACGAATTAAAATGAACGGGAGCGTGTCTTGAAGATTTTCGTTGCCTCGGCACTGATAGTATCTGCCGCCATATTGACCGGTTGTGTCGATGACCGGCCTTATTACGGTGGCCCAGAGTTTCGTAGCCCACCACCGCGTGTCGACAATCGTTGGCGTGACGACAGGGGCGGGTATGATCGCGGTCGTTATGACCGCTATGATCGCCGTGACAGAGGCGATTGGCGTGATGGACGTCGAGATGATCGTCCTGTTCGGTACGACCAATATGGAAGACCGATTGTTTACTATCGATGACAAAAAGGAGGGCGCTTTGCCCTCCTTTTTTATATGTCCGACATGTCTTCCAACGGCCGTTATGACGAAGCGCTTAAACGTTGATCTGTGAAAGCCTCTTCCTGAAGAGGAAGACCAAGATTTTCGCGTAGCGTTTCGGCCTGATATTCTTTCCGATAAACGCCCTTTTCCTGCAAAATGGGAACGACCTTTTGCACGAACTCATCGAACCCGCCGGGAGTAAGATGGGGGGCGAATACGAAGCCATCTGCGGCATCGGCCTGTACGTAGTGGTTGATGTCGTCCGCGATCTTCTGCGGCGTGCCGACAAAATGCTGACGGGCTGTGACTCGAATGACCAATTCGCGAATGCTCAAATTATCCCGCTCCGCCAGTTCCCGCCAAAGGCGCGCCGTTTCTGCGCGGCCTTTGCTATCTTGATTGTTGGCACGGCCCTGAGCCAGCTGCACGTCGGAAAAATCCGGTTCGACATCAGGCAGCGGCCCGTCCGTATCATAGGCAGACAAATCCCTGTTCCAGATTTGCTCCAGAAACACGGTCGCCGTTTTCGGACTGACCTGCTGCCGGCGAATGTCTTTCAGCTTTTCGTCGGCGTCTTCCTGCGTGTCACCAATCACGAAATTGGCGCCGGGCAATATTTTGAGATCGTTCGCGCCACGCCCATACTTTGCCAGACGGCTTTTTACGTCCGCATAAAATGCCTGCCCCGCCTCGATGGAGCCGTGACGGGAATAGATAAGGTCGGCGTAGCGCGCGGCAACGTCTCTGCCCTCTTCGGAATCACCGGCTTGCGCAATCACGGGGTTACCTTGCGGCAGCGAACCGATATTGGAATTTCCCTTGATGGAGAGGTGTGGCGAGTTTCGCGCAAATTCCCCACCCGCCCATATGTCACGCGACGCTTCGAGAAATTCTGCAGCTCTTTCATATCGCTCACGGTGCGGAAGATAATCGCCGCGGCGGAAATTGGCGCCGGTAAAGGCACCCGGAGAGGTGACGACATTCCAGCCAGAGCGGCCGCCGGACAGGACATCCAGCGTGGCCAGTTGGCGTGCAAGCGCATACGGCTCGTTGAACGTTGTCGTCAACGTCCCGATGACACCAATATTGCGGGTGATGGATACAATTGCGGTCAAGATTGCAAGCGTATTGGGGCGACCGGCAACATCCAGTTCGTGGAACTGACCCTTTTGCTCGCGAACGCGCAAACCTTCCGCCAGAAAGATGAAGTCGAATTTTCCGCGCTCCACGGTTTCCGCAAAGTGACGGAACGAGGAAAAGTCGATCTGGCTACCGGCTTTTGGATCGCTCCAGACGGTGAAATTGTTCACGCCGGGAAACTGTGCGCCGAGGATGATCTGTTTTTTGGACATGATGATTACAAACTTCTTGTTGATGTCAGGCAGCGGTGCCGTAACGGTTGGTTGGGACCGTCAAACCGAACCGGTCTCTGAGCGAACCCTTCAGCGGCGGTCGGATGAGCGATGCCGATTTCAACGCCGGTACGAGGTCTTCGAGAACGCTCGGGATTTGGCTTTCCGGGTCATCAAGGATGAGGCGAATGCCGAATATGCCCGTGCCCGACAGCGTGCGAACACGCTCGACGATTTCGCTTACCGATCCATACGTCACCGGAATATCGGCAATGGAAAGCGGCGCCTTCCCCTGCTCGAAACTTTCGACAGAATGGTTCTCGCCCTCAAGGAAAACCACGTCAGCAAATGATGTGTGCGAACGCTCCTGGGCGCTGCGATGGGTGGCCGCGACGATCGGCTGGCCTTGCGGCGGACGCGGCGTTATGGAGGGGCCGAGGACGTTGAAGCGTGGTCCCTTGAAGTCGACATAATGCAGCTTTGATCCATCAAGGAAGCGATGGCTTTGCTTATCACGGATCACCGCGTCGTCTTCCCAACTGTCCCACAAGCGCCTGATGACATCGACTGCATCACGAGTATCGTCTTGCAGCGCACTCACGTCATTGTCTGGGAACCCTTTGAGTGACCCGATGGCTTGCAGCGCGTCCAACGCTCTTGCACCCTGGAACTGCTGAACAAGCAGACCTGCTTTGCCCTCACTGACATAATCCAACGTCGCGATTGCCGTTGAGACGTGAAAAGGCTCCAGAAAACTGACCGGCGCGCCAGCGATGATGGCAAGATTTCCGCTGCGGGGAGCGAGCCAGTTTGCAAGAATGATCGCATCCAACCCATCTCTGGCCGGTTTAGCGAAACCGTCTTCGAGGGTTATAAATTCGGCTATTTCCCCAACGTCCGAAACCAGTTTGCTCCAGAATGCAGGGGCATCATTGCCCGAATAGCTTGCGACATCCAGCCCGATTGCCAGTTGAAGACCGTCTCTGCTCATTTCAAATATCCTTTAATGGGTAAAATCCGCTTAGTGACTGCTGGCCAGTTTCAAAGCGGGCTGCCGTCCGGACAATCCGGGTACGGCGCGGGAAAAGTCCTCGATGATCTGGTGATAATCTTCTGCGTGGAATTCATAGGGAAGCTCCAGCCTGAACTCGGAGACCAAAGGCAAGACCGGATCATGCGACAGCTTTTCGAAAATCTCGTCGGTCGTTCCAACGATATCCGGCAGGAACAAGGTCCGACGTTCGCCATGCGCAGTTTTGGTGCGCGCGTTTCGTCCCGCTGCAAATTCTGCGTACCGGCGGCGCGTGTCAGGGCTGGCACTGTCTGTGGGCAGGATCACGCGGCCAAGTGCCACGCGCGGCGCACGCTCATGCGCCCACTCCTGTTTAAAGCGGCTGATCAGCGCGGCCTGGGCCGTGAGAAAATCATCGGTATTTTCACCGCTGACAATGTTGCCGGTCAAAAGGTTGAAACCAGTCTTTCCTGCCCAGCGCGCCGAACTCTGCGAACCACCACCGTACCATAGGCGATCCGTCAGGCCGTTGGCGACAGGCCGCAAACGCGGCACCTGCGCACCGGCTGCATTACCCGCTTCGGTTTGCGCAGAAAGCGGGTTGGACCGCAGCGCCTGCGCCAATCTTTCTGCGCGCTTGTGGCTATAATCTGCCTCCGGCACATGGTCGGTATAGTCGGAAATCAGATGCGCGAAGGGCGGCGCACCAACCGAAACGCCGATATTGAGACGCCCGTGCGAAAGCACATCGACGGTTGCCAGATCTTCAGCCAGTCGGAACGGGTTTTCGTAACCGAGCTGGATCACCGCTGTGCCTAGCCCAATTCGTTTTGTCCGTTGCGACGCGGCGGCCAGAAATGTTGCGGCTGATGATACGCCACGCTCCAAATGGCGCTGGCGCACCAAAGCACCATCGTAACCCAATTCCTCGCCACGCTCGAAAAGCTTCAACGTGTCTTCAAGACCGCGCGCCGGGTCGTCGTCTTCATAGTTGCCGGGAACGAGGAAGGAAAATTGACGGATATGAGAAAACGGCATGGGATTATCCAGTTGTTGAGTGAGCGCGAAGAGGCCGTTGGCTATCGACTACGCAGCCGACACGCCCCGACCTTCAAGGCGCGAGATGATTTTCGCTTCCTGCTCGGCCTTGATCGCCTTTATCCGCACCGTCGCGTCTTCAAAGGATGCAGCAGGCTCGTAGATAGGCGTCTGACTGGGTTGCCCTGCCCTTGCGCCGATATTCTTTTCGAACGGCAGAGAACGATAATATTCCGGGTTGACCGACAGATCGAACAGAGGCCGGTAACCGAGCGATATATAAAGAGCGACCGCTTCAGGCTGGCGAAACCCTGTTGTGAGGTATGTGCGCGTATAACCCTGCGACGCGGCACTGTCTTCCAGAGCCAGCATAATGCTGCGGGCCAGACCTTGTCTGCGCAATTGCGGGTGAGACCAGATACGCTTTATCTCTGCGGTGTCATCATCGTGGCTCATGAAAGCGCCACCGGCGATGGTCTCACCGTTTCGCTGCAACAGCAGAAAATCGCCCAGTGGCGGAGAGAAGAGTTCAACCGGGTAGCGCATGATTTCGGCGCGTGCGCCACCGGGCCGGCTTTCTGCGCCGTAACGCCCGTCATATTCGCTGACAAGCCCTTCGATCAACGGTTGGGCTCCCGGCTCGATCAATGATGACCGGACAACGATATCTGCCATATGCCTGTCTCCGACATTTATAATGCACCACTGCGAAATTGGTCGTTAGACCCGTGCGTTGGGTCGACCTCGCATAAAATTCACGCGCAGGATGCACGACTTCGAAGCCACTTGGCACGGCATGATCTTTTATTGTGCAACTGATTATTGAAAGATCATTGCTGGATTCAATAGTTTATAAAAATTATAGATTAACGCCACATTCGAATACAGCAATTCAGTGAGACGTTGATGCCCTACGACCTCAGTTTTCTAGATAAAAGCCCGATACACGGTTCAGATAGCGCGGGAGACGCGTTGCAGCGCACTCTAACGCTGGCGAAAAAGGCCGAAGCTCTCGGATACAAGCGGTTTTGGGTGGCCGAGCATCATAACACCGCAAAGCTTGCCAGCTCTTCTCCTGAGATACTGATCAGCTATCTTCTGGCGCGCACCAGCCGCATCAACATCGGCTCAGGCGGCGTGATGCTGCAACATTACAGCGCCTATAAAGTTGCCGAAAATTTCAACCTTCTTGCATCTCTCGCTCCGGGGCGCGTCGATCTGGGTGTGGGCAAAGCACCGGGCGGCTTGCCGCTTTCCACTCGGGCTTTGCAGGGCGCACGCGATCCAGCCCGTATCCAGGCTTTTGAGGCACAGTTGACGGAATTGGACGGCTTTCTCCGGCATGAGACAGTCACACAGGCAGATGCGGACAACCTCGCTGCCTATCCGGTGCCGGATGTCGCGCCGAACCGATTCCTGCTCGGCGCAAGCGCTGAAAGCGGACGCCTCGCCGGACGGTTGGGCTGGGGCTTGGTCTATGCCGGCCACATTCACGGTGACGAAACTGCCATTGCAGACGCACTTTCCGCCTACCGTGCCGCAGGCGGAACGTCTGCCCTTCTGGCGATCAGTGTGGTGACGGCAGAAACAGAGGCGCAGGCGGAAGCGCTGACCACCGATACACGACGTTTCCGGGTGGAAATCACCGGCGGGCAATCCGTCAATGTCGGAAGCGAAGCGCAGGTACTGGAATACGTCCGGCAGGCGGGAGCACGTGATTATCGGATCGAGGAGCGAAGCCCCCGCGTCATCCGCGGCACACCTGATGTCGTTCATGCCGAGCTGGCGCGACTGCAACAGGCCTATGGCATCGACGAATTTATCATCGACTGCCCGCTCAGCGACGGCGCACAGCGCCTGAAGACATTGGAGCTTCTGGCCAACGCCCGCTCCGCCATTGCAGCCTGAACGCATCATTCTCACCATTAGAGCAAGGATTTCAACGTGGTCACCAGAAGACACTTTTTAGCAGGCGCAAGCGTTGCGGCTCTTTCTCTATCGTTCAACCTGCGCGCAGCCAGTGCGGCCGCGGGTGAAGTTCCCCGCAATGGCGGCTCACTGACATGGGGCGTCGAGACGGAGCCAAGCACGCTCAACCCGCATCTCAACGGACAGGCCAAGGCAAAGCTTATCATTCGCAACGCATACGAGTCGCTTTTGGCGAGAACGCCCGATGGCGGCTATGTGCCTTGGCTGGCGAAGAGCTATACCATCTCTGAGGACGGCAAGACCTACCGTTTCGTATTGCGTGACGATGTCACCTTCAGCAACGGTGAGACGTTCGATGCGGCAGCCGTTGCGCTGAATTTCACCCGATTGAAGGACACGACCTATTCGGGCAGCATCAGCGCAGGTCATGTCTCGCACGTATCCCAAGCTGTCGCCGAAGACCCTCATACGCTGGTCATCACGCTTTCGCGCGTCTACTCACCGTTTCTCGACGGCGCTGCCGGCATCGAAATCATCTCACCAAAGTCATTCGAATCGTCGCAGATCAAATCCGGTGGACCTGAAATCATCGGCACCGGACCATTCATTCTCGACAGTTACATCAAGGGCCAGGAAATCCGGTTCGTTAAAAACCCGGCCTACAACTGGGCTCCCGCCAATGCAGGCCATCAGGGGCCAGCCTATCTTGATGAGGTGATTTACCGCTTCCTGCCAGAAGCAGCTGTCAGAACGGGCGCGCTTACGTCCGGTCAGGTCCATGTCATCGAAGGCATTGCCGGGAATGACGCTGCACTCTTTAAGGACAATCCGGAGTTTGTCTATGAAAGCGCGCTGAACACCGGCACGCCCTACACGCTTTATCTGAACATCGCCAACGGCCCGACATCCGAACTCAATGTGCGAAAGGCCGTTCTGGCATCCATCGATGTGGAGCGGACCATTCAATCCGTCTATCGCGGTGAACGCCAACGCGCATGGGGCGTGCTGACGCCTGCGGATACGGACTTTTATGACAAGAGCATCGAGGGTGCCTATGGCTTCGACGTGAAACGCGCCAACGCTCTTCTGGATGAAGCGGGCTGGACGGCACGGGATGCGGACGGTTTCCGCACCAAGGACGGCAAACGCCTGACAATCGAAATCATTCAATCACAGGCAACATTGCGAGATCAGCGCGACATCCTGCTTCAAGCGGTGCAGGCGCAGGCCCGGCAGAATGCGGGCATCGATCTTGCCCTTCAATATGTCGACGCTGGCACTTACGCCAACCGCCAGAAGGACGGGCAATACGGCGTCATTCCCAATTCCACGACAACGCAGGAAAACGCCGTCACGATCTACTTCCACTATCTGCCGCGGGCCAAGGGCGGATCGATCAACTACCACCGCTCGGAAGCCCCGGAAATCTCCGCATGGCTGGACGAGGCGGCATACACCCTCGATCGGCAGAAGCGGTTCGATATCTACGCCAAGCTTCAGCGTTACGCGATTGAGGAGCAGGCACTCGGCCTGCCGCTCTATGTGCCGGAAGATCAGATCGCCGCTGCCGTCACCGTCAAGGGCGCAGGTTTCCGCCCATTCAAACGGCTTCCCGAAAACGCTTACGACATCTGGCTTCAGAGCGAAGCCTGACGTCCTGCGCACGATTATAAAACCAACTTAAAGAAAGACCCTATAATGCTTCTTCGTCGACATATTCTGAGCCTCACTGCAGCTTTATTGGCATCTTGCACGGTTTCCGGCATTTCATTCGCAAACGATGGCAAACCTGTCAGCGGCGGCAAGTTGACATGGGGTGTTGAAACCGAGCCAGCGACGCTTAACCCGCAGCTCAACGGGCAGGACAAAACCAAGCTTCTGCTGCGCAATGCGTATGAATCGCTGCTCGCAAGAACTGCCGACGGCGGGTATACGCCTTGGCTTGCCACAGAATACAAAATTTCCGACGACAGCAAGACCTATACGTTCAAGCTGCGAAACGACGTAACCTTTACCGACGGCCGCAAGTTTGATGCCAATGCGGTGTTGACGAATTTCACGAAGCTCAAAGACGCGTCATATTCTGGCAGCGTCAGCGCAGGCCCGGTGTCGCGTATCACCGAAGTCAAAGCCGTTGATGATCACACCGTGTCGTTCACGCTTTCACAGGTCTACGCCCCCTTCCTGGATTATGTTGCCAGCCTTGAAATCCTCTCTCCTGCCGCATTCGACTCGGCCCAACTCAAGTCCGGCGGCCCGGAAATTGCCGGAACGGGTCCATTTATCCTGAAGCGCTATGCCAAGGGACAGGAAATCCAGTTCGTCAAGAACGAAGCCTATAATTGGGCGCCAGCGACGGCGGCTCATAAGGGACCAGCCTATCTGGACGAAGTCGTCTATCGTTTCCTGTCTGAATCGTCTGTGCGCAGCGGCGCTCTGACATCCGGTCAGGTTGATGTGATCGAAGGCATTTCTGGTAACGATGCTGCGTTGTTCAAGAACAATCCGGAGTTCAGCTACCACACCGCATTGAACACCGGCACACCCTATTCGCTGTTTTTGAATGTGCAGTGGGGTCCGACCCAGGATATCGCCGTTCGGAAAGCGCTGTTGGCGTCAATCGACGTTGATGCCGTATTGAAGGCCGTTTATCGCGGCGAACGCACCCGTGCGTGGGGCATTACGTCCCCTATCGATCCGCAGTTTTACGACAAGAGCATCGAAAAGGCCTATGGTGCCGATCCGAAGCTCGCCAACCAGCTTCTCGATGAAGCGGGCTGGAAAGAGAAGGACAAGGATGGTTTCCGCACCAAGGACGGCAAACGCCTGACCATTGAAGTCATTCAGGCGCAGGCGACGGTTCGCGACCAGCGCGACGTGCTGTTGCAGGCACTTCAGGCACAGGCCCGACAAAATGCGGGTATCGATCTGGCAATCGTTTTTGTAGACGCAGGCACCTACACCGAGCGCCGCAAAACCGGCCAGTTCGGCTCGATTGCCAACTCCAATACGCCGACCGACGCCATCGATATCGAGTACCACTACCTGCCTCTGGATAAGGGCGGCACCATCAATTACAGCCGCGCTTCCGCGCCAGAGCTTTCCAAGTGGTTGCTTGAGGCAGCCTCTACGCTCGATGAGAAGAAACGCTTCGAGCTTTACGGAACGTTGCAAAAGTTCGCGATCACCGATCAGGCCTACGCTCTCCCGCTTTACGAGCCTGAAGATCAGGTTGCGGCCGCAAGCTATGTCAAGGGCATCAGCTTCCGTCCGTTCAAGCAATTGCCAGAAAGCGCTCACGGCATCTGGCGCAGCGAATAACCCTTCCACCACCCTGCCCTGCGGACGCTCCGCAGGGCACTCAGGGAGTTTGACCATGACCGCTGAAAACACCACCGCTCTTAGTAGCCCTCACGCGACATCGCTGCCGCGAAAAAGATTAGGCTTGCGCCGCAACAGTCTCGCCCTACAAGTTCTGGGACGCGTGAGTTCCGGCATTGTCGTGCTGTGGGCAGCGGTTACGCTCAGCTTCATCAGCGTTTATCTGGCACCCGGCGATATTGTCAGCATTCTGATCGGTGAACAGCTGCGCACGCCGGACGTGGAAGCCGCCATCCGCGCGGAATGGGGTCTGGATCAACCGATCCTTTCGCAATATTTCTCGTATCTTTCACGGTTGTTGCATGGTGATTTCGGGCGCTCCTACATCTTGCAGACAGATGTGTCGGGTCTGGTGCTGTCGCAAATCGTGCCGACGCTGAAACTAACGGCTGCTGCCCTCGTCGTGGCGGTAATTTTTGCCATCGTCAGCGCGGTTCTGACTGCCGGAAAACGCCTGCCAAGTGCGATCGCTGGCGGCCTGGAACTGCTGTTGATCTCGACACCATCCTTTTGGCTCGGCATCGTGTTGCTGTTTATTTTTTCGTTCACATTGAAAATCTTCCCGGTTTCGGGAGATCGCAATCTGTCCGCTCTGGTGCTTCCTGCCCTTTCACTTGGACTTTCGCTCGGCGCCGTGGTGGGCCAGGTGCTGAGACAAGGCCTGGAGCGGGCGCTGGAACAACCGTTTACATTGACCGTCAGGAGCTGGGGCGCAAGCGACATCATCGTCCGACTTCGACATGGTTTGCGCCACGCCGCACTGCCAGCCGTCACGCTGACGGGTTGGCTCATCGGCAATCTTCTATCGGGTGCTGTCATTACCGAAGCCGTGTTCGGAAGGCCGGGTCTGGGCCGCATAACCGTTGGTGCCGTGTTATCACACGATCTGCCGGTGGTGCTGGCAGTCGCGATCCTGTCTGCCCTGATTTACGTCGTGCTGAGCACGTTGGTCGATGTGCTTTACCTGCTGCTTGATCCTCGCTTGCGAGACGATAATCGAGGAGCCAGCAAATGAGCCTGTCTTCCGCACCTTTTGAACCAACGACCATTCGACAAAACCGGCTTCGACATATCTGGATCGCGTATCCCGCAGAAACGATATCGGCTTTGTTTCTCTTGGTCATCGCACTCGCGACCCTATGGCCGCAATTGCTGACATCGATCGATCCGATCGTGGCGGATCCATTGCAGTCGCAACTGCCACCCTCGGCAGAACATTGGTTTGGCACGGATCATCTGGGGCGGGACGTGCTTGCGCGCGTCATACACGGAACACGGTATTCGGTGCTGATTGGTGTCAGCGCTATCGGCATCGCCGCCATTGCAGGCTCGTTTCTCGGCCTGCTTTCCGGTCTCGTCCGTGGTATCGTCGATGAAGCGATTTCACGTTTTCTGGACGTGGTGTCGTCATTTCCAGACCTGTTGCTTGCGCTGGTTTTGATTTCTTTCACCGGTCCCGGCACGCTTAATCTGATCTTTGCGCTCGGCGTGGCGTCCGTGCCGCGCTTTGCAAGGGTGGTGCGCGCCCAAACCTTCGTCATCGCCAAAAGCGGTTACGTCGAACAGGCAAAAACCTTTGGTCTGACGCGCTTCGTTCTTGTGACGCGGCACGTCCTGCCGCACGCCATTGCGCAGGTGCCCATTCTGGCGACCATTGGCCTTGGCACCACCATCATTCAGGCAGCGGGGTTGAGCTTCCTTGGCATGGGACCGCAACCGCCGGCTCCCGAATGGGGTGCGATGCTTGCCGAAGCACGCAATTATCTGCGCGTGGCGTGGTGGATCGGCGTCTGGCCAGGCGTGGTCATCACCCTCACCGTCATTTCCATCAGCATCTTGGGACGGCGCTGGCAACAGGCTTTCGAAGGCCGGAGGCAATCATGACCGCTCTCGTTAAAATTAGCAATCTCACCATTGGCTTCCCACGGGACGGTAACGCCAACACTGTCGTGCAGGGTATCGACATTACCATCCAGCAGGGTGAAACCGTTGCCTTGGTCGGGGAATCCGGCTCTGGAAAATCCGTCACCGCCCGCACCCTCCTGGGGCTTTCCGGTGTGGGCGCGCAGATCAGAGCAGACGAATTCAGCATTGGCGATGAGAGCGTTCTGGGCTTTACCGAAAAAGATTGGCGACGTCTTCGCGGCCATAAGATCGGATTCGTCTTGCAGGACGCGCTCGTTTCGCTCGATCCGCTCCGCCGCATTTCCCAGCAGCTGTCGGACGCATTCGGCAGGCGCGGGTTCTTCGGTCGGTCCGAGTTGCGTGTCGACAGCCGCGCATTGCTTCAGACGGTTGGAATTCCAGACCCCGACAGGCGGTTGCGGCAATATCCCCACCAGCTTTCCGGCGGTCTGCGGCAACGTGCACTGATCGCAACAGCGATCGCGCGCAAACCCGCCCTTCTCATCGCCGACGAGCCAACCACGGCGCTGGACGCAACCGTACAAAAGCAGATTCTTGATCTGCTGGATCAGCGCCGAAAGGAAGGCCATACGCTTCTCCTGATCAGCCACGATCTGGCTGTCGTCGCCAAGCTGGCGGATCGTGTTCTGGTGATGAAGGATGGCATCATTGTTGAAGAGGGTGAAACGCGGAAAATTCTGAACAACCCGGAGCACCCCTACACACGCCAGCTCCTGGATGCCGTGCCCTCTGCCAGCTCACGAGGGTTCCGCCTTTCCCCGCAGGCCGTGTTGAACCCAAACGAGACAAAGACGAAACTTCCCCCGCAAACTGCCGAAGGCGTCCGCCTCAGTCTTCCGACAAAACAGATCAATCCGCAAAATACAGTTCTATCGGCCCATAATTTGGTGAAGCACTACAGCGGGAATGGCGGCGCGTTTGCTGTCAACGATGTCTCGTTTGAGCTACTGGAAGGCGAGTCTCTGGGCATCGTCGGTGAATCCGGCTCTGGCAAAACAACGGTCGCAAAGATCGTTCTCGGATTGACCGAACCGGACGAAGGCAATGTTCTCATCGAAGGCAAGGCTTGGAGCAATATTCGTGAGGCGGACCGACGCTCACGACGCGCCAATATGCAACTGATCGCACAGGATGCCCTCAGTTCCTTTGACCCGCGCTACACGGTTGAAAAAATCATCGGTGAAAGCCTCGATTCCATAGGCGTTTTTGGCGCTGCGCGTCGGGCACGTGTTCTGGAGGTTCTGGATGCCGTGCGCCTTGGCCCGCAGTTTCTCGACCGTTACCCCCGGGAACTTTCCGGCGGCCAGCGCCAGCGTGTAGCGATTGCACGCGCGTTTGCACCCAGTCCGAAGCTATTGATTGCAGATGAGCCTGTCAGTGCGCTCGACGTTTCCGTGCAAGCGCAGGTGCTGGACCTTTTGGCCGAATTGCAGGCGGCGTTTGGGACCTCGCTTCTTTTCATCTCACACGATCTGGGCGTGGTGCACCACCTGACAGATCGCGTGCTGGTGATGAAGGACGGACGTGTGGTGGAGACTGGCGACGTCACAAAAGTCTTCTCCAGCCCTCATCACAGTTACACGCGCGCCTTGCTGGATGCCGTCCCCGCGCTTGCCTGAAGTCAAATGGCACGAAAAATACAGAGTGAAGGAATTCCCATGACCACCCGTACACGCCGATTGAAGACCTTGACCGGAGCCAGCAGCATCGTCAGCACAGGCAATGATGCTGACGCCACGTTTGGAATCAAGCGTGCATTTGACCTTGCACGCAAGGCGGAAGCTGAGAAGATCACCGGCCTGTTCACCGCCGATTTGCTTCATATCGACCCGGACGGTTTGGCTGGAACGGCTGGTATACAGGAACCGATTGTCGCTTTGGCTGCTCTCAGCCAGGCGACCTCCCATATCGGTCTTATCGCGACGATCTCCACCACCTTCCACCATCCCTATAATCTGGCGAGGCAGATCGGCACGCTGGATCACGCCTCGGGCGGGCGCAGCGGCTGGAATGCCGTAACGTCATCCGTGGGTGAAGAAAACTTCGGGGAGCAGTTGCCAAGCCCGGAAGAGCGATATGCCAAGGCCGCGGAATTCATCGAAATCGTGAATGCTCTCTATGACGCCAACGAACGGGACGCGGCAACGCGCAAAACATCCGGCGCCGTCAGCATCGACCCTTCGAAATTCCATCGCATCGACTATCGCGGCAAATATTTCAACGTTGAGGGACCTCTCAACGTGCCGCCACTACCACAAGGACGCCCCGTTCAGTTTCAAGCCGGGCAATCCGATGCGGGCGTGACCGTGGGCGCCCGTTATGCGGAAGTCGTCTACACATCCCAGCCTAAACTGGAAGACGCGATTGCTTTCGCAACGGAACTGCGCCGCCGCGCAACAAGCTTTGGAAGAGGCGCCAACCTGCCCTTCATCATGAACTCTTTCCATGCCGTGATCGGCGAATCCGACGCGGATGTTGCCCGCCGTCTCAAGGACAAGCATGAGCAGATCGACTATCAAAAGGGACGTCTGAAGCTTGCGGATATGCTGGGCGGTGAACTTGATCTTTCCGACCTGCCGCTGGACAAACCCTTGCCGGACACCTTGCTGCCGGAAGTGACCAGCATCAACCGCAGACGAGGACGTGTCGAGATTTTCCGGCGTTATGCGCGGGAAGGTCTGACATTGCGCGAACTGATTATTCAGGCGCAGGAAACCGGGCACTGGTCCGTTGCCGGTACGCCTGAACAACTGGCAGACGTCATCGAGGAGCGCGTCCGCGCTGGTGTTCTCGATGTTTTGTCCCTGCATGGTTTGGGCAACCCGGATCAGGAAGACCTTCTGTTGAACGGACTTCTGCCGGAACTGCGCCGTCGTTCCGTGATCGATACCGACTATATCGGAGATGATTTCCGCGCCAATCTCGAACTGCCGCCGGTCAATCAAAGCTCTTATCGCCAGCCCTCTACCTTACGCGCCTGACGCTGGAACAACGCTGCCATTTTAAGCCCGCCGCAACCAAGCGGCGGGCTTTTCTTTGAAATGGCATCGCCCGAAAGGATAATTACACCGAGGGGTTGCCACTAACCTTTAACCGGAATGAAAATGGCTCGGGACGCGGTGAAGAAGAACGATAAATCCCTCGGCCATGCTCTCATCGAACTAAATTACCTTCTAAATCTATAGGCAATATATATTTTAAGTTTTGATGATGCGGTTCGGAATGGACTGATCCTTTTGTTTTATGGAGTAATAATGAGCAAATATCATACGAGCCGCCTGACAAGCGCGGCGTTTTTGGCTTTTTCTCTGACATTTGGCGTAGCAAATGCGGAAACCTTGCGCTGGACTCGCGCGTCAGATGCGCTGACCCTTGATCCGCAGGCCCAAAATGACGGCGTCACAGGCACATTGCTAAGCCAGATTTACGAAACGCTCGTGTGGAGAGACGCAAAGGGCAAGCTCATTCCAAGGCTTGCGACAGACTGGAAGCTCAAGGACGGTGATCCGACCACTTGGGTGTTTACGCTCCACAAGGGTGTAAAATTTCACGATGGGGCGGATCTGACGGCAGAAGATGTGGTCTTTTCCCTGAACCGCGCACGCTCCGAGAAGTCCAAGCTGCGCCAGCTCCATGCAGACGTGGTGGATGTCAAGGCGGCGGATGATTATACGGTTGAGATCAAGCTGCGCGCATCCAACCTCATTTACCCCAACAACCTGACGGGCGCCTATATTCTGGACAAGGGCTGGGCGGAAAAGAACAACGTTGTCGACGTGCAGGACATTGGCGCGGGCAAAGATAACTTCGCCGTGCGCAATGCCAATGGCAGCGGACCATTCGTGCTGAAATCACGCGAAGTGGATGTGAAGACCGTTCTGGACGCGAACCCGAACTATTGGGGGGACAAGCCAAACGTCACCCAAATCGTCTACACGCCGATCAGCGATGCGGCGACACGGGTTGCAGCTCTTTTGTCCGGTGAGGTCGATTTTGTTCAGGACGTACCGGTTCAAGATATTGAAAAGCTAAAGAAAACCTCCGGCGTGAAACTACAAACCGGCGCAGAGAACCGCTCCATCTTCCTCGGTTACAGACTGGATGCCGCGCCGCTTGCCTCATCCGACGCCAAGGACAAAAATCCTCTCAGCGACCTTCGCGTCCGTCAGGCTTTTGACCTCGCTATCGACCGCGATGCGCTGAAGGCTGTTGTGTTGCGCGGCAACTCACTGCCAGCAGGCGTCATCGTTCCACCCTTCGTTCGTGGCTGGACCAGCGAACTCGACTCCTATTCCAAGCCTGATCTGGCGAAAGCCAAGGCGCTTCTGACGGAGGCTGGATATCCCAACGGTTTCACCATCACGCTGGATGCACCGAACAACAGATATGTAAACGACGAAGCAATCGCACAGGCGGTCGTTGGCTTTCTCGGGCGCGTTGGCGTCAAGGTAACGCTGGCGACACGTCCTTTTGCCCAGCATTCACCGCTGCTTGCAGATCGCAAATCTGACTTCTTCCTTTACGGTTGGGGTGTTCCAACATTCGACAGCGCCTATAACTTCAACGATCTTCTTCATACGCGCGGAGAGAAATACGGCATTTGGAACGCGACATATTTCTCTGACCCAGCAATCGATAAAAAGATCGAGTCTCTCGGTGCGGAACTGGACGTTGACAAGCGCGATGCAACCGTTGCTGAACTGTGGAAATACGTGAAGGATCAGCATCTTTATCTGCCACTGCACAATCAGGTCGTCGCTTGGGCAGCGCGGGACAATGTGAACTTCGAAATTCAGCCTGACAATTCGCCGAAGTTCGTCCGCTTCAATTTTACCAAGTAACTCTCAACACCTGAAATGCCGGGGCAAGTGCACAACGCTTGCCCCGTTGGCATTGGATAACAATATGACAGGCTTTATTTTTCGACGTCTGGTTCAGTCGGTTTTCGTGATGTTGGCAGTCGCGTTGATAGCATTTGCCGTCATTCGATTTGTGGGCGATCCGCTTGAATCGCTCACGAGTCAGGAAACGCGGCTGGATGAACGTGAAAAACTCAAAGAACAACTAGGGCTCAACCAGGCCGTACCCTTGCAGTTTTTCAGTTTCCTGAAACGCGGGATCCAAGGTGATTTCGGTCTGTCCTATCGACAACAGGAACCGGTAAGCCGGATGATTGCCGAGCGCCTGCCCGCAACACTGGAACTTGCACTGGCCTCTGCGACCATTGCACTCGTCATTGGCGGCATTCTCGGGGTGTATTGTGCGCTTCGCCCGAACGGGTTCGTCACCAATCTGTTGATGACGATCTCCCTTGTCGGTGTTTCACTGCCAACATTTCTGCTCGGCATCGGGCTGATCTTCGTCTTTTCCGTAGAACTTGGGTGGTTGCCGTCGTTTGGCCGGGGAGAAACCGTAAAAATCGGCTGGTGGACCACAGGGCTTTTGACGATATCCGGATGGCGTTCCATCATCTTGCCGGCCATCACGCTGTCTCTCTTTCAGATGACGCTTCTCATGCGCCTGGTGCGGGCAGAAATGCTGGAGGTTTTGCGGCAGGACTATATCCGTTTTGCCCGCGCCAGAGGCTTATCATCGCGCACGATCCATTTTGGTCATGCGTTGAAAAACACGCTGGTGCCGGTCATCACCGTGGCCGGTTTGCAGTTGGGATCGGTTATTGCTTTCGCCGTCGTGACCGAAACCGTCTTTCAATGGCCGGGCGTCGGCTCTCTGTTTATCCGGTCGGTTCAAGCCGTCGATGTGCCGCTGATGGCGGCCTACCTCGTCTTCATCGCTCTGGTCTTCGTCATGATCAATCTCATTGTCGATGTTCTCTATTACGTCCTCGATCCCCGCATTCGGATCGACGCTCTCAAGACAGGTATATAAGATGACAACGGACATAATTTCCGCGCCGCCGCAGCGATCGCGACGTCTTCGGGTCAGCGGAATTACGCTGCTGGCTGGGCTTTTATCTGGCTTTCTTATTCTGGCAGCAGTTTTTGCCCCGTTCATCGCGCCCCATGATCCGTTCACACCAGCAACGCTCAACCTTATGGACGGCATGACGCCGCCAATGGAGCCAAACGCCTTTTCCGGCAGTGTGTTTATATTCGGAACAGACAATCAGGGCCGCGATGTTCTGTCATCGATCCTTTACGGCAGCCGAATTTCCTTGCTCGTCGCGTTCTCTTCAACATTACTGTCCCTGTTTATCGGCGTTGGCGCGGGCCTCATCAGCGGCTACTCCGGTGGTTTTGTCGATGCGCTCATCATGCGCATTGCCGATGCGCAGCTGACCTTCCCGACAATCCTGATTGCATTGCTGATCTTCGGTCTGGCGCAGGGTCTTGTTTCACCTGCACAAAAAGAAAGTGCCGCCGTGTGGCTGCTGATTTTTGCGATTGGTTTTTCAAACTGGCCACAATTCGCCAGAACCGTGCGCGGCGCCGTTTTGGTGGAGCGAAGCAAGGATTATGTCTCGGCTGCAAAATTGATCGGCGTCAGCCGCACGCGCATTGTGCTCACCCACATTCTGCCCAATATTGCTGGTCCCGTTATGGTCATTGCAACGATTGGATTTGCGCTGGCCATCATTGAAGAGGCAACACTGTCTTACCTCGGTGTTGGCGTTCCCCCAACCCGCCCGTCGCTGGGCACATTGATCCGGATCGGACAACAATTCCTGTTTTCAGGTGAATGGTGGATACTGGCTTTTCCCGCTTTAACGCTCGTCTTGCTGGCGCTTTCCGTCAATCTGTTGGGGGACCATCTGCGTGATGCACTCAATCCACGTTTGAGGAACACCCGCACATGACCAACCATCGACCTGAGACGGTGCCAGTGCTTTCAATTGAAAATCTGCGCGTCAATTTCCCCGGAGACAATAGTATTTTTCGCGCTGTCGATGATCTGTCGCTGATCATCACGAAAGGCGAAGTCCTGGGCGTGATCGGCGAGTCCGGCGCTGGTAAATCCATAACCGGTTCGGCTGTGACACGGCTTATCGATCCGCCGGGCCATATTGCCAGCGGCGATATCCGTCTGAACGGAGAACCACTGCTGGATTTGCCAGAAGCGGCATTGGGCCAGTTGCGCGGACGCCGGATTGGCACCGTGTTTCAAGACCCGCTTGTCAGCCTCAATCCGCTTTATACCATCGGCAAACAACTGGTTGAAACCATCCGCCGCCATTTGCCGCTCAGCGAAACCGCCGCACGGCAAAGGGCTATAGAGCTGCTGCAAGAGGTCGGGATTCCCCATGCGGAACGACGCCTTGATGCCTACCCCCACCAGTTTTCCGGGGGCATGAGGCAACGCGTGGTCATTGCCCTGGCGATTGCCGCCGATCCCGACCTGTTGATTGCCGATGAACCCACTTCGGCACTCGATGTCTCCATACAGGCGCAGATTATCGATCTGTTGAGATCACTTTGCGAACGGCGGGGACTTGCTGTTTTACTGATCACCCATGACATGGGCGTGGTGGCGGAAATCGCGGATCGCGTTGCCGTCATGCACAAGGGGAAAATCGTCGAAACCGGCCCAGTCAGCGACGTCATCCGCAATCCGCAGCATGAATACACCCGCAAGCTGATTGCCGCGATCCCATCGGCGCGAACCAGACATGAGCGCCCGGCCATCGGTGCAGATGCAAGGCCGGATTTCGTCAAAGTGGAAGGCCTGAAATGCTATTTCGCCCTTCCCGGTGGCGCCATTCCCTTTTTCAGAAAAAAGGGATTCGAACATACAATTCGGGCCGTCGATGATGTGAGTTTCACAATTGGCGAAGGCCAGACATTCGCGCTCGTGGGAGAATCCGGGTCGGGCAAATCCACGATTGCACGCATCGTCGTTGGACTTCTTTCCGGGCAGTCCGGTCGCGTCACGGTTGGTGACACCAATATTCGGGAACTGACGGCAAAACAACGCGGCAGCGCGGTGCAGATGATCTTTCAGGATCCTTACGCAAGCCTCAATCCCCGCTGGCGTATTGCGGACGTCATTGCCGAACCGATACGCACATTGGGGCTGGAAACAGACCCCAAAGAAGTGGAAGCGCGCGTCATCGACCTCCTGCACAAAGTTCGTATCGATCCGGCAGCACGCACCCGCTATCCCCATGAGTTTTCCGGCGGACAACGACAACGGATCGCAATCGCTCGTGCCCTGTCCAGCAGGCCGCGTTTTATCGTCTGTGATGAACCTACGTCGGCACTCGATGTTTCCGTTCAGGCGCAGGTGCTTGGCCTGATGGCGAACCTTCAGGCGGAACTCGGTCTGACCTATCTTTTGATCAGCCACAATCTTGCTGTCGTACGGCAAATGGCCGACCGGGTGGGTGTATTGAAAAGCGGCGTTCTTGTGGAAGAGGGATTGGTGGAGGACATTTTTGATGCGCCGAAGCACACCTACACCAAAGAGCTTTTATCGGCAGCGCCGGATATCGAGCTTGTTCTCGCAAGCAGGGAAAAAAAGGCGGCGGCCGAATAAAACCGCCGCCTTTTCAGCAGATTAGAAGCGGTAGTTCACGCCACCCTTTACGACATGGTCGCTGAGGTCTGTGTGAGATGCTACGCCATTGGAAAATGTGCGGACGTCATCGGTCGCAACATAATTGTACTCGACCTTTGCGGAAATTTGCGGGGTGAAGCGGTGTTCTGCACCTGCGCCCAGCAGATAACCTTCCTTCAGGCCGTCTGGTCCGGTCACACCGTTGCCATCACGCAGGCTCGTTACGGTCAAACCGGCTGTGCCGTAAACCAGCGTGTCGTCAAGCTTGATACCAGCCTTTGCCTTGACGGCAGCGCGCCAACGTTCTTTCAGGTTGCCATTCGGCACCTTCATCTTTGCGTCGCCCAGATAGGTTCCTTCGACTTCACCACCCACGACCGCAGATCCGAGATCATAGTCGTAGCCGCCCTGTGCGCCCAGTGCCAAGCCTTTGCCGCCCTTGAACGGATTTGCGCTTGGCATTGCTGCGCCGAGATGGCCGCCGACATAAGCGCCGGTCCACGAAGAGGACGCTGGTGCTTCATTGTAAGCGGGCGGTGCTTCGTAAGAAGACAAATCCGCCGACAAAACCGGGGATGCCGCCAAAGAAGCAAGGGCGACGATTGCGAATGAATTGAGGGTCTTCGACATCAATTTAACTCCATACCTTATCCGATCGAGGGAGGTCGAACGGCGTTTAAATTTCTAGAGCGGACCTGCCGGATCGCTCGTCTGATCCCGGTTATGGCTAAAAATGGCACCAAGGTAAGGTCAGTTCCTCAAATCCATTCAAATTTGACTAAAACTTTAACCGTATGGATAACAGAGGGTTAACAGGGAAATAAAGGGGCGGTAACCGCTGGCATGGATAAGCGGGAAGCGTATTTCCGGGAACCCTAATGGTTTCAATTGGTTTACTGGTTGTACCTTTCAACAAGGAGACACATCATGCCCAATCGTGATCCATTGCCGACAGATTCCGTTGACACACCCCGTGGCCCAACCGCGACGCCGGGCATTCCCGACCGCGTGCAGGAAAAACCACCGACACCCCCGGTCAAAGACCCGAGTGACACCAAAAATCCGAACGATCCGACGCTCAATCCGGCTCTGTTGCCGATCGGCGATCCTGCTGGGGCCGCGTAAAATAAAGAGCTACTAAGCGTTCTTAGTGAGCTTAAAGAGCCTTGTCGCTGGCCTTCGCCCTTAGGCGCTGTTTCAGCCGCTTCTGCAATGGCTGATCGAAATAGATGGTCAAAGCCCAAGCAAGGCAGGTTGTAACCGCGATAAAGGCAAGACCGGCGGGAACTGCGACATTGTCGGCTCCAAGCCAAGGCATGAGCAGAGTGGTCCATGCCAAAAGTGGAATGTGCAAGACATAGACACCATAAGATGCCGTTCCGAGAAAATTCGACAGCGCCCCAACCCAGCGTCCAGGTACAATTCTGCAAGAGACTATCAGCAAGACTGGCCATGCTAACAGCACGATGAAGAGATCGAAAAACGGGCGGATTTCATTTGTTATCGGTAGGAAAAGCACCAGACAGACGAACAGAAGGCACAGTGCTGACACAATGGGCCGGATTTTCGAAGCTCCGGTGTAAAACCGATAAATAAGTGCACCCACGAAAAACGAGAAGAACACTCTTGCCATACCGGCATACATCTCGTTCCAGCGAAAGCCCGCATGGAGTTTTCCGAACTGGATGGCAGCGATGACAAGGACACACGCGCTGACCAGCAAAATCGCCGCGATTTTTTTCAAGTTCGCGCGAACACCCCATCGCGCGTAAACTGCATTGACCACCAGTTCATTGAACAACGACCACGCAGGGCTGACCAAAAACAGCGCGCCATTGAGGGTGAGTGTGAAGGGAGCGGGTAAAAACAGCATCCCCGTCAGCAATGCAAAACCGAGTTCACCAAGATTTATCTTGCGATGCAGATCATCGATTGGAGTCGGCTGATCAAGAAAATACAAGCAGACGAAGAATGCCGCCATCAGCGCCAATGCAAGCCCATAAAGAGGATAAAGCCTGAAAAAGCGCGCCTTCATGAAGGTGAAAGCTGACATCTGTCCGCTGCCGAGTTTTTTGCCATAGGCGTGGGCAAGCACAAAACCACTGAGCGCAAAAAACAAATCAACAGCAAGATAGCTCGACGCTTCCGGTCTACCGAAAAATATCTCCGCGTGGCGATGGACAATGGCAACCGCTGCCACGCCACGAATTCCGTCCAGCAGCACAAAACGTTCAGGCACAGGCGTTGCTATCATCGATAATCCAGACACAGGAATGTAGAACGGTCGAAACGCACAACGCGCTTACGGGTTCATCAAGTATCCTGTAAAAACGGCATATGGAAGATGTAGACGGCACCGTCTGGCGTCACACCGCACCCGGTTCGATGCGCAGCCTGATATGTCCCGAAAGAGTTTCGCCCGGAGCAAGTGTTCTAAGTCCTAAACCTATGCGGTCTTCTTCGGGCGCACCAAGCACACCGGCGGCCATGGAGACAGGCTCAAGGCAAAGATAACGTTCCATCCTGTGAACGGCGAGATGAGATAGAACCGGATCAGCTTCGAGGATCAGTGAGAGGCCGTCGGGACGCCGAATATGTGCATTTGACCAGTCTGTGAAATGCAGCGTGTACCCCGTGCTTGCAGAAATTGCCGTCGATGTTCGGGCAGTGGGTGGCTGACCGTTGGGAACGTTCAAAACGTCAAGCGGATATTCCAGCGTCGCATCGGTCTGTGCTTCACAATCAAGTCCTGCCAAAAAATAGGGATGCCAGCCTATGCCACCAGGTGCTGGCATATCGGCAAGGTTGGTGAGTTTGAGCTCCACCGTCAGCCCAGTTGCGTCGAGTGAAAATGCCTGTTCTGCGCGGAAGGCAAACGGCCACTCGGCATCTGGCTGGTAGTCGAGCGTCAGTACGGCATGATTGGCGGATTGGCTGGAGACGCGCCATGGGCGACGATGCGCGGGGCCGTGTATGGCGTCATGCCCAAGCGCTGGATGGGGTAGGAGATCGTACTTTACGCCACCGTGAACAAATGATGCGCCGTATATTCGATTATGAAAGGGAAACAGCGGATAGGCTCCGGCGCGGGGCCAGTTCAGAGGCTCAAAAGATTTGTCACGCATCGCAACAAGGATGTCTCCGATCCCGACATGGGCAAGATGTGTCATCCGTCCACCCCATGCGGGCGACAGGCGGGCCGAGAGCGGCCCGCTTTCGATAAAAACCGTATCAGGCAAAAGCGTAAGAGCCGTCTGGCCGCTTCGGCACACGCCGCTGCCAGTGTATATAACCATCTTCCTGCATGGCTTTTTCGTCCATCTCGACACCCCAGCCCGGTCTATCGGGCCGCAGTTCCAGATATCCGTCCTTCGGCAGATATGGATCGACGACGTAACGTGTTTCGTCCTCGCGTTTTTCCAAGTCCGTGCCACCATACACGTAGCACTGGCCTTTCGGCAGGCGATATTCCAGAATGCGGAAATTCTGCTGCGCGGCGGAAAAATGCACGTTGACCGCCGTGGCCAACGGCCCCATGGGATTGTGCGGTGCGACGCTGACGAAGTGGGCTTCAGCAAGCGCAGCAATCCTGCGCATTTCGGAAATTCCACCGACAACACAGATGTCCGGCTGAATGATATCTGCACCCTTAACCTGAAGAAGACGCAGAAACTCATTGCGATTGTAGAGGCTTTCGCCGGTCGCCAGCGTGCAGTTCAGCCCCTGTTTCAAATCGCCCCACATCTCGATGTTTTCAGGGCGCAAAGGCTCTTCGAAAAACAGGGGATCGTATGGCGCAAGCGCATTGCCCAGTTGACGCGCGGCAGCGGGTTCAAAAATCTTGGCGTGCGCGTCGAACGCGATGTCATAGTCAACGCGCACGGTTTCGCGCAGCGAACGGAAATATTCCGCAGAACTGCGAACAACCTCACCCCAGCGATGCGCGTGAATGTCGATACGCCACGGGCTGAGTTTGAAGGCGGTGAAACCCCATTCCTCATTCAACCGGTCAAACTCTTCTTTGGCCGCCGGTGCATCGGGTGCAGTGTAGACGCCAGCATAAACCTTGATGCGGTCGCGCACCTCTCCGCCGAGCATTTTGTAAACCGGCACGCCAGCCGCTTTCGCAGCAAGATCCCACAGGCAATGGTCCAACGCGGACATTGCAGACAAGCCGAGCGCACCCGGAGGAAAGCGGTTCTGCTGAAGCATCAGATTGTAGAGATATTCTACCCGCGTTGGGTCTTGTCCAGCAAGGAAGTTGTAGAGGTAATCCAGAATAGGCGGCAGCGCGAGATCTGGGCCGTGATTGTAACATTCACCCCAACCGGTCAGTCCATCATCGGTATCCAGCGCCACGACGACTCGCGGACGGTCCTTGTCGCGGGTGACGAATACCCGCATGCGATCAATTTTCATGCTTCAGTCTTCCTCATAAATTTCAAAAACGCTTTTGAGTTATCCGGCCTTGATTTCGGTCTTGACGATGGCGGGCTCAATGTAACGGAACCTGCGGGTGCGATCCCTGTCACGCGGGTCAGGTCGTGGAATGGCCGAGAGCAGCGCTTGCGTGTAGGGATGATCCGGTGCGTTGCAGACCTTCTCGGCATCTCCGACCTCAACCAGCTTGCCGCGATACATCACGCCCACGCGGTCGCACATATAACGAATAACGCCGATATCGTGACTGATGAAGATGTAGGCGAGGCCGAGTTCGTCTTGCAGGCGCATTAGCAAGTCCAGCACCTGAAAACGCACTGACACATCCAGCGCCGACGTTGCCTCATCCGCGACGATGATGCGCGGCTTAAGCGTGATGGCACGGGCGATACCGATGCGCTGGCGCTGTCCGCCGGAAAAGGCGTGCGGGTAGCGCTCACGCCCAGCCGGGTCCAAACCGACCTGCTCCATCAGGGCGCAGACGCGCTCGTCCAGTTCCTTGCCCTTGGCAATGCCATTGACCAGAAGCGGCTCTCCGATAACTTGCGCAACGGTCATGCGCGGGTTGAGTGAGCCGAAGGGGTCCTGGAACACCATACGCAGCTCACGCCGCGCGGCTTTCAGTTCCGCACCCTCTATCTCCGCCAGATCGACCACGCCGCCATCCGATTTGCGATAGAGCATTCGGCCACCGGTCGGATCATAAAGCCGCATGATGGAGCGACCCATTGTGGTTTTTCCAGAACCACTTTCCCCCACGATGCCCAGCGTTTCACCGGGCAGCAGCTTGATGGATACGCCGTCCAGCGCCTTCATCTCGCCGAAGTGCATGGAAAGGTCTTTCACCTCGAGAATGGGTGCGGCAGTGAGGTCGAGCGGCGGGCGGGCCAGACGGATTTCCGCCTTCTGCTCCAGTTTAAGCACGGAGCCGATCAGCATACGCGTATAAGGGTCTTGCGGGCTGTGGAATATCTGGTCCACCGTGCCATATTCCTTGGCAACGCCGTGGTGCATGACCAGCACATCATCGGCAATCTGCGCCACAACACCCATGTCGTGGGTAATGAACAGCACGGCCATGCCATGCGCCTTTTGCAAACGCGAGATCAGGTCAAGAATTTCGGCCTGTGTCGTCACATCAAGCGCCGTGGTCGGCTCATCTGCGATCAACAATTGTGGTTTGCAGGCCAGTGCCATGGCAATCATGGCGCGCTGGCGCATACCGCCCGAATACTGAAACGCATATTTATCAAGCGCTGTTTCCGGGTTTGGAATTTCGACCTGCCGCAGCAGCTCTATTGCCTCTGCCCGTGCCTGCGCCTTGTTCATTTTCAGATGCAGACGCAACACTTCGGTGATCTGGTCGCCAACCGTGTGGACCGGAGACAGCGAGGACATCGGCTCCTGGAAGATCATCGCAATGTCGGCGCCGCGCACTGAGCGAATAGCGCGGCCACGCGGATCGAGTTTCGCAAGGTCCAGCGACGTGCCATCGGCGCGGTTGAGGATGATCGACCCGGAGGTGATATAACCGGGGCTATCGATGATCTGAAGGATCGAACGGGCGGTGACGGATTTGCCGGAACCACTTTCCCCCACGACGCACAGCGTCTTGCCGGGGTCTATGGAAAACGAAAGATCGTTGACCGCACGGAACACGCCGTTGCGCACCGGAAATTCCGTTATCAGATTGCGGACTTCGAGAAGCGGCTTGGCAGGCGTGATCGAATGAATATCGCTCATCGTTGGCCTCACTTGTTGTAGGGATCGGCTGCGTCACGCAGACCGTCACCGAGCAGGTTCAGTGCCATAACGGCGACCACCACCGCAGCACCTGGCAAGAACAGCCAAGGAGCGGTTGCGATTGAACGAATGTTTTGCGCCTCGCGAAGCAGCACGCCCCATGAAATCGTCGGAGGCTGAAGGCCAAGACCGAGGAACGACAGCGAGGTTTCCGCAAGGATCATCGCCGGAACCGCCAAAGTGACCGACGCGATGATGTGGCTGGAAAAACTCGGCAGCATGTGGCGGAAGATGATGCGGCCTTCCGGCACGCCATCAAGCCGGGCGGCTGCGACGAACTCCTCTGTCCTGAGAGACAGAAACCGGCCACGCACCACACGGGCAAGCTGAGCCCAACCGGTCAACGACAGGATGATGGTAATCATCATATATTGAAGCGTGGCGGGCCAACCCTGTGGCAGCGCTGCGGCCAGTGCCAGCCAGATGGGAATGGTCGGCAACGACAGCACGAAGTCGATGATCCGCTGCATGACGAAATCGATACGGCCACCGTAATAGCCAGAAATACCACCGAGAACGACACCCAGAAGCAGCGAAAAGAACACGCCGACGAGGCCGATGGACAGCGATATCTGCGAGCCCTGTACGACACGGCTGTAGACATCGCGACCAAGGCGATCTGCCCCAAACAGGAAAAGCGGTCGGGTTTTATCGGTCGAGGCCAGCAGATGGATATCGGTGGTGAACAGGCCGAGGACGGAATATTCGTAACCGCGACCGAAAATCTGGATCGGGATTTTCTTCGCCGTGTCTTCCACGAAGATAGCCGCCAGTGTTTCCGGGTCTCGCGTCAGTTTCAGCGGATAATAGTGAAGACCGAATGAAAAACCGTCAGTCGTATCAATCAAATGCACACGCTGCGGCGGATGAAACGTGGCGCGGGCATTTTGAAGCACCGGATCATTGATCGCAAAGAAGCCGGGCAACAGCGCAACGACATACATGGCGATGGTGATGAAAAGGGCAGCCATGGCCAGCCGGTGGCGTTTGAACGCCCACCAGATGAGTTGCCATTGAGAAGCGACGGCGGCACGGTCCGGGCGTACGGCGGTGGTGATGGCAATGTCACTCATGACGCCCTCCTATTCGAGACGGATTCGGGGATCGACCAGCGCAAGAAGAATGTCACTGATGAGCGATCCGATCAGCGTCAGCGCGCAGATCAAGAGCACGAAGGCCCCGGCGAGATACATGTCCTGCGCCATCAGCGACTGCAAAAGCAGTGGGGCTGCGGTGGGCAGGTTCAGAACGATGGCCACGACCACGGAACCCGAAATGAGGTTGGGCAGCAGCCATGCGATGGTGGAGATGAACGGGTTGAGCGCAATCCGCAGCGGATATTTGGTCAGCAGGCGGAACTCGGAGAGACCCTTGGCACGCGCCGTGGTGACATAAGGTTTCGGCAACTCGTCCAGCATGTTGGCGCGCATGACACGGATCAGGCTTGCGGTTGAGGACACGGCAAGTATCGCCACCGGCAGCCAGATATGCGCCATCAGATCGATCATCTTGCCGATGCTCCAGGGCGCAACCTCATATTCTGCCGAGAACAGCCCGCCGACATCAGCCCCGAACTCCACTGCGGCAATGTACATCAGCACCAGCGCCAACAGGAACGACGGAACGGAAAGACCGAAGAAAGAAAAGGCCGTGAAAAGATAGTCGCCTATCGAATATTTACGAACGGCGGAGAAAACGCCGATTGGCAGTGCAATCGCCCACGTCGCCAAAAGGCTTGCAATGGCAAGCACCAGCGTCAGCGCCATACGTTCCCAGATCAGGCCAGAAACCGGCTGCTGCCACTCGAATGATATGCCGAAATCACCGCGTGAGATGATACCCCATATCCATTTGAGATATTGCACCAGCATCGGGTCATCAAGGCCGAAACGTTCCCGCAATTGGGCCGCCGTGTTGTGGTCAATGACCTCGTTGGATGCGGCAAGCGTGGCAATATACGTCGTCACATAGTCGCCGGGCGGCAACTGGATGAGGACGAAGGCAAGAAAACTGACGGCAAACAGGGATGGGATCATCCACAGCAGCCGTTTTACGATAAAAAGCAGCATGTCGCTCTCGCACTCATTTCACCGCGCGCGCCGACCCGTCTTAACAGGGCGGATGACGGGCGGTCGACACAACCGGAAAAGTGTCGCCGCCGGTGACGGCGACACCACATTGGCGCTCTTAGCTTGTGAAGGTGAACTGTTGCGGCAGTGCAGGACCCGGGTTTGGCCAAGACCAGCTATCCGGCTCTTTCTCTGGCACGTTGCGCAGATTGTTGCGAATGATGCCAAAACCACCGACCGCGAGGCAAAGCCCGATTGTCTCGAACTCTTCCGCCGCAATATCGAAGATTTGCTTCATCTTCTCACCGCGCTTGGCAAGGTCGGCTGTCGAGCGTGCCTCATCAAACAGCTTGAAGCGTTTCTTCTGGCTTTCCGGTGGCTCTTCGCCCTTCTGGCCATTGGATGTGTACCAAAGCGCCCAAGGAATGGCATAGCGCGATCCTTGGGGATGGAACGCGAAGAAGTCGCGCGGATCGAGCATCGGGTCGAGACCGCCGGGGCCGGGCCAAACCGCTGCATCATGGGCATTATCATCGCCGCGTGTATAATAAAGCGCACGTTCAATGGTGTTGACCTTGATGTCGACACCGATCTGCGCCCACTGCGCCTTCACCAATTCCAGTGCGTCGACCAGATCTGGATAAAGGGTTGGGATGACGTCGATCGAGAAGAACACGGGCTCACCGTCTGGCCGCAGGCGTATGCCGTTGCCATTTTTCTTGTCGTAACCGGCCTTGTCCAGAAGTGCATTGGCCTTGTCGGCATCGTATTCGGTATTCTGGCGAGCAAGCTTTTCGTGATACCATGGATGGGTTGGACGCGGCCCGGCCTGATAGCCTTCGCTCTGGCCGAAATAGACGATATCGACGATTTCCTGCCGGTTGAGGGCAATCGACAAAGCCTGACGGAACGACTTGTCGGCGAACATCTTGCGCATTGCCGGATCTTTGTGGGTGATGTTCAGATAAATCTGGCACTGCTGCGCGGCAGACGGCACCAGCGTCAGCAGGCGATAATCACCCTTTTTCATATTCTGCGAAAGCGTCGGCTTGTTGGCCAGAACGCTGATGTGGCGTTCCTGAATATCGATCTTTCCAGAGATGACGTTCAACATCAGCGATTCCACGTCCTGCGAAATGCCGAAATTGACCTCATCAATGTAAGGCAATTGGTTGCCCTCGGTATCGACCTGCCAGAAGTAGGGATTGCGCGTCATGACAACGCGGGTTGCGCCACCGGAATAAGGCTCTTTGACCACCCAAGGGTCCAGCGTCGGCTTATCGACATTCGACCAACGCGACGGAATTTCAATGTCGCCGCACTTGGCACGGAAAAGCTCTGTCCAGCTGGAAACACCAGCAGCCTTCACATCCGCATCGAGCGCCGTGTTGTATTTGGGCAGGAATTTGCTGCAATAATGCTTGGGAAACAGCGTTGGATGCTGACCGAGCGGTGTCGCAAGGTTTTCCAGATACAGCGCATTTGCCGCGGCAAAGGTGAATTTCACCGTATAGTCATCGATTTTTTCAACGGTAACGGCTTTGCCCGCGACCGAAAGCTGCGCAGGCGTGGCGCTGTACAGTTCTTTGTTCTTGATGCAGTCCTCGATGGCAAACACAACGTCATCGGCAGTGAAAGGATGGCCGTCCGACCATTTCGCACCCTGCAACAGATGGAACGTGAACTGTGTGGCGTCGGCACTGACCTCCCATTTTTCGGCCAGGTTCGGCAGGACTTCGGTGAAGTCCATGTTCCAGCGCACCAGGCTCTGGTTGCCGACCATGCGCAAAATGCCGTTATGGTCTGACGAGCCGCGAAGGCCGCGACGAAGCGTGCCACCATACGTGCCGATCTTTTCGTGCGGCGTTACCACCATCGGATTTTTCGGCAAACGGTCTGCCAGCGGCGGAAGCTTTCCGTCCTTAACCAGCGCGGCCAGTTGCGGCGCTTCCTTGCCAGCCGCAGCGCGGGCCGTGGTTCCAACAAGAGAAAGTGCTGCAACGCCCCCTACCCCGGCCATAAAGGTACGGCGCGTCACGCCGAGCGAAAATGTATCCTCATCGCGCATCTATTATCCTCCCAAAAAATCACCGGCCGCGACAGGGCTTGCGCCCCGTCGCAATGGCCCTCCCGGCCAGCCTGCGTACCGATCTCCCATCGGCACGCAAACCATATGGCTGTTTTCAAATGATTACAAGTATTGACAGATTTTTACAGATTTTTTATGTGTGGAGGCAGAACGCGCATCGCTACGGCGCAATGCGCGCAGAGGACATGGTGAATTTAAAGATGAAGGCGCGATGATGGATCACCCGGCCACATCTGTTCAGCACAGAACCGAAACGCGCTTCAGCGACATCATCTATGAAAAGATCATCGGGATGATTTCTGACGGGCGTTTTCCCGTTAACGGGCGCCTGCCCTCAGAGCAAAATCTCGCAACGCTGTTCGGTGCATCACGGCCTGTCGTGCGCGAAGCGCTGGAACGGCTCCGCAACGACCATCTGATCGTATCGCAAAAGGGTTCCGGCTCTTACGTGCGACAGCAGCCGGATTCGTCCGTGTTGCAACAAATACCAGTCGGGTCGCTCGCCGATGTTCAACGCTTTTTCGAATTCCGGTCCGGGCTCGAAGCCTCTGCCGCGGAACTCGCGGCCCGCAACTGGCAGGCGGCGGACAAAACGCGAATAGAGCAAGCAATTACGGCCTTGGAGCAATGTCTTGAGCGCGGCGATCTGGGCGCGGAGGAAGACTTCGCTCTGCATGAGGCGATAGCCGTCGCCAGCGACAACCAGTTCCACATTACCGTGCGCGCATGGTTCAAGCCGCATTTCTCCATCGGCCAGTCGGTGACGCGAAGCCTCAGCCTCAAACGCACGCCGCAGCATGTGCGAGACGTGCAGAACGAACATACTGCCATTGTCGAAGCGATCTTTGCACGCCGCGAACAGGCTGCACATGACGCCATGAAAGACCATATTTTGAAGGCGCGGGCCAGAATGTTTCAGGGCGTTGGAAGCTGACACGCCACAAGCGGAGACGACCTTATGACACTGCCACGGATCATCGAACCCAATTTCCGCCAGCTTATCGACGTTCCTTTGCGCGTTGGCGAATCTCCAACATGGGATGAGCGCACAGGCAATTTGTGGTTTGTCGATATTCTCGCACCGGCCGTTTTCTGTCTCGGGTCGAGCGGAAAACTCAACCGTTTCGAGATGCCCGCCCCGGTGGGCTGCATCGGCCTTTGCGAAAACGGGAAAGTCGCCGCTGGCCTTCAAACTGGCGTGCATCTTCTGGACCCCGCGACCGGCGAACTCGAACTGTTGTGCAATCCAGATGATGATCGCCCCAACAGCCGCCTCAATGACGGCAAGGTGGGTCCAGACGGGCATTTCTGGATTGGAACGCGCGACGAAGCCGTGCCGCAAACCGGCAATGCAAGGCTTTATCGGGTTGCGCCGGATGGCGGGGTTCAAAATATCATCGATGGCGACATGCTGACATCGAACGGTCTGGCCTGGAGCCCGGATGGACGGCGCATGTATCATTCGGACAGCAGCGGATTGCTGCTTCAAGCCTTTGATTTTGATGCTGCAACCGGAACCCTCGGCCCGGCGCAGCGCCTGCACGATTTCGCCCCCGGCGAAGGCAGGCCTGATGGCGCGGCGACCGATAGCGAAGGTTTTTACTGGAGCGCGGGCGTGGGAGCTGGCCGCCTCAACCGCTTTTCGCCAGACGGTGAGATCGTCGAGATTTACATCCTGCCATTCAAGGGACCAACCATGCCATGCTTCGGTGGCCCTGATCTCAAAACGCTCTATCTGACAAGCCTCAACACAGAAAATGACGGCACTCTCGTCCCCGGAACCGTCGTGGCATTCGACGTGGCCGTGGCTGGCGTACCTGTCCATCGGTTTTCGATTTGAGAAAGCCTATGCGCTAGAAATCAGAGTGCTTTTTGCCTGACGATCGGGGCAAAAATGGCACTGATTTGGCTTGGCCCATAAACCAGTTTCATGACTTAGCGTTGCGCTCAACGTCGATGGTTCGCGTTGCCGCGTCTATTTTGATCGCCTCTGGCGCAGACGTTTTTCCCACCTCGGTTCCAACGCAGCACAGTCACCAGTTTTATTTTGCATCGCACCAAAAGAGACTTGACGAAACCGTCATGAATCGTTTGACTGAACCAATCGTAAATTGGTGCGAACCATTGGATCAGAAATCGGACCCTAAAGCTGGTGAGAACTCAAACTACGCGCTGGAGCGTTTGCGTGAGTTGCTGCGCGTCACCACACTTTCTGCCGACGGGAAACTGCCGACGGAACGTACTCTTTCCGAGCGCCTTGGCGTTGGAAGGCGGGAAATCCGGCGTGCTCTCGAAGTTTTAGAGGCTGAGGGCCTGATCTGGCGAAAGCAGGGAGCGGGTACCTTTCTTGGTCAAAGACCGGACAGCTGGAGCGACCACGCGGCCAGCCTTGTGTCCGGAACCAATTTCATGGAAATCATGGAAGTGCGCTTGCGGATAGAGCCGCAACTGGCACAACTGGCAGCACTGCGCGCCAAAGATTCCGACATCGATCGTATGCGAGACCTGCGCGACAAGATTTACGAGCGCACGGATGCTGACTGGCGAGAACTATGGGATGGCTCGCTGCATCGTCTGATCGCGCAGACGGCTGGCAATCAGCTTTTCCTGTCACTGTTCGACGTCATCAACCGGGTTCGCCAAGACCCGGTCTGGCAATCTGTCCGCGAACGCGCCCGCCGGCAGAACAAGACGTTGAATGAATCGCGTGTTCAGCACACCGACATCATCGAGGCGATTGCATCGAGAGACCCGGCACGCGCTGGCGAAGCGATGCGCAATCACCTGTTGACGCTTCAGGAGCGTTTGATCCGCCAGACATCGATGGACCTTCCCGACCAGTCCACCTCCACAGAGGAGACCGACACCCTTTAAGTCCCGGGCATTGCCCAAAGAAAAGACCGGAAAACCGGCTTGTTAAAAAACCCGACCAGAGGAACAATCATAATGAAACGACGTACAAAAATTTCAGGACTTCTCCTTACCGCCACTCTGATGGCAACGTCTGCTATGGCTGCCGATCTTCGGATTGGCCTGATGGACGACGCCGACGTGCTCGACCCTGCGCAGTCTCGCACATTCGTGGGCCGCATCGTTTACACCAGCCTGTGCGACAAGCTGGTCGATCTGGATAACAGCTTGGGCATCGTGCCACAGCTTTCGACCAAGTGGGCATGGGGTGACAATGGCGGCACGCTGACGATGGATCTGCGTGAAGGCGTTGTTTTCCATGACGGCACACCCTTCAATGCCGAAGCCGTTGTCTACAACATCACCCGTTACATGACCCTGCCCGAATCACGTCGCAAGAGCGAGCTTGCTTCTGTGGCGAAGATCGAAGCGACCGGCGATTATCAGATCAAGTTCACGTTGAAGAGCCCGGATGCCAGCCTGCTCGCACAGCTTTCCGACCGCGCAGGCATGATGATTTCGCCAACCGCTGGCAAGGAACTCGGCGCCAATTTCGGATCTAAGCCGGTTTGCTCCGGTGCTTTCAAATTCGTGGAGCGTATCCAGCAGGACCGCATCGTTCTCGAAAAGTTTGCCGATTACTGGAACAAGGACAATATCTTCATCGATAAGGTCACGTTCCTGCCGATCCCGGATACAACGGTTCGCCTCGCCAACCTGCGGTCTGGCGATCTCGACCTGGCAGAGCGTATTTCCGCATCCGACGCTGCGGATGTGAAGGCCGATGCGAAACTCAACTACGGTGAAATCGTCGGCCCCGGTTACATGGCGATGTATGTCAACATCGGCAACGGTGCCAATGCCGACAACCCGTTTGGCAAAGACAAGCGACTGCGTCAGGCCTTCTCGCTGTCCATCGACCGCGACGCCATCAATCAGGTCGTGTTCGAAGGCACCGCAATGGCTGGCAATCAGGCCTGGCCTCCATCCAGCCCATGGTACAACAAGGATATTCCGGTTCCTGCACGCGATATCGAAAAAGCCAAAAAGCTGATGAAGGAAGCCGGTTTCGATAAGTACGAAATCGAATTACAGCACGCAAACAACACCACGCAGACGCAGGCGATGCAGGTCATTCAGGCGATGGCGGCGGAAGCAGGTTTCGACGTGAAGCTGAAGGCCACCGAGTTTGCCACGTTGCTCTCCGAACAGACGGCTGGCAACTATGTCCTGTCGCGTTCCGATTGGTCGGGTCGGTCTGATCCGGATGGCAACATCCACCAGTTCGTCACCTGCAAGGGCGGCATCAACGACACGAAATATTGCAACCCCGAAGTGGACAAGTTGCTGAACGAAGCCCGCGCTTCGACGGACAATGCCGTTCGCAAGGTGAAGTATGATGCTGCGACCAAGATTCTCGATGAGGATCTGCCGCTGATCTATCTCGGCCATCAGGCTTATCTCTACGCATCTTCCAAGAAGGTGACAGGTTTCACGCCTTCCGGTGATGGCATGATCCGCCTAACCGGCGTCAAGAACGGCGAATAATTCCGTCTCAACTTGTGGGATGCGCCCGTCTGGCGCGTCCCACATGCCCCCGGTTCAAAGCGTTGCCCTATCAAGGACCTGCTTTATGCATATGTATATTGGCAAACGGCTGCTGGTAGCGATACCGACACTGTTGATCATCTCCGTTTTCGTTTTTTCGCTGCAAAAGCTCCTGCCGGGCGATCCCATTCTCGCCATGGCCGGTGAAGAACGCGACCCTGTCGTCATCGAACTGCTGCGCGCAAAATACCGCATGAACGATCCGGTCGTGTATCAGTATTTCTACTGGCTCGGCTCCGTGCTTCAGGGTGATTTCGGCATGTCGCTGCGCACCAATCAGCCGGTTCTGGAACTGATCGCTGAAAAACTGCCTGTCACGATCCAGCTTGCGATCATGTCGATGTTCTTCGCGTTCATCATCGGCGTGCCGATGGGTATTCTGGCAGCGGTCAAACAGAATACGTGGATCGATTATGTCGCCAACATCGTCGCGCTGTCTGGATTATCCATTCCCAATTTCTGGCTTGGCATCATGCTCATTCTGCTGGTGTCCGTAAATCTCGGCTGGCTGCCAGCATCGGGTTACGAATCCATCTTTGTCGATCCGGTGCGATCTCTAAAAACGATGATCATGCCGTCCTTTGTTCTGGGCACAGGACTTGCCGCGACACTCATGAGGCACACACGATCATCGATGTTGTCGGTCATGAAGTCTGATTACATTCGCACAGCCCGCGCGAAAGGCCTTTCGACACGCGAAGTCGTGCTCAGCCATTCCTTCCGCAACGCTCTTTTGCCCGTGATAACCCTGACGGCCCTGTTGTTTGGTGAACTTCTGGCCGGTGCAGTACTGACCGAGCAGATTTTCACCATTCCGGGGTTCGGAAAGCTCATTGTCGATGCCGTGTTCAATCGTGATTATGCGGTTGTTCAGGGCGTCGTGCTGTGCACGGCGGTCGGTTTTATTCTCATGAATCTTCTGGCCGATGTCGTGACCGTTCTTCTCAACCCCCGTATGAGGACAGCGCTATGAGTGTGTCAGCACAGGTGGCTCCCATCCCCAAATCCGCTGCCCGCGAAAGTCGTGCGTGGAAAAAGATGAAGCGCAATCGCAGTGCGATTGCCGGTCTGATCATCATCATCTTCTTCGCCATATTGGCCATCACCGCGCCGTTGCTGCCACTTGCCGACCCGCTGGCAACAAGCTGGAGCGCCATTCGCAAAGCGCCTTCGGCGGCGCACTGGATGGGAACAGACGATATCGGCCGCGATGTTCTGTCCCGCATGATCTGGGGCGCGCAGGCATCACTGATGGCAGGCGTCATTTCCGTTGCCATCGCCGTGATAACCGGCGTGCCATTCGGGCTGATCTCCGGTTACTTCGGCGGTTGGGTCGATCAGGTGATTTCGCGCATCACGGAAGCATTTCTGGCAATGCCGTTCCTGATCATGGCAATCGCGCTTGCCGCCTTTCTGGGGCCGAGCCTTACCAATGCGATGATCGCCATCGGTCTTTCTGCGATGCCGATTTTCGTCCGTCTGACCCGTTCGCAGGTCATGGCCGTCAAAACAGAAGATTACATTGAAGGCGCACGCTCCATCGGCCTGGGCCATAGCGAAATCATGCTGCGTTACATTCTGCCGAACATCGTGGCGCCCATCATCGTGCAGGCAACGTTGACAGTAGCGACCGCCATCATCGCAGAAGCCAGCCTTTCTTTCCTCGGCCTTGGTCAGCAGGCGCCCGCCCCAAGCTGGGGTTCGATGCTCAATGTTGCCAAGAACTTCCTGACCCAAGCGCCGTGGATGGCGATGTGGCCGGGGGCTGCCATCTTCTTCGTTGTTATCGGTTTCAATCTGCTTGGCGACGGTCTGCGCGATGCGCTTGATCCACGCGAAAACTAAGAATTCCAAAGGATATCGTAATGACCACATTCACCACTCGCCCGGAAATTCTTGGTACGTTCGGCGTCGTCACATCCACACACTGGATTGCTTCCGCCGTGGGCATGAGCATTCTTGAAAAAGGTGGCAATGCTTTTGACGCCGCCGTTGCCACCGGCTTCGTGTTGCAGGTTCTGGAGCCACATCTGAATGGTCCGGGCGGCGATATGCCCGCCATTATCTACTCGAAGAAAAAAGACAAGGTCGAGGTGATCTGTGCGCAGGGCACGGCACCTGCCGCTGCCACCATCGAACATTACACCGCTGAAGGCATCGACCTCATCCCCGGCGATGGCCTGCTTGCGACCGTCATTCCCGGTGCCTTCGATGGCTGGATGCTGATGTTGCGCGATTACGGCACGATGACCGTTCGCGATGTGCTGGAGCCGTCCATCTATTATCTGGAAAACGGCCATCCGATGCTGCCCCGCGTTGCCGCGACCATCAAAGGGCTTGGTGATTTCTTCCAGAAGGAATGGCCGACATCCTATGAAACGTGGCTTCCCGGCGGCGTTGCGCCTGAACCACTTTCGAATTTCAAGAACCCGGTTCTGGCTGAAACATGGAAACGCATCATCGCGGAGGCCGAAGCCAAGTCCGGTCGCGAAGCGGGTATCGATGCCGCCCGCGATGCGTTCTACCGTGGTTTCGTTGCCGAGGCGATCAGCGATTATCTCAACACCGCAGAGGTCATGGATGCCAGTGGCAAGCGCCACAAGGGCGTGCTGACGGCGGATGACATGGCGAACTGGACGGCGACAATCGAAGAGCCGACCACCTATGATTACCATGGCTGGACAATTGCCAAAACCGGATCATGGGGACAAGGGCCTGTTCTGCTGCAATCACTGGCCTTGTTGAAGGGCATCGATATCGGCGCGATGGACCCGGCTGGCGTCGAATTCGTCCATACGGTCGTCGAAGCCATGAAGCTTTCCTATGCCGACCGCGAAGTCTATTACGGCGATCCGGAATTCTCGCAAATTCCGATACAGACCCTGCTTTCGGATGGCTACAATGACGAGCGCCGCAAGCTGATCACCGACAAGGCTTCGATGGAACTGCGTCCCGGTCGTATTCCGGGTTTCGAGGCACAATATGACCTGACCATGGATATGCTGAACTCCATGGCCGGCATCGGTGCCGTCTACGAGCCAACCATGTCGCATCTGACCGAGAAGCGCGGCGATACGGTGCATATCGATGTCATTGACCGTGACGGCAACATGGTGTCGGTCACGCCATCCGGCGGCTGGTTGCAGTCCTCTCCCATCGTGCCGGGCCTCGGTTTCTGCCTCAATTCGCGCGCACAGATGTTCTGGATGAAGCCAGGCCTGCCGACCTCACTCGCTCCTGGCAAACGTCCGCGCACAACCTTGACACCATCGCTTGCCCTGTACGACGGCAAACCGACACTGGCATTCGGAACGCCAGGCGGGGACCAGCAGGACCAGTGGCAACTGGCCTTCTTCCTGCGTTATGCGCATTTCGGCATGAACTTGCAGCAGGCCATCGACCTTCCGCTGTTTCATACCAGCCACTTCCCCGGATCGTTTTATCCCCGCACCCGCCAGCCCGGCAATGTGATGATCGAGAGCAGCATTGGCGAGACGGCACTGGCTGAACTCAGGGCACGCGGCCATGACATTTCCGCAGCCGACCCGTGGACCGTTGGCCGTCTGACGGCCGCACGGCGCGATGCCGACGGGCTGTTGAGAGCCGCCGCCACCCCTCGCCTGATGCAAGCCTACGCAATCGGAAGGTAATCTCAATGACATGGTCCATCGTTGCTCGTGACCCTGAAACTGGCCATCTGGGAATTGCCGTGGCCACACGCTTCTTTGCGGTGGGGGCACTGGTGCCCCACATTCGCGGCAAGATCGGCGCGATTGCCACGCAAGCCTTCGTCAATCCGACTTACGGTACAGACGGATTGATACAGCTTGTCGAAGGAAAGATGCCGCAGGACATCATCGATGGCCTGACGTCATTGGACGAAGGAAGCGCACAGCGCCAACTGCATATGATCGATGCCGAAGGGCGCAATGCGGCGTTCACAGGGGAAAGCTGCATCGATTGGGCCGGTCATCGTGTCGAGCACAACGTGTCCGTTGCCGGAAACATGCTGGCCGGACCGCAAGTGATCGAACAGACCATGCGCGTCTATCAGGAAGCTGCGGACATGCCATTCGCAGAACGATTGCTGCTGGCGATGGAGGCCGGTGAAGCGGCGGGCGGAGACAAGCGCGGCAAGCAATCTGCGGCGCTGGTGATCTACCGTGAGCAGGACTATCCGTGGCTGGATATCCGCACCGATGACCATGCCGATCCGCTCACCGAACTTCGCCGCCTCTATGCCGTGGCGCAGGAGCGTTACCTCCATGTGGCCGAAACATTGCCGACGCGGGAAAATCCGCATGGGCTGCGAGACAGAACAGAAATCGATCAAAAAATAGCAACGCTGGAAGCCACGCGACTGGCGAGGGGAACGGCATCTGTTTCCTTCGCAACGCCGCTGAAACCAGTCTGATGCCGGGGAATAAGACATGACCGAAACTGTGAAACCATCGCCACGTGAAACCGTGCTGTCCGTTCAGAACCTGACCACCTCTTTTCGGGTGGACGGCGAATGGAGAAGTGTCGTTCGTAACCTCTCGTTTGATGTGAAAGCCGGTGAGACCGTTGCCATCGTCGGTGAAAGCGGCTCGGGCAAAAGTGTCACGTCGCTGTCCGTCATGCGATTGCTGGAACCGCGCTCAAGCCGCATCGAAGGCAAAATCCTGCTCAACGGCCAGGATGTTCTCAGCATCTCAGAAAAAGAAATGCGCGGGGTTCGTGGCAACGACGCAGCGATGATTTTTCAGGAGCCGATGACCTCGCTCAACCCCGTCTTCACCATTGGGCGGCAGATTTCCGAAGTGCTGACACGTCACAAGGGCATGAACAAGGGACAAGCGCGGGCGGAAACTATTCGCCTGCTGGAGAAGGTGCGTATTCCAAACGCCCAGAGCCGTTTCGATGAATATCCACACCAGTTTTCCGGCGGTATGCGCCAGCGCGTGATGATTGCCATGGCACTGGCGTCAAAGCCAAAATTGCTGATTGCCGACGAGCCGACAACGGCGCTCGATGTGACAATTCAAGGCCAGATTCTCGACCTCATCAAACAGTTACAGGAAGAGGAAGGCATGGCCGTTCTCTTCATCACCCACGACATGGGCGTGGTTGCCGAAATTGCCGACCGGACCATCGTGATGTTCCGTGGCGATCAGGTCGAAACGGGCGATACCGCCGATATTTTCCATCGTGGCCAGCATCCCTACACGCGTGCCTTGCTTGCGGCCGTGCCGAAACTTGGCTCCATGGATGGACAGGAATGGCCGTTGCGCTTCCCACGCGTCGATATGGCGAGCGGTGAAATCTCCGAGGCAAAAGCGGTTTCAGACACAGTCGCGGGGGGCAAAACACCTGTGCTGTCGGTGAAAAACCTCGTGACTCGTTTCGATATCAAATCCGGAATGCTGGGGCGCACCACCGGCGCGGTCCATGCCGTTGAAAATATCTCTTTTGATCTGTTCCAAGGGGAAACCCTGTCTCTTGTCGGCGAATCCGGCTGCGGAAAGTCCACGACGGGTCGTTCGATTGCACGGTTGATCGAGCCGCGTAGCGGTCAGGTCACGCTGGATGGCTATGACGTTTTGAAGCTCGATCAGGTTGCACTGCGCAACATGCGCCGCAGCGTGCAGATGATTTTTCAAGACCCGTTCTCAAGCCTCAACCCGCGCATGACAGTAGGCTATGCGGTTGCGGAACCGATGATCAAACACCGTCTGGCCTCCTCTTCCGAAGCGAAGGAAAAGGTGGCCGATCTGCTGGAGCGCGTCGGCCTGTCTGCTTCGATGATGGATCGCTATCCGCATGAGTTCTCCGGTGGGCAACGTCAACGCATCGCAATTGCTCGTGCATTGGCGCTTAACCCCAAGGTTATCATTGCCGATGAAAGCGTGTCGGCACTGGATGTGTCGATCAAGGCGCAGGTGTGCAATCTGCTGCTTGATTTGCAGGAGCAGTTCAACATTGCCTTCCTGTTCATCAGCCATGACATGGCCGTGGTGGAACGGGTGAGCCACCGCGTGGCAGTGATGTATCTCGGTGAGATCGTTGAAATCGGCCCGCGTGCATCGATTTTTGCCAACCCGCAACATGCCTATACCAAGAAGTTGATGGCAGCGGTGCCAGTGCCCGACCCTGCACGCCGTGGACTGCGCCGCAATGCCGCCATTGAAGAATTGAAAAGCCCGATACGCCCGGTGGGTTATGTGGCACCCGAACGACACTACCGCGATGTGTCACCGGGGCATCTGGTTCTATCTTGAGACTAGCCAGCGGTCTCAAGGTCAATGAGACCGCGTGGCAGCCGGTTCAGGCATTCCACGCCCCCGGCTCCCACCAGAAATTGATCTTCGATCATAAGCGCGCCAAGCCCGTTGCCGTAGAACGGTGTTTCAAGCGCCAGAACCATATTCTCTTCAATGCGTTCGGGATTGCTTGTGGAGAAGAACGGCCATTCTTCAATACCAACACTGCCGCCGACTGAATGACCAAAATGGCCGCGATAATATTGCAAAAATCCATCCCTGCGCATTGAGCCCAGCGTCGCTCGATGCACCGCGCCAAATGTATTGCCGGGCCTGATCTGTTCCAGACCGGCGGCGAATGCGTGTTCTAGCGCTTTAAAAACATCCTGTGCCAATGGCAGCGCCGGGCCGTGGGTGAATGTGCGTGCGCTATCAGAGGAATAACCGTCGACCAATGTTCCGACATCCGCCTTGATGAGCGCGCCGCGTGTCGCAACCGCATTCATGTTGGAGAGATCAGCGCCAACAGAAATGAAATCCCAATGGCTGCTCATCGAAAAGCCGTTTGTCGCTGCATAAGCCTGCGCCCCCGCCTGCCAAGCTGCCGAGAGTTCGGGCAGAGATGCACCCGGCTTCACAGCCGCCGCGAGTTGGACGAGGCCCGCCTCTGCCGCATTCGTGGCACGGCGCAGGCGTTCTATTTCACGCGGGGTTTTCACTGCCCGCAAACGGCGTAGCACCAGCGATCCATCTACCCATGTCACATCAGGAAGCGCTGTCTTTAGCGCCTCGAAATCCGCCGCAGGCATGAATTCCAGATCGACGCCGACCCGTGCGCGATGAAGCCCACGTTCGGTCAAAACCTCGCCAAGCAGACCAAAAGCGGTAGACCGGTCAAATGTTTCCGGTCTTGGCCCGGCCATGTCATGCCGATCATAGGTCGCATTGATCTGCTCCACGGTGTCAGCCCCGGTGATGTCCAGCATGTCGATCCAGATACGGTGGGTGCGAAGATTGACCGACGGCGCCAGTTTTCGGATGGTGCTGGCCGCATGGTCGCTTGCAATGGCGGCAAGGCCAGACTCCGCATCCGCAGGCACAACGGCAATCGCCGCTCCTGCCCTGCCCCACATGGTGGCGACACCCGCTGGCGCACCGATGGCATAGCGGAATGCTTCTGGCTGGAAAAGCACCAGCGCATCAAGACCAGCCTCCAACATCAGCCGTTGTGCACGCGTCCGGTCTATATCGCTCATGGATTCTTTCCCTGTGGTTTTGCAAGGATTTAGCCTCCTCAGCGACCAAGCGCCAGCGCTGGAATAAAATTCCGAACATCAGCATATCTTGCGAAGCGCATTTCTCGACTGTGCCTAAAATGGCATTGGCTAAACCTTCTCGTCGGTAGAGACTAAGGTATTCTCCGGCGCGGTAAAATAGCCGCAGGGTCGGTAATGAGGAGTTTTGAAATGAGCGGTCTGACGATCAGTGTGGGCGCAACAAAAAAGACGGGCATCGCAAAAGTGCGCACGGCCACGCTGACAGCGCTTTTCTTCGGCGCGCTTGCCGCCAGCACAGCTCACGCGCAAACGTTTGACGCGGACGCCACGATCAATATCGGCTCGCTTTACGAGCCGCAGAATCTGGACAACACCGCGGGTGCTGGCCAAGGCATCAATGAGGCCTTCAACGGAAACGTCTATGAAGCGCTTTTCCGCCTGACCGATTCCGGTACGGTCGAACCTGTCCTGTCCAAGAGCTACGAGGTCAGCGATGACCGCCTGACCTATACGTTCAAGCTACAGCCGGGTATCAAATTTCATTCCGGCGATGCATTGACATCCAAGGACGTCAAGTTTTCGATCGAGCGCGTTACCGCTGCCGATTCCAAAAGCTCCCGCAAGAACAGCTTGAAAACCATCACGAGCATCGAAACGCCGGATGACGAAACCGTCGTGATCAAGCTCGCATCGCGATCGATCTCGCTGCCCTATAACCTCAGCTATGTCTGGATCGTCAGCGACACCGCAACCAACCTGACATCGACCGAAGACGGCACCGGGCCCTACGCCTTGGAAGAATGGCGTCGCGGCTCGTCCTTGGCGCTCAGCCGCTTCGATGGCTACTGGGGCCAGAAGCCTTCCAACAGCGAAGTGGTTTTCCAGTATTTCACGGAAGCAACCGCACTCAACAATGCACTGCTGACCGGCTCGGTGGATCTTATCACTTCCGTTCAAAGCCCGGATTCGCTGCGTCAATTCGCCGACAACAAAGACTTCACCGTTACCGAAGGCAAATCCACGACCAAGTTGCTGCTGGCCTATAATGACCGCGTGGCACCCTTCGATAACGTCAAGGTTCGCAAGGCGCTGGCCCGCGCGGTTGATGATTCCAAGCTGCTCAAGGCCGTTTGGGGCGATCATGGCACATTGATCGGCTCCATGGTGCCACCGACGGACCCTTGGTACATCGACCTCACGAAGACCGACGCCTACAATCCGGAAAGCGCAAAGGCACTTCTGAGCGAAGCAGGTTATCCGAACGGATTCAGCTTCACGATCGATACGCCGAATTACGATCCGCACCCGATCGCCGCACAGTTTTTGCAGACCGAACTCGCAAAGATTGGCGTCAAGGTAACGATCAACGTCATCACCGCCAACGAGTGGTATTCGAAGGTCTACAAGGCGCATGATTTTCAGGCGACATTGCAGGAGCACGTCAATCACCGCGATATCGTGTTTTACGGCAACCCGGATTTCTATTGGGGTTACAACAATCCGAAAGTTGTCGATCTGATCAAGCAGGCAGAGGCAAGTGCTACGACCGACGAGCAGACGGCAAAGCTGAAGGAAGCAAACCAGATCGTTGCCGAGGATGCGGCCAGCAACTGGATTTACCTCTATCCGCAGATCGTCGTTTCGGCCAAAACGGTCACGGGTTATCCGATCAACGGCCTGAACTCGCAGTTCTTCGCCGCTGGCATCAAGAAAGCCGATTAATTCCTCTCTTGCCCCTCGGCAAGTTCGCCATCTATGCTACAGAGCTGACCGCCCGGTTTCGTACCGGGCGGTCTTCGTCATGAAAGGTGCCGACCATTTTTTCCTACCTTCTGCGCCGTCTGGCAATTTTGCTGGTGTCAATCGTGATCGCGGCTATGGTGCTGTTTTTGCTGCTGCGCCTGTTGCCCGGCGATCCTGCGAATGCGCTTGTCTCCGTTGGAGCCGATGCTGCGCAAATCGAAGCGGCGCGCCGACAGGTCGGGTCTGATCTGGCACTTTCCGAACAATTTGTTCAGTTCGTCTCAAGTCTTGCCCGCCTCGACCTCGGCAACTCTTTCGTCAGCCATACGCCGGTTTTGCCGGAGATCGCCAAGCGGTTGGCCGTCACCGTACCACTGACACTGATCTCCTTTTTCATTGCCATCATCATCGCCCTGCCGCTCGGCATCATCTCCGCCGTGAAATCCGAGCGCTGGTACGGCTGGCTTATCTCCGTCGTCTCCCAGCTCGGCATAGCCGTCCCTGTTTTCTGGATCGGAATACTTCTGGTCACGGTCTTTGCCGTTAATCTCAGGCTGTTTCCGTCCGGCGGTTTTCCTTCGCGGGGCTGGCTGCGACCGGAAGCGGCCATCGATTCTCTCGTACTGCCGGTCGTGACCATCTCCATCGTGATGTCCGCATCGTTGATCCGCTACGTGCGCTCTGCCGCGCAGGATGTTCTGGGTTCCGACTATCTGCGCACCGCCCGCGCATTGGGGGCAAGCTTTCCCGAAGCGCTGGTGCGCCACGGTATCCGCAATGGCTCGGTTCCGGTCATTTCCATTATCGGTATCGAACTTGCATCAACGCTTTTGGGCGCAGTTGTCGTGGAACGCGTTTTTTCGCTTCCGGGTTTGGGATCGATGCTTCTTCTCGGCATCGAGCAGCGGGACTATCCCAGTGTGCAAGGCGTTTTGTTTATCTCGACGTTGCTCGTCCTCCTCGTCGGCTTTGCCGCCGACATTACACAGCGCCTGATCGATCCACGTCTGCGCGACCGCGCCGCGGGAAGCAGCACATGACCGATACGCCTTTGACCATCAATCCCACGCAGGATCGCCCGCGTCGCTCATGGACGTTTACAATTGGCGCGCTGATTGTCGGCCTGCATGTCCTGGCCGCCATCGTCACGATATTCTGGACGCCATACGACCCCAGCGCCATGTCAGGTCAGCGGCTGGAAATGCCATCACTTTTCCATTTTGCCGGCACCGACCGTCTCGGCCGAGATCTTTTCACGCTGATCCTCATCGGGGCGCGCATCGCTCTCACGGTGGGCATTGGCGCGGTCCTCATCGGCTCCGTCATTGGTGTCACCATCGGGCTTCTTGCGGCGTTCGCCTCAAAAACCTTGGACGATATCTTGGCCGCCGGTCTCGATATCCTGATCGCCTTTCCCACCCTGCTTCTCGCCATGCTGATCGTCGCCTCCAGCGATGGCGCAAGCCTTGGAACAGCGATCATTGCCATTGGCATTGCCAACTCCGCCATCGTTGCGCGTCTCACTCGCATTCTTGTAAAGCGGGTTTTGAGGATGGATTATATCACCGCATCACGCATCTCAGGCACGTCCTGGCCCGGCATCGTGTGGATGCATATTCTGCCGAATATCTGGCCAACACTGTTGGTCAATCTGGCCTTGCAATTCGGTTTGGCAATCATTGCGGAGGCCTCGCTGTCCTACATCGGACTCGGCGCGCCACCGCCAAACGCATCGTGGGGAAGGCTGCTGCAAGAAGCGCAGGCAACCGTTTACACCGCACCACTCGCCGCTATCGCTCCGGGCATCGCGCTGGTGTCGCTTGTCATCGGCATTAATCTGCTGGCCGACGGATTGCGTGACATTGCCGATCCAACACGCAGGAGGCGCAAGTGAACCCGCTTCTCGATATCCAGGAATTGTCCGTGCAGTCCGGCACCAAGACGCTGGTTTCCAACGTCTCTTTCTCCGTCGCGCCGGGAGAACGGGTTGGTTTGATCGGGGAATCCGGCTCCGGCAAGTCGCTGACAGCACTCGCGGCCATTGGGCTTCTATCCGACGAATTGAAAGCGTCCGGTTCTGTATTGCTTGATGGCAAACAGGTTGTCGGCGCGCGTGACCGTGATCTTGTGCCATTGCGCGGCACGGCTGCGGCTGTGATTTTTCAAGAACCGTTGACGGCACTCGATCCCCTCATGAAAATTGGCAATCAGGTGGGCGAGGCAGTAAGACGCCGCGCAAAACGCGACAACCGCTCAGTCGATACGAAAGCGATCACGGCAGACGTGCTTGATCTCCTCAGCCAAGTCGCATTGCCCAACCCACAGCGCATTGCAAATTCCTGGCCACACGAAATTTCCGGCGGTCAGCGCCAGCGCGCCGCAATCGCCATGGCGCTTGCCTGCAAACCGAAAATGCTGATTGCCGACGAACCGACCACGGCACTGGACGTCACGACACAGGCCGAAATTCTAAAACTGCTCCACCAACTCGTACGCGAGCGCAACATGGCACTGCTGTTTATCAGCCATGATTTGCCGGTCGTCGCCAGCACCGTGGACCGCGTCATCGTGCTGCAACAGGGGCAAATCGTGGAACAGGGGCCGGTCGCGACCGTGTTCAGCCAACCCTCTCATCCTTACACGCAAAGTCTGGTTGCCGCAGCGCGTGCCTTTGATAATGCACTGGAGATCAGGCCATGAGCCTCATCGATGTCCGCGACGTGAGCTTTGGTTATGCTGCCCGGCAAAAAACGCTCGACAATGTCAGCCTGACGCTGCGAAAAGGCATGAATCTCGGCATAGTTGGGGAATCCGGTTCTGGAAAAACCACGTTGCTGCGTCTGCTGCTTGGCCTCAATCGACCATCGCAAGGCACCATTACCGTAAACGGCGTGCTGCTGGATACGGGTAGTCGTCAATTCATGCGCGGCTTCCGCCGCACCGTGCAGGCGGTGTTTCAAGACCCGTATTCGTCGCTTGATCCGCGCCAAACCGTTTTCGACATTATTGCCGAGCCGTTGCGCTCGCTGAAAATAGAGGGTGATGTTAAAACCGCCGTGGCATCGGCACTGGCATCCGTGGGCTTGCCAGCGGATGCGGCCGACCGGTATCCGCACGAGTTTTCCGGCGGCCAGCGTCAACGTATCGCTATCGCCCGCGCGATAGTCTCGCGACCTGACGTCATCCTTGCCGATGAGGTCGTCAGCGCGCTTGATCTTTCGACACGCATTCGCATCGTCGAACTCTTGAGGGAACTGTCGCAAAACGTAACCTTCGTCCTCGTTTCGCACGATCTCGGCCTCGTCGCATCACTTTGTGAAGAAACGATTATTCTGGAGCATGGCAAGATCGTTGAGAGCGGCAAAACACGCGAAATTCTGGCCGCACCACGCCACAGCTATACACAAAAACTGTTGGCCAGCATTCCGCGTATGCCCGCCGAATAGGGCGCTGACAATGCACGGCAGAAACCAGGCGGGTTTCGCTATGCAATTTCAACATGACTAACCTGTGAGCTTATGCATTCTATTTGTGCAAGAAGTTGCGTATATATTGGGCAACCAATAGGAACCTGAAAAAATGAACATCTTCAAGAAAATCAGAACATACGCCGCAAATCGCCGTGCCATTAACGAACTTGGCGCGCTAGACGATCGCACATTGCAAGACCTCGGCGTCTCCCGCTCGCACATCCACTCCGCAGTGGTCGGCGCTTCCAGACGCTAAATATCAAAGCGCCGGTTCTGGCGCTCAGACATAAAGTATGAAACCATGGCCTTTTCGTTGAAAAGGCCTTTGGTTTTTGTAACATCAGCCGTTGCATAGTGAAAAGTTCTAGCGGCGCGGAGAGCAGGAACCCATGACTGGCCCGCGCTCACTTGTCGACCAACTGCAAGGACGCTTCAGGCAGGCGCGCACCTTCAACAACGATCTTCGCGGCGGCATCCTCAATTTCACCAAGATCAGCAGCCGTTAGGGCAACGTTGGCTGCACCCAAATTTTCCTCAACTCGATCAAGTCTTCGAGTGCCGGGAATAGGCACGATCCAAGGCTTCTGCGCAAGGAGCCACGCGATGGCGATCTGCGCCGGTGTTGCCTGCTTGCGGGCGGCAATGGTGACCAGAAGATCGACAAGTGCCTGATTGGCTGCGCGCGCTGATGCAGTAAAGCGGGGCGCGTTCGCACGAAAGTCAGTTGCGTCAAGGCTCGTGGATGCATCGATCTTGCCCGTGAGAAACCCGGCGCCAAGCGGGCTCCATGGAACAAAGCCGATGCCCAGTTCCTCGCAGAGAGGCAGGATTTCCGGTTCAGGCTCCCGTGTCCAAAGCGAATATTCACTTTGAATGGCTGAAACCGACTGAACGGCATGTGCCCGGCGGATGGTCGCTGCTGCGGCCTCGGATAGCCCGAAGTGCTTTACTTTGCCTTCAGCGATCAGGTCTTTGACAGTCCCGGCCACATCTTCGATCGGGACAGACGGATCGACGCGGTGCTGATAAAGCAGATCAATCGTGTCGATGTTCAGGCGTTTCAGCATCTGTTCGGTTGCACGCCTGATGTGATCTGGACGGCTGTTCAACCCTGCCCGTCGCTCGCCGGTTTCAAGGTCGATATTCCATCCGAACTTGGTGGCGATAACAACCTTATCGCGGAACGGAGCCACGGCCTTTCCAACCAGAATTTCATTGGTAAAAGGGCCATAGACTTCTGCCGTATCAAAGAATGTAACGCCGTTGTCGTATGCACCGCGAATAACGCGGATGGCCTCGTCTTCGCTGGGCGATGCGCCGTACACGGACGCAAAGCTCATCGTCCCAAAGCCGATTTCAGATACGTCCAAGCTACCGAGACTGCGGTGTTTCATGGGTCATGTCTCCATATGGGAATGTCGTCTCCGACCTTTGAGACACATCTAGCGCAGGCAGCACCCTTCGATTAGAGTGCAAAATACGCATGTAGTATTGAATAGGATTCAAAAGTGGCAAGAGATACGATCAGCGATCTGAGCACCTTCCTTGCCGTTGCACGCGAGCGCAGTTTTACCAAAGCTGCCGCAAGACTGCGCCTTTCTCCCTCAGCGCTCAGTCATACGATCCGTCTGCTGGAAGAACGGCTTGGCGTGCGTTTGTTGACGCGAACCACGCGAAGCGTCTCGCTGACTGAAGCAGGCGAGCGCCTTCTGGATACGATAAAGCCGCATTTCGAGGAAATCGAGGCCGCGCTTTCGGCACTCACCGAACTTCGGGATAAACCCGCGGGTATTGTTCGCATCACCGCAGGTGAACACGCCGCAGAAACCGTCATCTGGCCGGTCGTCGAACGCTTGCTTCCGGACTACCCGGACATAAAGGTCGAGATCATCATCGACAACGGACTGACCGATATAGTTACCGAGCGTTATGACGCGGGTGTGCGGTTGGGCGAACAGGTCGATAAGGATATGATTGCGGTCAGAATAGGCCCGGACATGCGGATGGCAGTCGTTGGCACGCCATCTTATTTTGATCAGCACCCTAAACCTGTGACACCACAGGATTTGACGGCGCACGCCTGTATCAATATCCGCCTGCCGACATATGGCGGCTTTTATACATGGGAATTCGAAAAGGACGGGCGCGAACTTCGTGTGCGGGTCGATGGCCCGCTTGCCTTCAATGTTTCGCGCATGGCGCTGACAGCCGCCCGCAACGGTGCGGGACTGGCTTTTGTCATGGAGGATAAAATTCGCAAAGAGCTTGAGGACGGGCGCTTGATCAGGGTTTTATCTGACTGGTGCCCGCCATTCTCAGGCTATCACCTCTATTATCCCAGCCGCCGCCAGCTTTCTCCGGCCTTTGCCGTCTTGGTGGACGCGCTGCGCAACAGCGATGAAATCAGGCCACCCATTCCTCAATAAATGCTTGTATGCCGGTCGGCAGGCATCTGAGTTTCGCATTGATGAACCGCATTCACAGGTTCATGCGCTCTATTGTGCCTAATACACAGACGCCCACAATGTTATCTGTCTTTACAAGATCAGCGGCACCCGCCGCAAACGTCAGAAAGGTATAGCCATGGACATCAAACGCGCAGGCACACAACCGTCGGGCAAAGGCCCGTCCGATTGGTTCACGGGAACAGTGAGAATCGATCCTCTTTTCCCTGTGCGCGATACGGCCCGCGCTGCTGGCAACGCCGTTACCTTTGAACCGGGCGCACGCACGGCATGGCATACCCATCCGCTCGGACAAGTCCTCATCGTCACTGCGGGTTTTGGCCTCGTGCAGCGTGAGAACGGTCCCGTCGAAGAAATCCGCCCAGGTGACGTTGTCTGGTTTGAGCCCGGCGAGAAGCATTGGCACGGCGCATCTCCGACAACTGCGATGACACATATTGCCATTCAGGAAGCGCTGGATGGCAAGGTCGTTGACTGGATGGAACACGTCACTGACGAACAATATCTGCCCTGATCGGGCAGAAAGGCCAAACCAATGTCTTCAAACAGCCCGACGTCCAACAAGACGGCGATCCTGATCATCATTCTCCTCAGCTACGTGATGATTGTGCTCGACACATCAATCGTGCTCACCGGACTGCCGAGTATCCACAGCGAACTCAGTTTTTCAGACCCCGAACTTGCCTGGGTTCAGAGCGCCTATACCCTGACATTCGGCGGTTTCCTGCTGCTTGGCGCTCGTGCGGGCGATATTCTTGGACGCAGGCGGATGCTGATTGTCGGATTGGCACTCTTCACCGCTGCCTCCGTTGCCATAGGTCTGGCTCAGACATCGGATTGGTTGATCAGCGCCCGCGCAATTCAGGGTCTTGCCGGGGCAATCCTTGCGCCATCCACGCTTGCGCTGCTTCAGACGACGTTTACCGACAGCCACGAACGTACCCGCGCAATCTCCTATTACAGCGCAGTTGCAGGGATAGCGGCGAGCGTAGGTTTGGTCCTGGGTGGTGTTTTGGCCGACTGGTTATCGTGGCGGGTGGGGTTTTTCATCAACCTGCCGATCGGCATCGGCATGATCGTCGCGGCCTTTCGCCACATTCCCGAACAGGCTCGCAAGCCAGGCCAATTCGATGTCGCGGGTGCCCTCACCTCAACCGCTGGCATGGTGGCTCTTGTTTACAGCCTCATACGGTCTGCGAGCCACGGCTGGAGCGATGCGTGGACCATCCCGCTGTTGGTTTTCGCCCTCGCACTTTTGGCCATCTTCATCATGATCGAATGGCGCGCCAAGCAACCGATCGTACCTCTCCACCTGTTTGCAAACAGGGAGCGCTCGGCGGCCTATGCGGCACGCCTGCTGTTTATTGGCGCGATGATCGGTTTTTTCTTTTTCATCACCCAGTTCATGCAGGTCGTCTCAGGATATCGGCCCGCCGTGACGGGGCTGGCATTCCTGCCCATGACACTCGTTAACTTTGCCGCCGCCATGGTCGTGCCGCAGCTGACACAGCGTTACGGAAACGCGTATTTGCTCGCAACCGGCCTGTCGTTCAGCCTTTCTGGTATATTCTGGCTTTCCCACGTTTCAGCAGCCTCGTCCTACTGGACCGGCATTGGTCTGCCGATGGTCCTCATCGGGCTGGGCCAAGGTTTGGCACTCAGCCCAATGACGGCATCCGGCATAGCGGGTGTAGCCGGAGAAAACGCAGGCGCTGCATCGGGCGTTGTCAACGTTGCCCACCAGATCGGAAATTCCTTGGGTCTTGCCGTCCTCGTCGCCGTTGCTGCTTACGGAACGCTGGGACTCGAAGGAATTGATTTGCTCGCCCACCGCGTCGGTATGGCGTTGACCGGATCATCCGCGATGATGGCGCTCGCCCTTGTCCTTGTCGTTGCGTTCATCGTCCGTCCCGGTCACATGACGTCCAGCATCGCGGAAGAGCGAAGTGCCTGAACCCTGCGACTGACCAATAAAATGTCTCGACAAGACAGCGCCGATCACCACGATTGCGATACATACGCCGACGGCTATCAAGAAGTGTATGTGGGTATGAAGTCTGCCGAACAATGCTTCAACGGCGTTGCCGAATAGATATCCGACCGCGGGGATCGTAATTCCCCAGACAGCCGCAGCAATTCCATTGAGGATGAGAAAACGGGTTGCAGGGATGTTCGACAAGCCTATGGCGACAGGGCTGATCGTTCGCATTCCGTAGATAAAACGGAACGCCAAGATGAATTTGGTGGGATGGGTTTCCAGAAGGCCTGTTACGCGGGACATTAGCGCGGAATCCGTCATCTTCTGGACCCACTGGAGGCTCTTTCCCCAGCGGCCTGCGAGAAAGAAGAATTGATCCGCGACAAATGAACCTAGGCCAGCCGCCAGCGCCACCTGCCAAAAAGCGATAATGTGCCGATGCGCCAGCACGCCACCCAAAAACGCCGCAGTTTCTCCCTCTACGCCAGCACCGACAAACACACCGAATGCGCCATAACTCTGAATGAGATGTTCGAACAATTCCGGCGACCTTGCTTGCGAGTTTCCTGGATCATGTCGTGTCAGGCGTGGGGCTAGTTCTTCGCGATAGATTCCGGCTTATCCCACTGGCTGTCGATGAAGGACAGAACGTCGATGATCGAAGACTTCCACAATGACCAGACGTGATCACCATTGGTGATCCGCAATTCGGAATCCCGATTGCTGGCCTGCAACGTGTCGTGCAGGGCAACCGCTCCGCGCCAGAGATGAAATCCATCATCATCACCAACGGTCAGGAAGGTAGCTGGAAGGTCTTCCTCCTCGGCGATATGCTGAGCGGCCAGCGTGAAAACGTTCTTTTCATTGAACAGGCGCGCATCGAACGGCGTGCCGAAAGAGCCGGAAAAATGGTCGCCGGTCGAAGGAAGCACGATGCCGCTTGTGACCGTCGTACGGTCGACGCGGTGGAAGAAAGCGCTATCCTGAATGAGCTTCAGATCATTGGGTGTTTTGTCGAAGTCCGACGCGGGGACATTTTGCCATATCGCACCGGACATGCTTGCGACCGCGCCATATAAATCCTCATGGGCATAGGCAAGATGCAGTGCGCCGAAGCCACCCATGGAAAGACCAGCAATGGCGCGGCCTTCGCGATCTTTCCGGGTGGGATAATTCGCTTCAATATGGCGGCGCAGATCATGTGATACCGCCGTGTCGAAATCGCCCGGACCGCCGACGGAGGCGGAATCGACATACCAACTGTTGCCAACACCGGGCATAACGACGAGCAGCGGTCGGATGGTCTTAGTCTCAATCAGCCGGTCGAGGGTCTGGCGAATATCACCCAGATCCCGCCAGCTTTTCTCATCACCATCATGTCCGTGCAACAAATAAAGGACCGGCCATCCACCGTCTGGTATCGGCCCGTCAGGCTTATAGACAATCGCCGGAAGATCGGTTCCCAGCGCATTGCTGCGAACCGTGCTATCTTCCAACGTTCCGCCATATACCGTTCCCCCGAAGGTCATGGCTGCGATGGCAATCACAGTCAACAGAACCGTTTTTCGCACACGAACACCCTTCTAGAGAATTGGTTTGGTTTTCCTAACGGCAGAATAGGCCATGCATTCCATGTCAAACTAGCGGGTTTCCAGCTGTTGAATCACCTCACGCGCGGCACGCACAACAGCATCGGTGGTAATGTCGAACTTCTTATAGACATCGTCTATTTTGCCAGATGCACCGAACCGGTGCATCCCGACAAACCGACCATCCAGACCGATATAACGATCCCAGGAATCCTGCACGGCGGCTTCTACTGCCACACGCGCCCGCGTTTCGCCAACAACGGAGCGCTGATATGCGGCGTCCTGTTTTTCGAAGAGCAGCCTGCAAGGCATGGACACCACGGCCGTCGGCACCCCATCACGCTGGAGAATATCTCGTGCCTTGACGGCAAGTTGCAATTCCGAGCCAGAGGCGAAAATCGTCAGTTGGCGCTCGCCACCCTCGGCATCCAGCAGGACATATCCGCCCTTGGCTGAGAGATTTTCTGTGCCCGGTTCGCGTCTCACCAGCGGCATGGGTTGACGAGACAGGGCAATCAGCGCCGCTTGATGTGGCGCGTCCAGAATGCTTTCCCAGCACTCTGCCGTTTCGATGGAATCGCCGGGGCGATAAACGGCAAGCTGGGGTATGGCACGCAGCGCGCTGAGATGCTCGATTGGCTGGTGGGTCGGGCCATCCTCACCAAGACCGATGGAATCGTGGGTCATCACGAAAATGGTGCGGATCTCCATCATCGCCGCCAGCCGGATCGATGGGCGGCAATAATCGGAAAACGTCAGGAACGTGCCACCGTAAGGAACGAGACCGCCATGCAGCGCAATGCCGTTCATGATGGCCGCCATACCGTGTTCACGCACGCCGTAATGGACATAAGAGCCGGAAAACTGGCCCGGCACGATATCGGTCTGGTTCTTCGCTTTAGTATTGTTGGATGGTGTCAGATCGGCGGAACCGCCCAGCATTTCCGGCACGGCATCAAACAGATGATTCAGTACTACGCCGCTTGCCTGACGCGTGGCGATATCCTTTTCGCTTTGCAGAAGTTCTGCCTTCGCACGCGTGATGGCATCATGCCAACCGGCTGGAAGCTCACCCTTCACACGACGCTTGAAATCCTCCCCCGTTGCACCTGTGGTCTGTGCCAGCCGCTCTTCCCATGCCAACCGCTTGGATTGACCCTTCGCGCCGATCTTGCGCCAGTCGTCGAGAAGCTGTGAGGGAATTTCAAACGGAGGTGATGACCAGTTCAGCAGCCGACGTGCGCCAGCGATTTCTTCCTCGCCGGGCGCGTCGCTATGGGCTTTTTGCGTACCGGCTCTGGTGGGAAAACCGAAGCCGATAATCGTGCGGCAGGAAATCAGCGATGGTTTGTCGGTCACGTTCCTGGCTTCGATGATCGCCGCCCGAATGGCATCCGTGTCATGGCCGTCGATTTCAATGACATGCCAGTGGGACGCGCGGAAACGGGCTGTCTGATCATCCGATTCCGAAAGGCTGGTGGCACCGTCGATGGAAATCGAGTTGTTGTCGAAGAATGCGATCAGCTTTCCGAGTTTGCGGTGCCCGGCAAAGGATATGGCCTCCTGACTTATGCCTTCCATCAGGCACCCGTCGCCTAAGAAGACATAGGTGTAATGATCGACGAGATCATCATTGAAAGAAGCATTCATAATTCTTTCGGCAAAAGCAAAGCCGACCGAGTTCGCGACCCCCTGCCCCAACGGTCCTGTCGTGGTCTCGATACCCGTTGCGTGGTGATATTCCGGGTGGCCAGCGGTGCGGCTTTCAATCTGCCGAAAACGCTTGATTTCATCCAGAGTCATGTCCTTATATCCGGTCAGATACAGCAAGCTATAAAGCAGCATTGAGCCATGACCGTTTGAAATGATGAAGCGGTCCCGGTCAAACCAGTGAGGGTCTTGCGGATCAAACGTCATGAATTCCGAAAACAGCACCGTTGCAATATCTGCCATGCCCATGGGCATACCGGGATGGCCGCTTTGGGCTTGCTGAACGGCATCCATCGATAAAAACCGGATGCAATTGGCCAGCTCGCGCAAATGGGGATCACGCGGCGGTGGTACTGATTTTGGGGGTGAAACGGTCGACTGATCCTGCATGTGAATGCTCCTCGAACTGACCCGCGATTGCGACGCCAAGGATAATAAGGGGATTTACGGCCCGAAGTTCCAACACTTCGGCGTGTGCCCGACACGTGACTGCTGAATTCTGAAAGCAAAGACTTGCGTTCGCCACAATGAATGAACACATCGATATGGAATTGCTACAGAAGTTTCGTTGTTGCTTTTTGCCGTTTGTAACATGACGGCAGACAACCGGAGAGCAGAATGGCAGATGCAGAGGCGTCCTATCCGCGTGGAATACCCGCTCGCTGGACATCAAGCGCCAAAAGTGGTGTCGGCACCGCCCGCACATCGGCAAGCAGCGTCTGGTTCACTCTCAGCCACGGCATTCTGAACGAAATATATTACCCCCGACTGGACCGTGCCTGCACTCGCGATTTCGGGCTGATCGTGACCGGGCCGGGTGGCTATTTCTCCGAAGAAAAACGTCATGCCGAACATCAGATCGAGCCGTTCGACACGGGTGTTCCTGCCTACCGCATGGTCAACACCGCGCTGGACGGAACCTACCGGATCGACAAGCGCATATTGACAGACCCCGTCCGCCCCAGCGTATTGCAGGACATCACCTTCACGCCCCTGGCGGGTCTTGATGGCGATTACCGCGTCTATGCACTGCTGGCGCCGCATCTTTTTAATTGCGGCATGGGAAACACCGCGTGGATCGGCGATTACAAGGGACGGCAGATGCTGTTCGCGACCGGTCGCGACGGCGTTTCTTTGGCATTGGCGTCCTCCCTGCCGTGGCTGTCTTGCTCAGCCGGATATGTCGGTGTCTCCGATGGCTGGCGCCAGCTCTCGACGGACGGCGTCCTCGATCCGGCCTTCGTGCGAGCGGAAGACGGTAACGTATCTTTGGCCGGGCAGATCGGATTTTCGGCGCAGCAGCCCAATGCCTGCCTTTCACTAGGCTTTGGAGAAGATTGGCAGGAGGCAGGCTATAACGCGCTTGCCAGTCTTTTGACCGGCTTCGATGCGGCAGCGGCAACCTATGTTTCCGCTTGGAAAGGCTGGCAGCAAGACCTGCACCCGCTTGACCGGGTTGCTGCGAGCGGCCTGAACATCTATCGCATCAGCACTGCCGTTCTTGCCACACATCGCTCCGCCGCTTTTCCCGGCCCCGTCGTTGCCAGCCTTTCCATCCCTTGGGGATCAGACAAGGGCGATGACGAACTGGGGGGATATCACCTCGTCTGGCCACGCGACCTTGTCGAAACGGCAGGCGGGTTTCTGGCCGCAGGTGCCAGCGACGATGCGCTTGAAATCCTCTCCTACCTGCGCACCATTCAGGAGGACGATGGACACTGGCCGCAAAATGCATGGCTGGACGGAACGCCCTATTGGGATGGCATACAGATGGACGAGTGCGGATTTCCCATCCTGCTTGCCGATCTGTTGCGCCGAGAGAATAAACTGACACCCGATGCGCTGTTGTCCTTTCTGCCGATGATAGAGCGCGCGGCAACCTATCTCGTCCGCAATGGCCCCGTGACCGGCGAAGACAGGTGGGAGGAGGATGCGGGGTATTCGCCTTTCACGCTGGCCGTTGAGATCGCCGCGCTGCTTGCTGCAGCTGATATTCTTGATGTTTGCAGCAAACCTGCGATGGCAGATTATCTGCGAGAGATCGCAGATTGCTGGAATGAGCAGATCGAACGCTGGACATATGTTCGCGGCAGCCACCCCGCATTCTCCTTGGGTGTCGATGGCTATTATGTCCGCATCGCGCCGCCGGATATAGCCGAAGCGTCTTGCGCTTCACTTGGCTACGTTCCCATCAAGAACCGGCCTCCGGACGACACCGACAGGCCAGCCGAGATGATTGTCAGTCCCGATGCACTTGCCCTTGTGCGGTTCGGGCTACGCGCGCCGGATGATCCCCGCATTGTCGACACGGTCAAGATCATCGATGCACATTTGCGATGCGAATTGCCGCAAGGCCCGGTCTGGTATCGCTACACCGACGATGGTTATGGCGAACATGACAATGGCGACCCGTTCGACGGCACCGGAAGAGGACGGCCCTGGCCGTTGCTGGTCGGTGAACGCGCCCATTACGAACTGGCCGCGGGGCGCAAAGATTTTGCCAAAAGCCTGTTAGCCACATTCGAAGCCTGCGCCGGAAAAGGCGGCCTTTTACCGGAGCAGGTCTGGGACAGAGATGATCTGCCGGAACAGGAGCTTCTGCGAGGCGGCCCGACGGGAAGCGCCATGCCGCTCGTCTGGGCGCATTCGGAATACATCAAACTTCTGCGTTCATTGCGCGATGGCTCCGTGTTCGACATGCCACCGCAGGGGCGGCACAGATATATCGATGCCAAAACCGGTTCGACGCTGCGGATATGGCGCTTCAACAACAAAATCCGCTCCATTCAGGCTGGCAAGCTGCTGAGGCTGGAATTGCTGGCGCCCGCAAAGGTCCACTGGACCGTCGATGGCTGGGTGACACGTCACGACGGGGACACGAGCGTCAACGGCTTCGGCATCCATCTACTGGATTTGCCAGTCGCCTCGTTGCAACCGGGACAGACGATTACCTTCACACTCTTTTGGCCGGAGGCCGGGAACTGGGAAAATGTCGACTTCTCTGTTTCCGTCAGCCCGACAGACGCACTTTAGAATTCCGGCAATCATCCGCTTCACCAGAAGGAAAAGCACATGCAGATTGGAATGATGGGACTGGGCAGGATGGGGGCCAACATGGTCCGTCGTCTTTTGAAGGGCGGCCATGAGTGCGTCGTCTACGACATCAACCCCGCAAGCGTAAATGCTCTTGTTTCAGAGGGCGCAATCGGTGCGACCTCGATGGAGGATTTCGTTGCCAAGCTACAGAAACCGGCCTGCGCCTGGCTGATGCTTCCGGCTGCGATCACCGGCGAAAATGTCGATAAGGTCGCGGCACTGATGGCGGCTGGGGACATCATCATCGATGGCGGCAATTCCTATTATCATGACGACGTGGACAAGGCCGAACAGCTTCGCGCCCAAGGCATCGATTACATCGATGTCGGCACCAGCGGCGGCGTCTGGGGTCTGGACCGTGGTTATTGCCTGATGATCGGTGGACCGAATGAAGCGGTGCGCCATCTCGATCCTATTTTTGCAACCCTTGCACCGGGCAATACCGAGGAAGCACCCGCAACCAGTGAAGGCTTGCGCACTGCGCATCTGGGGTATCTGCATTGCGGCCCGACCGGGTCCGGGCATTTCGTCAAAATGGTTCATAACGGCATCGAATACGGCATGATGGCCGCTTATGCCGAGGGCATGAACATTCTGAAGGCCGCGAATGCGGGCAACAAGACGCGTGACATCGACGCAGAAACCAGCCCGCTGCCAACGCCACAATATTACAAGTTCGATATCGATATGGCGGCGGTATCAGAGGTATGGCGGCATGGCAGCGTCATCAGCTCATGGCTTTTAGACCTGACGGCAGATGCCCTGAAACAAGACCCGGAACTGGCGGCTTATGGTGGCCGGGTTTCCGATTCCGGCGAGGGTCGCTGGACGCTGAAGGCGGCCATCGATACCGGCGTGCCCACGCCTGTTTTGTCGTCGGCACTGTTTCAGCGGTTCAATTCGCAAGGGGAGTCCCTTTATGCGGACAAGCTGCTATCGGCCATGCGGTTTGCGTTTGGCGGTCATCATGAAAAACCCAAATCCGGTGCCTGACCGGGATCGATATCAAGGATGCACTCCATGACCGAAACAAGATCCGATACGCTGGTGCTGTTCGGTGCCACCGGCGACCTCGCCTATAAAAAGATATTCCCGGCCCTTTACGCGCTTGTGGCACGGGGAATGTTGAACGAACCGGTCATCGGCATCGCCTTCGAGGACTGGGATGTCAGCCAGTTGCAGGCCCGCGCCCGCGAAGGCATCACCAAGGCCATCGGCACTGTTGACGAAGAGGTGTTTGCAAAGCTTGCCGGATTGCTGCGCTATGTCAGCGGCGATTACCGCACACAATCGACCTTCGACAAGCTGAAAGACGTGATCGGCCCCGGCCACCACCCGCTCTATTATCTGGCCGTGCCACCCAGCATGTTCGAGCCGGTGGTGCAGGGGCTGGAACAATCCGGCGGCGCAACCGGTGCACGGGTGATGGTGGAAAAACCGTTCGGGCGCGATTTGCAATCGGCACGCTGGCTCAATCGTGTTCTTCACATGGTGTTCGAAGAAAAGTCGATTTTCCGTATCGACCACTATCTCGGCAAGGAAGCGATCCAGAACCTGTTGTATTTCCGCTTCGCGAACTCGTTTCTGGAGCCGGTGTGGAACCGCGATCATGTCGAAAGCATCCAGATCACCATGGCCGAGGACTTTGGCGTGCAAGGGCGCGGCAAGTTCTATGACGAAGTCGGCTGCATCCGCGATGTCATCCAGAACCACCTTTTGAACATCATGCTGCTTCTGGCGATGGAGCCTCCCTCCGGACGCTCGGCAGACGACCTGATTGATGAAAAAGTGCAAGTGTTGAAGGCCATCCGCACGCTGACGAAGGATGATGTGGTGCGCGGGCAGTTCGATGGTTATCTTGCTGAGCCCGGCGTCCAGCCCGCCTCGACGGTGGAGACCTTCGCAGCGGTCCGGTTTTTTGTGGACACGTGGCGCTGGAAGGATGTGCCGTTTTTCATCCGCGCTGGCAAAAACCTGCCGGTTCACATGACGGAAGTTGTCGTTCGCCTGAAACCGCCGCCGCTCAACGTGTTCGATGATATCAGGCCGGAAGATGCCAACTACATCCGTTTTCGAATTGCACCGGAGGTTTCGGTGGCCATTGGCGCGCGGCGCAAAGCGGCAGGCGATGAAATGGTTGGCGAGCAGATCGAACTTTACGCCGTGGATGATGACAAGGGCGATATGGAACCCTATGAGCGCCTGATCAGCGATGCAATGAACGGCAACGGCCAGCTTTTCACCCGGCAGGATGCCAGCGAAATCGCTTGGCGCATCGTGGCTCCGGTGCTGGACGACAAATCCGCCCCGCATGTCTATCAGGCAGGCACATGGGGACCAACCGAAGCCATGGCAACGTTTGGCCCACCAAACGGCTGGATCGGCCCCAGCAAATGACAGACCCGGATGAACCGATGACCCATCAGCCCGTTGCGCATAATCAAAACACTGTATTGAGCATCGATATCGGCGGCTCGCATGTGAAAATCCTGACCAACACCACTGGCGCTACGCCGCTCAGGGTCGATTCCGGGCCGACGATGACGGCGGACCAAATGGTCGATGCCGTGAAGACACTCTCGAAAGACATTGATTATGATGTGGTTTCGATGGGTTATCCCGGCCCGGTTCATGCAAACGCCGTGTTACAGGAGCCAGCCCATCTGGGAAAAGGCTGGGTCGGCCATGATTTTGCGGCCAGCTTCGACAAACCGGTCAAACTCGTCAACGATGCGCTGATGCAGGCGATCGGCAGTTATGAGGGTGGGCGAATGCTGTTCCTGGGGCTGGGAACAGGACTTGGCGCGGCCATGGTCCTTGAGAACGTCGCTCATCCGCTGGAACTCGCACATCTGCCCTATAAAAAAGGCGGCAGCTTCGAGGATTACGTCGGTGAAAACGGGCTTGGGAAGCGTGGCAAGAAAAAGTGGCGCGCCAGCGTTTTCGACACGATTGAAAGACTGCGCGCCGCAATGCTTCCAGACTACATCGTCATTGGCGGTGGTAATGTCGACAAGCTGGATGAGTTGCCGAAGGAGTGCAGGCGCGGCGATAATCTCCACGCGTTTGAAGGCGGCTTCCGGCTTTGGCAGGGCAAATTTATTGTTCGTTAGAGCCAGTCGTGCCCTTGAAGACATGCACCGTTCCAATGACTTTAATCGACACCTGATCGCCGCACTGAAGTGTTTCATGAGAGGGGACATTCACGTTGAAAGACGCCCCTCCACCATTGAGGGTGATCCTGGCCGTGAAGGCTGGGCCGCAGAAGCTCATGTCTTCGATCGTTCCAGACGCTAGACTTTCGTTGGCAACTCCCGTCACCGTGATCTGTTCTGGTCGGATCATGATCTGCGCTTTGCCGTGATACTCACGGTCATCGACGGGCAACCGACCGATCCGGATATCGGCATAACCGCCTGAAATCTCTGCGGGTAGAATAATTGCCTCGCCCAAGAAGTTGGCCGTCGCGGGGTCCACCGGGCGTGCATAAAGCTCTTGAGGCGAGCCGACCTGCGCAAAGGTGCCGTTTCGCATCACGACGAGCTGTTCGGCAAAAGCAAAGGCTTCTGCCTGATCATGCGTAACGAGGATGGTTGGAATACCTGCGGCAGACAGCACTTCTGTCACAGCCTTTCGGGTTGCGACCCGCAAGCCGGTGTCGAGCGCCGAAAACGGTTCATCGAGCAGCATCAAACGCGGCTTTCTCGCCAATGCACGTGCCAGCGCCACGCGTTGCTGCTGGCCACCGGAAAGCTGGTCGGGCTTGCGTGACAGCATGGCGCGGTTAAGCCCGACCATGTCCATCAGCTCGGCAGCCTTGCCGTGTCTGACCGCCCGTTCGGCATTGACCCCAAAGGCGATATTGTCTGCGACCGAGAGATGCGGAAACAGGCAACCATCCTGCGCCACGATGCCGATATTACGGCGATGGGCTGGAACCGGATGACCGTCACCGGCAATCACCTCACCACCGAGTGTTATCGTTCCTGAATCCGGGACGTCGAAACCGGCGACAAGCCGAAGCAGCGTGGTCTTTCCACAGCCAGATGGACCAACGATGGCCGTGCGGCTGCCTGCCTCGACTGAAAGATCGATGTTGTCCAGCGCGACCACTGAACCATAGGATTTGCGGATGGCATGAAGTTTCAGAAATGTCATCGACCGGAAATCTTTCTGGATTGGTTATGCAGCAGAAATGTCATCGGCAGCGAAAAGAGCACCATCAGCAAGGCATAGGGTGCTGCCCCTGCATAATCGATTTCATTGGTCATAGCCCAAAATGCCATGGCAAGCGTGCGGGTGCCGTTCGGTGCCAGCATTTGCGCGGCTGTCAGCTCGTTCATGATGCCGAGGGCAGCAAGCGACGCGCCTGCCGCAGCACCCGGCGCTGCAAGCCGCACCGTGGTGGACCAGAGCGCGCGCGCCGGTGAACGGCCAAGGCTTGCCGCCGCCTGCTCCAGTTCGACCGGCACCTTCGCTATTCCTGCACGAAGGCTGACGAGCGCACGAGGCAAAAACATGACGACATAGGCAAGAACGATGGTGGTCACGGTTTGATAAAACGGCAAAATAACCCGGACTGTCACGGTTACCAGCGCCAGCGCAACAACCACGCCCGGCATGGAGCTTGCCAGATAGTAACATTTCTCCAGCAGACCAGAGGCCCGTGTCGGGCGGCGCACGGAAAGCCAAGCAATCGGCACGGCAGCAGCCGTGACGACAATGCCGCCGATGAGGCAAATCTCCATGGTCTGCCAGAGTGCCAGACCGATTGTTCCGACCTTCCACACTCCGGCACCGCCTGCGATGAGCCAATGCCCAAGGGTGAGCGCCGGAACGCCGAGTGAGAAAGCGGAAACGGTTATGAAAAGGGCGAAAGCCGGATATTTCCATCGGCCCAGTGGAACGGTCCGGTTGCGGGCGGCAACGCCCGAACCGACGCGGGCATTGCGGCCTTTGCCGCGCAGTCTGGCCTCAAGAAACAGAAGCAAAATGCAGCAGAAGACGAGGACGACCGCCAGCATGTTTGCCGCAGCACCGCTATAGGTCGACTGGAACTGATCCATGATCGCAGTCGTAAACGTATCAAAGCGGATCATGGCGTAAAGCCCGTATTCCGCCAGCAAGTGGAGGCCAACCAGAAGCGCCCCTCCGCAGATTGCCAGACGCAGTTGCGGCAGCACGACACGGCGAAACACCGCAAAGCGGTTCAGCCCCAACGATTCCGCGCAGTCTTCAAGCGCTGGGTCCAGCAATCTGGTTGCTGCCGATACGGGCAAGTAGACAAAGGGGAAATAGGCTACGACCGATATTGCGATACCGGCGGGAAGCCCGTTGAAACTCGGCCACAGACCAACCCAGGCATAAGAATGCACAAAGGCAGGCACAGCCAGCGGCGCAATCGCCAGCCAGGACCACAGCCGGGCAGCGGGAAGATCGGTGCGTTCCGTCAACCAAGCCAGCGTCACGGACAATATGATGCAGATGGGGACGGTGAAGAGGATGAGCAGGACCGTATTGACCATCAGATCGCCGACGCGGGCGCGGAAGATCAAGTGCGAAGCCGCCTCCCAACCGGTTTCGATACCGGCCCAGACCACAAAGCAAAACGGCAGAAGCGCCAGAAACGCAACGACGATTGCGATCAGGATCGTCCATGGCACATCGACCGCCAGACGAGGTCTGGAGATGGAAAGATGACCGGTTTCTACGACAGATTTCATCCGCGCCTCGAAATCGAAAAATCACCGCAGGCAGGCTGCGATGATTTTTGTCTGACAGTCATGATTTAGAGCAGGCCAGCCGCCGTCATCAGGTCGGTGACTTTTGCGTTATTGAGCGTCGAAGGCTCAACCTTTGGCGCCTGAAGATCAGCAATTGGCACCAGCGCCTTGTTGGAGGCTTCACCCTTGCCGATGGCATATTCGAAGGAATCGCCTTCACGCAGGATCGTCTGGCCACCCTTGCCGGTGACCCACTTCAGGAAGGCCTGAGCCTGTTCCTTGTGCTTGGAAGACGCGAGAACGCCACCGCCAGAGGTCGAGAGGAAGGCGCCTGGATCCTGATTTTTAAAATAATGCAGAGCAACGTTCTTGCTGTTTTCACCCGTCTTCGCCTGATCGCCGAAATAGTAGTAGTGATAAATCACAGCGCCTTCGACTTCACCGGCGTTAACGGCCTTCATGGCTGTCGAGTTACCGCGATAGGCCTTGAAGTTTTCCTTCATGCCCTTCAGCCATGTGGAGGCTTCCGCTTCACCCTTCAGTTGCACCAGCGCGCCAATAATGGCCTGGAAGTCCGCACCGGTTGGAGATGCAGCCCAGCGGCCCTTCCATTCAGGCTTCGCAAGATCAAGCAGCGACTTCGGCAACTTGTCTTCTGTCAGCTTTGTCTTGTCATAAGCAAAAACGGTTGAGCGGGCAGCAATGCCGACCCAATGACCGTTGGCCGGGCGGAACTGCTCAGGAACCTGATCGAGTGTTTCCTTGGCAACTGGCTCGAAGAGGCCTTTACTATCAACCAGCGCCACGGCCGGGGAATTTTCCGTCAGGAACGCATCAGCCGGAGAATTGGCACCTTCCTGTACGATCTGGTTGGCAAACTCCATATCGCTGCCTTTGCGCAGCGTGACCTTGATGCCGGTTTCTTTTGTGAACGCTTCTGCCCAGGCAATGCCCAGCCCTTCGTGTTGCGCGTTATAGACCACAATGCCGTCGGCGTCCTGCGCATGCGCTGCACCCGAAAGGCACGTCGCGGCAAGGGCAGCAGCCATCAAAAGATGTTTTCCAGATACTTTAGTCACGTCATTCTCCCGATCAAAACAGGCCGCTATCGACCATATTTTCCGTGCAATTTGAGCATCCGAACGCGCGAGTGAAACCCGCTTAAAACTATTCGGATAAACTCCACTTATACCCGTGAGCGTGTTCGAGCCATGGGGACTAAAGGCCCTATCGGGAGAAGGGCCGAGAGGTGATTATCGCGTCTCACTTTTTTAATCGCGCTTCGCGCAGATAGATGGCGGCTTCGGTTCTGTTGCGCAGTTTCAGCTTCTGAAGGATGCGGGTCATGTTGTGCTTGATGGTCTTTTCCTGAAGGTTAAGCAGCCGGGCAACTTCCTTATTACTGTTGCCTGCGGCCACAAGTTCAAGAATCTGCTCCTCACGAGGCGTGAGGTTGGCAAGGGCGCGCGCCTGATGTTTGACGGTTTCCATCCCCGCCATACCATCTCGCGTTGAGGCCGACGCGCTACACCCATCACCGGCTGCAACGCCGGAAATGACGTTCACAAGTTCGGATACGCCGACGCCTTTGAGAACATAACCTTTCGCTCCCTCCGCAAGAGCTTGGGCAATATCGGAATCATGTTCGGAAGCGGTCAGCACAATGACCGAGGCCGCAGCATCCCGCCGCAAAATGACGCGCAATGCTGAGTGTCCGCCGCCGGGCATGGAAAGATCCAGCAGCACGATATCCGGGCGGTGCTGGTCGAACAGTGAAATCGCATCGGCGGCACTGGCACCTTCGCCAACGATTTGAAAACCCGGCTCGTCTTCCAGACTGCGCGACAACCCGCTTCGAAAGATCGGATGATCGTCTACAATAACGATCCTGACCACATCCGGCCTCATGACGTGGTGCCCCCTGGCAGGGTCATGATGATCGATGTGCCCGATCCGACCGCAGAGACAATCTCCAGCCGCCCGCCCAATCCCGCGACGCGCTCCTCAAGGCCAGCCAGACCAAGGCCGTCCTCGTCGTCACGCCGAACAAAACCAATGCCGTTATCCCGAACGCTGATAGTGATGTCGCCACTCTTGTCGGCTGCGGAGACAGCGATCTCGTCGGCCTGCGCATGCCGGGTGGCGTTGCTCAAGGTTTCCTGTAGGAAACGATATAGGCAGATTTTGATTGCCTGAGACGTCACCTGCAACGGATCGATATCGACGTGTATCGACCGCCCCGAATGCTTTTCATGGGTCGCAATCACCCGGCGAACCACATCGTCCCCGGAAAGTCCCTCAAGCTCTGGCAAGGTCAGCCCGCGGCAAATGCCCCTGATCTCCTTTACCGCTTCATCGATGGAATGCTGCACCATGGCTTCGTCATCATCTCTTGCCCGCCCGGTGCGGATGGCCTCCAGCCGCAATGCGGCAAACCCAAGAAGCTGGGCCGGCCCATCGTGAAGCTCCGCAGAAATCCTGCGCAGATAACGTTCGTTCAGCGCCGCAGTGCGCTGGGTTGCCTGATCGATGCGCCGCCGCAGACCTTTGTTCACCTCTAGCATCCGCGACAATTCTGTTACCTGCGCATGGAGCGCGTGTTTCTGTTCTTCGATCAAATGGCTGCCTTTTGCAACGATGCCGAACAGCAAAACCAGCATTCCCGCCGTTACGCTGGCCACCACCAGCCAGCTCTCGTGGCGTACATTATCCAGTTCAGCCATCAGATCGGCTGAGCGCTCATAAAACTCCGCGACCGCGATGACCTTGCCGGACACCGCATCGCGAATGGGACTGTGGATTTCCAGCAATATCTGGCCGCTACGTTTTTCTTCTTCATGTTCTTCGCCTTCCAGATTGTCGAAAGCGGCATGAACAGTGCCGTTAAATGCGGTGGACAGCCCGATTGATCCTTCAAACCTTTTGCCGATCAGGCCCGGCTCGCTGCTGAAAACGATGGTGTTATCTCTTCCCCAAATCTTGAAGGAAAACAGCTCACCTCTCAATGGCCCCTGATTGAGCGTATCGAGGATTTTCTGTTGCGTGTTTTCGCTGAGCGATGAGCCATTCGCCAGGTCCTGCGTGAGTGGCGAAACAATACCCGCGACATAGAGCGCCGTACCGCTCGCCATGTTCCTGACGGCAGCATCCTCAATTTTCGATGTCACCCAAAGGCCGATCAAGAGCATACCAAGCAGCAGAACGATCGTGCCAGCAAAGGCAAACTGCCATGCCAGCGTAGGTCGACGGCCAGCCAGACGGATAATCTGACGCCCAGCAAAAGATCTCGTCGTCATTCTGAACCCTCAGCACGCATCATCGACTGTTTGTTCCAGAACCACACCGAATACAAGTCCGCCCTTATCGCATGAAGAAAGACAGACACTCAATCCTTTCGATGCGGTTCTCCGAGCGTGTGCATCAAGCGGTTCGCCCATCCGAAAATCGACACGGAATGGATGAGGTCGAGAATTTCCAGATCATCCAGACCGTTCTCGCGCAGATGATAGAACTGATAAACACCCACATTGTCCGGGTGCGCGGTCAGATTGACGCCAAAATTAAACAGCGCCTGTTCCAAGTCCGGCAAATCCGCGTCGAGACCGTTCTCGTAAATCTCATCAACGACGTCAGGCCGTTTTTCGAGTTGAATGTAGCGATTGGCGTGAACGGCGGCGCAATAGATGCATTTATTGACGAAAGAAGCCGCCAAAGCCCCGATTTCGCGGCCGCCACGTGACAATCCGCCCTCGCTATACATGATATCGTTGAACAGCGGGGTACGCTCAGTGAGGATTTCAGCATCATTGGCAAGCATCAGCATATAAGCCGAAACCTTGGTGTTTGATGGCGTCACATTCAGCGCGGTCCGTTGCGCGGGCGTGGCTTGGTCGAGATCGATCGGCTTGACATAGGGCTGCCAGATGAGGGCATCGAGGGTGAATTCGTGTACGGCTCGCGACATTTCAGTTGTCTCTCAGCATCTTGAGACCTGCCACGACCAGCACCTGATAATTCACGAAAGCGATGATGCCCGCCAGCGTGACGATATCGCCATCATCAAGGCCTGCGGCTTCAAGCTTTTCGATATTGGCGCGTGTCGCTTCCCTCGGTGACAGCGTTACCAGATCCACATGCGCCAAGATCGCGGCAAGGCGTTTATCGCTCTCATCAGGCGTAAAGGCGGCATCGGCGACAGAATGAAGGTCGGTTGCCGATCCAGCCTTCGCCAAAAGGTTCAGATAATGGGCGCGAAGTTCCGTCGCTTTCCATAATCCGGCCATGCGTGCGGCAAGTGCTGCCCGCAGGTCATGGGAAAAATGACGCGGCTCAACGGGATGGATCGCCGCACCGTAACTGGTCTGGGTCAGATATTTCATCTTCGCCCGTTGTTCACGCAGCTTTAGAATATGCGGAAACTTCTCCAGCTCAAGAACGGCATCGATCACATCGATCGTGGAGTGAAGTGTCATGGAATCTCCTCAAGCCTCGGACAGTGCTTCATCAAGGAAGCTCAGCCGGCCCTGCCTCAATAAAGATCGTCGCTATAAACCCATGCGGGTGTGCCAATGGTGCTCAATATCCGAACGAACAAGGATGAAGCAATGGATACGGAAGGCAAAGCGGAACATGCTGTTTGGTGATGGTTTTGTCGAACGTGATGGACAATGCCAACATGTGACGCTTGCCATGCAATGAGGGCTTCAGCGCGCGCTCATAGCCGGTCGATAAATTCGAGAATCTCGGCTTCAGAGACTACGTCGGCATATTTGGCATTCATGTCGAAAAGATTGGCCTCATGCGGCGCCGGGTGGCGGTCGCCGCAGGCGTCGCGGACGACGGTTGTGATAAACCCGTGTGACATGGCATCGACGCAGGACGCGCGAACGCATCCGCTGGTCGTCAGGCCGGTGAGAATGACGTTATCGACACCCATCGAGGTCAACAGAGGGGCAAGCGATGTACCAAAAAAAGCGCTTGGATATTGTTTTGTCACCACAAACTCATCCGGAAAGGGACTGAGCCCTTTTGGCCATGCGCCAAGGGGATTTCCGGCAGTAAAGCAGGCAAGCGGCTTGGCCTTCTGGAAAAACCTGCCGCCATCCAGGCCGCTTGGATGCAGGACAACGCCGGTCAGGATGACGGGGAGCTTTTTTTCGCGGGCGGCAGAACGGATTCTGAGAGCACTTTCAAGTGCAGCATCGACCCCAGAATACAGCGGGCTGTGCTTTTCGAAATAGGCCTGAACAAAATCGACCAGCACCAAAGCAGGTTTTTGGCCGAAACCGATGCGGTTGTTATAGGCCTTGGCATAGTTGGCGTTCAGGTCGGCATCTGTCATGGATCGCTTCCTTTCTGGCACGTCTGACCGGACTGGTGATGTTATGATGCCAATCCCGGCGGTGTCAGACGATGGAATTCGGTCACGCGCTGGAATGCTGCACCCAGTCGCAGGCACAGAGCATCGGCCTGCGGACGTCCGATGATCTGGATGCCGGTCGGCAAACCGAAACGGCCAAGACCCGCGGGCAGCATCAAAGCTGGCAGACCTGTGACATCGAAAATCATGGTGTTGCGAGAGATCAGCGTCTGAAAGGAATGACTCTCGCCGTTAACGTCAACGGTCAAGCTGTCGAGGCTGCCAGCCTCGCCACCGACGCCCGGCGTGACGACCAGATCCACATCCGCCATGGCACCCATGAAGCCCGTTTGCGCCTCTGCGCGCAGCTGCAACGCGCGTGCATAGTCCACCGCTGAAAAAGCAAGGCCATTCCTCAGCCGATGCAACAAAGCTGCATCGAAAAGCTCGGCACGATCTAGCCGCGCCGAATGCAGGGTTGCCAGCTCACTCTGAAGGATAATCCAACCGGCCTCATGCCAGAGAGAGATATCGATTGTCGGGAGAGGAAACAGTGTGCAGCCCACCGCCTCAAATGTCTTGAGCGCACTCTCCCAATTGGCAAGCACCGCATCGTCGACCATTTCGGTGAACCAATTCACCGGCACACCGATACGCAGACCATCAAGGCCACCACCCGCAAGAACAGCGGCGCATTGCGCGGCAAGTTCTGGCTCAGTGTGTACCGTCATGAACGGCAGGACACGAGCAATGTCCCTTGCTGAACGCGCCATAGGGCCAATATGGTCAAGCGTCCATGACAACGAAGCGACACCGGATCGAGACACACGCTCGCGGCTGGGTTTCAGACCCGTCGTGCCGCACCAGCAGGAGGGAACACGGATCGATCCGCCTGTGTCCGTGCCAAGAGCCAGCGGCATCAATCGTGCAGCCAGACCCGCACCAGAGCCAGTGGACGAGCCACCGGTCCAGCGACTTTTATCCCATGGATTGGTGACGGTGCCAAAGCGTGGATTGTGCGGAGAACCCGTCGCAAATTCCGTGGTGGCTGTCATGACAAAGGGAATAGCGCCGGCAGCACGCAGACCGGCCACGGACATGGCATCCGCTGGTGCGACCCGGTCTCCGGTAAAATGCGAGCCGGAGGTAACGACCGCGCCTGCAACATCGATGATATCCTTGACACCGAACGGTATGCCTTCCAATGGCCGCGCCGAACCATTGCGCCAGCGTTCTCCACTTTCGCGGGCAGCACTTTCCGCACCCGGCACGAAACGAAGCACGGCCTCGCCACCAGCAGCGCTTGAGTGAATAGCAGCCGTCAACTCGCTCAAAACATTTTCAGGTGACAAGTGCCCCCCGGCATAAGCCGACAGGAGCGTATCGACGCCAGCGCTTCGTGACTGCATATCGACAAAAATGGGTTCGACTGGCGCGCTTTTCAGCACGCCAGATGATGCCCCCACGCTGCGATAGGCGCGATCCGCCAGGCCTGGATCAACGAGTGTCAGAGGATCGAACACATCGCCTGCTTCAACAAGCGGTCCACTGGCAGACACGGCGGGCGGCATCTGGTTCATCTTATTCAGCCGCGATCTGGCTGATCGTGCGCGATGACATCAACGGCTGGATGCGTTCGCCGAACTGGTCGAGACCGATCAAGAAGTCGTCGAAGGTCAGCATGATCCCCTTCGTGCCGGGAACGCTGCCTGCTTCATCCAGCATCCGGGCAACATTGGCATATGACCCGACCAGAGTGCCCATGTTGAAGTTGACCGCGCCTTCCGGCAGGTTGATGTGCCTGGCGGTGGAGTTGCTGTCGGCACTTGCATCCTTGCTGCCCTGATCGGCCATCCAAGCCAAGGCGTCGACATCGGCACCGGCGCGGTAGCTTTCCCATTTGGCCTTCGCAAGTTCGTCCGTCTCGTCAGCAATCACCATAAACAGCACATAGGCGCCAACATCGCGGCCAGTCTTGGCAGCCGCTTCGATCAGCTTGGTATTGGTCGGTGCATAGGCTTTGGGCGTGTTGATGCCAGCCCCCATGACGAAGTTGTAATCAGCATATTCGGCAGCAAACTCCATACCCCGGGGACTTTGCCCGGCGGCAACGATTTCGATCTTGTTTTGGGGTGTTGGCTTCATCATGCAATCCTTCATGGTGAAGTGCTTGCCTTCGAAGGTGCATTCGCCGTTGGCCCACAGCTCTTTCATGATGTGGACATATTCGGTCGAGTAGTCGTAACGGTAGCCGAAATAGTCATTTCCGGGCCACATGCCCATCTGGTCGTATTCGGCCATTTGCCAGCCGGACACGATGTTGACGCCGAAGCGACCGGGCGCAACACTGTCGATTGTCGCGGCCATGCGGGCGACAATGGCGGGCGGAAGGGTCAGAACCGCCGTCGAGGCGAAAAGCTTGATCCGCTCCGTCACCGCAGCCAAGCTGGCCATCAGAGTGAAGCTTTCCAGATTGTAGTCCCAGAATTCCGCTTTGCCGCCGAAGCCGCGCAGCTTGATCATCGACAGCGCAAATTCGAGGCCATATTTCTCTGCTTTCTGCACGACCTGCTTGTTGAGTTCGAAGCTTGGCATGTATTGCGGCGAGGCTGTCGAGATCAGCCAGCCATTGTTTCCGATGGGAATGAAAACACCGATATCCATGTGGTTCCCCTTTTTTATCTGGTGGACATGCAAGGCAGTATGTACGAACTAATGCAAAAATATTTGAGCCTGTCCAGCCAAAAATGACGCAATTTTAGTCGCGCCTATTTCTTGTTCATTCGGTTATTTTGCGCGCAGAAAAACGGTGCCTCCGAATTCGCCAAACGACGAATGACAAGGCAGGCCGCCAATCAGATGAGCAATAATGCAGCCGAGCAGGCGCGCGCGTGCGACGCCGTCAGATCAACGAACAAAGACGCCGGCGGACGAACGGTGCGGTGAGTTAGCTTTCGGCGCGCAGCGTCGTGGTGAATGTGAAGCGCTCGGCGGGCAGCACCTGAAACGCATATTCCAGCAGACGCCGCCCAGAGCCATAATAGCGGCGCGTGACCACAAGCGCCAGGTCGCCAGCCTTGACACCAAGCTTGGCAGCGACGACGTCATCAAGCATCAACGGCTTGATATCCTGCTGAATTTCCTGGATTTTCTCTCCAGTAAATTGTTCGATATAATGAAAGATCGCACTCCGGGCGACGGTTATGTCCTTCACAGCCGCCGCAAGCTTTGAATCGACATAGACCTCATTCCAAGAAAATGCCCTGCTGCGTCCGCTGGAATACCGGATCCCGGCCATGTGGAAAAACTTGCGACCGGGACGGCAACCCAACTCCACCGCAAGCTTACCCTGCGCCGAGATTTCCTGCTTCGTATCGATCACGAATTCCGTTTCGGCGGCAATTTCGAACAGTTCCGAACGCGAATGAGCGATAAACCGCTTACCTTCCGGGTCAAAGCCTGCCTCTACGCGGGTGCCGACACCCTTGCGCGCCGAGAGGCGACCCTTGTTGCGCAGCAGACCAATCGCTTGCCGGACAGTCTGGCGACTGACGCCCAGAGCCACAGCAATCTCATTTTCAGTCGGCAAAAGAGAACCAACCGGGTAATCGCCGTTGCTGAGACGCCTTTCCAGATGATGTGCGACCTGCAAATAAAGAGGTGCCGTATCAAGCTCCGGCTTCCAGTCAGTGCCTTTTTGGTCCAAGCCCATCCCTACCTCTGTCGGCGCACGTATTCGCATTCCTGTCACATACAGTTTCAACGCGCTTTCGGGGCGAAAGGCAAACAAAATCCAGCGGATCGGCAAAGACGCGCTGCCTGGCTTGTGATTTTAATTCAAATCAATTAGTACGTACATATACGAGATTTAATTTCCCAGGACATTGAAACGCATGTCGGATTTGATCGCCGAAGACGCACCGCAGACACGCCGCACCTCTTCGCTCATGCAGACGCTGGCGGCAGCGACGCTCATCCAGATCGTGGCAACGGCAAGCGTCCTCGCATTGACCGCCATCGCGCCCACCGTTGCGGCAGATCTGGACATCGGCGCCTATTGGATCGGTTACCAGATCAGTCTGATCTACGCATCCGGCATGTTTTCGTCTGCCGTCGCAGGAACGCTGGTGCAGCGCTTCGGGCCTATCCGCATCGAGCAGTTTGCCCTTGTTTGCTTTGTGATCGGCTTTGCTGGCATTGCGACGGCCAATATTCCGCTGATTATTCTGGCCTCGCTTTTCATCGGCATCGGCTATGGGCTGAACAATCCGGCCTCTTCGGAGATGCTCAGTCGCGTCACACCGCAGAACAAGCGCAATATCGTCTTTTCTTTAAAGCAGTCCGGCGTTCCACTGGGTGGGATATTGGCGAGCTTCGCCTTTCCGTTCCTGTCGCGTTATGTCGACTGGCACGTGGCGCTGCTCATTGGCGCGGTTGCCCCACTGCTGACCATGGGTTTGCTGGCAATGACCCATGCGGCGAAACCAATAAACCCGCGTACGTCACCGTCCCTGCTGCGCGGCCTCATTGAAGAACAGTCGACGATCTGGCGCAATCCAAGTCTGCGGGCGCTGAGTTTTCTGGGTTTTGCCTATTCGGCAATGCAACTGTCCGTCTCTGCCTTTGCCGTGGTGACGCTTGTGCACGATGCAGGCTGGTCGCTGCTGGCCGCAGGTTCGGTTGCCGCCGCCATGCAGTTTGCCGGTGCGTTCGGGCGTATCTTTTGGGGTGCCGTCGCCGATCGTATCGGCGGTGGTTACATCACACTGTCGCTGCTCGGCCTCCTCGGTGGTTCAGGCTATGTTTTGCTCTATTGGCTCACGGACCTACCGGTCATCGCCCAGGTCGCGCTCTTCATTGCCATGGGCGGCGTCACCATCGGCTGGAACGGCGTCTTGCTCGCAGAGGTCGCCCACAATGCCCCGGAAGGCAGGGTCGGTGCGATTACCGGCGGCGTGCTGGTTTACACCTTCATCGGCGTGATTGTCGGCCCGTCCTCCTTTGCCAGCATTTACGCACTGACCGAACATTACGGCGCCAGCTTCCTGATCTTTTCATTGTTCGGCTTTGCAGGCATGACGACCGCATGGCGCGCTCATCGCACCAATCGCTGATCACAAGACCTTCCATATGTACTGACATAATAGTTGCAGTTGAGCGTGTTTTCGCGCTGCTGCAACCCGCACATATGCATTCATCAATGGCGCCCAATTCGACAATTGAACATGATTTAATCCTCGCATTGACGGGGTTTTCGGCATCCGCCTCCTAATTGTGCAGCGCAAAAAATTAGGCAAAAACCGGTTGACGTTCGCTTGACTATGTACGTACATTATCTCTTGGAAGCGCATTAGAACCGCTTCATAGGACACCGGGAAAACCGGGATCACAGAGGGGAATCTTGATCATGCGCCTGCTTTTTGTCAGTTCGTTTTTGGCCGCCTCCGCTGTTGCGGCCATCTCCACGCCCGCTGCCGCAGACCCTATGGCCGACGCCAAGGCCATTATCGAGCAACACCGCGCCATGCCGGTTTTTGCCGCTCCCGGCGAGGCATTCGACGCCAAGGCCTGCATGGCCAACAAGAAGGTTCTGTCGATCCCGATTTCGATGACAATCCCGTTTAACGTCGAACTGCAAAAGGCCATGGCGACCGCCGCCAAGGAAATTGGTTTTACCTATACGACATGGGACAACCAGTTGAAGATCGACCAATGGGTTCAGGGCATCTCGCAGGCGATCAGTCAGAAATATGATGTCATCGACCTTGCTGGTGGCCTCAACCCCGAAGTGCTTGGGCCACAGCTTGGCGAAGCCCGTGCAGCAGGCCTCAAAATCTCGACGACGCATTTCTACGACGTAACGCAGAAGGCCATCGACACAGTCGACTATTCCGGCAAGGTGGACTTCACCAGTGCAGGAAAATTGCTTGCCGCCTGGGCCTATGTCCAGACCAAGGGCAAGCCGAACGTGCTGATCATCGGCTCCTCCGACGTGTTGCCATCCATCCCCTTCGTCAAATCTATTCAAAGTGAGTTGGCGGCGCTTTGCCCAGACTGCAAGATGAAGCATTTGGACGTTCCTGTTTCCGAATGGGCAACGAAAATACAGTCCGGCACACAGTCCGCTTTGCTGGCCGACCCGTCAATCAACTATATCTTGCCGATTTACGACTCCATGTCGCAGTTCGTCATCCCTGCCCTGCGCATCACCGCCTCGGAAGGCAGCGTCAAGCTTGCCAGCTTCAACGGCACACCCTTCGTCCTAGACATGGTGCGTGCCGGTCAGGTGCAGATGGACATCGGTGAAAGCCTTGGCTGGGCTGGTTACGCCGCAATCGACAACATCATGCGCATGGTGTGCGGCAAGCCGGAGGTGGCAAAGCTCAACGTGCCGCTGCTGGTGTTTGATGAAAGCAACATCAAAACCGCCGGCACGCCGGCCAACTTCAACGATGGCTATGGCGACGCCCATCTCGATGGTTTCCGCAAGCTCTGGAGGATCAAGTAAGCCAACACTGACCAAAGCAGGAGCCGCATCATGACCGACAATGCCGTGCTCACCATGCAAAATATCCGTATGCGGTTTGGCAGCTATTACGCGCTGAAGGGTGTGTCGCTGTCGATTCGGCGCGGCGAGGTGTTCGGGCTTCTCGGCCAGAACGGCTCTGGCAAATCCACGATGATCAAGGTTCTGGCTGGCTTCCACCAGCCGGAAGACGGCAGCGAGGTTATTCTCTGGGGCCAGAAGATGCCGCTGCCACTTGATCCGATGGAGATCAAGAAACGTGGCGTCGCCTTCGTCCACCAGCATCTCGGCCTCGTGCCGTCCTTGACGGTTTTGGAGAATATGCGCGTCACGGCGCTGGGACAAAAAACGCCCTGGTTCATCAACTGGAGACGCGAAGCGGCGGCGATCGCAAAGCTGTTTGCGCAATTTGATCTGTGGATCGACCCATTCCAGACGGTGGCGAACCTGCCGCCGGTCGAGAGAGCGTTCGTCGCCATCATCCGCGCCTTCGAAGACCTTCGCGCATCAGATGCCGGTTATGGCGGAGAAGGCATATTGGTCCTGGATGAACCGACGCCGTTTCTTCCAGCCGAAGATGTGCAGCGGCTGTTTGCACTCATCCGCTCCATCGTGAAAACCGGGGCCTCCGTCGTTATCGTCACCCATGATATCGATGAGGTGCGAGACATTACCGATCGTGTCGCGGTGCTGCGCGACGGTGAACTCGTTGACATTCTCGACACGCGCAGTGCGGAGCGCCAATCTATCCTCGATACGATCGTCGGTTCACGCATCGATGCTTTTGAGAAAAAGCGGATGTCGACCAGCGGTGTGCCCGCAGCAGTCCGCGTGCGTGGGCTGACGGATGGCGCCAATGCGCCTTTCAATTTCGAAATCCGCGAAGGTGAAACACTGGGAGTCACCGGCCTGATCGGCTCCGGCTTTGCTGCCCTTCCCTATCTGCTTTATGGCGCAAGACGTGGCGGCGGCGAAATCACTCTAGGCGGCAAAACCGTCAAGATCGACGCCATGACACCGCTGGCCGCACAGCAGATGGGCATTGCCTTTCTGCCCGGAGACCGGCTGGGTTCCGCGGGCATCGGCTCGCTTTCTGTGACCGACAATATCACGCTTCCCATTCTGGACGGCTTGCTGAAACCTTACGGCCTTGACCGGGCCGGCATGACGCAAGAGGCGGCCCGCCTCGCGCAGATTTATGACGTCAGACCGCAGAACCCGCACCTGCCGCTCGCCTCGCTTTCCGGTGGCAACCAGCAGAAGGTTCTTCTGGCCAAATGGCTACAGATCAAACCGAAGCTGCTGATGCTGGATGAGCCGACGCAAGGCGTCGATTTCGGCGCACGCCAACAGATATTCAAGGCGCTGGACCGGGCAGCGGCAGATGGCACAGCCATCCTTTGTGCCTCCACAGACAATGAACAACTCGAACAGATTTGCGACCGCGTCATCGTCTTTTCACGCGGTCGTCCCGTGATCGAACTCAAGGGCTCGGAGATCAGCCGCAAGGCGATTACCGAAGCCTGTTTCCACAGCCATGACGCGGAGGCCGCAGAATGACGACGCTGGACATGCCAACAACCAAAACCTTAACCCCAACCAAAAGCCGTTTCACCCTGAAAACCGAGGGAGAACGCTTCGCTCTGGTCGGTGCGTGGCTCTTGTTGATCGTGATCTTTGGTGCCCTGATGCCGGATTCGTTCCTGAGCTGGCGCAGCTTTTCCACCATGTTTGGGTCACAGGCCATTCTCGTGGTGCTGACGCTCGCTATTATCATTCCACTGACATCAGGCGACTTTGATCTATCCGGTGCATCGACGCTGACGATGAGCTGTATGTTGATCGCCGTGCTCAATGTGAAACTGGGCTGGCCGATCGTGCCGGTGATCCTCATCGCCCTTGTCAGCGGCATCATCATCGGCGCAGTCAACGCCTTCTTCGTTCTCTATTTTCGCATTCATTCGCTGATCGTGACGCTCGGCGTCGGCACCTTCGTCAACGGGTTGATCCTTTGGGTCAGCAATTCGCAAACCATTTCCGGCGTGTCCATGGGACTGGTGGAATGGGTCATCATCAACCGGCTTTTTGGCATCCCGCTCGCCTTCTTTTATGCCCTCATTCTGGCTGCCATCCTTTGGTATGCGCTGGAGTTCACCATTGCGGGGCGCAAACTGCTGTTCGTTGGCCGTGGCCGTGAGGTTTCTCGGCTGAACGGCATCAATGTCGATCGCGTCCGCGCCACGTCCTTCGTGCTTTCCGGGTTGATATCGGCGTTTGCCGGTATGCTTTATGCCGGAATGACCGGATCTGCCGATCCGCTGTCTGGCCTCAACCTTCTGCTGCCAGCCTTTGCCGCTGCCTTTCTCGGTGCGACGACGATTTCGCCTGGTCGCTTCAATGCCTTCGGTGCAGTCATCGCCGTCTATTTTCTCGTCACCGGCATCACTGGCCTCACCATGCTCGGCGCAGACGCCTATGTGCAAAACCTGTTTTACGGTGGAGCGTTGGTCGTTGCGGTGTCGCTTAGCCAACTGGTGCGCAATCGCCAACCGCAGGATTTCAGCTAATGGAAACTAAAGAGATCATGGCAGCAATGGCACAAACCTATTGGCAGCGCCCGGCAGTCGAAGCGGAACTGGTGGCGATGGCTGGAGAGGTCGCGCGCGACAGCGCCGCCATTGCCCCTTCACCGCTCGGCAAGTCTGGAGCGCTGTTCAACACGGAGCCAGCGCATTTTGACGCCTTGATGCTTGCGGAGGCCAAGCGATGAGCCTCGATAATCCTACCTCGCTGACCCAGGCCGCAGACGCGATACGCGCCGGCAAAATCACCTCCGTCCAGATGACCGAAGCTGCCCTCTTTCGTGCCAAAGCCAGCCATAAGCGATTGAATGCTTTCATCGAAATAGAGGAGGGCTCTGCTATTGACGCGGCCAGAGCCGCCGATGCTGCGCTCGCATCGGGCCACGCCGTGGGGCCGCTCCACGGTGTACCGCTTGCCCACAAGGATATGTATGATCGAGCCGGTTTCATAACCGGATGCGGCTCGAAAATTCGTGCCGGACATATCGCCACCTCCACTTCAACCGCCATGGACCGGCTTCAGGCCGCAGGCGCGCTCTCCATTGGCCGGCTGAACATGAGCGAATTCGCCATGGGGCCGACAGGCCACAATTTCCACCATGGCCGGGCGCTGAACCCCATCGATGGCGCACGGATTACTGGCGGCTCATCATCCGGCTCCGGCTCTGCGGTGGGCGGCGGCGTGGTGCTGGCCGCGCTGGGTTCTGACACGGGTGGATCGATCCGATTGCCCGCTGCCTGCTGCGGCATAGTCGGAATCAAACCGACACAAGGCCGTGTCAGCCGGCACGGGGTGATGCCGCTATCGTTTTCACAAGATTGCGTCGGGCCGTTGGCTCGTTCGGTCGAGGATGCTTATCTGCTGTTGCAGCTTATTTCCGGCCCGGACGGTCGAGACACGACCTGTATGGACGTCGAAAAGCCCGACGAATTGTTGCGCGATCTGTCATCCCTTCGCATAGGCATTGCCGGTGGATTGTTTGCCGAAAGATTGGAAAACGATGTCGTCCAAGGTATCGAAACGGCCATCTCGGCACTGAAGCCCGATGTCGCAAGCATCGCGTCCGCTGCCATCCCAGACCTCACATCGATGGCGGAACTCGCCAATGCCGTTGCCATGTCGGAAGCAGGTGCCGTGCATTTCGACTGGATGCGCGAGCGCCCGGAGGATTATGGCCCGCAGATTCGGATGAGATTGTCCCAGTCTTTGGCGGTACCGGCACCGATCTATCTGCGCGCCCTGCAAATTCGCGCTGTGATGCTGAAGGAATTTCTGGACACGGCCTTTGCCGGAGCCGATGTGCTGATTGCGCCGACCATGCCGTTTGTGCCACCGCTGTCTGCCGAGGTGGATATCGGCACCAGCCCCAAGATGAATGCGGTGGTTAGTGCGATGACCTCGTTCACACGTCCGTTCAGCTATCTTGGCCTACCCGTGGTAACGGTGCCGGTTTCCGCGTCTGCCGAGGGCCTGCCCATCGCGCTCCAGATCGTCGCGCGGCCTTGGCGGGAAGATATCGCCGCCAGTGTCGCCTTGCGTTTGGAACAGGCACTTGCGCTTCCCGCTTTCGCCACCACGTCGCTTGCCCGGCCTGCGGCCTAACCGCGATGAACAACCAGCCAGAGAGGAATACTCCGATGAACAGCGTGCCAAGCCTCACAACGCCGGTAGAAGCGGTTGCAGACGTTAGCCACCAGCTTTTTCGTGACGCCATGGCAAGGATGGGCGCAGCCGTGAACATCATCACAACCGATGGTCCGGCAGGCAAGGCCGGCTTTGCCGCAACTGCCGTTTGCAGCGTCACCGACAGTCCTGCCACGCTTTTGATCTGCCTGAACCGGACGGCTTCGGTGTTCGATGCGGTGATGGAAAACAAGGTGCTTTGCGTCAACGTGTTGACCGCCGAGCACGAAAAACTTTCATCTCTGTTTGGCGGCAAAACACCGGTCGAGGAACGTTTTGCTGCGGCCAACTGGCATTATAGTGTCACCGGAGCACCCGTGCTGGAAGACGCCATGGTGTCTTTCGATTGTGTCATCACCACCATGCAGGATGTCGGCACCCATCGTGTGCTGTTTTGCGCGGTCAAAGCAATCCACGAAAACGAGGCCGAAAAAGCGCTGGTCTATTACAAGCGTGCCTATCACCATCTGGGCGCCTGAGGTTTCTCCGATCTCACATGGCCGTGTCGACCCTTTAAATCCTATGATGGCGATGGCCCCTCGGGCTGGTAAATCGCCAGCCCATCCGTCCTGATGGCCACCCGCGCACGCCGGTGGCCAGTCTCTTCCGACAGGAACGGATGACACCCTCCCAATGGAACTCAAACATATTTAGCGTTGTTAGGTGCAGCAGACACACGCGACCTATAGCTATTATTCAAAGAGATGCTTAATAACGAAAGCATTATAAATGATTTCGACATGTGTATCGCAATTCAAGTCGCCAGATGTTCGACGTCTACGAAGAAGCTTGCGGATTGCTCGGCTTTTCCTTTTGAAGCTGGCGTTCAAACTAGAATTTCAGCCAGATTGTGGAGGTTGAATGCAAACGGAGCATCTGGAAACAGAGCTACTGACTCGTCTGATGCGAAAAGTGGGCTTCTACTCGTGGTCAATCACGCACAACATCATCACTGCCGACAAGATGTTTGCGGAGATATACGAGATAGACGAGGTAGACCTCGCCCGAGGCGTGTCTGTTGAATATATCCTTTCCCTGATCGTCGAGGAAGACCGTGCCCGCTTGGCGGAGCGCATCCATGACGTCCTGTTGGGTGGACCGCCCGCTGTGTCTGGGTATCGCATTCTCTGCCCTAGCGGACAGTATAAGTCGCTGCTGAGCATTGGCTCCTGCTCGCGAGATGAAGATGGAATTCCCGCGATCTACTCTGGCATTGTGATGACGGCGCAGGACACGGAGGCCGAGGTGAACGAGGTGCAACTCCAAAAGCATATTTCTGCGGCGATCGAGCTCGCCCAGAAAAGTGGCAACGCCTTAACGGAGCGCTACCTCAATTCTGCCCTTCGGTCCGTTGCAAAATCGGACCAGTAAATTAACCTCCCGCAGCGCACATCCCTTACAAATGACCATAGTGGCGACTGTGAAAACGAATTTTCCACTCATTCTGACGGCACGCATCGATGAGGCTGATCTTGAGCCGTTCGACACTCTGCGCAAACGCCATTTCCCGGCAGACCGAAATTTTATCCGCGCTCATGTCACGATGTTTCATCGCTTGCCCGGTGAATATCTAGACACGATCCGAGACACACTCGCAGATGTTGCCGCGTTCACGGATGTATTCGAAGCGGAGGTCGACGGAGTTCGCCACCTCGGCGCAGGCGTAGCCTTCACCATACTCAGCCCAGAGCTTGAAACTGTCAGGGCACACCTCAAACGCTCAGTCCTGCATTTGCTGACGCAGCAGGATACACACGGCTGGCGACCGCATATTACGGTCCAGAACAAGGTCTCCAAGGCGGCGGCAGATACGCTTTATCGGGATTTATCAGAGAGATTTCAAAGGCGTTCTCTCAGAGTGGTGGGTCTGGACCTTTGGGAATATCAAGGCGGCCCCTGGCGACCAGAGACATCCTTTATGTTCCGGGCCGCGCTTTAAACGATGACGCCACCATCTGCCAGAGAAACTCTGTCTAGAATACCTGTCCTGGCTGGTGTGGGGGCTCGTCACGCAAGACGGCGCGAACCCGTTCCATGTCCGCAGAGATCGGTCTGTCGTCCGAATAGTGCTGGATGTGTCGTCGAAGCAGAGAATAGAGCGCGTCCGTTCCCGCTGCGCGCTGAGCAACGCTGTCGAGAAAATCATGGGCCTGCGCTCCGGCCATCCATTCGATGGCCAGAATATATTCGGCGTTGTCGAGAACCGCGAGCAGTTTGTTGGCGGCGGCTGTGGGATGCGCGAGGAAATCCTCCTGCAATCCCGATGTCAATCCGCCATCGGTCGAGGCCGGCGCCGCGAAGCGTCGGTTGTCATTCACAAGCGCTGCGGCTGTGTATTGCGCGATCATGAAACCGGAATGGCTTCCGGCATCGCTGGCGAGGAAAGGTGGCAGGCCGCTCACCAGAGGATTGACGAGCCTGTCGATCCGACGCTCGCTCATCGCAGCGATCTGCGCAATCGCGATTGCCAGACTATCTGCCGCCTGACCCAATGCGGGTGCGACGGCATGGGCCTCCGAAGAGACGACAGGCTGCTCTGGCGTGCCCAAAATTGCCGGATTGTCCGTCACGGATGCCAGTTCACGATCAACGATGGACGCACAGACATCGAACACATCGCGCGCCGCACCATGGGCATGCGGCACGGCCCGCAAGCTCAAGGCATCCTGTGTTCGCCTGCCATGGGCGGCGGCGATCAAACCGCTGCCCTGAAGGCGAGACCGAAGCGATGCCCCGACGGTCGCGATCCCCTTGGAGGGGCGCAGCGCGAGAACGGTCTCGTCGAAAGCTGCGATCTGGCAACCCGCTGCCTCAAGCGTCAGCGCGGCGATGGCATCACCCCAGTCGAGCAGATGACTGGCCCGAGCAAGCGCGATGCTCGCCAGTCCCGTCGCGCAGGCCGTGCCGTTGACGAGGCTCAACCCTTCCTTGGCACCCAGCACCAGTGGCTGAAGACCCATCGCGGCCAAAGCATCCCGCCCGCTGAGCGTGCGCCCACCAAGCTGCGCTTGACCCTCACCGATCAGGACGAGTGCCGTATGGGCATTGTGCGTCAAATATCCTGCCGAACCGCGTGACGGCACATCGGGAATGCAGTCATGTTCCAGAAACAACGACAGGTACGAGACGATCTCGCGCCCTATGCCGGAATGACCGTGAGCGAAATTGGCGATTTGGGCCGCTATAATGGCCCGCACCTCGCGCGCATCCAGCAACGGGCCAACGCCACACGCGTGACTGAAAACAATGGAGCGTGAAAGCCGACCCTGCGCCGTGCGATCCACCACCGTGTCCGACAGGGCGCCGACGCCGGTATTGATGCCGTAGGCGCGTACACCGCTTGCCACGATGCTGTCCACGATCCGGCTTGCCCGATCGATCCGCGCGTAGGCCGCGTCCGAAACGCAGAGCGGCTCCCCCTTTGCGACACGCGCAACTGCGCGCCAGTCCAGACCATCATCCAAAACAACGGTCATGACATTTTCCTATCGACTGCTGGGAATGATGAGAGGAGCGGCAAGGGATTTCTCCATTGTTGAAACCTTAAAGATCGGCGGATTTTGCCTGACCTTCAAGTGCTGCTGTACAGACGATAACGGCTGCCGGGATAGAGCAGGCGCACGGAGGAAACCACACCCGTGGCCGACCATGTGCGGCGGCGCACAAGCAGACACGGTTCCGTCTTGGAAATAGCCAACAGCTTGCATTCCCAAGGCTGCGCGCTCACCGCTTCGATATGCTGTTCCGCCCTGACGATGGGTGCCACCGCGGTCAGATATCCATTCGGCGTGACGATATTGAAGTCCTGTTTCATATAGTCCGATGCGTAATCAGAGTTGACGAAACGATCCTCGATTTGCATCGGCACTCCATCTTCGGCGTGCACGATGATCGAATGAGCGGCAAGGCTGCCGGTTGGCAGGGCAAGCGCCTCGGCAAGATCGACGTCACAGGTTTCGGTCTGAAGAAGAATGACCCGCGCGCTGTGCACACCGCCGTTCCGGCTGATTTCGTCGGCAATGTTCGGCACGCTCTGGAATTGCGAAGTGCGTTTCTTCGCGGCCACGAAAGAGCCTTTGCCGCGAACCCGCACCACAAGCCCTTCATCCGCCAATTCACGCAAGGCACGGTTGGCCGTCATTCGACTGACACCCAGAATATCGACCAGCTCGTTCTCCGAGGGAACGCGCTGGCCAATTTTCCATTCACCGGCCTCGACGCGGCTGCGGACATAATCTTTGAGTTTTACATAGAGCGGTGCGGCGTGAAGCGCCTCACCCTGCTCGTCATCAGCCTTCTCATGTACCAGTGACATCATTTCCTCGGAAAGTTTCTGTGTCTCGGTCCATAGCCATCAATTCGCAAATATGCACGGCCTGTCCGCAAGGGCGTGGCAGACGTCACGCCCTTGCGGCTGATTAGTTCAACTTGTGCTGAGTGAGCCAGTCACCAGCCACCACATCAAAGCTGTCGTGATTGGCCAAACGACCGTTCAACACGACGAGATCCTTGGTCGTCAGCGCGGCTGAAACCGCGTTGAGCGTGGATGTCACGACATCACTGACTTTTGGCGTGGCGATGACCGGAACGATATTTTGAGCAGGGAAGAGGTTTTTGACGTCTTCCAGCACGATAAGGTCGTTTGCCGCGATGGCCGGGTCGGTCGAGAACAGGTTTGCGGCCTGAACCTGACCGTTGACGAGAGCCGACAGCGTGAGCGGGCCACCAACGTCGAGCGACTTGAACGACTGGAACTCAAGACCATAAAGTTCCTTCAGGCCGATGATTCCTTCCTTGCGCGTCTTCCACTCCGGCGGGCCACCAAGCACCAGTTGTGAGGCGACGGGTGCCAGATCGGCAATCGTCTTCAGCTTGTATTTCTCAGCTGTGGCACGCGTTACGGCGACACTGTCAGAATCCTGTGCGGCAGATGGCGTCAACATCGACACACCCTTCGGCAAGGCTGCCTTGAGCGCCGCTGCCACGTCGCTTGGCGAATGGGCCGTGGCATTCTTGTCGAGGTAGCTCAAGGTTGCGCCAGCATATTCGGGCAGAAGATCGATCGATCCGTCGAGCAATGCCGGAATATAGACTTCACGGCTGCCGATGTTCAGCTTGGTTTCAACGGCAATGCCCTTAGCCGCCAGAGCCTTGGCATAGATCGTTGCCAGAAGCTGACTTTCGGGGAAGTCGGCAGAACCAACGATGATTGTCTTGGTATCGGTTCGGGCAGCAGTAGGAGCTGCCAGCGGATTGCTTTGAGCAAATCCCAGACCGGCGGAAAGGGCCATGAGCGCGAATGCGCTGGCGGCAGTGGTAATCCTGAATGCCATGCGAGCTTCTCCTTCTGTGTTGAAATCGTTGTTGTTATTTAAGAACGCTGCCGTTTCAGGCGGCGCGTGAGACCAGGCGAAACGGTGAGCCTTGATATGATGCCGATTACGAGATCGACCGTGAGCGCCAGAATGCCGACGAGAACGGCGCCTGCGGCCATCTGGTAATAATCATTCTGGGCCCGGCCATCGATGATCAAACGGCCAAGGCCACCAAGCGAGACATAAGCGGCAATTGTCGCCGTCGAAATGATCTGAAGCGTGGCACTGCGCAGCCCCGAAAAGATGAGCGGCAGCGCGCAAGGCAGTTCAACATCGAACAGAATATCGAGCGGACGTTTCCCCATGCCGCGTGCGGCATCCAATGCTGCCGGATCGACTGCCGCAATACCGGCATAACTGCCGGTCATGATGGGCGGCACCGCCAGAAGCACGAGCACGATGAGGCTGGGCACGATGAAGGCCATGTCCGACGCAAAAACCGGGCCGAACAGGATGACCAGAAGAGCGATGAGGCCAAGACTTGGAAGCGAACGCAAGGCATTGGCAAGACCGGCGATGAAAACGACACCACGCCCTGTGTGTCCGACGTAAAGCCCAACGGGCAGGCCAATCAGACAGGCAAGAAAAAGGGCTGCGGAACTGTAGGCAAGGTGTTGGACGAGCAGAACGATAACGCCATCGTTTCCGGTCCAGTGAGCAGGATTTGTGAACCAGTCAATCATCGCTCAGCACTCCCCGGTTGCCAAGGTGTCAGACGGTGCGCGATGAACAATACCAGCCCATCCAACACGGCTGCCAGAACCACGCATAAGACGATCCCTGCAATGATAGGCGTTAGGAACTGCAACTGTAGCCCTTGCGTGAACAGCAATCCAAGTTGCGGCGTGCCGACCAAGGCCGCGACAGAAACAATGCTGACATTGGACACAACCGCGACACGCAGCCCGGCGGCAATGACCGGAACGGCGAGCGGCAGTTCCACCACGAGAAGACGCGCAACACGCCGATAGCCCATGGCGTTTGCTGCCTGAAGGACATCCGGTGAAACCGAGTCCAAACCGTCGTTCACCGTCCGCACGAGAAGCGCCAGAGCATAGATGGTCAAGGCGACGACGACGTTGAGCGGATCGAGGATACGCGTTCCAAGGACGAGCGGCAGCAGCACGAACAGTGCCAATGACGGAATTGTATAGAGAAGCCCGGCAGCACCCAGCAGCGTGGATCGAAACAACCCGGAGCGCTGTGCAATCCAGCCAAGCGGCAAGGCGAGAAGCAGCCCGATCACAACAGGAATGACCGAAAGGCCCAGATGCCAGATGAAAAGCTCGAAGATTCGCCCGGATTCACGGTAAAGCCAATCAAGCTTCATGGCTGCCCTCCAAACCGGCCGACGCGCGCAGCTTCAATGGCGGCAACGACATTTGAGAGTGTCACTGTGCCAACGAGTTCGCCCGATGATCCGACAACGACACCACGACCGGACGGAGAGCTGAGTGCAGCGTCCAGCACATGCCGTAAGCTGCTGCCTTCCGGCGCCAGCGTTCCACTGAGATTGAGGTCTCCGTCACGCAGTGGCTGCTTCAAGCCCTGCGCATCGGCCCAGCCAATGGGGTGCTTTTCGGCATCCGTCACCAAAACCCAGCGGTCGGTCGCAATGTCGCGCAACGTTTCTGGTGTCGCGCCGAGCAGAACCGTCGGTTCCGCGCCGAGAGGAACAGTGCCATCGAATTCGGCAAAACTCAGGAAGCGATAGCCCCGATCCCGGCCAATAAAGTCTGCCACGAAGGCATCTGCGGGTCGCGCCAGAAGCTCTTGTGGAGAGGCGATCTGCGCCAGCGTTCCGCCGGCGCGCAGCACCGCAACCTGATCACCAAGCTTCAGCGCCTCGTCAATATCATGCGTTACCATGATGATCGTCTTGCCGATCTCACGCTGCAAACGGAGGAACTCGTCCTGCAATTGCCCACGCACAACCGGGTCAACTGCGCTGAAAGGCTCGTCCATCAGCATGAATTTGGGGTCCGAGGCCAGTGCGCGTGCAACGCCGACGCGCTGCTGCTGACCGCCCGAAAGCTGCCAAGGATAACGATCTGCAAAAGCCGCCGTCAGTCCGACACGCTCAAGCAACTCATGCGCCGTGCGGAGTGCCTTCTGCTTTGGTGCGCCGTTGAGACGCGCCGTGGTCGCGATGTTCTGAACGACCGTGCGATGCGGAAAGAGACCAGCGTGCTGGATGACATACCCAATCCGACGCCGCAACAAAGCAACATCCATGCTCTCGGTCGGCTTTCCGTCCAGAAGGATGGAGCCAGAGGATTGCGTGATCAACCTGTTGATCATCCGCAACGACGTGGTCTTGCCACAGCCAGAGGGACCAACAAATACCGTCAGCTTTCCGTTCGGCGCTTCCAGTGACAAACCATTCACGGCCGTGGCTGCGCCCGGATATTGCTTTGTGACGTTGTCGAAGACGATCATGCAATCTCTCCCCTGGTCTGTGACTTCGCTTTAAGCGGAAGTTTATCGACGTCTTAGTTGTCTATACAATCACGCAATATGCGTTTCGGCAAGACGCATTGGTGAAAAAATTCGCATGGAAAAATACTGCTGAATAATTCAGCTTAAGCGACCCTCAACGCCTCATTTTAAGGCGGTTCGGCATGCCTTAAGGACAGCCGAAATGCGCAGGTCGATTGGCTATTTGTTTCAGGAATTTTGTATTGGCCGCTCAATCACTTGCGAGCGTTGAGGATTTAGAGCCCATGCGCGCACGGCAGGTCAACTCGACAGAGTTGCCACTAAAAATTTCGGCGCTGAAAATCGTCAAACCCAGATTCTGGGCCGAAAAATCACGGTCACATTTTAAGGGGAGTTTGGCTCTTGGCGTGGATGACCGGCTGGCTTTTCCACTGACCGATCCACCGGATGACGAAAGACTCTGGCGCGGCAAGCTCAAGCGTTGCCGCAATTCACGTCACGTCGTGACTTCACCTGCCTGCGCCGCAAAGGCCGGAATATCGATCGCTCCGTCCGCGACGGTCGATCTCCCTGAAGTGTGGTCTTCACGCCTCAAAACCGGATGTGCGACCGGTTCCTTGGCTTTGAAGGCGAAAGCGCGGAACACCTCGAAATAATTGCGAAAGACATAACCGTCGTTCATGTCCTGCCACTCGGCCCGTTTGGCGCTGTAAAGCGACGGTAGTTTGTACCAGGCGGCTGTCGGCATTTTATGGTGCACGAAATGCAGGTTGTTATAGAGAAACAGCGGCGCCAAAATGGAGTTTTCAACGATAATCGTGCGCCCGTCCGGCTGCTCAGACCACTGATGTTCGCAATAGGAGCGGATGGCGATGATGGAAACACCGAGATAGGCGGCGACGCTCACATAGAGCCAGATGGGAATACCGAACACGAGAGATATGAACAGCAGCGTCGGAATCAGGCCGGCCAAATGCAAGGTCCAGGCATAAATAACCCGTCTGTCACCACGCGCGATCTTGCGCCATTCTGCTATCGTGAAACCAACCACCATCAGCGGCGGGCCGATGACCAGACGGCCGATAAATGTGTTGTTCCAGCCGAGCAAAACTTTCAAAAATGACGGAAGCTTTTCCCAGTCACCCATAGCCCGGTAATGGCTTTCGGGATCATCGAAAGGATCGGTCAGGCGCTCGTCTGCATGATGTTGTAGATGCGTGCGCTTGTAGCTGCGGTAGGGGTAGAAAATACCGAGTGGCAAAAAGACCAATGTTTCATTGAAGCGTGCATTGCGGGTGGGGTGGCCATGCAGAACCTCATGTTGAAGCGAGGAATGCAATGCTACCGCAATGCCCATCAGAACGAGTGAAGCTATTGGAAAGGTTGGATATAACACATATCCCGCAAACACCCACAAACCATAGCAGCCTGCCAGCAGGGCAATTGTCGGCCATTCGATTCGATATGGTTTTCTTGCCGTGCGCAAGCCGGTAGCCCGCGCCGCGGGTTTTGAAGATATGTCTGTCATTTCATGCTCTTGATGCCCCGATGGAACCAGAGTCGCACCAGCCTGGGCAGCGCACAACGGGTTTATGATGACCAACTGTTGATTTTGGTAACAATTTAAGAAATATGGTGATGATTATAAACAAACAGGTGAAAAGTGGACAAACGCGCGCTGGCAGATCTATTTCGTGCCCGTCTTATCCAGCTGGTCAACCGTGCCGGGGAGAGCCAATCGTCTTTTGCCGCCGCCATCGGCATCGATCGATCAGCACTTTCACAGCTTCTCTCAGGTGATTCGGCGCGGCTTCCACGCGTGGAGACGCTGCTGAACATCGCCGAGCGTCACTCGGTTTCGCTCGACTGGCTGCTTGGTCTTTCCTATGATCAAGGCCTCATGGGTGAATTGCGGCCAAGCTTCGAGATTGAGGAAGGCGGCGCGGATTACACCGACACCCTGTTGATGAAGTGGCACGCCGAGGCGGTCGGCTCCAAAATCCGCTATGTGCCGGCCCGTATTCCAGACCTGCTTCGCACGCCCGAAATTATTGCTTTCGAAGCCACCGGCGCGCATCAAAGCATCACGGCACAAGAGAGCGAAACGGCGTTTCGTCTCGACTACAACCGGCAACCGGGCACCGATATGGAAGTGTGTATGCCACGCGAAACGCTGGAGGCCTTTGCCCAAGGACGCGGCATGTGGAGCGGATTGCAGCGAGAGACCCGCGCACAACAACTCCAGCATATGTCTGCGCTGATAGACGAACTCTATCCCTCCTTCCGCCTTTTCCTTTTTAACGAAAAGGAGCGGTTTTCAGTGCCTTATACCATTTTTGGTTCACAGCGTGCCGCGCTCTTCGTCGGCGGCATGTATCTTGTTCTCAACAACGTGGAGGCCATCCGCAAAATGCAACGCCATTTCGATGAGTTGATACGATTTACCCGCATACATGCCCATGAGACCGCAGATTTTGTGAAGAACCTGAAGGTGTCCTAGCCGCAGATCCAACGATGGTCAGTCTTTTAAACGAGACGTGTCAGACCCGTAATTACCCCAGGCACCCATCAACATTTCCAGAAACCTTTCCGCTGCGGGCGAAAGCGTAGCACCGCGCCGCCTGACCACGCCGATCATTCGCGAAATTTCTGGATTGCGGATGGGACGTGTGACGAGGAAGGGATGCTCACCCTGCGGGGTCGCCATTTGCGGCAATACCGAAATCCCAAGCCCTGCTTCAACCAGCCCCAACGAGGTCGAGAGATGGGTGACTTCGTAAAACCAACGCAGCTTGATATTTGATTTGGCGAGCGCCGCGTCCAGAAGTGTCCGGTTGCCGCTGGAACGGTGCACGGTGATAAGCGGGTACGGCTCCAGCTCAGCCCAACCAACCTCACTCTTTTCGGCAAGCGGGTGATCTTTGCGTGCGGCAAGAACAAAGGGGTCTTCAACCAACCGGTCGAACGTCAGGTCTGGATCGGACGTGCCCATGATGTTGATGCCGAATTCAACCTCTCCACGGGAAACCGCCAGCAATCCCTCGGTGGCTGGCAAATCCAGAATGCGGAACCGGATATTCGGATATTCCTTGTTGAACTGTTTGATGACAGTCGGCAGGAAGTAGAATGCCGCGGTTGGAAGGCAGGCGATTGTCACCAACCCACCCCGACTGACGCCGACATCACGAACGACGAACAGCGATCCGTCGAACTCTTCCAGCATACGCCGCACGAGGGGAATCAACTCCGCGCCCAAAGCTGTCAGGCTGACGTGCCGGGTGGTGCGTTCAAGAAGGGGCGCACCAATTGCCGTTTCCAGCTTCTGAATGCGCCTGCTGAGCGCGGGTTGAGACAAATTGAGCGTCTCGGCCGCACGATGAAAGCTCTCCAATTCGATGACGCTGAGGAAAGCCCTGAGATCAAGTATTTCACAATTAATGCTCATAACGCATCAATACCCCGAATCTTCGCATTTCACATATCAATCCATTTATCACAGAGTGCAACAAAAGAACTGATTGATACCCACTACACATGAGTGGAGGCGAAAGCACAAGCATGAATGATTTGATGTCCATTCCCTGTGTACTGATGAGAGGCGGCACGTCGAAGGGTCCGTTCTTTCTGGCTTCCGATCTTCCGAGCGACAAAACAGAGCGTGACCAGATCCTGCTTTCCATCATGGGTTCGGGCCATCCGCTCCAGATCGATGGCATCGGCGGCGGCAATCCCGTTACCAGCAAGGTCGCCATCATCGGCCCATCAACCATTCCCGGCGCCGATATCGATTATCTTTTCGCGCAGGTCCGTATCGATCAGCAGATGGTCGATACCGCGCCAAACTGCGGCAATATGCTGGCTGCCGTCGGCCCGTTCGCGATCGAAGCCGGGTTGATGAAAGCACAGGACGACGTAACACTCGTTCGCATTCACAACGTCAACACCGGCAAACTCATCGAGGCGGAAGTTCCAACACCACACGGTCAGGTTTCCTATCTCGGCGATGCGAGCATCGATGGCGTACCGGGCAAGGCGGCGCCCATTGCCCTGACATTCATGGACGCCGCTGGCGCAAGAACAGGCAAACTGTTTCCCTCTGGCCAGCCGTTGGAACTGATCGACGACATCGCAGTCACCTGCATAGACTGTGCAATGCCGATGGTTCTGATCGATGCGGAAGCACTGGGCGTGAGCGGTTACGAAAGTGCCACAGAGCTCAACAGCAACACGTCGCTACTGGCCAAGCTTGAAGCTGTCAGACTTGAAGCCGGCAGGCGTATGGGCATGGGAGATGTCACCAATCAGGTCACGCCCAAGCCGGTACTCATCAGCAAGGCGAGACAAGACGGCGATCTTAACGTCAGATATTTCATGCCGCACGAGTGCCACCCTTCCCTTGCAACAACGGGCGCAGTTGGTATCGCAACAGCCTGCATAACGGAGGGCACAGTCGCCTCTAAACTCATCGGCGTGCGCAAGCCGCCAGTCGTTCTCTCTATCGAACATCCCAGTGGTCATCTCGACGTGAAACTTCAGGAGCGTGACGGAAAGGTGATTGCCGGAATTTTACGAACGGCACGTCGCCTTTTTGAAGGACACGTCTTCGCAAAGCCTGTCACGAAATTCGATCGCGCTGCATAATTCATGTGGTTGCCGGGAGGGCGCCACTTAACTCGGAGGAAATTTAATGCGTAAATTCATGCTCGCCCTGGCCGCAACCGTCGCTTTTGCTGGAACAGCGATGGCTGAACCGGTTCGTATCAGCGTTGGCTCGTACAACCTCAACAATCTGCCCTTCCCAGTCGCTCAGGGTCTCGGCCTTTACGAGAAGGAAGGTCTTGAGGTTACTGTAGAGAACTTCGCGTCCGGTGGTTCCAAGACATTGCAGGCGCTTGTTGCCGGCTCAACGGATATCGCCGTTGGTTTCTATGATCACACGATCCAGATGCAGTCCCAAAACAAGGCCGTCGTCGGCTTCGTCGTGCTGGCCCGCAACTCCGGTCTGGTTCTGGCTGGCGGCAATAAATCGACATTCGATCCGGCAAAGCCAGACACCATCAAGGGTGCGAAGGTCGGCATCACTTCGCCGGGTTCATCATCGGACTTCTTCGTGCGCTACTATCTCCAGCGCCACAAGCTGTCGGCAGACGACATTGCCCTGATCGGCGTCGGTTCCGGCTCTGCTGCTGTTGCCGCTCTTGAACAAGGCAAGATCGATCTGCTGGTCAACTACGACCCTGCCGCGACCTTCATCGAAGCCAAGGGCGTTGGCAAAATCCTGATTGATGCGCGCAGCGACGAGGGTGCCAAGGAAATCTACGGCGGCATTTATCCGACATCGGTACTCTACGCCACGCAGTCCTACATCGACGGCAATCCCGAAACCATTCAGAAAGTGACCAACGCCACGGTCAAGGCGCTGGAATGGATGAACACCCATTCGGCTGAGGAAATCGTCGAGAAACTGCCGAAGGAATTTATCTCCGGCGACCGAGACACCTATGTGAAGGCTGTCCAGAACGCCAAGGCAATTTTTTCGACAGACGGAAAATTCAACGAAGAGGATATCAAGACGCCCCTCGCTGTTTTGAAGAGCTTCAACGACAAAGTGGCGGCGACCGAGATAGACCTTTCGAAGACATACACAAACAGCTTCGTCGGCAAAGCGCCGCACGCCGCTGCGAACTGACAGGAGGAGACAATGTCATTGGCCGTAGCCAAACCCGCGCCCGAAGACGGCGCAAGCAAGAGCAGAAAGGCGATGGTGTCGATCGATTCAGTCACCATGTCTTTCGGCTCATTCGTCGCAGTCGAGAATGTCAACCTGACGGTGGCGGATGGCGAGTTTCTCGCCATCGTCGGCCCGACGGGTTGCGGAAAGAGCACGATTCTCAACGCTATCGCCGGACTTTTGAAGCCATCGCACGGTACTGTCTCCATCGATGGCCGGACGGTCAACGGTGTCAATGACGACATTGGCTATCTGTTCCAGCAGGATGCCTTGCTGCCTTGGAAAACAGCACTGGAAAACGTCGAGCTTGGTCCGATGTTCAAGGGCGTCGGTGCCGCCGCGCGTCGCGAGAGCGCACTCGCCTGGCTGGCAAAGGTTGGTCTCAAAGGCTTCGAACAACGCTATCCACACCAGCTTTCGGGTGGACAGCGCAAGCGCGTGCAGATGGCTCAGGCCTTGATCACCGGCCCGAAAGTGATCCTGATGGACGAGCCGTTTTCAGCGCTAGACATTCACACGCGCCACCTCATGCAGAATGAGCTGCTGCGGCTCTGGCAGGAAGAGCGCCGCGCCGTCGTGATGATTACCCATGATCTTGAAGAGGCCATCGCGCTTGGCGACCGCGTTGTCGTTCTGGCTGCTGGCCCACGCAGCCGGGTGATAGACAGCTTCTCGGTCGATCTAGACCGCCCGCGTGATGTCGCGGAAATCAAGCTCGATCCGCGCTTCCTGGATCTGTATCGCAATATTTGGGCGTCGCTGCGCGGCGAAGTGGAGAAAAGCTATGAACGCCACGACTGAACGTCTTATTCAGGTGGGCCTACTGGTCGTCATTCTCGGCGGCTGGCAACTGGGTACGTCTCTTGGCATCATCGACGTGTTCTTCTTCCCGGCTCCTGTCGATATCTTGAAACAAGTTATCAGATGGGTGACCGACACTGGTTTCTACCGCCACGTCACGATCACCCTGACGGAAACTGTTCTTGGTTATCTCATTGGCACGGGCCTCGGTGTTGCCGCAGGTGTATGGCTGGGTCTCAGCCGCAGCGCGTCGCGCATTCTTGATCCTTTCATCAAGGGCTTGAACGCTATTCCGCGTGTGGTTCTCGCACCCATCTTCGTTCTTTGGCTGGGTCTCGGCCTCTGGTCGAAAGTCGCGCTCGCCGTCACGCTGGTGTTCTTCGTCACGTTCTTCAACGCCATGCAGGGTGTTCGTGAAGTCAATCCTGTCGTGCTGTCCAATGCCCGCATTCTGGGTGCCAAGCGTTCGGATCTCCTGCGCCATGTGTATTTCCCGGCGGCTGCCAGCTGGATTCTGTCTTCGCTGCGCACATCCGTCGGGTTCGCGGTCGTTGGTGCCATCATCGGCGAATATCTCGGCTCTTCTGCCGGTCTTGGCTACCTTATCGCCCAGGCTGAAGGCAATTTCGATGCGGTCGGCGTTTTCGCCGGCATTCTGATCCTGGCAATCTTTGTGCTGATCATCGATAGCATTCTGGATTTGGTGGAAAAGCGGCTCATAAAATGGCGCCCAAGTGCCACGGAAAGGCCAGCCTAGGCATTATCGACCTTCGGGCCCGTTGCCGTCATGGCATCGGGCCTGACCCGTTAAAAACGGCCGACACCATCCCAGTGCGAACCCATTCGAAGGCCGAACGCGGAAGCGAACGGCCTGATCGGCGTATAAAGCTACCCCGGCATGTCAGCGTTGACAGTTAATTTCCCATTAACCATGATTGAGTACGAATCGTTGTCTTTCCGCCGATCTATGCCGGCATTCGTTAGCATCGGTCGCCAAATGACACACCAACCGGTTCCATTGTTTTCAAGACGCCTTGGCTGGTTCACCGCATTGGCCTCGCTCGCCTTGACCATGCCCTCTTTTGCCCAGTCGGTTTGGACCGGCGGTGCTGACAATGAGTTCGGCAATGGAGCAAACTGGAGCCCCAACCGTCCAGCAGCGACCGATATCGCAACAGTGAACACTGGCTCACCGCAGGTCACCAATGACATCACCGTCGATAGACTTGGTGTGGACGGCGGCAATGTCACCATCACCAATACGGGCGCGCTGACCGTTACGAACGGCAGTACGATCACATCGGGCAGCATCGGCATCAACGCAGACGGCACCTTAAATTCGGATGTCGACCTCAATGGCGGCAGCCTGTTCATCGATGGTACTCTTAACGGCAAGCTGATGCTGAACACCGGCAACGTCACGGTGAACGGCGCACTCGGCAGTGCTACCGTAGGAAACACAACATCGCTGTCCAACAACGGAACGGTCGGCGACGTCTCCGTGTCTTCCGGCGGAACATTCACCAACAACAGCACGGCCACTGCCAACGCTCTTACCAATGCCGGCACAGCCTCAAATGCTGGCACCCTTGGGTCTTTAACGAACACCGCTGGCAACTTCACCAACAATGCGGGCGGCACAATCACCGGCAAAACGACGGTTTCCGGTGGGACCGTGACCAATAATTTCGTCGTGACAGACGCAGATGTTGCGGCAGCGGCGGCCTTCGTCAACAACATTGGCGCAACGGCTGGCAAGGTTCGAAACTCCGGCACCCTTACCAATGCCGGCACCATCGCGTCGGTTCAAAATGATGCAGGAACCTTCACCAATAATTTGGGAGGCTCGGTAACCGGCACAACGACGGTCTCCGGTGGCAGCGTCACGAACAATGCAAATTTCGGTGACGTCGATGTTGGCGCGGGCGGCATTTTCACCAATGCCACGGGTGCCACCGCTGGCGCGGTGGCAAATGCGGGTAACGCCTCGAATGCCGGGTCGATCACCTCGCTGACAAACACGGCAGGAAACTTTACCAACAATGCTGGCGGCACGATCACCGGAAAGACGACGATTTCTGGTGGCACCGTCACCAACAATTTCGTCGTGACCGATGCGGATGTCGCGGCAGCGGCTGCCTTCGTCAACAACAGCGGTGCGACCGCAGGCGATGTCCGGAACGCAGGCACGACAACGAATGCCGGTACGATTGCATCCCTCCAGAATGACGGCGGGTTATTCACCAACAACAATGGCGGCACGGTCACCGGAACCACAAAAGTGAGTGGGGGTGCCGTCGTCAACAATGCAACGCTTGCTGATGTCGACATCGATACACAAGGCACGTTTACCAACAACAGCGGGGCCACGGCAGGCGCGGTTACCAATGCAGGCGAGGCTGCAAATGACGGAACAATCGCCTCTCTCGTCAACAATGATGGTTCTTTTTCCAACACCGGCACGATCAGTGGAACAGCAGCGGTCACAGGTGGCGAATTCATCAACCAGGGAACGGTCACAGGCACGATCGACATATTTGATGGCGGCCTGTTGTCCGGGAGCGGGATTTCTGGAGGACTGATCGTGAATGCAGGTGGCACACTTGCACCCGGACCCGGCATGCAGACGCTTGCCGTCAATGGAGACCTGACATTTCGTTCCGGGTCAATATATCAGGTCGACATCGACGCCAACGGCCTCTCTGATCGAGCGAATACGTCCGGCGCGCTCACCATTGAAGGTGGCACTCTGACGCTCCGAGCTGCCAGCACCTCTTATGGTTTGACGACACAATATACGATCCTGACAGCTGGCAGCATCACCGGGACCTTCGATAACATTGCAAGCGACTTTGCCTTCCTGTCACCAACGCTGACCTACGGCACCACAACGATTGATCTCAGCCTTGATCGCAATAATGTGCGTTTCGCGGATGTTGCCATAACCGCAAACGACCGGGCAACGGCAGCCGCTGTTGAAGACTTGGGCGCAACAAACCCACTCTTTTCAGCCGTTTTGCCGCTTGATGTCGAGACCGCCGCAAACGCCTTCTCACAGCTCAACGGCGAAATTCATGCTTCACTCGAAAGCACGTTTTTGTGGGACAGCCAATTTGTGCGTGAGGCAATCGTCGACCAGATGAGCGCTTTTTATCAGCGGCAACCAGCCTATGCTGACAATGTTGCCTTCTGGACGTCTGGTATCCTCGCTGAAAACCGTTTCTCGAGTAATGGCCGTGCGCGAAACATTGATAACACCATTGCCGGTGCGCTGTTTGGAGCAGACGTGGCAGTTTCCGATCAATGGCGTCTCGGCGGACTTGTTGGTTACAGCCAACTTTCGACACACCCTCAAGCGAGTGCTGATTCCTATCATGTTGGCCTTTACGCAGCGGCTGACATCGGGCCTCTGAATATCGTCGGGGGCACGATTTACACTCGAAACGAGGTATCGACCCAACGCGATATCGCTTTCGGCACGTTTGCCGACAAGCTTTCTGCCAACTATGCCAGTACCACCACCCAGGTCTTTGGGGACATTGCATGGATGCTGGAGGCGGGTAATTTCAGTCTCCAGCCCTTTGCAAACTTCGCCTATATCAACCTCGATACGGACGACTTTAGAGAGAGTGGCGGCGCGGCAGCATTGTCGGTCACCGGCGGCTCCGATGCTATGACCGTATCGACCTTTGGGATGCGCTGGTCTACGGATGTGCAGGCCGGCGATTTCCCCATCGTTGCTTCCGGCATGGTGGGCTGGCGCCACGCCGCTGGCGACCTGACGCCGGGCATAATATCCGCTTTTGAGGGTGGCTCGCCATTCGTTCTGGAAGGTGTCACGGTCCCGCACGATGCTGTGGTGTTGAAAGCAGGTATTACCGCGCAGCTTTCCAAGTCAACGCGTTTAAAGCTGAGCTATTCCGGCGAATTTGCGAATGGGCTTCAGTCAAACGCCGCCCACGCCAATCTATCAGTCAACTTTTAGGTCGTTAGCCAGCGGGTGTTCGTCGCCGCGATCATCCCCCGCGTCACGCAATCTTTGGACGAGCCGTTCCACCGCCGTGTGCCGCTGGCCCGGTCGGGTAACAATGTGAAACCGTTCTGGATTATCGACTGCAAGCGCATGGACAGGCACCAGCCCCAGCCGATCACGGAACCAATCTGCGTAAGGCTTGCGCGCCAGTACAATCCCCAATTCGGACGCCGCAGCCAACAGGGCAAGATCGTGACCGGGAAACGTCCGGTCCTTCCCTTCCGCCTGATAGGCAACACCATGGGCCGCAAGCCAGAGACGCCAGCCGGTTTCGGACGCGTCATGAAGCAACGGGTAGCGCAGGAGGTCGGCAGCCTGCGGTTCCGGCCCCAACTCGTCTGCAATGCGCTGACATGCGACCGGTTGCAGTAACTCGTGAAACAGCGGCTCCGACACCACATTCGGCCACCCACCCTGCCCCAGACGGATGGCAATCCGCGCATCCGACAGGGTCATATAACGCTGGTCGATGTCCATCTCGATCCGAAGATCCGGCGGCGAACCCTCCAGCACTGCCAGCCTCGGAACCAGCCAAAGACGCGCAAAGGACTGAACCACACCAATCCTGATCGTATCGAGACCATGATCGGACCGGTCAATAGCGCGCCCGTCTTCCAGCATGGCAACGGCCAGCTCGATGCGGGCGGCAAACCTTTCCCCATCCAGCGTCAGGCGAACACCGCGACCATGCCGAACGAACAGACGAATCCCCGCCCAGTGTTCGGTTGCAGCAATCCGGCGACTGACAGCGCCGTGCGTGATGCCCAAAGACGCTGCTGCGGCCGAAAATGAGCCGAGCCGGGCAGCGCTCAACACTGCCTCCAAAGCTTCCAAAGGTGGTAGGCCCGTCCTGTGTTCCATGCGCACATCTGAATAGTGATAGGGGTTCTATGTCAACGCGCCGTTCTCAGGCACATATGAAACATGACAAACATCACACTCGGTACATCCCGCCCCGTCCTCCTCCCTGCCCTCGCTGTCGCGGGAACCGTGTTCACATGGTCCGCTTCTTTTGCGGCCATCGGCTATGCTCTTCGGGCATTCGAGCCTCTTCCTATGGCTTCGATCCGGTTTGCCTTGGCGGCAATCTTTGCGCTTGCCTGGATCGCATCGCGACGACCACGCTCCTTCCTCGCACGGGACTACGGCATTCTGGCCGTCAGCGGCGTGCTCGGGATTGCTGCCTACAACGTGCTGCTCAATTCCGGGCAAACGACCATCTCGGCTGGCGCCGCCGGATTTATCGTCAACACGCAGCCACTGTTCATGGTGCTTCTGGCCGTCCCGTTCCTGAAGGAACGCTTCAGTCGCTGGAGCTGGATCGGTGCACTATTGGGATTTTCCGGGGTTGCGATCATCGCGTCCGGTCAACCGGGTGGCTTGGCCTTCGGCACCGGCTCGACCCTGATTGTGCTGGCCGCCGCCTGTGCGGCAAGTTACTCAATTTTGCAACGTCCGCTGTTTCGCCGAGCAGCTCCGCTGGATGTAACGGCCTTCGTGATTATTGCAGGCGCCGTGGCGCTTCTTCCATGGCTGCCGGCGGGACTTGCACAGGCGAGAGTGGCGAGCAATGACACGTTGTTGATGGTGGCATTTCTGGCGATTGGACCCGGTATTATCGGCCAAAGCTGCTGGACCTACGCACTCAAGACTTTTGGCGCGGCACGCGCAGGCCAGTTCCTCTATTTGATCCCGCCTTGCTCGGTTGGTCTGGCTTGGCTTGTTCTTGGAGAAGTTCCGCAAATCAGCACGCTGATCGGCGGCGGACTGGCACTCACCGGCGTCGTCATCGTCAACAGTTGGGGCAGACGCTCATGAGTGTCATCAAGTGACTAAAAGCGCCCAGATAGGCCAACACCAGAATTACACGTCCACTTCAAGTGGAATGCCTTTGCTTGCCACCTGCGCGGTTCTAAAGATATAGGATTCGCTGAAATATTGTGGCATCGACGGTGGAAGAACACTGATGGAAAAGAAGTTGCATCTCACCGCGTTCATGCGACCCGTGAGCCTTCACACAGGTGCCTGGCGGTATCCTGGGTCTTACGCCGATGCCAATTTTAACTTCGGGCACATCAAGTCCTTTATCCAGAAGCTCGAAGCGGCAAAGTTCGATGCATTTTTCATGGCCGATCATCTGGCCGTCCTGAATATGCCGGTGGAGGCGCTTAAACGCAGCCATACCGTCTCTTCTTTCGAACCTTTCACTCTTCTGTCTGCCCTTGCGGCGGTAACCGATAAGATCGGTTTGGCGGCGACTGCATCGACCACCTTCGATGAACCCTATCACGTTGCCCGCCGCTTTGCCTCGCTGGACCACATCAGCAACGGACGCGCTGCATGGAATATCGTCACAACCTCAAACCCTGATACCGCCCGCAACTTCGGGCTGGATGAGCACGTCGAACACGGGGAACGCTACAAGCGCGCCAGAGAATTTTATGACGTCGTGACCGGCCTGTGGGACAGTTTTGCGGATGACGCCTTTGTGCGAGACCAAGAAAGCGGCATCTTTTTTGATCCGGCAAAAATGCATGTTCTGGACCATAAGGGCGAAGAATTGAGCGTGCGGGGTCCACTGAACATAGCGCGGCCTGTACAGGGTTGGCCGGTGATCGTACAGGCGGGCCAATCGGAGCCGGGACGGCAACTGGCTGCCGAAACGGCAGAACTCGTCTTTTGTTCTCCCCGCGACATGGCGGCCGGAAAATCGCTGTATGAAGACCTCAAGGCCCGGATGGCTGCGATTGGTCGTGATCGGCAAAACCTGAAGATACTTCCCGCTGCCATGATCGTCATTGGCGACACGGTTGAAGAGGCAAGAGCAAAGCGCGCAAAACTTGATAGCTTGGTGCACTACGCGAGTGGTATTGCATCCCTGTCGATAGCTCTGGGACATGACGCCACGGGGTTCGACCCCTCCAAACCCCTGCCCGAAATACCGGATACGAATGCAAGCAAGACCGGACAAGCCCAAGTCCTGAAGCTGGCCAGAGAGGAAAATCTGACCGTGCAACAGCTTGCACAACGGTATGGTGGCTATGCCGGTCTGGCATTTGTCGGCACGCCAAAGACCGTTGCGGACGAAATGGCGGAATGGCTTGACCAAAGTGCGTCGGACGGTTTCACCGTGGTCTTCCCCTATCTACCGCAGGGTCTTGATGACGTCACGCAGCGACTGGTGCCCGAACTGCAACGTCGAGGATTGTTCCGGCAAGACTATGAAGGGACAACGCTGCGAGACCATCTGGCACTCCCGCGCCCGCCCAATCGTTTCTTTTCCTAGTGTAACGGTGGATGCATGAATGGGATCGAGGCGTGGTCTGCAACGCGATGACGTATCAAGCATTTCCAGCAAAGGTGCGGAGCGGTTTTGCGTCCGGATAATACGTAAAACAAATAGATAGAGAATTTTCGCGTTTCGGAGAGAGGCGGAAATGCTCTAGGCGCTTTCCCTTTCGATCAGGCTGTAGCCGGTATCCACTTTTGTCGTCTCACCATCGCCAGCACCATCAAGCAACAGTCTAACGGCACCGACGCCAATCTCCATCGGGTTAGGCTTGATGGTCGTCAATTTTGGCGAAACGGCCTGTGCAATCTCGTAATCGCCCCAGCCGATAATCCCCAGCCTCTCCGGCACCGAAATGCCGCGCCTGGCACAGTCCCACAATACGCCCGCCGCAACGATATCTGTCGGACAGATAACGGCATCTAGATTGGCATCCAGCGCAAGAAGTTCCTCCAAAGCGGCAGGCCCGGCTTCAAAAGCATGAGGCTCGGTAACGTTCACGACAAGGTCGTCACGCAGACCGGCACGACACATTTCCTCGCGGAAAACCGGCGGTCGTTCCCGGAAACGACGCGAAGCAGGATCATCGTTGCTGATTAGTCCGATACGCCGCCTTCCCGCGTTGATGTGCCTCCGGCACGCCGTTCGAATGGCATCGGCAATGTCATATCCAATCGCTCTATCGACAGGGTCATGCAAGAGCCATGTCTCCACGGTCGGAACACGGGCTTTCCGCAATATGTCGACGGTTGCCGCCTTGTGCTCATTGCCGATCAGGATGATACCGGTCACGCGCATACCAATAAAAGCGTGAACGGCCTCCAGCTCCTGCTCAAGCGTATCGGTCAGCATAAAAACCACCTTGTGACCCCGGGCATTTGCTTCGTCCTGCAAGCCGGTGATGTACTGGTAGAAGCTGGCATTTTTCAAAGATGGCAAGGTGCTGCCAATGATGCGGCTCTTGCGTGCAGCCAGATGTCCTGCGGACATATTGGGCAGATATCCAAGCGTTGCCGCAACCTCCAGCACTCTCAGGCGCGTCTCTTCCTGCACGCGTTCCGGATACCGAAAAGCATTCGATACGGTCATGGGCGAAACATTCGCCGCATGGGCCACATCGCTCATGGTAATGACGGGATATTGGCCGTCTGGTTGCCCCAATGAATTCATCTTTTCCATCCGCCAAAGAAAGGAGGCTATTTTTTCAAGCCTATAGTTCATTTTGGAACAAATACACCGCCGCACACACGCCGTTGACATCGACATTGCACCACCTATTGTAGCGCTACAATAGGCAATCTGATGACACGCGATTTCCCGTATTCTGGGATGGATTGGTATCGGATCACGGCAAGCCGGGATGGGTTACTTGGAAAGGCATTGCATACAATGACGTCAGCAGACGGCGTGCGGATCGGCATCGATGTCGGCGGTACTTTCACGGATTTCGTCCTGTCCGATCCACAAGACGGAAGCCTCGTTTTTTACAAGGAACCATCCACACCCGATGATCCGTCTCGAGCGCTGATTTCCGGTCTTGAAACGCTGCTCAAGCGGGCGCAACTGAAGCCAGACGATGTCTCCGTGCTGATGCATGGCACGACGATAGGGCTGAACGCCATCATTCAGCGCAAGGGTGCGCGCATTGGGCTGGTGGTGACACAAGGGTATCGCGATATCCTCGAAATCGCCCGTTGCCGTATGCCATCATCCTTCGATTTTCATGCGTCCAAGGAAGTGCCTCTGGTTCCCAGACACCGTATCCTTGAGATCGGCGCACGCCTGTCTTCCTCGGGTGCTGTGACGATGGAGCCAGATGAACAGGAAATTGAACGGGTTGCCCACAGCCTTTCCGCTCTCGACCTCGACGCAGCGGCTTTGGTGGTGATCAATGGATATGCGGCCCCCGACATCGAAGCTGCTCTTGCGCAAAAGCTTTCAGATGCGGCAGGCGGTTTGCCGATCACCTCGGCGGCGTCCATCTGGCCCGAAATTCGCGAATATGAGCGCACGCTCGTCGCTTGCCTCAATGCCTACATCCAGCCGCTGATACAGCGTTATTTCGAGGGCTTGCAGGCAGGGCTGACAGAGCGCGGGGTTAAAGCACCCATCATTGTCACAGCTTCGAATGGCGGCTCGCTGAATGTAGCCTCCGCGATGGAGCGACCCGCCGAGACGATCTTATCCGGCCCCGCATCCGGTGTGATGGCGGCGGCACGGCTGGCGCGCTCGGTTGGAGTTGCCGATATCATTACGTTCGATATGGGCGGAACGTCATCCGATATCGCCGTTGCCACGGCAGGTCAGCCAGAACTGGCGACCCGCACCGATATTGGCGGTTTGCCGCTGGTTTTACCTGTGGTGGATGTCAGCGCCATCGGCGCTGGCGGCGGATCTATCGTCTGGGCCGATCAGCACGGCGTCATCAAGGTTGGGCCGCAGAGTGCGGGTGCACATCCGGGACCGGTTTCCTACGGTCTTGGAGGGACAGAGCCGACGATCACCGATTGCTATCTGACGCTGAACTACATCAATCCCACCGGTTTTCTGGGGGGCAGGATGAAACTGGATGCAGATGCCGCACGCGAGGCGCTCACAGGCATTGGACACAGCATCGGCTATACCGGAGATCGCAGCGAGGTAGCGGTCAAAACCGCCGAAGGCGCCTTGTCTTTGGCCACGGCTGGAATGGCAAGTTCGCTTTATAAAACCCTTGCGCAGCGCGGGCTTGACCCGCGCAATTTCGTGCTGGTGCCGTTCGGCGGCGCGGGGCCGACCCATGCGGGTTTACTGGCCAACGAAATGGGCATTTCCCGCATCATCGTGCCAGCGGCAGCCGGAACATTCTGTGCGCTGGGCGCAGCCGCAGCCGACCTGCGGCGCGATTTCGTCAAAAGCCTGCGTTTGCAGCTGGATGCAGTTGCGACACTGAAACTGACCGCAACCCTCGAAACGCTGGCTCGGGCCGGAGCCTTGTGGCTGGATGCCGAGGGTGGAGCACGCGCCACGCGCTTCGAGCGTGCCGTGGATATGCGTTATGCCGGTCAAGCCTATGAACTGCGCGTTGTGTTGGATGATGCCACGCCCACGCAGGCCGCTCTCGCTGATGCGTTTCACACGGAACATGAACGCATTTATGGCTTCCGCGATGAGGATGCCGCCATCGACATCGGGACAGTCCGGCTCGCCGCAATCGGCCTCTCACCCTACCTGCCGGAAACCTTGTTCGAACCATCTGACAAACCGTTGGAGAGCCTTGGCACGAGACCAATTTTCGAGAATGGCAGGTGGATCGATGCCGCAGTCTATCGCCGCTCGGCTCTCGGCCCGTCGCATCATTTCGAGGGTCCAGCAATCGTCGAACAGGACGATACCACCGTCATCGTTCTTTCCGGCTGGTCGGCATCTGTTGACGCTGCGGGCAACCTGCACCTGGAAAGGAAGGTCGCATGAAGCTCGACCCGGTCACACTTGAAATTCTCAACAATAAGGTTGCCGCGATTGCAGAGGAAATGTGCCTGACGTTGCAACGCACCGGCCGCACGCTCTATGTAAAGGAAACCGCCGATTTTGCCTGCGCTTTGGCAGGGCTTGATGGCCGTTTCTTCGCCTATCCGCGTTCCATCGGTGTTTCAGGGTTCGTCGGTCTGGAATGTGCCCCGTCGATAGAGGCGGTTGGTGAACTGAACCCTGGCGATGTCATTTTGACCAACGATCCCTATCTGTCAAAGGGTCTGGCAACACATCTTCCCGATCTGCAAGTGATCGCTCCCTATTTTCACGAAGGGCGCATCGTGGCTTATGGCTGGTGTTTCGTTCACTGCTCCGATGTCGGCGGGCGTGTCCCCTCATCCATCTCGCCAACCAATTCGGAGATTTTTCAGGAAGGCCTTCGCATCCCGCCCGTCAAATTGGTGCGCGGCGGCATACTCAACAGCGATGTCGCCCTCTTCTTGCGGGCCAACAGCCGCACACCGGATGCCAATATGGGCGATATCCGCGCCATGCTCGCCGCCCTTGATACCGGCAAGCGGCGTGTTGAGCAGGTGATCGGTCAGCATGGCGCAGAAACGTTTCTAGATGCGCAGACGGATTTGGTGTCCTATGCAGAAAAGAAAGCGCGGGATGTGTTCTCGCATATGCCAGAAGGCACCTACCGCTTTTCCGACTATCTTGACGACGATGCCGTCAGCAATTTGCCGGTACGCATCGCACTGGCTCTGACGATCAAGAACGGTGAAATCCATCTGGACTTCACGGGGTCAGACCCGCAGGTGGCAGCCGCGATGAATATTCCGTCCCATGGACGTCCGCACGCATGGCTGACCCTTCGAATTCTGGCTCTGGTCCACACGCTTGACCCTACGGCACCGCTCAATGCCGGGCTGCTGGCGCCCGTCACGATAACCGCGCCGAAAGGAACGATACTCAACCCGCAGGAACCGGCGGCAACAGGTGTGCGCCATGCCGTAGCCATTCGCGTAAACGATGTACTGAACGGCGCGCTCGGTTTGGCGTTGCCGTCTGTCATGCCTGCGGCATCTTCCGGTGTCGTCATTCCCGTCGTGGTGGCCGAACCCAACGAACGTGGCGGGCGCAATGTTCAGGTTGTCGAGCCGATGATTGGCGGAACCGGTGCGCGCGATGGCCATGATGGCGTCGATGGGCGCGATTCCGGCATTTCCAATCTTGCCAACAATCCGGTTGAGACGGTGGAGGCCGAGCTTGGCATCGAAATTCTGCGCTATGCAATTCGCCCCGACAGCGGCGGCGCTGGCAAGTGGCGGGGTGGTTGCGGGCTGGAACTCACCTTCCGCATTTTAACGAGCGGTAGCAACGTGCTGGGCCGTGGTATGGAACGCCTGCTGTTTCGGCCTTGGGGTTGCAATGGCGGAAAGGCTGGTGCGCCCGGCAATCTGATGATCAACCAAGGCCGCGATACCGAACGTCGTCTCGGCAAGATTGATGTTCTCGAAGTGCAGGCGGGTGACACCGTTACATTTCAAACGGCGGGCGCAGGTGGTTGGGGTGATCCGTTTGAGCGGACCCCGGAAGCCGTGCTTGCGGACGTCCTCAACGGCTTCGTAACCCCAGATGCTGCCCGCCGCGATTACGGTGTGGTTATCGTCGGACATGCGGTGAATCAATACGAGACCAATGCCCTGCGCGCTTTCGGGCGCGCGCCTGATGCCAGCGTCGACTTCGGCCCGGAACGAGAAGCGTGGGACGACGTTTTTAACCGCCAGCATATGGATGACCTCAACAGAGAACTTCTTCTACGGCCTCTGGCCTCGCGTCAAAAATTGCGCAGTGATATTTTCAGACAAGCCTTGGCCCATCTGCCCGGCGATTTTCCGCGCCAACGGGCATCCCGGCATCAGGGCCAAGCGGCAAGACATGTGCTGGAGCACGCCTTTTTGAAAGAAGGAGAGACCAATCGTGAGCATTGAATTCGGTGTCGATCATCTTATCGTTCTTGTGCCGGACTTGGAGGCTGCAAGGGCAGCTTTCGTCAGCGCCGGTTTTTCCGCCACACCGCTTGCCCGCCACAGCGAGGCATCCGGAACCGCCAATACCTGCATCATGTTGCCAGACACCTATATCGAGATCATGGGCATCGTCGCCGAAACACCCGCCAGCGAGGGGTGGCAATCACTGCTCGATCTGGGTCAGGGGCTTCGTGGTATAGCGCTTAGAAGCACGGTAATAGAAGAAACCGTCGCTGCCCTTTCCGAAAAAGGCTTTGAACTTGAACCGTTCCGCCGGTTTTCACGCACCATCCCGCAGGGCGAGTTGCGCTTTTCGGCGTTGAGACTTCCGCCCGGTCTCACACCGGGTATTCAATGCATTTATTGCCAACACTATACACCGGAACTGGTTTGGTCCGCAGATACCTTGCACCATGCCAATGGTGCAAAACGCATTGTTGCCGTAACACTTCCCGGCAGTGCAGCACTGGCCGCACTTGCGGGTGTGGACGGTCATTTTCTGCCCGTTTCAGAAGGACAGGAAGGGTCGCTCACCATCGCTTTTGATCGGGATGTTTCCACGCAAGCCCTCGCAGCAATTCATCGCGAGACCGGCCTGCGCATCGAGCCTGTGGCCATCTCATGACATCATGGCCCACCGATGCGCCATCTCAACTCTGGCAAAGGCTTTCCGTCGAGCGTTTTTCATCAAAACCTCTGAACGCTGATCGTCGCGCCGATGTCGTGGTCATCGGTGGCGGCATATCCGGCCTCACGACAGCGCTGGAATTGAAGCGGCGTGGCCGCGATGTCGTTCTGCTGGAAGCCGCAACAGTGGGTGCCGGAGCCTCCGGCCGCGCCAACGGTCAGGTCATCGCCGCACTGACAAGACATGGCCCGGAGACCATTCGGCATCAGCTCGGCGCAAAATTTCTGACCTTGCTCACCGGTGCCGCGGACCGCCTTTTCGATCTGATCGACACCTATGGCATAGAGTGTGACGCACGCCGTACCGGCTGGCTCCAACCGGCACATTCGCATGGCAGGGCGCAACGCGGGCGGGTGATGGCCGAACAATGGGCTGCGCTGAACGTTCCAGCGCACGCACTCTCGCGTGGCGAGATGGCACAGCGTATCGGCTCAGATGCCTATTTCGGCGGATGGGAACACAAAGGCGGCGGGCATATCAATCCTTACGCTTTCACAGTTGGGCTTGCACGCGCCGCACAGGAGCAGGGTGTTGCCGTGCATGAACACAGCCCGGCTGTGTCATTGACCAGACACGGCGATATCTGGCTTGTCAAAACACCCGGTGGAACGGTGCAGACACCGCGTGTTGCGCTGACCACTGCGGCTTACACAGGCAATCTCTGGCCAGGACTGAGACAGACAATCGTACCCGTCACCTCTTATCAGTCCGCCACGGCACCGCTGGGTTCTTTTGGAGAGAACGTCCTGCCCGGCAACGAGGCCTTTTCCGATACGCGGCAGGATTTGCGCTACATGCGAAAAGATCGTGACGGACGCATCGTCTCCGGTGGTGCCCTCGCAGTTCAATATCTGGCAAGTCTTCGTCTGCCCCGCATCATTAAACGTAAGCTGACCGCGTTTCACCCCGGCTTTGCCAACACCACAATGACCGAGTTCTGGGGCGGGCGCATTGCCATGACGGTTGACCGTCTGCCGCATCTGCATCGAACCAAGGACGGGCTGGCAAGCTGGATCGGTTGCAACGGGCGTGGTCTGGCACTGGCTTGCGTGATGGCCGAAGTTCTGGCCGATGCCGTCTGCGATGTGCCGGACGCGCAACTGGCGTTGACGCCAACGCCGCTTTCACCCGTTCCACTCCATCCCATCGTCAGCCCAACCGCCCGTATGATCCTGCCCTATCTGCGTTGGCAGGACAGCCGCGAAGTCTGATCTTTTCAAAGGAAACCCGAATGCCCCGCGCCGCCGTCATACAGCTTTTCCACGAAGCCAACGCCTTCACACCCGTCAAGGCAAACTATGATGGTTTTCTGTCGGCCCAGTATTTTTCGGGTGACGATGTCAGACAAAAATTTGGCTCGACCAGCAATTGGCTCGGAGGGGTGACGCAGGCGCTGGATGAGGCTGGCTACGATATCGCTTATGGTGTTTGCACCGGCTGCCTGCCGGGCGGCACGCTGGAGGGTGCGAGCTACCACCGGCTTGTGACCGAAATCATCCAGTCGCTGAAGGACATAGCTGCCCGTGGCCCTGTGGATGTCGTAGCGCTGCTCCTGCATGGCGCGCTTGTGGTGGAGGGAGTGGCAACGCCTGAAACCGATCTGGCACGCAAGGTGCGTAACCTCATCGGGCCCGATGTGCGTATTGCCGTGCCTCTGGATTTTCACGCCAATGTCGAACCGGAGCTACCCCATGTTGTCGATGTTATTATCGGCGGCAAGCTTTATCCACATGCCGATACCCATGCCCGTGGCAAGAAGCTGATGGAACTGGCACTCGATCCTGTCGCATACCGCACGCGCCGCTTCCGGTTGCCCGTTGCTGCGCCCATGAGCGCTCAGACCAGCGATTCAGCACCATTCTCGGAGCTTGTCGCGCTGTCCAACGCGATTGAACAACGTACCGGACTTACGGATGTCGTGGTGATGGGCGGTTTCCCTTATGCCGATTCCGAAGAGGTCGGCAGTTCGGTTCTAGTGACCGGTACGGATGATGATGTTATGCGTCAGGCCTATCGCGACATGGCGGATGCCGTGTGGCAACGTCGCGAGGCAATGACCCGTTCCGCGCCATCGTTTGTGCAGGCCGCACCGGACATCTTCGCCCGCGCTGCAAAAGGGCGCGTGGTGATTGGAGACGCCGGTGATAACCCCGGCTCTGGCGGAGTTGCCAATGTCGCGGATATCTTTGCAGCGCTCTGCGTCCAAAACCTGCCTTTTGCGGCGGGCTTCATGGTTGATGGCGATGCGGTACTGGCCGCGAAATCCATCGGCGTTGGCAATCGTGGTCGGGTTCCCATGGGTCGGATGCAAGACGGAACGCCATTTGTCGCCGAGGCTGTGATTGAGCGCGTGGACGAGGTTCGTTATCGCAACGAGGGCGCCAATCTATTTGGTGAATTGCTTCAGGGCGGGCTTGGGGCAGTTTTGCGTGTGGGCGATGCAGGGCATATCGCCATCGTCACCGAGCGCATTCAGGCCTATGATACGCAGGCCTTTCGCAGTCAGGGGATCGATCTGGAAAGCAAGGCGATCATCCACATAAAATCCAGCAACCACTTCCGCACATCGTTTACGCCACTGGCGCAACAGGGCGTTTATGTGGTGGATAGCGGTGGTTATGCCTCAACCGACGCGCGGAAATTTCCTTTTACCAGACGTGCAACGCGCATCTTGCCGCTGGCCAATCTCGACCATGCCGAATGGCAGCGACAGGTGGAGGCGGAATGCGAAATCGCCTTCCGCCCGGCCTGACACACAACATCAGTTCTGGACGATACCGCCCTTGATGACGAGACGATGATGGGAGGCGAAGCTTTCCAGAACGCCTTTGTCCAGAGGATTGGCCGAAAGGACATTAAGGTCAGCCCGGTAGTTTTCCCGAACGTCGCCAATCTCTTTTTCAAGGCGCACGAGTTTCGCCGCCGTGCTGGTGGCAGCGCGGAGCAGATCGGCTGGTGGCACCACGTCGGCGCGCAATGCAAATTCATGAAGCTGGCGCTCGTGCATCGGGCCGATGAGGTCCGTGCCATAGGCCATGGGCACCCCAGCGCGGTGGGCGAGTTCAACGGCGCGAATGCCGGAATCCAGAACCAGCTGTATTTTGTCCATCCGGTCCCTCGGAAAGCCACTTTCGGCACCGACTTCGGCAAGAGCACGGAAACAGGAGAGCGTCGGCGTCAGGTAGCTACCCGCCTCTTTCATCAGGGCAACCGTTTCTTCGTCCAGCAGATTGCCATGTTCGATGGAACGCACACCATTACGCACGGCTCTTGCCACAGAGCGGGCGGTGTATGTGTGAGATACGACGTAGAGGTCGGCCATGTTGGCTTCATCGACAATCGCGGCAATCTCCGCTTCGGAATATTGATCCGAGGTGATGCGATCGGTCGGGGACGATATGCCGCCATTGGCCATGATCTTGATATGATGTGCACCACGACGAATTTCATCGCGTGCCGCAAGCCTCACAGCATCGATACCATCACAACGCCTGCCAAGGCTGACCTGCGCATAGGTTTCATCCGTGCGGTCCACACCCATGGAACGGTGGTCGCCATGACCGCCACTGGCTGAGAGCGCCTTGCCGCCATAAAGAACGCGTGGGCCGGGAAACAATCCTTCCTCGACGGCTTGGGCAATACCGAAATCCGCTCCGCCGACATCGCGAACAGTCGTGAAACCACGGCTGAGCATACCTTTCAGAACCTGCGCCGTGCGCGCCGCGACATACATGGGTGACTGGCGCGGGAGTTCGCCAAGATTGGCGGTGTAGGCCGTCACATGCACATGGGCATCGATCAGGCCGGGAATGACAAAGCCACCATCGACAGGGATGCGGTGCGCGGCCAGAAACGGGACTTTTCCTTCGACTATCTCCTTGATGATACCCTTTTCCAGTATCAGGTGACGGTCTGCAAGGATTACACCCGCCTCGACATCAACGACATTGGCATTTTCAAGAATGGTGATCACAGACTAGCCCTTTGTATATTTCCATGTCCAAAACGACAAAAACCGGGCGCAAAGCGCCCGGTCTCCGTGGGTTTTCTGATGCTTACTGCCCCGACCAGCGAATGCGGTTGAGAAACAGGTTCTCGTTTGGCAGCGGCGAGAATTCGACACCCTTTGCGGCACCATAGATGACCGAAGCTTGGTACAGCGGGATGATGTAGTTTTCAGTCGCGACGATTTCATGAACCGTCTTGTAAAGCGCAAGCCGCTTTGCAGGATCGATGGTCACACGCGCCTCGTCCAGTGCCTTGTCGATGCGCTCGTCCTTGATATTGGACCAGCTGCTGGAGGAATGCAGCAGTGGATACAGCGTACCATCCGCATCCTGGCAACCGCAGCTCCAACGTCCAAAGGCGGTCGCGGGAATGGTTTCAGGTCCGGACTGCATCTGCTTCATCCAGTTGCCCATGTCTGTGCTCTGGATTTTCACGTTCAGACCAACATCTGTCAGCATCTGTTGAATGGCCTGCACCACGCGCTGATCGTAGGTTGGCGTGGTAAAGAGCGAAAATTCGGTTTTCGCAGCGTCGCCGACTTCTGCCAGAATCTCCTTGGCTTTTTCGGGATTGAATTCCGGCGCCTTGATGCCTTCGACATAACCGAATGAGACCGGCGATGTCAGCTCGTCCAAAGGTGCATCGAAACCGCCCAGAATACCCTCAACGATGCCCTGCTTATCGATGGCGTGCGCGATTGCAAGACGCACACGCTTATCGTTCAGCGGTGCCTTGTTGACGTTCAGGCTGAAGAATGCGAGGCGCTCTCCGCGAACCGGCAACACCTTGCCATTGCCCGACCCTTCGATCTGGGCTGCCAGATCGTTGTTCAGGTTGCTGGCAAGATCAGTCGCTCCGGCCTGAAGGTTGGCAATGCGGGTCGATCCATCCGGCACGGCGCGGAAAGCGACCTTCGGAAATACGCCCTTGTCACCCCAATACTCATCGTTGCGGGCCACGATAACTTCAACGCCGCGGTTCCATTTTTCAAACTTGTAAGGGCCGGTGCCGACCGGGTTGAGATTGAACGCGTCCTTCGTCACCGCTTCGACAACATGCTTCGGCACGATCGAAAGCTTGGTGAGCTGCGCGAGCAGAACGGGATAAGGCCCCTTTGTGGTCAAAACAACGGTGGTCGCGTCCTTGGCAACGGCGTCGACGATCTGATTGAACTGGCCAATCTGCGGGCTGGCGAAAGACTTGTCGGTAATGCGCTTGACGCTGAAAGCCACATCTTCAGCCGTCAGTGGCTTGCCATCATGAAATTTCACATCGCTGCGAATTTTGAATTCGACTTCGGTATCGGACAGGTATTTCCACGCGGTGGCGATCTGCGGGGCGATTTCACCCTTGTCATCGCGGGTCAGAAGATTGTCGAAAATGTTGCGGTACACATTGAAGCTGTCCGTGTTCCACTGAACATGCGGATCAAGCGAACTTGGTTCAGCGATAAAATCCACGACAAGCAAATCCTTGGCGGCGGCCAAAGATGGAACTGCGACAAGTGAGGATGCCGCCAGCATGGCGGCAAGCACAAGATTTTTCAGGCGCATGGTCTGTCTCTCTTCCAAAAATTGCGGGTCCAACACATAGGCCTGGTCCCCGACAACAGGTTGACCAGCAGGCATTCGAAGTGAAATTCGTTCGAACTCAATATTGCAAATTGACATCTCAGTTTTGCATATTGCAATATCAATAGCTCATCCTGACATGCAGTTTAAATCTTGGCAATTATCTCGCATTCTAAAACAACGCGCCTGAGCGGAATGTCATTCCATCTTTAGCGTGAGTCAAAAAATTGTTTGGTTACAAACTCATGTGGCTGATTTCTTTTCATTCCTTTCCAGCCATATTTATGAGATAATTTCTTCAATTCGGGTTTTGCGAAAAGAATATTTGTCCTTTCGCTTCATCCTATGAGATGTCAGAATTGAAATCTGAAAGGTTAAATGAAAATGCTGGATCACGATGCCTACGCATCTCCAATGCCGCCGGAAGGCAAAGCAGAGCTGGCGGAACGGGCGCTGAGAAGCGCCATCGTCGGCTGCGTTCTTGCGCCTGGAGAACGCCTTTCCGAAGCGGCACTTGTTGATGAGTTTGCGCTTGGGCGTGGCGCCGTGCGCGCTGCACTGGCACGGCTGAAAGCAAGCGGGCTGGTGTCGTCGAGTGCGCGCAGTGGCTGGGAAGTCGCGCCGATCTCGGCCAATGAGATTCGCGAGTTGAGCGCAGCACGTCGCCATCTTGAGCCGATGCTGTGCTCCGTGGTTCTTGAAGACACCTATAAGCAGCGCCTGAAAGCGCTGGCGGAAATGCATATGGCGCTGACGCAACGCCATGAGCTTGGCGGAGATTTGATCCCGACCATTCGCCGTTGCGAGCGCGACATGCTGGAGCTTCTGGCGGGCAGATTGGGAATGCCGATCGTGTCCGGCTGGCTTTCGGACCTATGGGACCGCTCGGTTCGTCTTGTGAATTTCTTCGAGGGAACCGGACGCATCAAACTCGTTCCGGCAAATCGCTCGTGGCTGGTGGAGGCAATTGTCGAAGGTCGCAAGGCAGACGCGCTCGAACATCTGGCCGCCGCCAATACCGCACTCGAAACCTATCTTCTCGACCGCTTTCTGGAATCGGAAGCGATGGTTGGCGGCAAGTCCGCACGTCGCTCTGCAAAAAACGATAAACCGGGCCGCTCCATGCGGCCTCAACCGACAATTGGTAAGATAAGGACTTTATAGCGATGTTGACCGTCAGCCGTTCGATCCGTTCCACTCTGGCAGGCCTGCTTCTGGCCTGTTCGCCTCTGGCGCTTGCGCCAGCTCTGGCAAAAGACCTGCTTGTGGTCGATCTTGTGAACGAGCCTTCGTCGCTCGATCCGCACAAGCAGTGGAACCCGGACAGCTACTACGTTTATCGCAACATTTTTGACAATCTGGTGACGCGCGACGATGCAGGCGCCATTGCGCCGCAAATCGCCACCGAGTGGAAATACAATTCTGACAGCGAGGTTGTTTTCACCATCCGCAGCGACGTCAAATTTCACGACGGTACACCGTTGACGGCAAAGGATGTTGCCTTCAGCGTCAACCGCATCATCGACAAGACATTCGCCAGCCCACAGCTCGGCCAGTTCAACAAAATCCTCTCGGCCACGGCAACGGGCGAGCATGAGGTCACGCTGAAGACGGATGGTGCCTATCCGGTGTTGCTCGCGCAGCTCGTCAAGCTTTCCATCGTCCCGCAACATGCGGTGGAAGCCAAAGGCAATGACGGTTTCAACGCAGCCCCCGTCGGCTCCGGCCCCTATAAATTCACGGAGTGGCAGCGTGGCGTCTCGGTGAAGTTGGCGCGCAACGATGATTACTGGGGCGAAAAGGGTGTCTTCCCAACGGCGGAATTCCGCGCTGTGCCCGATGCTGCAACCCGCATTGCCAACCTTCAGGCCGGAGCCAGCGATCTGGTCGTCGGCCTTGATGCCGATCTTGCCGCGCAGCTCAAGTCATCCGCTGCCGCCAAGCCGCTTTCCGTACTGACGGAGCGCATCGGTTACGTCAAGCTCAACCCCAACCTGCCGCCCTTCAACGACAAGCGTGTGCGCGAAGCAGTTGCCCGCTCCATCGACAAGGATGCCATCGTCAACGGCCTGCTCGGCGGTGTCGACAAGCCGGTGGACCAGATGGCGACATCTGCACACTTCGGCTACGTCGACGGCCTGAAGGGCTATCCTTACGACCCCGCCGAGGCAAAGCGTCTGGTGAAGGCAGCCGGAGCAGATGGCAAACCGATCGTGTTTGCCACGGCTCCGACATTCGACCAACGCATCGTTCAGGCCGTGGCCCAGATGATCAGCGACACGGGCCTGGCCGTGAATATCGAAATGACGGATATGGCGACCTATCTGAAAAAAGCACAGAGTGCACCGGCCAGCCAGCCGTTGATCTCCTTCGGTCGCTGGTCATGCGCCTGCCAGGATGTGGATGGCGTGCTGTTCTCGCTGCTGCATTCCTCAAGCTCATGGGCGTCGGTATCCGACCACAAGATTGACCAGCTGCTGGAAAATGCCCGCAACACCTTGGATGAGAAGGTTCGGCTGGCCGATTACAAAACCGTCAGCACCTATGTTGCTGAAGAGGTGCCGCTCGTGCCGATCTATCAGGCCGCAATCATTTACGGTGCGGCGAAAAATCTGGAGTGGCAGCCAACGGCCAATGAAAGCCTTTTCCTGAACCGCATTAAGTGGGCCGACTGATCTCGCATCATCGAACCGGCCTCACCAGAGGCCGGCTCACCCGTCAATAACGAAGTGGATTGAAGTCTTGCCGGCATTCTTCATCAAGCGCGCTTTGCAGGCCTTCATCGCCATTGTTGGCGTGATAACCCTCATTTTCTTTTTGCAACGGCTTGCGGGAGATCCCGTGCTGTTGCTCGTGCCTGAAAATGCCACCAAAGCGGATATCGAAGCCATGCGGGTGTCGCTTGGTTTCGACCGTCCTTTGACGGTGCAATATATCGAGTATCTCTGGGGCTTGCTGACGTTTGATCTTGGCCGCTCCTATGTTCAGAACGTGCCGGTCTGGACCCTGATTGCCAGCCGCCTTCCCTACACATTGATGCTCGCCGGCGGTGCGCTCGTCGTCGCATTTGGGGTTGGCATACCCTTGGGCGTTGCCATGGCGGTGCGTCGTGGCTCGGCGGAAGCGAAGGTGATGATGGGTGTGGTCCTTGCGGGCCAGTCCATGCCGACCTTCTGGAGCGCTATCCTGATGATCATGGTGTTTGCCGTGTGGCTCGGCTGGCTGCCGCCTTCTGGTGCACGCGATTGGCCCAGCCTCATCATGCCGTCTATCGCTCTCGGTCTTCTGTCCATGGCGACATTTGCGCGTGTGGCGCGCACCGCTGTTCTCGACGAGCTTGAAAAAGATTATGTCCGCACCGGCCACGCCAAGGGCCTTCCGATGATCCGCATCGTTATGCGCCATCTGCTGCGCAATGCCGCTATTCCCGTCGTCACCGTGGCAGCACTTGAAATCGCCAACCTGCTGGCGGGCGCTGTCATTGTCGAAACCGTGTTCGCCTGGCCGGGGCTTGGGCAACTGACCGTTCAGGCGATCAGCGCCCGCGATTTCATGCTGGTGCAAGGCGTCGTTCTGCTCGGAGCCGTCACCGCCATTCTTCTCAATCTCGTCGCCGATCTGCTCTACAGCATCATCGATCCGCGCATACGGATAGAGGGGAACGCCTGATGGCCACCGTGTCTTCTGCACCCCGCAAAGCGTCTCCCGCTCGGCGCATCCCATGGGCGTTTTTGCCTTTCGCGGCCATCCTTGTTGCTTTGGTGCTGATGGCGATCTTTGCGCCGCTGGTCGCACCACTGGACCCGAATGCGCAGAACCTTCTTGCCCGCCTCAAGGCTCCCGGCTTCCAGAGCCGCGGCATCGTCTATTATCTTGGCTCGGATGAGCTGGGTCGTGATGTGCTGAGCCGGGTAATCTATGGTGCGCAGGTCTCGCTTCTGGTCGCTTTTGCATCGGTCACGCTTTCGGGCATCGTCGGAAGCGCACTTGGAATGATCGCCGCGTTCTATCGGGGCTGGGTCGAAACCATCATCATGCGGCTGGTCGATATCGTTTTGTCGGTGCCTGCGATTTTGCTGGCCATCATCACGGTTGCGGTCCTAGGGCCGAGCCTGTCCAATGTGGTCATCGTGTTGGCCTTCACCCGCTGGCCGCGTTACGCACGTGTCGCCTACGGGCAAACGCTGTCCGTCGCCAACATGCCCTATGTGCGCCTGTCGCGCTTCATGGGCGCAGGATGGTTGAGGCTGCTGTGGCGACATATTCTTCCCAACATCGCTGGCGGGCTGATCGTCGTCGCCACTCTGGAGTTTGGCCTGATGGTGCTGTTTGAGGCGGGGCTGTCATTCCTCGGCCTCGGCGTCCAGCCACCGACTGCGAGCTGGGGCGCGATGCTTTCCACCGGGCGCAACTATGTGGGCACGGCCTGGTGGATCGCGACGTTTCCGGGCCTCGCACTCTTCCTGCTTGTTCTTTCCATCAATCTGATTGGCGATCATGTCCGCGACCGCCTCGACCCGCGTGCACGATAGGAGTTTTTATGAATTTCGAACATGAGTTCAAAGGCAAAAAGGTCATTGTCACCGGAGCCAGCGGCATTATCGGCGGCTGGATTGCAGACGCTTTTGCCCGCGAGGGTGCGGTGGTGTGCCTGACAGACCGAAATGCTGAAAAGCTTGACGCCAAAAGAACGGCACTGGCCGGTTCCGGCCATCTCGCCATTGCCGCCGATCTGACGGATGCCGCCTCCATCGCTGCTTTTGCAGACAAGGTTGGAGAGACGTGGGGCGCACCCGACATTCTCGTCAACAATGCGGGTATTTATCCTTCGGGCTTTTTGCTCGACATTTCGATAGACGATTGGGACGAACTTATGGGGGTGAACCTGCGCGCCCCGTTCCTGCTGTCGCAACTTTTTGCGAAACAGATGATTGCCGCTGGCAAGGCGGGCTCCATCGTCAACATTTCGTCAGGCGCCGCCCGCAAGATGCGAACGACCGTCGTTCCTTATTGCACCTCTAAAACCGCACTCGACCGTCTCACCAAGGGTTTTGCGCTGGAACTTGCCGAGTATGGCATCCGCGTCAACGCGGTGGAGCCGGGCTTCATTGCCGGAAGCGACGTCAGCACGTTGGCGCAGGACCATATCGATACCGTGACCTCCTCCATTCCACTGGGCAGAACATCGTCGCCACCAGATGTCGCAGCGGCGGTGCTTTACGTGACATCGACAAGCGGCTCCTACATGACCGGCGCGACGCTGACGGTTGACGGTGGCAACTCCATCGGCTCGCAAGTCGTGTTTCAGGCCAAAAAGAAGGCGCTTTGAAGCGTTCGCACAGCGAGGTTCCATGTCTCAACCCCTGCACATAAAGTCCCCGTGGCCTTCGTACGAATGGCCTGACAACAAGCAATCTGCCGTGCTGCTGTCGGTGGATGTGGATGCCCATGTGCCCTTCATGTGGGCAAACAAGGATGATATCCCTGATCGTCTCGGCACGCTGGAAATCCGCCGTTTCGGCCCCCGCACGGGTCTGTATAGGCTGCTTGATCTGTTCGCCCGCTATGGCGCGAAGGCCAGCTTTTATGTGCCTGCACTGACTGCCGAAACCCACCCGGAGATCCTCGACGCCATTCTGGAGGGTGGACATGAGATCGGCCTACATGGCTATTTCCATGAAATCGTTTCGGAGGTTTCAAACGAGGAATTCACTGGTGCGCTCGAAGCAAGCATTGCGTTTTTCGTCAAACACACGGGCGCAAAGCCGGTGGGTTTCCGCTCACCTGCGTGGGAAATGACACCGCACATGCTGCGCGAAGTTCGAAGACTGGGTCTCGGCTACGATTCCTCGCTGTCCGGTTTCGACCACCCTTACGAGATCGACGGCGTCGTGGAAATTCCAGTGCAGTGGGCGATTGATGACGCCATCTTCTTCAAGTTCGAAGGCGGCGGGCGGGATAAATGGCCCTATCAATCGGGGCGGGCGGTGTTGCAGGACTGGATTGCCGAGTGGCGCGCATTGCACCATTTCGGTGGTCTGTTCACCCTGACCGTTCACGATTGGATTTCCGGTCGCGCACAGCGCATCGCGCTGCTGGAAGAGCTTCTCGATACGATTACCGCCGAAAAAGGAACATGGATTGCCACTGCCGCCGAAATTGCGGCCCATCATTCCGCATCCGCCAATCTCGGCCGCTTCGCGGTTGAGGGCACTGTGCCTGATGCCATCGGCAAGCGGAGGTTCGGACAAGGCAATGGGTGAACACTGGATGGTTCGAAAGCACGAAGTGCGCAGCACAGGCGGGCTTGTTGCCTGTCAGAACTGGCTGGCGGCAGAAAGCGGCGCTGCGGTCTTGTCGCGTGGCGGAAACGCCATGGACGCGGCTGTCACAACGGCACTGACCCTCAGCGTCGTAGAACCGTGGCTGTCGGGCGTAGGCGGCGGCGGCTTTTTGCTGCACGCCGACGGGCACGATGGACAGGTCGATACGCTTGATTTCAATGTGCGTTCTTCCCGCAACATCGATCCCGCCGACTATCCTGTCGTCACCGGTCGTGACGGAGACTGGTTCGACTGGCCGCAAGTACACGAAGACCGTAACCTGATTGGCTATAGTTCGATCTGCGTGCCGGGCGCCATCGCCGGCCTTTCCGCAGCACTTGAGCGGTTCGGCACCATAAACTTTGCAGACGCGCTACAGCCAGCCATTGAACACGCCCGTAGGGGTTTGGCACTGGACTGGTTTACCGTTCTCTGTCTGGCCATCGATGCCGAAGGCCTCAGTCGTTTCCCGGCATCGTCTGCGCTTTTCCTCAAAAATGGCCGCGCGCCGCGTGTGCAGGAAATCGGTCCCGGCAGCACTATTTCCATGCCCCGCAAGGCCGCCATGCTGGAACGTCTGGCAAAAGCGGGTGCACGCGATTTTTACGAGGGCGAGACGGCAGAACTCATCGTCCGCGATCTTCAGGCAGGTGGTTCGCCCATCGACCTTTCTGAAATGCGCGATTATGCGCCGCAATGGCGTGCACCGTTACAGGCGGATTTTCGCGGCCTGACCATCAACGCCATGTCCGGCCTTTCCGGCGGGCCTACGCTTGTCGAGACATTGTCGGAACTGGACGGCACGCTGCCTGTCGATGGTCCTCTGTCTGGCAAAACCGCGCTGGCCTTCGCTCGCGCCTTGCGCCGCGCGTCCGAACACAGGCTGCGAACGCTTGGCCATGGCAGCAATGGTGAAAGTTGCACCACACATATCAGCGTGGTGGACAAGAATGGCACCATGGTCTCGTTGACCAACACGCTGCTGTCGCGCTTCGGCTCTAAAGTCGTCTTGCCATCCACCGATCTGCTGATGAACAATGGCATGATGTGGTTTGATCCGCGTCCCGGTCAGCCCAATTCCATCGCATCTGGCGTGCGGCCGTTGGCCAATATGTGCCCGATCATCGCCACCGTCGATGGCCGCCCTAAACTGGCGCTTGGTGCGGCGGGCGGGCGGCAGATCATGCCCGCGGTGACACAGATACTCTCCTATGTCGCAGCCTTCGGCATGTCGCTGGAAGACGCGCTGCATGCACCAAGGATTGATGCCAGCGGCGTAAAGCTCCGGGTCAACGAGAAGGCGAAGCCCGATGTGGCATCGCGTCTTGGTGAGGAGTTTCCCGTCGAGATCATTGCCGATACGCTTTATCCGGTCAGTTTCTCCATTCCATCGGCTGTGCTGCGCGACGGTGACGAAAATGTCGGCATGGCCCATCCCAACCACCCGTTGGCAGCCGTGGGGGCGGAAAACGCATGATGGAACCGGTTCTCAGGGTAGACGATCTGAAGGTTTCCATCGCCGGGCAGCCGGTTGTCGATGGCGTCAGCTTTGACGTCAATCAGGGCGAAATCCTTTCGGTTGTTGGCGAGTCCGGCTGCGGCAAGTCCATGACCGCCTTCTCCGTCATGGGGCTGCTGCCGAAGGTGGCGAAAGTCGATTCCGGGCGCATTCTGTTTGGCGATAAAAACCTGCTGACGATACCGGAAGCTGGGCGCAGGCATTTGCGTGGCAATGATCTGGCGATGATCTTTCAGGAGCCTGTCGCATCTCTGAACCCGCTGATGAAAATAGGGCGGCAGATCGAAGAAAGCCTCATCGTGCATCGCGGACTGGATGGCAAGGCGGCCCGCCATGCGGCGATTTCCATGCTGGAAGAGGTGGGCATACCCGAAGCCGAAATCCGTTTCGGGCAATATCCTTTCGAGCTTTCGGGCGGCATGTGCCAGCGAGCCATGATTGCCATGGCCCTGATATGCAGGCCAAAACTGCTGATCGCCGACGAGCCGACAACCGCACTCGATGTGACGATACAGGCACAAATTCTCGACCTGATGAAACACCTTCGCGATGAAACCGGCACGGCCATTCTTCTCATCACCCACGACATGGGTGTGGTGGCCGATATGGCCGACCGTGTGGCGGTGATGTACGCCGGTCGCGTGATCGAGGAAGCGCCGGTCGATACGATTTTTGCCCGGCAGGAGCATCCTTATACGAAGCTCCTTTTGTCGACCATTCCGCGATTGGATGGCCAGCCGAAAACGCTGTTGCCGACAATCGAGGGACTTGTGCCGGATATTGGGCAATGGCCGGTGGGGTGCCGGTTCAGCCCGCGCTGCCCGCTTGCCGATAAGCCCTGTCTGGAGACGATCCCGCCGCTTGCCGCCCGCGCAGATCTTGGCAATGCCGCATGTTGGCACACGGACCGCGTCGGAGAGATGTTATGACAGAGCCGCTCCTTTCGCTATCGAACCTCAAGGTGCATTTCCCGATCCGTGGCGGATTGCTTGGCAGGCCAGTGGGCTTTGTGAAAGCCGTGGATGGCATCGATCTGGATATAGGCCATGGTGAAAGCGTGGCGCTTGTGGGAGAATCCGGCTGTGGAAAATCCACGTTGGGCAGCGCCATTCTGGGCATGACGAAGCCGTCCAGCGGCAATATTCTGTTCGAAGGAAAGCCTATTGTTCACGGGCAGGCGTCTACCATGCGCGCCTTGTCGCGGGATGTGCAAATCGTCTTTCAGGACCCGGTTTCCGCCCTCAATCCGAAGCTGACCATCGGTGAAAGCATTGCCGAACCGCTCGCCATTCATGGCGTGGGTGATGCAGCAGCGCGCAAGGAGCGCGTGGCAGAACTTCTCGGTCTTGTCGGCCTGCACGCGCAGCACGCCGACCGCAAACCGAATGCTTTCTCCGGCGGGCAACGCCAGCGCATCGTGATTGCCAGAGCCTTGGCGCTCAATCCCAAACTGCTGATCCTCGATGAACCGGTGTCGGCGCTCGACGTGTCGATCCGCTCGCAAATCCTCAATCTGCTTCTCGATCTGCAAAAACGTTTCGGGCTGTCCTACCTTTTCATCAGCCACGATTTATCCGTGGTGAGGCATTTTGCCGACAGGGTGGCAGTGATGTATCTCGGCCATCTGGTTGAAACGGGACGCACAGATGATGTGTTCGCGCGGCCCGTCCATCCCTATACGGAAGCCTTGCTTTCGGCAGTACCCCTGCCCGATCCGGTTGCCCAGCGGCAGCGAAAGCGGATCGTCTTGAAGGGTGATTTGCCAAGCCCTGCAAACCCGCCCAAAGGCTGCAAATTTGTAACCCGTTGTCCCGTATCAGAGGCTTTGTGCCACGAGGCTCACCCACCGCTTGTGGTGACTGGCGAAGGGCACAAGACGGCATGTCACATCCGTGCACCGCTGTATCATCCGTGCGAGGTATCAAATCCTCCTGAATGACTTTGGAGGCCATCGCCGGCCCAATAGCAGCAAACCGGTTGACGATAGATCAGCGGATTGACCGGATTGTAGCCCATTGCTTCCATCAGGCTGGCTGTCACTGTCTTTACATCATCGGCGCGTGCTGCCACCTGTGCTTTTTCCAAGGCATCAGGTCTGTCCAACAACCGGTCAAGAGCCTGCACCGCAGCCTTGTTCAGTGTCGGAATAGCCCCAATCACCATACCAATGATGTTATTGCGAATATCGACGTCATTGAAGCCATAGACGCCGCTGGCTTGAAGTGCCAGGCAACGGGGATGTAGGCATTCCCAGCGCTTATCTGAAACCATCACTATGCATTGGCGCTGTGTTTTTCCCGTTCACTTCATTCTCGGCATCGGGTTCATAACGGGGATCACCATTGGCCGTTTAAGCTTCGAGCGGCACGATCTTATCTTGAAAAGGCTGAATTGACTGCGTGCTGAAGACACCATCAAACTCGAGCAGGGACAGTCGGCGTTTTTCGACGGACCGCTTCAACAGTGTACTCAGTCGCGCATTGTGTGCATCAACCCGCTGGCGACTGTTTTCGATATATTCGCGCAAAATCTTCTCGGCACGCTCAATCTCCTGTCTGATGCTGCTGGCGTGACCACTGCCTTCGTAGACAATCGAGATCGTTCCCGCTGGAACGACGGCCTTTGGTGGACTGGGCAAGGTGCTCAACTGGCATCGGAACAGGTCTCGAAGACCGGTGAAGAAAAAGCTTTTGGTAACTCTCGTGCCGCTGATCGTCACCTTGCTGCTGAACACGTCATTCCCCTCGACCGGCATGTCTTCGACATTCCTGTCCGGGTTGTCGAAATCGACGCGCAGCGGGTCGACATAGGCATCGATCAGCAGCGATGCGACGATCTTTTCGTCACTAAATTCGAGATTGGCCCTGTTAACAGCATTTCTGACGTTGTTCTCAACGGCTTTGACCTGGGTGGAGAGAAAACTGCTCAGGGCGTCTTCGTAAAACGAAATATTGCCAGCAATCCGCGCACCTTCTTCAGTGGACATCACGTAGGTGCATTGGATCGGAGGCGACCTGTGCATAGTCGTAAACCTCACGCCAAAGCTGCGGATATGTCGACTGACAAAGTTCTCAAATCTCATGAGGGACAAAAACATGATGCTCCGCCGTCATCGCATTCTCCACATGTTAGAAAAGGGAATTTTCCGCTTTTCTGGTGACTAATACTTTGATGAGTTGTGGGGTACTGGGGCTGCAAGAAAGAACAATATAGGTCCAAGGCCATTGGCCTCGACCTTCCTGGCATACAGATCGTCAGAATTGGATGCATTGTGACGTTGCTTACCCTAAGCGTATATCCGCTTAGTGGAACTCAGCGCGCTCAACATTGACCCACTCCGCGCCACGAGCATCTATGTCGTGCACAAGAGACGTCAACGCCATCTCCAGAAAGTAAGTGGACATCTCCAGCTTCATCTCTTTTGAGCGTTGGCACGCAAAAGACACCATTCGGCCTAGTGCCATGACCTCATCGGTCTCTTCTACTTCGACAACTTCAATGTTTGACGCTTTCATATCCATCCCCACACCCAACATCCCCAAACGTGCAAAATTGCACAATTCAGATAAATCAGGGGGGGCGTCACACGAGCGTCAAACCATAGTCAATCGACGTTTTGGTCCTCAGAGACGCTGGAGTTTGGAATTTCGCTCTTGGATTCAGCAGCAATCGACGCGACCAGCGCGACGATTCCACGTCTGACATCCGCGTTTTTGATCCGCGAAAAAGCGCGATTGAGCGCATGTCCCTCGCTTGAACCAAAAAAGGCTCTCATGGCGTCCATATTGCCGGACGACGCGTTCTTTTTGGGATCATCATATGGAACGGGCGCAAAGAGATAAGCAACGTCAACACCCAGCGCCGAAGCAATCGCTTGCAGCCGAGAGGCTCCAACACGATTTTTGCCGGATTCATATTTCTGGATTTGCTGGAAAGTAATTCCGACCTGTTGACCGAGAGACATCTGGGTTATTCCCATGGACTTCCGCCGCATCCGGATCTGTTCACCTACGCCCACGTCAATCGAGTTTGGTGCTTTCATCGCCTAAACCCATCCTTTAATACCGAAGTGCCTTCGTTTCCACTTGAAGCCAGACACTACGATTATATTAGGGAAAATTTCAATACTGGCTATGCATGTATTCGGTCACCATCTACAACTATTATTTCTGTAAAGATGGTGGCTGACTGCTACGGCGGCGCAGTATTTTCGTTGCACACCGGATGGCGCCATTTCTGCTGGCAAGACTGCTCCATCCGGGCACGGGAACAGGATCGAAGCCTAGACCGGACCAGATCGCCCGGTTCTCTTCATCGAAATCCGCCAAAGGCTCTTGGTCTCCAAAGTGCGGAATCCAAACGAACGGTTTGGTGCGATCCATACGCGTGTCATTCTCAAGGATGATATTGTTGTAAAGACGCGGCATGCGCTTGCCCGTATCTGGCGTGATCGCAAGAGGCATCGGATTGCGCACAACGTGAAAGCCCTGTTGCTCAAGGCACGCGACAGACGCATCCAACTGCATTTTCAGGTTCGACGTCATTCGGGTTTCGGCTCCGTTAAAAATCACCGGCTTTGCGACAAGCAACAGAGGCCGCTCGTCAATATCGATACCTGTGAGCGAAACAAACTGATCGAGATGAAAGCCACATTGATGCATAAGTTCGCTGGCAACGAGGGCGAAACCGCCCGCGGACAACAGCCTCCCTACGGTGACATCTGTTCGTCCATTGTAGCCAAATATGCGAATTTCACGGTCGTCCAGCGCCTTGATTTTGTCTCGGAGACGCGTGGTTTCGTCGATTGCAACGGCACCTTTGCTCCTTCGAACCTCAAGGCTGGCATAGCCAATCAGTCGAAAATCAGCGCCTACGAGTTGGTTGCCACCGGGTAGGCACTGATCCGAAAAACTCGATGGAAACTTGGCATATCTGGTGACCGAACGGCCGATGACGCTGTCCGGTTTGCAGAGAATTTCTGTTTCCACATCTGCGTCACCCACACCACCAGCGACATGAATGGCATCCTGTATCCAGACACTGTCGATTGCACCCTGCGTATTTTCCACGGACACAAGTTTTATGGTGCAGCCAATCGGCAAAACACTGACCCAATTTTGCGCCATCACGAACGCCATTTGATCCACAAGGATATAGACAACGACGTCATGTGGGAGTGCCGAAAGGAGGTTGCCTATGGGAAGAAGGGGGCGAAGCCCGACATCCGCTTCATCTCGTTCAAAAAAAGCCGCCGGAATGGAAAGTGCGATGGTTTCGATCAAACCTCCACAGTCCGGTAAAAGTCGCAGCCTCTGATTTTCCATCAACGTGGAGGTCCGTCAGAGGCGTGCCGTCTGAACAGGCCATCGAAAAACATCGTATTCTGTAGCTTAAAGTGAGGATGACCGCCCGGCAAAAAGTCGTTGTTCGCCAAGGCTACCAGAAGTCTGGTTGCATCATGTCGTTTGATCGACACCGCATTGGCTGCGAGCAGCGTATGCACATCGCCGAGTCCGGCCTCTATCGCGATCGAACGCCACGTGCGCCGCGCAAAGTGAACACGTCTTGCAGCGCCCAGCAGCAAATCTCGTTTGGCGGGATCAAGATGCTGCTCGCATTTAAGGATTGTTGCTTCCGCGTCCACCAGAGCTGTTGTCAGGGGGCGAAATTGCAGCGCCGAAGGAGCATGGCTTACCGCCACATCTGCATCCGAAACCCGTTGACCGGATTTGTAGGATTGAAATATTTCACCCAGACCGATCATACCAAAATCGTTGCATTCCGCTGCCCTGAGTGCGCCCATGCTGGCTGCGCCGGCAACAATCACGCCCTTGGAAATCGCATAGAGAATTTCCTTGTGCCAAACCGCCGCGCAATCCCCATACAGACCGTCGATCAGGCCAATGATGCGCGCACCACCTTCTACAGCACCGAGGATGTCTCCAGAGGCAGCGGGTGGGCGTAGATCGAGTTCAGAAAAATGGGTGTCGGAAATGCCGTAGATTGAGGGTCCAGCAAAGACTACGGGCTTCATCTTACGGTTCGCTCCGTCACCAGACCATCGAATGCGCGCATGGGGATTGTTTGCAAACCTTTGCCTGCCGCACTCAGTCCATCTGCCAGAACGCGCACGACATAGAGGCCATCCACACCGGTCTCCAGCGAGAACACGTAAATATCCCGGATTCCAGCTGCAAACAAATGATCAGCGAGCGAGCGCCATAGGGGTTTACGGTCCTGCTGAAATAATGAGACCGACTTTACGCCATTCAAGTCGTGGACAGTCGACGGAGACTGGATTGGCGCACCATCATCGATGCGGTAGCGGCTGGGCGTCAGGTCGTCCCTTGCACCATTTATATCCGTTAGTCGCGCCTGGATCGCTTCAAGCAGTGCTGCCAGCGCGGCGTCCTGCCAATCCAGACGACACGCCACTCCCGCAGCCCGGCGGAGTGTTGGCCCGGACTCTGTCAGAAGCAATCGCGGCACACTTGCCATCACGACCGGAATATCGGCGATAGCCGGCAATTCAAAAAAGCGTGGCTGGATATCCAAGGCCTGAAGGCGCTGAAGGAGTTCTTCAAGCGGACTGTCTTTGCTTGCGGGGAATGAAACCGGACGCGGAGCCACATTGCGGCTATCGAAAGCATCGATCAGAAAACACGCATCGTTTTCGATCAGTTCGAGCAGAGCATGCAGGACGGTCCTGTCGTAATGAAACCCGGCGGCCAGCCCCTCGGAACTCATCTGAAAAGCACGGCGATCCCAAGGAAAATCCACCCGGAAATCCATGCCAATCAATTCGAACGGCGCAAGGACATGGTGGCCATCACGCACCGACATACCCCTCACCCAAGCACGCTCGCGATCTGGATCGATCATGCTCGTATCAACGCGCCCCAGACGTTCGTATGGAACGAGAGCAGCGTGCTTTCCGGTCATTTCTGCGATTGAACCGCAGGTGTGCAGGTGTTTTTGCGTATCCTCTGCGACTGCACCCTCAAGCGCTTCCATGACGGCGGAAATCCGTGCTTGACCCGCAGTGAGGCCTTTGCCCTGAGATACTGAGAGGCCGCGAGAATTGGGCCGCACCGCAAACCAAACCGGAACCCCTATGGTGTCCAGATCAGTGACGTCGCCGACGCGGGTGATCCCGAACTGCCGAAGCAGTACGGGATCGATGTATGGGTGATGTTCATCCATTTCTGAATTACCACACACCTATACGCCAGCGTTGGTCATGGTGCAGCGTTCGGGCTGTCCGAGAGGATCGCCTCAAACAGCGCTCCTGCTGCCGGGCCGGACGGCCCAACGGCCTGAAGTGCGTTTTCCAACGGAGCCTGAGCTTTACGATTGAAATCCCAGCCCGCATCTGTGACGTCACCGACAAATGCAAAATCGGCTTCGGACACAACGGCGCCGCCAGCAATAAGGGCTTCAATCCCCTGAATCTGGATATCGTCCAGCGAAGTTTCAGCCTGACCGTCTTGATTGACCAGCATGGCTTTGGCTGCGGCTGCAACGCGCGCGTAACCATCAACACCCGGATGACTTGTTTCGTAATTGACAATCGCCTCGTGGGTCACGTTTGCGACCCTGAGTGGCGCAGTTCTAACGAACAGGACGCCAGATCCCCTTTTGCCGATAATATAAAATTGCGAATTTGCCATCATTGCCTCTATTTTACCCCAGCGATGCGGAGTGCGTTATAAAAGTTTTCATTTGCTGCCGGATCGCGATCAGGCGACAAGGCTGTAATTTCACGAGCGCTCATGCCCGGATAGTTTTCCTGAAGCCTGCCCGCACAAATACGTGCCTGCTCAATATCTCCATTCAGCGCATGGCTGGCTGTTAGAACCCTCAGTGCCGCCTCATCGTCCTCCATCTTCGCGCAGAGGCCAATTGCTCCTGCATAGTCCTGACGATCGAAGGCAATACTTGCGCCCGCCCACCAGTAGATGTCCGGGGCAAACGGGTTGAGGTCTGTCGCCTGTAGAAACTTTTCCCATGCGGCTTCACGATCCCCAAAATGCGCCAGCGCGTCCGCATGCTGGAGCAAAAGGTCCGCCGAGTTCGGCGCCAGTGCTTCCGCTTCCAGAAATTTTTCCGCCGACGTGTCAAAGTCGCGCTGATAAAGGGCAATGACGGCACTCATCCAGTGTCCCGTCCCAAGTGCAGGATCAATATTGACAGAGGCATCTGCCTCCGCCTTGGCTCGGTGGAGCAAGTGAGGATCGCCTCCGCCCAACATCAACCATTCCAATTGCAGTGTCTGCGCAACCCGCGCGCGCGCGATCGCCATGCCATGATCGAGATCGACAGCTTTGCGAAAGATTGAACGGGCTCGTCTCAGAAGCGGAAGATCGCATTTCCGGCTTAGCAGTTGCTGACCTTCAAGCAGATGCAGGTATGCGCCAGCATTATGATTGCGATCCGTATCAATCTGAAGCCGTTCAACCTCCCTGGCGAGCGCCGCTGCGACCTGCTTGGTCAAAATCCTGAAGGCAGAGTGAATTTGCTGCTCTACCAGAGCCAGTTCGATTGACCAGATCAGCTCACCGCTCGCCTCCTCGATCAACGCCACCGACATGCGCGCGTCATCGAACACAGTGGAAACGACGCGATAGTCGGTACGCAGGGTGGCATCACGTGGATCGCTGCCATCGCCTCGGACTGAAAAGGTGGAGTGAGGTGATAGAACAACGAACGTCCGGTAGCGAACGAGATTATTGGCAACGTCTCCGACAAAGGCCTGCATAACCGCCGTTGCGGGCAATCCATGAATGTTTACCGGCTTCTGAAACGCAATGCGGGGTCTGGGCGCTGGCGGGCGCCGTCGCTCGGCAACATCCCCCTGTATTGCCTCAGGCGCGGATGCGATACTTTGCATCATCCGACGCGCCGCGACCGTTGCAGGCTCCGGGCCACGCCCTTCCATATCCAACCGGTGCTGAAGCCTCTGAAAAATGCGCTCGCTGGCACCGGTATTGCCGGTGCGGATGTAAGCGACCATAGAGGCCCGATAGGTTTCCTCGCGGTCCGGCTCGACGCGGATTGCACATTCAGTAAGGGTCGCAATATCGTCCGCACGACCTCGGCCAAAACGCGTCAGTTCTTCCAGATGCTGAACGAAAACGGAAAAGAAAATATCCTTGAGGCGCCGACGCTCGGACAAGAGCCAAAGATAAAAATGATCCTGGCCCGCGTCTATTCCGTCAAGCAGGTCTCCACCAAACAGCAATAAGGTGTTTGCACGCCGGTCCGGGTCGCTGGAGCGGATATGGGCCAAAAACCTACCCAGATCAGATGAATGAGCAAGATCACCGGCTCTAAGGTCGTTGCCATCAACAATGACAAGACTACCCTCTGATCCAATCAGCTTTTGCAGACGCAGGATCAATTGCCGCAAGTTGCCGAGCGCTCGCTTTTGCTCGACATCTTCCCATAGAAGCGATGCCGCAACCGTGCGAGGCAGGCAGTGATTGGGCGCGAGAAGCAATGCGGCCAAAAGAGCGAAACCCTTTGCCGGGAAAAATGCAGCGTGCAACGCTTCGCAATGCGGCGTTCCCAGCAGTCTGATCGGAATCAACTCAGCAGTTTCAGCCACTCAACCACCCTCATGCTTCGTCATCTAACCATGGCAATGGAAAATTGAAAGGCATAATATTTTCAATTTGACGTTGGCGTGACGCATATTTTTATCTTGTCAAAAACATTAAAGAGGATCGATGTATGTTGCAGGATAAAAATCGTCGAGACAATTCCGGGATGACCACATTTAGCCATTCTTACATGGTGTTCGATCAACTCGTTGAACCCTATCAGCGTGCTGACGATGTGGGATACATCATCAGTGAGTTCATGTGGTTCGAAGGCCGCCCATTCTACCCGATCTCGGCACTGGCCAACGCAAAGGTGACATATACGACCTTATCGGACAAACCATCTGATGGCTTTGATGAGGACAATGTCGACGTCATTTTCCGGATGCCGGGTGTATCGGGTGGTTGTTTTTTCGAGATCGTATTGCGATCTGATGCCGGCACGTTCTATGGCGGCTGGCTGTGGGGTCAGGAATTGGAAGTCTTGAATGAATTCGTCAATGGCTATCGCGTTTTGCTGACCCGATACGAGCACAATCCGATCCGCTTCGAGTTCTCTGAAAAGGAACGCCGTTACCTTGCCACCGACCATCTTCCTTTCGGAAAATTCACTTAGCCCGGGCCACAGTACAGCTCGCGACAGGAATACCTAATTTCGAAACATAATTCCCATGAATTGATTTATTAGAGAATTTTTCTAAATTAATATAGAAAATAATAAAATCTTAGATTTTTGTTCCTTCAAGAAGCCGTTTTTGGTTGCAAAAACGAGATAATAGTTTAGTGGGCTGGCGGAGGTGGAAGACGCTTTCTCCGGGACGGCGCTCATGGTCGAAATCCTTATCCTGAGAAATTCCGTTGCGATTAAAGTCTATGTACTGCATAGGTTTCGACTGATTTTCTGGAGTTTCCACGCATGTCTTTTGCCAGCCTCGCCATGTATGTCAGCCCACCGCAGGTCGCGGAGGCCACACAGGCTTTTTGGGTGGCGCTGGGCGCGCGCATTCGCGCCAAAGGACTTGAGGCGCCTTTGGCGCTTGATGAAACCATCCACTATGATGAGGCTTGGCTTCAGCCTGATCTGCTGTTTGGCCAGACCTGCGGATATCCTTACGTCCAGCGTCTGCGCGGCAAGGTGCAGCTGGTGGCAACGCCGGTCTATGGTCTTCCCGGTTGCGACGGAGCGTTGAAATGCAGCTTCATCATCGTCAATGCCAAATCCAAGTTTGGTTCTATCGAGGATTTGCGGGGCAGCCGCGCGGCAATTAACGAGCCCGGCAGCAATTCCGGCCACAATCTTTTCCGCCACTTCATCGCGCCACATGCAATCGATGGGCGCTTTTTCTCGTCGGTCATAGAGACCGGTGGACACCGCCCCAGCATTGACGCGATTGCGAGCGGTGAAGCGGATGTGGCCTCGATCGATTGCGTCACATTTGGCAATACGCTGCGCTTTGATCCAGACCGTATAGCGGGCGTCCGCATTCTGGCGCAGACCGCGAAAGGCCCCGGCCTGCCCTTCATCACCGCGGCCTCTACCCCGGCAGAGGAACTCGCCATCCTGCGCCAAGTGCTGGTCGAGACCATTGCCGATCCGCAGAACGCGCACATCTGTGATAGACTGTCGCTGCGCGGCATCAGCCTGCTTGACGATGCCGACTACGAGGCGCTGGCCGAGATGGATCGGGAAGCCGCAAGTCATGGCTACCCCGCAATCGCCTGAGGCACGACAAAGGGTGCCGTTGCCAGCGGGAAGTGGGAGGCAACGCTGCGCTCTCCCTGCCCGGCGTGAAGAACAGGCACGTCGCTGCCGCATCTCGGCTGGGCCATTCCTTCAGCACATAAGGAGCACTGCCAATCAGCTTCGTGGAGAATTCCTTACCCACGGCGTCGCATGTTTTTTTGGAGACGATGCGGACCTCAAGCGGTCCGGTTACCTCAACGCGATCAAGCGCGAACCGCAACGACTGACCTTTGTGGTTAAGCTTTGTTAACCAGAGTGCCTCCGGCAGCGATGATCGCCTCGGGCGTATCGACGTCAACATGGGCCGCATCACCGATTTCGACGTCTATCACCGCCAACCCGGAATTTTCGATCAGATGACGGGCACCCACATCTCCTTCAAGACGGAAAATTGCATCGTTGAGGGAGCGGGGCAAGATAACAGGATTGCCGCGCTTTCCTTGCGAAACAGCGCGCACGACCGACGAACCGCCGGAGCATTGAAATGCAGCAATCAACCGGTTCAGATCGCTGCTGGTCACACCCGGCATATCCGCGAGCATAACCAGGACACCGTCAGGATCATCGCCAGCAACGGCAGCGAAACCTGTGGCCAGAGAACTTGACATGCCGGATGCAAAGTCCGGATTGGTAACGACGCTCAAAGACAGATCAGACAATGCCGCGCGTAAATCGTTTTCGCGGTGACCGACAACAACGGTGACGGACCCTGCCTTGCTGTTTTGCGCGACCAGAGCCGAGCGGCGGATCAGCGGTATGCCGTCGAACTCTGCCAGTAATTTGTGGGCACCGTTCGGTCCCATGCGCCTTGCCATTCCCGCTGCCAGCAGAACGATTGCGACATTCGGCTGCATCGGCACCTTCTCCGACATCTCAAGCGGCAGCTGCCGCGTCTGCACTTCCATCAACAAGCCTCCGACGCCCATGAGGGCGATATCGTTCTCGTCGGGTTGTTCTCCCGCCAGAACACGCTCGAGTATCCAGTAGCCTGTCCACCATGGCCTTGTCGACGCTGAAGATACCCTTGACAGTCGCATGAATATTGACGCGTCCGGCGGTCGCTTCCGACAACCGGATATGGTCAACCGAAATCGATTGGGCCAGCATCAGGGCTGCCTGGTCTTCACCGACATCCTCATTGTCGATACGGACCGCCGTTACCTGACGCACACCAGCCTGCCGCAGTCGCGTGACATCGTCCCGGTGAAGGATATGCCCCTTGGAAAAAACGCCTTCAGGCAATCTGAGCGCGCGGGCGAGCACAAGTCCGTCTGCATCATCGACAGAAAACTCGCCAAACTTCATGGCGCCCCATGTCCCTTCAGTACAGGCGACCGCAAACGCATCGCCTGTATGATCTCTGCAAGAATCGCAACGGCAATCTCGGCGGGATTGGTCGCGCCGATGTTCAGGCCTATAGGCGCATGGATTGCCGCAAGCGAAACCGGCGCGACACCGTCCGTCGTCAATCTGGCGATCCGCGCCGCGTGTGTCTTTCGGCTGCCGAGCGCGCCGATATAGAAACAACCGGCCCTGACCGCTTCGGCCAAAGGAAAATCATCGATCTTCGGATCGTGCGTAAGCACCACCAAGGCGGTGTAACGATCCAGCGGATCGGCCACCAAGGCATCGGCAGGCCAATCGATATGCAGGGCAACATCAGGGAAACGATCCGTCGTCGCGAAAGCCGCACGCGGATCGATGATGCGTGCATCGAACCCTGCGATCCTTGCCATCGGCGTGAGGCATTGGCTGATGTGTACCGCACCGATGATGGCAATCCGGGGTGGTGGCAGGTACACGTTCAGAAAACCTTTGCCCTCCGCACCGTCGAACGCCATCGAACGGCCAGACGAAAAGGCGCTTTCGACAAGATCGGCAAACGGTCCCTCAAACGGATCGCCTTCCAGCACGACGTGTTCTTCATGGCCTTCAAGATCGGTCACCAGCACTGCGGCAAGACGTTGTCGACGCGCGGCATTGAGACGTTGAAGACTGTCGAGGCGCATCAGCTTATCCTCTCGACATAAATGCGGATACGGCCTCCGCACGACAATCCGGCACGCCAGGCAGTGTCGTCCGCAACACCGAATTCCAGCATTCGTGGCGTACCACCTGCGATCACGTCGATGGCTGCGGTGATGACCTCACCTTCGACACAGCCGCCGGACACCGAACCTTCAAAGTTGCCATCGGCGTCTATGACCAGATGACTGCCGACCGGACGCGGTGCCGAGCCCCATGTCTCGATGACGGTTGCAACGGCAACGGAGCGACGTTCACCGATCCATGCCTCGGCGACAGACAGCGGATCGTTCGGACAAAATGCCGTCGTCATTTGGACACCCCCTCTTCCAAGCGGTCGTTCAATGCCGCGAAAAGTTCTGCGATATCCTTTTCCCGGACACTATCGCCGACATACCAGCTCAAGGTGTCATAAAAGCCAAGAAAGGAGCCTTTCGTCTTGGCGAGAAGTGCAGTGGCCTCTGTGTCTGAGATCGAAAGTCTTGCGATAAAAAAGGCAACTAGTGCAGCCTTGGCCTTAGGATGCGCAAAGACCGTCGCCGTTGGCGAATTGGACAACAAGACAGGCGGGCCGGGCATTTCGGGTATGCAGGGTAACGTAACCGACAGGCGGATATCGCGTGAGGACGCCGCCGCCTCGATCACGAACGCCTCGCCATCCAGCACCCAGGCCTTACGCACCGTATCGTAATACTGGAAATCGCGTGGCGTAAGCGCAAACGTGGCTGTCTTGGCCTCACCGGCGCTCAGATGGAGTTTGGCGAAAGACTTCAGCTCCCTGATCGGTCGCTTAAGGCCGGGTTTGATCGGGCGAATATAGAGCTGAACGATTTCCTTGCCCGCAACAGCCCCGGTATTTCGCACAGTGACCCGCACCGTGCACCCCTTGCGTGGCTCGATGTCCACCGCGTCTGTCTCGATGCTCTCATATGCAAATGTCGTGTAGCTAAGACCGTGCCCGAACGGGAAAGCCGGGGCGATTGCCTTGAGATCATAGAAGCGGTAGCCGACGTAAATTCCTTCGCTATAAAGGTGACGCCCATGCTCGCCCGGATAGGTGTGCCAGCCGGGGATATCCTGTATCCGCACAGGCATGCTGGCGGAAAGCTTGCCGGAGGGGTTCTGTTCACCAAAGAGGATGCGGGCAATCGCCTCGCCGCCACCCTGCCCCGCATAGAAGTTGGCAAGCACGGCGTCGACCTTGTTAAGCCACGGCATCTCGACCGTATCCGGCACGGAGAGCACGACGACGACCCTGCGACCCGAGTCAGCCAGCGCGTGAATGAGGGCATCGTGGCTCGCGGCTAGTTTCATTGTGTCGCGGTCGTTGCCCTCCCCATGGCGGCTTTTTTCATTTTCCGCAAACACCACGGTGGTATCGGCAAATGATGCGGCCTCGACAAGAGCCGCGACCGACGCTTGCATATCCGCGTCCGCCGTAGAGGAAAATGGCAAGTGTCGGACTTCAAAGCCGGAGCGCGCCCGTGCCGCAATCTGGGCGAAGGGGCTATCAACTCGGTAGGGATTGGTCGTGGCCGAACCGGAACCTTGGATGACGGGAACAACAGCGCCATCGCCGACGACGAGAATCCGTCCCGGACTGTTCGGATCAATCGGCAGTGCCCCGCCTTCGTTGCGCAGCAGGACAGTAGATTCCGCTGCGATGTCTCGCGACAAGGCGTGGTGTTCTTCGAGATCGGCGGCCATGTCGCGCCGCTCATGTGTCTTGCACTTGCCAATGAATGCTAGAACCTTCGCACAGGCGGCATCGACAACCTCTGGAGCCAGATCACCCGCCTCGATTGTGGCGCGCAGTCGCGCCTTGCGCGGCTGGCTTTCCGGCATGTCGAGATCGGTCCCGGCAGCAAGGGCCGCCCTGCGGTCCTTTATCGCGTGCCAGTCAGACACGACAAGCCCGTCATAACTCCATTCTTCGCGCAACACGGTGTTGAGCAGCCAATGATGTTCAGCCGCCTGAACGCCGTTCAACGGATTATAGGCGCTCATGACAGTCCAGGGGGTGCTTTTCTGGATCGCTCGCTCAAAACCCGCCAGATAGATTTCACGCAACGTCCGTTCATCAACGTCCGAACTGGTGGTTGTCCGCTCTATCTCGGAATTGTTGCAGGCGAAATGCTTCAACGAAGCGCCGACACCATTGTCTTGAAGGCCGGAGATGATGGCTGCGGCAATATCGCCGCTGATAACGGGGTCTTCGGAGTAATATTCGTAGGCGCGACCCGCCAGCGGTGTGCGGCGGATGTTAATGCCCGGTCCGAGCAACAGGTGAACGCCGAAATTCTGGCATTCCGCAGCCAGCGCCGCCCCCATTCGATAGGCCAGATCGACATCCCAGGAACAGCCAAGCAGATTACCGTTTGGAAAACAGGTCGCAGGACGGGTATTGCCGAACATGCCGCCGGAGGAATCAGCCTGCTGATCGACCAGTTGCAGGAACGCCCTCAAGCTGTCCTCGTCGTTCTCGCCGGCATCGATCTGGCTTGTCGAGTAGCGGACACCATAGGCACCATCGGTCATGATGATCGATGGGATTCCGAGCCGTTCCACCGAGGCGGTCTTCCATAACCCGCGTCCGCTGAGCAGGTCGACCTTTTCGGCAACCGTCATCTCGGCAAGCAACGACGCGATTTCGTCTTCATCCGGTTGGAACATGGATATTCTCTCGATTTCAGCCGACAGGCATTGTCTCTCAACAGATTTTTTGCAGCAGTTCCATCAGCATCATTCGCTCGGCAAGCGTCAAAGTGCTGAGCGTTTCCTGTGAAATATCAAGCGCCACGGACAAATTGCGGATGACTGTCGCCTCGCCTTCTGGGGTCAGCGTCAACACAAGACGCCGCGCATCGGCAGCATCTGGCGCGGTATGCACCAGCCCGCGCTTCACAAGGCGATCGACCACGCCCTTGATGGTGGCCATATCCATAGCCGTCTCGCGACCGAGATTGCCCTGAGAGCAGGGCTGCAAATCCTTGAGCTTGACGAGTGCGGCCCATTGGGTGGTGGTCAGCTTCTCGGTAATCAGGCTGGTAAATATCGATACGTGGCGCTGGTTCGCCTGACGAAGATAAAATCCTATTTGCTCGCCAAGTGTATATTCGGCCTGCTGGCCGTTTGTGTCGGCCATCGGTGCCGACGGTATTTTTTGTGAAGCGGTTTTGTCTTCGAACGGAATGCTCATATGATCTCTCAAATCTATCTGTCCGTCTTCAAAACTGGCAACGACATTGCCAAATTCAGCTCCGCCAAAGGTTCAGGATGGCTTGCGTAGACAGAATTTCAATCTGCTCGGAGAGCCTTGGCGCCAGGTTTTCGATAATGAGTGCGTGTGCTGTCATGTCGCCGCTTGCTAACGCGTCTTGCGCCAGAATGACCCGGTAGCCCGCATCGACCGCGTGGAGAACGCTGGCGTAAACGCAGACATCGGTTTCGACACCGGAAAAAATCAGCGTCTCGACACCTGAGGCTTCCAGCCGTTGTGCAAAACCGGGCGAGCCGAAGACCGAATACGTCTCCTTATCGACAATCGAATCCGGACCGGCGATGGCCGCAAGTGGTGCAACCAGATCCAGCATGGCAATATCGAGTTCATCCAGCGTTACGGATGACCAACGGCGATAGTAATTCTTCCAAGCGCCTTTGGCATCTGCCGCGGTTTGCGGCACGACGAAACGTGCAAAGACCGTTTGGGATGGCCGCGCCTGACACAGTGTCAGCACGTTTGGAAGAATCCCAGCGATTGTCGGCGTATGCCACGCCGTGTCTTCGGCAAACAGACGTTGCATGTCGATAACGACATGCAACGTGTTGTTGGAGAGCGGTGCGGCTGCCATGATCAATCAGCCACCGGAACCGTATGCTCCGGCGACCAGCTCAACGTGATGGTATCTCCTGCGCCCAGAACCTTGCCGTCACTGTTCTGCGCAAACAGCTTCAATGCCAGTCCGTCGGCTGTCTCCAGCAGGTAGGACAGAACCGGCCCGGCATAGATGACGGTGACGATGCGTGCCGTCAGGCTGTTGCCATCCGTTGGGCCTGAAGCAATCGACATCTTTTCCGGACGCACTGCAAGCGTGACCGTGGAGCCGCTGGCAGGCAGGGGTCCGGTGGTCTTCACCACAGTCCCATCGGTCAGACGCACGGCGCCATGATCGACAGTGCCGGTCAAGAAGTTGGAATCACCAAGAAATTCGGCAGCGAAACGAGTCAACGGTCGCTCATAAACCGTTTCCGGTTCGCCGATCTGGACGATACGGCCCTTGTCGAGAATGGCAACCTTGTCGGAGAGCGTCAGCGCTTCTTCCTGATCGTGGGTGACGAAGATCGTGGTGAGGCCACTCTCACGCTGGATGCGCAAAAGCTCCACCTGCATCTCTTGGCGCAGACGCCGATCAAGTGCCGACAACGGCTCATCAAGCAGCAAAACGCTCGGCTTGATGACGATGGCGCGTGCCAGCGCAACGCGCTGTTGCTGGCCGCCGGAAAGCTGTTTTGGCGTGCGATCCCCGAAGCCAGGAAGGCGCACCATCTCCAGAGCGCGTTCGACTTCCTTACGAGCCGCTGCGCCCTTGATGCCGCGACGCTCCAGACCAAAGGCAACGTTCTGAGCAATCGTCATGTGTGGAAACAGCGCATAGGACTGGAACATCATGCCGATGTTGCGGCCCCATACGGGAATATCGGTGACATCCTTGTTGCCGATCGTCACGACGCCCTGATCCGGCTTGATGAAGCCGGCAATGATGCGCAGAAGCGTGGTCTTGCCGGAACCGGACGGGCCGAGAAGGCTGGTGAAGGAGCCTTCAGGAAACTCGGTCGAGATATCGGACAAAACGGGCGTGGTGCCATAAGTTTTGGCGACGGAATTGACTTTAACGTTTGTCACTGGTGTCTCCGGGCTTGGCGAAACGCGCAAAAATCAGAATGATCGTCATTGAGCCGAGCAGAAGCACGGTCGAGATCGCATTGATTTCGGGGGTGAAGCCCTTGCGGATCGAGGAATAGATCTGCACCGGCAAAGTCGTGTAGCCGGGCGTTGCAAGAAAATAGGAAATCACGAACTGGTCGAGCGATACGGCGAAGGCAAACAGTGCCGCGCCGAGAATACTTGGATACAAAAGCGGCAGCGTTACCGAGAAGAAGGCATGAACCGGGGTGGAACCGAGGCTCATCGCGGCTTCTTCCAGATCGGCACGAATGGTTCGGAAACCTGTGCCAACCACCAGAACCACATAGGGGATGGCAAGAGCGACGTGGCCGATCAGCAGGGCGTGCATGCCGCGCCCGATACCGCTCCAGTAGAAAAAGATCAGCATTGCCGTGCCGGTAATCAGCCACGGAATGGCGATGGGTGGCAACAGCATCAGTTGCAGCAGGCTTTTTCCACGGAATGTCCGGCGCGACAGCGCCACCGACGCCATGGTTCCGAGCGTTGTCGCCAGCACCGCGGTAATGGACGCGATGATGATGCTGTTCAGTCCCGCCGTGAGAAGCACATTGTTGCTCCACAGTGCCTCATACCACTGGGTTGAGAAGCTGAATGGCAGTTCGTAAAGCGGCGATGCATTGAAGCCCATTGCCATCATCACGAGAATAGGCGTGTACAGGAAAATCAGGATAGCGATGAGATAGATACGTCCGAGTGCGTTCATGATCCTCTCCTCAAGCTGCCGTCCCGCGACGCAGAACGCCGGAGAAAGTTGCGAAAATGGCGAGAACGACGGCCAGCAGCGTAAAGGACAGCGATGCGCCGAGCGGCCAGTTGAACGCTTGTGTAAACTGGTCCTCGATCACCGTCCCCATGGTGACGCCGACACGACCACCCAGAATGCGCGGTTCCATGAACGAACCGATGACCGGAATGAAGATCAGAACAGCACCGGAAATCAGGCCGGGAGCGGCGAGCGGTATCAAAATCTTGAACAGAATGGTCCACCAGCGTGCGCCGAGACTGGACGCAGCCTCTATGATCGCATCGTCGATAGCCACCAGCGCGATGTAACAGGTCAGGATCATGTAGGGCAGATAGCCGTGAACCAAGCCAACCACGATCGCATAGCGGGTGTAGAGGAAGCCGATCGAACCGGCATCAGGCACAATCATATGCAGCAGATTGTCGAGAAAGCCATTTTCCCGAAGCACCATGGTCCACGAAAACACACGGACCAGACCATTGGTCCAGAACGGCAAGAGGATCAGGATCAGCAGCATTTCGCGCGTTTTGCCGAAAGTCGAGCGAACCAGCGCGACAGCAGCAAGAAAGCCGAGTACGGCGCAGAACAATGTTGTCCAGAAGCCGATCAGCAGCGACGTGATGCCGATACCGACCAGATAGGGCTGATCGATAAAAGCCCGATACTGCTTCAGCGTGAAAACGATAGGCGCTTTGCCCATCGGTGTCGCCGACATGAAGCTGAACACGAGCATGGTCAACAGCGGCAGGAAGACGGCCAGCGTCAGCCAACCATAGGTCGGAAGCAACAAGGCGGTCATTGAAACCCATGACGGGAGTGTGCGCCGACTGCGCGGACCCGACGGTCCGCGCTCTGACGCCAATGTCAGCTGGTTATTCTGCATAGAAAGCTTTCACTTCCTGCCATACGTTGTTGAAGGCTTCACGGCGGTCGTCTGGCAGTGCCGACATGATGCCCATCGTCTTCAAATATTCGGGTTTATGCACCTGACGACTGAGATCGTCGGCCGGCAGAGCGGAAAGAGCCGCCGAATTCGACGATGCCGGTGCGCCAACCTTGGTCGCCCATTCAACGTAGAATGCCGGATCGATCATCCAGTTGGCGAAGGCGAGCGCGCCTTCAGCATTCGGCGCCGATGCCGGAATACCGAGACCATCAACCCAACCGATACCGCCTTCCTTGGGAACCACGAACTGAACGGGCAGCTTCGCGTTGCGCTTGGAGCGCACCGAGCCACCGGACCAGAACAGCGAAAGGTCGAATTCCTTGGCAGCAAACGACTTGTTCCACTGATCCTCTGTAGACCAGAGCAGCTTGACGTTTGGCTTGATCGACTTCAGCGCAGCCGTGACAGCAGCGAGGTCTTTCGGATTGTTGATATCCTGACCGCTCATCAGCGCACCGACACCAACGTTGATGATCGCATCGTCGTCCATGGCGACGCGGCCCTTGTAGGCGGCATCGGCAAGCGCGGAATAGCTGGTCGGAACCGGCAAGCCTTCACGGATGGCGAGCGAGGTCATGCCCCACACCCACGGAACGGCAAAGCCCTTGCCGTCCTTGCTGAAATTCGGGTTGGAGCGCAGGTTCTCGTCCACCGTTGCGGCGTTCGGCACCTTGCTGAAATCGATCGGCTGCAACAGGTCCTCGGCGACCGCCTGGGCACAACGCGCGGCGTTGAGAACGACGAGATCATAAGCGCCCGGATTGGTGCGCAGCTTGGTCAGCATTTCCGATTCGGAGCTGTAGTAGTCGTGAACGACTGCAATGCCGGTCTTTTCGGTAAATGCCTTGACGGACCACGCTTCGTCCGTGCCGTAGCCCTGCCAATTCAGGACCGTGATACTGCCCGCAGCAAAAGCCTTTCCAGGCAGGCTGGAGAAGCTGACGCCAGCGACAAGCGCGGCAGACATCAACTTCATCGTGTTGCGTCTGGTGAATTCAGTCATTTTAGCACCCCTCTTGAACATACACAGTTATGGATGATCGTGACCGCAGTCAGCGACCTCAACGGATCGGCGAAGCCGAAAACAGAAGACATGCTGGCGGCACATCAAATCGTTTGTATGCAAACTATAACCAGAGGAGAAATTATCTAAAAAGCCTAGCTTCCGAACACAAAAAAACTTGCGCCGCAACGTTGCGGAACATCTTTCATGACTTGAAACTAGCTCAAAACTCCGTGTTTAGCCAACTGCGACTATTTTATCGTCAGCCAGCCCTCAGTTCAAACCCTCTGGTTTTAGTATCAGTCTTCTTGTATTTTTGTTTGTACACAAAGTATTAATGAGGAATTGGCACCTGTCAAGCGCTGCCTTGCGTCAACAGGCGTTTGCGCGGAGAAAAATAGACATCCAACTGCCTGTCGCTCGTGTTTCCGGTTATCGTCAAGCGTACACCTCCTTTATCTGCAACGCAGTCGATGTGCTCACCATCCAGACGAGCAGCAAAAACGTTCTCAACGTCCAGCTCAGGCAGTTCGATGAACCCATCGTTCGCCGCTGGCGCAAGGATACAAGAAAACCGCTCGTCAGTGATGACGATGCCAGAAAACGTCGCGATCAGATCGGTTCTCAGCGCTGGCTTTTCATTGAGCCTCATCTCAAGGAGGCCAGCATCAACGGAAAGATGCAGCGTTCCCGAAGGTGACAACATCGGCCCGAGCGCCACGTTCTGGCCGGTGTTGCGCACCGTCCAGCCTGCCCAGGGGCAAAACTCGACGATCTCACCCGTCGCCATCAGCGGCAACATCGCGGCCCAGATGTAGAATGGGTCTGTATCACCCTGATCCATCGCCTCGCCGGTCACGGCGTTGTAATTTTCGGAGGCAATGCGATCCTCACGCCAGCTCTTCATGAACAGATCATAGCTCTGGCTGGCCAATTTACTCGCTTCACCCATAAAACCATAGCGACGTAGACCAAGCCACACCATGTAATTGACGTTTGGCCAGATGCGTCCGCGCCAATAGACATTGTCGACAAATGCCGGATCGTCACGCGTCGCGTTCGGAAGCACATAGTTGCCGCCGAACGTGCTCTCGTCCTTCAGATGCTCCAGAAGACGAGCGGCCTGTGCGGGCGAGGCCGCGCCGCACAACAGCGGATAAAAACTGGTCGGCGACAGCGATCGAACGAAACCGCCGCTGCGCTGACGATTGGCAAAAATACCACGGCTTTCGTCCCACAGGGTTTCCGAAATCAATGTGCGAGTGCGCTCGGCCAGAGCGGCAAACTCGCGCGCATCATCGTGCTTACCGAGAACGACAGCCATTTTCGACAGCATTTCAGCGTCAAGAGCGGCGGCGCAATTCAGACCCAGATCGAAAGTCGACAGCGTTCGGGTAACGGGATCGTAGATCGCTTCGTCATGGGTCGCGGAGTTGTCCATACCGGTTTCATTGCGCGCGCCAAACGCCGTGCCTTTATAGAGACCTTCACCGACATCCGAAGTACCGCAGGACAGCAGACCAAAGCCGTCGGGATCACGATTGTCGTCCCACCAGCGCCGGTTGCGCACCAACGCATCATAACTCGCCTGGACCATGGATCGTTCACCGGTCCGCTGGTAAAGCTGCCAGACGACGAGTGCGCCAAAGGGCAACTGGGTGCGGTCCACCCACGCATCGTTGGAGGTGACGATGCAGGCGATATTGCCCTGCGGTGTCGCACCGGCCATCGCAGTTGCCATGTTTTCACGCGCCAGATCAGCGTCGAACACGCCGGCGAGAAGGGCCGCAAATATCTGGTCGTTGAACCAGACGGCAAATTTCCCGAGATTCCAGATACGCGTTACCGCCGTGTAGGGGCGCGCATTGGTTTCGTCCCAAATGGTGTTCCAGGACACGACGTCGCGCATCGCGTCGAGAGCGCCCTCGAACATGCCGGTCTGCGCATCAGCGATATCGGCAGGCAGGTCGGCGGAAAGGCAGGCTCGCGCTTTGGCTATCGCAAGTTCCGCACTATCGGCCACGCCTGCACCATAGGCACCCTTGCGCATCATTTCGAGATTAAAGCGCAAGGCGATAACGGGTGCCTCGTTTTTGCGGGTGGCGGTGTAGAAGTAGCCGTTTTCCTCGAAATCCGCCCGCAGCGCGTCGATCGTATCATGGCCGGTGACATGCACGGGTGCTTCGGCGGTAGCGACCGCCACGAAGCGGGTGCCGACTTTCAACAGCGTGATGTTCTGCCCCGCATCGTGGACTGCAACCTCCCCACCATCTGAAGAAACCGCCAGCGTCAGCCAGAAGCGCAAACCCCATTCAGCAGACACTTTACCGTCCCAACTGCCGCGAATGGCGAAGGGATCGCTTTTCGTCGTCGAGAACGCAACCGTCGTGCCGCTGTGATCGGTTTCCAGCTCGATGAGTGAGCCATCGATGGTGTGGCGTCCCAAGCGAACCGTGTCGCGACGCGGCTCGATGGCGGAGGTGGTTTTGCTACGTGTGGAATACAGGATCGGCGTGATGCGCACACCCAACGGCAGGAAAACCATTTCGGCTGGCCGCTCAGACCAACTGTTCCAGGCACGCATCAAAGGTATCGTCGAATGTTGTAGCATGGATTTATAACTTCCGGTCAGTGTGCCAGCGGGATCAGTTTCGGTGCAGCGGAAAGTCCGCTTTTGTCCAGGGTATCGCCTAGATAGGGCGTGTTAGCGTAATAGCGGTTTGCTGCCGTGTTTGCGACATGCAGTTCCAGCAAATGGATGCCGGGGTACAATCGCCCCAACGCAAAGCGGTAGGGGCGCCAGCCCCTGCGATCAATCTGGCGACCGTCAAGCCAAACGGCAACCGCCGTATCGACCTTGGGCAATTCGAGTATCCACTCAGCCTGATTGCCAATTTCGAGTGCCAACCGGTAGATGCCAGTGCCGGAGAAATCGGCAAAGCCCTGAGTTTCCCAACCCGCATCGACAAAGATCGGCACGAATTCCGCGTCAATTCCCGGCGAGAACATCCAGCCCTCGACAAGCGATATGGGGTGAGCGTCAAGCACCGGCTTGTCCGTGAGATGACCTTCAATTGCAGTCTTCTGCACCGTCTCGCGCAGTCGAATGCAGCGAACCTCATGCGGTTCGAGCGTAATCCTCAGACGGCTGAAGGCAACCGCGTCCTGCACGTTGCCCGTCGTGGCAGACCAGATTTCGCAGTCGAAACCGTCGCCAAAGGAAATTTCGCTCACGCATGATGATGCGGCATCGTTGAACAGGACGATCCTCCACCAGCCGTTCGCCTCATATCCCACCCATTGCCAGGGCCGGTCGGGCGAATGGCAGACGATCTTCGGACCAGATGACCGCAAGCCTGACAAAACGGCCTCAATATCATGGCTGTCCGGCATGTGATCGATATGTGTCGAGGATACCCCTGTCACCGGATCTGCGCCTCTGCAAACGGTAGATACACGATCTCCGGACGACCAGACTATTCCGCCAACCGCCGTGAAGACGTCCAGCACATGCAAAGTTTCCGCCGCTTCCAACACTGTTACCGATGGCAGGATGACCGCATCGAAGGCGAGTTCCGAGATGTGCAACCGCCCGCTCTTGATTTTGGCCTTGGCGAGATCGCGCTCGCTGACAAACATGAAATCGCAGCCGTTCGCGAGAAGCCCTTCGCACCAAGCGCCGATATGGGTGGCGTGGCTGTGGCGCGGGCCTTCCGCAAACGCGGTATAGAGCGGATAGAGGATTGCAACCGGCGTGCGCGGAGTGGCCGGCTCGATGAACGCGGAAATGCGCGACGTCTCCTCGGAGAACAGATCGTGATAGCTCCACCATGGCTCGAAATTGATGCCCGGCGCGAAATCGAAACGTGGATTGGCAAAGGGTGTTGGATCCTCGTCACGACCATCGGTCTGGTAGACGCCGTGCCAGAGAAACTGTCGAGCGCCGAGACAATAAAGGCGTATCGCCTGCGCGCGCATCGTCTCCAGCGTCAATTCCCATTGTCCGGCGGCACGTACCGGCGTTCGCTCCGCACTGGCATAGGTCTCGACAACGCAGCGGCTGCGGCCATTGGAGCGTGCGACGGAATCGCCGAGCTTCGGCGCGAGTTGGCCCACAAAATTGTTGGAATCGACGGCTGTTTCATGCCTGAACGCATCTATTCCGAAAAAATCCACGGCAAGTGCCACTCTGGGATCAATGCTAGTGAAACCGCCATTCAACGACCAGGCGCTGATATGCGGCAAAATCTCGTGCCCGGTCAGGGCAATGCCCCTGCCCTCAGCCCATCTGCGCAACGTTCCCGAAAAGGCTTCATTCATCAATGCCGAATAGGCGGCATAAAATTGCGCACGAAGGCGAAGGGTCTCTGGGCCGACATCCCACAACAACGCGAGCAAGGTCTTTGCGAGTGGTTGACCCGTGGCGCTCAAAATGGCTTTCGCAAGGTTCGGAGCAAACAGCAGGCTGTTGGCGAGACTTCCCGAAATCTGGTCCCACGTGTAAAAACCTGCTGCGGGCTGGTCGTAGAATACGAAACTGACGGGATCAGGCACAAGATCGCCAAGCGCCTGAACAAGCGGATCAAGACCAACTTCGATGAACCGCTCTACAGCCTCCGGCATAAGGTAATTGATCAGTCGCGAGGTTTTGGACCGTGCGCTGACAAAAACCGTCAGCGTCTGGTCGTCGTCAAGCTCACCATCGAAGGCGTAGGCGCAGGAAGTGGCGTCACTCTCGCAGACGGTTATTCTTGCCGTCACATCGATGATCTGATCAAGGCCGCCGATGCCAGTGGATGGATGCAAAAGCGCCGCCTCGATTGTCCACTCGCACCACTCGACCACGCTTCCTTCATATTGCCACTCAAGGATATTCGCGCCCATCGCCTGAACGAACGGCGGGTGAATACCACTGATACCGCCCCGCACATTTTGTGAGGACGACCAGAACAGATGACGTTCGCGCACGGCATCGCAACCCGCGACCGTACGCCCTCCAGCATGGCCGCTGATCCAGTTATAGTCGTCGTAAATCCCAAGCTTCAGCCCCAGATTTCCGGCGATCCTAGCCGCCACCCGATAGGCTTCGAGATACGCAGACGAAAGATAGAGGTCACGCGACATCGCAAGACGCGCTTGAATAAGGATCGTGCTGATCCCCTTGCCTTTGAAATCGGCGAGTTGCGTTTGGCAGACGTCTTCGGTCGGGATCGAATGCCAGAACCAATAGGCCGATGGTCGAAACCCCGCGGTCGGGTTTTCGAAAAGACCACGATGGTCGATATCATCTACCGGTCGGATCTGGTCCAATTCTCCTGCCCTCCTTAGTGGCCCGCTGCCGTGACAAGCTGCATGGCATGTGTCGTTTCCGTCCATGCCGGCTTGTCAGGCGCGAAACGGGCTCTAAGATAAGCGGTGAGATCCTCGATCTGGCTATCGTTCAACGTCTGCCGGAACGCGGGCATCGACATTACCTCCGGTGCTTCCCGCCCGGTGGTTTGCGCAAGGATGGACGGTGCTTCGACACCGTTCAGGATTGCCTGAATGAGATTGTTCGGCGTTGCAGCGTGCAGGTTGCTGTTGAGCGCCAACGATGACAGGACCGTGTTTCCGGCATGGCAGGTGGCGCAGGCGCCGTTGAAAAGCCGCTCGCCCCTGGGCGAAATTTGTGCGGCGGAGGCTTTGGCAGCATCACTTGCCGCAAGCGCCGCTTCGCTCTGTGCCTTCGTGTCCAAAGGTGCTTCGTTCAGGCTTGCGAGATAGTTCGCCATGGCGCGAATATCCGTGTCGGGCAGCGGCTGCATGACCTCGACCACATGCGCCATCGGACCAGCAGCGCTGCCATGATCACGCGAATGCCCGGTGCGCAAATAGTCATAAAATGCATCGGCGGTCCACCCGACCGGCCCCTTGGAAAAGGCATTCAGAGCCGGTGCTTCCCAGCCGTCGGCAAAGCCGCCGGAGAGACGGGCGCTACCGCTTTTCTCCGCCCCGAGAACATTTCGTTCGGTGTGACACGCCGAACAGTGACCAAGCGTTTCCACAAGGTAAGCGCCTCTGTTCCACTGTGCATCACGGGTCTGCACATATTTGAACGGCTCTGTTTTCAGAAAGAGAGCATTCCAGCCAGCCATCATGGCACGGATGCTATAGGGAAACTTGAGCTTCGTCTCCGGTGTCTTTTCCGCAACCGGCGCCTGCATCATCATATAGGCATAAAGCGCCTGAAGATCGGCCTCTTCTGCACCTGCAAATGAGGTATAGGGGTGAGCCGGATAAAGATGATGTCCGTCGCGGCTTACGCCCTCACGCATCGCCCGCTCAAAGGCCGGATAGGACCAGGCACCGATGCCGTTTTCCGTATCCGGCGTGATGTTGGTGGCATAGACCGCGCCGAACGGCGTGTCGAAGCGCCGCCCCCCGGCGAAGGGCGTGCCGTCATTTCCAACATGGCAGACGTTGCAGGCACCCGCCGCTGCCGCCATTCGCCCACGCTCAATGGTGGCGGCGCTATAGACGTTGGTATCTGGTCTCAAGATGGTACCGATTGCCGGGCGCCATGGTGAAGCCATGGTCACGATGCCGGTCAATGCGGCGAAGCCACCAATGGCGGACAGGCCGATATTCCACCAGTTCCGCTTTTTGGCGGGTGGGTTGGCCGGTGTTTCGTCCTTCTTGGCGTTCAACGCCGCGAGCACCAGTTCCGGCGTAAACGGCAGCTCCCGTAAGCGAATGCCGGTTGCATCGTAGACCGCGTTGGCAATGGCCGAAGCGCTTGGCACGGAAGCAGATTCGCCAACACCGAGCGGCGGCTCATCCTGTCGCGACATCATCAATACATCGATGTCGGGAACTTCAGGGAAGGTGATCAGCGGATAGCCGCCCCATTCCTTCGACTGGACAGCGGTTGACGAAAACTCGACCTTTTCTTTCAGCACCCGGCTGGTAGACTGAATGATATTGCCGTGGATCTGGTGACGCACGCCATCCGGATTGATCATCATCCCGGAATCCTGCGCGCAGGTCACTTTCGTGACCGCAATCTCACCTGTCTTCTTGTTGACGGCAACGTCGGCCACCCACGCGGCCCAGGCAGCGGCCTTGCCCGGAAATGGCCCGTGCACATAAACGGCATAGGCAAATCCGCGCCCATACAGCAGATCGCCCTCGCCGCCGAGCGTACCCCACGTCGTATGCGGCACCCACTTTGCGCGTTCGGCCAAGGCATGTACCAGATCGACAGCGCGTGGATCATGAAGATAACGAAGGCGGTACTCAATCGGATCAACGCCGGCAGCAGCGGCCAGTTCATCAACATAACACTCGTGGGCGAAGGTGTTCGGCATTGCCGAAACGCCTCGGAACCACGATGCGCGTGCGATTGGCGGCATGTCGTGCACGGTAACGCGCAGGTTGCCATAGGCATAGGGCGGAATCGCAGTGCGGTCGCCCATCTGCACGACGTCGGCCACAGGCGGCACCTTGCCGGTGAGGATCAAAGAAAGGGTCGGCGCCAGATTAGAGGGATACCGTGTCTCGAAATCATAGGCAGACGGACCACCCTCCAGATCCAGACCACCGCGGACGTCCATAATTTGAGCGGCCCCCTTTGGCTCCCATGCGTGTTCCTGTTCGCGGGTCAATTGTACGCGCACTGGCGCTTTGACGGCGCGGGAGAGAAGCGCTGCATCCGCCGTTACATCGTCGGCGCAGTTGCGGCCGTAACAACCAGCCGCTTCCAGCCGCTCCACAACGATCAGATCTTCCGGCATGTCGAGCAGGAGCGCCAGATCGCGCCGCATCGGGAATGGGTTTTGCGTCCCGGACCAGACCGTCAACCCGGCGTCGCCGTAGTCGGCCACCGCGCAGGAAGGTCCTATAGAACCGTGCATCTGGTAGGGCCAGACATAGGTGCGGTTCATCGGCTGGGCGCTACCGGCCAGCGCCATGTCGACATTCCCCAGATCGGCAAGTTTACGCGCGGTTGACGGATTGGCGCGCAACGCCTTTTCCGGCGCGTTCAGGTCGGGCCACTCGGGCGGCGCACGCCAGACGACCTTGAGGCTTTTCGCAGCCTCAATGGCGATCTCTTCGCGCGTCGCGACCACACCGACGAAATCGCCGATGGCAACAACACCAACCAACCCATGGATATGTGCGACCGAAGCCTTGTCGATCGCGATCAGGCTGTTGCCGACATGGTCGCCATGATCGAAGCCCGCATAAGGCGGACGCACGACGCGACCATGCAGCATACCCGGCACACGCACATCATGAACATAAGTCCAGCGTCCCGTGGCTTTTTCCGGAATATCGACACGCGGACGCGATGAGCCGACAAGCCGATAATCGGATGCCGGTTTGAGTGCCGCATTCTTATCGATCGACAATCTGACACGGTTGCCGCTGACGATGTCACCAAAACTGAGCTGCCAGTTCTCGCCACCATCCGCACGGATAATACCGTTTTCCAGCGTCAGCCGCTCACGCGCAATGCCTGTTTTCTCGGCGGCCTTGGCCAGCAGATGATGGCGCGCCGTGGCAGCGGCCTGTCGCAAGGGAATGGCGGTGATCTGGATCGTTTCACTGGCAATCGTTGCACCTTGATCGGGCGCGACCGAGGTGGCACCCAGCACCATGTCGACCTGCTCGAACGGCACATTCAGCTCTTCGGCGACAATCTGCGCCAACGAGGTGCGTATGCCTGTTCCAAGATCGACGTGTCCGTTGAAAGCGGTCACGCGACCATTGCCGCCGACGGCAACATACAGCTCGGCGGCTTCGCCCAGCGATGCGTCATCAACAATCAGCAACATATCGGCAGCGGACATATAGCTGGATTTGGATGTTTCGCGATGATCTGTCATGGCGAGGCCTCCTCTATGACGTCCGGTGTCTCGGTATTCGACGGGGTTTGGCGGGTGCGCTCTATCTTCATATAGCCAACGGCCCGCCTGACTGCGGCGAGTATTTCCATATGGGTTCCACAGCGGCACAGATGATGGCGCAACGCTTCTCGAATGTCGTTCTCGTCGGGATCTGAATTGCGATTAAGCAGGGAAGCGGTGGCAATGATCATGCCATTCAGGCAATATCCGCACTGAGCAGCGGCTTCATCTATAAAGGCGGCCTGGGTCGGGTGAAGATGCTCTGGCGTCCCCAGACCTTCCAGCGTCGTGACCTGACGTGTTCCGATTGCGCCAAGCGGCACTGTACAGGACCGAACTGCACGACCGTCCACAAGAACCGCACACGCGCCGCATTCGCCAATCCCGCAGCCGTATTTCGGACCATTGAGCGAAAGATCGTTTCTGAGGATGTAAAGAAGAGGTGTCTCAAGGCTTGCTTCGACCCTGTGAACAGAGCCGTTAACATTCAAATTTAAGCAAACCGGCAGCGTCAAAGCAGGCCCTCCAAACAGGAGAACGAAACACAGGGCACACCTATCCTCACCGACCGAACCGTCACGCAGCAGACGCCGATCCGACGCCCACAAACCATAACGATGCGACAGTCACCGACTCTTCGCATCTATATCCCCTTTTATTTTATTAACAAGTGTATACGCTTTATAACAACAGATGACAAGACGGAAATAGAGATTTCGATCTACTGAGTTCTCGTGTTAATTCCGCAATTTACGCGTAATTCTGATGAAAATTAAAATCACGCCCTTGCTATTTAGAGCGTATGCGCTAGACTTTTCGCCAAGCATCCAATCGTGGGAACAATGCGTCGAAAGACGGCTAAGAAGGGTCGCTATGTCTAACGGAAAAGAGAAAATCGCCATTATCGGTGCTGGCCTGGGTGGCGCTGTCGCTGGCGCGCTGCTCCAGCACGCAGGTTTTGATGTCAACATCTATGAGCAAGCGCCAAGCTTCTCGCGTCTCGGTGCCGGCATCCATATGGGTCCGAACGTTCTCAAGATTTTCGAGCGGATTGGGATCGATCAAAAGGTCATCGGCATCAGCAGCACGCCGAGCCATTGGTTCAGCCGTGACGGCATCACCGGCGAATACACCGCACGGGTTCCGCTTGAGGGATACGGCCATACATATTGCACCGTTCATCGCGGCGACCTTCAGACCATTCAGCAAGAAGCACTCCAGCCCGGCACCTTGCATTTCGGCAAGAAGCTGGCTCGTCTCGATGACAACGGCACCGATGTGCTGGTCGAATTCGAGGATGGAACCTCGATACGCGCCGACATCGTGATTGGTGCGGACGGCATCAATTCGCGCGTGCGGGAAACACTGCTGGGCGAAGAAAAGCCAAACTACAGCGGCTGGGTCGGCCATCGCGCTCTGATCTCGTCCGAGAAACTGAAGAAGTTCGACCTGACGTTCGAAGATTGCGTCAAATGGTGGGGTCCAGACCGTCACATGATGGTCTATTACACGACTGCCCGCCGCGACGAATATTATTATGTCACCGGCGTTCCTCATCCCGCATGGGAATTCGATTCCGCTTTTGTCGATAGCAGCCGCGAAGAAATGGCGGCCGCGTTCGCGGGCTACCACCCGATCATCCAGGCGCTGATAGAAAGCACGGACGAGGTCACCAAGTGGCCGCTGTTCAACCGCAATCCGCTGCCGTTGTGGAGCAAGGGACGTCTTGTGCTGCTGGGCGATGCCTGTCACCCGATGAAGCCACATATGGCGCAGGGCGCTGCGATGGCGATCGAAGATGCCGCGATGTTGACGCGCTGCCTGCAAGAAACCGGCATCAACGATTTCGGTACCGCCTTCGGCCTGTATGAAACCAACCGCAGGGATCGCGCAACACGCGTTCAGAGCGTGTCGAATGCCAACACTTTCCTGCTCCAGCAGGAAGATCCGGCATGGGTTTATGGCTATGACATCTACGCCGCGCCGCTGAAAACCGAGAGCGCAGCATGAGCAGCGGACCGCTTTACGGCGCGAACGTCTTTGCCAACGGCATTCGCCAACATTATCTCCGCTACGGCGGCAAGGGACCATCTGTTATCTTGATTCCCGGCATTACCAGCCCGGCAATCACCTGGGGTTTCGTCGCAGAGAAGTTGGCGGAGCGTTATGACGTGTACGTTTTGGACGTGCGTGGCCGTGGCCTGTCCTCAACCGGCCCTGATCTCGATTACGGCCTCGACCCCATGGCCGCAGATGTGGTGGGTTTTGCCGCTGCACTTGGCCTATCCCGTCCGGCGCTGTTGGGACATTCCATGGGTGCGCGCATTGCCATGCGCGCTTCCGTATCGGCACCCGATGCATTTTCGCGGCTGGCTCTGATCGACCCGCCTGTGTCCGGTCCGGGGCGTCGCCCCTATCCGAGCAAGCTGCCCTGGTATGTGGATAGTATTCACCAGTCGCTGAACGGGATGGACGCCGAGGCGATGAAGGCATTCTGCCCGACATGGACAGAAGGACAACTTACGCTGCGCGCCGAATGGCTTCACACCTGCTACGAACCAGCGATCGTTACTGCCTTTGAAGACTTCCACAAGGACGACATTTTCCCCGATATCGGCAAGTTGTCGGTACCAGCGATGCTGATGGTGGCCGGACGCGGCGGCGTGATTGAAAAGGTCGATCAGGACGAAGCGCAGGCGCTATGCCCCGCTTTGGAAATCACCCATGTGGCAAATGCCGGACACATGATCCCATGGGACGATTTCGACGGCTTTTTTGTCGCTCTCGGAGACTTCCTCTCCCGTTGAAGATGAAGACTGCGGCGGGTTTCTGGTCCGCCGTTTTCGTTTGATATCAGGCTTATCTTGCAGAGGACCACAGCAGTGCAAAAACTCTATCGTATCGGTCAGATCGTACCAAGTTCCAACACCACCATGGAAACAGAAATTCCGGCGATGCTGATCGCACGCCAATCCATTCGCCCTGAACGCTTCACCTTCCATTCCAGCCGTATGCGTATGAAGAAGGTGGTAAAGGAAGAGTTGGCGGCCATGGACGCCGAATCCGACCGCTGCGCCATAGAGCTTTCCGACGCGCGCGTCGACGTGCTGGGTTACGCCTGCCTTGTCGCCATCATGGCCATGGGGTTGGGCTATCATCGCCAGTCGGAGAAACGCCTTACCGGTCGCACGGCTGAGGAGGGCGCGAATATCCCCGTTGTCACCAGCGCTGGTGCCCTGATCGAAGGGCTGAAGTTCATGAAGGCGAAAAAAATCGCCGTGGTTGCGCCTTACATGAAGCCGCTGACCGAACTGGTGGTGAACTACATTCGTGAAGAAGGCTTCGAAGTGATGGACTGGCGGGCACTGGAAATCCCCGACAATCTGGATGTTGCCCGCCACGACCCGGAAAATCTTCCCGCCATCGTGCAAACACTGGACCTGACCGATGTGGACGTCATCGTCTTGTCGGCCTGCGTGCAGATGCCGTCGCTGGCAGCCATTGCCAAGGTGGAAGCCATGACCGGCAAACCGGTCGTCACTGCCGCCGTCGCCACGACCTATTGCATGTTGAAATCGCTGGGCCTTGAACCTGTCGTGCCGGGAGCGGGTGCGCTTCTGTCCGGCGCTTATTGAGGAAGAGTGTCATGCAAACCGCAGAATCCAATTATCAAGGCGTCTGGGGCAACCGCATCGGCTTCGGCCAGCGCCCTGCCCTTCTGGTCATAGATTTTTTGAAAGCCTACACAATCGAAGGCGCTCCGCTGTACGCCCCCGGTGTGATTGAAGCTGTTGCCAAAACACCCGAATTGATCGAGGCAGCACGAAAGGCAGGCATTCCTGTCATCCACACGCGTATCCTCTATCTGGCAGAAAACTGCGCCGATGGCGGCATGTGGGTGAAGAAATCGCCCGTCATGAAGGCGATGGTCGACGGCAATGTATTGGCCGAATTCTGTGAGGGCGTCGAGCCTGCCGATGGCGAGCTCGTCATCATCAAGCAATATGCCAGCGCCTTCTTCGGCACCAGCCTCGCCTCGCAGCTCCACGCGCAGGGAATCGACACCGTCATCATGGCTGGCTGCTCGACGAGCGGCTGCATCCGCGCCACCGCCGTCGACGCTGTGCAACACGGCTTCCGTGGCATAGTCGTGCGCGAATGCGTCGGCGACCGCCACCCCGACCCGCACAATGCCAACCTCTTCGATATCGACAGCAAATATGGCGATGTCGTTTCGCGGGAGGAAGCCATCGCAGAAATCGCCAAGGTCAAGTCCGACTGTCCGTAACTGTACGAGGCACCTAAGCCTTCAAACAATAAAAGGGAACGAGCATGGATCAATTCAGCTTCACGGAAATCTGCCTGCATCAGCTAAAGATGTCGGGCGTCCACGAGGGCGAAAAACTCATCGTCCTGACCCAAGGCAACGAGCGCCTCGACTACGCCGACGCCTTCATGGCGGCAGGTATGCGCCTTGGCGCCAGAATGTATCACATGCGCTTGCCGCCAGTGCCGCCAGCAGGTGCATGGTCGGTTGGCCAGACAGGCCTCGCAGCCATGCCGGAAGCGGTGGAGGCCTTGAAGGCAGCCGACATGCTGATCGATTGCATTTTCCTGCTGTTCAGCCCGGAACAGATGGCGATCCAGGCGGCTGGCACGCGTATCCTGACCGCCGTTGAGCCGCCAGAAATTCTCGCCCGTATGTTGCCGACACAGGAACTGCGTGAGCGTGTCGAGTTTGCAGGCGATCTGCTATCCAAGGCAAAGGTGATGCGGATCACCTCTCCGCATGGCACCGATGTCACCTACAAGCTCAACACCTATCCCACTGTCACGGAATATGCGTGTACGGACGAAGCTGGCCGCTGGGACCACTGGCCATCCGGCTTTGTGTTCACCGGTGGTGACGACGACGGCGTTGATGGCACAATCGTCGTTGCACCGGGCGATATCCTGCTGCCGCAGAACATCTATGTGCGCGACCCGATCATCTACACCATCGAAAACGGCTGGGTCACAGACATTCGCGGTGGTCTCGACGCCGAACTGGTCAAATCCTACATGGCGGGCTTCAACGACCCTCGTGGCATGGGTATGAGCCATGTCGGCTGGGGTCTCAATCAGAATGCCAAATGGCATCGCATGGTGCCCGGCGAATTCCCGGGGGGCATGGGCATGGAGGCACGCTCCTTCTACGGCAACGTGATGTTCTCCACCGGCCCGAACAACGAACTGGGTGGCCCCAACGACACCGCCTGCCATCTGGATATACCGATGCGCGGTTGCTCGCTTTTCCTCGACGACGAAGTGATGGTCCTCAATGGAGACATCGCCGTCAAGGAAATGAAACACAACTTCAAATAACCGGATAACCAAGCCACTCCGCGTGAAATCGCGCGGAGTGGCGAGGCTCGACACGCCTTGACCGTCGCAACTTGCTGTGGTGTTTCCTTAAGTCCGCGCAGTATTGACGCTGAGCACACCTTAACAGATGGACCACGCCGACGATGACCGTAAAAGACCCCGAACAGCTGCCCGAAGTGCCGGCGCCTCAGAATGGCTACCACGTCACGGAGCAAGTCGGGCATCTGCTGCGCAAAGCCTATCAGCGTCATCTTTCGATTTTCCAAACCAATGCCAGCGATCCCGACCTGACATCGGTGCAGTTCGTAACGCTATGCGCTTTGCATGACCTCGGCCCCAGCTCGCAGGTCGAACTCGTCAACGCAACGTCCGTCGACCAGGCAACCATCCGTGGCATTGTTGAACGGTTGAAAGCCCGCGGGCTGATCGATCTCTCAAAGGACAAGGCCGACGGCCGCAAGGTGGTGATCTCTCTTCTCCCCAAAGGCGAAGCCTTGCTACAGGAGATGTATCCCCAAGCCTATCTCATCAGCGAAAAAACCGTCGCGCGCCTCAACCCCGCCGAACGCATCGCCCTGCTTTATCTGCTGCGCAAAATCGGAGACGATGAGACCGAAGAATAGCAGGTATTGCCCATTTGCAGGAAGAGGTCCGATCTCCGCCCTAGGCCCCGGCATGGTACTTTTGGGGCAGAATGGTGAAATGCAAATTCGCAACAGTTTCCGTATAATTGCACCCAATCGACTGCTCATGATTTCTTGGCTCTAGCGCTTGTTCGTCAAGCTTTATAAACATGACAATGATAATCATGTTACTGATATGCATCTGAGGTGGCTGGGATCAGCCCATCCCTGTGCAAAAAAGCTTTTGGATCAGGTCGATTAATGAGCAGAGCGCTTTTACAGCTTCTCGATACGGACGAAGAAAACCGGCTTATGCGATTCTTTTGGCGGCGGCTTCGAAACCGTGAGGATGCCGCCGATGCGATGCAGGAAACGGCGCTGCGAGTCTTGCAAGTTTCACAATCGGTGTTGATCGAAAACCCCCAAGCCTATCTGTTTCAGATCGCGAAATCAGTGGCGCGGCTGACGATAATTCGGCAGTCCCGTGAGCGGCCTCTTCTCGTTCCACTGGAAGATGGTCTTGGCGTTGCCTGCGACAAGCCTTGCCAGGAACAGATCGTTGCGGCACGGCAACATCTCGTGGCAATGACGCGTGAGATCGACGCTTTGCCGAAGCGATGCCGGCAGGTCTTCGTGCTGAGCCGTCTCCACGGCCTGCCAAATGGCGAGATTGCAACAAGGCTCGGGATATCGCGCAACATGGTGGAAAAGCATATCATCAAGGCCTTGCTTCACTGCCGGGAGGCCCGCGTAAAAATAAATCCCTGATAGAACGTCAGGCGCTCGTATCTTTTTCACTCATTATATAAGGGTACAAAGTTAAACCATACCAATAGAGCGGCAACCTCTTTATGTCTAAATACCGCAGAGACCTGATTGATCATGCCCTTGCCGAAGAAGCAGCGCTTTGGGTTGCACGCATACAGTCAGCCGACGCGACGAAGGCAGATCACCGAGATTTCGAAGAATGGTTAGAGGCCGATCCTGGTCGCCAGTCCGCTTACGAGGAAATGAAAGGCCTCTGGAGCGAGATGCGCGACATGCAGATCGAACTTCCCGCCGAACCTAGCCGCTTGGCATCTGGAAAAACCATCGCGACAACCATGGGCTTTATCTGTCTCTTGGGGCTGGCAACGGTTTTCTTCTGGCAAACCGGCGTCATCGATCGCTTTCAGGCGGATTATTACACATCGATTGGTGAGACCAGCGTCATTCGGCTGGAAGACGGAACGGAAGTTACCCTGAATACGGATGCTGCCATTCAGACACGATATACGGATCACGAGCGACGCGTCGTTCTTCTGCGCGGTGAAGCTTTCTTCGATGTGGTGAAGAACCCTCAACGCCCCTTCGTTGTCGACAACAAGGCGCTGACGGCAAAGGCTCTCGGCACCCATTATTCCGTTCGTGCCGGAGCTGGTTTGTTACCGCAGGAAGTGCAAGTCGAAGAGGGAGAGGTCGAGGTTGAGACACCCCACGGTGTCGCCCGGTTAGGCGCTGGCGATGTGGTGACGCTGGATAATACAGGCAACATGGTCCGCTCTAAACAGGATGTCTCCAGTAATACGGCTTGGCGCGACGGCAAACTCGTTTTCTCAGGCCAGTCTCTCAGGGAGGTTCTCAAGATTCTGGCGCAATATCGTCATGGCCGCATACTCATTCTCGACGATAGAGCGGCCAAGCTCAGCGTGTCCGGCATTTTCGATCTTAAAAACACAGATCAGGCACTTCACATTCTCGAAGGCAACCTTCCCGTCGTCGTCACCCGGTTGTCCGGCATGATGGTGCTTGTTCGTTCCCGATAATTTTTTAGCACAGCACGTCAGGATGTCAGGTCCTTTTTCACTCTAGGTCAACAGAACGCACTGCGCCGTTGCGGAGTGCCTTGTTGATCAGGCGTTGAAAGGGACCGAAATGTTATTAGCGAAGCGGGTGCGCAGAGGGTTGTGGCTGACGACAACAGCGATAGTGGGTTTGACGGTCGCAACGGCTATCGAGACGAACCATGCTCTGGCACAAGGCGCACCCGTTTCCTCTGCCGCGGTCAATCTGTCCGTTCCCGCTGGCCCACTGGAGAATGCCATTCTGGCACTAGGCCGCCAGGCCAATCTGAGGATGCTCTATCCATCCGCCATTACCAGAGGCAAGACCACTGCAGGCGTTCAGGGCGCACTTGGCGTCTCTGCCGCAGTAAACCAACTTCTTGCTGGTTCCGGCCTGTATTTCACGATCACCGGATCCAATACAGTGCGGATTTTCGATCCTGCGGCAAGCGCAAATCAAGCAGCAGCCGTTAATAACGGCTCTACGGTGCTTGCTCCCATCGTCGTTCAGGGCGCTGGTGCAGAAGGTGTCAAGGGCGTCGTAGAAACGGATGGATACGTTGCGAAGTCGGGCCGCACGGCAACAAAAACGGATACGCCGATTGCGGAAACTGCGCAGTCCGTGTCCGTGGTCAGCCGAAAGCAACTGGACGATAGGCAGCCGCAGAATCTCAGAGAAGTGATCAATTACTCGCCAAGCGTCCGTAGCGGGTCGGTCGGAACTGAGCCGCGCTTCGATATTTTCAAGCTTCGGGGGATCGAACTCAGTTACACAGGTGTCTTCCGCGACGGTCTGCGTCAAATCAACAGTCCTAACGGCCTTTTCCGTTTGGAGCCTTATGGAATAGAAGCCGTGACAATTCTGCGTGGTCCGGCTGCATCTATTTACGGCGCAAGCAGCTCAGGCGGCATCGTGGACATTATTTCGAAGCGCCCGACTGAAGAGCAACTCCGTGAAGTGGAACTGCAATATGGCTCTTACGGGCGTGTTCAAACCGCTTTCGATTTGTCCGGTCCCGTCAATGAAGACGGCTCGGTTTTGTATCGGTTGACTGGAGTCGGACGAGATGCCCGCAACGAAGTCAAAGCAATCAAAGACGATCGTGTGATGATCGCACCTGCAATAACGTGGAAGCCGGACGAAGGCACTAAATTTACCGTCCTTGGCGAGTACATGGATTCCACTACCGGCGGAACTTGGGGATACATCCAAAACAATGGAGCAACGCCCGTATATGCAGGGGATTCCCGCTTTAACGACTTTGACCAGAAGCAGTGGAGAATCGGCTACGAACTTGAACACGAACTCAATGAAAACCTTACATTACATCATAAGCTGCGTTATTCTCAGCTTGCGACTAATCAGCAATGGGTTGACTATCAGTCTAGCTATCTAGGTGTGGTGCACGAAGACAATAAGGGTGTCTCCACGGATACCTACCTTGAAGGCGAATTTGAGACTGGTGTAGCGCAGCATAAACTTATCGCCGGCGTCGATTACAGTTTTATGGAATACGAATCTCGGCAAGGTAATGGCCCCTTACTGTCTACTCCCCCCATTTTTTACAACCCGGCGATTACTTCCGTCACGAATCAAAAGCAGAATTCAATTGGTATTTATGTTCAGGATCAGATTGCAATCGATGCTTGGCGGATCGGCCTCGGTCTGCGTCATGACTGGCACAAAAGCGAATACACGAGCAACGGTGACGGAAGTTCCCGAAACGATAGCGAAACCACCGGGCGAGCTTCGATTGGTTATGTGACGCCGTGGAACGTAATGCCCTATGTGAGCTACGGAACGTCCTATGTCGCCAATGCAGGTGTTGTATTGAATGGCACGACGAGACAAGCCGATCCAGCACTTGGGAAGCAGTACGAAATTGGCTTGAAGTATGAAATTCCTGATCAGAACATTCTCATCTCTGCCGCCTATTTCGATCTCGATCAGAAAAACGCATCGCTTTACGACACCTCCTCCGGTGTCGCTTTGCTACGACAGCTTGATCTCCATTCACGCGGTGTAGAGTTCGAGGTCACTACGTCTCTCGACAACGGCTTGAGCTTTACCGGAGGCTATTCGTACAACGACGTTGAAATCACTAGGCAGAGCGCTGCGACAGTTGGAAACCAGCTTAATTCGACCCCATATCATATGTTCTCTCTCTGGGCAGATTATGAGGTGCAAAGTGGCGCACTTGAAGGTCTCGGTATAGGCGCTGGGATACGTTATGTCGGCTCCAGTTTTGGCGACGATGTCCATACACCGGTTTACAATAACGAAGCGCGTACCTTTATCGATGCATCCTTGCGTTACGACCTCGGTAAACTTAACAGCGCGATGGAGGGTGTGAAGCTCCATGTCAACGCTACGAACCTACTCGACGAGGTCAATCAGGTTTGCGCAACCGGCTATTGCCTTTACGACGAAGGTAGAAAAGTGGTTGCCAGCGTCAAGTACAGCTTCTGATGCTACAGCAACATCCAGTGGGTAAAAGGCCGTCGCCGGTATCGGTTTTCGTGGCTGTCGGCGGTCTTTATGTCGGGCAAAGCGTCATCGGCGGTTTGACTTTTCTCGGTCTTCCAGCAGTTCTCAGAACTGCTGGTCTGCCGCTCGACCAGATCGGTCTTCTTTATCTCGTTGTTCTGCCCTGGGCCCTGAAATTCCTATGGTCTCCTTATGTCGAGCGCTATCGATTACCGCGTTTGGGTAAAAACAGATCGCGCAGGATCGTTGCAGTCGGCGTTTCTATCTGCGCCTCCGGTCTGCTTATTCTTGCTTATACTGGGCCATCGCCAGTGAGCGTGGCTATTGCAGTGCTTTTTGTCGTCGCCATGGTCACCGCCACCGTTGATATTGCCTGCGATGGCTTTGCGGTGGAGGCACTGGCTGTGGAACATTATGGCTGGGGAAATGCCGCACAAGTCGGCGGCTCCTATCTCGGTTCAGCCATCGGGGCAGGTCTGTTTCTTGTGCTGGTCGACTATTTTGGATGGAAAAACGCGACGACCGCTATGGCGGCGCTTCTCATTTCATTGGCCCTTCCTTTTATATTCGGACCCGCCGCCAAGGCGAAGCCAGAAACACGCGAACAGATACCGTCCATCCGTCACGCGCTCAAGCGTCCTCAAGTCCGGACAGGACTCTTGGTTGCCGCCGTTTATGTCGCTGCCCAAAAATGGGGTTTGGCGATGCTTGGCCCGTTTCTGATCGATTATGGCTTCGATTTGGTAACGATAGGCGCTCTTAACGGTATGGGCAGTATGATTGTAGGCTTTGGTGGCGCAATACTCGGTGGCGCACTGGTTCGGTCATTTGGCTCATCACGCGTCCTTATCCTGTCTATAGCCACTCAAACTCTTTTGCTCTGCGCCTTCGCAACATTCAGTCTCAACCGCGACATCGCCCATTGGATGGTCATGACAGTCGCAATCGTCAGCTCTTCAGGTGTCATGTCGATCGGCTTCGTTGCACTCTATGCCTGCTTCATGGGCTGGTCGGACCCGCGACAGGCTGGTGTGGATTTTACTTTGTTTCAGTGCATGGACGGGATTGTCAGCATGGCTGGGGGGCTTGGCGCCGGTGCCATTGCAGCGCGTTTTGGTTACGCAACGTCCTTCCTCATCGCCGCAGGAGTCTCGATGCTCGCAGCTCCAATAATCCTGCTCCTTATGCGTCGTCACGTGAAATGACACACCAAACTCAACGCAATTTATAGTAGTATTTTCTGTTTCCGATTTTTTAGAAATATCGGCCGCCATCTCGCATCTCAATGTCTGACGACCAACGCTCAGACGTCTTTCCTCGCGCGACACAGCACAATTATATATTTTATTCTACTAAACGAAACATGGTGTTTCGTGAAAATATGGCATTTTTTAGCGCATTTATCGTATATTCTAGCAAAACAGCGCAACTTTTAATGTCATTTTTTATCTCTAAATTCTTGGTAATAAAAATACTTGATTTTTATAATCATGTTTATAAAAAAGATGCCTGATCATTGGAGACCGTAATGAAAAATACAATTTTTGATTTTACGGGTGTCGGGCTTGGACCATTCAATCTGGGGCTCGCATGCCTTACCCAACCCATTTCGAAATTAAAGTCCATTTTCTTGGATCGGAATCCGGAATTTAATTGGCATTCCGGAATGCTTTTGGAAAACGCTACGCTGCAAACTCCGTTCATGGGTGATCTCGTCACGCTTGCAGATCCAACCAGCCCATTCACGTTCCTCAACTACGCGAAAGAGCAGGGGAAAATATATTCCTTCTACACCCGTGAAGACTTTTTCCTGTTGAGGAATGAGTACAATCTGTACTGCCGCTGGGCGGCGGCAAAGCTTGATAATTTGCGGTTCGGCCATGCCGTCAAGGATGCGCGTTATGACGAGGCATCGAAGCTTTACATCCTGACTGTTGCAGACCGCGCAGGCGAGATCAAAACAGTGAGATCGCGTAAGCTTGTCGTCGGCACGGGGACATCCCCATCGATACCTTCCTGCTGTAATTCCGCTGCCAAACATCTAACCCATTCGTCACAGTATCTGGCCGACAAGAAGAAAATCCAGGCGCGCAAATCCATCGTCATCGTGGGGAGTGGCCAGAGTGCAGCAGAGATTTATTATGACCTTCTCTCGGAAATCGACATGCACGGCTACAGCGTCGACTGGGTCACACGGTCTCAGCGTTTCTTTCCACTTGATCTGACGAAGCTTAACCTGGAAATGACATCGCCAGATTATGCCCGTTATTTCCATAACCTGCCTGAAGCGACACGAGACGGAGTTCTAAAAGAGCAGGCAACCCTGTTCAAAGGCATCAATGCAAGCCTGCTAAAAGATATTTACGACCTTCTTTATCGCAAAAGCCTCAAAAGCACCGTCGAGACCAATTTGATCCCGAACAGCGAACTTGTCGAGCTTCGCCATTCTGCGGTCCACCAGACATTTTCTCTGGAGTTCCGGCACCGTGAACAGGACGTTCCCTTCACGCGCAAAGCAGATGCCGTCATTCTTGCCACCGGATACGATTATAAAGAACCGGATTTTCTCGGCGGGATCAACGAACGCCTCAAAAGAGATGGCAAAGGCAGGCTGGATGTTGCTGCCAATTATGCCGTCGATCACGATCGGCAAGACATCTTCGTGCAGAACCTCAATATTCACACCCATGGTTTCGTTGCACCGGACCTTGGTATGGCATGCCTTCGCAATGCGACGATCCTGCGTGCGATTGCAGGTTACGAAGTCTATCCGGTCGAGGAGGACACGACCTTCCAGACCTTTGATGTCAACGCCCTCAGCAACGTTGCATCACCGCGCGTGGTAGCATGATGCTGAGGCTTGCTCTTTTCGCGATGACTGCAATCGCGGTCATCAGTGACACGATGTTACTCCCTTATTACCCGCAGCTGTTCGAGGCGCGTTTCGAGATAACGTCATCCTTCACAGTGGGATTATATCTGGCGTCCATATCTCTGGCGGTCATGCTTGCCTTTCCGGTCTGGGTTGCTATCGCAAAGAAACGCGACACCATTTCGGTACTGATCTGGACGCAGGTAGCGGCGGGTGCCCTGAGCTTTGCGTGTTATGCCTCAGAGAATATCGCCAGTTTCTGGGTATTCTCCTTGCTGATGGTTTGCTTCAAAGCCAGCTACCTGCTGATGTACCCTTATGTCATCGCCAAGCAGCCAGTGGAAAAGCATTCTACGACCATTGGTGCTCTTGCCGTCATCGTTCATTTCGGCGGAATCGTCGGCGCCATATCCGGGAGCGAAATTGTTGGTTCCTATGGCTATGCGCTTCCCTATGTCGCTATGGCTTTGGGCGACGTCCTTCAAGCATCAATCTGCGCGGTTTTGCTCAAGACCATGTCCCAAGAAGCGCCCGCGCCTGCCTCCGAAGAGCGGCAAAACCTGACAAAGCTCACTTCCCACGAGGTAAAGAGTTTCACCTCACTGCTGTGCGTAATGTTCCTGTTTTATTTCGGCTTCTACATGTCCATGCCATTCATGACCGTGTGGTGGCAGTCCATTTCAGGCGAGACGATGCAGCAATGGACAGGACTGGTTTATGCGATACCGGGTTTCGTAGCCGTCGCCATACTGGCCCGAGATCACAAGTGGGACAAAGGAAAACAGGCCTGGCGCCGAAACGAAGCTGGCCTTGCTTTAACCGCCATCGGCCTCATAATTCAGGCGTTTCCAAATCCTGCATCGATCATCGTAGGCCGTATCATTTACGGTATCGGCCTCTATCGCGTGACAACCGGCCTTGACGCCTTGTTCTTTGAACGCGCGCAAAAACATCGTTACGCATCCGGTTTCAGCTTCCTCAATATTGCCCGAAACAGCGGCGTGATGCTCGCAGCACTCGCAAGCGGTCTGCTGGTTCAGCAGCTCGGCGACGGCATACCCTTTCTATTCGCGGCTTTCTTCGTGCTGGCAACACTGTTGCTGTACCGCGTCGGCCTAAAACCCATTCTCGCTGCACCAAGCAGTCGCGCCCAACCCGCATGAGCAAGGGGATGACTATGCTCCACTTACAAAAATCGCAGATGTCAGAACGAGACGTTGTCTTTAAGAAGCAGCATCGAAATGTTGGCGAAATGACTATTAGCCCGCTTGCTCCGGATGAAGACAGTGTGATCCTGCACGATTGGTTTACCCGTGATTATGCCCGGTTCTGGAACATGGGCCATTACTCCCGCCAGGAGATCGCGGCCTTCTATGCAAAAATGAATGCAAGCGGGCATGCCGAAAGCTTCATGGGCTATTTTAAAGGCGAGCCTGCATTCGTCATGGAATCTTATGATCCTCGGCATGACCAGGTCGGAAAGCATTACAATATTCAGACCGGTGACTGGGGAATGCATTTTCTCGTCGCACCGCCAAGCATCCCTATCTCTGGCTTCACGCTCAGCATCATCCGCACCATTTTGAGTTTCCATTTCAGCAACCCGCAGATCCATCGGCTCGTCGTGGAGCCCGATGTACGCAACACCAAGGTGCATGAACTGAATCGAAAGGTCGGCTTTGTGTCCGCAGGACATATCAAACTCGAAGAGAAAACCGCCCTTTTGTCGTTCGTTACCCGCGACGCGTTCAACAACACTCTCGAACAGGAAGAAAACGAATGAATATCTCAGCGTTTCAACCTACACCCTTTTCTCCAGAAAAGGCCTCGTCTCATCTGGGTCCGCTGGTGTGGGAGGACGTCAACAGACACCTTGTTCACAAGGCACTGGCTGAATTCTCTCACGAACTGCTTCTGACTCCTCGATTGCTTGCAACCGATGGCGATTGGGGACAGTACGAAGTGCGCCCTGAGCAAAACCCGGAGATTGTCTACAGCTTTAAAGCCAGAAGACTGGCGCTGGATCACTGGTCGATCGATCCTGCCACTATCGAAAAGAAGACTGACGGCAAGCCAGCGCAACTGGATGCGCTGGCACTGATCCTGGAATTTGCCCAAACACTGGGTCTCCGCGAATCCATGCTTCCGGTATACTTGGAAGAAGTGTCCACGACCCTATATGGAGCGTCGTACAAGCGGGAGGAACGCCATATTTCGTCCCGTCAGCTCGCCGTTGCGGATTACCAAACGATTGAGGCTGGTATGACGGAAGGTCATCCGACCTTCATTGCCAATAATGGACGTATCGGCTTCGACGCAATCGATTACCGGCTTTACGCGCCAGAGGCTGGCCATCCCGTACACATCATCTGGTTGGCCGTCAGCAAGGAGCGTGCAACATTCACCTCCGTCAGTTCGCTCGACTACGAAGACTTGATCGGGACGGAGCTGGATGAAATCACGCTGCGCAGTTTTGAAACGCGCCTCTCACGGCTCGGCCTTGATCCCAATGACTATTGGTTGATGCCCGCTCATCCATGGCAGTGGTTTAATAAGCTCGCCATCACTTTTGCCGCCGACGTGGCCCGCAGGTATATCGTATGCCTGGGATATGGGAGCGATAGCTACAAGGCCCAGCAGTCGATCAGGACATTCTTCAACACGACGGACAGTCGCAAGCATTATGTTAAAACGGGTATTTCCGTTTTGAACATGGGCTTTATGCGCGGCCTGTCACCCAAGTACATGCTGACGACGCCTGCCATCAACGAATGGCTTGGAAATCTCATTGAAGCCGATGTGTACCTGAACGAAAATGGTTTCAGTATTTTGCGGGAAGTCGCAGCCATTGGGTATCGATACCCCTATTACGATCAAGGTCTGAAACTCGATTCTCCCTACAAGAAAATGCTCTCGGCGCTCTGGCGAGAAAGCCCCCTGCCGCGCTTGCGTGCAAACGAGCGCGTCATGACCATGGCCGCCCTTCTGCATAAGGATCGCGATGGCGTCTCACTCGTGTCGGAGTTGATCGCAGCATCGGGCCTCAGCGCAGAGAAATGGATCGCCGCCTATTTGAAGGCCTATCTCGCACCCCTCATTCACTGCTTTTATCGCTACGATCTCGCTTTCATGCCACACGGAGAGAATCTGATCCTGGTGCTGGACGACAACACGCCTGTTCGCGCGATCATGAAGGATATCGGTGAAGAAATCGGCATTCTTAATGGCTCGATCACCTTGCCCGAAGAAATATCCCGTATTTCGTACACGCTCGATGACAGTATGAAACCGAACTGCATCTTCACAGATGTGTTCGATTGCTTCTTCCGGTATCTCTCCGCGATCCTGCACGAAACGGATACGATGCAGGAGGATCAGTTCTGGGGGTTAGTGGCACAATGCATACGCAATTATCAGATCGAACATCCGGAATATGCGCAGAAGTATGAGCAGTACGACTTTTTCTCGGAGCGTTTCGTGCGAAATTGCCTGAACAGGCTGCAACTCAACAACAACCAACAAATGCTGGATCTGCTCAATCCGGAAAAAAGCCTTCAGTACATCGGCGAGCTTGAGAACCCTCTAGCCCGCTTTCGCGGATAGGGACGGCGCCAACTGTGGCTCAGCGTCACTAAGCTCGTCTACCTCATAGTAGACGCGTATCGGGATTCACCGCGAAGGTCGACGTGACGCTCGACCTTCGCGTACGCTTTTTGAGAAGCTCTTCATCCGACGTGGTAAGGAAGCTTTGCAATGATTTGGGCGAGCCTGTCCCTTACGGCGACATGCCGTGTCAAACGTAAGGTCGGCGGCATTTCACAACAGATGTTGACGAGGACGATAAAGACGTTGGAATGTGACAGCATGTTCGAGCGCACCGTTCGCCACAACACGTCGCCACAGGTCGGGTACCCTGCAAACTTCGCATGATGCACTGGCCGCCAGAAAGCTTCGTGGGTTTTCTGGCAATAACCGGACCGAGGCCCAGCATCGATGCGGCGGTCGGTCTCAGCGTCGGCGATTTCGAGCCGGCGCAGGCCGAAAGCGATATTCTCCCGAATGGTCATATGCGAATAAAGCGCATAATCTGGAAGGCCATGGCAATCCCGCGGTCCCTTGGTTCGGCGTCATTCACGACCTTACCGCCAATTCGCAACTCACCACCGCTGATGTCCTCCAGCCCAGCGATCATGGAATTGGGGTAACTCCGGCTGACTATCAAGTCTCGGAGGCTATGGTCTCTGTTGCGCGATCAAGACTGCTCAAGCAGTTTTCGATACCCTCTTCCATCGTGGTGTGGGGGACAAAACCGATTGCGGCTTGCAGACCATCATTCTGAAAACCCCATGCGGACGGCGGTGTTTGCGCGTTTCTCGGAACAAATCGTATGTCTGGATATCTCTGAGCGAGAAATGCTGCGGCATCTCGCATCCTGCGTTTGTCGCCAACGACATTGAAGACGCGGCTTTCTTCGATCCCCGCACCAAGCATATGCACCGTCACTTCTGTGGCATCGTCCACCCACGTCCAATCGACGGCATCGGCATAGTCGGGATAGACAATTTCCTGATCGCCACGATGTGCGGCTTCGACCATTTCCTGCATCTCACGCCAGCCCCGTTGACGACCGGGGCCGTATACGTATCCGTATCTTAAACCAATGAAGGTGGTCGTCGGGTGCTGGGCTGCAAGTGCGGTCGCCAAATGCTCACTGAAGGCTTTGGTCGCACCATAGACGCTACCCGGTTGCGGCACTGAACGGTCTCCAAAGCCTGTGTCGGCATTTCCCAAAGCGGCGACAGAGCTTGCGTATATGATCTGTGAAACTTTTGCATCAAGCGCTTCTGCAAAGACATGCGCCGTGCCAAGTGTGTTCACGCGCGTGGCGGCAACGATGTCGCATTTCGCCTCGACGGTCAAAAGTGCCGCAAGGTGAATCACCGAGTCCGGTGAAAAAGCTCTTATTGCCTGCCGCACGGCGTCGCGATCCGCAATGTCGCATTCAGCAGCCTCACATCCGTCTGGCAAGGTAACAACTGTTCGATCCATGCCGAGCACGTGATGGCCTTGGCTTACCAACCGGTTGCAAATGCTGCCACCTAGAAATCCAGCAGCGCCCGTTATTGCAATGCGCATTGCTCATATTCCCATGTCTATGATTTGGTTTCGACGCAGGCGCGGTGCGACTGTGTTCAGTTGGATTGCCAGGCAATGGACATATTGCTCGCAGCCCGATGGAGGAGAGGTACGATCTCGGCCACCTTGTCGTCCGTCAGGCGCGTCAGGGGGGCCGCCACGCTCATGGTTCCGACGACCGCGTCTCCCTGTTTGATTGCAACCGCGATGGCACCGACACCCTCTTCGGCTTCACCACGCGCACGCCCGTAGCCCTGCCCTTTTGTTTCGTCGAGCGCCTTGGTCAAGGCATCAATGGAGCGAATGGAGGCGGAACTCTGCCCCGCCTGCCCCAATCCAGCCTCAAGCGCAATCCGAAGGGCATGTTCTCGTTCAAGGCTGGCGAGCCAAATTTTGCCGTTGGCCGTGGCAAACGGACTGATGGCGGCACTCATGTCAGGCTCGAACACGAGGCCGGATCGCCGCCCACGCGCCGATCCGATCCATACAAGGCTATTGTTCTGCACCGCCGTTAACCGGACCAGTTCCCGCGTCCGTTCAGCAAGATCGTTGAGGATCGGCTGCTTGAGGTCCGTGACCTTCAGCCGATCCAACTGCTTCTGGCCAATCAACGCCATGCGGATCGTTAGGGCATAACAATCACTTTCATTGCTCTGCCGTGCCCAGCCATTTTCCAGCAAGGACGTGAGGATGCGGTGGGATGCGCTTTTGGGGATATCGAGGCGATGCGCGATATCCGACAGCTTGAGCGGCTCTTCAGCCAATGCCAGAAGCTCAAGCATGGCTATCGTGCGATCGACACCACCGCTCGAGGAACCTGAAGTCTTATCCATGAGCCTCTCCTCTTTCGAAATTTATGCGTGCCGTTGCAGAACGCCGCGTGAGAGGAAAATTTCCGTGATCTCCTCAGACTTTTCAATGAATTCCGGAGCACGCCGAGCCGCAAGGCCACGAGGGCGCTGCATTTCGATCTCCAGAACACGCTCGATACGGCCCGGTCTCGGCGTCATCACGATGACCCGGTCGGCCAAAAGAACGGCTTCGTCAATGGAGTGGGTGATGAAAACGACGGTCATCCGGTTTTTGAGCCATAATGCTTCCAGATCGATACGCATCTGCTCGCGGGTCAACGCGTCAAGCGCACCGAATGGCTCATCCATCAAAAGCAGACGCGGCTGTAACAACAAGGCCCGGGCGATGGACGCGCGTTGCTTCATGCCACCTGACAATTCGTGCGGATAACGGTTTGCAAAGTCCTTCAAGCCAACAGAATCCAACAGCTCCATCGCGTGGGCACGGAACTTCTCCTTGTTTTTGCCTGTCATTTCGGCGGGGAAAAGTACGTTGTCGATGATCGTGCGCCACGCCAGCAGGACGTGGTTCTGAAACACGATACTCATGCCGACCGGCGGCTCCTTCGACACGTCGCCGAACACTGATATCTGCCCGGTACTCGCTGGAGACAAGCGGGAGATCAGTCGCATCATCGTCGATTTTCCACAGCCGGAAGGGCCGACGACCGCGACGAACTCCCCATCCCCAATCGTGAGGTCCAGCTTTTCCAAGGCTATAACTGGAGCATCGGGGTGGCCGAAATATTTGCTCACGCCCTCCAGCGAAACTCCAGGCTCATATTGGGTTTTTGTATTTTGCATATTCAAGAAGGCTCCTCCCGTACTGACCGATCCTGTTCCCAACACCATCGGGTTGGAAACACAAATATCACTTGACGGAACGCTAGTCCATATGGAACATTGTTCCAAGTTAGAGAATTGTCGAGCCAACCTTGATGATTTTCAATGGGAGGACAATATGATTTTGAAAGTAATGGGAGCCATCAAGGGCCAGTTGCATACGCTTGCCAGTTTGGCGGGCGCACTGCTGGTATGGGAGGCGGCGGTGCGGCTTCTCTCTGTTCCAGAGTATATTTTGCCTGCGCCGAGTCGTGTCTTTACGAATCTCGCCGCGAACTTCAGCATCGTCGCGTCAGCGTCGCTTTATACTCTTCAGCCAATGGTTCTTGGTTTTCTCGTTGCCGTGGTCTTAGGCGTGCTGCTGGCACTTTTGGTCGTCTATTCGAAGGGCTTCGAGGCGGTTTTTTACCCGCTTCTGGTCATTCTCCAGATCATTCCAAAGATCGCAATCGCACCCCTGTTCATCATTTGGGTAGGGTTTGGCCTGCCATCGAAAATCCTTCTGGTCTTCTTGCTGTCTTTCTTTCCGATCGTCGTGAACTCAATCGTTGCCTTCAAATCAATTGAGCCCGATGTCTACGACTTGGCGAAAAGCTATCGAGCCGGACGGCTGAAGATTTTCTGGAAGGTTGAGCTTCCCGGCGCCATGCCATCCCTTTTTGCCGGTTTCAAGGTTGCGGCCGCGCTATCAGCCACTGCGGCTGTTGTCGCCGAATTCGTGGCGTCGGACAACGGGCTTGGATACCTGCTGCTCAACTACAATGGCAACATGAACACCAGCATGACGTTTGCCGTCATCGTTGTCCTCAGTCTGCTCGGACTGCTGCTCTACGGCATCGTCGAACTGGTCGAGCGATGGGCGATCCCGTGGCATGTCTCGCAACGGCGTGACGATTTTGCCGTCGGCAAGAGCCCAACCTGACACTGCGCATAAACCAAGGATTCAACAAGGGAGGTTGTAATGCTGAAACTGGTACAAAAAATCCTAATGGGTGGCGCTCTTGCCGTTGCGGTGGCAACAGCGGGAATGTCGCCGGCAGCCGCAAAGGACAAGGTGACCCTGCGTCTTAATTTCCTTCTCAGTGGCGTCCACACCATATTTTATTACGGTGTAGAAAAAGGCTTCTACAAGGACGCCGGAATCGACCTGGTGATCGGGGAAGGTCAAGGCTCTGCGCGCACCGTGCAGTCTATTGCCACGAACGGCGATACGTTCGGCATCGCGGATGGCGGCAGCGTGATTTCCGGCGCAACCCGTGGTGCGCCTGTCAAATCGGTTATGGGACTGCTGAACACCTCGCCCTATGCAATATCCTTCCGTGCCGATGCTGGCGTGAAGACAATCAAGGACATCGAAGGAAAGACCGTCGCAGCCAGTGCTGGCGAGGCATCGCTTGCTCTGCTGCCTGCAATATGGAAACAGAACAACATCGATGCCTCAAAGGTCAAAATTCTCAATGTCGATGGCGCCGGCAAGATCATCGCTGTGATGCAAAACCGTGCCGACGGCACGATGGCGGGCCTCGAAAATCAGGTCGTCGTTCTCAAGAGCAAGGGCGTGGAACAGAAAGTTTTCCTGTTCGCGGATCTTGGCGTGAACACGCAAGGCCTGACGGTCGTGACCAACAGCAAGCTGATTGATGACAATCCCGATCTGGTCAAACGCTTCGTGCAAGCCTCTCTGAAATCCATCGAGGCTGCCAAGGCCGACCCAGACGCCGCCGTTGCAGCGGCAGTAAAGGTGAAGCCGACCGGAGATCCAGCACTTCTGAAAGATCAACTCACTGTTTCGTTGACCTTGCTGCCTTCTCCCTCGAATGCCTCCGCTCCGCTCGGTGAAATGGCGGCTGCTGATTGGCAACGGACGCTCGATCTCATGAAGGAATATCAGGACATCAAAACTGACCTGCCTGCCGACGCTTTTTTCACCAACACGTTCGTCACGAAATAGCAGACGTACGCCTCAGTCGGCCCGGAGGTTTTAAATCCGGGCCGCAAGTCTTCAACTCGGATGAACAGAAATGCATCAATCGGCAACATATGATCTTAGAGGACGGACAGCGGTTATCACTGGCGCAGCTGGCGGGTTCGGTGCCGCGATCCGAAAACGCCTGACGGACTGCGGTGCCAATGTGATTTTGTGGGATTTGCCTGAAGCCCTGGCACGTCAAGACCTACACGGCGCTTCTTATTACGGCGTCGATGTGACGCGTGAGGAAAGTGTCGAGGAAGCCGCAGCCGATCTCCGCAACCGTTTCGGAACGCTCGATATCCTGATCAACAATGCGGGCATCGTCGGTTCGGTGCAGCCGACCTGGGAAATTCCTGTGGCGGAGTTCCGCAAAATTCTCGACGTCAACCTGTTCGGGGCTTTCCTCGTGTGCCGCTCTCTGATCCCGTTGATGATTGACAGCGCCGCACGCAGCAAGTTTGGACGGATCGTCAATGTTGCCTCCATCCAAGCTAAGGAAGGTATGCACAATGCCGCAGCCTACAGCGCCGCCAAAGCAGGGCTTGTCGCACTCACCAAAAGCCTCGGCAAAGAGCTGGCGACTGCGGGTATTCTTGTCAATGCGATTACACCGGCTGCATCCCTTACGGCGATGAGTATCGATGCCCCGAAAGAGCGGCTTGACGACATTTTATCACGCATTCCGATGCGACGCTTTCTTGATCCCGACGAAGTCGCGGCCATGGTGACATGGCTGTCGTCTTCCGAATGCAGCTTTTCGACCGGGGCAGTGTTCGACCTGTCCGGCGGTCGCGCAACCTACTGAGGTGCCGAACATGACGTTATTGGGAAAAGCCGTCGTGGCAATTTGGAACGACATCACCCCCGAAGGACGCGAGAACTTCATCGAATGGCACAACCGCGAACATATTCCGGAGCGTGTTGCCATTCCCGGCTTTCTGCGTGGCAGACGGTACATCGCTGAATACGGCAACCCGGAGTATTTCACGCTTTATGAGGCTGCCGATCCAACGGTTCTGACCGGCCAGCCCTATCTGGAGCGCCTGAACAACCCCACCCCGTGGACGAAGCAATCGACCGCAGATTTCCGCAACACCATTCGCGGGATTTGCAACACCCAATATTCGCACGGCACCGGCGACGGCGGTTTTCTGCTGACACTTCGCTTTGATGCAGACAGCGCTGATCGCGCCAGACTTGAAAAACTGATTACCGCCGACCTCGAACGTATCGGACAGCTGAAGGGCATCAGCGGAGTTCATCTGTGCATAGCCGATACGTCTGCCAGCAGCGTGGAAACCGCTGAGCGCAAGGGCCGCCAAGTGGGAGTCCCCAACTGGATCGTCTTGATCGAGGGATCGTCGGTTGCAGCGACCGATGCGGCGGGACAGCAATTTGCGGATGCATTCTCGGCTTATGCCCAAGACACCATCACCGAGAGGGGTCTCTATCGTCTGGAATTTTCGCTCATCGACCTTACAGCGGGCGCTATCGACATTGAAAGGAAAGCATCATGAAACTCCTCCGATTCGGAGAGGCCGGCCAAGAGAACCCCGGTCTTATCGACAAGGATGGCACCATCCGCGATCTCTCTGGTGTCGTTTCAGACATTGCTGGCCAAGTGTTGTCTCGCGAAGGCAGAGCGCGCCTTGCCAGTCTTGATACGGGATCGCTGCCAATTGTTGCGGCGGGCACACGGCTAGGCCCATGTGTCGGAAATGTCGGAAATTTGGTGGCTGTTGGGCTGAACTATATCGACCATGCGCTGGAAACAAATACACCGATCCCCGCCGAGCCGGTGCTGTTCAACAAGGTCACCTCCTGCATTTCCGGTCCGAACGATCCAATTGTCTTGCTAAAGGACTCTCAAAAGACCGACTGGGAGGTAGAAATCGCCTTCGTGATCGGGGAACCCGCCTATCACGTTCGCGAGGAAGACGCGATTTCCGTCATTGCCGGATTCTGCGTTTGCCACGATGTCTCGGAACGGGAATTCCAGATCGAGCGCGGCGGACAATGGACCAAGGGCAAGAGTGGTCCAACATTCGGCCCTCTCGGCCCGTGGCTCGTGACCCCGGACGAAATTCCCGACGTGCAGAACCTCGGCATGTGGCTCGACGTCAATGGCAAAAGGATGCAGACCGGAACGACATCCAAGATGATATTCGGCATCGCCCATCTTGTTTCATACATCACCCGTTTCATGAAATTGATGCCGGGCGATGTTGTGACAACGGGAACACCGCCCGGCGTCGGCCTCGGCATGAACCCGCCTCAGTTTCTTGTTCCCGGAGACATCGTAGAGCTGGGCGTCGAAGGTCTGGGACGTCAGCGTCAGGTCGTTCACGCTTTCCAGCCGGTGTAAAGATGCAGCCCGATACACTCAAGACATCCAGTGCACGCAGCCTGTGCCTGCGCGATGGCGACAATGTCGCCGTCGCAATCGACGCTCTGGCTGCGGGCGCGCTTGTACAAGGGGTGAGTGCTCTTTGCCGGATTCCGCGCGGGCACAAAATTGCGACCCGGCTCATTGCCCGCAATCAGCCCGTGTTGAAATTTGGCCAGGTCATCGGCCATGCATCGACGGACATTCCCGCTGGCGACTGGGTGCATGAACACAATGTTGAAGTCCACAGTTTTGCCCGCGACTATCATTTTGCCGAGGATGCGAGACCCGAGCATCTTCTGCCCGAAACCGAGCGCGCAACATTTCAGGGTTTCCGGCGCGCGAACGGATCCGTGGGTACACGCAATTACGTCGCCATTTTAACCAGCGTCAACTGTTCGGCCACGGTGGCGCGTTTTATCGCTCAGGAGATTGAAAAGTCCGGGATTCTTGCCGACTATCCGAATGTCGATGGTATCATTCCTCTCGTTCACGGCACCGGATGCGCTCTCGACACCAAAGGTGAGGGCTATAAAATTCTCAAGCGGACGCAGTGGGGTTATGCATCCAACCCCAATATAGCAGCCGTGCTTATGGTCGGGCTTGGCTGTGAGGCGTTTCAAATCAACCCTTGGAAAGATGCCTACGGGATCAACGAGGGTGAAAATTTCCGGACGATGACCATTCAGGATATTGGCGGCACGCGAAAAACAATCGCTGCCGGTGTCGAGGTAATTAAGGACATGCTGACCGTCGCCAACAAGGCGAGGCGCGAAACCGTGCCAGCGTCGGAGCTGGTGCTTGCCCTGCAATGTGGCGGGTCGGATGGTTATTCCGGCATCACCGCCAACCCAGCACTGGGGATCGCTGCCGATATTCTCGTTCGTCACGGCGGCACTGCAATTCTGTCAGAAACACCCGAGATTTACGGGGCCGAGCATCTCCTCACCCGCCGCGCCGCAACAGTGGAAGTGGGCCAAAAGCTCGTTCAACTCATCGAATGGTGGGAGGACTACACCAAACGCAATCGTGCCGAAATGAACAACAACCCCTCCCCCGGCAACAAAGCTGGCGGGCTAACGACGATCCTTGAAAAATCGCTGGGAGCTGCGGCGAAGGGAGGCTCAACGACCTTGCAGGCGGTTTACCGCTATGCCGAGAAGGTGACCCAACGCGGTTTCGTATTCATGGACACGCCAGGCTTCGATCCCGTTGCTGCCACCGGACAAGTGGCTGGCGGAGCAAATATTCTCTGTTTCACCACAGGCCGAGGATCTGCCTACGGCTGCAAACCGACGCCTTCGATCAAACTTGCGACGAACACGACCATGTTCGAAAAGATGATTGAGGATATGGACGTCAACTGTGGAGACATCCTTGACGGCGCATCCATTGAGGAAAAGGGCCAGCAGATTTTTGAGGCAATTCTTGCTGTCGCTTCGGGTGAGCGCACGAAATCCGAAACGCTCGGCTATGGCGATGCTGAGTTCGTACCATGGCAAGTTGGCGCAGTGATGTGACGTTTCCGGCTTCAAAGGATATGAGATGACAATTAAGTTTGAAGTTCAAACGACCTTACCGGCAGACCGCGATTGCGGGTTCTTCGCCGGTCGCGTTGGGCGCCTCAACATCGACAGCCCGTTGGTTCTTGCCCAAATTCCATATTCAAGTTGAGGCCGCGTCTATGCAGGTCGGCAATGTTTCCGTGGTTCGAATTGCCGAAGCCGAAGGCCCTCGCAGCAAGCCGGAGGTTCTTTTTCCGGATTTCGACCGGGAGAGTTTTGAGGAACACCTTAGCTGGCTCGTAAACGGCCACTATCTGCCTGACGAAAACAGGTTGGTGATGAGCTTTCATAGCTGGCTGGTTCGCACTCCAGAGCTGACCGTTCTTGTCGATACCTGTGCAGGAAACCATAAAGACAGACCGAATAATCCCGGCTTTCACCAGCTTGAAACGCCTTGGCTTGAGCACTTGGCGGCCAAGGGAGTGAGGCCGGAGGATGTCGATGTGGTGGTGTGTACACATCTCCATGTCGATCATTGCGGTTGGAATACGCGACGTCTCGATGGCCGTTGGGTGCCCACCTTCCCGAAGGCGCGCTATATTTTTTCGTGCGACGAGTTGAACAGTGTCGATACTCGCAACAATCCGCTTCGTTCCGATGATATCAATTCGGGCGCTTTCGAAGACAGCGTTTTGCCTATCCTGCTCGCCGGTCAGGCGGTGCCCGTTGCCGGATCCTACGCGATCAGCGAGCATCTTCTGTTGGAGCCCGCGCCCGGGCATACCGTGGGATCTGTCACATTGCGCATCCGCAGCAAAGCTCAGAACGCTCTTTTTACTGGCGACATCATGCACCATCCAATCCAGGCAAATATGCCGGAGTGGAACAGCCGATATTGTGAACTGCCCGAATTGGCGAGAACAACGCGACGTCGCATACTCACCGAAAGCGCCGACCAAAATACTATAATTTTCCCATCTCATTTCACTGCCCCCTATTATGGAAGGGCCGTCCGAAATCTCTCTGGTTTTACGTTTCTGTTCGGGGACGATTGAAATTCTGACGTCTTCACTCCTTATCTCAAAATAGTTTCCCCAGCATCACCCCAGATGCGTTTTTGAGCCAACACAGCCAAGCCTTGAAGGCACATTCGTATTTTCAGTTTCCAACGACCAGATCGGCTTTGGCGGAACGAGCGATAACCCGGTCAACGTTCGGCATGTCGTTGTCGGTTACTTTTTGCCTTGCCGTATCGATGGCAATATCAAGGTCAACCCAACGCTCCATCAGTCTTCTCTCCAACTCCTCAGATTTCACGTCGAGAAAAATTCTGAAATCAAAAATGTCAAAAATCCCAGACCAGGGCTCTTCGTCCAAAAGAAGATAATTGCCTTCGACGATAATGAATTTCGTGGTTTCTGGGATCGTCACCGCTCCGGCTCGCGCAAGATCGAGCGACCGATCAAAAATCGGGACCGTGACCGCGCCATTTCCTGACTGAAGGCGCCGCAACATTGTCTCGAACCCCGCAAAATCGAAGGTTTCAGGCGCACCTTTTCGACTTCGCAGGTCCAGCGCATCCAGAAGGGAATTGTCGTAGTGAAAGCCATCCATCTGGAAAACCGCGGCATCGCCTTTTGGAAAAGCACCGCGAAGTGCCTGTGCAAAGGTCGACTTGCCAGCGCCAGGCGGGCCAGCAACGGCAATCATATAGCGCTTTTTCATGGAGGCTCTGAAAACGAGGTCAGAGGCGATATCTTCGATTTTGGTCATGGGATCCTCAAGCGATCTTGTAGCCAGTCTTTGCCCAGCCGATGACGAAGGTTCAGAAGTCCTTGTTTATCAGCCAGTTGCTTGATTGAGATGTTGTCGGTGATGGCGGCCATTCCTTCAGGATCGTTTATGTTTGGTGTCCGCGAGTTCAGCCGACACCAAGCTTTCGACGATACCTCAGATGCCCTTGGCCACCCCGGCCCTACAAGCCGAGGCTTTTCAATGTCCATCGACAAAAAGGCTCATGTATTCTCTCTTGCGATGATCGTTAGAGCTCGTCTTTGGCGTAAAGCTGCAACGTTTCGCGCGTGCCGTTTTCTGCGATGCTTTTCAGGGCTTTCACGAAACTCTGCGTAAATATCGCGGAACTACCCAGTTCGCCGAAAATCGATTTCAGTCCCACGAAATGCTCAGGCTGCTCTAACGCGAGCAGAGCCGCAGGTTGCAGGATTTCGATCAGTTCGTCCGTCACCTCGAGAGCCTTGCCCGCATCGGATCGACCAGCGAGATATCTGCACCAGAGTGCCGATACGAGCGCCAGACCTGTGACATCTTCACCGCGCCGCAAACGGTCTACGGTCGAGGGTAGGATGAATTTCGGCTGGCGATTGGAGCCGTCCAGCGCCAGACGCGGCACAGTGTCGCCGATTTTCGGGTTGGAAAAGCGGCTAACGATTGTCGTGAGATACGTTCGAAGATCAATTCCGGGCACGGGTGGAATGACGGGAATGATTTCATCTTGCTCCAGTTTGATCAGGAACGCCCGAATATCTGCATCGTCCATCGCCTCGTGTACAAAATGAATATCGAGAAGCGCTGCCGGATAGGCGATCGCCGCGTGGCCACCGTTCAGAATTCGGATTTTCATATGCTCGTAAGGCGCGACGTCCTCCACGAACTGGACACCGACCTCTTCAAGTGCCGGTCGGCCAGCAGGAAAGTTATCCTCCAGCACCCACTGCTTGAATTCTTCGCAAAAGACCGGCCAATTATCATCTATGCCGTAGTCGTCTGCGACGATGCCGACTTCGCGCGGACCGGTCGCTGGCGTGATGCGATCAACCATGCCATTCGGAAACGCCACATTGGCGTCGATCCACTCGGCAAGTGCAGGATCGGACAGCCGCGCAAGACCGGAAACAGCCGCATGGGTGACTTCGCCATTGCCTGGAATATTATCGCAGGACATCACCGTGAACGGCACGATACCCTTTTCCTTGCGGGCTTTCAGCCCGGCAATAATCAGGCCGAACACGGTTTTCGGATCGGCAGGGGACTGGCTATCGGCGACAATGGCCGGATGTGCCAGATTGAATTTGCCGGATGCAGGATCGATAAAATAGCCGCCCTCAGTAATCGTCAGCGACACAATACGGATCGCAGGATCGGCGAGCTGGGCAATTGTTGCGACGGCATTGCCGGGGCGCAGGTAATCGATCATGGCGCCGGTGACCCGAGCCGCACTTCTGTTGTTGTCCTGCTCTACCACCGTTGTCAGAAAGTCCTGTTCGGCGAGCTTGGCACGCATCGCCTCGTCGGATGGCAGAACCCCTGCCCCGACAATTGCCCAGTCAAAATCTTTGCCGGTGCTGAAAAGGTCATCGAGATAGACGGCCTGATGGGCGCGGTGGAAATTACCAACGCCGAAATGAACGATGCCTGGCGAGAGCGCCGAACGGTCGTAGGCCGGGATGGTTGCGGTTGCCTTGACTGTGTCCAGGTTGGCAGAAGAGAGTTTGGTCGTCATGTCTTGATTCCTTGCGACGAGGTTCGGTCCGGTTATCCAGTGGCCGCCGATTTCGCCGATAACGCGTGAGTTTAGGAGTTCCCTGACGAGGGCTTTCGGTTTGAACCACTCATCGAATGGCTTTTCCCTCTGGGCCGAACCTGTGGATGCGGTCCGAATCCGGAGTAAGGAAAACCTTGTCGCCGTGATCGACGGGCACATCACCGCCTGTGCGAACAGTGACCATGCCGATCCCGTCGACATGCACGTGCAAAAACGTATCGGAGCCGAGATGTTCGGCAACGCCGACAACACCGGCGAAGCTGCCACTCTCCTTGGAAAGCTTGATATGCTCTGGCCGGAAACCGATCGTGTGAGCATTATAAGGCGCCGAAAACTGTCCAGACGCGAAATTCATCCGCGGCGAACCAATGAAACCGGCGACAAATAAATTGTCTGGTTTATTGTAAAGGTCGAGCGGCGATCCAACCTGCTCGACATTGCCTGCGTTCAGGACAACGATCTTGTCGGCCATGGTCATGGCTTCGATTTGATCGTGGGTGACGTAGATCATCGTTGTCTTCAACTGATGATGAAGCTCGCTGATTTCCAGCCGCATCGTGCCTCGGAGCGACGCGTCAAGATTGGAGAGCGGCTCATCGAACAGGAAGGCCGAAGGTTCGCGAACGATGGCGCGACCGATAGCAACGCGCTGGCGCTGACCGCCGGAGAGCTGCCCGGGGCGGCGGTCGAGATAGTTGGTCAGGTTGAGGACGCGCGCGGCTTCCGTCACCTTCTTGTCAACCGCACCTTGGTCCATCCTCGCCATTTTCAAGGGGAAAGCGATGTTGTTGCGCACGGTCATATGCGGATAGAGCGCGTAGGACTGAAACACCATGGCCAATCCACGCTTGGCAGGTGCCACGCCGGTGACGTCCTGACCGTTGATTTCGATCGTTCCGGAAGACGTATCTTCAAGGCCGGCAATCAGCCGCAGCAGGGTTGACTTTCCACAGCCTGAAGGACCGACGAAGACGACGAATTCGCCGTCGTTGATCGTGAGATCGATGCCTGGAATAACCTGTGTCCCGCCAAAGGATTTGTTGACTTTTTTCAGTGTGATATTGCCCATGCGGACCTCCCAAGTCTTTTCTTTGTTACTTCACGGCGCCAAAAGTCAGGCCGCGGACAAGTTGTTTCTGGCTGAACCAGCCCATGATCAGGATCGGTGCAATCGCTAGGGTCGACGCAGCCGACAGCTTTGCCCAGAACAGACCTTGCGGGCTGGAGAAGGATGCGATGAAGGCAGTCAGTGGTGCGGCGTTGGTCGTCGTCAGGCGGATCGTCCAGAACGCTTCGTTCCATGCCAGAATGATGTTGAGCAGCATGGTAGAGGCGATGCCCGGCAAGGCCATAGGCGTCAGCACATACCAGATCTCGCCCCAGAGTGAGGCGCCGTCCATACGGGCAGCCTCGAGAATCTCGACGGGAATTTCCCTGAAATATGTGTAAAGCATCCAGATCACGATCGGCAGATTGATCATCATCAACATGATCATGAGACCGATACGGCTATCGAGCAGACCAAAATCGCGGAAGATAAGATAGATCGGCACCAGAACGGCAACGGCTGGCATCATCTTCGTGGAGAGCATCCACATCAGAATGTCCTTCGTACGCCGTGTTGGCGAAAAGGCCATCGACCAGGCCGCAGGCACCGCGATCAGAAGTGCCAGAACCGTGGAGCCGAGCGACAGGATGACCGAGTTCATGAAGGGCTTGAAGTAGTCCTTTTGCGTCTGCACGTCGATATAGCTGCTGAACGTACCGGACGGTATCAGATTGAACCCTTTGATTGCCTCGGTCTCGGTTTTGAACGAGGTGATGATCGTGTAGAGGATCGGGAAAAAAATGATCAGCGCAACAATCCAGGCGGCGATCGTGAAGAAGATGGTTCTTCGGGTCGAAACGGCACGGGCCATGGTCTTGCCTCCTATTTGTCCAGATTCTTGCCAACAGCGCGCATCAGGAAAATGGCGACGATGTTGGCCAGGATGACGGCGATAATGCCTCCGGCGGATGCGCCGCCGACGTCATAGCCGAGCAGTGCTGTGCGATAGATCAGGAACGGCAGGTTGGTGGACGCATAGCCCGGTCCACCATTGGTGGTGACCAGAATTTCCGCGTAGACGCCAAGCAGGAAGATCGTCTGGATGAGAATGACCACGGTGATCGAGCGGGCCAGATGCGGCAGCGTCAGGTAGATGAAACGGCTGGCGAAACCGGCGCCGTCCATTTCTGCTGCTTCCTTCTGTTCGCCATCCAGCGATTGCAAAGCCGTCAGCAGGATGAGGGTCGCAAAAGGCAGCCATTGCCAGGCGACGATGATGATGATGGAAAGCAATGGATATTGCGAAAACCAATCGACCGGCTGGAGGCCCAATGCCCGGTTGATGTCGGCAAGGACGCCATAGCCCGGATGCATTATCATGTTCTTCCATACCAGCGCGGCGACCGGCGGCATGACGAAGAAAGGCGAGATGACCAGAATGCGAACGACGCCCTGCCCGAAAATCGGCTGATCAATCAAAAGCGCAATGCCAATGCCGCCAATGACCGTGATGAGCAGCACACCGCCAACGATAACCAGCGTGTTCCAGATGGACTGGAAAAAGGCCGGGTCGGTGTAGAAATACTGATAATTGAACAGACCGGCGAAACTGACATTGCCGGGGTTCAGCAGATTGTAGTTCTGGAACGAGAACCACAATGTCATTGCCAGAGGCACGATCATCCAGATCAGGAACAGCCCCACGGAGGGGGCCAGCATCAGACGTGCTATAGTCCGCGTATTCTGCGTTGCCATGGTGACGAGGCCCATTTTGAAGCGGTGAACATCGCTTCACTGTTTGATTGATTTCAAAGATTTTTTTGGAGAAGGCGGGCCTGATGTCACCCGCAGCGCAAAGAATACGCCGATGGCAAGATCAGGCCCGGTTCGGCCCGGACAACGTCCAAGCCGATCCTCCTGGGAGAAAACGTTACTTCTTGATGTAGCCAGCCCGGGTCATCTCACGCGTTGCGACGGACTGTGCTTGAGACAGCGCACTATCCACTGTCGTCTGACCGGAAAGTGCCGCCGCAAAGAGCTGGCCAACCGTCGTGCCAAGACCCTGGTACTCAGGAATGGCGACGAACTGAACGCCGACATAGGGCACGGGTTTTACGGTCGGATGCTTCGGGTCAGCCGCGTTGATGCTGTCGAGCGTCGTCTTGGCAAATGAAGCTGCCTTCAGATATTCGGGATTTGCATACAACGAGCTGCGTGTGCCGGGAGGAACGTTGGCCCAGCCTTCCTTGGAGGCAACCAGTTCGAGATAGTGCTTGCTGGTTGCCCAGGACACGAACTTCTCGGCGGCTGCGGCTTTCTGGGTACCGGCCGGGATGGCAAGGCTCCAGGCCCACAACCAGTTTGCCCTTTTTCCAAGGCCGGTATCAGGCGCGAGTGCAAACCCGACCTTGTCGGCAACGACCGATTCCTTCGGGTTTGTCACGAACGAAGCGGCGACTGTCGCATCCATCCAGATGCCACATTTACCCTGCTGGAAGAGCGCCAGATTTTCGTTGAAGCCGTTGGACGAAGCACCCTGCGGGCCAGATTCGTTGACAAGATTGACGTAGAAATCGAGAGCGTTTTTCCATTCGGGCTGGTCGAATTGCGGCTTCCAGTTCTCATCGAACCAGCGAGCGCCAAAGGAGTTGGCAATCACTGTTATGAGAGCCGAGTTCTCACCCCAACCGGGCTTTCCGCGAAGGCAGATTCCACTGATGTCGGCTTTGCGATCCGTCATCTTGGCAGCAGCCTCTGCGATAAACTTCCAGGTCGGAGCCTCCGGCATCTTCAACCCGGCCTTCTCCAGCAGGTCGGTGCGATACATGATCATGGAGCTTTCGCCGTAAAACGGCACGGCAAACAGCTTATCGTCGACCGTCAGGCCGGAGCGGATCGGAGGCAACAAATCAGCGACATCGTAATCGGCACCGAGATTGTCGAGCGGCAGAAGCCAGTTCTGTTTCGCCCAGATCGGAACTTCATAGGTGCCGATCGTCAGAACGTCGTATTGACCACCCTTGGTGGCGATGTCTGTGGTGACACGCTCGCGCAGCACGTTTTCCTCAAGGGTCACCCACTGTAGCTGAATATCTGGGTTGGCCTTGGTGAAGTCTTCTGTCAGGCCCTGCATGCGAACCATGTCGCCGTTGTTGACTGTGGCGATTGTAATGGTTTCTGCGTTTGCCTGGCTGAATGCGAGAATGGATGTCGCGCCTAAGAGCGCTACAAAGAATGCTTTCATGTGAATTCCTCCCAAAATTTACTGTGCGCTGACATGAACATTTATCCACACAATGCATTTATGTGCAAATCACCTATTCGGATATATGTCAAGCGTATATCAGCTTTAAGTAAGGTAAATTACTTTAATATTGACAGGAATTATTCCTTTCTATTAGGTGTTATTTCGACTTGGGAGAGTGGACAATTTCAATCTGAACCAAAGAAATTTCTCATTTCAAGACCGCAATTTTCACGGGAGGAAACAATGAAAAAATTGAACATAGCTGCATTGGCAGCTTTGATTGCTGCATGTGCAGTCGGACCTTCACAGTCTGCCGACATAAAGGCGTGCCTCATCACCAAGACGGATTCCAATCCTTTTTTTATGAAAATGAAAGAAGGAGCCACTGCAATGGCGAAAGAGCTGGGCATCACCCTCAATGCATATGCTGGGAAAGCGGACGGTGACGCCGACAGTCAAATCAGTGCCATCGAAAGCTGCATAGCCGCCGGTGCCAAAGGCATACTTCTGACAGCATCAGACACCAAAGGCATCGTAACTTACGTACAAAAAGCGCGTGATGCCGGCATGGTCGTGATCGCGCTTGACACCCCTCTGGAACCCACAGAAGCCGCGGACATGACGTTCGCGACAGACAACAGCATCGCTGGTAAATTAATTGGGCAGTGGGCTAGAGAGACACTGGGCGACAAGGCGAAAGATGCAAAAATCGGGTTTCTGGACCTCAATGCAGCCCAGGTCTCCGTCGATGTTTTGCGAGACCAGGGCTTCATGCTGGGCTTTGGGATAGATGCCAAGAATCCCAATAAGATCGGCGATGAAACCGACCCACGCATCATTGGCCACGGCGCAAGCAACGGCAATGAAGAAGGCGGACGAACCGGAACCGAAAGCCTGCTGCAAATCGATCCTGCAATCAATGTGATTTACACGATCAACGAACCGGCTGCTGCCGGTGCATATCAGGCCCTCAAAGCCGTTGGGCTCGAAAAAAGCGTGTTGATCGTATCTGTGGATGGCGGCTGCCCCGGCGTTAAGAACGTGGCAGACGGCGTTATTGGAGCAACGTCGCAGCAGTATCCGCTTCAGATGGCGGCCCTCGGCGTTGCAGCCATCAAAAAATTCGCAGATACCGGTGAAAGGCCAAAGCCCTCGGAAGGCAAAGCGTTCTTCGACACCGGCGTCACTCTCGTGACAGACAAGCCGGTCTCCGGGATAAAAAGCATCGATACGAAAGAAGGCTTGGCGAAGTGCTGGGGCTAATGACATCCGCCTGCTTGGTCTGGATCATTTAAAGCGCAGTCTTTAAATCACAGCGTGCGTTGGCAGTCGTCCACTCGGTGACTGCCAACAGACAGCCCTTAAAAACGTGACGGCGGCTTCAACCCTGCGTGCCGAGAAAGAACGTAGTCGCATCAAGGCGTTCAAAGCACTTATAACTGTAGGCTACCGCCTCCAGAGATTTCGGCGAGAACCGCGCAGGGGCACCCCCGTTTTAAGGAGCATATCGAGGCGGAAAGGGTAAAAATCACCCGTATCACGAAATACTAAAGTAAATTACTATAATTATTATGTTATACTGGATGATGTGCTACGATCTGAAATTGGGCTTGCCTTCTGGGCCATTCGCGTCCACGCCGATCAAAAAAACTCGCACAGAAAGTCTACTCCCATGGCCCGCGCACTTGATCTCGCTCAGTTTAAGGGAAGCAATTCGGGTCAGCTCCGACACTTCAATGAGCGCGTCGTGCTTGATGTTATACGGCGTCTTGATGTCGCATCGAAAGCCGATGTTGCAAGGACGACAGGACTGACACCCCCTGCCATCGCCACGATTATGGATTCACTTGAATCGTCCGGATATCTTGTCCAAAAGGGAAAGAAGTTCGGCGGCAAAGGTCAACCCTCCGTCATGTATGAACTTGCACCGGACGGCGCCTTCTCCATCGGTATTCATATTGGACGGCGTGCCATAGATGCTGTTTTGACCGGTTTTGCCGGGCAGCGGCTCATGGAACAGACTTTCGAATACGATTACCCCCATCCAGATCAGGTGAGAACGGTTGGCAACGACCTCATAAAAAAATTCAAATCGAAGTTGGGAAAACGCGTTGACAGGGCCGTGGGCATAGGAATTGCCGCCCCATATTTTCTTGGTGGCTGGGGAGAGGAACTGGAATTTGCATCGGAAATCAGCGCGCAATGGCGTTCTATCGATCTACGAACGTTTTTCCACCAGCCTAAAAATGTCCTTCCTGTGTTTACAGAGAACGACGCCTCTGCGGCTGCGGTGGCGGAACTCGTCTACGGAACAGGAAAAACGTGCCGAGATTTCATCCACCTGTCGATCAACACGCTCATTGGTGGTGGCGTGGTTTTGGATGGCACTTTGCAAAGCGGCCCCAACGGCAATGCAGGTGCCTATGGCCCGATGCCTGTCACCAAGTCGTCACTATCGACAGTGCGGTCTTCTTCCGGCTCCTTCGAAATCCTTTTGAAGCGCGCGTCCATTTACATTTTGATGCGGCATTTGCGTGAGAACGGCGTGCCGATCAATCGTGCGAAGGACATTCTTGCCGTCGAAGGCAATGGCCCCGCTCTCGTCAATGAATGGCAGGACGATTGCGCCGACGCTCTGGCCCAGGCAATCATCTCGAGCATTTCGGTCATCGACGTTGACGTCATTGTCATAGACGGCATTCTTCCGAAACCTATCCTGATTGACACCGTCGACAGAATTCGCGCCCGCTTTACTGAGTTATTACCGGCTGGCCTGGTTGCACCAACTATCGTTGCTGGAGAATTCGGTGCTTGGGCAGCCCCTGTTGGTGCAAGCATCCTGCCACTTCACGCCATGTTCGGCCCCGATCGCGGTGTCCTGACGAAAGTTGCGACCGAGAGAAAGCCGATCATGATCGGCGCGGTGACGTAAGACGTCCTTCCAGTCTCTCCTTTTTACCGTCACGCAAAACGGCTATTTCATCCCTCAGCCAATGGCCGCAAGCGACAGCATTTTCAAAAATCGAATACTTTCCACCGCCGCCATAATCGGCGAACGGGATGAATTCGACGGAAATCTGGCCGAGAGGGCTGGCGGGATCGGCAGCATGGTGGCTTAGAAGCAGCCGCATCGAATCCTTCCAAGGGTCCAGCGCAGAAGCGCTCCAAGGCGCATGATACTGCCCCTCTTCAGGTTTGATGAAGGGATACTGGATGCCGCGTCCCACTCTCCCATCCGGGTGATGGGCGTTGATGTTCTTGGGATTGTTCGGAACAGCCGATCGCGCATGGGCGTGCCACACGAGATTACGGTTGATCCACCGACCCATGACATTGTTGGGCTTCGACGGATCGAGAACAACCGATCCGTCCTCCAAATCTTGCCGCAGATTGAGAACTTCCTCTTCTTGGGCATTGTCCATTTTGAAGATCAAGTGGCTCGGATCCAGCGTCAGCCGGAATGGCCGCCCGCCCGCTTCGACCAGATTTGCAACCTGCTCCACGCGACAAAAATCTTCCGACCACATATCAACATGGACCTCGAAAACAGGTAGGCACCCAAGCTTTTCGCCAATGTCCGCAGCACGTGCATATGCCTGTGCAATCTCCTCATTGGAGGCGATATATCCCCGCTCATGATGTCGGAGCATCTGGACGTTCAGGACTTTGCTGCCAAGGGAAGCCGCGATCTGCAAATGCTCCTCCAACAGCGTTTCGTCACGCCCTACCTTGTAGATGTATCCACATGCACGAACAGGCAGTTCATACTTGGCGCTCAGGTCGCGATAGGCCTTGAGTTGTGTGGTTGGAGGGTCGATATCCAGGTAATCGAAAATCCCGGCATTTCGAACCATGTCGAACTTGGTTTCGAGATCGAAAGGCGCTTGTGAGTCCGTGTGCATGATCGCGTTCTCGGCAATGCCGATCGGCAACTCAGTCGAATGGAGGTTCTGCGTGGTCATGATAGGCCAATCCGTTTGCAAAGAAATACGCCGTTCAACTGCGCTCAATCCTTGTTGAGATTTTTGAGTAGGTCTTTGAGTTTGAACGATGGATTGCTGAGGTCTGCGGCGTCTGGATGCGCGCGCAGGGCTATCAACATCTCGGCAATTCGAATTTCCTTGGCGATAATGTTGTTGGCACCGACCGCACTTGCCGAAAGTAGCCGCCCATCCGGGGCCAAATGAAAATAGACCGAGGTGTTCTCGTCCAGCTTACGCTCGACCGTGCTACAGCTTGGATCAAAGAGCCCTGCGACTTGTAAAGTCTCGTCATATTGATCGGACCAGAACCACGGGACTGCCGAATAGCGGGTTTTGAAACCCAACATGTTGGCAGCAACGATGGCCCCCTGATCTTGGGCATTCCGCCATGCTTCCAGCCTCACCCGTCGTCCATCGTAGAGTTGATGAGGGAACGAACAGCAATCTCCTGCGGCAAAGATATCGGGATCGCTCGCCTGAAGGTAGCTATCGACACTTATGCCGTTTTCTACGGCCAGACCACAGGCCGAAGCCAGATGCGTTTCCGGTATTGCGCCGATGCCTGCCACGATAAGATCACAAACCAGGACTGCACCGTCCTTGAGCCGGACGGAGTACTGTTTGCCATCTCCTGAAACCTCTTCGATCTCAACAGATGTCCGGATATCGACCCCAGCATTGCGGTGTCTATCCGTAATCCGTTCTGCCACAACCTCTGGCACGCCTCGCATCAGCAGACGCGGCGCGGTTTCCAGAATTGTGACCTCACAGCCCCTCGCGATCGCGCTTGCTGCGATTTCCAGTCCGATAAAACCACCACCAATGACGATAAGCCTTGATCCGGGTTCAAGTCTGTGACGAAGCTTCAGCGCATCGGAAAAGGTTCGCAGATACAGAATATTTTCGGCAGACGCACCTGTGACACCCAAACGGCGCGGCAAAGCGCCTGTGGCCAGAAGCAGTTTCGAATATTGAAGGTCACGGCCGTCGCTAAGGGACACACTCCGTGCAGAGCGATCAATTTTCTCCGCTATGACATTCGGTATAAAATCGATCGATCGTTCCGCAAGTTCCAGATGGTTTGAAATGATCTTGGGAGCATCGGGCAACAGTTCGGACGTAATAACAGCCTTTGACAGCGGAGGTCGCTCATAGGGAGCATGTTCTTCATTCCCGACCAATGAAATGGAGCCTTTGAAGCCGCGTTCACGAAGGCTTACAGCCGCCCTCACGCCCGCTTCGCCTGCTCCGATGATAACAATAGCCTCGGTCATGACTGCCTCCTAGGCGATTTCGATCAAAACAAGGCCATCTTCGACTTTGACCGGATAAGTCTTCAGGTTGACGCAGACCGGTGCACCCTTGGCCTGGCCCGTGCGGTAATCAAACCGGCCGTTGTGCTTTGGACATTCGACAATGCCGTCCATCACAAAAGCGCCGGCGAGATGGACGGCTTCGTGGGTGCAAAAACCGTCCGTCACGTAATAATCGTCATCTTGCCCCCGAAAAATTGCAAAGCTTTTGGCGCCATGATCGAAGCGAATGACTTCTTCCTCTTCAACGGCGTCGACCGCACATGCTTCCACCCAAGCCATGGTATCCTCCGAATATATTGTGTTGGCTCATCGTTTTTGATGAATGGTTTGGCCAGCAACATCAGCAACTGGCCAAGACATTCAGCGCGCCTTTATGCAGGCGGGTTCCATTTTGCGGCACGTATCGCGAGACGCTTTTCCATCTCCTGCTGCTTTTCCGGCGTGCCGTCGTGGAAAGTACCGAACCATTTGTCGAGCGGGATGAGCGCGTCGGCGTAGTTGCATTCGAAATACTTGTGGTGGAGGTAGTGGGCGTAACTGTGCGTGTCGATTGTCTTGTCATCACCGACCACGAGCTTATCGAAGCCCGAATGGGTTTGGGCCGGACCGAGCGCTTTTAGAATAAGCTGCACAGTAAAATGGAGCGCGTTCGATGGCACGATCAGATAGATCAGCGCGCTTGAAAAATACAGCAGGTGCTCGACAGGGTGCATCGCCAGGCCGGAAAACGGACCGGGATTGACATTGTTGTGGTGGACCGAGTGCACATATTTATAAAGCGGTGGCCAATGGATCAGGCGATGGATCACATAGAAATGGAAATCGGCCCAGAATGGCGTCGCCAGAATAAGAAGCGTGCAGTAAATCGGGTGCTCTGACCAACTGACATATGGTGTGTAGCCGTTCGACGAGGCCCAAAGCATCAGAGTTTCAAACGCTGTCCAGATTGGAACAGCACTTGCGAACGTCCAGATCAGATTGTCGATATTCTGGTTGTTGAAAAGAAACGCGCTATTATCTTTCGGCGGCCATTTGGCATCATATTTGAAATCACTGCCCTGCGCCTTTTGAATGTAGAGCCGAACATGCCACGCGCCATAGAACGCCAGAATGATGAGCGCATTGCGGACCAGCAGATAAGCAATCCAGTCGATACTGAGAGTTTGCGTGGTCTCCATGGCAGGGGTCAGGAAACGCCAAACCAAAAACGCGATGAACACGAAGGTGACGTTCCACGGCAGGAAAAAGCCGTCAAAGCTCACCAACCATTTGACAAAGCGAACCGGCCGAAACGGCCAATCCAGAACGGGAGCGAATTGAATCTTCCCGTGCGGTTTCCAGTCGCCTCGTTTGTTACGAGTTCCGTACTTTAGGTCATCCATGCTGCCAGCTCCCGTCTGTGCGATGTGTTTTACTGCCTGGGAAGCTAACATGGTGAACGGCAAACTATCAATTACTGATAGATTTATCTAGCAATCTATCATTTTTTGACGTTATTAATGATAGATTATATTGCATAATGATAGACTTTGGAGGGATTCAGAAAATCTGATGATATTTTCTGGTAAAAATGATAAATAAATCATCGAAATACGTGATCATTGTATCTATCATGCTTGAACTCTGAGACAGCATATAGAGGTTCTGCTCATGAGAATCCGGGCGGTTTCTTGGAAAAACTTCCAACAAGGAGGTCGAATTGATGGTCTCGCATCGCGGTCGCAAAGGTGACCGGCCAACCGTTGCAGACGTTGCCCGTCAGGCTGGCGTCAGTGTCGCAACAGTCGATCGCGTGATAAATGCGCGTCTTCCAGTCAAAGCGAAAACGGCTATTCGCGTTCGGGAAGCGGCTGAAGCCGTCGGTTTTCACGCAGCCCCGCTCATTCGCCAGCGCTCGGAACCCGACAAGCCCATCATGACGTTGGGCTTCATTCTTCAAAAGCACTCCGTCCAGTTTTATGGTGCCCTGGGCGCAGCGCTGAGCGATGCGACCCTATCAAATCCTGCGATCCATGGCGTGCCGGTTGTCGAATATCTCGATGATCTCACACCGGCTTTCGTCGCCGAGCGAATTCGCAAGATGGCCGCACGAACCGACGGAATAGCGCTCGTGGCGGCGGACCATCCTTATGTCAGCAAAGCAATTCTCGACGTCAAAGAGATGGGAAAGCCGGTCGTTACACTCCTCAGCGATCTGTCTGCGTCGGCTCGTTCCGCATATATCGGTGTGGACTGGCGTAAGACGGGTCGCACTGCCGGATGGGCGATGACCAATTTGACGAAGCAGAGCGGAGATGTCGCGATCATTGTCGGAAGCCACCGATATCTTGCAACCGAAGTCTGCGAAATCAGCTTCCGCACCTATGTCCGCGAAAACGCTCCGCATTTGCAGCTGCTTGAGCCGCTGGTCAATTTCGAGGAGCCGCGCCTCGCTTATCAAGGGACTTTGGACCTCCTTCAAAAAGCGCCAAATCTGGTTGGGATATATATGGTTGGCGGCGGCGTGGAGGGCGTTATGGACGCTTTACGGGAAGCTAACGCCACAATGCGTATCACGACGATCTGCCACGATTTGACAAACGATACACGTGAGGGACTGGTTGACGGCGCAATCAATTTCGTCATCCATCAACCACGAGAAGCCCTGGCAAGAGCAACTGTTCATGCGTTGCTGGGAGCTATCAATGCATTGGTCGATCATTCGGATGATACTCGTTCAATCGCCCCCCAGAATAAGAGCGTCAACCTAAACCAGATGCCATCTCAATTTATTGTTCCAATTGAACTTTATACCGCAGAGAATATTTAGAGCTTTGACCATCATTCGGGAAATGAGGTCAATTTCAGCGCCAGCGAGACGAAAAATCTCCCGGTTGAGCCGAGACGGCGGTAGCCTCAAACGACCATTGAGGTATCGTACAGCGTCGAGACGTTACTGCGCATCTCGCAAAAGCGCGACGGGCGCGCACGCTGACGTAGAGAGGCTTGTTTCTTGAGCGACCGGTATCTGATTGGAATCGACTTTGGAACTGCGTCTGCTCGCGGCGTTTTGGTCGAGATAACCTCTGGCAAGCAGGTCGATTATGTCGTGTCGGAATATCCGCACGGCGTGATCAGTGCCTCTCTTCCCAACGGCGATCGCCTTCCGTCCGGGTTTTCGCTCCATCATCCTGCTGACTACATCAAAACCGCCCTAGATATTCTCACCAAGCTTGGGCGCGGTAAGGATATAGCCGGGATTGGAATTGCATCGACAGCATCGTCACCGATGCCTGCGCGTGCCGATGGCTCTTCGCTGGTCAAACAGTTTCCAGATGATCCTCAAGCCTATGTCAAACTCTGGAAACATGCGCGGGCGCAACCTTTTGCAGACGATATCAATGAGCAAAACAGAGAGCGTTTCCTGCCTTACACATGGCGGATTTCCGGTGAGGGATTGATCGCCAAGGCTGCCGAAACAAGCGAAACATCCCCGGCGGTGTGGAACATTGCCGACAAGTTCATCGAGGTGGGCGATTGGGTCGTCTGGCAACTGACTGGAGGCGAATTTCGCAGCTCGGACTTTGCATACTTCAAGGCGCTGTATTCGCAAGATAGCGGCTTCCCCAACGGCCTGGTCGCAGGGCTGGAAGAGAAACTGTCTCCGCCTCATTCGGTTGGTAGCGCTGCTGGTTGCCTTTCAGAAACTTGGGTTTCAAAGACCGGAATCATAGGCACGCCTGTTGTCTCTGTCGCATCCATCGATTCCCACGCTGTACTGCCTGCTGTCGGCGTGACATCTCCGGGCACGATGGTCGGTGTACTCGGCACGTCTTCCGGCTTCATTTTTCTCGATAGCGAACCGCGTGCACTTCCTGATGGATTTGAGGCCAGTGCTTTTGGAGCGGCATTGCCGAACATCTGGTGTTGCGAGGCTGGTCAGGCTGGATTTGGAGACACATTGGGTTGGTTCATTCGAACCTTCCCCTGCCCGGCTAAAACTGGTGAAGAGTTTGATTGGTACAATGGCAAGGCCGATCTGTTGAAGCCCGGCCAGAGCGGATTGATTGCTCTTGACTGGTTCGGCGGAAACCGTGTGCCTTACGCAGACAAACTACTGAGTGGATGTTTGATCGGGCTACGCATCGACACATCGCCTGTCGACATTTATCGCGCCCTTATCGAATCTCTCGCCTTCGGCATCAGAGCTATTTTGGAACGAGGCGAGCGGGGACGACTAACAATAGAGCGTGTGGTCTTGACCAGTGCCATTGCACGAGGCAACAGCTTTCTGGTCAAAACAATCTGTGACGTGCTGGGGCGTGCGGTTTATGTGCCCAATATCGAGCAGGCCACGGCAATGGGTGCCGCAATTCATGCCGCTGTGGCCAGTGGAACCGTGGCGAACTTTAAGGAAGGCGCAAGTCGATTTGGATGCCGCGAATACCGTATTTTCGAGCCTGATGCCGAGCGTGCCATCGTCTACGATAGACTGTATGCGGACTATTTTGCCCTTTGCTCCGATGAGAAAATTCTAAAAACAATGCGGAACTTGAGTGCCGCGATGACGATCGGCGACAATTCGCCGATTTGAGAAAACAAGAGGTCTGACGTTGGGCTACGAAACAGAAAACGCAAAACAGGACAGTGCGGCACGTGCAGCATGGCTTTACTTCATTGCAGGCAACACACAGGAAGAGATCGCGCAAAAACTGAGAATTTCACGGCCAACAGCACAACGCCTCGTCTCTCTTGCCCTCTCAAATCGCTATGTCACGTTCAGATTTGAACACCATGTCGCCACCTGTATGGAACTGTCGGAGCAAATGCGTGCCCGTTTCGGCTTGAAGTACTGCGACATAGTCCCAACAGACCCTAGCAACCCATCGTCCAACGCTGGGGTCGCCACCAGTGCCGCGGCCTTCATCGAACAAACGCTGTCTGCTCCCTCACCCATCACCATGGCGGTTGGAACAGGACGGACGCTGCGTGTCGCGGTCGATTTGATACATCCCATGGAATGCCCACAGCATACGCTCGTCGCGCTGGTGGGAAACATTGCAATGGATGGTTCAGCGAGTTTCTTTGATGTTCTAAGTCGGCTTGCCGACCTCACCAAAACGCGTCACTTCCCCATCCCGTTGCCAGTACTTGCGGACAATGAGGAACAGAGAGACTTGTTGACCTCGCTGCGGATCGTTCAAAGAACACACGCCCTTGCGCAAGCCGCAGAAGTCACTCTGGTTGGCGTGGGACAAATGGATCTGGATGCACCTCAGCATATCGACGGATTTATCTCCAGAGAAGAGCTCCTGCACCAAATGAGGCAAGGAGCGGTTGGCGAGATCACGGGTTGGAGCTTTGATGCGAGGGGCGAAATCCTAGAAGGAGGCGTCAATGCCCGGCTAACGTCGGTTCCGATCAGCTCCGGCAAGGATCGGCTCGTCGTGGGCGTGGCTTCTGGCGAAAAAAAAGCCAAATCGATCTTTTCTGCTATCAACGGGCAGATCATAAATGGCCTGATCACAGATGAAGCGACAGCAACGCTCATTCTCGCGCAAAAAGTTGATGCCGGGTCTTGAAGCTTTCGATATCGACATCGGACCACGGCATCTGTCTCGGCTTTGCTACGCAAAACATATGTTGCGTCCCATCACCAGGTCGTCCTGACGGAACTGCCGCCGAACATGCGCCTTAAGATCGTTTCCGCCGCTTTGGCGTGATGCATCACCTCTGTGACCAGAGGTCAGAACAGGGCTAACCTTTGGCATTAGCCGTCGTATATCGTGGTTAAGCCGGCATGATTATGTGATGAGGATGGGGCGGTAGGCAGCGGTGGATGCGCGTTCCACGAGATGGCAGGCCAGTTCGACGCGGCGCGGTGGCATCGGCAATCCGGAGAGGCTATCGCGCAACAGATCAAGTGCGACCGAGCCGATTTCGCGCATGGGGATGTGCATGGTTGTCAGCGGCGGATTGAGGAAAGCCGCTTGCGGAAGGTCGTCCATCCCCATCACCGAAACATCGCCAGGTACAGAATACCCCCGCTGCTGGACACCCATCATCGCGCCGACGGCCAAGCTATCGCCTGCGGCGAGCACAGCGGTAAAGTCCAGGCCACGCGCCTCTATCCGATTTGCAATCGCTTGCGCCGCCAACTCAGGCAGCCAATCCTCGACCGGCACCACCAGATCGGAATCATGGGCAAGTCCATGATGCAACAACGCATCTTTCCAGCCTTCGTAGCGCCGCTCGATGGTGCGCCGACCGGGCCGCATCAGAAACAAGATGCGCTCGTGGCCAAGCCCGATCAGATGATCAGCAGCCAGCCGCGCGCTGGAACGGTTGCAGGGTGTGACGCTGGAAAGACGCATGAAAGGATCGTCGCTATTGAGCAGCACCACCGGCTTATCGAAGCTGCGTGTCGCCGCCAGCATGCCCTCGTCGTCGACAGTCAGAAACAAAAGACCCGCAACTTCCGGATCGTCCTGCGCTTCTTTGAGAACGGCCAGTTCCTCGTTGCGATCGGCGATCGGTCGGGTCACGATTTCGAGCCCGAGCGCCTGTGCACGTTCATTCAGGCCTTCAAGCACATAAAGGGTGAATTGGTTGCGGACATAATCGATCATGGCAGCGCTCGACGCTGCCAGAATGACTTTTTGGCCAGCAACAGCCGTCGGGATGACGTAATTGGCAATCTTGGCCGCTTCCAGCACCCGATGACGTATCTCTGGCCTTACACCTTTTTCACCGGCGATAGCCCTTGAAGCAGTGCTAAGCGATACGCCGCAAGCCTCGGCGATGTCCTCCAAACGCACGCGTTTGCTCTTTTTTCCGCGTTTACCCGCGACAGGTTTGACAGCCATATCGATCTCCGTTGCGGCAATATGAAAAAAATTTTCAGATTGCGCAACAAAATTCACTGTGCATTTATTTCGCCAACAAACCGCTACCAAAAGCGGAACATTCGGAGGAGCATTCATGGGTCCAAATGGCCGCGAAATTCGCGACGGCCTAAATCGTCTTGTCGCCGGAACAACCGGTCTCAAGCACGACGGTCGTTTCCATGAGCCTAATCTCGATGGCACCGCAGGTGACTACATCAGCTTCGACAGCTGGGAATGGCCGCAGGGTGTTGGCCTTTATGGCTTGATCAAGCTTTGGCTTTTTACCGATCGCGATGATCTCCGCCAGCTCGTTGAAGACTGGTATACTCGCCGTATCGATGCCGGTCTGCCCCAGATCAACGTCAACACGACAGCCCCTATGCTCGGCCTGTCGGTCCTGTGGGCAAAAACCCGCGACCCTCGCTGGCAGCCGGTTCTCGATGACTGGGCAAATCGAGTGATTGCCGAACTCGGACGCACGCCGGAAGGCGGCTTCGAGCACCATGTCTCGGACAAGGTCAATCACGACGAACTCTGGGACGATACGCTCTATATGGTGGCGCTGTTCCTCGCATCCTACGGTCAGGCAAGTGGACGCCGCGAACTGGTCGATGAAGCATCACGACAATTTCTCGTCCACACCCGCTATCTTGCAGACCCCCAGACCGGGTTGTGGTTTCATGGCTGGACGTTTGATGGGCGACACAATTTCGCAAGAGCGCGCTGGGCGCGGGGAAATGCCTGGATAACAGCGGGATTGCTCGATCTCTTCGACCTCGCCGACCTCGCCATACCTGTAAAGGATTTCCTGCAAGGCGTGCTGGTGGCACAGGTCGATACGCTCCTGTCGCTGCAAGCGCCGTCCGGTGCATGGAATACATTGCTGGACGATCCAACGTCCTATGAGGAAATCTCCGCCACCGCCGGGATCGGTTATGGCCTGCTCAAAGGTTATCGTCTCGGGCTCGGCACCCCAGCTTGGCGCGACGCTGGCCTAAAGGCTTTGCAGGTGGTGATGGACAATATCGATGAGACCGGGACCGTCGGCAATGTCTCCTATGGCACCCGCATGGGCCATGATCTCCAGTTCTACAAGGACATCCCCATTCAGCCGACCGGCTATGGCCAGGCCCTGGCGATCCTGTGCCTTTCCGAAGGTCTGGAGCATGTGGGACAGGAAGGACAACCAGCATGACGATGAAGATTTTGTACGGAGCAGCACCACAAGACGTCAAAGGTTATGACACGGAAAAGCTACGTGATGCCTTTCTGGTAACAGATCTGTTCGTCCCGGATGCCGCCAATTTCACCTATACACATGTGGATCGACTGCTTATCGGCGGTGCGATGCCGGTGTCCACAAGCCTTGCTTTCGGATCCGGCGCCGAGATCGGCACGCCCTATCTCCTATCGGCACGCGAAATGGGTATCGCCAATCTGGGCGGTACGGGTACCGTGACAGTCGACGGCCAATCCTTCACGCTGGAAAATCGTGACGTTCTTTATCTGGGCCGTGGCGCCCGCGATATCAGCATGACGAGCCTTTCGGACAAAACACCCGCACGGTTCTATATGAACTCCGTCCCCGCTGGTGCCGATATCCCGCACAGGCTGATCAAGAAGGCGGAATCGAAGGCCATCGATCTGGGCGACAGCCGCCGGTCGAACAAGCGACGGCTCGCCATGTATATCCATCCGGAAGTCGCGCCGTCCTGCCTGCTGTTGATGGGCATTACCGATCTTGCCGAGGGCAGCGTCTGGAACACCATGCCGCCGCACCTGCACGAGCGCCGCATGGAAGCGTATTGTTATTTCGACATGGCGGCGGAAGATCGTATCATTCATCTGATGGGCCGCCCTGAAGAAACGCGTCATCTGATCGTCGCCAATGGCGATGCGGTGCTGTCCCCCGCTTGGTCTCTCCATATGGGTGCGGGCACCGGCCCCTATGCTTTTGTCTGGGGCATGACAGGAGAAAATCAGGAATATAACGATGTGGCCCCGGTGGCCTTGGCAGAGCTGAAATGACACCGATGAAAACTTTTATGAACCGAGACCTGAACACCGGCGACGCCATCCGCTACTGGCAGCTGGGAACCATTGCCGAAGAACGCTTCGACGTTCCTGACGCCCCGATGAAGGGCGAGATGGACCCGTTCTTCTTTCTGACCAAACACAAAAATTTCATTCCGCATGAATATCCCTGCCGGACGATATTTGCCGAAACCTACCGCGGTAAACGGCCTGAGGTGCGCGGCACCTTCGATGCTGCACGCTGGTGGCTTCCTTTCGGCTCGCCGCGGCTTGATCTCTCAGGTTTCTGGTTCCGTCCAACCAGGCTTGCCACCTGGGCTCAAACGTTCATCGTGGCCGAAAAGGCGGGAACGGCCAAAATCAGGCTTGGCACATGCGGTGGCGCGGTTGTCTGGCTGAACGGGACCGAAGTTGGCTGGATGGCCCCCTATAGCCGTAATCTCGAGGCGAAGGCTGAATTCGACCTGCCGCTGAAAGAAGGCCAGAACGAAATCACGATCTTTTTCGATGACCTCGCCGAACGCGACGCCCGCTATTTCTTCCAACTCGATTACGTTGACGGCCCTGCCGCCAGCGTTGCCGTACCGGTGCCAATCGAAGGCAAAGTGGCACAGACGATCGAGGCTGCTCTTGAAGGTATGCATCTTGACAAGACCGCTTATTTCGAAGGCGATATAACACTGCTGCTTGCCGAACCGCTGCCAGTGGATGTCGAGGTGAATGTCGCGATCGAAGGCGACTTCATGTCGAGAGAGCGCTTCGACTACGACTTCACACTCAAGGCCGAAGCGACAAGTCTGGTCATCGGCCCGTCGGAAAAAGCGCCTGCCGATTTCCGCCATCTCCGCATCACGCTCAAGGTTGGCGGCTTCGTCGCCTCGCGGTCTCTGGGTATCGAAATATGCCATACGGCCCGTCAGGGCACGGCAGCGGTAACACTCGCCGGGCGCATCACCGAGACGCTGACCGAAGTGTCGGAATTCTCCGAACGCGATACGGTGCGGGCATTCGCCCGGCTGGCAAGCGGTCGTGGCGGTGCCGATACGGATGCGATGATCGACGAAATTCTGCCGTCGATCGAAGATTGCCATGATTGCGCCGACTTCTCACTCGTACCATTGATCTGGTCACGAACGGTCTGGGGCAACGACATCGGCGCCGCAACCCGCGCCCGGATTGATCGGGCAATCCTGAATTTCCGTTACTGGATGGACGAACCCGGCAACGATGTGCAGTGGTATTTCTCCGAAAACCACGCTCTGCTGTTCCACACATCCGCCTATCTTGCCGGTCATCTGCTCGCTGATGAAACCTTCTCCCGCTCTGGCCGCAAGGGTGCCGAGCAAAGCGCAATTGGTGCCAGCCGCGTGCGTGCCTGGCTCGATCATTTCGAGGCGTGGGAAATGGCGGAGTTCAACTCCGCACCTTACTTCCCGATTGATCTGAAGGGGCTAACGGCCCTCGCCGCACTCTCGCCCGATGCCGATATTGCCGAACGCGCAAAGAAGGGCATCGTGCGCCTGTGCGAAGTCATCGCCCGCTCTGCCCATCACGGCATGGTCACGGCAGCGCAGGGACGTTCCTATGAGCATACGCTTTGCGCTGGCCGCTCGCTGGAGCTTTCAGCCGTTGCCCGCCTTCTGTGGGGTGCAGGCTGGTACGGTCGCCGTGTCCACGCATTGCCGCAGCTTGCAGTCTGCCTGCGCGATCACGGTCTGATCGTGCCGGAAAGCCTGGCAGCCGTTGCGAGCCATCAGTCCGATGAACATCAGGAATGGCGGTTTGCGCAGGGTCAGGACCGCTTTGCAGCGCTCTATCACTACAAGAGCCGTGATTTCGCCATGGGTTCCGCCGCTCATTATCGCTGGAACGAATGGGGTTATCAGGAAACAATCCTGCATCTTCGCATCGGCAAGCGGCCCGAGGCCGCCGTCTGGATCAACCATCCGGGCGAAACAATCCAGTTCGGGTACGGTCGACCCTCCTTCTGGGGCGGTTGCGGCACCCTCCCTCGCGCCCACCAGTATCGCGGGTTGGCCGTACTCGACTTTTTGACGTTCGAAGAACAGCCGGATTTCACCCATGCGTGGTTCCCGGTTGCCGAATTCGATGAAAGTGCCGTTCACGGACGCGTTGCTGCTGCCCGAAGCGGCAACGGCGCGGTGATCCTTCTGGGCAGCACAGACCTGCAACCCGTGACAACCGGACCTTCGGCCAATGCGGAACTGCGCCAGTACGGTCAGAACACCCGCTGGATCGTCCGCGTCTGCGAGGCATCTGATCTCGCAACGGCGCAAGGCCGGTTCACCTCGCTGGAAGTCGAGGAGACGGCAGACGGCGCGCTGGTGGTACAAGACCCTGATTATGGCACGGTGACGTTCCTCAAGGATGGCTCGGTCAAAGCCGAGGGTCGAACGATCGTTCCCAAGGACTTCACGGTCGCGGGCGAGGTTGCCATGCTGGCCGCACACTAATGGCACAGCGCCGGCACGGACAAGCCGGCGCCGAGTTTACATGCGGGCAAGGAGAAGGCCCGCACCCAAAGGAGGAGGAAGACATGACCAAGGCAAGAACGATGCTCGCGGCATTTGCCGTCGGACTTTTGACATCCACGGCGGCACTTGCCGGTGATGTACGTATCATGTGGTATTCCGATGGCGTGGAAGGCGCGGTCCTCAAAGACCTCATCGACCGCTTCATGACAGTTAATCCGGATATCAAGGTCACTATCGACAACGTTTCCTATAGCGTGGTCCGTGAGCAGCTTCCGGTACAGCTCGAGGCTGGCGACGGGCCAGACATTGCCCGTGTCACCAACCTGAAGGCACAGAGCAAACATTGGCTGGACCTGCGGCCATTGGTGGCCGATGCCGCCTATTGGGACAAGAATTTCGGCGATCAGGCTGACTGGATGCGTCCCGATGGCTCCAACCAGATTTCCGGTTTCATGACGCAGATCACGCTCACCGGCGGCTATGCGAACAAGACGCTGTTTGATCAGGCTGGCGTGGCCATGCCCGGCAAGGACGCCACATGGGACGACTGGGCAACAGCTTCCAAACAGGTTGCCGCGAGCCAGAAATTGCCGTTCCCAATGGCTCTCGACCGTTCCGGACAACGCATCACTGCGCCCAATATCGCCTTTGGAGCCAACTTCATCGGCGCTGACGGAAAGCCTGCAACACTTGATGCCGGATCAAAAACCTTCATCTCAAAGTTTCTGGGTTGGATCGAAGACGGCACGATGAGCAAGGACGTCTGGGTCTCGGCGGCAGGCTCGACCTATCGCGCTGGCGCCGACGACTTCATCAACGGTCAGGTCGCCTTCTACTATTCCGGCTCCTGGCAGGTGCCAAACTTCTCGGCCAAGATCGGCACCAACTTCGATTGGGTTGCGACCGGCAGCCCATGTGGCCCGGCAAACTGCACCGGCATGCCCGGCGGCGCTGGCCTGGTGGCGATCAAATACACCAAAAACCCGAAGGACGTTGCCAAGGTCATGGATTATCTGGCCAGCGAACCGGTGGTGAAGGAGTTTTCCGAGCGCACCTTGTTCTTGCCAGCGCATAAGGGCGTGGTCGAAAAGGGTCTGGACTTCAAGACGAACGATCCGCAGGCCAAAGCGGCTCTCGACATCTTCGTCAAGGCGACGGGTGCAATTGCCGACCTCGCTCGCAAATTGCCAGGCTGGACATGGTCCGACACTGTCTACGGTGCGGTTGTCACCCGCGTCAGTCAGGCAGCAGCAGGAGAGATGAAGCTCGACGAGGCTTATTCCCGCATCGATGCGGATATTGCAGCCAAGGTTAAAGACTCGGCTCTCTAACCAGACGAACCACGGGCGGCAGCGAATAAATCCGTTTTAGCCGCCCGAGATTCCTATCTCAAATATTCGCCAAGCTGTGGCGCAATTTGTCCGACAACAGGAGAGTGATCACCCATGGCAGAGACCTTCCGCCAAACCAGCCGGAGCCGCATCGGTCAAAGTCTGGGGACGATTGCCGCTGTACCGGTGCGCCTTGCCATGAGCATTATTGACGTACCCTTGCGCTGGATCCAAAAGAAATTTGGCCTCGGTGGAATGGCGGCATTCTTCCTGCTTCCGAATATGCTGATTTTCGTCGTCTTCGTGCTGCTGCCATTTTTCATCAATTTTGCCTATTCGATGACAGGCGGCACCGCGCTGTTTCTGTCGGACCGCACCTTTGTCGGCGCCGATCAATATGCCCGGTTGTTTGACTGCTCGAATTATCTGAACCCAAACACCTGCGCGGAAGATACGTTCTGGACGGCAGTGAGCAACACCGGCTGGTTTGTCATCCTGCAAGTGACGTTGATGATCGGCGCCTCGCTGATCACCGCACTGATCCTCAATCGCGATCTGAGAGCACGCAGCTTCTGGCGCGCGGTGTTCTTCTTTCCGGTGCTGCTGTCACCCGTCGTCGTCGGCCTGATCTGGAAATGGATTCTGCAACGACAGGGCCTTCTGAATTTCGGCCTCTACAGCTTCGGATTCGAGCCGCATGTATGGTTGAATGACCGCAACTGGGCATTTGCCGCAGCCGTCGGCGTTTCGATCTGGGCGCATATGGGTTTCTATACGCTCATCATTCTTGCCGGTCTGCAAGCCATTCCCAAAGATCTTTATGAAGCGGCGGAGATGGATGGTACGCGCGCAATGCGTGTCTTTACCCGCATTACTTTGCCACTCCTGATGCCGAACCTGCTCGTCGTCATCGTCCTTGTCCTGATCAGAGCCGTACAAATCTTCGACGAGGTCTATGTATTGACCGGCGGCGGCCCTGGAACCAGCACGGTTTTCGTCACGCAGTACATTTACGAAACCGGCTTTGCAGCCCAGCTCCGCAATCCCGGCCTTGCGTCCGCCGCCTCAATTTTGATGGGCATCGTGCTCGTCGTCCTCACACTCCTGCAGCTCGGCCTGAGCCGATCGCGCGATAAGAAAGGAGTTCAGAAATGAGCCGCGCCTTACAATTTCTACTTCGCCGCAAGGGCGGCAAAGGCTGGCACTGGACGGATATCGTCACATGGGTTTGGCTGATCGCCGGTTTGTTCGTGATGTTCGGTCCTGCCGTCTGGCTGACCGCGTCGTCATTCAAGTCGCCTGCCGCACTCGCCGAATTTCCGCCAACGATCCTCCCATATGTCACTCAGAAAGTGACGGTCGAAGGCTATGATAAGCCACTCGATCTCTACACAGCAACGTTGGAGGACGGCAGCACGACGGTGCTTGCCGAAGTCCGCCGCATCGGTACGATCAGCCAGATGGTTGACCCGAAGAAACCGGCTGAGATCGTCAAGGTCAACATTGGCAAGCGAACCCCGGTCCGGGAGATTTCCTTTGCGACCGAGAACTATACCGAACCCTTCACCCATTTCGATTTCGTCCGCTATCTCTGGAACTCGGTCTTCGTCACCGTGACCGCGACGCTGATTACGCTGGTCGTCAATTCCATGGCCGCGTTCGCACTGAGCAAATATGAGTTTCGCGGTCGCACCTTTGCCATGCTTTTGATCCTCGCGACGCTGATGGTGCCCCTGTCTGTGATCATGGTGCCGCTCTATTCGATCATCTCTGCTCTTGGCCTGTTCAACAATCTCTGGGGCGTGATCCTGCCAACGGTGGCAACACCGACCGGCGTGTTCATTTTGCGTCAATATATGCTGACAATCCCCGATGAATTGCTCGATGCTGCCCGTATGGACAAGGCTTCGGAGTGGCAAATCTACTGGCGGATCATTCTCCCGCTGACGGCACCCGCGCTCGCTGTGCTCGCCATTTTCTCAGTCGTCTGGCGATGGAACGACTTCCTGTGGCCACTGATCGTGCTGTCGCGAAAAGAGCTTTATACATTGCAGGTCGGTCTCAGCATCTATTCCGGGGAACTGAACGTTCAATGGCATTTCATCCTGGCGATGACGGTCGTGACCATGATCCCCGTGGTTCTGGTCTTCCTCTTCCTGCAACGCTTCATCACCACCGGCATCGCCGGAACCGGCCTGAAATAAGGGTTTATCATGGGACATATCAAACTCACCAACGTCGCAAAGTCTTTCGGGGCGGTCGATGTGCTACATGATATCAATCTGGAGATCGCAGACGGCGAGTTCGTCGTTTTCGTCGGGCCATCGGGCTGCGGCAAATCGACACTTCTGCGCACAATCGCCGGACTTGAAAACCCGACGAGCGGTGAACTTGCCATTGATGGCAAGGTTGTCAACGAGGTAACCGCTGCCGATCGTGGGCTCGCTATGGTGTTTCAGTCCTATGCGCTCTACCCGCATATGAGCGTCCGCCAGAACCTCGCCTTCGGGCTGGAAAACAGCAAGATGCCGAAGGCTGAAATCGCCACCCGCATCGCCGAGGCAGCAAAGATGCTCGAGATAGACCACTATCTCGAGCGCCGTCCCGGCCAGCTCTCCGGCGGTCAGCGTCAGCGTGTCGCGATCGGCCGGGCAATCGTGCGCCGTCCCGTCGCATTCCTGCTGGATGAGCCGCTTTCCAACCTCGATGCCGAGTTGCGTGGTTCGACCCGCGCCGAGCTGGCAGCACTGCATGCAAGACTATCGGCGACTATGATCTACGTGACGCATGATCAAATCGAGGCGATGACCCTTGCAGACCGTATCGTCGTTTTACGCGCTGGCCGCATCGAGCAGATCGGCACACCGATGGAGCTTTACAACTCCCCGGCAAACCGCTTCGTTGCCGGCTTCATCGGCTCGCCCCACATGAATTTCCTCGAAGGCTCGGTGGAACCATCGTCCTCCGGCAAGGCCGTCGCCACCTTTGCCGGTGGCAATAAGCTGGAACTGCCGGTGGCGACAAGCAGCTTGGCCAACGGCGCCCCTATTACGCTTGGCGTCCGTCCGCAGCATATCTCGATCCGTACCGACGGCGAAGGCATTCCCGCCAAGATCAAGCTGGTCGAAGCGCTCGGTTCCGAAACCATCCTTCACACCGACGTCGCAGGCCAGAAAATCCTTGTTGTCGCGCAGGGGCAGCATGATTTGACAGCGGGTACTGATATCCGTCTGTCGCTGTCGTCGGCTCCCCTGCATCTGTTCGATGATAAGGGGCTGCGAATTGAACACGCTGTTTGATCTCTCCGGCAAGGTGGCACTGGTCAGCGGTGCACGGACTGGACTGGGCCAGGGTATGGCACTAGCGCTCGCCCGCGCAGGTGCAAATATCGCTGCTCTTGGCTCAAGCCCGATGCCAGAAACGGCCAAAGCGATCACTCAAACCGGTCGCCTTTTTCTTAACCTCGAAGTCGATCTCTCAAAGAAATTCGATGCGAAAGGTGTTATCGAGTCATTTCTGTCAGCCCTTGGCGGCATCGATATCCTGGTCAACAATGCCGGGATCATCCGCCGCGCCGATCTGCTCGACCATTCGGAAGAGGACTGGGACGATGTTATCGACGTCAATCTGAAGTCAACCTTTCTGCTGTCACAGGCAGCGGCGCGGCATATGGTCGAAACAAAGCGGCCGGGACGGATCATCAATGTCGCGTCGATGCTGTCATACCAAGGCGGCATTCGCGTCCCCGCCTATACCGCCTCCAAACACGGCATTGCCGGCTTGACGAAAGCCATGGCCAACGAGCTTGCGCCACACGGCATCACCGTCAACGCTATCGCTCCCGGCTACATGGAAACGGACAATACCGAAGCGTTACGCAACGATCAGGTCCGAAACGCCCAGATTTCCGCGCGTATTCCGATGGGTCGCTGGGGCACGCCGGACGATCTTGCGACAGCGGTATTGTTCCTTGCATCTCCCGCCTCAAGCTATGTGACCGGCATTACCGTTCCCGTCGATGGCGGATGGCTGGTGCGATAACCGCACCAATCCCATTTCAGCGCAGATGAGCGGGCTAACAAAAAAACCGTGGCCCAAGAAGTCCTTAATCCGCCGTACCAAGACAATGGGGGCGGAATGGTCGTCAACCACTCCGCCCAGATAAATCGGCTTCGATGTCAGACGGGTTTGGCTAGACCATCGCCAACGTCGTCGGGACTCAGATGATCAGACTTCGCTGCACCCTCCTCAGGTGGCTTGATTCCAAACCAGGCGATGTAGAGCGCTGGCAGGAATAACAGCGTCAGCACTGTACCGACGATGATCCCGCCCATCATGGCGTAGGCCATTGGACCCCAGAAGATTTCCCGAGCAATCGGGATCAACGCCAGACTTGCCGCAGCAGCCGTTAGAAGGATTGGCCGCATCCGGTGTTCGGTAGCTTCACGCACCGCGTCCCATGCGTGCTGGCCTCGTTTACGATGCTCCTCGATCTGGACCACGAGAATGACGGAGTTTCGAATTAGAATGCCGACAAGCGCCAGAATTCCCAAAATGGCCACAAACCCCATCGGTGCATTGCTGGATAAAAGAGCAATGACCACGCCGATCAAGGCCAATGGTGCGACGGCAAAGACCAGGAACAAGCGCGAAAAGCTCTGGAGCTGGATCATCAGCAGGGTTGCGATGGCAAACAACATGAGTGGCACCACCGCAGCAATCGGGCCTTGGCTCTTGGCGCTTTCCTCAACGCTGCCGCCGACGACAACTTTGTAGTTCTGCGGCAGCTTCGCCGAAAAGGCAGCGACATCCTTGTCAAGCTGGGCGACAATCGTTGCTGGTTGCGTAGAATCCAGAATGCCCGCCTTGACTGTCAACGTGGGCAGACGCGACCTGCGCCACACCACCGGTGGTTCGGTTTCGTAGCGGAATTGTGCAACGGCTGCCAGAGGAACAGAGTTTCCATCGGCGCCCGGCAATTGCAGGTCACGCAGACTCTCTATCGATTGGCGTTCGGACGCTGTAGCCCTCGCCAAAACATTGATCTGATAGATGTCGTCGCGGACCTGCGTGACGGATGTTCCGCCGACAATACCGTTCAGCGCCGCAGCGATATCCTGCGAGGTGACGCCAAGCTGGCGTGCCTTGTCTTGCAGCACATCAACCTTGACCACCCGCGCCGGCTCGTTCCAGTCATAGACCACATCGCCGAGAAGCGGATTTTTGCCGACCACACTGCCAAGTTCAAGGGCGATCCTGCGCACCTCGCCGATATCAGGACCGCTGACGCGGTACTGCACGGGTCGACCAACGGGAGGGCCGATGTCAAGCAGCTTCACATAGGCATCGGTGCCAACAAAGGTCTTCTTGAGATAGGCCTGAAGATCGCCTTTCAGTCGATCGCGGGCTTCCAGGCTTTTCGTGACGATCACCTGTTGGCCGAAGGCGGTGTTTGGCGGCTGAACGTCGAAAGAGAGTACAAAACGTTGGGCGCCTACGCCGACATAGGTTGACCAGTGCTCGATATCGGGATTGCCGACGAGCTTTTCGCGCTCGAACTGCGCCATCTGCGCGTTCGTTTGCGTGATCGACGCGTTTTGTGGCAAGGTCCAGTCGACAATCAGCTCCACGCGGTCCGACGACGGAAAGAACTGCTGCTGGACGAAACCCAAACCGTAGACCGAGCTTCCAAAGACCAAAACGGTTGCGACGATTGTTGTCCACTTCCAGCGAATGCAGATGTCAAGCACGCGCGAGAACAGACGGCTGAACCAGCCCTTCTCGCCATGATGCTGCTTCATCGTCTTCGGCAGGATTGCAACGCCGAGCAAGGGCGCAAAAACCACGGCCACGACCCAGGAAACCAGCAGGGACACGGCGATGACAACAAAGAGTGAGAATGTAAACTCACCGGCGGCACTGCTGTTCAAGCCAACCGGGATAAAGCTTGCTACCGTTACGAGCGTGCCTGTCAGCATGGGAAAGGCTGTCGATGTATAAACGTATGTTGCGGCCTTGCGCAGCGTGTCGCCTGCTTCCAGCCGCGCCACCATCATCTCCACGGCAATCATCGCGTCATCGACGAGAAGACCGAGCGCGATGATGAGAGCGCCAAGCGAAATTCGTTGCAGCGATATGCCATAATAGGACATGAAGACGAAGGTGATGGCGAGCGTCAGCGGAATGGCCAAGGCAACCACCAAGCCGGCTCGCACGCCAAGGCTAATGAAGCTGACCACGAGAACAATGACCACGGCTTCGATCAACGCCTTGGTGAAGCCAGATACCGCTTCCGCCACGATCACCGGCTGATCCGACACGAGATGGATATCCACGCCGACTGGCAGATAGGCCTGAACTTTCTCGATTTCCTTCTCGAGCGCTGTGCCGAACTCCAGCAGGTTGGCACCCTGCTTCATGCCTATAGCGAGCCCGATGGCGTCCTGGCCATTAAATCGGAACAGCGACTGTGGTGGATCGGTATAGCCACGTGTGACCGTCGCGATATCGCTCAGGCGAAAGAAACGATTGTTGACCTGAAGATTGACGGCGCGCAGGCTATCTTCGGACGCGAACTGCCCGTTGACCCGAATGCTGACGCGCTCACCCTCGGCTTGGATAACACCCGACGGAGCGATGGCGTTCTGTGCCTGCAACGTCGCCAGCACCTCGCTTTGGTTGACACCGAGAGCCGCCAGCTGCCGGATTGAGAATTCGAGATAGATGACTTCATCTTGGGCGCCGACCAAATCCACTTTGCCAACATTGGCGACTGTCAAGATATCTCTGCGCGCCCGCTCGACATAATCACGCAGTTGCCGCTGTGTCAGACCATCGGCCGTGAAAGCATAGATGTTGCCAAAAACATCCCCGAAGCGATCGTTGAACGTCGGATCGAGCACGCCGGATGGAAATTGCGCTCTGATATCGCCTATGTAATCGCGCACAGTTCGCCAGACAGCTGGAACATCGCGCGCTTTGGTCGAGTCTTTCAGGAAGACGAAAACGATGGTCTGGCCCGCGGTCGTGATGCTCTTCGTATAATCGAGCGCGTCCAGTTCTTCGAGCTTGCGCTCGATGCGTTCCGTGACTTGAAGCGTCGTCTCCGCGACCGACGCGCCTGGCCACTGCGCCGCAATCGTCATCGTCTTGATGGTGAAGTTGGGATCTTCTTCCCGCCCGAGATTGAGGTAAGAAAAGAAACCGAGAACGCCGAAGACGATCATAAAATACCAGACGAGGGATGCGTGATCGAGCGCCCAGTCGGAGAGGTTGAATTTTTTCATGGACGTTCTCTGCCTTCAATCCTGATTTTTTGGCCTTCCGTCAGGCTATTCACGCCTGCGGTGACGACGCGCATGCCCTGCTCGACACCGGATAGGGCGACGATGCGGCCATCGATATCCGGGCCTGTTTGAATCTCGCGCGTGTTGACGATACCCTTGCCTTCATCAACGACCCAGACAAAGGTTTTGCCATCGCGAGACAATATCGCCGATGCGGGCAGGATTATCCGTGCGGCGACAGCTTCCTTGAGCGAGGCGGTAATCGTCGTGCCAAGCCGGAAACTCTCCGGTGGATTTTCAAGGGCGATCTTGACGCGGCGCGTGCGTGTTGCCTCATCGGCCGCCGGGGCTATTTCGCGTACCCTACCGTTCACAGACAGTGCAGGATTGACCTGTAGGGAGACAGAAAAAAGCGTTCCCTCTGTAATAGCCCGGTTGTTATCAGAGATGTCGACGACGGCATCTCGTTCGTCCGGCTTGGCAACTGTGACGACCGATGCGCCGGCGGTTACGACCTGTCCAACTTCAGCGCCCTTTTCGGTGACGATGCCGTCATAGGCTGCTGTGATCTGCGTGTAGGACAGTTGCTCTTCGGCCTTTGACAAGACGGACCGGGCCTGAACGACCGACGCCTGCGCCGATGCACTCGAACGTTCGGCGTTTTCGACGGCAGCGCGCGTCTCCGTCCCGCCTTTCAACAGCGCATTTGCGCGCTGTTCGACAGAGCGCGCGTTGGCAAGGGTGGCCTCGGCGCTGACGAGGTCAGCTCGGGCAGAATTGACGACGAGCGTGAGTGATGTGGGATCGAGCGCAGCCAGCAACTGACCACGGGTGACGACATCGCCGATATCGACGTCGCGTGCGACGAGCAGGCCTGCAACGCGTGGCCCGAACACGGTTTGCACCTTCGGCTGCACCGTGCCGGCAAAACTCGTCCCCTGAAGAGCCTCCATCTTGACGACCGTGGATAATACCGCGCGGGGTGGCTGCTGTGCCACCTCATCTTTTTCCTGGCAACTCGATAGCGTCAGCGAGGCGAGGGACGCGAGGAGAAACGTCATCGTTACGGACTTCATAGGGCTTGCTCCTCAACGACATCAACCACTTGTCCCGGGCGCAAACTTTTTGCTCCGTCGATGACCACGATCTCGCCTTTGGATACGCCGCCGGATATCAACACGCGGCCTGTTTCATAGGATGCTATCGTCACGGGTCTCAAATCTGCCGTTCGGCTCTTCGGGTCGATGACCCACACCGCAGGTTTGTCATTGATTGCCGAAACCGACGTCCACGGCAGGATCAGCAACTTGGCAGGCTTGGGCCGGGCGATACCTATTACCGACGCACCGAGCGTCATACGATCCGGGGTATTGTCCATCGCAATCTTGACCTTCACCGTGCCGGTGGACGCATTGATCGTCGGGGAAATTTCACTCACGGTGCCCGTGGTTTGGACCGATGGATCGCTCACAAGAGCCAGCACGATCTTTGGGTCGTCCGGCTCTTCAGAGAGCAAAGATTCGTAAATGTTGAAAATTGCATCGCGCGGGCCGTCTTTTGCAATGGTGTAAACAGTCTGCGCTGTCTGGACGACCTGCCCTGTTTCAACACTGCGCACAGTCACGATGCCATCGGTATCTGCCCGAAGCTCTGCGTATGAGAGCGCGTCACGCGCAGTACCTACCTGAGCCTTGGACGATTCAAGCGATGCCTGAGCGGTCTGAAGTGTCGTCTGCGCCTGATCGAAAAGCTCCTGTGTCGAGGCATTTGTGCCAAGCAACATCTTCTGGCGCTCAAACGAGAGCGAAGCCTGCTTTACGACAGCTTCCGCACCCTGAAGGGCGGCCTCGGCGGATTCGACATCCGCGTTCTGCTCTTTGGGATCTATCCGTGCAAGCACCTGCCCTTTTTTAACGCGCTCGCCAACGTCGACCGTCCATTCCGTAATCTTGCCGCTGACGCGGAAAGACAGATTGGTGGTGACATGCGCTGCGACTTCGCCGGTCAGCTTAACCGGTCGGCTGTAGCTCGTAAATTCAGCCGTTACGGTTCGCACAGCGGTGTTCTGGCGTTCGGGCCTCTTTTCGTCGTCCTTGCAGGACGACACCAGAAGGCCACAGGCGATGACCAAAAGAAAGGCGCTATTCCCGCTCGACATTAAAAAACGCATCGCAGCAAATCCATTTCTTACCTCATGTTTCAGTAGCGGGCGCAAACGGAGAACCGGCAACATTCAAACTCACGACCGGGAGGCTTTCCATTTACATACATACCAATTGTTTGTCAAATTATACATACATGAGTTTGTAAAGCCTCGCCATTCGGCTATGCTCGCACGGACGGGCGCGCAAGCATCCGCATAATCTGTAGTGATGTGAGGAGAATACCGTGAGACGCACAAAAGAGGAAGCTGCCCAGACACGGCAAGAAATTCTTCGCAAGGCTGAGCAGCTTTTTCTCATGAACGGTTATGAGAACGTCACTCTTGAAGAAATTGCCGCTGCCGCCAGCGTCACGCGTGGCGCGGTTCACTGGCATTTCAAAAACAAGCAGGGCATCCTGTTCGCCTTGAGAGACGAGTTTCGAGAGCCACTTTCAGCGCTGGCCGAGGAGATGATGCAGGATAACGCGTCCAAGCCGTTGGATGCGCTTGCCGATTTTGTCGAGAAAATGTTTACCACATTGCATACCGACAAGCGCAATAAGGGCATGTTGCGGGTCATGATGTATTTCGACGCCGTTGAGCCTGGGGCAGCCGACAAACAGGCGTTCCAACAAGCCTTGCTTCTTGCCCTGACGCAAATCTTTACAGCCGCAGACAACCGCAAGAAACTCTCAGCACCGTGGACGCCCGCCATGGCCGCCGCACTTCTTTCTTCTTCCATAAGAGGCCTGATGCTCGAATGGGCCTTGGACGACGCCACCTTCGAACTGGTGCCAGACGGACAGAATTTTATCCGAATGATTCTGAAGAATTGGCAGGCTTGAGTTTATAATGAAATTCGCCTGACGCCGATTGTGACCGAGCCTCCTGTTGCCCCACATTGGCAACAGGAGCAAATGCGTATGAATGTGCGGAATGCTATCCAAGCGTAGATCGGAATGCGCCACCATCGAGCAATAGGTTCTGACCGACGATATAGCCTGCATATTGGCCGCACAGGAACGCTGCGGCGGCACCGAACTCTTCTACTGTCCCAAAGCGACCGGTTGGATTTTCAGCCTGAGCCTCCTGTCGCACTTGCTCGGCGGAAACCTTTCGCGCTGCTGCCGTTTTCTCGAAAAGAGCTGCGATACGATCAGTTTCATGCGAACCGGGAAGGAGGTTGTTGATTGTCACACCATGTTTGGCGACTTGCCTTGCCGTTCCCGCGACAAAGCCAGTCAGGCCACTGCGTGACGCGTTCGAAAGTCCAAGCTCAGGGATAGGAGACTTCACTGACGCCGAGGTGATATTAATCACCCTTCCCCATTTTCTATCGATCATGCCCGGCAAAACCGCTTTCATCAGCGAGATCGGAGCGAGCATGTTTGCGTGGAGCGCACTCAACCAGTCTTCCTCGCTCCAATCAGACCATGATCCCGGCGGTGGCCCACCCGCATTGTTCACCAGAATATCGGGAGAAGGCTCCGCATCCAACAGCGCCTGGCGCCCTTCCGCCGTGGTTACGTCCGCCACAACCGTTCGAATTTCTGCGTTCGTCTGCTCACGAATCTCTTGCGCTGTCGCCTCGAGTCCATCCCGGTTGCGACCGTTGAGGGTGATAATGGCACCGGCCTCCGCAAGCTTTTGTGCCACGCCTTTGCCAAGACCTCTCGAACTGGCACACACAATCGCACGTTTTCCAGCTATCCCCAGATCCATCGCAAATCTTCTTTCCATCAACGAGATATCCTCGCGAGTTGTGTGACCGCCTCGACGAGACGCGTGACCTCACCCACGGTATTAAAATAACTGACCGAAGCACGGGCTATCTCGCGCAATCCGCGAGCCGTCATGTCGAACGGCGTATAAGCCACCCCGTTCGCTCCAATTGTGATGCTTTTTTCGGCTAACCTGCTTTTGACGTTCGAGGCTGAGACCCCTTCAACCGTGAAAGAGACCAATCCAGACTGCCTTGTGCCGAGATCGCGCACCTCAACTCCCGGAACAGCCTGTAACCCTTGCCGAAGTATGGCCGACAGAATGCCAATCCGATTGTGGATCGCATCAATGCCCAGCTCTGACGCAAGGGTGATTGCTTCTCCAAGACCCATGTGCAAAGCGACCGATGCTTCGGATGTTTCGAACAGACGGGCATCTGTTCTCAGTTCCGGCATCCAGTCTACCAGTGGGCCGGAACTCACGTCCAGAAATACGGGTTCCAATGTTTCGAGGAATGTCGAACGGATATAAAGTAGAGCGGTGCCACGCGGACCTCTGATATATTTCCGTCCCGCAGCTTTCAGGACATCACAACCGATTTTTGCAACATCGATTGGCACCTGCCCAAGTGCCTGCCCGGCGTCAACCAAATAGGGTATGCCCGCCGCATTGGCGATTTTGCCGATTGCTTCGGCATCGTTTATCAGCCCCCCGTTTGCGGGAAGCCAAGTAAGCGAGATCAGCCGCACCTTGTCGTCGATCATTGCGGCAAGAGCATCCGCGTCGACGCTTCCATCATCACGACAGGGAATAACCTCCAGCGTCGCGCCTGCGCGGGCCACGGCACGCTGCATCGTTGCAACATTGCCGCCCCATTCCTGCCTGCCGACCAGAATTCGATCGCCGGGACGCAGCGGCGGCAACGCTGCAAAGACCATCCCCCAAACGGCGGAGCCAGATGTGCCGAATGCGATCTCGCCTGCTTCGGCGCCGATCAATCTCGTAGCATTTGCGCGCAGAGTTGAAAGCCGATCTGCAACCTGCGCGGCGGCCTCCATTGGGCCTCGTAAAGCCTCTCGTTTCAAGTGGCTGACGACAGCGTCTGTCACGCGCTTTGGGGGCAGTGATGCTCCGGAGTGATTAAAATGAATGAGTTCGGCGCAGCCGGGGGTGTCATCGCGCAAAATTTGGATCGTAGCGTCCGTCAGCACTGGTTGCCCTCCAGCTCCACAATTGCGTCGATCTCGACAGCGGCACCTGCGGGAAGTGAGCTCATGCCAAGCGCTGCTCTCGCATGGCTTCCGGCCTCGCCAAAAACAGCAATCATGAGATCAGAGGCGCCGTTTGCTATCTGCGAATGATCTGTGAAGTCCTTCGTCGCAGCGACGTATACGCCGAGCTTCACGATACGGCGCACTGAGGAAAGTGAACCGTCGGTGCTGACAGCGATCTGGGCAAGAACATTGATAGCCGCGATGCGTGCTGCCTCTATGCCCTGCGCGTGTGAGTACCCAGCGCCGAGCGTTCCAGCAAGAACCTCACCGTTTGCAGCCTTGCTGATCTGGCCGGAGATGAGTAGTTGGCCGCCTGAACGGACAACGGATACGTAGCTCGCAACGGGCGCAGCAGGTGCGGGCAGCTCGATTCCGAGGGTAGCCAGTTTTTCGCGAATAGATGTCGACATGTGTTTCTCCTTTTTATTCTTCATGGAAGAAAAAAGAGCCGCGTTCCAATTCAAAGCTTTACGCCTTGCGATCGAAATCGCTAATGTCATGCAGCCGCTTCTGTTTGAGGTCCGACCTGATTTGCGAAACTCTCCGCTTCTTCCTCCGCTTTCCGCCGTCAGAGTTTTCCAGGCTGTGGCCCACCAACTTAGCTTTCGCCTGGCCGGAGAAGAGCTTCTGATCACTCAAAGCGCGGTGAGCCACCACATCAAGCAGCTCGAAAACTCATTGGGCACCTCGCTTTTTAGGCGCAGGAGCAAAAGCATCGAATTGACCGAAGAAGGTGCAATGTTCCTTGCAACCGTGGATCATGCATTGACGCTTTTATCGGAGGGCACAGCCAAGGTGCGTGCACGTTCAGGGCAAACAAGATTGCGGGTTAGCTTACTGCCGTCTTTCGCCGCCAACTGGCTTGTCAGCCGACTTGACCGGTTTCACAAAGATCATCCGAAGATAGACATCGAACTGGACCCGACATTAAGGGTCGTTGATATCAGCCGCGGGGAAGCAGACGTGGCGATCCGCTTTGGCGAATTCGATACCAGCAAACAGGCATATGTGCATCTTGCCAACGAAGAACTTTTTCCTGTTCTCAGCCCAGCCCTCTATGACAACGGTGCCCGTTTCCAATCCCCACAAGACCTGCTCGATTATACGATATTGCAGTCGAAGAGCGGTCTCGAATGGCAATTGTGGTCTGAGGCGGCGGAAATCCATTTGGGGCAAGCCAAACAAGTGCATCTTACGGATTATAATATCGTATTGCAGGCAGCGCTTGATGGTCAGGGTATTGCCATGGGCCGAAGCCTTCTCGTCCAGAAGTATCTCCAGAGCGGGCAGCTTGTAAGACCTCTAACGATAAACATCAGTTCGGAGAAGGCCGCTTACTGGGCGCATTTCGACCCGCTTTCCAAAAAAAAATCGGCCGTGGAGGCCTTCGTCGGCTGGCTAAAGGCGGAAATAGAATCATCCGTCGTGGACCGTCGCCCCCGAGCGTGACGGCGTAAACTTCATCGCCGTCGGGCGCGATCTCAGTCATGTGAAAGCGCGAGAGGCGGAACTGGAGCAGGCTCAGGAAGCGCTGCGGCAAAGCCAGAAGATGGATGCGGTCGGGCAACTCACCGGCGGCCTTGCCCGCGGCTTCAACAACCTGCTCGCGGGCATCTCCGGTTCGCTCGACCTGATGCAAACCCGCATTGGGCAGGGACGCTTCAACGAGCTTGAGCACTACATGGCCGTTTCGGATAACGGCGTCGGCATGACGCCCGAAGTGGTGGAGCGTGCATTCGAACCTTTTTTCACGACCAAGCCCATCGGGCTTGATACGGGCCTGGGCCTGTCGATGATCCATGGCTCGTGAACCAGTCAGGCGGACACGTCAGGATTCATTCCGCGGTTGGAAGAGGCACGACGGTGACGATTCCTTCTCCCTCGCCATGCGACTGTTGAAACTGCCCCCACCAATGTCGAGGTCGAAAACGTCGACTTGCAGGCGAAGGGTGGAGAGTCGAGAGGCCGTCGTCCGACGCTGTTGCAATGGTGCGAGCCATAGGTCTGCCGTTTGCGATACGAATTCTCTGAAACTGTATTACTTCTGGGCTCTGTGGCAGACCGGTGAGGCACCCCTGCACGCTTGGCTTGCACAGTTGGAGTTTAGCCGGGGATCCGCTTGCCTCTAAGAGCGTCGAACTTGTGAAGATTTTGCAACAAAACTGAAAATTTACTGACAAAAGCTGTAGCCACACTGACATCATCAGCGACTAAAGACGGCGGAAACAAATGCCGGTCGTGCTTTAGAGCATTCTCCGGAAAATCTAAGTTTCCGGAGTTTCGTCTTGAAAATTGTCCATATCACCGACACTCACCTCAGCCCCAGCAAGTCGCATTTTAACGACAACTGGGAACCGCTGGTCCGCTGGATCGAGAGCGAGAAACCAGATTTCGTCATTCACACCGGCGACCTCAGCATCGATGGCGCGGATTTCGAGGCGGACATCGCCTTCGCCATGGACATGATGCGCCAGCTGTCGATGCCGGTGCTGATCGTCCCGGGCAATCACGACGTCGGCCATTTCCACGGCTCGGCCCAACCCGTCAACACCGAACGTCTCGAACGCTGGCACCGCCTCGTCGGCCCTGACTACTGGGTCGAAGACACAGACACCTGGCGTATCATCGGCCTCAACAGCCTTCTGATTGGCCTCGGTGGTGCGGAAGAGGAAGCACAGGAACGCTGGCTTGAAGACCAGCTCGCGAGCCGGGAAGGCCGCCGTGTGGCAATCTTTACCCACAAACCGCTGTTTGTCGATGACGCGAAGGAGCCGGAAGCAGGGTACTGGAGCGCTCCGTTCGCACCGCGCATGCGCCTGCTTGGTCTCATTGCCAAGCACGATGTCGCACTGGTTGGCTCGGGTCACCTGCACTGGAGCTGGATTGGCCGTCATGAAAACACCAGCCTTGTCTGGGCACCGCCTTCCTCCTTCATACTTGGGGCCATGGAACGCGAAATGCCCGGCGAACGCCTCGTCGGCGCGGCCATCCACGAACTCGGAGACACTGTCGAAAGCCGTCTGGTCGCGGTCGATGGCCTGAAACCCTATTTCCTCGATGACGTGGTGGCCGAGGTTTACCCCTCTGCCGTCAAGAAGAAGGAAGCCGCCGAATGAGCGTCCTGTCCCTTTCCAACATCACCAAATCCTTCGGCGCCAACGATATTCTCAAGGGTGTCAGCCTTGAAGCGGAACCCGGCGAATTCATCGCGCTTGTCGGCCCGTCGGGCTGCGGCAAGAGCACACTGCTGCGCATTGTCGCCGGTCTGGAACACGCCGATGGCGGCGAGATCAGCCTTGCTGGCAAGACGCTGTCGAACCTGACGGCTGCGGACCGCAACATCGCCATGGTGTTCCAGTCCTATGCACTCTATCCACATCTGACCGCCGGTCAGAACATTGCCGTGCCACTGGCCATGCGCCGCCTGACGGCCACCCAGCGCCTGCCTTTGATCGGCAACCTCATGCCGGGCCAGAAGAATATCCGTCAGGGCATTCTGAGGGAAGTCGAGGCCATGGCCTCGTCCCTCAAGATCGGCCACCTGCTGGATCGCAAGCCTGGCCAGATGTCCGGCGGCCAGCGCCAGCGCGTGGCGCTCGCCCGCGCCATGGTCCGCCACCCTGCCCTGTTCCTGATGGACGAACCATTGTCCAACCTCGACGCCAACCTGCGTGTGCATGCCCGTGGCGAAATCGTCGAACTGCACCGCAAATCCGGCGTGCCTGCCCTTTACGTGACGCATGACCAGTCCGAAGCCCTGTCCATGGCCAGCCGTGTGGCCGTGATGATCGGTGGCCGATTGCTGCAACTGGCAACGCCACAGGCAATCTACGAAGACCCCTCGCATATCGAGGTTGCGCGTTTCATCGGCCAGCCGCGCATCAACCTGCTTCCCACCAAGGCCACGGCCAACGGCATGGTGCAGTTCGGCGGCATCACCATTGCAGCGTCCAGCCTGTCGCATGGCGATGACGTCACTGTCGGCATCCGCCCGGAATTCGTAACGCTGGCGTCGCAGTCGAAGGACACAATAGCCGCCACGGTGGAACGCCTGGAATTTCTCGGCTCTGAGGTCATTCTTTTTGCCCGCCTGAACGGCATGGGTGAAACGGTTGTCGTCAAGCTGACGCCATCAGATGCCGCTAACCTTGGCCCCGGAAAGCCGGTGTATCTGGCCATCCAGCCAGACAAGGCGATGCTGTTTGCCAGCGAAGGTGAACGTATCAGCACGGAAGTCTCCACCGTTGGCGCGCCGGAGCTGCTCCATGGCTGATCTCACTGCCTCCGCGACAGCGTTTACGAGATCTGCACCGTCGCAGGCCGACATCGCCGCCCGGCGCGAAAGCCGCGTGGCATGGCTGCTGGCTGCGCCCGCAATCACCTTGATGATGCTGTTCATCATCGTTCCCGCACTTGCCGTCATCGTGCTCGGTTTTACCGATTTCGAACTGGGTTATTCGGATTTCCGCTTTGTCGGTTTTGAAAACTACGCGGAGCTTTTCAGTGATCGCACGTTCCGCAAGTCCCTGTGGAACACGGTGGTGTACACCGCCATCGTCACCCCGTTTTCCATCTTCATCGGCCTGGGCATTGCCATGCTGATCGAGGCGGAGCCGCGTGCACGCGCATTCTTCCGCACCGTCTATTTCTTGCCGGTTGCCTCGCTGCTCGTCGCCATGGCCACCGTTTGGCAATATATGCTGCACCCCAGCATCGGGCCGGTGAACATGTTGCTCGCCGTCTTCGGTATAACCGGTCCTAACTGGCTCGGTTCGTCCAGCACGGTCCTGCCGAGCCTTGCCATCATCGGCATCTGGCAGTCGGTTGGTTTCAATATGGTGCTTTTTCTGGCGGGCCTGACAGCCATTCCACGCGATCTCTACGCGGCTGCCGAAATGGATGGCGTGCGCTCCAGTTTCGAACGGTTCCGGCTGGTCACCTGGCCAATGCTCGGACCGACCACGCTGTTTGTCGTGACGATCAGCATCATCAACTCGGTCAAGGTGTTCGAAACGGTCAAGGCACTCACCGAAGGTGGCCCGAACAAGGCGTCCGAAGTTCTGCTTTTCACCATCTATCAGGAGGGTTTCGTCTACCTGCGGGTCGGCTACGCCTCGGCCATGACGGTGATCTTCCTCGCCATTCTGGTGGTTCTGATGTTCCTCCAGTACCGCGTTCTTGACCGCAAGGTGCACTACTCATGAGCCATCCCACCATGACACACCCGGGCATGACCGTCGGACGCATCATCCGTCTGTCCATCCTGACGATAGGCGCGCTCATCTTCCTGTCGCCCTATATTTTCATGATCTCGACGGCGGGCAAGGCGCAGAGCGAAATCTTCTCCTCGTCGCTGTCGCTCATCCCGCTGACATGGAGCTACATGGCCAATTTCACCAAGGCCATGACGCGGGTGTCCATGCCGCACCTCCTGTTGAACGGTGCGATCGTCTGCGCACTCATCCTGTTCATTCAGGTCATCGTTGCTATCCCCTGCGCCTATGCCATGGCCAAGTTGAAGTTCAAAGCAGCCCGTGCCTTAATGGTACTGGTCATGCTCGGTCTTCTGGTGCCGATCCATGCGACAGCACTGCCACTCTATGTCGCGTTTGATCGGATGTCGGCGCTCAACAGCTATCTGGCGCTGGTTGCCCCCTTCTCCATCTCGGTCTTTGCGATCTTTCTGTTTCTACAGTTTTTTCGTGCCATGCCGGATGATCTCATTCACGCCGCCCGTCTGGATGGCATGAGCGAGGCGGGCATCGTTGCGCGCGTCATCCTGCCGAACGCCTGGCCTGCGGTTACCGCCTTTGCGATCTTCTCAGTGGTTGCCCACTGGAACGATCTGTTCTGGCCGCTGATCGTCGTCACCAACCAGTCCTACGCCACACCGCCACTCGGCCTGCTCTATTTCCGCGCCGCCGAAGCCGGAGACGATTACGGCGCACTGATGGCGGCAACGCTGATCATCACCCTTCCCCTCGTCATTGCCTTTCTGGCTGCCCAGAAGCGCTTTGTCGAAGGCATCACCATGACCGGTCTCAAAGGCTGAGCCGGACAGACATACCAACAACAATCTACCTCTCAACGGAGAACGTGCCATGAAACTGATCAGACACGCATTGACGGCGCTTGCCGTCTCAGTTGCCTTTGCGGCCTTACCGGCGAAGGCAGAAACCGTCCTCACAGTGCATTATCCAATGCCGGGCTTCTTCAAGGATGTCATGGACAACATCTCCAAGAAGTTCATGGAAGAAAACCCGGAGATCAAGATCCAGTTCGCAAACCCTTCGGCTACATATGAAGAAGGCATTCAGACCATCATGCGTCAGGCCGGAACGGCTGAAATGCCTGATCTGACCTTCATCGGCCTCAACCGCCTGCGCATAGTCAGTGAGCGCGACATCCCTGTCGATCTGGGACCGCTGGTTGCTGCTGACGGTAACATGGCCGAGCAGGGTTTCTCCGACACCATCCTGAAGCTCGCTCAGGTGGATGGCAAGCAGGTTGGTCTGGCTTTCGCGACATCCAACCCGATCATGTATTACAACGCCGACCTCGTTCGCAAAGCCGGTGGAAATCCTGACGTTCCGCCAAAGACATGGGACGAAGTGATCGCGCTTGGTGGCAAGATCAAAGCGCTCGGCGATGGCAATGAAGGCATCGACTTCCGCTGGCAGGGCGACGACTGGATGTTCTCAGCACTGTTGTTCGGCGCAGGCGGCACCATGCTGAATGCAGACGAAACCAAGGTCACGTTCAATGGTGAAGCTGGCCAGAAAGCCGTTGCCGTGCTCGACAAGATGGTCAAGGAAGGCGGACTTCCCGTTTTGACCAAGCAGGCTGGCGAACAGGCTTTTGCCGCTGGCAAGATCGGCTTTGCGTTCCAGACAACCGGCGCGCTGCGTAACACCATCAAGAATGTCGGCGACAAGTTCGACCTTCGCACGGCCCAGATCCCGCTGATCGACGCAGAAAACGGTAAGCTGCCAACGGGCGGCAACGCCGTCGTCATTCTGACCAAGGATGCCGAAAAGCAGAAGGCTGCATGGACATTCGCCAAGTTTGCTGCCGGTCCATACGGCGCATCCGTTGTCGTGCCCGGCACCGGTTACGTTCCAAACAACGAACTGGCTGCAAAGTCACCGGAATATCTCGGCAACTTCTACAAGGAAAACCCGCTGTTCCAAGCCGGTCTTTCACAGATGTCGCGTATGATCCCGTGGTACGCCTTCCCTGGCAGCAACGGTGTCAAGGTTACGCAGACCATCGTTGAAAATCTCTCCCGCATCGTTGAACAAAACGCTACGCCGGATGACGCTCTCAACGACGCAGCTGGCGAAGTGAAGAAGCTTCTGCCACGCAAGTCCTCATAACAGGCTGACATCGCACGGAAAGAGGCGGCAAAGCCGCCTCTTTTTATTCGCATGTTTCGTTGATTATAACAGATGCGTCCAGCAACTAAGACTTTGCGAAGGCCACGGTTGCCCCGGCAAACAATTGATGCCCAACCCGCAGATGTCTAGGTGGTGCTGCATTCTCGGCAATGTCCAGCAACAGCGCGGCAGCCGCCGTTCCCATATCGGCGTCAGGCATCTTGATGGTGGTCAAAGGCCGATCAAGCAGCCGTCCGATCGCAATGCCATCAAAACCGCAAACCGAGATATCGTGAGGCACAGAAATTCCGTGCCGTCTCAATGCACCGATGACACCCAGTGCCAGAAGATCATTGGAGGCGATAATGGCTGTTGGGCGGATGTTCTCCACCACATCCAGCAGGTCGAGGTTTTCGTATCCGTCCAGAAAGGCAATTTGCAAAGCTTCGAGCGGCTGATGATTGCTGTCGTTCAGCGCCTGGCAATGCCCCTCGTACCGCAGCCGCGCCCGGTCCGACGAGGTAAAATGGCCCGAAACGAACAGAACACGCCTATGACCCTTGCTCAATAGAAACGCTGTCAGTTCGTAACTCGCCTGAAAATTATCGACCGTGACGGCCGCCTGAAACCTCGGCATCGGCAGGTTGTTGAGAAGAACCGTGGGCGGAAGAGCAGCCGAAAGTACATCGCTGCATCGCGGATCGCAAAGTGTCAGGATCAACCCGGTCGGGTGTTCCTCCAACAGCGAGGCAACCGCCGCAGTCTCACTGGACGGATCGTAATTTGATTGTGCAATCAGCACGCTGTGCCCCGCCGCCTGCAACCGGTGCTGGATTCCCGCAAGTGATGCGGCAAACACTGGATTGGAAATGCTCGGCACCAGCACGCCAACAACCGGCCGCGATCGCCGCCCATATCCATCTCTGTTCTTGACGTGCCTGTAACCAAGCTCCGCTGCCGCCCGACGCACCTTGCGCACCATTTCGGCACTCACCGGGCCAGTCCTGTTTAAGACACGGCTTGCCGTGCTGACGGAGCATCCTGCGCGGAAAGCGATCTGCTCAAGTGTGATCATTGAGCCCATCCTTGGTCGTGAACATCATATCCAGTAATGGTAATCACCAACGCAAGAGACTGTTTCATTCTCCCATCGGCATGCTTTAGAGAACCATTAGACCTGTTTCCGTACAAATCAAACGGCATGGCGTGCAGATATCCTGACCCATCGCCGACGGCACACTGCGCCACGCTGGATACAAGGCGCCACGTCAGGATAATGCCGACGTTTTCAATCTGGCCCAGAGCCTTCCTTTATATCCCTTTACGGACTCAAAGGTCGCCGCATCCGTCCATCCGCCTACCTGGCACTGCCACGAAAACGTCAACATTCATTCAGGCATGGTTCACGAGCCGGGTCGCTAAATTAGGCTACCTTCAACGGAGTGATCTGAGATGCGCAAAATAATATTAAGCGCGGGAATAATTCTAAGCAGTGTGTTCGCCAACGTGGCTAACGCCATGCCGTTAGCGCAACCATCCATCCCGTCAGCATCATCCGTGCAGAAGGTGGACTACACGTGCGGACGTGGCTTCCACCTCTCTCCTCGTGGCTATTGCCGACCAAATGGGCCGCCGCGCGAATATCGCGATCGATGGGACAGACGTGATCGGTGGGCAGAAAGAAGAGAGTGGCGCGACAGACGCGATCACCGCGAATGGCGAGAGCGCCGGGATTGGCATCAGCAACGCGAATGGCGTGGTCGGCACGGTTATCGTGACTATCGATGGTGAGACGACCTCGATCCCCAATCCTATTTGTCATCTTGCATCGCATCGAAATGTGGTGACGATTTGGGTGTCTCATCCTCGGCCGATCTAGGTGCTGGCCGAGGACGCTGCGGATAATCTGAGCGATCTCGCTCGCGTGAGTTTCAAACGCGAAATGGCCTGTGTCGAGCAGATGCACATGCGCGTTTGGCGTTTGTAGGCTTCGGCTTCCGCCGGAACAAAGGCTGGATCGTGACGACCCCAAACCGCGAGGAAATGCAGTTGGCTCCTGCGGAAATACCCCCGGAATTCGGGATATCGCTCCAGATTTGTCCGGTAATCCAGCATCCGATCAAGCTGGATTTCGGAAGCTCCCGACCGCGCCATCAAGGCGATATCGAGCATGTAGCCATCGGGCCGAGACGAGCGGGATCGCTTATACGACAGTGGTGGGCCTCCTCAGGGCGTCAACCGTGTCTTTACATAAATTTACATCGAGCTGACTGTACTTAACAGACCAGTCGCTAGAGATATTCTGCAAACGAGACCGTGGAGCCTATGCAGATATCATTCGTCAATCAATCGGCGCTGTTGCGTCTCTTGGCCATGGTGCTTGTTGTCTCCGCATCGCTGTCGAGCTGCATGAGCACCGGCCGTTTAGCGTATTCGGCCGCTGACGCTCAAGACGCAGAAGTGCCAGGTTTTTCGAAACTGCGCGTCTACCTGGATGCTGAAGGTCCGTTGCCCCAAAACGGCATCTGGATGCCGCGCACGGCGTCAAAGAATCAAAGTCTTCTGGTTATTTCCGGCGGCGGCGCGGGTGGCGCATTCGGAGTCGGTGTCCTGTCTGCATGGAGCAAAAAGGGAACGCGTCCGAACTTCGACATGGTCACGGGTGTCAGCACGGGCGCGCTCATTGCGCCTTACGCATTTCTTGGGTCTCGATACGACAAAGACCTCGTCCAGCTGTACACCAGCGGCATCGCCAAAACCCTGCTTCAGACGAAGCCGCTTCCAGTCGGGTTGCTGGGGCAAAGCTTGGCGAAGCCGGAGCCTCTTCGCCGACTGGTCGAACAGAATATTACCACCGATGTTGTTGCCCTGATTGCAGCCGAGCACCGCAAAGGTCGCAGACTGTTCGTTTTGACCTCGAACCTCGACGCGCAACGTGCTGTGGTTTGGAACATGGGTGCCATTGCCGACAGCGGCAAGCCAGATGCGCTCGCGCTCTTCCGCCAGATTCTGATCGCATCAGCGAGTATTCCCGGTATTTATCCGTCCGTGATGATCAAAGCGACGTCCGGCGGACATACGTTCGAGGAGATGCACTCGGACGGCGGATCGACCACGCAGTTCCTTGCCGTCCCCGAAGCCATGATGACAAGTGCCGTATCGATGCCTGTTCGACGTGGGCAGAAGCTGGATATTTATGTCATCGCCAACAACGCCTTGATGCCGGAATTCGCCATCACCACAGATCGAACTTTGTCGGTCATGTCACGCGCCTATTCGACCTTGATCAAGTCGCAGACCCGAAGCGCGCTTGTCGCACTTTATGGATTTTCGCAAAAATCCGGGATCGGCTTCCACGTAGCCTCGATCGATACGGTCGTAAAATATGACCCGCTGGATCCATTCGGCACGAGTTACATGCGCGCCGTCTTCAATCTTGGTGCTGCCGAAATGGAAAACGGCACCGTTTGGAAAGATCGTCCGGTCTTTCCTGCCCCATCCTATACTGATGTAAAGACAGCCGCGCCGATATGAGACATAAGCGTTCTGAGGTCCGGAAGTCGAAGGGAAATCCATGAGTCTTACCAGTGATAAAATGCCACTTCGGGATCGTGGATTGAACGGACTTGTGATCCTGATGATCGGAACTGTGACGTCGCTGGCCAGCTGCGCCAACGTGCCCGTGCAGCAGGGAGTAACACTTTCGTCCTATGACGGGCTGAAGCCTGCAAACGGCGCGGTAACGAAAACCAGAATTAAGGTCGATGCGATTGCGCTGGCTGCGGCAAGGACAATCAAGATCGAGCAGACGACCGTATCGCCGGCTGCCGCCATCAAAATTCCAGACGGTGCAGAGCGAAGCCTGACAGCAAACGCCATTGACCGGGCCTTGTGCGTGGCACTGAGTGACCGCTTCGAAGTCGTCGCGGCCAACCAACCTGCGGATTTGACGGTCCGAGCCTCAATCACCAATATCCTTCCGACCAACACCATGGTTGCCGGTGTCTCGGTGGTTACATCTCTCGGAAGTTCGGCCGTCTTGCCGGTGTCGATCCCGCGCCTGCCCATCGGGCTCGGCGGGCTGGGGGTCGAAGCGGAAGCGATGGGGTCAGACGGCGCGCAGAAAGCCGCCATGATCTGGGCACGCGGGGCGGATTCAATCACCACAAGCGCACGCATGTCGCCGATCGGGGATGCATATGCCTTGGCCGAGTCGTTCGGCGATGATTTTGGAAAAATGCTGACATTAGGCAAAAGCCCGTTCGGCGGAATGGGCTCGTTGCCGTCGGGCCAGAAAATTTGGTCGCGGCTTGGTGGCAAAACCAAATATGCTGCATGCGAAAGTTTCGGACGGTCATCGGGCCTGACAGGTGCTATCGGCGCCAAGTTGGGCGCGCCTCCTGGCTGGACCGACAAAAAACGAACGGCAGACAGCAGATCGTGAATGCGGTTGTGTGATTATCAATGTGAGCGGAAAAACGACGTTGAGACGACGTGTCGTGGTATGTAAGGAACAACCATATGGGTCTTTATCATGACGAAAGTTTTGCTGATCGATGATGACAAAGAACTGACGGCTCTGCTTGTCGAATATCTCGTCGAGGAGGGTTTCGACGCGCATGCTGTCGATGATCCGCGGATAGGGCTTCAGGAAGCAACGTCGAATGCCTATGAAATCGTCATTCTCGATGTGATGATGCCACGCATAAATGGTATCGAAGTTCTCCAGCGCATCCGCAAGACAAGCAGTATTCCGGTTCTCATGCTGTCAGCGCGTGGCGAGAATATCGATCGCATCGTCGGATTGAACCTCGGCGCTGACGATTACGTGCCTAAGCCATGCCCCCCTGGAGAAATCGTCGCACGACTGCGCGCCATTCTCAGGCGATACAATAAATCCAGCGAAATCGATCAGACGCCGACCAAGCTGCAAGCCGGAAACCTCCTTTTGTATCCAGCCACACGGAATGCGGAATGGTATGGAATGCCCTTGGAGCTGACCGGTGCCGAATTCAACCTGCTGGAAGTTCTTGTACGCAACACCGGTCAACTGGTTTCGAAGAGCGAGATATCGCGCCGGGCATTCGGCAGAGCCTTGACGCCTTTCGATCGAGGGATCGACGTTCATATCAGCAGCATCCGCCAGAAACTTGGTCTGCAAAAGGATGGGCAGTCTTGGATAAGAACGGTGCGCGGCCAAGGCTATCAATTGGTCCAGGAAAAATGAGCCGTCTCTTCTGGAAACTGTTTGTCGTCATCTGGCTGTCGATTGCAGGCCTGTTGAGCATGCTCATCCTGCTCAACAATATTTTCCAGTTTCGACCACCAGACCACGAGTTGGAGGTGCAGAAACGCGCAACTGTTCTAGAGATGGCAAAAGAACTCGTCTCGCACGGAGGGCCGGACCTGATCGCTCCGATAGCCCGCGCCGCCGTGTTGTCCGCGCCGAGGCTGACGCTGGATATTCAGGCGGTCGGCGATAGGGAATGCGAAAACGGAAACGGCATTTTTCAATCGATGCAAGTCGTCAGGTCCGGCTCTGTGTGTTACCAGCTTTCTGCGCGGGCCGTTGAAAATGGTTCAAGGGCATTCGCGTTTCTCGCCGCTCCCTTTCTCGTGGCCGCCGTGGCCAGCCTGATCGCAGCGTTTTGGCTGGCCAATTATCTGGCGGGTCCGATCGTCACGTTGAAAAATGGGTTGAACGCTCTGGCGAACGGTGAACTCCACATTCGAATTGGCGAGAAATTCGGACGACGACGGGATGAGATTTCCGATCTCGGATTGGATTTCGACTCCACCGCGTCCAAACTCCAGATGTTGCAGCAGATACAGCAAAGATTGTACCACGACGTTTCGCATGAGCTCCGTTCGCCGCTGTCCCGCATTCAAGCGGCGATCGGCGTTCTACGCCAGAACCCCGCCAAACTGGAGGGAATGATGTCGCGCATGGAACGCGAGATCGAACGGCTGGACACGCTTGTCGACGAAATCCTGACCTTGGCCAAACTCAATTCCGGATATGCCTCGTCGTTCGGAAAGAGCAAAATCGATATTATCGATCTGCTGAGTGCCATCGTCGATGATGCCGCGTTCGAGGCAAAATCCAAAGACGTTACCGTGACCCTGGATTCGATTCCCACATTCGTCTGCAACATCAACGGCGAACTTGTGTACCGGGCGCTTGAGAACGTCGTGCGAAACGCAGTGAAATATACGAATGCCGGAACGAAGGTGACGATCGAGGCACGCGGCGTCGAAATCCAGGCCCGCAAAATACTGCGTGTGACGGTTTGCGATCAGGGTCCAGGCGTGCCCGAAGAACAAATCGAACGCATCTTCGAGCCGTTTCAACGTGGCGTCGATACGGCCGAAGTCGCGGGCCACGGGCTGGGACTGGCAATTGCCCGGCAATCCCTCGAGATACTGGATGGGAAGATTCGTGCAGAAAATGGCACGCAGGGCGGCTTGAATATCATCATCGAGATTGGCGAGTGATGCCAGGCAGATACCACGCATTATTTACATAATTTTACACTCCCATAACGGCGCTTAGCACAACGTCCGCTAGTTTTACCCTGAAAGTACGACGGTCCAACGACCGCGTTTTGTGGCTGCGCCGTCGATATGTCGGGTGCGCGCTTTGGATTTTCAGGGTGAAGCGGATGCATCTCAATTTTCGAAATACCATTTTGGCCGCTCTTCTTTGTTGTGCTGTCAGCACACCGTGTGCACAGGCGCAGGAAGACGTGTCGCAAACAGCCACTGCGTTGACGGTCGAGCTCGTCAAACCGGTCACGCAAGAATGGCCCGAGACTGTGTCTGCCTCGGGCTGGTTGCTACCCTGGCAGGAGGCCGTTGTTTCTTCCGAAGTCGGCGGCCTGAAAGTCAGCACCATTCTTGTCGATGTGGGATCGCTGGTGCGCAAAGGCGACACGCTTGCCGAGCTTTCATCCGAAAGCGTTCTTGCCGATATTCAAAAACAGCAGGCTGCAATCGGTACCGCGCAGGCCAATCTCGACGAGGCAGACGCCAATGTCGAACGCGCGCGGCAGCTTGACGGCTCCGGTGCACTCTCGGGTCAGACGAAAATGCAATATCTGATCGCGCAGCGAACCGCGCAGGCAAGTCTGGCATCGGAAAAAGCAGGGCTTGCCAGTGAAAAAATCAAGCTGGCGCAAACAAGGATTATCGCGGTCGACGACGGCATCATTTCATCGCGGTCGGCCACGCTCGGTGCGGTCGTTTCCTCCGGCACGGAAATGTTTCGATTGATCCGCCAGCAGCGGATCGAGTGGCAGGCGGAAGTTCCTTCAAACCAGCTTTCCTCCATCCGCGAGGGTCAGGCAACGCAAATCCTGTTACCGGACGCATCGACCGTCCAGGGATCGGTTCGACTGGTATCGCCGACCGTTAACAAGAACACTGGTCGTGCGCTGATCTTCGTTGCGCTCCCTGGTACGGGTTCAACACCCGGCCAATTTGTCTCGGGATCGATTGATATAGGGCGCACGAAAAGCCTTGCAGTCCCGCAAACATCTATCGTTCAGCGCGACGGCATGACGTACGTTTTTGTCATGGCCGATCACATGCGTGTCGAGCGCAAACGCGTCGAAACCGGCAGGCGACAGAAGGGCCTCGTGGAAATCAAGACAGGCATCGTCGCGGGGTCCGATGTGGTGAAATCCGGGGGCGCTTTTCTTGCGGACGGCGCTTCGGTCAAGGTCGTGCAAAGTACGGAGATCGGCGAATGAATATTTCAGCCTGGTCCATTCGCAATCCGGTTCCCTGCGTTTTGCTTTTTGCAATGCTGACCGTCTGCGGCATCCTCGGCTTCATGGGCCTGCCAGTTCAAAACCTGCCTGATATGGATTTGCCGACCATCAAGATATCCGCTTCCCTCGAAGGGGCTGCGCCCGATCAACTCGAGACAGAGGTGGCGCGCAAGATCGAGGATAAGCTTCCGTCCCTGCGTATGCTCGATCACATCAGCACCGCGATTACCGACGGGTTAGTGTCGATAACCGTGACATTTGAGGTTGGCAAGGACCCGGAAGCTGCATTGAATGAGGTGCGGAACGCGGTGGATAGTGCGCAGGCAGACTTGCCAAAGGAGATGACGACCCCCACGGTTTCGAAACTGACGGTGCAGTCTTCCGCCTTGTTGACCTATGTTGTTCGTTCCGACCGACTTGATGAGACTGAGCTCTCGTGGCTGGTCGACAACGATATATCCAAGATGCTGATGTCCGTTAAAGGCGTGGGAGAAACTGATAGAATTGGGGGTGTGGACCGCGAGGCCCATGTCGATCTTAATCCCAATGTCATGCACGCTCTCGGTATTACGGCCTCGGATGTTTCGACGCAACTCAAGTCCGTTCAGGTCGACCAGTCCGGTGGCGTCGGCGAAGTCGGCGGAGCGCGGCAGACGCTTCGCACCTTGGGCGCCGTGAACTCCGTGGACGAGTTGAAGGCGATCGCCGTTCCTCTGCCGAACGGTGAGCATATTCGGCTTGATCAGATTTCAAACGTCACGGATGCATTCGCAGACAGGACATCCTTTGCATACGAGGACGGAAAGCCTGTCATCGCCTTCCAGATCAAACGGTCCAACGGCTATTCGGACACAGGCGTTGCCGCAGACGTTCGCAAGGCCGTCGAAAATTTCAAAGCGGCCTATCCTTTGATTTCCATCTCCGAGGCAAATAATACCGTCACGCCGATCGAAGAAAACTACGAGGCTTCGATGGAAACACTATACGAGGGCGCGGCGCTTGCGGTCATCGTTGTCATGTTGTTCCTGCGCGATTGGCGGGCGACGATGCTTTCGGCCATCGCACTGCCGCTGTCGATCATTCCGACGTTTCTCGTCATTTATCTCGCGGGCTTCAGCTTGAACATCGTTTCGCTGCTCGCCCTTTCTCTGGTTGTCGGTATCCTTGTCGATGATGCGATCGTCGAGGTGGAAAATATCTCCCGGCATATCGCCATGGGCAAGAAACCCTATGATGCAGCTATGGAGGCGGCAGACGAAATCGGCCTTGCGGTCATCGCAACGACGTTCACACTCGTCGCCGTTTTTCTTCCGACAGCCTTCATGGCCGGCATTCCCGGCCTCATCTTTCGGCAATTCGGTGTGACGGCAGCGGTTGCAGTGCTCACGTCGCTCCTCGTTGCGCGGCTGCTCACTCCGGTCATGGCCGCCTATTTCATGAAACCGCAACATGTGCAGAAAGAGGACGGTCGGATCATGACGGCCTATCTCAAGGCGGTCGGCTTTTGCCTTGGAAACCGAAAGGTCACGCTGCTCGCAGTCGTAGCCTTCGTCGGTTTGTCCCTATGTGTCATCCCGTTTCTGAAAACCGGTTTCATTCCCGCTTCCGACACGGCGCAGACACGGATATCTCTGACAACCCCTCCCGGCAGCTCTCTGGAGGAGACAAAAACCATAGCGGCAGCGGCGGCGACCATCGTGTCCAAAGTTGCCGATGTAACCCATGTTTTCAATTCCATCGGCACGGCAGCGTCCGGTGGAGGCGGACCCGATGCGTCCACGACAAGCAGCACGACGTCAGCAACGCTGACCGTCGATCTCAAACCGATCAACGAACGGTCCGTAAAGCAGTCACAGATCGAAAGCGCGATAAGGCAGGCGTTGACGGTGTTGCCCGGCGTTCGCGTCGAAGTCGGCGCAGGCGCCAATGGCACGAAGCTTGAAATTACCTTGGCAAGTGACGATTCGAGAATGCTTGAAAGCGTTTCGAACGATCTGGAGACCCAACTTCGCTCATTGAAAGGCATCGGGAATGTGGTGTCTAGCGCGGCCCTCCAAACCCCCGAAATTCAGATCAAACCAGACTTCGATCGCGCGGCGGCTCTCGGTGTCACCTCGCAAGCGATTGCGGACACGGTTCGTATCGCGACCAATGGTGATTATTCGTCGGTGATGCCGAAACTCAATCTTCCAGAGCGGCAGATACCCATACGGGTCAGGCTTGATCCGGCATTGCGTGTCGATCTGGCCGAGATATCGCGCCTGACGGTACGCGCCAACGGCAACGATATCGCGCTCTCTTCGATCGCCGATATATCGATTGGCGGTAGCTCGGCACAGGTCGATAGAATTGACCGGTCGCGCAATGTTACGCTTTCGGTGGAGCTGAACGGCCGCATCCTAGGCGAAGTGATGAACGAAGCACGCCAGCTTCCGGCTCTCAAAAATCTACCGGTTGGGGTTCATCTTGTCGAGCAGGGCGAACTACAGCGCTCGTCGGAGCTATTTTCAAGCTTCGCCATCGCCATGGGCATAGGTATCTTCTGCATCTACGCGGTGCTTGTGCTGCTCTTTTACGATTTCCTTCAGCCGATCACCATTCTTATGGCCCTGCCGCTGTCCGTCGGCGGCGCGCTGTTGCCGCTGGTCGTCACCGGAATCAGCTTTTCCATGCCGGCCGTCATTGGCCTGCTGATGCTGATGGGTGTCGTGACGAAGAATTCCATCCTTCTCGTTGAATACGCGATCATGGCGCGTCGCCAAGGCGTCGAGCGGGCAGCGGCCCTCATCGACGCCTGCCACAAGCGGGCGCGGCCAATCATCATGACGACAATCGCCATGGGTGCCGGTATGTTGCCTGTGGCACTCAGTCTCAGCGGCGGAGACCCCAGCTTTCGTCAGCCGATGGCGATCCTGGTGATCGGTGGATTGCTGACGTCGACCTTTCTAAGCTTACTCGTTATTCCGGTCATCTTCACATTCGTGGATGATCTCCTCATCCTGATCGTCAAGCCGTTCAGAAAATTGGCTGTGGAGACTGCTGAGCCCGAGCAGACCAAGCAGTCGGATGTTGCAACAATTCATCATCTTTCGACGCAGCCGTTACGAACCAGATGAGGGTGATCTGGTGCGATTGCCGGCGATAGTGGGCCACTGCACCGGCAAGCAGTCTGAGGGCTCTTTAAATCACAGAAGCACGCAGCGACGATCACACGTCCAGAGCAAAGGCAATGCGCTACTCGCTATGACAAAGTCTCCAAGTGCTGCTCGCATCGCAACAACATGCCGTAGAGGTCACGTGGCTCATCCGGGTCAGCCAGAAGGTCGAGGTCGATGTAGAGAGCTGTTTCATGAAGTTTGCTGCGCACGTAGCGAAGCGCTGAGAAATCTTCGATGGCGAAGCCGACGCTGTCGAAGAGGGTGATGGCGCGGTCGGATTGACGCCCTTCGATCTTGCCTGCCATCACTTCCCAAAGTTCCTTAACCGGGTAATCGGCACCAAGCTGTTGAATTTCGCCTTCGATGCGGGTCTGTGGCGGATATTCGACAAAGATATCGGAGCGCAGCAGGATGTCCTTGTGCAGTTCCGTTTTGCCGGGGCAATCACCACCCACGGCATTTATATGTACGCCGGGGCCAACCATGTTGTCGGAAAGGATGGTGGCGCATTGCTTATCGGCCGTGACTGTCGTGATGATGTCGGCGCCTTCTACGGCTTCCTGGGAGGTCGCGCATTTGGTAATAGTGAAGCCGTGTCCGGCGAGATTGCGGGTGCATCGGTCTGTTGCGGAAGGATCGAGATCGTACAGCCGCAGTTCGTTCACGCCAACAATCGCCTTGAAGGCCAGCGCCTGAAATTCGCTCTGTGCGCCATTGCCGATGATCGCCATGGTCTTTGAACCCTTGCGTGCCAAATGTTTGGCAGCCACCGCAGACATAGCGGCGGTGCGAAGGGCTGTCAAAATCGTCATCTCGGAAAGAAGCATCGGATAGCCGTTGCCGACATCCGACAGCACGCCGAACGCTGTAACAGTCTGGCGTCCTTCCTTGGTATTCTTAGGATGGCCGTTGACATATTTGAAACCATAGAGCGTTCCATCACTCGTCGGCATCAATTCGATAACGCCCTCGTCTGAATGGGATGCAATGCGCGGGGTTTTATCAAACTGCTCCCAACGGAGAAAATCCTCTTCGATCACGGCAGCAAGCTCGGTCAGAAAGGTATCTGTTCCAACCGTCAGGACAAGCCTCATCATATGATCGACGCTGACGAAAGGAACAGTGTTTAGATTTGTGTGGGTGGTCATGGATTTTATCCTGTTTGCGTTACGCTGCGGCTTGCAACAACACGCCGACGCCGGCGCGAAAGCGCTTCAAACGTCGTTGCTGGTCTCGTTGAGAAATTGATCAACGATGTCGGCGACAAGGTTGGGCAAAACCTCAAAGGCATAGGGCGCATGAACCCGCTCAAGTTTTTGATGAAACTCACGTCCCCATGGACCGATATTGACGGCTGGAAAGCGCAGCGCATTCGCAGGAGGATGATCGATGAGGCGGGAAATCGGTGTGTTCTGCGAAACGACATCGCTGCTCATGGCTGCTTGACCGAGAAAGCTCATATCGGAAATGCCCTGAAAATGCGGTTTCCAAGTCAGGCTACGGTCTGGTGCATTGCCGAGAGAGGCGCGGGCCTTTTCAATGGCCGTATGCAAGGCGCGGTCGTTGGCGTGCTCCGTCCGCAGACGGCTGGCCGGATAGTGCAACCCGGAAAAGCCGACGACGATAGCAGGGCCTGACAGCCGTGCCACACCAACCAGCCACTCGGTGATCTGGCGGGTCAGCGACAGCGGATTGTCGATTGCCGAAAGACTTGCTTCCTTGTCAGCATACAGTGCTTCAAATCCTTCTCCCGCAAACTGCGCGGCGAGTGTACGTAGCTCTGCGAAATTAAAGAGACGCGGGTTCGCAGGCGTGGCACCGGCACTTTTGCTCACCAGCCTGCCATATTCCAAGGACTGAGCGGCAAAACGGTCAACCGCCTCCGTCGCTCCAGTCAGAACCTCACTGCGGAAGCGTTCAAAAAGCTCTTCTGCCGTCATGGCGTGATAAAGCCAGTTGAAGGCGATCCAGAAACGCTCGGGCGTCGTGACCTCGTAACCGTCACGCAGGTCTTTTGCTTCGAGACAAATTGGTGGTGGCGAAACATCGCTGTCGTCCTTGTCCGCAAGTGCCGCGTTGCCTTCAAAGCGCGACAAAATGCCAGCGGCCATCGCCTGCGCGCTGACACCTTCAAACGGGTAGCTTGCATGTGAACTACAGCCTATGACCAGCGCGAACGGCAAAAGCTTGCCGATGGTGCCGGCGTAAACCGCCCTGCCTTCGCGACCATCACCCTGATCAGACGTTACATCCATGTTGATCGCAGCGGATATCTCGACATCGAAGGCGTCGGCAAGACCGGGGAGCGCATCGCGCAGCGAACGCATACCGCGGCTCTCACGCTCTTCGTCGGGGGTGAGGATCAGCATCAGGTTGCCCTTGCGGTCAGGACTGCCTGCAAAATGTTCCAGGCAGGCGATACCTGCTGCATCGCCGCTCTTCATGTCCAGCATTCCCCGTCCGGGCAGGAAATCACCGCTCAGCAAATCCTGCAAAGCCCGCTCTTCCTGCTCGGAACGCGTTTTTACCGATAGATCGGCAATCAAAGCCTCTTTCAGCTTGAGGCCGTCACAGGCAATGGGTTTGAGTTCGTGATAGTTGTCGGTGGATACCGTGTCGAAATGCCCGGCCAGGGCGATTGTTTTCCTGCCCGTGCCACGCACCACCGCGACCACATTTCGCGTGAGAGGATCGCCATGGCTTTCGATAAGACGAATGTCGTCCGGGTGATCGCGGAAATAGGGGATTTCTAGAAGCAACGCGTGCAGGCGATCGGCAAATTCTGCCTCTCCCACCGTTCCAGTTTCACTCGGCCAGGAAACGATGCGCAGGGCAAGATCGCGAACATGGGCAGGATCGAGCGATGTATTTTTATGAATGGTCATGGGAGTGGTCTCTGCTCAATAGGAAAGATGTTTGCGCAGAAATGCGCGGGTACGTTCTTCGACAGGGTTGGACAGAACATCGCGGGGGGCACCCTGCTCGACAACCACACCTCCATCCATGAACATGACATGATCACAGACTTCGGCAGCAAAGCGCATTTCATGGGTCACGATCAGCATGGTCATATGTTCAGCAGCAAGCTGCTTCATCACCTGGTTCACCTCTTCAACCAGCTCCGGATCAAGCGCTGAGGTTGCCTCATCGAACAGCATGACTTTCGGCTGCATGGCGAGAGCGCGCGCAATAGCGACGCGCTGTTTCTGGCCACCGGACAATCTGGCCGGATAGGCATCTCCCTTGTCGGCAAGCCCGACCTTGGCAAGCAGCGTATTGGCTCTGTCCAATGCCTCGGCCTTGCCCAAGCCCTTGAGTTTGATCGGTCCGATCATGATGTTTTGAAGCACGGTCAGATGAGGAAACAGATTGAACTGTTGAAACACCATGCCCATGTCCTGTCGGATATGGTTGATATGGTTTTCGAAGGCGCGGCCCTTCAACGGGCGATTTACCTGCTGTCCATCCAGCCAGATTTCGCCGCTGGAAATCTCTTCCAGCATGTTGATAGACCGCAGCAACGTACTCTTTCCCGAACCACTTGGCCCGATGATGGATACGATCTTGCCGCGGGCAACGCTCATATCGATGCCCTTCAGCACCTCGTGGTCGCCATAGGATTTACGGATTTGCCGTAATTCGATCATGGGGGTCTGCGCTGTCATCGGATTGCCTCCGCTTTTCTGGCCGCCTGTTTCAGAAGGACTTCCATCGCGATATTGACGATGTAGTAGAGAACCGCTGCGGTGAGATAGAACTCAAACGGGCGATAGGTTTCACTGATGGCCCGCTGCGCGTTCAGCACGAGTTCCGCGATACCAAGAACCGAAAGAACCGCCGTGTCTTTCAACAGAATGATGCTGTTGTTTCCAACCTGCGGAAGTGCTGCCAGCACGGCCTGTGGTACGATGAAGTGCCGCAGGGTCGCACCCTTGCCAAAACCAAGTGTTCTGGCTGCTTCCATCTGCCCGGAATCCACACCTCTAAGCGATGCCCCGAAAATATCGGCATTATAGGCGGCATAATGCAGGCCAAGCCCGATTATGCCTGTCCAGAAGGCTGGCAACATGATGCCGACTTGCGACAGTCCATAGTAGAGCAGATAGAGCTGCAAAAGCAGCGGCGTGCCCATGAACAGGAACATGATGCCGCGGATCGGCAGGCTCACGAGTTTCGGACCGTAGAGTGTCGTCGTGGCTATGAGCATACCCAGAATGATGCTGATCGCACCGGCAAGGACGGTAATAAGAACGGTCCATAACACGCCCGTGAAAAGGATTTCCCAGTATGAGGGGACGACGCTTAGATCGAGACTCATGCCCCTGCCCTCCTGCTCGTGTCGAATATCCTTTCGATCGTTCGCATCACAACCGAGATGGCTGCGACGATGACCATGTAAGACAGGCCTGCCACGGCGAAGACTTCAAAAGGTTTGTAGGTCGAGGTTACGAAGCGTTGCGCCGAATAGGTCAGTTCCACCACGCCGATGGTTGAAATCAGAGCGGTGCTTTTCGACAGGATCACGGTGTTGACGCCAAGAGATCGGATCATCAGCGGTGCAGCCTGCGGTAAAACGAACAACCGCATGGTCGCAAAACGCCCGAACCCGATGGAGCGAGCAGCCTCTGCCTGCCCCCTGTCGACGGCCAGGATGGCACCCTTGATCCCTTCGGACATATAGGCCCCGATGTTGAGGCCCATGGTCAACACACCGGCCATGAATGGTGTCAGGTCAAGACCAAATTGCGGGCCGCCGAAGTAAACGAGAAAAAGCTGCACGAGCAAGGGCGTACCCCGCATGATGCTGACATATGCTGTTCCCAGCCCCCGCAATAGTGCGGTCTTTGAGAAACGTGCCGTGGTGATTGCCGTTGCGACGACGAGCCCTATTGCCAGCGACACGGCAGTGAGCCACAGGGTTAGCAATGATGCTTCGACCATGAAGGGCAATATACGCCTGATCAGTTCGATATCCATTTCGGCCTTTCCGGACCGGCCTTTTCACGCAAAAAGATTGCGGAAAGGATCATCCCATGGGTTTGCGCGAAATTCTGTGTCCTGCATTCGCCGATGCGAAACACGTCAGCGACAGCGCTGCCGCAGACAACGCCCGAACGCGATGACTTTTGATGAAATAAGCGCTACCGTTTGCAACAAACCATGCGCTTTCGTGTGCAATGCTCCGGGAGACCCCCTTGGCAACCCGGAGCAAGATACTTAGCGGATGTCCGAGCCGATCCACTTTTTGGAAATGGCTTCGTATGTGCCGTCTGCCATCATCGCATCCAGAGCCTTCTGCATTGCGGCGGCAAGTTCGGGGTTGTTCTTGCGAATGGCAATGCCGATATCAAAGCGAGGCAAAGCGTCGTCCTTGACCTGCTCGACGGCAGCATTGCTCTTGTTGATCGCGACAAGCACGGGAACGTCGTCAGCAACAATGGCATCGACGCGGCCTGCGCCGAGATCGAGAAGCATTTCGGGCAAACCCTTATAGGTACGGACCGTAAATTTGTTCTGGTCACGAACCCATTTTTCGGAGGTTTCGCCCAAAGTCACGCCAATGGTTTTACCTTCGAGTTCACCGATTTTTTTGACATCGGCACCTTTGGCAACAAACAGACCAAGGCCAGAACGATAATAAGGACCGACAAAGTCGATGGCCTTTTTACGCTCATCTGTAATGCCCATAGAGCCAATGACGGTGTCATACCGACCGGTCACGAGACCGGCGATGATGCCATCCCAAGCGGTGGTGACGATGTTGGGCTCGACTTTAAGGCGACGCGCCATTTCGGACCCGATATCAACGTCGAAACCAACAACCTTGTTGTTCTCGTCTACGAAGCTGAAGGGCGGAAACGCGCCAGACAGGGCGACCGAAAGTTTTCCAGCCTTTTCCACTTTCTGAAGGTCGTCTGCATGTGTTGCAGTCACGGTGGCGCACACGCCAGCAATAACGAGTATTGAAGAAAAAACGCGTGACAATCTCATAAATCTATCTCCCATCACAATCCGGCTTGCCGGATCACTGTTTAATCAGCGCTTACATGCGTAAGCGGCATTGATTGATCGGGAGCGTTTAGACCAGCTTGTTTTGAGCTTGATCCCGCATTTATGGCTGGCAAAAAGCCCCGACAGAGGCCGGTTTAGCTGTTGTCTCATGAACAAAAAAGAACACAAAGTGTCTTATTTTCTCAATAATTGACGATATAATCAATATATTGCCGAATAAGGAAATTTCGAATGGATGAACTTGATAAGCGACTGGTCTCAGAGCTTCGCGTCAATGGCCGCGCCTCCGTACCGGAGCTGGCACAATTGCTCGGCGTTGCTCGTGCCACCGCCCAAAAACGCTTGGATCGCCTGATTGCCAACGGCGACATAAAGGGTTTCACCGTCAGATTAAGGGACGATGTCGGCAAGGACTTTCTCCGGGCGTTCATTCTGATCGAAGTCGAAGGCTCTCCAAAGACGACAATCTCATCTGTCAAGCGACTGCCAGGCGTCAAAGCGCTCTCCAACACCAACGGTATCTGGGATATGATCGCCGAGATTGAGGTATCAACGATGCTGCAGCTGAATGAATTGATCTCAACGGTCCGTGCCATCAACGGCGTGGCAAAGAGCGAGACCTATATTATGCTGGGGCCTGCGTGAGCCTCGCAATTTAACGATGTCCACCTCGTGAATGTCGTAGCTGCCACTTCGGTAAACGCATCCGAAGCCCCGGAAATCTATGGCCCCAACGGTCTCAAAATCGGGGATCTAGGAATTCAGCAAATCTTAATGACCTCAAGACTGAGGAGCTTTCCAAGCTTCTCAATTTTGGCAGCGATATGCCCTATTCCAACGGCACAATGATGCGCCGGCCCCTCGTTGTTCCATTCCTCAACAAACCGTCGTGCGCCCAGCGAAAACTTGTAGCGGCTGTTGGTGTTGCCAATCTCCAGGATCGGACCTTCGACGGAGTGGCCTTCTGCGCAGAGAAGTTTGACCTTACCCGCAACCTCGACAACGGATAGCAAAGTCACCGGACCATGCTGAACGGACATTTCTACACTCACACCTGACCCCACCTTGCCATGGTAAACCTGTAGAGGACGAACCTTTGTGCGGCCTTGCGCGATCTTGGTGTGACCAGGGCCATCATGCCCCATAAGGATCACGTCCTGTGCAAAATCCATCGCATAATACTCGGTAAACGACCCCCCTACCCCAAAACTGTCCATTATTTTCATGGCTTGGGCGTTTTTAATTTCATACTCGCCGGCCACAGGCACGCCCTGCGCCGTCAACATAGAGCAGCCGACGATCACGGACGTTATAATGTCTTCGTATTCATGTCCGGGGACGGACTCATAATAATAGGCCAGCGAGCCGATCGACTTTTTCTCGACAAGCTTTCGCAACGCCACGGCTGTCTTGGCTGCGCGTAGCAATTCTTTCGGATCGCAATCCGCCTGCACATCGAAATCCTTATTGATCTCAGCCAGGCAGGCGGAAATCTCGTTTTCGCTCACATCTTGCCGTAAGCGAGCCAGTTCATCGATTTCAATGACCTCGATATGCGTACCAAATGCCGATGCCTGCGCAGTCAGATCGGAATAGATATCCAGCATACCGTTGTAATAGCGACCCATCACTCCCAGTCGATTGTGCTCCATGATATGTGCGACACGCGCGGCTTCCATCCAGTCATTGATCTCGTCGTCGACACCGTCGTCCCCTTGAAGTACGCCGGTGACCTGGTGGAAACGGATGCCCGACCGATTGAAGACATTTGCAATTTCCGGAACTGGACAGGCAGAGCAGTGAGCCAGCCAGTCACCTGTCATCGCAGTACGGTCGCCCAAGGCATTGAAGCTGGCATAATCGATCGCGGCGACCGGTTGCAGGTTGAGAATGATGACCGGAACCTTGGCCCTGCGAACGACGGGCAGTACCGTGGACGAGAGCGCATATGTGGTGATGTAGAGGAAAATAATGTCGACGTCAGCCTGGCGAAACTGGTGGCCGGCCTCCAACGCTTTTTCGGGCGTATCGACAAGGCCGAGATTGACGACGTCCACACCCGGTCGCGCCAACTTTTTCTCGACCGTATCGACATAACCGCTCAGCCGTGCGTGCAGGCCTTCGAACTGCGGCCAATAAGCCTCCAGGCCGATGCCGAACAAGCCGACTTTCAACAGGCGTTCAGACATTGAATTTCTCCAGTATTCTCGGGGGATAAATGCGTCAGTTCTGCAAGCGCACACGCAACTGATCAAGGCCAACCGCCATGAGGAGAACAACGCCGCGTGTGACGTCCTGCCAGAAGCTGGAGACATTCATCAGTGTAAGGCCATTGTTCAGCGTTCCGAGGATCAACACCGCTATGAGTGTACCCCAGACACTGCCGCGACCGCCGAACAGGCTAGTTCCGCCAAGAATGATGGCCGCAATAATGGTGAGCAAATGTTGACCGGCCGCATTTGGGGCAGCTGCGCCAAGCATTGCGGCGAGGATAATGCCTGCCGCCGCCCCCGAAAGTCCGGAGACGACATAGAGTATCATCTGGGTTCGCTCGACCGGTACTCCAAGCAAGCTGCTGGCCTCCGGGTTACCGCCAGTCGCATAGACGAAGCGTCCAAACGGGGTTTTCGAAAGGATCAACCACAGCACCGCGAACACAAGCAGCATAAGAATGATTGGAAAAGGGATGCCAAAAAGGCGGCCTGATCCGAGCCAGCTGAAGGCGGGAACAAAGAGCGGCTTCGACAGGCCGCCGGTCATCACCATGGATAGGCCGGAAAAGATGCTCATCGTCCCGAGCGTGGCGATGAGCGGATTGAGCTTGAGGCGGGTGACAATGAAGCCATTGATCACGCCGACCGCACAGCCGATAACGAGCGCCGTGAAACACCCTGCCCAGATATTGATCCCGTTGGCATGCATCAGCGCCACGATGACACCGGCCAGTCCGGCAACGGCGGCAACCGACAGATCGAGCCCACCGCCGATGATCAACGGCGTCCCGGCGGCGGCCATCAGGCCGATGAAGGCCATGTTGGTGCCGATGTTGGACAGGTTGCTCAGCGTCAGGAAATAGGGGGAAAGAAGCGAGAATGCCGCCAGAAGCAGGATGTAAAACACCAGCAGCAGAACGATGCCCGCGGCCGGGCGGCCGAGAAGGTCGGCCATCGAACCTGCCTGCTTCTTCGAGGCCCCCGCCGCTGCGGGAATGGAGGACGACTTGATCATGCTTTCTCCAGTTCATTCATATCGCGGATGGAAGATCGAGGTTCGGCCGCCCGCATCAGGTCTGTCGCGGTGGCATCCTGTCCAAGCTCGGCAACGACCTTTCCATCGTCCAGAACGAGGCTGCGATCCGCGAGCCCGGCCACTTCTTCCGCATCGGAGGATACGATCAGGATCGCCAGTCCCGCCTGCGCAAGACGGCGGATTTCCGCATAGATTTCGCGCCGGGCGCCGAGATCGACACCCCGTGTCGGCTCTTCGAGTATGAGAAAACTCGGGGCCCCGAGCAGCCAGCGGGCCAGGCAAATCTTCTGCTGGTTGCCGCCGGACAACAGGCGTATCTCCTGATCCGGACCGGATGTCTTGACCCGCAACGCCTTGATCCAGTCTCTGGTACTTGCGTCTTCGCGCTTTTGATCAACGACACTGGACTGCGTGAACAGGCTGAGATAGGGCAGCGTGGTGTTGGTGCGCACCGAAAGATTGCCGATAAGCCCCTGACGCTTGCGCTCGGCGGCAACAAAGCCAATACCGCTGCGCACGCTCTTTCGGGGACTAGACAGGCCGATGTCGATATCGTTCAGCCGGACGGCTTTGGCCCGCGCAGCAGGCTCGGCACCATAGATGGCGCGGCCGATCTTTTCGGCACCCGATCCGATCAATCCGAAAACACCGAAGACCTCGCCGCGCCGCACGGACAGCGAGACGCCTTCGAGCCATCCGGCAAGAGACAGGCCTTCGACGGACAGGACCGTCGTTGCATCCGCACGCGCTGCTGATTTGGCTGGATAGAGATCGCCGAGTTCGCTGCCGAGCATGGCCGTCAGAACCTCGTCGCGACTTGTCTCGGCGGTCTTGAACTGGCCGCGAACCTCGCCGTCGCGCAAAACGACGATCCGGTCGCTCAGCCGGAAGACCTCGTCAAGATAATGCGAGATATAGATGATGGTGACGCCCTGTGCCTTCAGTGCCTCGATCACCTGAAAAAGATTGTTGGCGTCCACCTCGCCCAGCGATGCAGTCGGCTCGTCCATGATCAGGATCTGCGCCTTGCCGGAGAGCGCCCGGGCGATTTCGACAATACGCTGCTCGGACAAAGGCAGCGAGCCCATCCGTCGGCTGGGGGCGACATGATCGAGCCGCAACCGCTTGAGCAGCGCTTCCGCCTGGTCCTCCATCGCCCGCCAGTCAATTACGGGAATGCCTGAAAACCACCGCTTGGGCATGGAACCGAGCGCGATGTTTTCGGCAACTGAAAGATCCGGATGGACCGAAAGCTCCTGCGGCATCAGCCTGATGCCAGCCGCAATCGCATCCTGCGGGGTGGCGATCGTCGTGACCGTATCGTCAATTCGGATTTGTCCGCTGTCCAGCGTGTAAACGCCGGACAGGATTTTCATGAGTGTCGACTTACCCGCACCGTTTGCACCGAGAAGCGCGACGATCTCGCCCACATGGGCTGACAGGGAGACGTTCTTCAAGACCGTCACGCCGGCGAAGGCTTTGTTGACATTGTCAATCTGAAGCCGCGGATTGCGGCTCCCTTTGGTTCTGTCGTCGGTCATGTCACACTCCCTTGAAGGCATCCCGCTCACTGCTGAGGGAGAATGGACTCGTAGCCCTTCAGCCAGTCCTGCTTCTTCAAATCTGCAAGATAGGCTGCGAATTCCGTCTCCGGAAACACGTAGCCATCCGCGTCCCCGACGCAGGGAAACTCTTTATAGAACTGGCAGATATTGGCTTTGGTGACCATCTGGTGGGTAACGAAGGTCGCCTCTGGAACAGGCTTTCCGGCAAGCACAGACAGACCAATCGGGATCAGATAGTTACCATAGCTTCCCGGAAACGAACCGGTGGCGGCAACCAGGTTCGGATCGGTTGCGAGCGCCTCAGCCTCGTCAGCTCCATTACCGACAGCGATAGCCTGATCAACACGGCCAGCAGCCCTGACAGCCTGTAGCATCCCCATTGTGGCCTGATCATTGATTGCGATGATGAGGATAGGCGCGCCAGGCGAAATACGGCCAATGACATTATTCATCTGCGCAAAGGATTCTTGCAGCGTATTCTTGGTATCGATTTCGATGATGTGATCAGCGGGGAAATCCTTACTCATCGCCACGAAGCCTGCCCGCTGGCCTTCGGTGCGCATGCGCGGGATAACGCCGGATTGCGGTAGCGCTCCGATAACCAGATAGCCGGTCTTCACGACATCAGCGCCGAACTTTTTGACTGCTGCTGTCGCCAGATAAGACCCGCCCATGAAACCCGACTTTGGATTATTGACGCCGAAGAAACTTGCGCCTGGCATCGGGATGTCAATCGCCGTGACTCTCGTACCGTCCTTCTTGAAGACGTCCATGACTGTCTGGCCGAAATTGGCATCTGTCTGGAATTCGATGACGTAATCGACCTTACGCTCGGCGAAGGATTTGGCATTGGCAAGCGCCGTCGGCCCGTCGAGACGATTATCCGCGATCACCAGTTCCACGCCTGCCGCATCGGCGTTTTGCTGAATACCCTTTTCAACGAGGACACCAAACGCAATATCGCGCTGTAAATTGGCGAAACCAATGCTGTAGCTCTTGCCGTTCTTGGGCGGGGTAACCTTGGCGGCATCCGCCGCCATCGCCTTCAGAGTTTCAGCCGACAGCATGTTTCCGTCGAATTTCGTCGGATCGAACCCGTGGAAATCCTCGGCATAGGCAGCAGAAGCCGCAAGGCACGCGGCAACCACCAGCAAGCTGGCTTGATGTTTCATGTCTCTCTCCTCCCGGCCACTGCCCTCCCTGGCAGCGACAACGCTGATGATCTCAGCTAAGATGTCCAGATCATTCGAAAACTGACCCTACTATTCAACGTTAACACCAAGCGTTTTCATTGACACGCGGGCATATTCCGCAAAAATGATCTTTTACATACAAAATATGATCCTAAAACTTGGCCAGCAAAATGCAGAACTATTTCGTCTACATGCCGGATAACCGTCTTTGCGTAGCCTGGGGCTGCACGGCCGTTTCCACGGGCTATACAGAAATTGCGCCCTATTCCGATTACCCACCGACCCGTCATCCGGACGATCATCATTTCAGTTGGTCGCGCGGCCGTATCCTGAATGCATATCAGGTGGTACAGATCAGCGCTGGTAGCGGACGGCTGGAATTCGGGCATGAACGTCGACAGGCCACGATTGCCGAAGGCTCGATTTTCATTCTTTTCCCCGGTGTCTGGCACCGGTTTGCTCCAGATCGGCGCACGGGATGGGTTGAGCATTGGATTGAGTGCAAGGGCAGCGCTTTCGACTTTGCCTGCGACGCAGGTTTGCTGCATCCGGAACGCCCGGTCCACGCAAGCATCCCTGATGTTGCAGATGTGTTCGCGTCGATCCACGCACTGGCGCAGGACGATTCCCTGAGCAATCAGCCGCTGATTTCAACTCTTGGGCTTCAACTGCTTGCGCTTATATGCAGGGCCACCGATATCAACAGCAACGTCTCCGGCAGGATCGTCGATCGCGCGAGAATGATTTTGATGGAGCGTTGCGGCCAACCGCTGTTGGTTGAACTGCTCGCCGAAGAACTCGGCGTCAGCTATCCCTATTTCCGGCGTCTGTTTCGCGAGCAGACCGGTATGTCGGCCAAGCAATATCAGATGCAAGTCCGCATTCAGCGCGCCAGCGACTTTCTGATGAACACCGACAAATCGATCAAGGAGATCGCTGGTCTTCTCGGTTTTCACTCCGCATTCCACTTTTCGACACAGTTCCGTCAAATGATCGGCTGCACACCGAGCGACTATCGTTCCCGTCCGCCAGCGGCGTGGGGCCACATACAGTCATTATGAGCCTTATTCCTTCTCTACACGAGACGATGCCTCAACTCCTCAAGCCGAGGAACTGGAACGGACGGTTTTGATTTCTGGCCACAGCTCTGTCGTCGCGGCCATCAGCTTCGGCGTTCCGGCGGCGACCCAGGGGATGTCCGTTCCTTCACGGGTGCCGATGCGGACATCAAGGCCCGCTTCGCGCGCGAGGACCACACCACCGGCAATATCCCACATGGTGGTGAGTTTTTGCAGATGGCCATCGAATGTGCCACGGGCTGCAAAGACGAGCGAGATGGAGGTGGAGCGGATCGATTCCACCACCCAGCCCGCATGGCGCAGGCCAACATTCAGCGCCGCAATCTCTTCAGCATCCGTTGATGCGCTGTCACCGAGGGACATCACTTGCACTTCCGGGAAGGGAACATCGCGAGGAAACGGCTTTCCGTTCAAGAGCAGGCCCGTGCCATCGGCAGCGGAATAAATCTCCCCGAAAACCGGCATGGCGACTATGCCGAGTTCCGGGCGACCATTCCGCACAAATCCGAGTGATATACCCCAAAGCGGCGAGCCACGCAAAAAATTCGCCGTACCGTCGATGGGGTCGATGATCCAGTAGGCGTCATCGGCAATGCCGCCCATTTCCTCGCCAAGCACGGTCTCGTTTGGAAAGACCGCCGCCAAACGTTCGCGCACCAGCGTTTCGACACTGGTGTCGGCCTCAGATACGAAATCCTGAAAACCTTTGGTTCGGGTGGCGATATTGCCGCGGGCCGCAAAGAATTCGAGCGCGAGTGTCATCGCCTCCTCGATGATCGCGACGGCCCGATCCAGACGTTCATTCGCCGTTTCCATCACTTGACCGCCTCGCCTGCACGGCTTTTCAGCCAAGCTGTGAAGGCTTCAACCTCATCCGTCTGGATTGCTCCGACGCCAGCATTTGCAAGCGTGGTCCAAACGGCGTCTGGTTCGCCGAGCGCACGTGTATCGTTGAAATCGAGGCAATAGGAGACGTCGAGCGTGTTGATCCAGAGGCGAATATTCTGGCGCTCCAGTTCTTCGCGACCACTGGCGAGGTCTGCGATATCCGTGAATTTTACCTCGATCATCGGCGCGCGAAAGGCTTCGATGCGGCGCAGATCTTCCGTGAAATGGCCCGGACGGACCCGGAACATTGGCATGTGCGGAATTTTCCCGAACCAGTCTGCGTCGAGAATATCGAAATGCATTGCCTGCGGGTCGATGTCGGTTTTCACCAGCACTTGATGCTGAATGCCGAGCCGCAGCACCGTCTCCATCACCTGCGGCAGATCCCGCGTATACTTCGTATCAATATTGACGGTGATCTTGCCACGGATTTCCTCCAGCAATTCCTCCAGCGTCGGCACGCATTCGTCAAGGATATCGGCATCCGCGCCGCCTGCGCCTGCCCGCAGCTTTGCTGCCCTGACGACATCGAATGGCAATTCGCTGATTGTTCCAGTGCCTGTTGTCGTGCGGTCCAGCGTCTCGTCATGAATGACGACGAGCCTGCCATCGGCTGTTGACTGCGTGTCGATCTCGATCATGTCCACGCCGGCAGCGACGGCGGCGCGGACCGACGCCAGCGAGTTCTCCGCGGTTTTTCGCCAAAACCCGCGATGGGCAATGGTGAGGATGGCGGGATTGCTTCGCGAGCACAGGGAGAGAACGTCGCAGGTATCGCTGGCGGGACGGGAGGCAACAAGAGTCTGAGACATGGTTTGGCTTTCGGATGTTTAAGGTGGATGGATTGAACTCGAGGTCAGATTTTTCCCATGCCGGCCGCCATCAAGTCGTCGCGCAGAATGCGACCGGCGATGATGAAGACGATGAGGGCTGGGAGAAGCAGGATGAAGGAGACGATGGAGGCCAAGGGCAGCTGCATCGAATAGGGGTCGAGATACATGTAGAGCTTGATCGGCAACGTCTCGACCACAGGTGCACCGACGATGAAGGATTTGTCGAATTCCTCGAAGCTGCCAATGAATGACATGAGGCCACCGGCCAGCAGACCCGGCACCGCCAGTGGCAGAATGATGTGGATGACGATGCCGACAGTTCCCGCACCAAGGGAGCGAGCGGCGTGGATGAGTTCGTCCGGGATGGTTTCCAGCGCAGCCGTCATCAGCCGGATCATCAACGGCAGCGTGCCGACGATCTGGACGAGGATGACGCCAGTGACCGAATAGGCAAGGCCCCTTGATCAGAAACACTTGCCCGATGCCGACCGCGACGACGAGGCCGGGAATGATGATCGGCGCAAGAATGAAGACTTCCACCAGCCGCTTGAGACGGAATGGAAAACGCGCCATGGCCCAGGCCGTCGGCAAGGCAATGGCCGCCGTTGCAAACGTGACGACAATCGCGATGACAATGCTGTTGAAGGCGGCACGGATCAGGCCACTATCCGTCAGAATGCTGGCCCAACGCGCAGTCGTATAGTCCTTCGGCACGACAAGCGGAGGCGACCAGCCGTCCGCGACGCTCCACAGGAACATCAGCGCAAGCGGTACCGCGATGGCAAGGCCAAGCGCCACGTAAAGGCCGATCGATACGAATATGCGGTCTTCCGGGTTGAACGTGCGACGACGAGGAATTGCCATCGTTTCAGTGGTTGTAACGCTCATCATGCGTCTCCCCGTGTCTGGCCAACGCCGATGCGAGATGTCAGCGAGTAATATAAAAGTAGGACCGATATGGCGAAGACGCTCAGCACCATGCCCATGGCGTAGACCTGATTGAACCGGCCCTGATTGAATTCCTGCACCATAAGAACGGACAGCGGGCGTGCCGTCGGCGGCCCGACGATATCGGGAATGGCATAGGAGCCCATGGAGCCGATGAAGGTTAGAAGAATAGCGGCGGTGATGCCGGGCATGGCAAGCGGCACCTCCACGAAGAGAAAGGTCTTCAGACGGGAAGCGCCAAGTGTGCGTGACGCGTAGCGGATATCTTCCGGAATGGCCGCGAACGCACTGGTAATGATCAGCGTCATGAACGGGATCTGTTTCCAGACACTGGCGAGGATAACACCAACGCCCCACTCGTCGCGCACAAGTTTGGGCAATTCCAGCCCGAGCGGTGTGACGAGACGGTCCATAAATCCGCCGCGTTCGAAAACGACGATGACCATCAGACCGACGATGATGCCCGGCACCGCCATTGGCAGCTTGTATAATCCGCTGAACAGTTTTCGGCCCAGGAAACTCTTGCGGATCAGGAGAGCCAATGGCACCGAGACCGCAAGTGAGACGATAACCGGCATGACGCCATAATAGATCGAGGTCGTCAGGCCCCGGATCATCGACGGGCGGGTGAAAATTCGCTGATAAAAAGACAGTGTGAAACTGCCATCATCCATCCTGAAGCTGCCGATCAGTGCCGACAACAACGGTCCGCCAAAGAAGACGATGAGATAACCAACGCCGGGTGCCAGCAAAACAAACAGTTGCACGCGCCGATCACGAAGAAGCCATTGCATCACGCAGCCTCCTTGACCGGCTTGTCCTCAAGCAGATGCACTGACCCCGGAAATAGCAGCGACACTCTGCTTCCCGCGTCTATCAGACTTTCCGCACCGGACTGGCTGACACGCAGCAGCGCCTTGCCGATCTCAACGGTGTAGAGCGCGTTCGCCCCCATGAACGAGACGGCGGAGACCGTGCCTGCACCTTTTTTGTCGGCGGCGATGACGATATTTTCAGGCCGCACAGAAATCTGCGCCGGGCCGGTCGCTTTCTTGTCCAGTATCACCGGTTGGCCCCAAGGCAAACGTGCCTCGCTTCCATCAGCTGTCACCGGCAGAAGGTTGGTCTGACCGAGGAAACCCGCAGTAAAGGCGTGCTTGGGTGCGCGGTAGAGGTCGAGCGGCGTCCCGACCTCCACCACCCGTCCGGCATTCATCACCACGATCCGGTCGGACATTGCCATCGCCTCGGCCTGATCATGGGTCACATATATGCTGGTGGCACCAATCCGCCTGTGCAGTTCCGTAAGCTCATGGCGCAAGGTGTCTCGCAGCTTGGCATCCAGGTTGGAAAGAGGCTCATCGAACAGCAGAAGGCTCGGCTGCATGACAATGGCGCGCGCCAGTGCCACGCGTTGCTGCTGGCCACCAGACAGTTGGCGCGGCATACGGTCGACAAGGCCTGCGAGATTACAAATCTCCAGTGCGTGGGCGATACGACGTGCACGCTCGTCTTTCGGCACCTTTTTCATCCGCAGTCCGAAGCCGAGGTTTTTGGCGACCGACATATGCGGAAAAAGCGCATAGGACTGGAACACCATGGCAATGTCTCGCGCTTCCGGTGGAGCCTGATCGATGCGCTTTCCGCCCAGATGGATTTCACCACCGGATGGCTCGCTGATGCCCATGAGAATGCGCAGAAGCGTCGATTTTCCGCAGCCTGACGGGCCGAGGATCGTCACGAATTCGCCGCGCTCGACGGTGATCGATACCGGATGAAGCGCGCGGCTTGCGCCATAATCCTTGGTGATGTTGCTGATTTCGAGTTCGCTCATGGCGATGATCCTTCATGATCGCGGCTCAGACATCTCCACACTGCGGACTGGCATTGCGCCAAGCGCAGCGAGGGGAGGCTCAAAGCGGTGCTACTGGTTCAGCACCTTTTCATCGAGCGCTTCAGCAAGAGCCGTCGACATATCCCAGAAGGCCGGCGCCGAAAGGCGTGGATAGACATCTTGCGGCAGAACATGCACCTGCTTTTCCTGCGGCATCAGATCGTTGGTCACATCCAGCCGTGGCGAGCGAGACGCCTTGTTTTCCAGCTTCCAAAGCTGGAATTCCTTGCTCATCGCCATGTCGATAAAAAGCAGCGCTGCGGCGACGTTCTTTGCGTTGGCAGGAACAAACATCGCGTCCCCGCCGCCAATCTGGCCTTTTTCAAGCAGTGTCAAACGGAAGCTGTCCGGCAACTGTTTTGTGCCCAGGAAGCTCATGACCTGATCTTCCCATACGGTGCCCATGTAGAGCTGCTGGTTGTTGATCAGGTTCAGCGTGTCGGCATTGCCATTGGTCAATTCCGCGACCGCCAGCAATCGTTTGTAATAATCCCAGACGGGGGTGAGGCACTCAGACGTCATGGCCCAGTCTTCGGCCTGTTGCAGTGTCTGATTATAGTCGGTCAGTTGCGTGCGGCATTCGCCAGTCAGGTAGTTGAGTGCGACCGAATAGATGAAACCGCCACCGGAACCGCCCTTTGCCGGCAACGTCACGCCGAGGCGCTTGGGGTTCTTTTCGGCCCATGCCAGCAGCTCATCGAAGCTCTTCGGCACGTCCTGCTGCTTTACGAAGGCCGCGTCGTAGCCAATCGCTGTCTGGTTCAAGTGTACCAGCGGAAAGCTGCCGCCATGCGCTTTGCCGAAGACTGTTTCGGCAAACTCCGGATTGTAATTTGCCATATTGGGCAGGATTTTCGTCAGCGCAATATTACCGACGACGCCCTTGGACGACAGGAGCGGATAGCTGCCGCCACCTGCAAAATAGGCATCGACCGGTGAATCCTGTCCCGCAGCCTGAACGGCGATGAGTTGCTGGTTGGCCTGATCACCCTTTACGTCGCTGTAGGAGACTTTGATGCCATACTTCGCCTCAAAGCGCGTGATCAGCTCCTTCCAGGTATCTGCAAAACTTCCAGCGAAATTATACATCGTGACCGCGCCTTCCGCTTTGGCGGCGGGAACGACGATCTCATAAAAATTGTCTCGCGTGACCTTTGACAGATCGAAATCGAGGTTCTTCATATTGATATCTGCCGCCAGGCAAGGCGCTGCCGTCGTCGCCAACGCAAGCGCGGCGATCGCAATGTATTTCATATTCATGGTGGCTCCTCCTAGGGATCCGTTGCTCACTGGTTCCCATTAATACACTTTAGGTGTAATATTTGTGACAGTCCAGAGAAAAATTCATCGAGAGGGCGTGTGGCGTGGTTGCGGCGGCCTGTTGCAGCGGCTATCCAAGATTATGACTATTGATGAAAAACCGCGCTTAGAGCTCGACCGCGAACCGCTTGCCAGCGAGAATGAACGCCTCATTCTCGATATTGTCAGGCGCCATGGTCCAATTGCCCGGGCCACTATTACCCGTCACACAAACCTCACGCAGCAATCCGTACATCGATTGATCGAAGGCCTGCTGGATCGCGGGTTCTTGCGCACCGGCGCAGCATTGAAGGGAACACGCGGCCAGCCCAGCCCGACGATAGAGCTGGTGCCTGAAGCTGCCTATTCGCTTGGAATTTCCATCAATACCGATTCCGCAGTGATCTGTGTCGCGGATTTCCTGTGCGCGATTGTCGTCCAGAAAAAGCTGGATATCGTTCCCGTTGACCGAGAGAAAACACTCGCGGCACTCTCACTTGTTTTGGATGAGATGCTCGCCTCCCACGGCATCGCGCGTGAGCGGCTGGTGGGGCTGGGCTTTTCCATGTCGGGATTTTTCGTTTCCGAAGACCGGGCATTCAACGCGCCGGAGCCTTTGCGCGACTGGTCGCTGATGAACCTCAAACCCATCCTAGAGAAGATGTTTCACCTGCCAGTCTGGCTCGAGAACAACGCTACAACCGGGGCGATCGGTGAAAGCCTTCGCGGCGTGGGCCTCTGGTGCCAGACCTTTGCTTATCTTTCCTTCAACTACGGCTTCGGCGGTGGGTTGATCCTGGGCGGCCAGCCATTTCATGGCTTTCACGGCAATGCCGGCGAATTCAGCGGCATCTACAACCCGGATGAATCGGACAAGCGCCCCGCATTGCAGTATCTGATCGCAACGCTGAAGAAAAACGGTGTCGACATCCATTCGATCGAAACGCTCTATCAACGGTTTGATCCGCAATGGCCCGGCGTTGAGGAATGGCTCTCCGCCACTATGCCGCAAGTGGACCGCTTGGTCGCAAGCCTCATTGCAGTCATCGACCCTCAAGCGATCGTCTTCGGCGGACAATTACCGCCAGCGCTCGGTCGAATGATGATAGAACGGACCCAACTGCCCTCCCAACGCGAACATCGTTACGGCGTAGGACCGAGGGAAGCGAAACTCGTTCTAGCTGAAACCGAAGGAGACGCCTCAGCCATTGGTGCTGCCCTGCTGCCCTTGAGGCTTCGGTGTTTTGTTTAGGATGAAGTCTCTCTAAACCGCCACGTGTTGGAAGACACAAATTGATGCAGTTATGGTCGGTGAGACTTTCTGAACATGGGGAACACATCTTCTGTCCGGATATTCAGAGGGAGCGATAACGATCATTCGCTGGTTTCCGCTGATGGCAACCGAAATGCACCAGCGTCGCTAGTCGGCCCAACATGGACGATAACTTTCAGTTAAGCGAAAGCCATCTGACTGAAACTGACTTGAAAAATCACTCTGTCTGCACCGGCGATATCCGTCGCAACGTTCATCGCTCTGTACAAATCCAGTTGGCTGGAAACAACACCGCTCAGGATGACGCATCCGCCTTCAACGTCGACAGAAATATCGTGGCCGGAAAAATTCGCCAGATGCCGCAGCTCTGCTTCAATTGCGGCGCGACGGGCGGAAATGCTGCTACCGATACCAAAACTGAAGGCGCTGCTGTCGTGCATGCTGCTCAAAAACATCGTGATATATCTCCGCTGCGAATATGAATGTCAGATGAACAAACTGTTATCTGCCATTAATGTTCCAAAAGAGGCGCAAATTTTTATATCCTATTTTGACTTCTGGTGTCGCTCTTGAGCCTCGGCCTTACGGCGCGTTCGCGGCCACCCGGCATGTTGGGGCGACCGGGGTCACATATCGCCGAATATACGATCAAAACGGGCAATTTGGTCGAGCTTTGGATGGCAGACAATGCCCACTTGCACGCCAAGGCGGCGAAGACACGTCCTGACGACCAACGAGTGAGACATGTGTCGACAATCCTCGTTTCGAACAACAGATGAGCATAGATTATCAAATACGGTCAGCTTCTGGCGTGCCGACGAATTTCCCCGCCTCGGTATTGGCTTTATGAAGTGCCGCTATAGTGGCCTTTCCGGACGCAATTTCAGCAGCCAGTACGCCAATGAATTGATCGCCCGCACCGTGCGTGCTTTCGACTTTAACTTTTACTGCCTCAACAACGATCTTGTCGCCAGCCCTGTTTGCGTAGGCGACACCCGCGCCGCCCGCCGTCACTACAACCTCGGGGAAAAAGTTGACAAGCTTCAGAGCAGCGTCCAGAGCGCCATCCAAAGTTTCCACCACCGGGACACCAGCCAGCATTTCGGCTTCGATAGCGTTGACCACGATGATATCGATGAGCGGTTGCAGATCGTCAGACAGGATGCGCGCCGGCGCCGCGTTGATGAGTACGCGACCGCCAGCTTGCCTAACGGCTTTTGCTGCTGCCACGTTTGCGGCGTCGGGAATTTCGTTTTGCAGCACAAGGATTGTCGTGCGGCTCAACAAATCATGAGCGGCCGTGATGTCGTGCTCGCCGAGTGTCAAATTACTTCCTGACACAATGACCGCACCGTAGTCGCCATCTGCGTCGAAAATCGCAACGCTCATTCCGGTCGATTGTGACGCATCACGCCGCACGAAGGTATGATCGACATTTTTGCTCTTGAGATTTGCAATGAGAAATCGCCCGAAATCATCATCGGCAACCGCGCCGATCATGGAGGTGGAAATCCCTGCGCGCGCAGCCGATACCGCCTGATTGCCGCCCTTGCCGCCAAATTTCGGGTGCCATGACGTTCCGGTTACTGTCTCGCCCTTGCGCGGGCGGTCAGGGCCGAAAACCGCGATATCGTAATGTAGGCTACCGAAGACGGTGACGATGGGGGAGGATGTCATAAAAGGCGATCTTTTCGTTTGGATGTGACGGCAGACATGGTGCGCTCAAGATTGCGCTCGGCGGCCTGATAATCACGCTGGGCAACGGCCACGAAAATGGCATCGAGGATATTGAGCTGGGCAATGCGCGCCGCAGCATTTTCGCCCATCAACGGCGATCCTTGCGCCGTAGAACACAGGACCACATCAGCGGACTGCGCGAGCGCAGAGGAATCGTAATTGGTAATAGCGATGGTTTTCGCGCCGTTTCTGCGCGCAAGTTGTAGCGCATCGATCACCGCGATCGTGTTGCCGGAATGAGAGAAACCGATTGCAACATCGCCCTCCACCAGCAGCGAGGCAGACATGAGCATCATGTGGGAATCATCAAACACGCTGGCACGCACACCGATCCGCAGAAACTTATGGGCCACATCCCGTGCGATCTGTGCAGAACCGCCGACACCGTAAAAATCGCGGGTCGCAGCCTTGTGGATCAGATCGGCAGCCCGGTCGAACGCCGCCATATCGAGAATAGCCAGCGTCTCTTCAAGAGCATGAATGGACGTGCGAAACACCTTCTGGACGATTTCCAGCGAGGTATCATCGACCGAAAGCTCCTGGTGCATCTCCGCAGTTGGCTGAAGATTATACTGGCTGACAGCGGAGCGGAAATCACGGAAACCGGCAAAGCCGAGCTTTTTGGTGATTTTGACCACCATGGCTTCAGACACGCCAGCGTTTTCCGCGATCTGTTTGAGCGAGGTCTCATCGCTGAAGTCCCGCATGGCGAACACGGTATCGACAACCTTCGCTTCGAGCGGCGTCAACAACGGCATCATCATGCGGATGCGCGGTCCCACGGCTTTCATGTCGAAGCTCTCAGCGTCCATCCCCGTCTCCTATTCTCGTCCTCGCGTGGCGCGATCAATCATCATTGCGACGAGGATTATAAGGCCAGTGGCGAGCAGTTGATAGAAGGCCTGAACATTCATCAGCGTCAAACCGTTGCGCATTGCGCCCAGAATGATGGCCCCCAGAATGGTGCCGAGAATACTTCCCTTGCCGCCCATCAGCGAAGCGCCACCAATCGCCGCAGCGGCAATTGCATCAAGCTCCCAGAGATTGCCGAGGATAGGTTCGGCAGCACCCAGCCGACCGATCAGAATAAGCGAGGCAAGAGCAGCAAGTCCGCCGGAGATGACGTAAGCCGTGATTTTGGTGCGCGCAATCGGAACACCTGCCACATAGGCAGCTTCTTCATTTCCACCCACGGCCATCAGATATTCGCCAATCGGCGTTTTCTTGAGGAGTATCCATGCGGCAATGGCAACGACGGCCACGATTAAAACCGGTGTCGGGATGCCGAAGAGATTGCCGTTGAACAGCGAACGGAAGCCAGCCGGAATACCGAGAACGGGATTGCCGCCGGTATAAATCAGCGCGATGGCGCGGTAGGTGCTGAGTGTACCAAGAGTGACGATGAACGGTTGCAGGCCAACATAGGCGACAAGCGCGCCGTTGATGAAGCCGCAAGCCACGCCCACGCCAAGACCTGCGAGGATGGCCAGCGGTATTGGTATTCCGGCCACCAGCAGGCTGGCGGTAATGACAGCGGAGATCGCAGCGGTTGGCCCAACCGACAGATCGATACCACCTGAGATGATAACAAGCGTCATGCCCAGCGCCAGGCACGCATTGATGCTGGACTGTTGCAGGATGTTGACGAGATTTCGTTCCGAAATAAAGCCCGGAACGAGAGCCGCAAACACGGCCATGATGATGATGAGGCCAATCAGGGTTCCCGCATCGCGAAGTGAAAACGAGAAGCGCCGAAAGGCGGGAGCAGAGTTTGCGGGTACTGTTGAAGAGCTTGTCATGGGATGTCCTGTATGGTTCACGCGGGCCGCGCAGTGCGGATATCCGCCGCATCGGCATTTGCCCCTGGAATGGCATGCGCGACGATCGCGCTTTCAGTCAGCTGGTCGCGTGGAATCTCTGCTGCGATCCGACCTTCGCGCATGACCAGCACACGGTCTGAAAGCCGGATGACTTCCGGCAGTTCGGATGAAACGACGATAATAGAGTGACCCTCACGGGCGAGGTCTTCGATCAGATGATAAATCTCTGCCTTGGCACCCACATCGATGCCGCGGGTCGGTTCATCAAACAGCAAGATTTGCGATTTTGCGGCCAACCAGCGCGCGATGATCGCCTTTTGCTGGTTGCCACCGCTGAACAGGCGGATGGGGCGATCCAGTTGAAAAGGTCGCAGATTGACCCGCTTCAACAAATCCCGCGCGGATGCCCGAAGTTTTGACGTCCTGATCATCCCACCGGATGAATAACTGCCGAGCGAGGCGAGGGCCATATTGTTGCTGACAGGGCGCAGGGGGATGATGCCTTCCCGCTTGCGCTCTTCTGGAACCAGACCAATGCCAGCGGCAATCGCATCGCGCGGACTGGCAAAGCTTACCTCTTTGCCGTCAATGGCGATCGAACCCGCGCTCAAACGATCTGCGCCCGCCACCAACCGCAGCAATTCGGTGCGGCCTGAACCCACCAGCCCGGCGACGCCAAGAACCTCGCCCTTATGCAGCGTGAATGAGACGTCACGAATTCTGGTTGCCGAAGAGAGGTTCTTTGCTTCGAGCTTGACCGTTTTGGTGACGAAAGAATTATGCTCTTCCTGCATCAATTCGCGACCGACCATTTTGGCAATCACGTCATTTTCCGAAACCTTATTCAGATCAACGACATCGACGAGCTTGCCATCCCGCATAACGCTAGAGCGCTGGCAGATGCGGAACACTTCGTTCATCTTGTGCGACACGTAGATGATTGAGACACCACTGGCCGACAGGCTGGCGATAACCTCGGCCAAACGGTCGAACTCGCTCGGTGTCAGGCTTGATGTGGGCTCGTCCATGGCGATGATTTTCGCCTTGTCGAGCAGAGCGCGGCCAATCTCAACAATCTGGCGCTGCGCCACTTTAAGGGACGATATCGGTGCAGAAGGATCAATCGTATTGTCGATCATGGACAACGCTTCGGCGGCCCGCACCTCCTGTTCGCGCCGCGACACCAACAGGCCACCCATATGCGTGAGCGAATGGCCAAGAAACATATTCTGGGCGACGCTCAGATGCGGAACTTGCTGAAGTTCCTGATGGATCATCGCAATGCCCGCTGCGCGTGCGTCCATTGGCTTTTTGAAAGCAACCGCTGTGCCGTCTACGAAGACAGTTCCCGCAGTTGGACGAAACACGCCGGACAATATCCGCAAAAGGGTCGACTTGCCCGCACCGTTTTCGCCAAGAAGTCCGTGGATTTCGCCAGGCGCTACCTCAAACGAAACGTCTGTCAGCGCGTTCACACCGGGAAAACTCTTGGAAATCGTCTCGAATCTCAGTCGCGGCGTCATCGTTCAAACTCCATGCTCAATAGGATGCCAGCCGTCATGGCCAGCATCCTTTTGGCGTTCGTTACTTTGCGGCTTTGGCATCTTCCATCAGCACGGCGCGAACATTGACGCCTTCGCCCTGATAACGGCTGAGGTTGTCAGCGGTGATGAGCGCCTGTGGCGTGGCGACGACACGGGGCAGTTTCTGGCCAGCGACGAGACGCAGCGCTGTTTCGAGTGCCACCTCGCCGGTCAGCACCGGAAAACTATCCACTGTGCCTGTCAGTTCGCCTGCTTTGATCGACTTATAGGCGTCGGAAATGCCATCTGTGCCGAATACGGCAACTTTGCCGGCAAGACCCGCGGCTTTGACCGCCTCTACGATGCCGAGCGCCATGCCGTCATTGTTGGCATAAAAGCCAACCAAATCAGGATGCTGATTGAGGATGTTGGTCGCGGCGTCGTAAGATGTCTGGCGGTCCCAGTTCCCAGGAACGCTGGCCACGACCTGGAACTTGCCACCTTCACTGATGGTGGATTTGAAGCCGTCCGTGCGCTGAACGGCGGCATAAACACCGGCCTGTCCTTCAACAATCGCGACCTTGCCACCCTGTGGACGATTTTTGATGAACCACCTTGCCACACGCACGCCATTGTCGCGCTGAACGTTGCCAACATAATGCTCGACCTGCGGGATGACGGCATCGTTGACGTTCACGACTGGAATTTTGGCCGCTTTTGCCTGCTCGATGACGGGTTGCAGATTGGCGTCTGTCTGCGGGGAAACCAGCAAAACATTATACCCTTGCGTAATCATACCTTCAGCAATCGTCAGTTGGCCAAGCTGATCGCCTTCGCTCTGTGCAGCCTGATAGGCAACAGGCACATTCACCTTCTTGCCAAACGAGGCGTATCCTTCACCCAGCGAGCGCCAATATTCGTTGGTCAGCGTTTTGGAAACGGCACCAGCCTTCGTGCCCTCTGGCAATTTGGGGAACGCGCCAAGCTTGGTTTCAAGCTGCGACCAGTCGATACGGTCTTTCTCAGTGTCCGAATTAAGGGGTGCAAGTTCCTGCGCGAAAGCTGCGCTGAACAGGAAGCTTGCGGCTAACCCGGTAGCCAGTGTGGTCTTCAAAAAGGTATTCATCGGTTCCTCCCAGATGGTGTCGTTTCGGCAAGCCTTCGGCGTGACCTTGGTTAAAAAGGTTCAGAGATTGCGAGTAATGTCAGTGTTTACAGTGTCTAGCCGAGCATCAGTTCCTGAATGACGGCTTGCGCAGACACGGCATCCTGTCGGTCAATCGCACCAGACAGGCGATTGTCCTGCTCAATTCGATCCACAACGTTCAGCATTCGCTTCACAGTCTGGATGTTCACTTCGCATTCGTGGACCGGATCAAGGCCGGTCATATCCGGGAACGTGTCGAAATAAATTGCGCCGTCATAACCATCTCTACGGATCTGGCGCAGAAGCTCGATCGTCTGTTGGGTATGGACTGCGCCAACCATCAAACCATCGTCACGCTTGGCATAACCGTCATTCAGATGAACGCCGAGAACCCGGCTGTAACGGGCAATCAGCGCCGCCGCGAAAGCGGGCTGCTCGTCCGCGTAAAGAACGTGGGCAAAATCCAGCGTCACACCGAGATTGGGCATATCCACATCTTTGATGGCCAGAAGCGTGGTGGCGCAATCGGGCATCAGGCTGTAAGAGCGCGGCTCATTCGGCTTGTATTCGATGCTGATCTGGCAATCGAGATCATGCGCGCATACTTCACGAATTCCGTCAATTTCGTGTTGCCAGAGCGTGTGATAGTCAGCCTGAAAGGCGTAATCAAAACCATCCTGACCAAGCCAGAGAGTCATCAAATTGCTACCAGCAGCGCGTGTCGCATCGATTCCCTTCTTTGTCAGGTCGATCGCCTCACGCCGTACAGCCGGGTCCGGGTTGGTGAAGGCACCGATCTTGAATGCGGGATTGGTATAATAACGCATGGCAAAACCGTTGATCGCCAAGCCGAGGTCGCCAATTTGGCGTGAAAGAACAGCAGGATCTTCCGCAACGTGATCGGGATAATTGAGATCGAGATCCGTTAGTCCCTCGACCTTTGCCGCGCGCGTCGCCATCTGTAGCATTGTCGGCTTGCCAGAAAGGCCCGGCCATTCTGCGGATGGCTTTGAGGCGAAAGAATTCAGTCGGGTCGCGAATTTCAGTTTGGTCACAGCTCTTGCTCACTTCACTCGTTGTTGCGTTAACTTCACAGATTAATATTATTTTGTAAAGTTATATATGTTGTGCACCGCACCAATTCGTTCAGGTCTGGCTGTTTTTTTGCGATTATCCCTTCTGTCGCGCGCGTTCGACGCTCATGGCGCAACAGGCCGTAAACGGCCATCACTTCTTCAGTCACATGCGAGGGCGCAATAGCGGCGTCAGCGCGCCAACACCGCTTCGATTTCAGCCAGTGCGGGCATTGCAGGGGCTGTTCCGCGCCGCGTGACGGCGATGCCAGCCGTCGCGCAGCCAAAACGCACGGCATCCAGTGGGTCTGTCCCTCGTGCAAGTGCTGCGGCAAAACCACCAACAAACGCGTCACCGGCACCAGTGGTATCTATGACCGGGCCGACGGTAACGGCAGGCACATGAACGGATTGACCGGGGGCATGAAACAACACGCCCCGTGCGCCAAGTGTGATGACCGCTGCACCGACACCGCGCGCCAATAAAATATCTCCGCCGCGTCGTGCATCATCAATCGTCGCGATGGCAAAGCCGACAAGTGCGGCGGCCTCTGTCTCGTTGGGAATGATGTAGTGGCAAAGTCCGTAGATTTCTTCAGGGAATGTTTCGGCGGGTGCGGGATTGAAAATCGTCGTAACACCGGCGCTATGGGCAATGTCCAGAGCAAAGTGCGCCGTCGTCGCTGGCTGCTCCAATTGCGTCACAAACACAGCCGACTGGGTGATGATATCACGCGCCGCATCGACATCATCCCTACCGATAGTGCCAGCCGCCCCCGGATAAACAATGATTGCATTGTCTCCTGTGGTATCATTGACATAGATGAAAGCGGCACCGGTTGGCTGGTCGTCCATGATAGTCAACACCGGCGTCACGCCAGCCGATTTGTAAGTGCTCAGTGCGAGATCGCCGAATGTATCGCGGCCGATTTTGGAAATGAAGGATACCTCGGCACCAGCGCGCGCGGCAGCCACGGCCTGATTGGAGCCTTTGCCGCCGGGGCCTACCGAAAAGCCGGTGCCGGTGATTGTCTCTCCAACAACGGGCATACGGGGGGCAAGATAGGCGGTATCGGCAACAAAAATACCGAGAATGGAAACGCCAGACTTCATCATTGACCTCATTTTATTTGACGGCCCCTGCCGTCAGACCCTTCACGATGTATCGTTCCAGGAAAATTCCAACTAGGACCAAAGGCATAATCGCGGCCGTGGCGATTGCTGCCATCGACCACCAGTTGATCCCTTGCGATCCGGTCTGGCTAGCCACCATGACCGGCAACGTCTTGGCGTTTGAACTCGTCAGCAAAGCCGCGAAGAAATATTCGTTCCAGCACAAAATGACCGACAGAATGAAAGCCGCCACCATGCCGGGCAGTGCGATAGGCAGCACGATGCGCAAAAAAGCGCCCCAGATCGAGCAGCCATCAACCAGTGCCGCCTGCTCCAGTTCCACAGGAATGGTGTCGAACTGGTCGCGCATGATCCAGATCACGATCGGCAGAACCATCAACGTATAAACGAGAATGAGGCCAATCAGCGTGTCCAGCAGCATCAGGTGTTTGTAGAGAACCAGAAACGGCATGGCGAGAACGACGGGCGGGAGGATCAACTGCGACAGGAAGAAAAAAGATATGTCCTTGTTCTTCATCCAGAGGAATTTATATGAAAATCGACTTAGTCCATAGGCTGCCAGAGATCCAATAACGACGGCCAGGAACGACGCCCCCGCCGAGGCGACGATGCTATTAAAGAAGCGACGTATAAACTCATCCCGCACGGTGGATTGCGCAAAGATCGTATCTGGCGACAGTCCCAGCGAGCGCCAACCTTTCCAATCCGGCGTGAAATCAACGAAAGGAATGAGATGTCCCTGCGTAACGTTCACAGCCGTCTTGAACGAGGTCGTAACCGTCCAGTAAATCGGAAACAGCGAAACGAAGGCCCAGAACACCAGAGCCGCATAAATCAGCAGACTGCTGGTGAGGAACTGCGGGCGGCGGGACCAAAGACTTCCCGGTTTGGTGGTTGTTTCAGCATGTATCGCCATAGGCTTCGGCCTCAATTTTCACGTTGCATCCATCGGCTCGCCCCTTTGAGGATAAGCGCGACGAAGATGATGATAATGACGAGATAGAACTCCGCGAGCATCGTACCGTAGCCGACATTCGAGCGATCACGATATTCACGGAAGATGAAACTGGACACCGTATCGGTCGCACCGCCCGGCCCACCTGCGGTGACGTTGATGACGATATCGGCCAGCTTGAGCTGGAAGATGATGCGCAGAATGATGACGGTCATGCTGACCGGCAGCATCAGCGGGAAGGTGATTTCCTTGAAACTCTGCCAACCGGAAGCCCCATCCACCTTCGCCGCTTCCTTGATCTCTGCAGGCAGAGCCTGAAGACCGGCAAGCAGCAGGATCATCATGAAAGGAATGGAGACCCACGCATCCATTGCCATGATCGATGTGCGTGCAAGCCATGGTGTCGAGAAAAACGCAGGATTATCCCAACCAAGATACCGCGCAAGCGTCGCGGCAGGCCCAAAACGATACTCCATCAGCGATTTGCCGATCATCCAGCTGACGGCCACGGGGCTGAGCATCAAAGGCAGAAGAAAAGCGACGCGAAAGAATTTACGCGCCTTGATCTCGGCGTTCAGCAGCAGCGCCAATCCAAACGCGATGGCATATTGAACCAGAACGGACAGAACATAATAGACCATGTTCAAAAGCGCGTTCCAGAAATAGACATCCGCAAACAAAGTACGCAGATTATCAAGCCCGTTGAACCGTCGACCGGCAGCAGCACTCAGGTTCCAGTCCGTAAAGGCGATGTAGAGACCAAAGACTGTTGGAAATACCACCATGGCAACAGTGAACAGCACCGCTGGAAGCACGAATGCGGCCCGCTGCCCGGCCTCCCCACGGATCAACACCTGTGCAGCACACAACGCGACAGACCAGACGATGTAGGCAAACAACAGCGGTTGCCAGCTGACGAAGCCGATTGTCGTGATGCCTGCGACGTCAGCAATCTGTAAAATGAGAACGGCAAACAACAGAACGGTCGCAGCCAACAGCAAAAGCTTGCCCCGCCGGGCAGTGGTCAATTGAACCGTTTTCGGTTCGACGGGGCTTAGGGTTGGCATGATCGTTTGCGACATGGGCAGACCTCTGGGCTGGAAAGCCGTGCTGACGATCAGGCGGCACTTTTCCGTGCCGCCTGAATCTGGTGTGAAACGCAACCAAAGTCGCGGTTAGGCTCCGAGCGAGGCCTTGTAGAGTGCGACCTGCTTTTCGCGTCCTAGCTGGTCGGTGATCTTCTCCCACGCGGCTGCAATGGCATCGGCGCCAGCCTGTGCTGTTGCCTTTCCGGCAAACACCTTGGCCAACTCGTCTTCCGCAACACTATAATATTGGAAGATGCCCGGAATGCGCGGCTCGATGGCTGCATTCGGGTGATTATACGAGTTGGACTGCGAGGCCAGATAGTTTGAGATAAATGGCTCGTCATAACCCGCAGACACCCATTCCTTGATGTCGAACTGACTCTTTCGGTAGCATTGGAAGCCGGATGGATAGGCTGCCGTCCACAGTGCCAGATCCTTGCCACCAAGATGGGCTGCGGCGCTCCAAGCGGCTTTTTTCTTTTTCTCATCGCTATCAACGCGGGACATCACGTAAACACCCCAGCCAAGATAAGCCATGTTCGGCGCATGGTTCGGGCCGCTTGCAAGCTTCTCCCATTTGCTGGTTTTGGAATTATACACATCGTCCGAACCCGGCAGGATATCGAAACCAATCGTATCGCCCACGACCGAGCTGTCGCTTGTGCGCGCACTGGCGCCCACATCACCCCACCACGACACCATCGAGCCCGTCCCTGCAAGGAACTGCTGGAAGGCTGTCGTGCCCGGATCGGCATTGAGCTGGTCGCCCGCTTCTGAAGGCAGGGCGTCGATAACGTCCTGAATGGCGCGAACCCATGCTGGATTATTGATGCGTGGCTTCATCGTATCGGTGTCGAACAACCAAGCCTTGTCATCGGGATGCTTGGCATAGGCTGTCGCGCGGCTACCGAGGAAGTAGAAGCCGAAACCACCCCAAGCCTTTGGCGCATCGAGATAGCCGATTGCATCAGCACCGCCGATTTTTTTGCCCTTGAGGAACTTGGTGACCTCCTGAACCTTCTGCCAAGTCTTCGGAACGCCCCACTCACCCTCATGCCCTTCATCTTTCCAAGCTTTGGCAAGGTCGGCATCGGTGAAGTAATCGGTGCGATAGTTGAAGTTATGGCAATCGCCATCAACCGAAATACGGTAGGTTTTGCCATCCCAGGTGCCAACCGGTGCCTTGAGGTAATCCACATAATCATCCATGTCGATCTGGGCTTTCACCCAATCCGGCATTTCAGACGCCAATCCTTTGCCGCACACATCTCCTTCAAACGGCGCACCCATCTCCAGCAGGTCGAAGTCAACCGTGCCGGTGGCGATAGCCTGCTGAAGACGCGGATTATAATCGGCCTGCGCAAGATCGATCCACGTTATTTTGGCGCCAGTGTAATCTTCCCAAGGCTTCAGGAAGCCACGGAATAGAACGTTATGCAGGTTCTGATTGTTTAGCCCCATAAAGGACAGCTCAACACCGGCAAATTCGCCCTGCTTGATACTTTTCTTTGTCGCTTCAAGGCACATCTCACCAACCTTCTGCCAGTCGGCATCGGTTGGCGATCCCTTACCGACACCCGGCACTTGAAGAATCTGGCTGCGCAACGATGCGCCTTGCGCATAGGCCGCATCAAACGGGCCAATCATGCTGCCCGCTGCGGCCACCGCACCAAGGCTTGCCCCGGTCTTCAAGATGGCGCGCCTGCTCAGCCCGATCGCCATCATTCTCTCGAAATCACTGACTTTCATGCGATTTTCCTCCCGTTGATAGAATGCCACGATGTGTGGCCGCCAGCGCTTTCTCCTCAAAGCACCAGCAGAAACTCAGTCGAGCCTCAGCCCACTTTCACCATCGAACAGATGGACCAGAGCCGGATTCGGTGTCATCGCGATCATCTTTCCCGATGCTTCATCAACGCGATCACGAAAAACGCCGATGATTTTCTGTGTCCCAAGTTTTGCAAAAACCTGCGTCTCGGAACCCGTCGATTCAACAACCGTCACCTGCGCATTGACCGAACCGCTGAGCGTAAAATGCTCCGGCCGAATTCCGTAAAAGGCAGAGGCTCCATCCGAACCCGCAGGCGCGTGGGCAAGCGGCAGGTGGATGCCGTCATCCGTCTCGAAAAACGGCACGTCGGAGGCGCGAATTTGACCCCTAATCAGATTCATCGAGGGTGAGCCTATGAACCCAGCCACGAACGTGTTGGCGGGCTTGTCGTAAAGGGTCAGTGGCGAACCGATCTGCTCTACGCGCCCATCGCGCAGAACGACGATCCTGTCTGCCATGGTCATAGCTTCTACCTGATCGTGCGTCACATAGATCATGGTCGTCGCCAGACGCCGCTGGAGTTCCTTGATTTCAGCGCGCATCTGCACGCGCAGCTTGGCATCGAGGTTGGAAAGCGGTTCATCGAACAGGAAGACTTTAGGATCGCGCACGATAGCTCTGCCCATCGCCACACGCTGCCTTTGTCCGCCAGAAAGCTGGCGCGGATAACGTGCCAGATATGGCGTCAGATCAAGAATTTCGGCGGCCTTGCGCACCCGCGTATCGATATCAGCCTTGCTATCACCGCGCATTTTCAACGCGAAACCCATATTTTCGGCCACCGTCTTGTGTGGATAAAGCGCGTAGCTTTGAAACACCATCGCAATATCGCGATCCTTCGGCGGCAGATCGTTGACCACTTTGCCGTCAATCTGAATGTCGCCAAAGGTAATCGGTTCAAGGCCTGCGACCATGCGCAGCAACGTTGATTTTCCACAGCCAGACGGCCCCACGAGGACGACAAACTCGCCATCGGGTATTTCAACGGAAACGCCATGGATCACCGTCAGGCTGCCATAGGCTTTTCCGACATTGACGATGTTCATCGATGCCAAAAGCTCTTCTCCTCCCACGGCGTCGCGCACTCCTCGCGACGTTTGACGAACCTCCCTGAATACGGCGGCGGAATAAAGCTCGAAGCTTCAACCGCCACCGTTCTGCCGTCTTGGGAGGACGTCATCACCCTTCAAACTTCACACAATTATTAAATATTGTAAATTGCGTCATTGCGATTCCGTCGAATATTTTGAGATATGAATTTTCAACCGCAATAATCCAATGTTTTACAGCGTCGACTCGCAGAGTATCATCGCGATTCTTCGTCAAATGCTGGAAAGACAAAATTCTGCAATTGATAACATCACAAGTTATGCTTAATTCGTAAAGAGTAAATTTGCGCCCACCGGGAGGAAACCGAGATGCTTAAGGGGATCGATCCAGTTCTAAATGCCGAACTGATTTATGCATTGATGCTGATGGGACATGGCGACCAATTGGTCTTGTGCGATATAAACCACCCCGCACAAACCATTGCCCGGAAAACAACCTATGGCCGCCTGATTGACGTTTCCGGCTGCGGTCTGGAGCGCGCGGCGCAAGCCATTCTCAAGCTTTTTCCTCTGGACACATTCATTGAAATGCCGGTGAAGCGTATGCAAGTCGTAGGCGATCCTGACGGTCAGGTTCCAATTTTCGCGACGATTCAACATGTCATAGATCAGGCCGAAAAGCGACATGTTCCAATCGAGCCTCTGGAACGTTTCGCATTTTATGAAGAAGCGAAAAAATCATTCGTCATTGTCAGAACATCAGATCCAGGACCGTACGGTTGCTTCATTTTCAGCAAAGGTGTTGTGTAGCTCACATTTTTTTGTGTGAGAAAATCAGGTCCAGATGAAGCTGCCCGAGGGGTTGGACCGGAGCAAGGGGGCCATTTTGTGCCTGCCTTGTCCGGATAGAGAGAGGGTCAAACTTCAATTTCGAAGTCGCGATGCGCGCGGAGATGTTTCAAGACATCTCATTAAGGAACGGATTCTTCTCCGACAGGTTATTCAAAGCAAGCCAAGGGTCCGAATGACCATGCTTTGAATGCAATATTGGAGAAGAATATGGATATTCCACAAAATACCGTGGTCGCCGTTGCCGATGGCGAGAAGCTCAGCCTCTTCAAGAATGAAGGCGATGCGCAGAACGTTAAGCTGAAGGCCCTTCCGGATGCAGACGTGGACAGTTCCAAAATTGCGTCCGGTGCACGCCACTCCAGCAGCTCGGCAAACCCCGACGACAGCCAGCAGGATGAAGACGGTTTCAGCGCCGGCATTGCCGAGATGCTGAACAAAAAGGTTCTTGGTGGCAATATCAAAGGACTGATTGTGGTGGCTGCTCCGCGGACGCTTGGTGAGATGCGCAAGGGATATCACAAGTCCCTGTCGGACGTTCTGTTGGGTGAACTCGACAAAGACCTGACCGGGCATTCGATTCAGGACATCGAAAAAGCGCTCGCTGCTGCATGACGAGATAACGAGGAGACGGAGAGGTTCAAGCCGCTCCGTCTTCTATCTTCCTAATATGTTCGCTTCGGAAAATCCTTCTGTGGTGCTCAGCCTCAGAGCGCCAAACCGGACACCCTATCGAAGACATGAACACGTTCACGGCTGATATTTGCGGCAAAGGGAGTATTGGTCCGAACCAGTTGTTCGCCATCCACCACAGCCGTCACGTGATGCCCAGCGAGATCGAAAATCACGTGCGTCTGCGCGCCAGTCGGTTCGACCAAAAGCGTTTTTCCCGTCACAGCTACATCACCGCCACCGCCCATAGTGAAATGTTCGGGACGAAGACCTATGGTCACCGATTGACCGCGCTTCACCTTGCGATCCTGCGAGATACGGATCGCAGTGCCATCGTCGAGACGTGCAGCTGGAGCGCCCTCTTCCCCATCGACAATACATTCGATGAGGTTCATGGCGGGTGAGCCGATGAAAGCGGCGACGAAGAGGTTGGCGGGTGTCTTGTAGAGTTCCAGCGGCGTGCCCTGTTGTTCGATACGACCCTGATTGAGAACGACCACGCGGTCGGCCAGCGTCATAGCCTCGATTTGGTCATGGGTGACGTAAATCGATGTGGTGCCGACCTTCTGGTGCAAAGTTTTTATTTCGCTGCGCATCTGCACACGCAGCTTGGCGTCCAGATTGGACAATGGCTCATCGAACAGGAACACGGCCGGATTGCGCACCACGGCGCGGCCCATGGCCACGCGTTGGCGCTGACCGCCGGAGAGTTGGGATGGCTTGCGCTCCAGAAGGCTGGCGAGATCCAGCATGCGGGCGGCCTCAGTGACGCGTTCCTCAATCACGGCTTTCGGTTGGCCCGCGATCTTGAGGTTGAAGCCCATATTTTCCGCCACTGTCATATGCGGGTAGAGCGCGTAGGACTGAAACACCATGGCGATGTTGCGTTCCCGTGGCGTCATCTCGTTGACGACATTGCCGCCGATCATGATGTCGCCATCGGTGATTTCTTCCAGACCCGCAATCATGCGCAGCAGCGTGGACTTGCCGCAACCGGAGGGGCCAACGAGCGCGATGAATTCGCCATCGGCGATTTCGAGCGAAATGCCGTGAATGACACCGTGCGCGCCGTAGGACTTGCGGATATCTCTGAGTTCGACGGATGCCATGTTCTGCTCCTGTTCAAGACTTGACGGCGCCAGCCGTCAGACCCGCAATGATGTGTTTCTGTGCTAGGAAAAAGACGATGATGGTGGGCAGGATCGTCATGGTGATGAACGCCAGAACCAGCTGCCATTCCGTGCCGAATTCGCCGCGATAAACCATGATGCCGAGTGGCCACGGGTACTTCGATTCCGAATTGAGCATGATGAGCGGCAGGATATAGCTGTTCCAGCTTCCCACGAAGGACACGATGCCCACCGTCGCAATGATAGGACGAGACAGCGGCATGGAAATATACCAGAAGAATTTCAGATAACCGCAGCCATCCACAAACGCCGCCTGAAACAGCTCCTCCGGCAGATTTCTGAAATAGTTGCGAAACAGCAGGATGCTCATGCCCAGCCCAAAGGCCACCTGCGGCAGCACTACGCCCCAATAGGTATCGAGCAGGCCAAGGTCGCGGATGCGGATGAACAGCGGCAGGATGGCGGTCGCTGCCGGAAACATCAGCCCCAGCAAAAAGTAATTCAGCAGGAAATTGGAGCCGAAGAATTTCACATGCGCGAAGGTGAAGGCCGCCATGGCCGAAACGACGAGTGTGAGAAACACAGTCAAAACTGCAATGACCAACGAATTGAAGATTTGCAGCCAGTAGCGCTTGCCGAAAAGAATATCGCCGTAATTGGACCATTGCCATTCGGCGGGCAGGCCGAATGGGTTCACACGCAAATCACCCAGTGTCTTGAAGCCGCCGAGCGCCGTCGTCAAAAGCGGTATCAGCACGATGGCTGCGATAAGGCCGAGCGATACATAAAGATAGAGCTTCGTCTGTGTGCTTACGCGGATGGATGTGGATGTATCAGTCATGGCGCATGAAAATCCTTTTGTAACCGAAGGCAAGCGTGACGCAGATGATGAAAAGCACCACGCCAACCGCACTTCCAAGCCCCACCTGCATGCGCATCACACCGTAGGTGTAGAGGAAAGTCACCATGGTCTGCGTCGAGTTGGACGGACCACCACCGGTCAGCGGCATGATCATGTCGAACAGCTGAAGCGAGCCGATGACGGCAAAGAAGATGGAAAGACGCACGGTGGAACCCAGCATCGGCAGCGTCACATAGCGAAACTTCTGCCAGCCGGTCGCGCCATCGATTTCGGCGGCTTCCAACACGTTTTTGTCGACCGATTGCAGACCGGCGATAAACAGCATCATGTGGAAGCCGAAATATTTCCAGACGATGACGGCCAGCACCGCATAGATCGCCACATCCTTGTCAGCCAGCACATAGGGGTTGGCAAAACCGAAGAAGTTGGAGATCGCGGCGAAGAGGCCATAGTCACCGTCATAAACAAAACGCCAAATCAGACCCGCCGCGACATCTGCCAAAACATAGGGCAGGAAAAACACCAGACGGAAAGCGACGACGCCGGGAATTTTGTGCGCAAGCATTGTTGCCAGCCAGATGGCCAGCGGAATCTGGATGCAGATAGAAATGACGATGATCAGGGCATTGTTGATGAGCGCCTGCGAAAAGGCTGCATTGCCGAACAACACCTGAAAGTTTTTCAGGCCGATGAAGTCGGTCGGCGTGCCATAACCGTTCCAGCGGTAAAGACTGTACCAGGCCGCTTCCCCCATCGGCAGGATGACGAAGAGGGTAAAGAGAAGAAGTGCGGGCGGCAGGAAGATCAGCAGCGTCAGGGCGCGGTCATGGGCGACCGAGCTTTGTTTGCGCTTCAACTTCGTCAGTGGTTTGGCCAATGCAGGTACTGCATTGATGGAAATATTCGTCATCATGTCCGCTTTCGGTTTCACGCGGGGCGAAGGGACGCCGCAATAACGGCGGCGTCCTGTCGTTCAGGCGGGATCAGCGAAGCTCGAAGGCATCCTGAATCTGCTGGGCGCCTTCTTCGGATGTCATCTGGCCCGAGACGATTTCGACAGAAACGTCATTGACGACGCGGCCGACGGCTGCACCCAGCGTCTGATCGAAGAAGTTCTGGTGCCAGGTGGATTCCGCAAGCTGCTTGGCAGAACTCGCCAGCAGCGGGTTGGTCACAGCTTCGTTTGCATCAACCGCAACGGGCAGGATCATACCGGCCTTGGCCATCTTCTTTTCGTTTTCAGTATTCGTCATGAAGGTCGCAAATTCGATGGCCTCCTTGGAGGCATTTTTCGTGACGGCCCAACCGTTCAGACCGCCGAGCGTATCCGTTGCCTTGCCAGCGCCACCTTCGACAGCGGGGAAAGCGAAGCGACCGATATTGTCCGCCGCCAGACCTTTGCCGTCACCGGCGTTCTTGCGCTGGTTGGCTTCGGTATTGTCGAAACCGAGGATCATCGCGGCCTTGCCATCACCAAACACGCCAAGCGCCTGCGGCCATGTAGAGCCGAGATAGCCGGGCTGGAAGGGCTCCAGTTTGCCGAATTCGGCCAGTTGCTCGCCTGCCTTGATGATCGCCGGGTCCATGAACCCTTCGCCCTCACCCTTGCGCGCAGCATCGAACACGGCCTGTCCGCCGTTGCGCATCACAAGGTAGCTCCAGTAGAAATGGATCGGCCACTTCTCGCCGCCACCACCGGCAATCGGCACGACGCCCGCTGCCTTGATGGTTTTGACCGCAGCACCCAGATCGTCCCAGGACTTGATATCTTCGGCCTTCACGCCAGCCTTGGCAAACAGCGCTTTATTATAGAAGAAGCTGACAAGGCTCACTTTGTAAGGCACGGCCCACAGCTTGCCATCGAAGGACAGACCATCGATTGCTGCCGGGTTGTAGGCCTTGCGCAGCTTGCCGCCGTCTGCATCAAAGGTCTCGGATAGATCTTTCAACGCACCGGTTTTGGACTGCTCCTCCAGCACGCCGCCGCCCCAGCTATAAAAGAAGTCCGGAACGTCATTGGATTGCAAAAGTGTCGGCAGCTTTGCTTTGAACGCTTCATTTTCCAGAAACTGAAGCTGAACATCCACACCCGGATGCGTGGTTTCGAAATCCTTGGCAATCTCCTCCCAGACGGCCACGGCTTTCGGATCGAGTTCCACATGTAGCCACTTCACAACCGTGGCGGCCGATGCACTGGCTGCGCCGAGCATGAATGTGATGGCTGTCGTTGCGGCAAACGACATCAGCTTGCCGCTCAGGCTTGCGCCCGCGTGCAGATACGTCATGATGGTAATCCTCCCAGGGGACGTTCCTCACCAATTATTCCCCAATGCGGATTAATTCATATCAGGACGTGGTCAGTGTCAAGGCATATTGCCGATTTTTTCAGCTTTTCACTTGACACACCCCCGCCCTTCCCCGTTATTTAATCCGCAACCCGACATAAATATCGTGTCGGCCAAACAGCACCGAAGCTTGATCGCGACTGGAAACCATGAAGACCGCAGACCCGGAACTGATGCGTGCGATCAATCGCCTGAATGTCCTCGACACGGTTCGTCGCCACGGCCCGATATCGCGCGTGGAGATCAGTGAAAGAACACAGCTTTCCACAACAACCGTTTCGGCCATTACGGCATCGCTGCTGGATGACGGCTTGATTCTCTCCCGGCATCTCGGCGACATCCGCACCGAAGGCGCCCGTGGCCGGCCTCGCGTCATGCTGGAACTCAACCCGGATGCAGCACGCGTCGTCGGTGCAAAAATCGCAGCCAGCCGCATGGTGTTCGTGGTGACGGATTTCTGCGGCAACGTGCTTTCCACACTTGCGCTGCCGATCCGTATCGACCGCCAACCGATTGGCGTCATTGCCGACCTTATCGAAGACGGCGTGCGCCGTTGTGTGGTCGACGCCAATCTCTCGCTGGAAGATGTGGACATGGTCTGCCTCGGCCTGCCGGGCGTTATCGAACATCGTACAGGTAGAATTCGCTCCAGCCCCGTGCTGCGCGAAGTGAACATCAACTTCGCTGAAGAAATGACGGCCCGTTTCGGCACGCCGACCATCATCGAAAGCGATGCACACGCTGTCACGCTCGGCCATCACTGGTTCGGCAAGGCGCGCGATCTGGAAGACATGGTGCTGATCTCACTGGAACAGACATTGGGATTGGGTGTGCTGCACAGGAACGATCTGTTTCGCGGTGCCGGTGGTCTCAGCCACAATCTCGGCGATTTGGTATTGGTCGCAAGCCCGGAAGGCACGGTTCGCCTTGCCAGCCAGGCGGGAGAGAATGCCATCCTCGGATCACGCCCTGCGGACGGACGTTTTGCGGAAGCCATTCGCCTCGGCCGCGGCATGTTGCACGCCCATACGCTGGTGCTGGCGCAGGATAACGACCTCATCACTGCTGCCGAGCGGGCGGGCGCGGCCATCGGGCTGACGCTGGCCAACATCGTCACCCTGTTTGCACCGCCACGGGTCATCATCGTCGGGTCGAGCCTCGAACTTGGCGCGCCCTTTATCGACAGCATCCGAACTGCCTATGAGGCCTCGGTGCCACCTTCCCTGCAAGGCGTGGCAGAACTGGTTTTCGACAAATCGAGCGATGAATTGTGGGCGCAGGGTGCTGCGGCCGTCGCACTCTACGAGCTTTACGAATCGCCGTGGAACACCACGGGTCCGGCTCTCTAAGGAGGGAGCGGGTACAATTTTTTATGGGAGAGAGAATATGAAGAAAGTCGGCATAGGCATCATCGGCTGCGGCAATATTTCCGGTGCCTATTTGAAAGCGATGGCATCGTTTTCCATTCTCGACATTCGCGGCGTTGCCGACATGAATGCCGATATGGCAAAGGCAAAGGCCGAAGAGTTCAACGTTCCGGCCCGCACCGTGGATGAACTGTTCTCCGATCCGGAGATCGAAATCATCGTCAACCTGACAATTCCCAAGGCGCATGTCGAGGTGGCTTTGAGGGCGCTGGATGCAGGCAAGCACACCTATTCCGAAAAACCGCTCGGCATCAATTTTGCAGAAGGCAAACGGCTTGCGGAAGCGGCAAAGGCAAAAAACCTGAGGATCGGCGCTGCACCGGATACCTTCCTCGGCGGCGGCCATCAGACGGCCCGCACATTGATCGATCAAGGCGTACTCGGCACACCCGTCGGCGGCACAGCGACCTTCATGTGCCCCGGCCATGAACGCTGGCACCCCAACCCCGCCTTCTATTACGAGGTTGGCGGTGGGCCGATGCTGGATATGGGACCATATTACATCACCGATCTTGTCAATCTGTTCGGCCCTGTCGCCAAGGTCGCAGGTTTTGCGTTCTCGCCGCGAACGGAACGGCTGATCACCAGCGAACCGCGCAACGGCGAAAAAATTCCGGTGCAGGTGGCAACGCATGTTGCTGGCGCACTGGCGTTCAAAAACGGCGCAGTCGTGCAGGTTGGTATGAGCTTCGATGTCGCGGGTCACAAACATGTGCCGCTGGAGCTTTATGGCACGGAAGGCACGCTTATCGTGCCCGACCCGAACCATTTCGGTGGCGAAGTACAACTGCTGAAGAAGGGTGGCCAGTTAGAAAATCAGGATCTATCGTCGCCCTATGCGGATGGCAATTACCGGTCCATCGGCGTCGCGGATATGGCACATGCGATTCGTTCGAACCGGCAGCACCGTGCCAATGGCGATCTCGCCTTGCATGTGCTGGAAGTTATGGAGGCGTTCCAAAGCGCATCCGACACCGGCACAACAATCAACATTACCACTGCCGTCGACCGTCCAGCACCGCTGGCGGAATCACTGGTTAACGGCCAGATCGGCAAATAATCCCTAAGGAGCAACAATATGCGTGAAGCACTGATAGTCTGGGGCGGATGGAGCGGTCACGAGCCGCAGGAATGCTCCGTCATCATCAAGGATCTTCTGGAAGAAGAAGGTTTCAAGGTTTATGTCGAGCACAGCACCGAGGCCTTTGCCGACCCGTCCGTGCATGATCTCAGCCTTGTGGTGCCGATCGTCACCATGTCCAAGATCGAGAAGGAAGAGATCAAGAACCTTGCCGCTGCTGTTGAAAACGGCGTAGGCATTGCCGGTTACCATGGCGGTGCGGGCGACAGTTTCCGCGAATGCGTGGAATACCAGTTCATGATCGGCGGTCAATGGGTCGCCCACCCCGGTAACATCATCGATTACACGGTCAACATCACCCGCCCGGATGATCCGATCATGGAAGGCATCACCGACTTTCCCTATACGTCGGAACAGTATTATATGCACGTCGATCCATCGAACGAAGTACTGGCAACGACCACCTTCACCGGCGATCATGCGTGGTGGATCAATGGCGTGGTGATGCCCGTGGCGTGGAAGCGGAACTATGGCAAAGGCCGCGTTTTCTATTCGGCGCTCGGCCATCAGGCGAAGGAATTTGCCGTCCCGCAAATGCGGGAAATCTTCCGTCGTGGCGCAAACTGGGCCGCGCGGTAACGAAAAACGGGACGGAAAGGTGCCGTCTCATAACGGGAGGTATTCATGACAGGTCGCAACATCGTGCTCGTCGATCCGCTGCCGCGAACCCTTGACCTGATCATGGAGCCCGATGTTCGCGCCCGGTTGGAAAAGCTCGGTGAACTTGTCATTTCGGAAGATCGGCAAATACCTGCGGAGCAGGTGGATGCCCTTCTTCCCGATACCGTTCTGATCTTTGGCCAGACCGACATGCCGAAAGAGCGGCTGGAGCGAGCACGAAAGCTCAAGGCGATCATCAATGTGGAATCGAACTTCCTGCCGAATATCGACTATCAGGCCTGTGTGGAGCGCGGCATCTGGGTGATCACGCCCGCGTCGGCCTTTTCATCGCCTGTCGCTGAGGCATCGATCGGCATGGCGCTCGATCTGGCACGCGGCATAACCATTGCAGACCGCCAGTTTCGCAACGGCACCGAAGAGTATGGCCTTGCAGGCAACGCTGACACGTTCCGCTATGCCGGAGCACCCATTGGCATCATTGGGTTCGGGGATCTGGGCCGAGAGCTTCGCGAACTTACGCGTCCGTTCAAGAACGAAGTTCGCGTCTATGATCCGTGGCTGCCGGAAGAGATCATCGAGCGTTTGGACTGTATCCCCAGCACTCTAGATGAGGTCTTTTCCAAATCCCGTGTGGTTTATGTCTTTGCCAGCGTGACCAGCGAAAATCAGGGTTTCATTGGAAAACGTCAGTTCGACGTCATGCAGCCGGGCTCGGCTTTCCTGCTGATGAGCCGCGCTGCCGTGGTCGATTTCCCCGCCATGCTGAACGCCGTAAAATCCGGCCATGTCCGCGCGGCAACGGACGTGTTTCCCGATGAACCAGTGGCGGCGGATGATCCCGTCCGTTCGATCCCGGGCCTGCTGCTTTCCGCACATCGCACGGGCGGCACGCGCGATGCCTTCTACAAGCTCGGCTCTATGGCAGTCGCGGACGCGGAACTGATCATGAAAGGCCTTCCGCCGCAGCTTTGCCGACGCGCCGACCCCGCCACAGCCAACAGACTTCGCTCAAAGCCGGTGAGTGTCTCATAGCTTAAGAAAGGTTTGTTCGGTAAAGTAGCAGGACAGCTACGAAGGTCGCAAAACCAATAGCAGTCAAAAACAAAGCTCGTATTTTCGCGGTCCGCTCACGATGAATTATCGCAGCTGCAAACGTGCAGAGGGACCACACGGTTGTGACGATAATCAAAAGCCACGAATACAGAAACGGACCGAGATCATAGCCGCCACCGCCGATCGAGGCTCCGGAGCTCGTATCGATCTGAACTGCGATCAGCGAGAAAACGGGTACCGCAAGTAGCAAAAGCATTACCCAAAACGACTTATTTATCATCAAACCTCAGCCAACCCATGCAGGTTTCCGTTGGATCAGTAGCGGTTCCCCTGCGAAATTTCGTTGGGTAGTTTTGCCATGAATGCGTTAAGAGAACGAGGTGTGCAAGCCGCATTACCGCTCCTTGTTACTGCGACCTCCTAAGCCATGTCCGGCTCCGCACTCACCTATTTCGGCTCTACCTTGCCCAGAGCCAAAAATGCTTCGGCTCTCACCATGGAGAGCAGATATCAAACCATGGTGTCATTAAAGATCAACACGATCCCGAACATGCCGCAGCTGATGTAGATCAGCCCTCCCCCAATAAATATAATTTGCGTTGGTCAAATCTGGCTCACGGAAGAAACGATTCCTATCCATAGTTACGGCATAATCATCAGTCGGATCGCATAGGCCACCACTGTCAGCGCCAGCACGCTGACCAGCCAGATGCCTGCAAACCATAAAAGTCTTTTTGGCAGGGGCGTATGGGGAGACGGATTTGGTATCAGTGATACCCCTCTTCAGGATCGATCTTGCCGCGGAACACCCAGTAGGCATATCCGGTATAGGCAAGGATGATGGGGATAAGCACGCTTGCGCCCACCAGGAGGAAGGCCAGAGAGCTTTCAGGCGCTGCCGCTTCCCAGATCGTCAGTGAACCCGGCACGATATATGGATAAAAGCTGATGCCGATACCAGCGAAGCAGATTATGAACAGGCCGAGCGCAGCCAGAAATGGCTGAACGCTTTTTTCACGTAACAGTCCATGCCACAACGCCACCGCACATGTCACCACCAGCAGCGGCACAAGCGCCGAGAAAAATGCCGTGGGCCAGCCGAACCAGCGCTCGAAATAGACACGGTCGATAAACGGCGTCCAAATGCTTACGACGCCGATCAGCAGCAGCGTTCCTGCACCTGTGGCCATAGAGATTTTTCGTGCGTGTGCCTGTAGCTCACCTGTCGTTTTGAGGTTGATCCATGTTGCGCCCAACAGCGCGTAACCGACGACAACGGCCAGCCCTGTGACGATGCTGAACGGCGTCAACCAGTCCCACCAGCCGCCTGCATAAGCGCGATTGACCACGCGGATACCCTGAACCAGTGCGCCGAGTGCCACGCCCTGCATAAACGCCGCAATGGTAGAACCGACGAAGAACCCCGCATCCCACCAGATGCTGCCGCGGTTCGTACGCCAGCGAAATTCGAAGGCGACGCCACGAAAAATCAGCCCCAGCAGCATGAGGATGATCGGCATGTAAAGGGCTGGCAGCACTGTGGCATAGGCCAGCGGAAACACCGCCATCAAGCCGCCGCCGCCCAGCACCAGCCACGTCTCGTTGCCATCCCAGACCGGGGCGATGGAGTTGGTCATGACATCCCGGTCATGCCGTTTGGGAAACAGCGGAAAAAGAATGCCGATGCCGAGATCGAAGCCATCGAGAATGACATAGGCCAGCACGGCAAAAGCGATCAGCCCCGCCCATATAAACGCAAGATCAAACATCATGACGGTCTCCCGAATGCATTTCCTGAGCAAGACCGGGTGTGATGCCGGCGGCGCGCACCGGCGCGTGATCAAGTTCGTGGTCCTCATCGAAGATCGGTGTGCGGTGCATCAGTCGTAGCAGATAAAATACACCTGCCCCGAAGACGATGAAATACACCACGATGAAGGCTAACAGCGATGCACCCACTGCGGGCGCATCGACCGGCGATAGGCTTTCGGAGGTTCGCAGCAGTCCATAGACCGTCCATGGCTGACGACCGACTTCCGTGGTGTACCAACCCGCCAAAACCGCAATGAAACCCGATGGTCCCATGCACACGGCAGCACGGTGCAAAAGCCGGTTATCGTACAGACAGCGGCGATATCTCGCCCAGAGCGACCACATGCCAAGTCCGAGCATCAGCATGCCGATACCAACCATAACGCGGAACGTGATAAATGGAATGAGCGCTGGGGGCCTGTCGTTGCGGTCCCATTCTTTCAGCCCCTTGATCTCGCCATCCAGACTGTGGGTGAGGATTAACGAACCGAGCTTGGGAATTTCCAGCGCGTAGCGGGTCACCTCAGCCTTGTCATCGGGCAGACCGAAAAGGATGAGCGGTGCGCCGCGATGCGTTTCATAATGACCTTCCATCGCGGCGATTTTCGCGGGCTGGTGTTCCAACGTGTTAATGCCGTGGAGATCGCCAACGAAAATCTGGATAGGGGTGACCAGGGCGGCCATCCACATGGCCATGGAAAACATCACCCGCGCCTGACGATTGCTGCGATCACGCAGCAAATGATACGCACCCACCGCGCCCACACCAAAAGCCGTGGTCAGAAATGCCGCCAACACCGTGTGAACCAATCGATACGGAAATGACGGATTGAAGATGATCTTCCACCAGTCCTGCGGCATGAACTGTCCGTTCTCGCCCATGATATGGCCTTGTGGCGTCTGCATCCAGCTATTGGCAGAGAGAATCCAGGTCGCGGAAATCAGCGTGCCGATGGCAACCATGGCCACGGCAAACATATGCAGATTATCGCCCACGCGTTTGCGCCCGAACAAAGCTATGCCCAGAAAGCCTGCTTCAAGGAAAAATGCCGTTAGAACTTCATATCCCATCAATGGCCCGATAACCGGCCCGGCCTTGTCGGAAAACACTGCCCAGTTGGTGCCGAACTGATAGCTCATCACGATGCCCGAAACCACGCCCATGCCAAAGGTAATGGCAAAGATCGGTTTCCAGTATTCGAAGAGTTTGAGATAAACCGGATCGCGCTTCCACAACCAAAGCGCATTGAGAATGGCGAGATAGCTTGCCGTGCCAATGGAAAATGCCGGAAATATAAAGTGAAAAGACACAGTAAAAGCAAACTGGATACGCGCTAGAATCTCAGCGCTGAAACCGTCAAACACTTTAACCTCCTTCAATGAGTGATAATATTCCGTTGTGTAATAGAAAGGCTAAGCGGGCGCACTGCGCTCAATTATCGCGCGATCATTTGGCGCGCGTGTCACTGTGACGCACGATTTTGCCACCAAACCGGTAAATTAGGGATGGGCGCATTTTCGTCCCCTTATCGATGATACATCATAGTCATCCAGGTCGATAGGAGCGATGCACGTTGAGGCTGAGGTCGGCCTGCTTGTCTATGATGTCAGGATTTTCTTCTTTTCCACTGGCCATAAGAATGCGACGTATGTTCCAACGATTATATTTCGAGATATGCGATGAACGATATTCCCCAGCCCCCTAAGATCAATCGAGGCAGCCTTCAGGAACTCATTGGGGGGTTGAGTGATGGGGTCATCTTTTTGGAGCCCAATGGCAATATCGCTTGGGCAAATAGTTCCGCGCTGGAGATGCACCGCGTGGCGAGCATTGAAGAGTTGGGCGCCAACGCCAGAGAGTACCGTCGTCTCTTCACTCTGCGCTATCGAAACAACCATCTTCTGGAGGAGGGCCAATACCCGCTCGAGCGCTTGTTATCTGGGGACACGGTGGATGATGTGACCGTGGAAATCTCGCCGTCCAGCGATCTCGATCTCGTCTGGGTCCACACCGTGCGGAGCATGATCATTTCCGACGGAACCGACAAGCCGGATGTCCTGGCTCTTATTTTGCGAGACGAGACGCCGCGCTTTGAGGCGGAGGAGAGGTTCGAACGCTCATTCAACGCCAACCCCGCACCGGGGCTGATCTGCCGGCTGGATGACCACCGCTTTATTCGCGTCAACGAAGGCTTCCTTGAGATGACGGGCTTTACGAAGGAAGACGTGGTCGGAAAAACCGTGGAGGCGATTGGTCTGTTTTCAAACTGCGAAACGGGCGAGGATGCGCTGACCAAGCTGGACGACGGGCGCGTGATCCGTCATCGCGAAGCGCTTGTTTCGCTGCCTGGTGGCGGTGACCGTCTGGTCATCGTCGCAGGCGAACCGATTTCCGTGATCGAGGAGCCGTGCATGCTCTTCACCTTTGCCGATCTGGACGCAAGACGAAAAGCCCAAAATGCGTTGCGCCAGAGCGAGGAACGCTTCTCCAAATCCTTCAGGCTATCCCCGGCACCTGCCGCCGTTTCCCGGCTGGATGACTTCGTTTTTACGGAAGCAAACGACGCGTTTTTGCAAATCTTCGGCTACGGCCTAACAGAAATCACCGGCCGTACCGCTGGCGATCTGCGCCTGTTCGAAGACGTTCCTGCAAGGCGCGCGCTGGAGCAAAAGCTGCGCGACAATATTTTCGTTCGTAACGAGCCTTTGCGCATGCGTCTGAAGGATGGCGGCGTGGCAGACTGCCTCGTGTCTGCCGAGCGGGTCGAAATCAATGACGAGCAATGCGTGATCTGGGCAATTCAGGATGTGACGGAGCGTAGACGGAGCGAAGCACAGCTTGTCGAAGCCATCGAAAGCGTCATGGCTGATACGTCATGGTTCAGCCGCTCCATCGTCGATCGCCTTGCAACGCTCAAACACCAGTCGACAGCGGCACCCACTGCCCAGTTGATGGAATTGAGCGATCGCGAGCGTGAAATCCTGGGGCTGATCTGCAATGGCCAAAGCGATGCGGATATGGGCGAAACTCTCCATCTCTCAAAGAATACGATCCGCAATCACATAGCATCCCTTTATGGAAAGATTGGCGTCAACCGCCGGGCGGCAGCCGTCATATGGGCCCGTGAGCGTGGATTTACCGGCGCGCCAGCGACAACCAAAACCACTCCACGGCGTAAATCCACGACATAACCAAAAATCGGCAGAAATTGATAAAAAAGGTTATTTTCTACCAATTCGAATAGTACTTCACGATCTGTGAAAGCGTCCGTCGCCGCTGTATCTCCAATGCCATGATGCTTGTCGTCCTTACGACTGTCAGGCGTCATACGATTGAGATTACAGTTTTAGGAAGGATACATCATGGATAAGAACCGTATCGAAGGTGCCGCCAAGGAACTGAAGGGCACAATCAAGGAAGCAGCCGGCAAACTGACCGGCAACAAGAAGCTTGAAGCCGAAGGCAAGGGCGAAAAGATCGCTGGCGAAGCACAAAGCACCGTGGGCAAAGGTATAGATGCCGTCAAGGGCGCGCTCAAATAAGCGTCCATCCAGCAATCTGGCTCGACGGCAATGGCGAGCCAGATCCAAGGAGGCCAGCCCACATGCTCTTTCCCGTTCTCTCGACACACACAGAGTCAACTTCAGGCCATTATGCAACCGGTGCCGCGATCAAATCGTTACTGGCCTACGCGCACGGTCTGGAAGATTGCCAGATCGACGTCGAAGTTTCTTTTGGTATCGTCATGCTTACCGGCAAAGCGTCCAGCGTTGCTGCCGTGGACAAGGCGATCCAGATTGCCTCCGACATTTCATCGAGACCGGTCTTCAGCGACATCGATGTGTGCGAGACACACCTGGCCCTTCCCGTTCGGCCTGCTCACGATCCGTCAAAAGATCGTCGAAAGTCCGGCAACATTCTTTACATGAAAAGAGATACGATATGAAAAAAACACTCATCCTCGCTGTTGCCGGTGCAATGGCCATGACATCTGCCGCATCTGCTGCCAGCACGCATCACAACAGAAAGCCTGCGGAGAAGGTGGTGTCTCAACCCAAGCAGCGTCTGGGAACATTGTCCTGCGAAGTGGCAGGCGGCATCGGCCTTCTCGTCGGCTCCAGCCGTGCGGTCGATTGCCAGTTCAAGCAGCGTACCGGCAAGGTGGAACGTTACACGGGCACTATCGGCAAGCTAGGCCTTGACGTCGGTGTAACAGGCAAATCCTATATAAGCTGGGTGGTCGTCAACACAGAGCCAACAACCATTGGCCAAGGCAGCTTGGCTGGAACTTACGTCGGTGCATCCGCTCGCGCGTCAGTTGGTATCGGGCTCGGAGCCAATGCACTCGTCGGCGGCAACGCAAAGAACTTCGGCCTCCAGCCACTGAGCGCTGAAGCAGGTTTGGGTCTGAACGTAGCAGCGGGCGTATCGCGCCTGCAACTACGTCCCGCACGATAAGTGACGACAAAAAAACACATACGTATGGCGCCTCCTGGGGCCATACGTACTACGGATGGTGTTGCACGATAAAAACCAGGCAGCATCAGACGTCTGTTGGACGGTTTAAGAATTCATGAGGCAATCGATATCCTGAAGCTCCATGCGAGGGGAGCGTGTTGTTGTGGTCGAACCACAACAGCGGCTGCATTCAAGGCTTCTGGTTTCACGGGAGGATTGAACTATTATCGCAATCTGGATCGAAATTGGGAACTACAACAAAGCAATGCTGGCCAGATGGTCACGGTCCCGGCCTTGTTCCATGATCGGTGATCGTGACACGGGCTCAGCGTACCGGGCATGGATCAAATTATCGCTGGCATGCGGAGGTTAGTTCCAGACCTTCGCGGCTCCCACGCTCTTCCGGATGCCGGACACTGGCTCCAGCAAGAGCGGCCAAGTGACGTCTCGGCGTTGATCCTTGAGTTTCTGAGGCAAATTTAAGGTCGCACGCGTTGTTGGGTTTGAGCGAAAAGCCGCCGTCGCAGAACCTTCAAATTACCCGGGGATGTTTTTGGGATGTGCCACCGGCGGTCACGCGGACGAGCGTTTACGTCGCAACTCGTCGCGGTGGATGCCAAAATGATCAATGATCATATCGACATTGCGGCGGTGCGATTTGAAGTAGACATCAAACAGGTCTCCAACCAAAGGCACGCTGCCGACAACCGCATCCATGGCAATATTACCAACCATACGGGTCAGTTTTTCTTTTGGAACACCGAGGCGGCGGGCTTCATTGACGATGTAGAGACCGACCATAGCGCCTGCGCCATCGCCGATGACAGGCAACAAGCCCATGATGGAATCGGCACCAAAACGGATGCGCGTGCCGGGAATGCCGATCGCCGTATCCATGAGGCGCGCGATGCCCGAAAGTCGTCTCAGACGACGGAGCCGTTCCGCACCATCTGCGAAATCCTCCGATGTACCGCTGGCGTTCCATGTTCTTGCCGTCATAGCAACCTCACTCCAAAAAAGAGATATGTCCCAGCCCTATAGGAATGGGGACGCGGAGCGTTGCGTTCAAGAGCGGCTGATCAAGGACAGGGTTAAGTTCACCTTACGGCAAATCCTGTGCATTCAACCCATTTGACAGCACCAGTCGCCCGGCATCGCTCAGGCCGTACACACCCTTTTCGATTTTCACAAACCAGCCGTAGTAATTGTTGAGCAAAATCTTGCCCGCCGTCGGCGCCACGGCTTTAAGGTCGCGCGGACGAAGTGGACCGTTGACCAAAGCGCTGGCGCAGGCCAGAGCCTGCTGACGATAGGCTGTCATGATCGGGATTTTGGTGGAGCCACCCAGCGCGGGATCACCTCTTCGTTTCCTGTGTTCATTCACCAGCCGTGTGCGACGCTTGGGGTTGGCGCGTGGCATTGGCGAAACGGAACTGACAAAAACACTGATATCGCCCGCACCCGTCACCCCCAGCATCCCGATGCCGAGCCTGCGGCAGAGATCGCGATAACGCTTGTCCGCCTCACGTCCCCGACCCTTGGAGGAAATTCTCGCGGCAATCCACACCTCGTCGGAGACGGTTGCACGGTCAACAGCTTGTAAGATGAGCTCCAGATTAAAGCTCAGCTTCAGTTCGCAGATGACCACAACGGTCGGGTCGCCCTCACGAACTCCAACCATATCGCAGCCGCCAATCTCACCTTTGACCGTATAACCGGCTGCTTCAAGAAAGGTTTTGACGGGTAGATAAAGCGACGTTTCCATATTGACCTGATGTGAAATATTCAAAAGACGAAAACCTGTCAGCTCCATAAAGCGATTAAGGCAAATGCCAAACTCATTTTGTCGCAACCCGATCTAGAGCCCCTTCGCAGCGCCACCTACCGGGACGAAAGATGTGCGCGGTACGTTGCATCTTTAATGTCTTTCGCGAGTTAAAGCTGCTCTTCATGCAGCAGGTGCGGACATGGCACAGATCACTCTTAATTGGTCAGGGCATCAGGCGGTGAGCGACTGATGGGCTCTATCTCCTCAACATCAAACGATATCGGAAAGCTTATGGCCGTTTCTAGTCAAGGTCCGCTGGCCAACACGAAGCTTTCTGGACGAACGATCCTCATCCTGATTGGTGTTGCAGTTATTCTGCGCGTTGGGCAGGACATATTCGTGCCACTGGCTCTATCCCTGCTCCTCACCTTCACGCTCGCGCCGATTGTTTCGTTTCTTCGTAAACGATCCGTTCCGAAGATTGCTGCGGTCATCTTGGCGGTCGCCTCCGCCTTTATGGCAATTGCGTTGTTCAGCTTCGTCGTCGCCACGCAGGTCACCAATCTCGCAGAAAACATCCCGACATATCAGCGCAATATCGTCACGAAAGTGCAGGCGCTCAGTCAGGCAGGGTCCGGCAACGGCGTGCTGGAACATCTAAGCAAGGTGGTTGAAAGGGTCGGATCGGAATTGCAGACGCGTGCTGTGGAAAGTCAGGATGACACGACGACGACCACCGCACCAACGCCGCGCGAACCGATGCTGGTCGAAATCGTCACACGATCTCATCCAATCGAGACACTTGGAAACTTTATCCTTCCGCTGATCAGCCCATTTGCCACCGCAGGTCTCGTCATCGTTCTTGTGATTTTTATGCTGATAGAACGCGAGGATCTTCGTGACAGGTTCATTCGGCTGGTCGGCTTAGGTGATCTCCATCGCACCACGTCGGCGCTTCAGGACGCCGGAAAGCGGGTTGGAAAATATCTTCTCATGCAATTGGTGGTGAATGCGCTTTATGCTTTTCCCATCACCATCGGGCTGTGGGTGCTTGGCATTCCAAACGCAATCCTCTGGGGTCTGCTGACACTCGTTTTGCGTTTTGTGCCCTATATCGGTCCTGTCATCGGAATGATCTTGCCATTGTTTCTTGCTCTGGCCATCTCCCCCGGCTGGTCACTGATGGCATGGGTCGCAGCACTTTTCATTGTTACTGAACTGGTCAGCAACAATGTCGTTGAACCGTGGCTTTACGGTAGCCACACCGGCCTGTCTCCTTTGGCGATCATCATTTCCGCGATCTTCTGGTCATGGCTGTGGGGACCGCTAGGGCTGATGTTGTCTACGCCCCTCACCGTGTGCCTGGTCGTGCTTGGAAGATATGTGCCGGAGTTCAGCTTTCTCGATGTTCTCCTCGGAAACGAGCCCGTCCTCCAGCCGCAGGAAAAACTCTATCAACGTCTGCTGTCCGGCGATCCCAACGAGGCGACGGATAATGCGGAAGAGTTTCTCGAAGAGGAATATCTGATCGACTATTACGAAAAAGTCGGTCTTCCGGCCTTAATGCTCGGTGAAGCCGACCGACAGCGTGGTGTCATGTCGGAAACCCAGATCGTTCTCCTTGCGTCCAGCACGCAAACTCTCATCGAAAACCTAGCCGAATTTGCGGGTGAAGAGGAAACTTCAGAAGACGAACAGTCTGGAACGCCTGAGACCAAAGAGACAATTACGCTGCCGGATGGTGCAGGAAAATCGATCCTGTCTTTTGGAGGCAGAGGAGCGATGGATGACGCTGCATCCGCGATGCTGTCGCAAGTGCTTGTGGTTCAGGGCGCGCAGATAAGACAGGGCGATCATAGCATCATTGACGGGCGTGATTTAAAGGCACTGGTGGATGATGACATCGACACGGTTGTCGTTACATTTCTCAACGGAAACTCAAAGTCGCACGCCCGCCAGGTCGTGCGCCGTCTGAAGCGTATCAGGCCTTCGCTGCGGGTCGGCATCTTGATGCCGATGACCGATGGCGAAAGTTATAAGCAAATAGATCCGGAGGAAATAAGCGCCGACTTCGTGTCCGCCTCACTCACTCAGGCGGTGATATCGGCGCTCAGCGATACAGGGTCTGTGGCACTGAAAAGCCCGGTGCGAAAAGTGACCCGCCAACGCAGAGTGCAGCCGGTGGCGGCTTGATCGGAAGTTCACAAACCGCGCCGGCAAAACTTCCCGCAACGCTCTTCCAGTGATTGTACGATATCATCCTGGCAGCATCTAGAGATGGGATGCTGGCAGGCCACCGCTTAGGATTTCGTTTAGCCCTAAGATCCCAGTAGTTACGGCTGCTGGCGCTTTCGATCCGACGAAGCGCCAAGCTGTGATGGAAACGGCCTACCGTCTGTAGGAATTCGACGCGCCGTCCCCATACCGCAGCGAGACTACCAGTTCGTCACAGACCCATCGCGACGTTTGAGATGGGGTGCCTCCCAAAACTCGAAGTCTTGCTTGGCCAATAGTTTCTCATTGACTTCGATGCCGAGTCCTGGTGCATCGGAGACGGTGTAAACGGCACCTTCAAGTTTTGGCTGTACGGGAAAGAAATCTGAATTGTCGAAACCCAGATGGGTCTCTGCTGGACTAGCACGCGTTTCCAGCCAAGAAAAATTCGGCACTGCCGCACAGAAATGTAAGGTCGCTGCCGTGCAGATGGGACCGAGAGGATTATGTGGCATCATATCCACGTAGTGTGTTTCACTCCAGGCAGCGACTTTCATCGACTCCGTCAGGCCACCCACGTTGCAAACATCGAGACGATTGAACTGGTGGATGTCACGCTCGATATAGGGCTGGAACTGCCATTTTGAGGAGAACTCCTCGCCGATTGCAAAGGGAACATCGGTTAATCGTCGCAGAGCTTCATAAGCCCCCGGGGATTCGTCACGAATGGGTTCTTCGAGGAAGTCGAGTGTGCCTGATGGCATTTTCTGGCAGAAGCTGGCGGCTTCTGCCACCGTGAGACGGTGATGGTAATCGATGCCGAGCACGACATCCTCTCCAAGTTCTTCACGGGCCTTCACCAGCCACTTTGCCGTCGTGGCAATGTGTTCGCGTGGCTCGTAGATTTGTTTCTCTTCATGGCCCGAGGGAGAAAGCCGCATCGCCGTCCAGCCATGCTCAATCAGCATCTTGGCCTGATCAATCATTTCAGGCCCAGGGGCGGCGTAAGTGGTTGCGAAGGTCGGAATATGATTCCGCTGCTTGCCGCCCAGAAGATCATAGACCGGCACGCCAAGCGCCTTGCCTTTGATGTCATGGAGCGCGATGTCGATGGCGGACACTGCGGCCTGAAGGACGCGCCCGCCTTCGAAATATTGGCTGCGATACATCTCCTGCCACAACGAGCCAATCTTGAATGGATCTCGCCCACGCAAGAATTCTGCATAGTGTTCCAGTGCGCCGACAACGGCTTTCTCGCGGCCCGAAAGACCGCTTTCGCCCCAGCCGAAAATCCCTTCGTCCGTTTCTATTTTCACCAATAGCTGGTTCCGGATACCAACCTTTACCGCGTAGGTTTTTATGGCAGTGATTTTCATATGTATCTCCCCTCCTACCAGTGCCACAAAGTGCCGTCTTCCAGACGGTTTACGGGCAGGTAGGCGCGCTGGTATGGGTATTTGGCAGCAAGTTCCTCATCGATATCGACGCCATGGCCAATGGCATCGCCGGGATGCAGGTAGCCATCCTTGAGGCTCCATGCGCCGGGGAAGACTTCCAAGATTTCTGGGAGATAGCCCGAATATTCCTGAATGCCGAAATTCGGCACCCACAGATCAAGATGGAGATTGGCGCCGAGGCATATGGGCGACATGTCCATTGCGCCGTGGCAGGCGGTCCGCACATTGTAAATGCTGGCAAAATCCATGATGCGGCGAAGCGCGGTCACGCCGCCTGCATGGACGCACGTGGTGCGGATATAATCGATAAGCTGCTCTTCGATCAGCAGCCGGGCGTCCCAGATAGTGTTGAACACTTCGCCCACGGCCAGCGGTGTGGTCGTATGTTTGCGGATCAGGCGGAAACCTTCCTGATGTTCAGCGGCGACTGTGTCCTCCAGCCAAAACAGTCGCGCAAACTCAAGATCTTTGCCGACACGTGCCGCTTCTATGGGCGTTAGTCTGTGGTGGGCATCATGCAGAAGCTCGATATCCCAACCATGGGCTTCACGAACGGCCTCGAACAGTTTGGGAATGTGGCGCATATATTTGGATGTGGACCACGTTTCCTCATGCGGTACCGCGTCATCTTCCGCATTGTTGGTAACGGACTTTGCGCCGGTGCCGTAGACATCCGGCAGTCCGGGTATGCCGCATTGTACACGGATGGCCTTATAACCCTCTTCCTTGCGTCGACCGACAGCTTCAACGGCTTCTGCGATATCGCGTCCCTGCGCGTGGGTGTAGCACAGCACCTTTTCACGACTGGCTCCGCCAAGGAGCTGATAAAGCGGCATATTGGCTGCTTTTGCTTTGATGTCCCAAAGGGCGGTATCGATACCTGCGATAGCAGCCATGGTTACAGGGCCACGCCGCCAGTAAGCACCCTTGTAGAAATACTGCCAGATGTCTTCGATGCGTGAAGGATCACGTCCTATCAGCAGAGGTGCGATATGGTCTTCCAGATAGGAGGCAACTGCCTTTTCACGACCATTAAGTGTCGCGTCGCCAACGCCTGTCAGACCCTCATCCGTGAAGATTTTGACGGTGACGAAATTGCGCCCGGGAGAGCAGACGATGATTTTGACCTGTGTGATTTTCATGACGAATTCCGTTTATTGAGCAGCTTGAGCATCGGCGTAGCGGAAGCGCTTCTGGATGCGGCGATCACGCGGATCGGGATGGGGAATGGCGGAAAGCAGCGCACGCGTGTAATCGTGGGCCGGATTGTTGACGACCTGATCGGTCTCGCCCTCTTCAACGATCCGTCCGCGATACATCACGGCCACGCGGTCGCACATATAACGAATGACCGACATGTCGTGGGAGATGAACACATAGGACAGGCCGAGTTCGTCCTGAAGCTTCATCATCAGGTCCAGAACCTGCGAACGCAGCGATACGTCCAGCGCTGATGTTGCTTCATCCGCAACGATCAGGCGTGGCCTGACGGAAATGGCGCGGGCAATGCCGATACGCTGACGCTGGCCACCTGAGAAGGCATGCGGATATCGCTCGCGCCATGCCGGTTCCAGCCCGACCTGTTGCATCAGTTCGGCAACACGGTCATCCAGTTCCTTGCCTTTGACGCCTGCGAGTTTCAGGGGTTCTGCAATGATTTGACCCACGGTTTTGCGCGGGCTGAGGGATCCGACAGGATCCTGAAAGATCATGCGGACTTCCCGGCGGATACTTTTCAGTTCGTTTTTGTCGGAAGCGCACAGGTCGATAACGCCGCCGTCCGGACGGCGATAATTGATCTCGCCTTCCTGCGGGTCATAGATGCGCAGGAGGCAGCGACCCATGGTGGTTTTGCCGGAACCGGATTCGCCAACGATGCCGAGGGTTTCGCCGGGACGGACGGACAACGACACGTCGTTCACGGCTTTTAAGCCAGAAGGGAATACCAGCGAAAGGTTTTTGACTTCAATCAGCGCTGGCGTGTCCGGTCTAATCGGCGGGCGGGAAAGGCGGACTTCGGCTTTCTTTTCCAGTTTCACGACGGAGCCGATCAGGGCGCGGGTGTAATCGTTCTGAGGCGAATGGAAGATTTGATCGACCGGGCCATGCTCCATGACCTTGCCGCGATACATCACCAGAACCTCGTCGGCGATTTCGGCCACGACACCCATGTCGTGGGTGATGAACAGCACCGCCATGCCATGGCTCTGTTGCAGTTTCTTGATGAGGTCAAGAATTTCCGCCTGCGTCGTGACGTCAAGCGCTGTTGTCGGCTCGTCAGCGATCAAAACAGATGGATTGCAGGCGAGCGCCATGGCGATCATCACACGCTGGCGCATGCCGCCGGAAAACTCGAACGTGTAGCGGTCGATTGCGGTTTCAGGGCGGGGAATTTCCACCTGCCGCAACAGTTCCAGAACACGTTCACGCCTTTCGCGTTTGGGCGTGCCAAAGTGAATACGCAGTGCCTCACCAATCTGCTCGCCGATCCGGTGGACGGGCGACAGAGAGCTCATGGGTTCCTGAAAGATCATGGCGATTTCCTTGCCGCGAACGGCCCGGATTTCCTTGCCACGTGGGTCAAGCTTGGCCAGATCGACGGCATTGCCTTCCCGCTTTGCAAGGATGATGGAACCGCTTTCGATACGGCCCGGCTTGTCGACGATTTGCAGGATCGAACGGGCAGTTACTGATTTTCCAGAACCGGATTCGCCAACGACACAGAGTGTCTGGCCGCGTTTCAGTTCGAACGAAACGCCGTCCACCGCCTTGAACACGCCAGTACGGGTGGGGAAATAGGTTTTCAGGTCTTCGACCTTCAGGATTGTGTCACTTGTCATGTTCATCACACCGACTCGTACGGGTCTGCGGCATCACGCAGGCCGTCGCCAAGGAAATTGAGGGAAAGGACGGCGATGACGATTGCCGCCGCAGGCGTGAACAGCAGCCATGGTGCCTGCGCAACCGCACGAATGTTCTGCGCTTCCTGAAGCAACACGCCCCAGGAGATGATCGGTGGCTGAAGCCCGATGCCGAGGAATGACAGGGCAGTTTCGGCAAGGATCATCGTCGGGATCGCCAGCGTGACGGTCGCAATAATGTGGCTCATGAAGGATGGTACGAGATGATGGAAGATAATGCCGATTTCGCTCATGCCATCCAGACGTGCCGCCGTCACAAAATCCTCATTGCGCAGTGACAGGAATTTTCCGCGCACTTCTCGCGCAAGACTTGTCCAGCCAATAAGCGACACGATGAGGGTGATGACAAAGTAAGTTCGAAGCGGTGGCCAGCCGACAGGAATTGCGGCGGCGAGCCCCATCCACAACGGAATGGTTGGAATCGAGCGCAGAAGCTCTATGGCGCGCTGTATGAAAAGATCGACCCAGCCGCCAAAGAAGCCGGAAATACCACCAATCGTTACGCCGAGAATAAGGCTCATGAAGACGCCGACGAGACCAATGGAGAGCGAGATACGCGCGCCGTGAACGACACGGGAGAAGATATCGCGACCCAGACGGTCAGCGCCAAAGATATAAAGGCTATCGCCCGGTTTGGCATCAGCCAGACCGAAAAGCTTGGTCTGTATGGGGATGAAGCCAAGCAGGTTATAGGGTTGCGAAGGCACGAAGAAGCCGACCAGCACTGGTTTTGCAGGGTCGGGTACAAACTCGCGCCGCATCGATTCCGTGTTCAGCGTCATTTTCAACTGGTCGACATGCGGCAGGAACGAACCATCGTGAAACAGCGAGATTCCCTGCGGTGGTGCATAGGTGAAGCGCGCATTGGTCGCGTTCGGATCGACGGGGGCGATGAAGTCCGCAAAGGCTGCGATGAGATACATGGCGCAGATCACGACGAGACTGACGAGCGCGATCTTGTGCTTCTTGAACTTCAGCCAGAACAGTTTCCATTGACCTGCAACGGCGATGTCCTTGCCATGAAGATGAACCGATGGCCCGGGATCAGTGGGGAGATGCGTGATATCTGTCATTGGAGGCGTATCCGTGGATCGGTAAGCGCGAGCAGGATGTCGGAGATCAGGGTTCCGATGATCGTAAGAACCGAGATCAGAAGGATCAAAGATCCTGCGAGATACATATCCTGAGCAAGAAGGGCGCGGAGAAGCAGCGGCCCGGTCGTGGGCAGGCTCATCACGACTGACACGATGATTTCACCGGAAATGACCGCAGGCAAAATCCAGCCGAGTGTTGAAATGAGCGGGTTGAGGGCCAGCCGCACAGGGTAGCGGATCAGGAGTTCGAATTCCGACATGCCCTTGGCGCGCGCGGTGGTGACGTAAGGTTTGGACAACTCGTCCAAAAGATTGGCACGCATGATGCGGACAAGCGCGGCAAGAGAACCGAGCCCGATAACGATGACCGGCAGCCAGACGTGTTGGGCAAAGTCCAGAAGCTTGGCAAAGCTCCATGGCGCATCAATCAAATCAGGCGAGAACAATCCACCAACGCTTTGACCAAACCAGACCGACATCAGATACATGGAGGAAAGCGCCACCAGGAAATCAGGCACGGCGAGGAAGAAGAATGCGAAAAAAGTCGCTGTGTAGTCGGAAATCGAATATTGGCGCACGGCGGACAAAATGCCGATCGGAATAGCGATGGCCCATACGAAGCACAGCGTCAGCAACGAAAGCAACATGGAGAAGCCGAGGCGGCTCCAGATCAGTTCCGTGACAGGTTTGCCAAGCTCGAACGACATGCCAAAATCACCATGGGTGATAATGCCAGCTATCCACTTGTAATACTGGAAATACATGGGCTGATCGAGGCCATAGCGTTCGCGCATGGCCGCAACGGTTCCCGCCTCTACGGCGCCGCCCTGACTTGCCCAGTCAGCCATCAGGGTCGTGAGATAATCTCCCGGTGGCAACTGGATAATAATAAACGCGATGATGGAGACGGCAAACAGTGTCGGGATGGCGAACACGAGCCGCTTGGCAATATATCGAAGCATGGAACTGCACCATTCGATTGGATCGAAGGGAGCCGGCGATGGCCCGTAGATCACCGCCGACCAGGGAGGAAGCGTTTATTTGGCCTTGTCGAAATACCACTGCGTCAGCGTGGGCGCCGGGTGCCACAGGTTTCCGGTAATCGGAATGCCATTGACGACATTCTTCAGGTTTTTGGAAACCATCATGTATTTCGGTTTGGGGCGTGAAATGCCGATGTTCAGGAAATTGTCCGCTGAAAGATTGAGGAACTCCTCCATCCGTGTCTTCCGGTCTGCATCATTGGCTGATGCATTGACCTTGTCGTAAGCCGCCATCAGCGCTTTCACTTGTTCAGGCGGTTCTTCACCTGTTTCGTGATTGGCGTACCATTCAGCCCAACGCACGGCAAAGAAGATGTCCGCTTTCTGGAACGGCATATAGCAACGCGGATCGGTGTAGACTTCCGAAAGCCCGCCAACGCAATTCCAGATGTAGGCGTCCTGCTCATTGGCAGCCCACATGGTGTTGAGACGAGCGCGGTCCGTCGTGCGCAGCTGGATATCGATGCCGATGTCCTTGGCATATTGCTGCACCATCTGCATGACGTCAGGGTAGGAAAGACCGAAGACATCAGCCACCATGAAGTTGATGGTCAGGCGTTTGCCGCTCTCATCCAGACGGTATCCTTCACCGTCCTTCTTGGGCATGATCTTGTCGAGCATGCCGTTGGCCGCTGCCGGATCGTATTCGGTGTATTGCGTGGCTTCGCGCTCATTGAACAACTCATGTTCAGGCTGAACGGCGACCTGTGCAGGCGTGCCTTGTCCGACGTAAACCAGATCGATGATTTCCTGACGATTGATCGCATGGCTGAGAGCGATACGGAAATCCTTGTTCTGAAACAGCTTCTTCTTCACCGGATCGGTGGAGTTGAGGTTGAGCAGAATGGTGGCGTCGTTTGCTGGCAGATCCTTAACATCCACAAATTTGTAATTACCGCTTTCCTGCCCATCGAAAAGGACAGACTTGAAGGTGGAATTGTTGATGTGGCGGAACGCAAAATCGAACTCGCCTGATGTCATTTTCAGCGCCATCAACTGCGGATCGTCAAGTTTTGCCCATGTGATGCCGTCGATGTACGGCAACTGGTTGCCGTCGGTGTCGACCTTCCAGTAATAGGGGTTACGCTTGGCCACCACACGTTCACTATCCGCATAAGGAACAGTCAGCACCCATGGGTTCAGCGTCGGCAGCTCCAGATTCTGCCAGTATGTCGGCTGAAAAGTCAGTGAGACCTTAGAGTTGAAAAGCGCGACCCAATCACCGGCCGCAGTGTTGGACTTCAAAAGGGCAGGAATGCCGTCCTTGTTGTACTTTTCGTGGAACTGGCTGAGATAGTGCTTGGGATAAATGACCGGTAGATGGCCTTGGCCATAAGCCAGTTGCTGAATAAACAGGCCGTAAGGGGTGTCGAATTTAAACTCGACGGTCTGCTCATCGATCTTGCGAACCTTGACCGGCTTTCCAGCGACCGTGAAGGTCGGGTTTTTCGCAGGCGATAGCGCGCTATTCATGAAGACATCTTCATACCAGAACATGATGTCATCGACGGTGAAGGGCTGGCCGTCGCTCCACTTCAAGCCCTTGCGCAGCTTGAATGTGTAAGTGGTTGCGTCATCGGATGCGGTGAATTCCTCGGCCAGTGATGGCACGACCTTCTTCCATTGCGGATCCCAACGAACGAGAAGTTCGTTGGCGATGGTGCGGGTCAGGTTATACTGGTCACCATTGGCGAGGATGGTTGTGCGAAGAGTGCCACCGTATTTTCCCACGCCATCGATCATCGTCTCGACAAAAGGCTTTTCGGGCAACCGATCGTTGACCGCAGGAAGCTTTCCAGCCTTGACCTGCTCCTCAAGAGTGGGAGCCTGCTTGTAGTCCTGTGCATGGGCCGGCGCGATCAGTCCGCATACAGCAATTCCCAACAACCCTGTCGAAACGACAAGGCCGCGCAGTTTGCGCTGGTATCTCATAGAATTCTCCTCCTGATCACCGGCGTCAACCGGTCTCCTCCAACACGTTGGCCAGACATCCTCCCGGCCTTGCGTCGACATCAACTTACAAATCGTACATTATTTGTCAATATAAATGTATAATCTATGCTTTTTTACGCTTTGCAAAGACCAATATGATGGATTAAAAGCGGTACTTATGAGCGCGATAACCAACATAAGCCAAGCCCGTGCCGTCGGCGATGAACAACCCGAAGATGCCGAATCGTCGGTATATGAGCGCCTGCGCGACGACATCATCAACGGTCGGCTTGTGGCGAATGAGCGTCTGAAGGTATCGGAGCTTGCCAGTCGAATGGGAACATCAACAAATCCCATTCGCGAAGCGCTTCAACAATTGCGGGGTGAGGGCTTCGTTCTCATGACTCCCAATCGCGGCGCCCGAGTTCGACCGATCGATGAGGAGTTTGTTCGCGACATCTGCGAAATCGAGGTATTGATAGAGCCTGCTCTGACACGTTGGTTCGTTGGGATTGCCACCCTCCAAGACATTGACGACCTCGAGCGCATACAAATGGAAATCGAAACACTCAACTATGCCGACGAGGAACAACACTCTGATCTCGATCTACAGTTCCATCGGCTGATGTACGACAGGCACTATAATCGACACGCGGTCGATCTTTGGGTGCGACATCGCCAGATTCTCGGTGCCATCGGTCGCGGATTTCCAACCCCACTCAGCCGCCGAGCCAACGTACTGGAGGAGCACCGCCAGTTGATAGCCTGTATCAAGGCACAGGATGCCGAAGAAGCGGCGCGCGTTATCGGTCAGCATGTCGAAGGCTCGGGCCGCAGTATCATTGAGCGTCTGCGGCTAAAGAAACGCCAAAGTTAAGACCGGATTTGTCGGCGATTTATGACCGCCGCGATGAACCTATGTGGCCACTGCCGTTCGTTGACCAAATGGGCGGCCGTTCGGCGCGATGGTCGGCCTACCACCCGCAAGAGCCTGGACAATCGAACGTCTGCGTCGCGATGAGGCAAACTAGTAGCCAGTCATCTCGAGATACCCGATGCCTGTTGTGCTCCCTGCGAAGATGACGGGACCCTCCCAATATGGCGGGGACGTTTCCATCCAGGACCGTTCGTTCAACGGCCTGGTTGTGATGTCCAGAGACTTGGTCGGTATCTGGATGCGCCATCCAACCGGCATATCGCGCCCGTCTACCTTGGCTTGCTGTACAGGCGTCAAACGCACGTCGTCATTCGACATCGGCGTAGTCTGCCCATCAGCCGTAATCCAATTCGCCGAGACAAACCCGTCTTTGTCGTCGCGGAGCCTGAAGGCCATTACCTTCTCACCCGAGTCCAAATGGAGCGAGAACCAATCCCACCCGGTCTGATTGTTCGCAAGCGGCTGAGACGACCACTCCCGATCAAGCCATGCCTTTCCTGTGACCTTGACATCCTTGTTGGCAATCTTGATTGCCCCTGAAACCTGGTAGAAAGGCTGCGAGTAATAATAGCTCGCCTGACCGGCTGCCGATTTAACGGAGAAGCCGCGATCACCCTGCAAAACGAGAGGTCCGTTTGCCTTCAGGTTCAGAGCGTAGCTAAAGTCGTTTCCACTGGCGGAAAGCGAAAGATCATCCAGCACATCCGGGGTCGACGGCGACACCCCCTTCATCTGCCAATCGTCGATCCAGGCTTCAAAAGGTGCGACGCTAACCCCCGCCTGCCCTACGCCTCCTCTGCCGAAACGCTCAGCGAAGTAATGCCGGTCGTCCGTGGTAACAGCCGCATGACCAATCCAGACCTGGGGATCAGAAAACCCTTCACTGTTTCCGGGTGCCAAGGCTGACCGGAACAGCGTCCACTGTGCTCCATAGATTTTGCCATCCCCTCCTTGCAGATTGGCAGTCACGTACCACCACTCGATCCGAAAATTGGGGTGAGCACCATGGTCGGCCGGGAACGATAGTGCATGCCCGCGCTCAGGCATTGCGAAACCGCCGGCATCGGACCCGAGTCCGGCAAAGCCTTGCGACTGGCTGCTTCCAGCGGAGATGGCTATGGGTATTGCCGCCAGCATTGCGGCCAACTTTCTAGCGTTCATTGGCGAATATCCTGAGCAAGTCGGCGGGATTGATCGTTGCCAGACGGCGGACAGGCACGGCAACCGATAAAAGAGCGGCAATGAGCGCCACTGCGCCCAGCCACACCCAGTCTAGCGGGAAGACCGTCATCGGCAGACGCCAGCCGAATGCCTGCACATTGACGATTGTTAAAAGCACCCACGCTAATCCAAGGCCCACAGGAATGGCGGCAAGAAAGGTGGCGAGCCACAGTGCAAGAGTGCGGGCGATCTCGTAAAACGCCAGATCACGCCGCCGGATGCCCATGGCCCAGACCGGTGCCAGTTGAGGAAGGCGAATGCCGGACAATGTCAGCAAGCTGGCAAACATCGCAAATCCGGCGACACCCAACGTCAGCACATTCAAGGCACCGGTTACGGTGAATGTCTGCTCGAAGATAGCCTTCGATTGCTGCTTGAGAGAAGCCTGATCGATCACTGCGGTCTGCGGAAGGCCGAACTCACTGACGATCTGCCGCTTGAGATCTTGCGCGCGTTCGGGCGGCACCCGGACGCCGTAACGCAGTTTGGGCACATCGGGATAATGTGTGACCAGGCTGTCTATTCCGACGATGACCTGCCCTTTGGGATTGCCATAATCAGAATAGGTTCCCACCACATTGACATTCCAGCCGCCGGGCATGGCAATAGTCTGGCCAAGCTTTACGTCGCCACGACGCCACATCTGCTCATTTATGAGAGCACCCGTTCCCGAGGCAATCTTGTCCCAGGCGTCTGCGTCAGCGACGATCAACGGCCAGTGGTCGCGGTAGGTCGGATCGTCAGCCACGCCAAAGATCTGCAATTGCTCTCCCAGCACATCGCGCTCAACGCTCCAGATTGGAAGCACCGCTGTGGCGTGCTGTGGAAGCCATTCCCTAAGCCGTCTGGCTTGCTCTTCATCCTGGGCGGTCACGTAGAGTTCCGCTGCCAGCCGTTGATCCAGCCATTCCGTGAATGTCAGCCGGAAACTTGAGACCATGGTTCCTACGCCGATGTTTGCCGACAATGCGAGCAAAAGCGCCATCAGCGCGAGCGACAGGCCTGGCAGTTGCAGGCGTGTATCTGCCCAGAACCATTGTGTCAAAGCCCCGCGAGACATGCGTTCTGCAACGGAAATACTGATGGAGAGAAACGGCGGCAGCAGAAGAGCGGCGCCCAACAGCAGGCACCCCAGCACCGCGAACCCCACGACAAGCCCGGACCCGATAGCGGCCAATACTACCCCGAGACCCAGCAATATTCCTCCCGCCCCGGCTTGGTAGGTCAGCGCCGATCCTGAAGCTCTTGCCCAAGCTCTTGGCTGAGCGGCCGCCAGGATCGGCAACGTCCAGACCCGCCACAGGCTTTGCGCCGACGCGATCGCCGTTCCGCCAAGCGCGATCGCCAGCCCGGTTGCCCACCATTGCGGTCGTATTGTCAACGAACCTGACACGCTCGCGCCGTAGAGACCGCGCAGAGTTGTCGCCACGCCGGGCATCAGAGCCGCCGCAATGAAATACCCCATAATGACGCCGATCAGCCCAGACACAAGTGCCAACCCGGCGAGTTCGATCATCAGCATGGTTGCAAGTGCCGACTGAGAGATGCCCAGCGAACGCAATGTACGGAACGTTCCTCGTCGCTGTTCGAACGTCAATCCGGTTGCCGAATAGACGATGAAAAGTCCGACTACAAAAGAGAGGAAACCGAACGCTGTGAGGTTGAGATGGAAGCTGTCTGTGAGACGAGCGACATCCGGCTGATCGTTGTTTTCCCTCAGCACCAATTCGGGTGCAATGTCTTCAATGGATAGCAATCCGGTCTTTTGCTCGCGGGCGACAACGAGCCGGGTGACCATTCCATTCCTCTCAAGCAACCGGTCGGCGACCGAAATATCCACGAAGGCCGCGTCATCCGGAACACGATCCGAGACCTTGATACCCAAATCCGTTTTGCCACGCAGCGTGTTTGCCGTTGTGGCCGAGACAACAAGCTGCCCGGGGGCCGAAAGGAACGCTAAAAGTTCGGAGCCGTCCGAAACCGGTGCCATCTGCCCTTCCTTCGGCATGCTAAGCGGATCGATGCCGATCAGCCTGATGCGTGACGTGCCGAAACGAACCATACCCTCGATTACAGGGGACACGTTCCACCCTGCACGGCGAAGATTGCCGTAGGACCGGATCGAAATACCGGTGCCGGCCTTGGACACGACTTGAGACAGAGCGCCCTGCTCAAGAACGGATGCTGCCCGAGCATAGCTCGCGCGAGCCTCGGCATTGATGGCCTGCACGCCGGACCAGAGCGCCGTTGCCAGCGCGATGCCCATCACCAGTGTCAGTAATTGCAGCGGCTTGCGACGCCAGTGGGACAACAAGGCTGTGAATGCGACAAGCCTCATCCGGCGATCCGCCCACTCCGCAAGACAACTTTCCGATCCAGTCGATCCGCCAACCTCGATGAATGGGTGACAAGAAGAAGCGCAGACCCGGCGCTGCGTGCAAGCGAAAGCATCAAATCAAGAACCGTATCGCCGGTGGCCTCGTCAAGATTTCCGGTGGGTTCGTCTGCCAGGATGAGCGGAGGTCTCGCCGCCAGGGTTCGCCCGATCGCCACCCGCTGCTGTTGCCCGCCAGAAAGCTGTTCCGGGTATCGGGCCAGATAAGGTCTCAAGCCCAGTTCTTTCGTGAGCGTGGCTTCCCATATCGGATCGTACCTTTCGGCTAACTTGGCGTGAAACGATATGTTTGCCGCGACGTTTAACGACGGGATGAGATTAAATTGCTGAAACACAATGCCGACCTGGGTTCTGCGATACCTGGCACGCTCTCGGTCATCAAACGACGCAATATCCTGCCCTCCCATCAACACCAAGCCGCTGTCAGGATGGTCGAGCCCTGCTGCCAGATGAAGAAGGGTACTCTTGCCACTGCCAGATTCACCGGTCAGGGCCACGCTTTCGCTTGCCGCGATATCAAGGTCGATACCGCTCAGTATCTCGATTGTCCCCTCGGTGGTCGTGTAAGACTTGCGAACGCCAGACAGGGACAGAACCATTAGAGCCTCACAATGCGAACGTTGAATCCAAGGGATATCACGTCCGTCACCGTCTTTGAAGAAATCAGCTGCCAGATCAGGTCAACTGCCGCTCGCGCGCGTTGTTCAGCAAACTGTGCAGATGAACGTAAGAAATACTGTTGGCTCGCATTACCAGACCGATAAGCGGATCGTTCAGAACCCCGTTTATTGTCAACTCGCGTTCAAACATAGCGATCTCCTTTGTGCAGAGAACTTATGGACGAGGCCAGTAACCTAGCCATGTCAAAAGCACGTCGATACCAAGGCGAATTGTTTAATTACGTTGCAGGTATGATGGGATGCGCGCACCTCTTGGAACAATACAAACTGCTGATGAAGCGAACAGATTGGATAAAGCGCTGCTCTTGCCGGGATCGCGAAGTACAAATCCGTATCATGGAACGACGACGAATGGCCGAAAACCGTGACGCGTCTTCAGCCTACGGGTGCCCAATGGCCCATGATTTTCTGGACGACATCGCCATCTGGTCAACCGATGCGGAATTGCTTGCGCAGGATCCTGTCGAAAATCCCAGCCGGTGCGAAACGGCGCAGTAGGCTCACCATGCGCGCCGCATTGCCAGCGGTGTATCGGCGACGCGGGGTGGGATCGTTGGCTGCCTTGATGATGACCTTCACGATAACGTCTGGTAGGTCCGCCGTTGGCATGACATCCCGCAACAGCGCCGCGACATCCGCGCGCGCCTGATTGTATTCTGCCTTCTGTTGATCTGGCTCCATGCCGTTCTGGTCAAAGACAGTGCGGACATAGGCCGGTTCGATCACCGAAACGCGGACATTGAAAGCTCGGACCTCGTGATCAAGCGACTCGGAATAACCCTCGATCGCATGTTTGGCCGCGGAGTAGTGCGCAGAGTATGGTGCCGGGACAACACCCAGTATGGAGCCGATGTTGAGAATGCGACCGCCGCCTTGGCGCTTCATCACCGGTAGAACGGCGTTCGTCATCCGCATGACACCAAAAACATTGACGTTGAACAGAGACTGCGACTGCGCGATCGAGGATTCTTCTGCGCCGCCGAACATGCCGATGCCAGCGTTGTTGACGAGGAGGTCGATCTTCCCCGCGCGCGCCACCACCTCTGCGACCAAAGCCGACACTGACGCGTCGTCGGTCACATCGCATGCCCGCATCGTCACACCCTCCGGCCCAACAACAGAGACGTTTCGGCTCGTTCCGAAAACCCGGAAACCTGCGCGGGCAAGACCTTCGGCGGCGGCGTAGCCGATACCGGACGACGCTCCGGTCACAATTGCGGTTCTGAGGGTGTCCATGTTTTTCCCTTGCGTAAACGTCTTGGATTTTAAGTCCAGAGATCAGTTGCATTACGATGATTTAATAGTATTATGATCATAATTCAATAGGGTCCAAAAAAACCGTCATGCGATATGAAAAAGGCCGAAAAGACACATCACGCCGCAGGATCATCGACGTCGCTGTCGAACGCTTCCGCACGGATGGGATAGCAGGCTCAGGTCTTGCAACCATTATGAAGGATGCCGGCCTGACGAATGGCGCCTTTTATCCCCATTTTCCCTCGAAGGCTGACCTCGTGCGGGAAACCTTGTCTGATGCGTTGAGCAAGCAAGCCGTATGGCTGCGCGAGGTGCTGAATGAGGGCGGACTTGATCGTATGGTAGATCTCTACCTTTCACCCGAACATCGGGACAATCCGGGACTTGGTTGCGCCTCTGCGGCACTGCTGCCGGAGCTTGCGCGACAGCCGGAAGAGACGCGCGGCATGTATGCCGAACAGTCCCGTACCCTTGTGCTCCAGCTCGCAGAAGCGCTGCCGGCAGATGTTGAAGCAAAAGAGGACGTGGCATGCGCGATTTTTGCAACGCTGATCGGGACGCTCCAGTTGGCACGTGCGGTAGATAATGAGACGTCGGGCCGCATTCTACAGTCCGGAAGGGATGCAATACGCGTCTTGTCAGGTCGTCCGCACACACCGGCTTCCTCAACCTGAATCAATGCCGCGTGGTGATGTGAGCGATCTTGGATGGCGTCAAAGCGCGGTCACCGCCCTCGACAAATATGAACCTGTGCAACGGCACAGCGAAATCAAAATCTTGCAAGGCAAGAGCAACAGACCGGAGCCCCAAGTGAAAGCTTATGTCGTCGACAAGTACCAAAAAAAGGGCGTGCTTCGTTTCGCCGAGTTGCCGGATCCGCAGGTTCAGGCCAACGACGTCCTCGTTCGCGTTCATGCCACGGCCGTCAATCTCCTTGATTCAAAAGTCCGGGACGGAGAGTTTAAAATTTTCCTGCCCTACCGCCCGCCCTTTGTGCTTGGTCACGACGTCGCAGGCACCATCGTCAAAGTCGGCCCGGGTGTCAGCCGCTTTAAGATCGGCGACGAGATCTATGCGCGTCCGAGGGATCACCGCGTCGGTACGTTCGCAGAATTGATCGCGATCGACGAGGCCGATGTCGCGCTCAAGCCGGGCACGCTGACGATGGAAGAGGCATCGTCCATCCCGTTGGTTGCGCTGACGGCATGGCAAGCCTTGGTCGACGTCGCCAAGGTGAAGCCGGGCCAAAAGGTGTTCATTCAGGCGGGTTCCGGCGGTGTCGGCACGATTGCGATCCAGCTTGCCAAACATTTGGGCGCGACGGTCGCGACGACAACAAGCGCGAGGAATATCGACCTTGTTAAAAGCCTCGGCGCGGATGTGGTGATCGACTACACGCGCCAAGACTTCGAGACGGTTGTGTCGGGCTATGACGTAGTCCTGAATAGCCAAGACCCCAAGACGCTTGCGAAATCCCTGACCATCCTGAAGCCCGGTGGACAACTTGTGTCCATTTCCGGCCCACCCGATCCGGCCTTTGCGAATGATTTGGGCCTTAACATCCTTCTCAAGACGGTCATGCGTCTATTGAGTTTTAGCGTACGCCAAAAAGCCAAACGTTTGGGCGTTCATTATTCTTTCTTGTTCATGAAGGCGGATGGCCACCAGTTGGAGCAGATCGCCCGGTTGATCGATGACGGCTCGCTTCGCCCGATCGTAGACAAGGTATTCCCGTTCGAAAAGATGCCTGAGGCGCTTGCCTATGTTGAAACCGGTCGCGCAAAGGGCAAGGTCGTCATTAAACTTGAGTAGCCGAAACGTGACGCCCCATATCACCACATCGACAAAAACCACGACCGGCGATGTTGCCCATATTCCGAAAGCGAGAACAGTCTAGCAAAGCCACGGTCCACGACCTTGCCCACAAGCCAGATGCCAGCCAGGACGAAATCCCCCAATAGCGCCCTGCCCTTTGCCGGGGCCGCTGCTTCTCGTGCCTGCCAAGGCCAACTCTTCAGCTTTTTTTGACATCAAGCAGTACGGAGTGAGCGATCTGCACGTCGCAGGCCGCCACGGCTGAAATGTTACCTGAAGATTAAAATGCCCTGACCCGTCGTGGTTTGGCGGATTGCCGTCGCATTTTGTGTAGGTTGAGGATGAGCTTCAAGCCATCATCGCCTCAACTTTGCAAAGACAAAGACAACGACAGGGGCAGACCCAAGCGGCAGGCTTGCCTCCTTATAAGCGTCGCCAATAAAGGGAACAGATATGAAGAAACTGATTGCATCGACCTGTCTGGTGTTCGGTTTGCTGGGTGGCGCATCCGCGTCGAGCGCCGCAGACTGTGGTAGCCCCACCATCGCCAGCATGAACTGGCAAAGTGCCGAAGTGCTCTCTGCCATTGACAAGATCATTCTCAACGAAGGCTATGGTTGCAGCGCCGACATTACCATCGGCGACACCGTTCCGACCATCACCTCCATGGTCGAAAAAGGCCAACCGGATATAGCGCCGGAAGCATGGGCCGATACGCTGCCGGAAGTGGTCAAGCGCGGTGTGGATGAGGGCAAACTCGTTGTCGCCGCCACCGCCCTGCCCGATGGTGGCATTCAGGGCTGGTGGATACCGAAATACGTGGCCGACGCCCACCCGGACATCAAGACGATCGGCGACCTCCTCAAAAATCCCAAGCTTTTTCCGGACGCTGAAAACGCTGATAAGGGTGCCATTGTCAACGGCCCGCAGGGTTGGGGCGGCACCGTCGTCACGGCTCAACTTTATAAGGCATTCGGCGCCGAAAAAGCTGGGTTCACCCTCGTGGATAGCGGCTCGTCCGCCGGTCTCGATGGGTCAATTGCCAAAGCCTATGAGCGCAAGCAGCCATGGGTAGGGTACTACTGGTCACCGACCGCCCTTCTCGGCAAATATGAGATGGTGAAGCTTGAGCCCGGTGTCGCCGCCGACGCAGCCGAATGGAAACGTTGCAACACGGTTGCCGATTGCCCCGATCCGAAGCCGAACGCATGGCCAGTCGACAAGGTCGTCACGCTGGTTGCCAAGCCTTTCTCGGAAAAGGCTGGCCCAGAAATTATGGACTACCTCAACAAACGGTCATGGAGCAACAGCACCGTCAACAAGCTGATGGCCTGGATGACGGACAACCAGGCAACGGGCGAAGACAGCGCCAAGCATTTCCTGAAAGAAAACCCCGATATCTGGACCAAGTGGGTCTCTGCCGACGCTGCGGAAAAGATCAAGGCTTCGCTCTGACGAGCTTCCCTGCTGCCTGACCAGCCGTCAGGCATCCACGCAAATGGACATGCGACTGGCAAACCCAGTCGCATGTCGCCGCGATCATAGGGGAATTGTATGGACTGGTTTTACAAGTTTCCGCACATGAACGACGACACGCTTCGCAATCTGAAAAAGATGATCGATGACGGTTTTCGTGAGTTCACGCGCGCCTGGGGTGGGAGCATCGAGGGCTTTTTTTCGCCGTTACAGCAGTTTTTGATCTGGGCAGAGCGGTTCATGACCCAAACCCCATGGCCAATCATCATTCTGATTATTCTGGGCATTGCGTGGGCCGCAAGTCGCAGCGCCAAAATCGTGCTGGGGTGTCTGTTGACACTTCTGGCCATCGGCTATTTCGACATGTGGACGGATACGATGCGGACGATCTCGATGATCTTCGTCTGTACGGTTCTGTCCATCACCATCGGCCTTCCCATCGGCATCGTCATGTCGCATTCCAATCGCTTTCAGCGCGTGGTCAATCCCATCCTTGACGTCATGCAAACCATGCCGAGCTTCGTTTACCTGATCCCCGTCGTCATGCTGTTGGGCATCGGCAGGGTACCGGGCCTGATCGCGGTCGTGATTTACGCCATTCCGCCGATGATCCGCCTCACCAATCTGGGCATCCGGCTGGTGGACCGGGATGTTTTGGAGGCGGCAGATGCCTTCGGCTCGTCCGGCTGGCAGAAACTTTTTAAGGTGCAATTGCCGCTGGCGCTTCCCACCATCATGGCTGGCATCAACCAGACGATCATGATGGCGCTTGCCATGGTCGTCATCGCATCCATGATCGGCGTTCAGGGTCTGGGCCAACCGGTTCTCAAGGCCATCGCCAACCAGTATTTCACACTCGGTATTTTCAACGGCCTTGCAATCGTCGGCATTGCCATCATCTTCGATCGCATCAGCCAGGCCTATGGCAAAAGGCTCCAGAAACATCAGGAGATGGCCCATGGCTGACACAGCTTTTGGCGGCATAAAGATCAGCAATCTCTACAAGATTTTCGGGGTGAAGCCGGAAGCCCATATCGACGCCGTCAGACAAGGACTGACGAAAACGGAACTGAACGAGAAATACGGCCACGTTCTTGGACTGCGGGATATCAACATCGATATACCATCGGGCTGCATTCAGGTCATCATGGGTCTGTCCGGCTCCGGTAAATCCACGCTGATCCGCCACATCAACCGGCTGATAGATCCGACGGCCGGCGAGGTGCTGGTCGATGGTGTCGATGTGGTGAAGATGAATAGGACAGAGTTGCTTGCCTTTCGCCGCCACCAGACCGCCATGGTCTTCCAGAAATTCGCCCTTTTGCCGCATCGCAACGTGCTGGACAACACGGTTTATGGTCTTGAAGTCCAAGGTATGGCGCGGGCGCAAAGCGTCGACATCGCTATGCGCTGGCTGGAGCGTGTTGGGCTGAAAGGGTTCGAAACGCGGTTTCCAAATCAACTGTCCGGCGGCATGCAACAGCGCGTCGGGCTGGCGCGGGCATTGTCCAACGATGCGCCGGTGCTGTTGATGGACGAGGCCTATTCGGCGCTCGACCCGCTGATCCGCACCGACATGCAGACCGTTCTTCTCGATATTCAAAAGGAAATCAAAAAAACCATCGTCTTCATCACCCATGATCTGGATGAGGCGCTTCGTTTGGGTGACCAGATCGCCATACTACGCGACGGAGAGATTATTCAACAGGGCAGCAGTCAAGACATCGTGCTGCGCCCTGCTGATGATTATATCGCCAGCTTCGTCAAGGAAGTGAACCGTGGTCGTGTCATCAATGTCGAGGCGATCATGTCGGCGATCAGGCCCGGCCTGCCGCTCAGTGGTCCGCAGGTCATGGCAGGAACGAGTGTCGAGGAGGCCATGCGCCTGCTGTCACTCAGCGGTCAGGACGATGCCGCCGTCGCCAATGCATCTGGCGAGGTGTTGGGTATGGTGAGTTTCCGGCAGCTCGCAGGCGCCATCGTCGATGCACATGTGCCAGAGGGTGGCCATGTTCATTCCACCGGCAATGTCGTTCGCGCCTAGGCCTGAACAGACTGTTCACAATCGCACCGGTTCATTCCCTGAATTGCGCACTATATGTTCGGCAACGAAACATATGCAATTCAGGTGAATTATCATGAAGAAGATCGGTTTTCTGTCTTTCGGTCACTGGAGCGCCGGCCCGCATTCGCAGGCGCGTACCGCCAAGGACGTGTTGCAGCAATCCATCGAGCTTTCCGTTGCCGCCGAAGAGATCGGTGTCGATGGCGCTTATTTCCGCGTCCATCACTTCGCGCGTCAGCTCGCGTCACCCTTTCCACTGCTGGCCGCTGTCGGTGCCAGAACGAAAAAGATCGAAATCGGCACCGGCGTCATCGATATGCGGTATGAGAACCCGCTCTATATGGCGGAGGATGCCGGTGCTGCCGACCTTATTTCCAATGGTCGCTTGCAACTTGGCCTCAGCCGTGGCTCGCCCGAACAGGTGATCGATGGCTGGAAATATTTCGGCTATCAGCCCAAAGAAGGTGCGAGCGATGCGGATATGGGCCGCAACAGCGCCGAGGTCTTTCTCGAAGTGCTGAAGGGCGAAGGTTTTGCCGAGCCCAATCCGCGTCCGATGTTCCCCAATCCTCCCGGCCTGTTGCGTCTGGAGCCGCATTCGGAAGGTCTGCGCGACCGCATCTGGTGGGGTGCCGGTTCCAACGCAACTGCCGTTTGGGCAGGCAAACTGGGTATGAACCTGCAAAGCTCGACATTGAAGGACGACGAAACAGGCGAGCCGTTTCACCTCCAGCAGGCCGCGCAAATTCGTGCATTCCGCCAGGCATGGAAAGAAGCCGGTCACAACCGCGAACCCCGCGTCTCCGTCAGCCGCAGCATCTTTGCGCTGGTTGATGACCGCGACCGCGCCTATTTTGGCAGCGGAGCCAAGGAAAGCGACAGCATCGGTTATCTGGATGCCAACACACGCGCCATCTTCGGGCGCTCCTATGCGGCAGAACCGGACGTACTGATCAAGGAACTGGCGCAGGACGAGGCGATTGCCGAAGCCGATACGCTGCTGTTGACGATCCCGAACCAGATGGGCGTTGACTACAATGTGCACGTCCTTGATTCTATTTTGAAATATGTCGCGCCGGAACTCGGCTGGCGCTAACCATTTGCTCCACGGCATCGCTTGGTGCCGTGGAGCAAGCTCGTTTGGCGATCTTCAAACCGTATGATGGCTCGTGGGATATGCAATCGAGATCAAATCTGAAACCCAATACTCAGGCCAATGCTTCGAGAGTTCGCCGCGAGGCTTCGAGATTTTTTACGCCACGTTCAGCACACGTGAGTAATGTTGGAAAGTTGAATGCTGATCGGTCAAATTTGGTTGCGTATCAACCGAGCCAGCCACATACCGTCAGGTTCACCGGCTTTTCACGATCCTCGTAAGACTTTCAATGAGGCAGCGTGCGCCTCTCATCAACAACGAGCTGGCCCTTGGTCTCCAGAAAGCTCGCCACGATATCGAAGACACTTGTACAGCCATCCAGTCTCCGCCCACACATACAATGAAGACACAGCTGCGGGCCAAATCATACCAGTCGGCTTACTGTCTAAACTTGAGGGCGGCGGCTTGGAGAACCTGCCAGGTGCGACCCCCATCATTATGGATATCGAATTTGTCGTGGTCATCTTCTGGATAGAGGCCCGAATCCTGTTTACTCACAAGTCGCCAAACGACCCAACCTCCGCAATCCGATGTGGCGATCGTGTTCAGCCAGGTTTCATAGGCATTCGCCTGATCCGGATCGGATCTTGGAACTCCAAACTCCTCCAGGATAACGGGTTTGCCGACATTTCGTGCAATCTCACAATATTCGCGAATGCGAGCATCGAAGTCGGAATGGCTCATCTGGACATAGGATGGATAGCCATGCCAAGTGCCAAAATCGACGCTTGGAATATTCATATCCGACAACTTTTGATCCATGTTCCCATGGCCGGTCGTCACAAGCTGTTTCGGCGCAAGGGTTTTGACGTAAGCGGACATCTCGGACAGCCAGTCATGAAGCAGAGGTGGCGGATGGATGTCAGGTTCGTTGGCCAAGTCCCAGGCAAAGATGGTTGGGTCATCGGAGTAACGAACGCCGGTGATCGTGTTGACCCGCGACAAGACGTGACGAACCCATGACTTGTAATCGGCTCTCGTTCGCGGATCAGCGGCAAAGAAAGTGTATTTGTCCGAACTCCCGTACCAGGCACTCATCTGCTGCGCGCCGCCGGTATATGCCCAGAAATCGACAAGTGCGAGAATGAGTTTGAGCTTCCGTTTTCCCGCTTCTGCGATGAGATAATCGACCTTTTGAAGCCCATCCGGTCCATCGTTAAAAACCATTCGGTTCGTAATCGTATCCCAACTCATCATATAGATGCCGTTCGTTCCCAGATTGCTGGAATCGGACGTGCTTTTCGAATTCCAGATGGTCGGCACCTTGCCGTCCAGCGACCCGATAACCGGCTGGAGAAACGTTCTCACCACGTTGGCACCCATTGCCGTGGCGTCGTCCAGCACGCGGGTCACTTCGCCCGAGGAGCCGAATGCCAGATAATGGTTGTTGACGCCGGCCACCCGGAATGGCTTGCCATCCAGTGAAAAACCACCATCTTTTGTCGTGACGAACGATGGCCGCCCGGCTGATTGCGCGTCTTCCGGCCCGGGTTGAAAAGCCCAGAAGAGCGAGAAGGCGATGAGGCCGACACAGACATTACGGATGTGGTGAGTATGCCGCATACGAGGAAGCTCCCTTTCAGTTCTGCGACGCAAATCCTCTTTGGCCCGTTTCCCCCAGGTTTGTGGCGAGACCATCAGCCGCAGATGGTACAGTCGTGGAAGGCTTCGCGATGTCGCGCGTGGCCCAATACAAGGCTGGGCAGAGAAGAAGACCTTCCAGCGAAACGGCGGCAACCCAGAAGTTGGCCGTGCCTGCGATACCGAATCGTGCGCCGATCACCGCGGCGATGATTTCCAGCACAGCGCCGCCAATCAGTATGAGCGTGGCCACGCCGAGCCGCCGCCGGACCCGTTGAACAGCCAGATAATGATACTTCGCCGTCATTCCAAACGCAGCAATGCCAAGAAATTGGAGGCTGTTTCCTGCAATAACAGCATAAGCCGGATTGAAAATCCAAAGCATGAAGCGCGAGAAGAAGAAAAAAGCCAAGGCTGTCACCGTGCAAGCCAACACAGACAAGCCGAGCGAAAGGCGCAAGCGCACGGGAAACAGCTCCATATCCCGCGCCGCGATGGCAAACAGCACCGAGGCAAGGGATGCAGGAACCAGAAGCGCCACGTTCAGCAATGTCCATGCTGCATAGAAGGCGGCATTGATCTGCGGGGACAGCATCACTGTGACGACAAACGGCAGCAGCAGCCCCGGCGCCTGAACCGCAATACTCAGTGTGTGGTGGCCACAAACATGTCTGATCACGGGTTGAAAAACGCGAATTTCCGGCCGGTGGAAAACGCGTGTCCCCGCGTAAACAAGCAGCCCGACCACCATGACCAGAGAGGCGAACTGGCCAGTGACCCAAGTAGCAAATATCGCCATTTCGCTCGCTGACCGGCCGATTGTCAGTCCAAGGGCGATCAAAAGAATGAGCTTGGTGACAGCAAAAAACACATTTCGAGTCAATTGCAGGCCACTTCGCAGGAGGCCGACCAAAGCCTGATCAAGCACGATGGTCACAACCGTCAAGGCGCAACCGGCAACAAAGAACAGGTCGCTAGCAGAGGAACTGACGATCGAGCCAAGATGTGTGGAGGTGTAAATCGCGATGCCAAGATAAATCAGCCCCACCACAATGGCGGCGCTAAACGTGGCAAGGAGGGCTCCGGTCAGAAATGAACCCGGTTGTCTCTGATGGCTGATCTCACCCATCAGAAAAGGGCCAAGACCAATTTCGCTGAGGTGCGCGAGCAGATTCATCAACGATATGGCCGTCGCGGCAAGCCCAACGGCTTCAGCGGAAAAGGAACGCGCTGCGAACCACCAGTATACGAAGCCAAGAATGGCCGTCAGCAATGTTCCGAGCCCCAACATGCCAGCATTCAGCAGCATAACCGCCTGGCTTATAAAGAGTTTGCGGACGTTTTGCATGGCGGTGTTGACGGTCATTATGACTACTCCAGCGGTTTGAATGCTAGAGCGGGCGATCTCGAAAGGGCAATTCGGGTCCGGCCGAAAGCGAAACCGGCTGCGGTGGCGGTGAGGCCAGAAGCCAGCGCAACGACCCTCAGAAGCCCGCCCGGCGGCCCGCTCAACACATCGGCAAACCCCTGCATAACCCCTCGCGGCAATGTCTTCACCATGTAAGTCTTTTCCGACGTCAGCGCTTTTCCAGTGCCTGCCATGAATGACAGGCTGGCCTTTGAGAGACCTTCCGCCCAGCACCGATAAAGGAAATATCTCCAGGTTGCGCGAGAGGCCGGGATGGCATGATCACTGCCGCTTGAAGGATCGTAAACGAACCGGGCATGCGGCAAAACCTTCTGTGCACGGATGCAAAGCTCCGTTTCCTCGCACCCTGATGGCAACGCCTTGGCCGTGCGACCCAGGCCGGAATCGAAACCGCCAGCATGATCAAAGACGGAGCGGCGAATGCACATCGAAGCGCCGATAAGGTTACGCACCGGTCCCGGATGGAGGCCTAGATAAGTACAGCCAAGGGTCCACAGGAATTCATCGGGAAACCAGGAGGGGCGCTCCGTTTCCCATAAGGGACGAATAGTTGAGACGGCGCCCATAACGGAGGGATGCGCCATTTGCCGAACCAGTGTCGCCAGCAAGTCTTGGTCGGCAATGGCGTCATCATCAAGAAACAGGATGATCTCACTGCTGCTGACTGAGATCCCGGTATTGCGGGCACCTGAGAGCCCAGGCGGATGGGTACTCTCAACGATCCTGACAGGGATTTCAAACGCCTGATCGCGCAGGCGTCGCGCCAGCCCTGGATTGTGGTCGACCACGACGATGACCTCGTCTGCTGCCGGTATTTGGTGCATTGCCGATCTGATCGCCTTGTTCAGAATGTCCCAGCGCTTGTCGGAATAGCAGCAGATGACGATTGCCGTTTCGCATTTATCAGGCGTGGGCTGCGGCACATTACGCATTGCTCGTCTCCAAATCGTCGATCTGAGGGGCTATTCCCGGTCAATGCCGGGGACTGTAACGCGTTGACGGTCATCCAGACCTTACGGTAGATCGTTCCCCTGTCGCCATCCTTATAAAGCCAGGCTTCCAACCGTTGAGGCGTGTGCGTTTTCATCGGCACGGAGAATTCGAAGGTTTGGCTGGCAGACGGTGCCAGTTCAAATGTTGGCATCTTTGCAATCAAAGTGTCGCCCAAAACGAGGTCTACGCCATAAAGCGTGCTGCCGGCTTCCGAATTTCGCACGCCAATCGTCACGACATTGTTGGTCCAGCTCAATTGGGGCACCATCCAGAGCTCGGTAAAATCAAAAGGCTTGCGCTCAAGCGCGGATGGACGCGCCATAAGAACCGAGCCGGTCGCCAGAATTCCAGACATAACGAATATCACGAAGCGCGGGCCGGGCCACGCCCATGACACAATCGCAGCTTGCCTTGTCGGCAAAAGCACGATGTTCAGGCACCATGCGACCATCGTTGTCAGGCCAAGCACACACACCCAGCCTCGCGCATCAAGATGGCCGATCACGTTCAGCACGAAACCCGAAAAAAGACAGACCGCCAAACTCAGGAACACCGAAAAAGTCACCCTTGTGACGGTATCACCCTCGATTCGCATGATGTCCACCAGCATGTTGCCTGGAAAATAGAGAACAAGCGGTGCGCAAAGTGCCAGACGCAATGACGTCTCCAAGATTGAAGACGTCTCGGGCTTCCACATTACGACCAGCGCCACGGCAAGAATCCATGGCGGAATGACTGACAGCTGGATATGGCGGACCATCATCTGTAGCTTTCTCCCGTGTCCGTCCATGTGGTAGCGCTGATGATCTGGGCGGCAGCCGGGTTCACTTTCATCAGCTTCTGCCGTATCGCGTCAGGATCGAAGGATTTTGCAACGAGATGAACGATCTTGCTGTCCAGCGTACTCAGTGCGAGGCCAAGCCGGCTGTGGATCTGCGTCAGATAGGCGCCGCGTGCGTCACGCACCGTCGGGGACTGCTTCATCACATCGAGTATGAAAACAGAATAGAGTGTCCACTCCCCGAACCGGGTCTGGTCTTTTGATACGCTGAAACCTTCGAGAAGTTTGACGTAAGGTTCTGCACCGTATTTCGACACGATGACGTCGTTGAGCGCGATGAGCCATTCACGCTTGAAGCAGAAAAAATCGTTGATGAAATCGACATATCGAAGCGATCGCAGCGGCGCGACATCCAGAATCTTTGCCACATTGCGCACCCTCTTTTTCTCGAAAAGATAATGAGGATCAGGCAACGTATGACTGGAGTAATAAAGGACCGGTTGCCCCTGATCGACCAGATCGGTCGTCTCGATGGGGCGCAGCAGCAGCGTGTCGGCGCCAAGATTACAGAAAGTGTCGGTCTGGCAGAATTCGAAGGCGCGCAGCTTGATGATCTGTTGCCGAAACCAGCCTGGCAGTCTCAACTCTCGGGTCGAGAGCCAGTCATTGTCACCCGTAACAAATGCGTTAGGCACCAAGTCCTTCTCGTTCAAAAAGGCCTTTAATGCAGATGGGTTGTCAGTGACGAGGGTGAGATTTCCCTTGCTGGGGAAATGCTGCTGGTAGGAGCGGAGAGACGCTTCGAGGAAATATGCGATGTCTCGCGAATGGACACACATGAACGCGTCGAGACTGCTGCTCATTGTAAATCTCCACCTGTTCGTCTCGATGATTGTGACGTCTTTCCCAGCCGCTCGATGTCGAAGATGACCATGAAGCCATTGTCGAAGTTCCGGTCGATATCGAGCTTTGAATTGAACTTGAGCAGCGACGATGACGGGAGAGGCCTCATATAGTTTCGGTCTTGAGCGCCTCCATCGAAATAGACACCGACACCTGGCAAATCCGTGGTCATGCGCAGGTCCACCATTACGAAGCCGACACCAGCGTCAATCAGCAGGTTTCGCTCTATCGGACCGAAATCGCTGGCGGTGATGGCGATGCTGGTATCCCGCCAGTTTTCAAGCGTGGTTGCGACCTTCTGCCGACCGTAGGTAGAGAGAAGCAGTCGGTTTATCCGGTCGGCCGAAAAACGCTGATCCCGGCCGAGCCATTCCCGTGTCCATTTCGCGGCGCTGATCCCCATGGGTTCTATCGAAGAAGAGTCGGACGACACCTCATAGCCTGATGGAACCAATATACGCGGCCCCTCGGAACTGATGACACCGGCAAGCAGAACCATTGTCGCAGCGGCAGCAAGCACCGTTGCACGGACCCAACTGCGTGACGCGCCATCCCAAAACGCCACGATGGCAATAGCAACCACGATCGCGACGCCGAAAAATGAGAGTGAGCCGATACGGTTGCCGATCTCCCAGCCACTGCGCGTCAGGCGGAAGATAATGCTGACGGGATAGGCCAGCGTGATGAGGATGAGCACGACAAGAAGACTAGACCGCCACCTGCGCCATCTGGTCGGCGGCCAAAGGATACTCACATCCCGACGTTGCCCGTTAAAGACGAGCGAGCGAAGAAATCCGGTGAGGAGGCCGAGGCATATCAATGCAACACCTGCCATCGTCACATAGCGCTGCCATAGGGGTGCCAATGCTCCCGTGTCAGACACGAAAAGCTGGCGAGTGGCATTAGAGCCCAGTACGAGTTGGGCGACCTCCTGTAAGCCGCCCGCCAGGACCGGCAGGATGTAGTTACTGGCTGGATTTCCGACGATCTTCGACCAGGCAAGCGGAACAACAACGGCGACAAAGGCAAGAAGGATTGCCTGTCGCTTGCGCATGTCGGATGCGCCGCGTCGCAGGCATTCCATCACCGCCGTGATGCATAAGAGCACCATACAGAAATAGGACGTGAGATGATGAGTGGTCGCGAGCGCAGCGATCAAGACAATAGTGACGAAAACCGTTCGCCAGCTTGCGACCCGATCCCCTTCTACGGAGCGGTTTTCCGAAGACAGCAGTACAGCCGCGAGCATTGGGATCGCCAGGCTCTCATAAGAATAGTGGACATCGAACAACAGAAACGCCGAAGAGCCCATGTAGATCAGGCAGGCGATGGAAGCGATCCGGGATGAATCCGTAATCTTCTCGAACAGAAGAAACATAGCAAGCATCAGCATGATGCGCGCCACAGCAAGCACGACAAGCCCCGCTGCAAAAACGGACAATCCCGACAGGTTCACCAGAGCGGACGTTATGATTTCCAACCCCGGATAAAGCGGGCTGACAGGCAACAGCGGATTGGGCAGGAACAGTCGTCCCGCTTCGATAATGTCATTCACCGTCGCCCAGTGGAGGAATTCGTCATGGTCGATGAAAGCGACCGGGGCGCGAATGACGCGCACCAGAAAAAAGGCTGAGGTCATGGTGACGATGAGCGACAGTCGCTCCAGCCGGCTGGCGGCGGGATGGATGATCCGTGCAGCTGCGGGCAGGAAGATCATGGCGATCGCGGCGTAAAAACCCGAAACCGCCCAGCCATCTCCCAAACGATTGGCGTTCGCCGCCTCGGCTGCCAAAACAAGGGCGCAACTGGAAATGAAGGCGAAAAGCGGTGATAGTCCCAGCGAAGATGCGACTGACACATCACGGACGACACTGTCCTTTCTGCGCAGCCCGAGGAAGGCCGCGATCCACAAATCGAGGCGCGGAATGTAGAACCTTTTGAGCCTACCTACCCTATCCGGATCCCCATCAATAGCTATCGTCATGCCTTAGCTCTCCAAGCCGTGCGGGGCCGTTCTGCGGTTCCGGCTGTCGCGGATGCGAGAGCACGCGCCTGTAAACCTTTAGAATGCTGTCTGTGCATTCTTCCCAATCCGGCAACTTCGTTTCGGTAAAGATTGGCCCCACCTCCATGGTGGCCAACATTTCCCGTGCGGTAATGCCCGCCGGCGCATTGAGCGGAACGGTGCGCACAAGACCCTTCGCTGCCAACTCCAGAAAACCGGATGTATCGGTGGTCAGTACCGGCGCCTTGACGGAAAGAGCTTCCATAACCGCCACGGGATGCGCTTCATAATCACTGAGGAGCACCACCAGAGCCGCCGAGGATAAAAGATCAGCCATTCCCGAACGGTCGGCATGGGGTATTGCACCAATCTCGACACGATCACCCAGCCCGAGCTGTGCCACCTGCTCACGCAATCTTGCCTCGTAAGGCCCTTCTCCGAGAATCCGGAGGCGCATATCCGGGAACTTCGTCGCAAGAATACCAAACGCCGCAAGCGCTCGATGATGACCTTTATAACGCTCCAGCCTGCCGAGCGAAATAATCAGAGGCCCGCCATGACGAGAAGCGGGATGCTGACCGGACGTTTCAGGCAGCCGGGCGCCGTTAGGAATGACGGTGAACAGGTCTCTTGCGATCCCCATATTCCTACTGAATAAATCCGCCTCAAACTGCGACACCCCAATCAGTTGCGCCGCGCGGGAGGCCAAAGGCCCAAGCATTTTGTGGTGTAGACGCCGCATAGACGACCGAAATCGAGATGAATGTCCACCACTGTGAAACGTGACCACGAAAGGAAGGCGCTTCCGCAGCGCAGCCATCATTCCCAAAGGTGCCAAGAAAGTATGGTAGCCCTGAACATGAATCAAATCGCAACCACTGTCATTGATGGCTGTGAAGATACCTGGCGTAAAGCACCAATCCCGTCCCTTGGGGAAGGTTTTCATCCTGACGATCTGAATTCCATCCCGTGTTTCTGTTTCGGGCAGAAGACCGTCAGGATCGCCGGTCAACACCGTTACCGAATGCCCCTTTTGTACAAGGCGGGTTCCCACTTCTCTGACATGGGTTTCAGTTCCCCCGATAAAAGGAAGGTATCGGGCACTCAGCATGAGGATGCGCATGATGCTGTCTCCAGTCTCATTCGACCCTCAAGAGATGCGGTGCTCAAGGACCTGCACGCTGATCGGCGTGCTGATGCGCTCCCGAATGATGGTCTTCAAAACCCGCCAGCCGTCGGGAAGAGCGTGTAGATTGCTGACGCCGAAAATGCGCTCTGATTCAAAGCTCGCCACTTCCATGACCTTGAGCTTGCTTTTCAGCGCCCGCAAATTGATCAGCGTCTCGATCTCGAAGCCATCGCAATCGGCACGCAGCAATGAAACATGTCGCTTCCAAAAGGCCATGTAGCCATAACATAGGTCGCTGAAAGAGCTGCCGAAAAGCATCCGCACGAGGAATGTCAGCCCGAGATTTCCGAAACGACGGATGACGGTCATGTCGCTGGTGCCGCCGCCTTGCATGAAACGCGATCCCTTGACGAAATCCGCACCGGCGACAAGGGCTGCAACGAAAAGAATGATTTCTTCCGGATCCATCGAGCCGTCCGCATCAAGCATGACGATCATGTCGCCGGACGCCACCTCGAAACCCGTTCGCAGGGCGATGCCTTTACCCTTCTTGGGCTGAAGCACGATCTTGACGTCCTGACGTATGCTTCGGGCAACATCAGGCGTTCCATCTGTCGAGCGGCCATCGATGATAATGACTTCGTGTACCCATGTCGGTATGCGGGGCAACAGTAGCTTGATGTTTTCCGCCTCGTTCAAGGTCGGAATGACCAATGATATCTTCGGCATCGCGAACATCGGAACCTGAGCCGACACGACGGAGTTTGAATAGGGTAGAGCTTCCATGACACAATACCTCTCCATGGCGTTTTTAAAACGCACGATAAGTCAAAAATAGGTAATGCCCCTGAGCGCCTTGGCGGAGGGGAGGACGTGCTTTCCCGCTTGGGAAAGGAATGCACTAGATTTCAATGCACTTTGACAAGATCGCCCGGCTGTAGCACCGATTCCTCAGTGGCTGGCTCGACAACGACTCCATCCGGTCCAGCCCGAACTATTTCGAATGCGATATCACCGGCATCATTCGATGAAACCATGGCGCGGAAGATTTCAAGATCGCTCTCGGTCGTCTTCAACGCGGTGGACAAGGTTTTCTCTGCATCAGCTGCCGACTTTTCAATCTCGATCTTGCCTTCGATACGGTCACGATCCAGATCCTGTTTCGCTGCTGCCAGTCGCTGCTTGGCGCTCTCGACATCGATTATGGCCTGCTGCTTTCGATCTTCCGACTCTGTCAGTTCACTCTGCGCGCGGGTTAGTTCGATGCTGGTGACCAGTTTGTTCTTGGCCAGATTTTCGACACTGGCCAACCTGTCCTGACGGACCCGGATGGTGGCGTCATAATTGCCGACGCGCGCTTGACGCAAATCGAGATCGGCCTGAGCGTTCGTAACGGCCTTTGCATAGCTATCGTGTTGAGCATCTCTGCTTGTTGTTACGAGTTGCCGCTGCCATGTCTCTTCATTCAGCAGCCGCTGAGCATCCTGATCGACGCCGAGAACAGGCGTATCAATACTGGCAACTTTCACGGAATCCCGTACGCCCCTCAGCACCTCGGTTCGTGAGGAAATCCGTTTCAGATCGGTCAGTCCCGTTTTGAGCCGCTCTATCTGGCGTGCGATTTCGACACGTTGCCAAGGTTCGACGCTCTTGGCTGTCATGCCGCCAGCCTGGGCTATGGCGTGCATGACGGTCATGCCATCCACATATTTGAATGACCCGGGATTGCGAACCGGCCCGCTGATATAGATCGGCTGATGCTCGATCTTGACGATGTTCACGAACCCTTTTCTACCGACAAGGTTTTCGTAGGAATGGAGGAGGGACGATTCCACCGCAGCTGGGAGAAGCCCTCGAACCGGAAATCGACCCAGAAGTGGAAGTGAAATAGCCCCGTCCGCCTCGACCGTATATTCGGCGCTGAGTTCAGGGCGTTGATAAAAGCCACGTGGACCCGAACCTTTGGAAGCGCCCCATCGATCCTCCTCCGATCCTAAGCTTTCGTAAAAGGCGAGATTGAGCTTATCGCCCGAACGAATAACATCTCGCAGAACTTGGGTCTGCGAGAGCTCCCCGATTGACGAAGGCAAAACGGTTTCAGTGCAGGCAGACAAATCTTGCGCAACCGAAGCGAGTGGACCAGTCACGGCGAAGATCATGCATAAGATGGTTCGATTACGGCAATAACCGTTTAGCACCTTATATTTCTGAACAAGTGGTGACGACATCCGAGAAAGCTTCATGCTCCGAATTCCGTTTTTTTAACTTGTATTTTCCTTGAATGCTTTAGACCATAACAAATTATTAAGCATATTCAACGTCAATCTCTGGATAATTGACGAATATTCGAATTTGATCATTAACTTTTAGAGAAAAACGACGCTAACTTATTGTATAAAAATCATAAATTACCATCTAATAATTAAAACCTGACAGATAGATTTGTACAATAAAAAGATGTATTTAACCTTTAATGATATTCAAAATAGAAAATTAATTGAATTATTGCCTCGCCTCGGCGATAAACTCGTCCTTACGCCCATATTCTGCGGCATTACTAAAAATTGACTAAACAACGAAAAGCGCTCGTTATAGATGTACGCAGTATACTTATATTGGGCTATACTTGACTTTTTTCTCAGAGGTCTGAGTTAAGGCCGCGGCAACTGGATATCCGTCGCCAAGCCTCAAATCTTGTCAGATCGTGATCCACCGATATAGGTTGCGTGCACGTTGAGCTAAATTGCGCTCCTTCAATTCTCACCTAGGAATTTCCGCATCGATCTCGCGTGCGCTGTCTCTGCCCTGACGATCGTTTTGCTCTTGGCTCTTGCTGGGGTTCTTAGGTGTGGATATGGCAAAAGGAGGCTGGCGCTGCCCAATGAGGGGCGGCCTTGGAAGAGTTTATGGGAAGAGTCACGTCGATTGAAGGCGAAGAACGCAAAAAGCCCCACGAGGGGGCTTTTTTGGTATTGCAGGGGAATTATTTGGTTGCGGGGGCCTGAACACAGAGAGCTTGTAAAATTCGTCGCCTTGATGGGATACGCACTCGCGACTAGTATGTTATGAATTCAGCGAAGGGGTTGGTTAGAAAGAATCTCCGGCCCAATCTTCATGGCCGTGCCGTATGCGGATCACGAATATGCTTCCGTCTTCAATGATGCGATACACGACAAGGTGAGCCTTGAACGGATGAATCCTGACAGGAGGGGAAATCTCATGGCGTTCGCGCGCCATTCTTGGGTTGGTAGCGATGAGTTCTAGCAAGGCAAAAAGCTCATGGTTATATCTTTTGGCAACCAGTGCTCCGAAGTTGCGAATGCCTTCTTCTGCAATGGAAACAATATCCTCTTCCGCTTGGACCGAAATGCTGAATCGCATCAAGTGCGTCCGCGGCTGATCTCCGCTCGAGAGGTGGCTGCAGCAAACAACTCGTCCCTTGAACGGCTCCCAACTCCGCTTCTAATCCCGTCGTCGACAAAGCGCTGCATCTCGGCAATCTTGTCCGTGCGGGCTTGGTCTCTGCGGATGAGGTCTCTGACATAATCGCTCGCATTCGAGTATCGACCCGTCTTGGCCTGTGCTTCTACCCAATCTTTCATGGTATCTGGCAGGGATACATTCATCGTCGCCATTTGAGTCTCCTTGATGTCTCAAGATACCCGCTGATGGCAAAGTTTGTCAAACCGATGATGAAGGCGCGATTGCAGCTCTTGAGATCGCATCAGGGGTGAGCAGCAGCCAGCACTGTGGCAGAGTGAGGTCGCTCGAAAACTCTCTGGAGGCCAATCATGCCAATAACAGCAGATCAAACTCAAGCGCAGACCACCACCCCCGTCGATCTTGGCGCAATATTCGTCTCGTTGGAATTGAGTGAATCGACGTGGCTCGTGACAGCTTTATCGCCAGATAGCGAAAAGATGTCTCGCCATACAGTTATCATCGGCAGCCTCTTTTCGAAGCTGAGCCCCCTCGTCTGTAGCTCACGGCCTACCTCACTAAGCTCTAGCTCAGTTCTTCTTATGATATGCTCACGCGATCGTTCGACCAATGCCGCATAACGAGTATCGAGAGCTGTGTCCTTGTATTTTTTTTAAGTCTTCGCCAGACATTAAACTCTGCTCCTTCAAATAACATTTGGATAAGGCCTTTGGCGCCAGAAAATTGTATCAGTTAAAATTGTCTACTCGCAGCAACCCGGGCACCTAAGGATTTCTGACCCTCGCCCTCTACGTTGAGAAGCAGACTTGCATCGAGCATCCACAGATCTGCCGTTTGCAGCGACACGCCTGCTTTTACGGTTCCGAACGCGCCGGAGCCGTCGAGAGCAGCGAAGCCGCCCGTCACGCCGAGACCCGGCTTGATTGTTGCGCCGCTTCCTAGCGTGAAGGAGCGGATGATCTCGGTACCGAGGCTGATACGGAACTGCTCCTGGTTGAAGCCATCAATGGTGATAGTATCGCCTGTAACGTTGCCGATAGTGTAGTCCTCGACCTTTTCGGAAAAATATACGGCCCTGAGCTTCGGTGTTAGCGTCGTATCGTTGCCGAGATTCCACTGGCCCTCGATCGAGGTATCCGCCATCCAGCGCTTCGTGTCGAACGAGCCGTCCCAGAACTGCGTATCGATGTCATTGGACGAGCCGCCATAGAGCAGGCTGCCGTTCCAAAACACACCCTTGCCGATCTCGAAGGACGCGTAAGGACCGGCCAGCCAGCCATTGCCCTTCAATTTCGCGTCCTCGTCCATTGGATCGGTCATGTAGTCGTAATGGAACGATAAGCCAAGCAACGCCCTTTCATTCAGCAGATAGTCCGCTCCCATATTCACCATGACGAAGCTACCCCACTTGCCGCCGTTGATGTCCTTGTCGTTGTGGGCCAGGAAGGCGCCGTCGATCCAGATGTTGAAGGCGGACGAATAGCCGCCGGCGATGCCATCGGTGCTGTCGCGTGCCGATTCCATCTGCGCGAGGCTGGTGGAGAAACTGACCGTCATGCCGTTTTCGGAAGGCGCCATACGGGAGGTCACGGGATCGGTCGCCTCAGTCATCCGCCGCCGTTCCAGCAGGCCGGGAACGTGGATCGTGGAGGAGATCATGTTCTGGCGGCTGCTGACGAAGCTGCGGACCAACCGGTCGGTATCGGAAGCGACCTGTTGCGCATCATAGACGATGTTATAGGTCACGGTGCCGGTGTTGGAGATCCCCAGTGCGCTGGTCAGTCTGAACCCGACGCGGGCCTGTCCTTTGTAGGCCGGGTTTGGCGTGAACTGAAGATACCAGCCCACAGGTGTCGTGACGGGTCCGCTCTGCGCCAGCTGTCCCTGAATAATTGTTGCAGTGCCAGCGTTTGACGGCTCCACGAAGGTCATGTCGGCCCGAACGAACGGCCCGCCGGTGGCGCCACGGTTGAGGTAAACATCGGCAGGTGAGGAACCGGCATCGACGTCAACAACCTTGTCGCTCACCGTTACGGCACGCGCCTTGACGGTGAGCGTATAGCTCGCCGTTCCAGTAGCGCCATTGCCATCGCGTACCTGAATGGTGAGAGGGTAATCCTTGTCGTCGGCATCCGATCCCAAAGGTCCGGTCAGTTCGCCGGTAGAGACGTTGAGCGTAATGCCGTTTGGCAGAGTGCCGCTGGAAAGGCTGTAGACCAGCGAGCCAGTTCCGCCCGTTGCGCTGATCGGCTGGCTGTAGCCTTCGCCCACCATGGCTTCCTTCAAAACGCCACCGGACGGCGTGAACACGAAGCTGGCCGATGGAGGATTGACTGTCAGCGCGTAGGTTGCGGAGCCGGTTGTATGATTCGCATCAGTGATTATAACCGAAAAACTGTAGGATCCAGTGGCGGTCGGCGTTCCTGAAATAGCCCCTGTAGCGGGGTGGACACTGAGGCCTGCGGGCATCGATCCAGATGTTCCGAATGTGAACGGCCCGGTTCCACCGTTCAAGGACAGTGCCTGATTATACGCTGTTCCCAACGTGGCCTCGGGCAACGTTCCGCTCGACGGTGAAACAACGATTGGCTCTGCCTCATACGTGAAGCTGTTGACCAGAACGTCAGCACCATCAGGTGTGGTCACGGCGACATTGACGGGACCGGCGGCGTGGGCCGGCGTCGTTGCGGTAATTGAGGACGAAGAAACAACCGTGACGTTGTTCGCGGCCACGCCTCCGATGGTGACGCTCGTTGCCCCCGTCAGATTGGTGCCGGTGATGGTAATGGAGGTGCCGCCAGCCGTTGTGCCTGTGTTGGGTGTGATGCCGGTCAGTGCCGGTTCGGCGGCGCTGACGGTGATGGAAACAGTTGCTGCGGCAGACGTTCCGTCGGCATTGCTGGCGGTATAGGTGAAGCTATCGGGACCTGCATATCCTGATGTCGGCGTGTAGGTGATCGCTGTACCAGATACGGTTGCGGTGCCATGGCTGGCAGCGGCATCGACCGCGACGGAAGTCGCCAGGCCACCGGTGATGTTGAGTGTGATCGGGTTTGCAGGTGAACCGGATGCAACTGTTGCTGACACCGGGTTGGCGACCGGCGGATTTGGCGCGACATAGGTGAAGCTGTTGACCAGAACATCGGAGCCGGCCGATGTGGTGACAGCGACATCGACAAGGCCAGCAGCATGGACAGGTGTTGTTGCCGTAATGGTAGTGGAGGATAGGACTGTAACGCCTGTCGCGGCCACGCCTCCGATGGTGACGCTCGTTGCCCCCGTCAGGTTGGTGCCGGTGATGGTAATGGAGGTGCCGCCAGCAGCAGTTCCCGTGTTCGGTGTGACGTCGTTCAGGGTCGGTTGTGAAACCGGTGCGGAACACACGATCGTTACCGGGCTCAGAAAGGTTCTTGAGTTGACCGTGATTGAAAGCCCGTTGGTGCTAAGGGCAGTGTGACTACCGGAATATTGTCCGGCCAAGCCTGTGTATGTCGAGTATCGGTAAAATACAGTGCTACTGTCCGAACTGTTCAGTCTGATCTGCCCGGAGTTGATTTCCGGCACAGTTTTTGGGTCCGTGCCGTTATCTGTAAATGACACGGTAACAGACTCTCCGGCCCCAAAATCCGAGGCATTGAATATCTTTGAATATGCTGTGGTTCCGGTGTTGCTATTCAATGTTTCGCAAGCGCTTGATAACGCAAATGCGGGAGACGAGTTGGCCCCGATACCAAATATAGACAATGTGGAAAAAAGGATTGTCCGCAACAGCAATCCTAGAAATGACTTCAAGAAAAATGACTTCTTTGCACAGAAAGCTGCGGCTGTTTTAGCAATCATTTCTCTGGGTTTTCCGTCAAATATGCGTTCATTGAGTTGCGACCATGCAGCTAGTCGAACTCTTAAGTTGGTTCGCCCATTCCTGACAGGACGCAATTGGAACGAGTTGGAACGCTTTGGAACGGAACGCGTGCTGTGACGGCAACAGCCGTCCACGGATGTAGACCGGTTGAGGAAAAGCGAGCGATCCCTTTTCCAACAGAGACGTTCCGGAAGTGAGTGAACCTCATGTGTCCGTACAAGATGGTTCACCGTTCGCGGCTTGAAAGTCGCATCGTCCACTTCATGCCCAACCGGACTTGACAATCTCATCTCGTAGCGCGACGGCAAGGGAGTGACATTTCCGAATGATGGATAAAGCGGTCGTTCATCCCCAACGGAGTCTGGTCTTTCGTCCCCGCACTATGTGACTCATGTCGATATTCAAAGTCTGTTTAACACTGATAATGGCGTTGATTTTCAACGCGGTAGTCGTCCGCGCAGACAGCGGCAGTTCCGAAATTCGAGTTCGTGACGTGCCACTTGAAATGTCCGGTTCTTTGCCCCTGGATGGCTATATCGATGTTGCCCTTGTCCAAGATAGTTCTGTAACTCTGCAGGATATCCTGCGGCAGCCGATATTGTTCTCACCGATCGCGCGACACGACATCAATCTCGGTTTTGTGCAAACGTCTGCCTGGATGCGGTTTGCTCTTGCGCCGTCTCCGCAGGCGAAACATCCGCAAAATCTGCTTCTTTCACTCACACCGAACTTCACAGACGAACTAGAGGTCTATGTGGGTTTGCAAGGAAAGAGCAAAAATACAGACGACTTCAATCGCTATGAGATGGGCGATCATTCGCCGCGTTCGCAGGTACACTTCAATACCTCGGCAAACATACTTCCTCTTGAGCTGCAACCTGGCGAGACGACTGTAGTTTACATTCGTGCGCGGAACCAAGACGCGAGTCTGAATGTCTCAGCGGAATTGTTGTCTCCATCCGACTACGAATATAGATCGATTATTCAGAACATAGTTCGTGGTATGTGGTTCGGTGGCATGGGTATATTGCTTGTCATCCAATTTTTATTCTTTTATTTTGATCGGAAGATATTTTATTTATTTCTTGCGCTGGACATATTGGCGGTAAGCTCGACCTATTTCGGTAGCCTCGGGCTAGCGCGGTTGCTGTTTTTCAGCGAAGGTGGACTAGGTAACGACTATCTGACCAGCAGTTCGTCCTGGTTGGGCCTAGCGGCGGGCGCTCTATCGATTGCTGGAATCCTTGAGCTTCGACATCGTTACCCACGGCTTGACCTTTATTGCCGCTTTACTGCAATTACTGGCTTTGTTGGCGTTACATGCGTTTTCGCAGGCGTGAATCGTTATTTTGTAACCGTGGCCGGTCCAGTTATTCTGGTTCTAACAACTTTGGCGGTGATCGTTGCTTTTCTGGATTTCTACCGTTCGCGCGACGCTCAACAGGGCTTGAACTTTGCAGCATTTGGTTTGCTGTGGGCTGGTCTGATCGTGACCAATAGTCAGCGCTACGGCATTTTGCCATTGCCGGGTTGGGTCGCCAGCTCCTACGCAGCAACCAGCATCATGCACTTCACATTGCTGACTGGGTCGCTCGCTGTCAGGCTTCGCAAGGCGGAGGCTGCAACTAGAGAGGCTGATCGTCGCGCTCTTCTGGCGGCCAATGTTGCCGAACATCGAGCAAACGATCTCGTTCGAGAGAGAACGCAGGAACTCGAGGCAGCGAAGCGTGTAGCGGAGGTTGCCCTATATGCAGAGTTGCAGGCACAGGAGCAGCAAGTTCGTTTCATGGAGGTTATTTCGCACCAGTATCGAACACCTCTTGGCGTAATACGTACCAATCTGGAAAGCATTCGACTGACATTGCCGAAGAGCGATGGGTCCAATCGTGAGAGATTGAACCGCGCCAACGGCGGAATTATGCGATTAGTCGAAGTGCTTGAAGTCAACCTGACTCGAAGCAAGATACAAGGGCCGAGTTATCAGCCAAACTTGGTGGATACGAGCGTGGCTGATCTGACAGAGGCCGCATTATCAGATGCAAGTGACCTTCTTCCTGGCACGAAAATCAATTTAGCAGTGAGCGTGGAAGCGAGAAGGGCCTGGATACTCGCCGACAAAGAGATGCTGCGGCTCGCCATTATCAATCTTCTTGAGAACGCAGCGAAATTCTCCGCTCCCCTTGGATCTACGAAGGTTGAGGTTGCGGTATTTTGCGTGAGGGATGAAGTCCATCTGAAGATCACGGACGATGGCATTGGTATCCAAGATGGCCAGATCAATGACCTTGTCAAGCACAGCGTGCGGGGGTCCAATTCGGCTCACGTAGAAGGAAAAGGGATAGGATTATCGCTGGTAAAGCGCGCCGTAGATGCCCACGGCGGACAATTTTTGATCCGCAACCGCTCAGAAGGGGGTGCAGAAGCAACTATTGTTCTCCCCAAGTTCAATCGGTTGGCCGATTGATGCGTTGCGGGGGTACTATTCAATGCCTGCCACGCTGCGAACAGTGCTGTGCGCAGGGAGTTTGATCATTTGCGTGATAGAGTTTTTAGTCCCTTGTCAAAAGCCTTAAAGATGAACGAGACAATTGGTAACCAACGCGTCCGCGTTATTCTTGTTGAAGACGATTTCGATCTGCGGCAAGGCCTGACAGACTTTCTTCGTCTGAACGGGTTTTCGGTAACGCCAGTTGCCAATGGTGCAGAGTTTTCGCTTTCAGTTACCACTGACGTTTTCGACGTTGCGATCGTCGATATAAACCTGCCGGACACCAACGGCTACGAGATTACGCGATCATTGGCCGAGAGAACCCATATGGGAGTCATTATCGTAACCGCTCGAACGCTACGTGACGACAAAATTCGAGGCTATGCTGAAGGAGCAAATTTATATCTGACGAAACCGGTCGACGGAGACGAGTTGGTTTTTGCGATTAAAAATCTTTCAGATCGTATTAAGCGCGTCACGACCACAGAGCAGTTACCAAATCAGTCGCACTCGAAATGGCGTGTAGACTGCGCTAGCCAACGCCTCATCTCGCCCGAAGGTACAGAGATCAGGCTGTCCGGCCGGGAAGCGAAGTTGATTTTGTGCTTGGCCGAAGCTAGTGGCCGCATCGTTTCCAGAGCAGATCTCTCACGCGCCATGGGGTACAGAGAACTTAGCCCCGAAACCCGTAGTCTTGACGCAGTGGTTCGGCGATTGCGCTCAAAGGCACGTGAAGCAGGTCTAGAACTGCCGATTCATGTCGTGCACGCCGCGGGCTTCCAGTTCTCTGTCGGTATAGAAGTATCTTAGGATATCGCCGTTTTGCTTCGGTGCTGCTGGTTAAGCGGGCGGTGCGGCTTCGGGCATTACCCTTTCCTCGCTCAACCTACGAGAGCAGGCATGACCGGCAGCTCAATCTGGGACCTCGATGCAGCCGGCACTGAAACGAAAAAGCCTGCCGCGGGAGGAGGTGCGGCAGGCTTTCGGAAAAGAAACGAACAACGACTGGGAGGAGAATTGCCGCTGTTCCAACAGAAGACCCTTGGGAGGAGGAGTGGGCCGTCTGAATACGAAGCTCTGCGGGAGGAGGTGCATCACTTCGATAAAGCCACGATATTCTATCGTAGCGCACAATAAATAGACGTTATTGCAGCGCAGCAATGCGGAAATCGCATAGTTGCATTGGGATGAGTGCCTGCTTTTTTATTTCAGGTGATACAACGATAAAAACGAACCGTAACGTGTCCGTCGTGTTATGGAACAGTTTGTAGCAGTCATGTTTTCGCTGTTGAACGACCTCCACAATCGGTGGCCGACATCGAACGCGCGTCCAGACTTCCCACCATAATGGAAAAGGTAAAAACCATGGACGTCAAATATCCCGAGGCACGCGCACGTCTGTTCGAAGCAGTAAGAGCGCTATCCACCTCTCCCGACAGCATCCAGACTCGGGTGATTGACGCGACCGAAAGCTTGCTGACGGTAACCATAGATGAGTTTGCTAGCGATCCGGAACTGACAATCAAATTCGCGAGGATCCTCGACCTGATCGCTGTTGATCGGGGTGACGTAGAGGCTATTGCGGTGGAAACGGCCGCTTACATGAGCGATGAGCAAGCGAGCATCCTCGCGGATCTCGTATGGGAATTCCTCTACGAAATCGCTTGAAGGTCCGCGAAGAAAATTTCCGTATTCGTTTGCGGGCTGATTAATTTCTTCGTGTACCAAAAACCGCGCCAAGAACAATTCGTCAGTGGTCTAACATGTGAGAACGAATAATATGCCGCCGCCCCCCAATAATCGCGGCGCACCTGTAGAACAAGATAGGTCTCGAGAGCTGTGATGATGCGCATAGGGCGGTCCCAAGCATTCTTGGAAACATCGAGCCACACTGAATGCGCCCAAGCGCGACATAGGTGGCTGCGATGAACACACGGACTTACGCCGCGATACACTCCTCACAGATTCCACAGCCGTCGTCGTCTATCCAGCAGTTTGAGCGTCGGCAGCACAGACAAATGCGGGCATCCGACCTGTTCTCTTTGGCTTCCGGAGGAATAATTTCGACAGCTTTGTCGAACAGAAAATTAGCCACCAGTTCTTCCATCTCGTCGCTCCATCGTCGTGAGAAAATGAGATAGGTCGCGAAATCCTTCAGACAAGATCGACCAGTTTACTGCTGCACGAGAGCTTTTTAAATGGTTCTGCCTATCCGTAAATCCGGTTGGCATTGCGAGTTATAGGATAGCCGGCCATCACTTGGCCAGCTTCTCTCCACTGAGCTTCACCAGAACGACGACACCCGCTGGCGACCAGTCATAGGTAATGGTGCCACCGAGTTGGCCTGACACACTCCTATTGAGCAACTATGCTCCCATAGCCCTCGGCGCATCCAATCAGTTATCTCAATGAGCGCCGTTCAAGAGAAGATTATAGTACATATAACAGGGCAGAATGTTGGAGACACATCACGTTTCTCGTCGCGCCCTCTAGCACTCCACGCCGACCAATCCGCAGGCCCAAGTTTAGCTCGCTGACCGTTCGTCAGGAATTATCCACCAGAAAAGCTGAACGAGGTCCCGCCACATCCTGACCATATCGTCCCAAGCCGCGACGGCCTGTCCGTAAGCATAAATCGCCAGAAGCATGACAGCGAGCAATAACAGCCAAGGCCAGATAGAGCGCCCTCGCCGTCGTTTGGCTCCCCCGGGATATTCCGGGTCAGGTAATTGCAAATTGCATCTCCGATAAGTCTGTGCACCTAACGTGAAACGGGACACCATGCAACCCGATAAACAGCCATCGTGGCTCCCTCAGCAATGAGAACATATAGACTATCGCTGAAACCGGGGCGGGTGTCTCCTCCACCAACCATACGGCATTGAGGCTTTGAAAAATGGACCTTAAGAACGTGCGCCCGCGGATAAGGCATCCACCTGCTGACCTGGCTGAATACATCTTGTTCGGCAACGATGGCAACGCCAAGGCTGCGATTGCAGCCATGCCTCAGCCTCATTTGTACTGGCGGTCTTGGGAGGCGTCGGGAACCGGCGCGTCACTGCTTTTGACCTGAACGTCTTTATTGCGAGCGTGCGCTTTGCGTCGCGTATGCACTCGCCATTTTCAGCCAGCGAACTGTCATTTCGTTCGCGAGGTACTCGTGACGACCCTCAAGAAACGCGATTATGTAAGGCGCCTGAAGATGCTGAATAAGTTTCTCCTTGCTTTGCCATACCTCATAAAACACAAATAGATCAGTGTCGTGCCGGTCCCGATGAACGTGGTACTCCAACGCTCCGTCTTCCAGCCTCGTTGGGGAAACAAGCGAAACGAGTACGGCTTCAAGCGCATCGGCCTTGCCAGGTTTTGCTCGTGCCTCACCCACCACAGCGTAAGGTCCGGTTTCTGCCGGATCAGGCTCGGGCAGAGAAAATGCATTGTTCGACATTTGTACGCTCCTTTGGTAAGACTGAAATCGTACCTATCAACGAAGAAGGTATGATACAAGTCATACCTAGGGAATTCCAGTGCTGCAGAATGGAAATATGGAAAAAGCGCCTCTCGATCTGGGAGTTGTGCTCGCCGCCCTTTCAGACCCGCATCGACGACGCGTGATCGCGGAACTGTCGATCGCGCCTGAAGGAACTGAACGAACCTGCGTGTCGTTTGGATTGCCGGTATCGAAGGCAACACTCACCCATCACTTCCGGATACTGCGAGAGGCGGGCCTGATCAGTCAGGTCGACAGGGGAAACAGTAGAGCCGCCCCTCTGTGCCGCCACGAAATCGAAGCGGCGTTGCCCGGGCTCCTCGCTCTGATCGTCAAGGACGCAAACGATAACAACCCATCAGTGCCGTGACGACGGTGCCGTACCGCTAACGCAGTCAGGTGCATGTTTTGGTGTTCCGGCTGCGAGGCCTACTGTTCGTCACAATCGCTTGCTGTGAGACGCCGCCCATCTTGGCATCCGCCTGCCTGTGGCTGCAATCCTGACAGGCGACGCCGACTTGGCTCAAGATTATGCCATCTCAAACGAGGTCGAGGGTTCGGTCCCACCGATTTTCGATCTGCTACATGGTTGGGGGTGCAGTCCAGCATCGTCACCGGCCTTTAAGCGCTAGTCCCGTTGCTAGCAGCGCTGCGGTTGCGGAGATGCCAGCGCCGCCTTTTGTCCAGACACACAGCTTTCCAGCCGTACGGATGCTGGAACAAAATGAATTCAAAACGGTTTTAGGGAAAATGTAGAAACCGCCTATATTCGGTGAGACATGGATCAGAATTCCTCATCCCGCTCTGCCACCCTGCTATCGTCACATGACCTTGAAGAAATTGATCGATTTCACATTGCGTGGTGCGAGGAGAACGGAGTAGAAAGAACTGACATAAGAGCCATCGAAGTCGCATCCGCGTTGCTTGATTGGTATTCCAGGGATCCGACCTACCGGATGCGGGCAAAACTCGATCACCCGCCTGCTCTGCCACAATCTGCGCCCATCGAAACCCTTCTTCATCAATTGAAGTAAGTCATGCCCAGCTGCCAGACCTATTACAACTCAAAGTTGCTCAACGTCGCTAGCGGGCAACCGGTCACCCATTACACAGGCGAAAAGGCAGAATGTCTTTCTATTGGATCTGCAACCTTTAAGATCACCGCTCTTGCTTCATGCCGGTTTTGAGGTACCGTCACGACATAAGGTTTGCAACGGAGGGACGAGCGGATGTGCAATCAATGCGTAATCGAAGGCGTGAAGAAAAACATGCTATCGCGGCGTATGCTGTTTAAAGGTGCGGCGTTAGCGGGTGTCGCATTGGGCGCGAGCAATTTGGCGACGCCGGTACTTGCTCAGACAGCCAGCAAAGTTGTCGATCTCTCGCATATCTATGACGCAGCGTTTCCGACATTTGATGGCAAGCCCGGAATCGAGTTTGAATGGGCTGCCGATATCACCAAGGACGGATATCAGCTCCATAAACTGACAATTTTCGAACACACAGGAACCCACATCGACGCCCCGTTCCACTTCAGCGCCGACGGCGCCAGCGTTGATCAGTTGGAACCACAAAAACTGGTCGCGCCCCTGATTATCATCGACATCACGGACCGCGCCAAAGAGGATGCCAACTCGACCATTGAAGCGGCGGATATCGAGCGGTGGATGAGCACAAACGGTGACATTCCGGCAGGTGCAGTCGTGGCTCTGCGCTCTGGCTGGGCGACAAAAGTAAAAAGCCCAGCCTTTCGCAACGACGACGCTGGTAAATTCGCCTTTCCCGGCTTCGGCAAGTCGGCAACCGACTTGCTGCTGAAGCTCGATACGGTCGCAATCGGCGTCGATACACTCTCGTTGGATCCGGGCAATTCCTCCGACTTCGCGGTCCATAACTCGTGGCTTCCAGCTGGCCGCTATGGCATCGAAGGCCTTAACAATCTTGAAGCCCTGCCGGTCAAAGGGGCAACCATCATCGTCGGAGCACCAACCCACCGGGGTGGGACAGGTGGCCCGGCACGTATTCTGGCGCTCGTTTGATCACAGCGGGTGCTGTTTGTGGCCGACGAATAGCAATCGTCATCGGCATTTGCTCTCCTCTGTGACGCCCAATGTCCCGAACCAAAGCCACGAAAACTCCTTCTGGTAAAGCTTGCGTGTCGTCAGGAGGCTGGTCCACTTGCTGATACGGGATACAAGCATTTGTAACGCCTTCGGGGTCATTCGATTTGCTGTTTCACATCAGTCCGAGGCCATTAACGTGCGTAGGATAAAAAAGGTGGTCCAGCCGTCCGCACAAGAATAGCTGGATGAAATTCTTTTGGCGTCAGGTATGATTTTATCCTATCATCACATAAGAAATGGCAATGAAACGGACAAAAGCGCATTATTGTTCCTCGGAAATTTCGCTAGTCGCGCCGACTTTGCCAATCCTAACCTTGTCGATGGTGTGTCCGTCCAGAGCCATCACTTCGTAGACAAGCCCTCCGAACGCCGCCTTTTCACCGACAGCAGGCATGTGTCCAAGCCGCCAAATAATTAAGCCAGCAAGGGTGGATCCGCGTCATCGACAAGGTCGATGTCCAGACGCTTCGAGACATAGCGGATGTCGATCCAGCCATCAACGAGGAGAGAGCCATCTTTGCGCTCTCGACGGCCAATTGGTCCTCGTTATCATCCGCAAAATCACCCTTTTTTTTCACCTAGGCCCTCACCGCCTCAATATGAGGGTTTCAGGGACAAGAAGCAGCCTGATATCTGATTTTTGCGGGTACGTAAAAAGATCAGGCGAGTGTTCCACCCGAGCGTTTCTCAAGATAGGCCGGGACGTACCTAGAGTAATCACGGCGCTAAAATATCGTTGTTTCGAGTCCTGTGAAAACAACAGCGGCTATCCGTCCCCGAGGGAATCCGACCCCCCTGCCCTGACTTTTCGAAAGCTCAAGCTTTTTTGCAACAACAATAGCGCGCTCAGAACGCTGCTCTTTAAGTTCGCCGAAGTATTTGCTGTGCGTCCTTTGAGAACGCACAGCAACCGTTTTCAGCTTAACGGGACAGATATTTCTGCGGAAATCTCTTGCCAAGCAGCATATGCGGACAGGACCGTTTCCATTTGCGCCGTATGGCCGACGATGAAATCATCGCCATAAATCGTCTCGTCAGGATATTCCGTTATCAGCGTCATCGGCACGGTGTGACGGTCATCGACGGATGAGAGGCACGGAAATCCGTTTATGATGCGGAAGCCGGTTTCTCCGGCATGGATTTCGTAAAGAGCTATCTGGCGGTCGTTGTATTCCAGTAGTCCGGGAATGCTTCCGAGGTGGCGGGTGACCTTGTCCAGCAGGGCGTCAGCCTGTTCGGCCCATCCTGAATGGTGACGCATCACAAGGAAGAAGCCCTTTGGCAATGTCCACATGGCGAAATTGCGCGGGACGTAACCGGACAATGGCCGTGTCCACTCATGCGAAGGGTAGCCGTGCAGGTTTACATGCAGACCAGCTTCGCTGAGTTTTTGCGCCTTGAAGCGGATTGCTTTTTCGTTGAGGTGCGCGCCTGAATTCTCAACTGTCCGATATTCGAGATCATCCCCCAGCGCCGTATAGCGCGCCGCATGATGCATGTGCCGTGGATTATCAGCACGAAGGCGTTGGTGGATGGCATAACCATCCGGGTTTTCCAGCGGCGAGATTGTGAAATGTGCGCCGTCTTTCTGTACGAGGGAGCGGGCCGCACGGATGGCACCGACAATGCCGGTCGCCTCATTCGGATGCTGCCCGCCGCTGATCATCACAGCGGCATCGCTTCCTTTTACGTAACGAGCGGAAACCTTACGGCCTGAGCGCGACCGCGCATCAAACGCCTCGCCACCGATTTCGGCCAGCAGACGGGACATCTGGTCGGCAGCCGGGGGCTCGACAGCGGTATCAATCGGCTGATCTGCGCAATCCAGAAACGTCGTGCCAAGTGGTCTGATTTCGATGCGAACCGAAATTTCCCCTTCGCTTTTGACGATTTCCGGCACGATCTGGCCAGGCTTCAAGCCGCGATCACCCAGCGGTCGCCCGGATTTCTTCTGGAAGAATTCGAGCAGCGAGAAATAGAAATCTTCGTGCAGTGCTTCCCGCAAGCTAACGACTTCATCGCCAATGGTCAGCGCCAAGTCTTCGGCAGGGTGCAATGCACGGATATTCAGTTCTTCGAAATAGGGCTCGTCATTGCCCCAATCATGCGTGGCGACAGCGTCGATGGTGCTTTCAAACAAACGCTCATAATCGGTTTCCAGCCGTTCACCGACCTCATCACCAGTAAGGCGCATCCAGCCGGTTGGTGAAACATTGGTTTCGCCAACCACATCGACGTGAACGCGGTTTGGCGCGAGTACCTCCAAGGTCTGTTCTCCACCAGCCCGCGTCAGTGTCACATCGTACCAAAACTCATTGTCTTCACGCGGTATGAAGTCGATTTTGACATTACCAACCAACGCAGCCAGCGGATAGGCTTCCAACCGAAAACGGTTGGCAGGCGCATTGGCGTGAACGGGATAAAGAACTTCAATCGCCTCTACACCAGCAAGATCGATCTCTTCCAGAAACGCGTGAAGCAAAGGCTTGTAGGCGCTGCGGATGCGGGCGTTGACGCCTTTTTCCAACAAGCGCTGTTCCGCATCGCGACGGCTCTTTACGTCGTCAAATGTCCAAGCTTCTAAGGACTGGCCGGGAATGGCCTGCTCAACCAGAATATCAAGGCTGCGCTGAAGTGTTTGGGCGAAAATCTCTGTCATTGCGCTTTACCTTGAAGTTCTGCCAGTTGGATCAAGGCTATCGCGCAGCCAGTCACCGAGAAGATTGAGACCAAGCACGGTCAGAAGAATAGCGAGGCCGGGGAAGACGCTGACCCACCATGCAATCTGCAAATAGGTGCGGCCATCTGCAAGCATACCCCCCCAGCTTGGAATGGTCGGATCAACACCCATTCCAAGGAATGTCAGGCTGCTTTCAAGCAGGATATTGTTAGCAACATTCAACGTCATCAGCACGATGACCGGGCCGATGAGGTTCGGCAGCAAGTGTTGGAAGATGATGCGCCAGTCCTTCACGCCGATTGCGCGGGCAGACAGGATAAATTCACGTTCGCGCAACGTCAGAACCGACCCACGCACCAGACGCGCATATTGCACCCACTGCGAAACAATCAACAAAATGATGGTGTTGGTGAGACTACCGCCGACAATGGCGATGAAGGTGATGGCCAGAAGGATAAACGGCATGGCAAGCTGAATATCGGCAAAGCGCATGACGATCATGTCCCAGAAGCCACGGTAATAACCCGCAACCAAGCCCATGACCACGCCGAAAATTACCGCGCCAATGACGGATGTGAAGCCAACCAGCAGCGAGATTTTGCCGCCGGCAACGACACGTGCCAGCACATCACGGCCCAGTGGATCGGTGCCGAACGGATGAGCGGCACTGGCAAAGGGCTTGGCAAGGCGTGCCATCAAATCAATCTTTTCGGCACCGCCGGGAAAGAGCACATCAGACAACAGAACGGCAATGCAGATGATAGCAGTTAACGTTGCACCGAGTATGAATTCAAGGCTGTAAAAACGCGAAAGGCGGGAGGTCTTGGCAGCCATGTCATTTACTCCGTGCGGATACGGGGATCGACCAGCCCGTAGGCGATATCGACCAGAAGATTGATGCCGACGATCATCAGCGACAGGACAGTGATAACCGCCTGCAAGACAGGATAATCACGCGCACCCACGGCATCGAATGCCAGCGACCCCATGCCCGGCCAATTGAAAACCCTCTCGATAACGACGATGCCGCCGAGAAGGCCGCCGAATTGCAGGCCGAAATAGGTGATCAAAGGAATGGCGCAATTGCGCAGAGCATGTTTGTAAAGCACTTTGCTTTCGCTCAGACCTTTGGCGCGCGCCACCATGATATATTGGGATTGCAGCGTATCGAGCATCGCCGTGCGCACGAGGCGCACATTGGTGGCGGTCAGAATGACACCCATCGTCACCGCAGGCATGATGTAGCTGACAAAACCGCCCATGCCGCTTGGTGGAAGCCAGCCGAGCGTGATGGAAAACAGCAGCACCAGCATCAGCGCCAGCCAGAAATTCGGGAAGGACAGGCCGAGAAGCGAAAAGATACGGATCGCCTGATCGACGCCTTTGCCTTTCGCCGTAGCGGCCTTGATGCCGAGCGGGATCGACAGCGCAATCGATACGACCATGGAAATGAAGGCCAGCAGCAGCGTGGCGGGCAACGCGTCGGCAATCAACCGCGATACGGGCGTTCCACCGGCAAAGCTTTTGCCCAGATCAAAGGTCACAAGGCCTTTTAGGAAGTTTAGATATTGCACGAAGAACGGCTGGTCTGTGCCCAGCGCGACGCGAATGCGCGCCAGATCCTCTTCAGTCATACTTCCGCCGCCTTGGAACATGGTCACGGCAGGGTCGCCCGTCAGGCGAACGGCAAATGAAACGAGCAGCGTAATGGCGATGACGACGAAAAACGCCTGCAACAATCGCTTGATGAGGAAACCGGCCACGTTCTTTTCCTTAAAGTCGGGGAATTGACGCCGCCCGGAAGAGCGGCGTCAAACAATGGATTACTCGACGGTAACGTCTGTCAGCTTCAGGCGGTTGTCGGGCGGTGCAATGAAGCCCTTGACCTTCTTGCTGACGCCGTAAATCGCATTGGTGTTGTATAGTGGAAGCTCAAGCGCTCTTTCGGCTGTGTACTTGCCGATTTCTTTCAGAATACGCTCACGCTCTGCGCGGTCGGTCAGCGGGCGCTGGGATTCCAGCAGCTTGTCCAGCGTTTCGTCCTTGTCGTAAGGGTTCCACTTCTCACCGGAGTGGTACATGGAATAAGCGGTGTTATCGTAATCGAACGTCCAGCCGCCCCACTTCTGCTGGAACATAGCGCCGGTTTTGCCCTGCGGGATGATGTCGTTCAGCAGAACGTTGGTTTCATAGGGCTTGATCGTTGCTGTGATGCCGACCATCTGCAAATAGCTGGCGATGACCTGCGCAACTTCGTTCATCGTCGCGTCATTGCCGCGAATATCGATTTGCAACGTTGCACCAGCTTTGACGCCAGCTTCGGCAAGCAACTTCTTTGCTGCTGCTGGATCGTAAGCCAATGGCTTCAGTTCAGGATCGTAACCGAAGGAAAGCGCGCTCTGGAAGCTGGCGATTTCTGCACCCTGTCCAGCCAAGATCGATTTGACGATGGTGGCGCGATCAACGGCCATGATGATGGCCTTGCGCACCTTTGGATCAGCCGTGATGCCATCACGTGTGTTGAAGCGAAGTGCATCGACCGTTGGACCGGGAACGCTGACGATTTCCAGCTTGGAATCGCCCTGAATGACCGGCAGCATGCCAATTGGAATGGTTGGCGGAATGACGATATCGACGCGTCCGGCCTGCAGCTCGGCAACGGCTGTCGCAGGTTCTGAGATGAAGCGATATTCCAGCTCAGACAGCTTCGGCGCACCGCCCCAATAATCCGCGTTGGCTTCAAGCTTGATATTGACCTTAGGCGCATAGGACACGAATTTAAATGCGCCAGTGCCCACAGGATTGACGTTGAAGTTATCTTCGCCCTTTTCCTGAATGTACTTTGGCGGCACGATCATGGCACCGTAACCGGCAAGCTTGGTCAACAGAACAGGGTCTGGAGCCTTCAGCTTCAGGTCCACGGTGTTCTCGTCGATGACGTCAACACTTGCGATGGCCGTGTAATTAGAACGCTGCGGGCCTTTTGCGCCCTGTTCGCCAAGAAGGCGATCAAAGGTGAACTTTACGGCTTCGGCATTGAAAGGCTCGCCATTGTGGAACTTGACGTTCTGGCGCAGCTTGAAACGAATGCGCTTGCCTTCGTCCAGTTCTTCCCAGGATTCAGCCAGACCGGGAGCCAGCTTCAAATCAGGACCGCGATAGGTCAGACCATCGAAAATATTAGTGGAAACGGCGGCCCACTGAACCAGAAACGTATCGATTGGGTCCCAACTGCCAGGATCTTGCGGCGTGGAAATCGTCAGTTTGCCAGCGGCAAAAGCTGGAGCAGCGGTAAAAGCAACGCCCGACAATGCCAGCGCTACAAATGCCGTCAGTCCCCTTTTTATCGTATTCATTGATCTGTTCCTCTCAGATAGATGCGATTTTTCGCGGTTTTTCAGGCACTTTTTGCGATGAAGTGGCCTGGATTGATTTCCTCGTGTGCGAGGATAGCTGGCTCGTCGCCGACACGGCGAACCGGATTGGGGATTTCACCCTCAATCATCGCCGTGTGTCGCACCGCGGTCGGATCAGCAACCGGAACGGCGGACAGCAGGCGGCGTGTGTAATCATGCATCGGCGTCTCGAAGACCTGACGGCGACTGCCCAGTTCCATGATCTGGCCGAGATAAAGCACTGCAACACGGTGGCTGATTTTCTCCACCACAGCCATATCATGGCTGATGAAAAGATAGGCGAGGCCTCGTTCCGCCTGCAAATCCATAAACAGATTAATGATCTGCGCCTGAATGGAAACGTCCAGCGCCGAGAGCGCCTCGTCCGCGATGATTAGTTTGGGATCGGACGCGAGTGCGCGCGCAATGCAGACACGCTGTCGCTGCCCGCCAGAGAATTCGTGCGGATAGCGTTCCGCCACTTCTGAACTCAGGCCCACCCGCTCCAGCAATTCATCCACACGGCGGCGAACGGCCTTGTTGCCGGAGATTAGACCATGCGTATTGATTGGCTCCGCAATCGAGAAACCCACGGTCTTGCGGGGATCAAGCGAGGCGAATGGGTCTTGGAAGATATATTGAACTTCCTGACGCATGCGAAAACGCTCTGCCGCAGACATGGAAGAAAAGGTGCGCCCGTTAAAGGCAATCTCGCCGCCCATCGAAGCCTGAAGTTGCTGGATCGTGCGGCCAATTGTCGATTTGCCGGAACCGGATTCACCCACCAGCGCCAGTGTCTCACCGGGGTGGATATCGAAGCTAACCTTCTGCACTGCGCTGCAACGATGCGTCGCTTTGCCGAGAAGGTTTTTACGAATGTCGAAGCGAACAAAGAGGTCTTTTACCGACAGCAGCGGCTTTTCATCATATTTCGCCGTGTCCTGAACGCGCTCCTCCCCGACAATCTTCGGCTTTCCGTCTTCCAGAACCGTCAGCGGCGTGCGCTTGGGGAAATCTTCACCCGTCATACTGCCAAGACGCGGCACTGCGGACAAAAGCATGCGTGTGTAGGGGTGCTGCGGATTGGCAAAGATTTGTCCGACGGAACCCTCTTCGACCTTCTTACCCTTCCACATAACCACAACATCGTCAGCCATTTCGGCCACAACGCCCATATCATGCGTGATGAACACCATGGCCATGCCGAGATCTTTTTGCAGATCGCGCATGATATTGAGAATTTGCGCCTGAATTGTCACGTCGAGAGCGGTGGTTGGCTCATCGGCAATGAGAAGCTTGGGGCGACAGGCCAGCGCCATGGCGATCATGACGCGCTGGCGCATGCCGCCAGACAATTGGTGTGGATAACGTGTCAGCAGTTCCGCGGCATCTGGCAAACGCACCATGTCTAGCAGCCTGCGCGCTTCGGTCATCGCAGCAGTTTTGCCGATCTTCTCGTGCAATATCAGCACTTCGCAAATCTGATCGCCGATGGTGAAGACCGGGTTGAGGGATGTCATGGGCTCCTGAAAAATCATGGCAATTTCCTTGCCACGAATGGAGCGCATCTCCTTCTGTGAAGTCTTGAGCAAATCCTTCTCGCCGAAAATAATACGGCCAGATGCAAACTTTGCGCCCATCATATCTGCCAGTCGCATGGTCGATAGAGACGTAATCGATTTGCCAGAACCCGACTCGCCGACAATCGCAACGGTCTTCCCCGGTGCAACTGAGAAGGAGAGACCATCCACTACCCGGCTTGTGCCGAATTCGACACTCAAACCCTCAACCGAAAGAAGCGGCTTAACAGTGTCTGGTGCATTGGTCATGGCGCCCCCCCGGCATAGTGTTCAGATTGGCCTCGATATCTCGCTCTGCAATGCAAATGATGACGGATATTATCCGCTAACACCAATAGTCGCGACCGAGCAAAGTCGTAGCGCAATTCTCTCCATAAGGCTATCAAGGTAGGACAATAATGTCTATACTGTTGAACAATCTTTCATGATTGCCGAACAAGTGTGCAATAGCGCAAAATTTGGACCGAGCATGATTAAGTCGATGGCGATTAGATATAGCCAGGATCCACCGTGTCGTTTCCGACCACGGTGCAGGTGTATCGGCTGCTAACGATGAGGCTGTGTCGTTCTCAAATATGGATTATGGGGGAGCTTGCCGCGAACGAAATCATTCCAGTGTGATGCGCATCTAAAGCTGCGCTTTAGCCTAGCGGGCAAAATCGGCCATAAATGTCTCGACATGGTCCGGAACTGGCTGCTGATGCCGCGCAGAAGTTCGACATTAAAATTCAAATCCCGAATCGAGTTTTCAGCGAACTCAATTGTTTTCGATAAAATCATTGCGGCAGACGTTGGCTGCGGACGTGTCACTTGCGAACACTGTGATCCGGCTTCCAAAGCTGACCACTGTCGGCGCGGAAGGATAACCCCAGATGCTATGAAGTAAGATGCTGACGAGTATTATTTTTTTGCTGTCCGGCTGGGGTTACCCTTCGGTGCCCATGGTGGGGTCAACTGACTTGCCGAAACACACATGGTGCCGCATTTGGCCGTATTCATGGTGCAAGAGCCAACTTCAACGCACCGGCACCGGCCTGGGTCAGGACCAATTCATCGTAACTGCCGATCGACAGATGATCAGTCACATGCGGTTCGGAATGTGTAGCGTGGATCACCACAACGTCGGCACCGGTACGCTCGCCTGCCAGAATGCCTGCTGGTGCGTCTTCGAAGACAACGCAGTTCTCCGGCGTAAATCCGAGCTTCTCAGCCGCGAGTTTGTATCCGGCTGGATCGGGTTTGCCGTTGGGGATGTCTTCAGCGCAGATCATCACCGTCGGACATGGGATGCCAGCGGCTGCCATGCGCAAAACGGCGAGGTCGCGTGGTGCTGATGTCACGATCGCCCAGCGGTCCTCGGGAATGGACGCCAGAAAGGGTATCGCGCCAGGAATGGAAATGATGCCGTCGACATCTTCCATCTCTTCCTGCTTGAGGCGCTCGGCTTCGACCATCGGATCGACGCCCGGTATGGACTCGCGGACCACCACATCAATCGCCCGCATCCCGTGAATGGTTTTTAAAAAAGACATCGGCTCGATACCGTGGCCAACGGCCCAACGGCTCCAGACACGTTCAACGACGGAGATGGAGTTGAGCAGCGTACCGTCCATGTCGAACAGAAACGCGTCGTGGTTTTTAGCGAACAGATTTTGGATGGTGGTCGACAAGGGATGTCCTGACTGGTGGGCGAAATTCCGGCGAAGACCACCGGCAAGGCTTATGCAGAGTTCCTTAACATGATCTCCGCATTGAGCAATATGCGTTCGCCGCCGGGAAAGCTGGTTTTGGCTTCTGTTTCTTCGCCGATCTTGTGCAACAAGAGCTGCATCGCCAGGCGGCCGATCTCGTTGTAGTTCTGCGCAACTGTGGTGATGGGTGGGCACGCATAGCGCGACAGCGGGTGGTCATCGTGACCGGCAATACGCAGATCGCAATCTGCCCCGTGCCCGATCTTGACGCCAAGGTGATAGGCAGCGGCAATCGCACCGAAGGCCACGCGGTCGTTGGCGCACAGTACGGTGCTGCTTGGAAAGCCACCATTGTTCAAAATGCGCAGCGTTTCGTCATAGCCGAATTTCTCGAAGTCCCATGTGTCGGTGTCCGGCACCGGAATGACTTTCGGCACCATCTTCAACTGCTGCATTGCCTCGATATAGGCAAGCTGACGGGTCTTGGCATTGGTGTTGACGGGCGGCATGCCGAGATAACAGGGCGGCTCACCTGAGCGGCAGAGGTAATCGACGATTAGCTGGAAACTCTGGCGGTTGTTTGTCCCGACGAAGGCCGATGTCTCGTCGAGCGGCGAATCCACATAGATGAGCGGGATGGTTTTGCCGAGTGCCTGCAAGGTGTCGTGGTGCGACTGGATGCCGAGCGGTGCGATGATGGCACCCGCAACGTTCATCGACTTGAAGGTCTCGATGGCCCACTCTTCCATTTCGGGATTGCCATCCGAAGACAGTACGAGCGCCAGAAAGCCCGACTGGTTGGCGATCACTTCGACACGGCTGGTCAGCGCCATGTAGAACGGATCGGTCGAATTGGGAATGATGACGCCGAGGATGTTGGAGCGGCGACGGTTGAGATTGACCGCGAACATGTTGGGGCGGAAGCCAGACTCCTTGACCGCAGCCTCGATCTTGTCACGCGTCTTGCTTCTGACAGACTGAGGATCGTTGAAATATTTCGATACCGTTGGACGTGACAGGCCGACAAACGCGGAAAAGTCTTCCATTGTCTTGATAGGTGGCTTTTCCACGAATTCAACCTCCTGTATCAAAGCAGTCTAATCGATTTAAATGCGTGCGGGATTCGGGCAAGCGAAAAAGACGATTATCCTCATGAAATCGGAACATTGTCTCGCGGCCCGTTGTCCGGTTAGGCGTGGCATGCCACGAAATAGTCTTCCAACACGGCATCGACTGACGCCAGCGCCAGTGCTTTCGCGTTCGGCTCGATCAGTCCATCGCGCACTAGCGTATAACTGTTTTGCAGATACTGGCTGATTAGCGTTTCCGGAATCGTCACACCGGCGAGCGTGTCGAACAGGTCCTTCACAGCCTTGGCGACATCCGGCTGTGGCCAGTAATAGCGAATGCGGTCGCTATAGCTGAAATGGCGTTGCAGACGTTGTTCGTCTTCGGAGCCGTGATAATATTTGTTCCAGTTCTTCGGATCAGTGGTCAGAACACGTTCCATAACGGACGTCAGTGTCTCCGGACGTTTACCGGGGAACAGGAACTCCGCGATCAGATCGAGACCGTAAAAGGCTTCACGCAACGCGAATGTCAGGCCCGGGCCAACCTTCAGAATGGAAAAGCCGTCGGTAACAAGGCTGCGAAGAGCAGCGCGTGTTTGATAGTCCGTTGAGTGCGCCTCGAAAACGATACCGTCGAATTTCTCAAGCGTCGCACTCAATGCCTGTGCCTTGGGGGATTCATAGGCAATGACGTTCTCGTTGCCGAATTCGACGCCGGGCTGAACGACTGCGCCGATAACGCGCGCAAAGGCATCTTCTGCACCTGCTGCCTTGAAGGCCTCGCGATGAACGTCGATGGTTTTGATGGCCGCTTCGGGCGTCGTCAATTCCAGAACGTCAAGTTCTTCCATGGCGCCGCCGGGAATTGGAACTTCGGTGCCGATGATGTAGACGGGAGCGATGCCACCACGACCGGCAATGGCCTTTTCGGCTTCAGCCGCAAGCAATGCGGCACGCGATGCGGTCAGTTCATCCGGCAGTGCCACGGGTTCGCCCGCGCAGCCCATGCTGGTATCAAGGTGCAGCTTGGTGAAACCGGCCTGCGCAAAGGCTGCGATCATCACCTTGGCTTTCGCCATGGCTTCGTCCGCAGGCAAATCCTTCCAAGGATTTGGGCCGAGGTGGTCGCCGCCAAGGATCAGCTTTTCAATTGGAAAACTAACCTTTGTGGCGATTTCCTCGACGAACGTGCGAAAGTCCGCCGGTGTCATGCCAGTGTAGCCGCCATCCTGATTGACCTGGTTGCAGGTCGCTTCGATTAGCAGATGATGGCCGCCGCGCAGGGCGTGCAGCAGCGATGCTTCAATCACCAGCGGATGCGCAGAGCAGATCGATGGAATGCCCTGTGCGCCCGTGCCGTTCTTCCACTGTGCGATGTCGAGAAGATGGTTCTGCGTCATGGCGGGTCAGGCTCCTTGCTCTGCAATAAATTGGTCGAGTTCGCTGCGGGTCGAAGCCCCTTCCATGGGGCCCTCTTTCATCACGGCACGTGCACCTGCTGCATTGGCGTAACGCAGCGCTTCCGCGGGTTCGGCGCCCGCCAGCCAGAAGGTAACGAAGGTCCCGCCGAAACAGTCGCCCGCACCGGTCGGGTCGATTTCGGTAGCCTTGAAGGCTGGCATGTCGATCGAGGTCGAGGTGTCGAAGTAGGTTGCGCCAGCCGAGCCACGCTTCACGACGATGGCCTTGATGCCGGTTGCCAGCAATTCGGCAACGGCTGCCGCCTCGCTCTTGGCTTCTGCAAACAGGAAGAGTTCGTCACCGCTTGGCAGGAACAGATCGGTCTTCGAGATGACCTGCTTCAAGGCTTCGCGCATGCCGGGCGTGTCGAGGATTTCTGCGCGCAGGTTCGGGTCTAAGGAGACCGTGCCGCCCTTTGCCTTGATCCGGTCCAGAGTGTCGAGAATGGTGTTGACCACGCTCGGTGCATAAAGGGCCGTGCCCATGACATGCAGGTGGGTGCAGCTGTCGATCAGCCGCGAGGCTGCGTCGGTGATGGTGATGGTTCCACAGGCGCTGTCTCGAATGTTGAACACGAAGGCGCGGCTGCCGTCTTCCCGGTAACGCACGAAGGCGCTGCCCGTGGTGCCCTGTTTCGCCACTTCGATACCGGACACATCAACCCCATCTTCCTTGAGGCGCTCTAGATTGACGTAACCGAAATCGTCGTCGCCGACGCGCGAGATGATGGCGCAGTCCTGTCCGAGCTTGCCGACCTGATCGATGAAAATTGCCGGGGCGCCTGAAGGGAACGGGCCGATCAACGGAACAGACGCGCGAAAACCGTCGCCGCGTTCGGTTGCAACGATCTCGACGAGAATTTCGCCGATGGTGAGAATTTTCGACATGCTTGTGATCCGATTACTGCTTTGCACGCTTGGAGCGGACGTCGAGATAGACGGCGATGAGGATCACCAGCCCCTTGACGATTAACTGGTAGAAATAGGGCACCGACAGCATGTTCATGCCATTGTTCATCACGCCGATGATCAGCGCACCGATCAGCGTGCCAACCATGGTGCCGACACCGCCAGCAAGGCTGGTACCGCCAAGAACGGCTGCGGCAATCGCATCCAACTCGTAGCTCATGCCCGCATTGGTCTGCGCCGAATAAAGACGCGAGGATAGCAGCACGCCACTGATGGCAGCCATGACGCCGGAGATCATGAAGATGATGATCTTTATGCGGTCGACCTTGATGCCGGAATACAGCGCCGCTTCTCGGTTGCCGCCGGTCAAATATGCGCGGCGTCCGAATGTGGTCTTGCTCAGCAGGATATGGTTGAACAGGAAGAGCACTACGACGATCCAGATGATGATCGGCAGGCCTAGGAAGCTCTGCGAACCGATGGCCGTCCATGTCGGGTCCATGATCATCGCAGGCGCACCGTTGGTCGGCAGGCTGACGAGACCGCGGTAGATGCCCATGGTCGCAACCGTGACGATGAAAGATGGCAGTAGCAGTTTGGCCGTCAGCGTGCCGTTGACAAATCCCAGAGTTGCGCCGGCCATGATCGTCAGGATGATGGTTGGCCCGAAGCCTAGGCCGAAGGCGAAACATTGCGCGCCGACCATGCCTGCAACGGCAATGATCGAGCCGATCGACAGATCGATTTCACCCAGTAGGATCACCCATGTCATGCCGAAAGCGGCAATGGCGATCACCGCCACCTGCTGCAGAATGTTCATGAAGTTGGCTACCGACATGAAGCGCGGGTTCATGAAGGAGAAGATGACGCACAGCACGATCAGCGAGAGGAAAATCCCGCCATACTGCTTGAGGACCGCCTTGAAGGCAGCGTTTGAAGCTGATTGTTGGATCATGATTTCAATCCTGTCGCATAGGCCATGATTTTCTCGGGTGTCAGGTTTTCGCCAGTCGCCGTAGCGATGTGTTTTCCTTCGCTCATCACGACCACACGGTCGCTCATGCCGAGAACTTCAGGCAGTTCGGAAGAAACCAGCAGGATGGCCGTTCCTTCCGCTGCCAATTGGCGGATGATCTTGTAGATTTCGAATTTCGCGCCGACGTCGACGCCACGGGTGGGTTCGTCGAGAATCAGCACTTTCGGCTTGGTTAACAGCCACTTCGCCAAAACGATCTTCTGCTGGTTGCCGCCCGAAAGCGAACCGGCCAACGTCTCCATCGATGCGGTCTTGATCGCTAGACGCTTTACCTCAATGTCGGCTGCGGCGCGCTCCTGACGGCGGCGAAGGAAACCGATCTTTCCGGCAAAATCCTTGAGCGCTACCATGGAAATGTTCCAGCCCACGCTCTGGTTAAGGACGAGGCCCTCTTCCTTGCGGTTCTCGGTAACGAAGCCTATGCCGTGTTCGATCGCCCGAACCGGCGACTTGATCTGCACGGTTGCGCCGTTGAGCTGTACCGTGCCAGTGGCATGCTTCATACCGAAGATGGCATTCATTACCTCCGAACGGCCGGAACCGATCAGGCCGAAAAAGCCGAGAATTTCGCCTGGCCGCACATCGAAACCGATGTCGTTGAATTCGCCGTCACGGGTCAGGCCTTCGACCTTCAGCACCGGCTGTGCGGATTGCTCTGGCGCCGGGACATCACGGGGCGGATAGATTTCATCCATGGTGCGGCCAACCATCAGGGCAATCAGCTCCTCGATGGTGACGTCATTCTTGTCACGGGTGGTGATGTAGCTGCCATCGCGGATGACGGTGATGTCATCGCTGAGGCGCATGATCTCTTCCATGCGGTGCGAGATGTAGATGACGGCGACGCCGCGTTGCTTCAGTCTGCCGATGATGTCGAACAGGATCTCCGCTTCGCTGCCGCTGAGCGAGGATGTCGGTTCGTCGAGAATGACGATCTTGGCATCGACGCTGAGGCCCTTGGCGATTTCGACAAGCTGGCGTTGGGCGATGGAAAGATTGCCGACCTTTTCGGAGACATCGACCGGCAGGCCGAGATCCTTGACGATTTCCTGTGCCTTGCGCAGCAGTGCGCGGTCGTTGATGAAACCGCCCGTTGCTGGCTCGCGGGTCGCCAAAATGTTTTCTGCCACCGTCAGGTTGCTGCACAGCGAAAGCTCCTGAAACACGATGGTCAGGCCGCGCGCCGAGGCATCCTGCGGATTGGCTGGCTGATAGGGTTGTCTGTCGAGCAGGATTTCGCCCGAAGTGGGCTTATAGACGCCTGCGAGGATTTTCATCAGCGTGGATTTGCCCGCACCGTTTTCACCCAGAAGCGTGTGCACGCGGCCGGGCCGGACATTCAGGTGCATCTCCCGGATGGCCTTTACGGGCCCGAAAGACTTCGTAACATTGTTGATGTGCAATACAGTGTCGGTCGTGGAAATTTCCATTCCGATCTTCCTTCCAGCCGTTCGAAACGGTGGTTCCACGCTGAACATCGTGGGACCACCGGACGTGTCCAGCCCGCGCACTTTAAGGCGCGGGCCGTCCTGGGAGTTGTTACTTCTTGGTGTAGACGCCTGGAACGATCGGCTGTTCTGCCGGAACTTCCTCACCTGCGATCACCTTGACGGCGGTGTCGACAGCGGTCTTGCCGAGCTGGTCGGGGAACTGCTGGATCACGCCAACCATGACCGGATCGGCATCTACAGCGTTGCGTGCTTCTTCCATGCCGTCGAAGCCGATCACCTTGACCTTATCCTGTAGGCCCGCCGCCTTGACGGCAACCGCGGCGGCCAGCGCTGCATCATCGCCGAAGCCGAAGATGCCTGTAATTTCAGGGTCGGCCTGAAGCATGTTCTGGGCAACGGCTAGCGCTTCTGCGCGGGTGATGCCGGTCTGGATCGAAACGATCTGAATGTCCGGGTGCTTGGCAATGGCTTCCTTGAAGCCGTTGACGCGGTTTACAACAGATTGAACGAGCGGGTAGTCGATGATCGCAACCTTGCCCTTGCCGCCGAGCTTTTCGGCCATCAACTCGCCTGCCTTCACGCCCCCTGCAAAGTTGTCGGTGCCGACATAGGATGCGACGGGTACGCCAGTTGCAGGTACATCGACGGTGATGACCTTGATGCCCGCCGCATTGGCGCGAGCGATCGCGGAGATGACACCCTGGCTGTCAACCGGCGAGATGATAATAACGTCAACGCCCTTGACGATGAAGTCTTCAACGTCGGAAAGCTGCTTGTTGAGGTCCTGATTGGCGACGGAAATTTCCAGAGGCACATTCTTGGCCTTGGCTTCATCGGTCATCGCCTTGGCGAGCTCGATGTAGAATGGGTGCTGCTGTGTGAGCAGGGATGCGCCGATGCCATCTGCGTATGCGGAAACCGCCACGAGCGAGAAAGCAGCAGAGGCGAGAAGAGTCTTAAAGCCGTTAAATTTCATTCAGTCCTCCCGGGACAAAATTTGGCTGGGCCTGACAATCACATGTCCGAACTGGTAGGCCTCCCGATACCCAGTTAGATGCCGCAAGTAAACATGAAACTTGTCGCACGTCAACTTTATAATGTGGTGCGGGCCAATGTGAGCCCAAGGTTGCCCCTGAATCACTAGTATTGAATTAGCGACAACAATTGGTTCTGGACTGATAAACGCAGCGACCGCCTAGACGCGAAAGATATCGTACTGACTTTGACAGTCAGTTTGAAAACCGCATGGCGCGATATCAGCACTCTGGTGCGCTCTAAGCTGTTCGAATACATCGGATCGCGGCCTGTGGGTCGTACTTTGACATTCCGTGATCTATTTCAGCAGAAAAATATCGAAAGGCACAGATTTTGACGCCCTCACTCAACCTCCCCAATCGCGCGCTCTCGTTAGCCCCGGACGTTATCTCGACGCCGCGGGCATACTTCTGGTCGACCCCCGTCATCCTTCTGCTGGCTATCTTTCTGTTTGTCTGGGAAGCCCCAGGTATCTACCGCGACTTCCAGATCAGTCAAAACCCGTTGGCTTTGGACAACGGCGACGTTCAAAATGGCCGGTGCACCACCCGAAAAGCCATCTTCACCGACTGCGAAGCTCGTTTGATCTACAGCTACAACGGCCAAAATTACGATACCGAAGTCGAAGTAATGTTCGTCGATTTCCATATGGGCGACTATGAGACCGGCGTGGTCATTTCCGCGGACCATCCGGAATTGGCGACGATGAGCCTTGGCCTGGATAAGCTCTGGAACCGGATCATCACGCTGTCCATCCTAACTGTTCTTTTGGGCGGAATGGGCGTTGGAATGATATTCTTAACGTTGCGCATCTGGCGGGTCAAAGGCCAGTTGCGCCAACCGGCTGTGCTCATGCCCGTGCCCGTTGAGATTACCGCATTTGATCGCAAACGCGACGTCCTCTCCATTACTTACAACGATAAGATTGCCAGTGATAAGACCGGACGTTCGTCCTACACACGCATGAAGCAAGCCCAGGAGCCACTGATTGTCGGCGCTGCCAATGGCAAACCCGTCGGATTGGCCGTCAGGCACGGCAAAACTGCTCTGCCGGTACTGCTCGATAGTGGCCTTCAGCGTGTGTCGCTGACGAACGAAGAGTGGACGGCGGCGTTGGCGCCGTTTGAAGCCCTGTACGACGACGGTCAGAAGCCGGTTGTGGTCGATACGCTGAACAAGACAATGTCGATCTGGAAGCGACTTCAGATTTTCTTAGGGGTGCTGGTCCTCATTATCGTCGGCGTGTTCGGTTTCTGGCTCTGGTATGTGACGATCTCCGATACGCAGTTTCAGTCTCCGGGCATGGACATCAACAACCTGATGCCGGCGCCATTGAATGAATGGGGATGCAGTAAGCTGAAGAACCGTTTCGGTCAGGATCGAGCGCCGTTCGGATGCGTTGCTGCCGACTATACCAGCTGGAAATAGTGCTGCGTTTTGATCAAGGCAGTTTTTCCTGCGCAAAGGAGCGATCGAGCATGATCTGTAGCTCGCCCTTCCCCAACTCCGATAGGTATGGCTTGAACAGGCTCGCAACCTGCTTCAGTCCCCAGTCAAGATGCTCTGGCGTCAGATCGTCGATACCTTCCTGCAAGCTGAGGTATACGGCCCAGTAGGTCGATACGATCCAGACATTGGCAAGCAGTTGAGGCGCGTCGTCCACCGGAACGTCCATCAAGTCGGCGGCGGTCATTTGCTGGAGCATCCCTTCCACGACAAGCCGCATCCCAATGCTCAGCACATGCGTTGGTTCACGCAGGGACGGCGCAATGGCAATTATGCTGGGCAAATCTCTGAAAAGGTATCTGTGGGCCCAGATGATCGAGAACCAGCGCCGCATAAAGGTCGAATAGATACCAGGGTCCGTGGCAGTATTCGAACTCGCGTCCGTCATAAACGCAGATGCATCCGCCTCCAATTTCTTGAACAGGGCCTCGAGAAGCGCTTCCTTCGTTTTGAAGTAATAGTAGAGGTTGCCTTCGTTGATGCCGACGGTGCGCGCTATTTCCGCGGTCGCGACCCGGTCCGGTCCCCTGTCGTTGAAAAGGATAAGAGTGGCTTCTAGGATCCGGTCACGCGTACTGACACGTCTTCCCCCCTCCGTATTATCACCTCTAGCCATGAATCGCCCTTGCAAATCTAAGGTAAACACCTCAATTGTTTTAAGGCGGTTACCTTAAATGGGTACTGCATCGCCAGGCGGCAATCAAGGATTCAAGCATGGACACGGCCATTGATAGTAACAACGAGCTAAAAACGCGCTTTCCACTAACGCCACAGTCGACACTTGGCGCACTGGTGGCGATCGTTCGCAACCCGCTGGATGCTCTGCCGCCTTCGATCTTCACAGAACCGCTCGTGTTCTCGAAGACCGCAGGGGAGATAAAGGTCTATCTAGCAGACCCGGCTTTGATCCATGAAGCGCTGGTCAAAAATGCGGACTCGTTGGGAAAAGGCGACCAGGTTCGACGAGCGTTGGGTCCGGCCCTCGGTCAGGGCCTTTTGACAGCCGACGGCGCGCATTGGAAGTGGCAACGCCAATCGGTCGCAGGCGCCTTTCGGCATGACAAGCTTCTTGGGTTGCAGCCTGCAATGATTGCAGTGGCCGAACGGACCCGCGACAGGTGGCTAGAAAATGGACAAGGCACGCTCGATGTCGGCCACGAGATGATGCGCACGACGTTCGACATTATCGTCGACACGATGATGTCCGGCGGCCATGGCATCGATGTCGGAAAGGTCGAGACAGGTATCTCCGACTTCCTAAGGCCGACCGGTTGGGCGTTCGCACTTGGACTTGTGCACGCGCCCGAGTGGTTACCCTACCCCGGTCGCAGTAAGGCGAAGGCAGCCGTCACGTTTCTCCGTTCGAGTCTCCAGAGCGTCATCGAGGAGAGGCGGAAAAGCCCGGATGACCGCTGTGATCTCGTGAACATGCTTCTGTCGGCATCAGATCTTGAAACCGACAGAACGATGACAGATGCGGAGATCGTAGATAACCTTATGACCTTCATCACGGCAGGCCACGAGACGACGGCGCTGGGGCTTGCGTGGACATTCGATCTTCTGTCCCGTAACCCCGACGTCGAGCGCAAGGTGCTGTCCGAAATCGATAAAGTTACGCAAGGCCGGCCGGTAACTGCGGATGACGTTTCGAAGCTGGTCTACACACGGCAAGTGTTTTCCGAGGCAATGCGCCTCTATCCGCCCGCCCCTATCATTACCAGAACCGCTCTCGAGGATTTCCGGCTGGGTGAATACCTGATCCCGGCGGGCACAGTGCTCATTGTACCGATTTACGCGGTCCATCACCACGCGTCGCTCTGGCAGGACGCGGAGATCTTTGACCCTGATCGCTTCACACCGGAGGCTGCCAAGGCACGACATCGCTACGCCTATATGCCATTCGGCGCGGGGCCTCGGGTCTGTATTGGCAATGCATTCGCCGTGATGGAAGCTGTCGCCATTCTCGCCGTGCTGCTTCAAAAAGTTCGGCTTGCCGCCATCGAACCGCAAACGCCTAAGCCGGTCATGAAGGTCACGCTGCGGCCGGACAAGACGATCCGTATGAAGCTGGTCTTGCGATAGGGTCGAATGCTCTGCGCAGACAGGCAAGCTTGCTTGACCGACACGCATATCTGCGAATATTAAAGCTTGATGTTATGCAAAGCGGCCAAGCCTTTTATCTTTCGGGGCAAAAAAAGGGGTCTCATCGATGTTGTCGTTTGGCATTTAATGGTGAGACAACGATTCCAACGAAAACATATACTTAGCGCTGCACATAATTTGAGATTTGGCACTTAATTCGAGATTTTCGATCAGCACTTGCCACTTAATTTGAGATTCGTCACGATATTCATTATGAACATCTCGCTCGCGATGCCTTTGCAAATCTCAACGATTACAGAAGGTTGTCTAGCTATATCGTCGTCCCGGACCGGGATTCACGTCACGCTGGCCTCATTTTAAATGCCCAACCTTGGATGAATGGCCGCATTCTTACGATTAAGTGCCAAACGACAAATCTTGATCGCCATCGTAAATCTATTTCGCCTTGAAAGGATGTGAAAGGTCGGCCACGACGTACACCCCGCGCGTCAAAAGTGGGCGGCTGCAATTTATCTGCTTTTCGAGAAGCAACACATTTCGGGCGTCCGAGCTTGGCTTGGTGGCTGAAAAGGGATTGCAACAAACTCGATTATGAGGACATAGCCATCGGGTACAACTCGTTACACGTTCTCCATAAGGAGAATGATTGCAGCGATAGATCTGGTGCTGGAAGATTATTCAGAGACATGCCGCGCTTAACGAGGGCGATGTTGTTTTCTTCCTTCAGGCCGCTGCCATCATGCCAGGTGTAGTAACCCGATCAAACACGAATCAAACGCCTGTTTGGTGCCCAAGTATCGTGATCGCATGATCGTAGATTGCTCTGGTTAGATCTTTCGCGGGAAGTCGCCGGCTGAGCCTTCCCGCCTGCCCTGACCAGAGGTTGGTAAAGTCAGTCCTGGACGCTGCCTCGGCCTTAGCGCGGATCGGGGCGAGCGCCGCCCCTGCGGTGAGGAATGAAGGCGCGGCATCCGACAGGGGACCGAGTTCACGCATCAGCCGGTTGACGATGCCGCGTGCGGCCCTGCCCGTGAACAGGTTGGTGATTGCCGTGTTGTCATCGGTGGCACCGGCGAGCGCCTGCGCATGTATCGATGAAATCCCCGCTTCCGGGCAGAAAAGATAGGCTGTGCCGATCTGAACTGCGGATGCCCCAAGCATCGACGCGGCCGCAACTCCCCGACCGTCGGCTATGCCTCCCGCCGCGATGACAGGCACCTTGACCGCATCGACCACCTGGGGAACCAGGGCCATCGTTCCCACCTGCGTTGCCATGTCTTCGGTCAGGAAATTCCCGCGATGGCCGCCCGCTTCGAAACCCATGGCAATGATGGCATCGACCCCGTTCGTCTCCAGCCAGACCGCCTCTGCCACCGTGGTGGCTGAGGATATCACCTTCGCGCCTGTTGCCTTGACGCGCTCGACAAGCGCCGCTTCCGGCAGTCCAAAATGGAAGCTGACGATCGGCGGCCTGAACTCTTCCACAACGTCGCAGAAATCGGAATCAAAAGGCGCACGCGCTGCTCCTGTCGTTTCGATCTCGGGATCGAGATCTGCCTCGACATAGTAGGGCGCTAGCAACTCCCGCCAACGCCTCTGCCTGACCGGGTCTGCCGCCGGCGTCCTATGCGAAAAGAAGTACACGTTGAATGGCGCATCCGTCGAAGGGTGCACATGATGTCGGGACAAGAAGAACTGGTTTCAGTGTACGACGTCGGTTTGACGAACAAAACCGAGGCGGATGGGATGGCCGTCGCCAGAATGTCTGCCTTCGTTGCCACCGTCATGCGCGAAATGCTGGCTGGAGTGTACACAGTCTCAGACCGTGACCTCTTTAAAATGCTGCTGGCAGCGCACGAAACCGAAGGCTGGCGCTTCGAGCCTTCTGCGACCGCAGCCTCCGTGGACCGGAGTTTATTGTCCGCCACATAGAGGGAAAAGCGATTCACCGAGCGGCATGGGCGTCAGGGGAGATTTTCAAACGTGACGCATATCATGTGGGCCACGGGTGGCTCACTCGTGCCGGAAGAGCAGTTCCAAAGCTTCTTGAAACAAGCAAAAGCCCTTGTTTAAACGAAGCAGCTTAGCGACTTGATAAGAAAATACGAGCGTAGCTAGCTGTTTCATGGTGTGCGTCCGGCCAACTGATTTCGCGAACCGGGCCATCCAAGCGATGATCTGGCACTATGAGGTCTTGGAGGTTAGCTTCGCTCGAATGGAGCTTTCGGGTATTGAACGCAGTCGGCGCTAGCCGATAAAGGTTAAGCTGAACATCCAGGCGAAGGCAGCTCGGCTTAGTATGTGGATATGCAAACGAAACGCTTTCAGACCTGCACCGTTACAGCAATACTGGTTTGGCTGCGTTGCTGCGCTCGCAACGCTTCGTTGCTTGCATCCGCACTTCCCATCTTCCTCACCCGGATCATAATTTCGTTAAGCGGATGACAAAAACAAATATCAGGGCCGCATCGACCAGAGGGACAATACCATATGACCAACACATCCTTAGAAGGATGGTGGCTTCACGGCATCGTGCTGGCCATCGTCATCGTCGCAGAATTCATCGGCATACTGAGACTGCCAATTGGCATCGGCACCGTCGTGTTCCTACCAATTCTTTATGCCTTCGCGCTTGGTATCGCGCTCAACCCGCACATATTGAAAAAGACTGCGGCGCTCATCCCCCCAAGCGCTGTCAAATTATCCGGTACGATGATCACTATTGCCATCATGCCATTTATCGCGAAGTTCGGCACCACCGTCGGGCCGCAGATCGACAAGATCATCGAGGCTGGACCGGCGCTTATCGTTCAGGAGATCGGTAATCTCGGGACGATCGTCGTCGCTTTCCCCATTGCGGTTTTCCTCTTGAAGATGGGCCGTGAATCGATTGGCGCGACCTATTCCATCGACCGTGAACCAAACCTCGCGGTCATCGCGGATCGGTATGGTCTCAACAGCCCCGAAGGCGCTGGCGCCATGGGCGTTTACGCTACGGGAACGCTGATCGGCACCTTCGTATTCGCCATCATGCCGCCGCTCATCCAGTCTCTCGGCTGGTTCGATTACCGTGCGCTGGCCATGTCCTGCGGTGTCGGCTCAGGAAGCATGCTTGCGGCCTGCACGGGAAGCCTCGTCTCAGTTCTCCCCGAGAACAAAGACATTATCCTCGCACTCGCTGCCGCCAGCAACATCCTGACCTATGCAACGGGTCTTTATGTCGGCCTGTTCGTCGCCCTTCCGCTGACAGAATGGCTTTACAAGAAGTCGCGTCCGAATGATCCGGCAAACTGGACTGTTAAAGGAGAGAGCAAATGAGCATGAACCCCGCCCAAACCTCTTCTCTTGAGGAACAGATTCCGGCCCACGCTGAAGATGAGCGCAAAGTCGATCTCGCCCGTTACTCCAGCCTGCTGCTGATTGCCTGCGGAATCGGGCTTGTTGCAAACTGGGTCGGCACCGGTGTTGACCCGTTGACTGCACTACCGGGCATGACGATCCTTTATCTGGTATCCGTCGCAGGCCTGATTATGGCGCGCTACATGCCATTCTATCTTCCCGGTGTCGCCTGGACCTCGCTTCTAGCGATCATCGTGACCTTGCCTTTCATTCCTGGCACCGCATGGGTTCTTGAAAAGGTAAACCTTCTGAACTTTCTCGCACTCGCAACGCCAGCACTCGCTTACGGTGGCCTTGCTTTGACCAAAGGTGAGTTTGACATCGCCAGAAAGTCGGGCTGGAAGATCGTTATCGTTGCGATCTGCGTTATGTTCGGAACCTATATGGGTTCAGTGGTGATTGCAGATTTTTCGCTGCGGATCACAGGTCAGTAAGAAAATGAGCCGGTCGCATATCAAGTGCGGCCGGTATTGCTTTGGAAAGGAAAGCCGGTGCAGAAATTTCTTCAAAACTCGGAAATCGTGGAGGCCGTCAACTGGCGGCATCATCTGCACCGGAACCCTGAGCTTGGGTTTGAAGAAATCGAAACCTCTGCTTTCATAGCTGCAAGACTGGCGGAATGGGGCTACGCCGTAAAAACGGGCTATGGCAAAACCGGCCTTATCGGCAGCCTTAGCCGGGGTAGCTCATCAAAAGCCATCGGCATTCGCGCCGATATCGATGCCTTGCCGATCCTAGAAAAAAGCGGTGCCGATTACGTGTCTCGCACAGCGGGAAAAATGCATGCATGCGGTCATGATGGCCATGTTGCGATGGCGCTCGCCGCTGCGAAATCGCTTTCGTCGCAGACATTCGATGGCACGGTGCATTTCGTCTTCCAGCCCGCTGAGGAAAATGAGGGCGGCGGTCGCGCCATGGTCGGGGACGGCCTCTTCCGGGACTTTGCCATGGATGGCATCTACGGGATGCACAATTGGCCTGCGCTAGAACTCGGCCAGTGCGTGGCCCGCGACAGCGAAATGATGGCTGCATTCGGCACCTTCGAGATCAAGGTCAAAGGGCGCGGCGCCCATGGTGCCATGCCGCATGAAGGCGCAGACCCCATCGTTGCTGCATCACAGATCGTCTCGGCGCTTCAGACGATTGCAAGCCGCAACGTTTCGCCGCTGCAAAGCGCGGTCGTATCTGCAACGCAGGTTCATGGTGGTGATGCTTGGAACGTCATACCAGAAGAGGTTGTCATCCGAGGCACGACCCGCTGGTTCGATGAGCATGTTGGCGTGAAGATAGAGACGCGCCTCACCGCGCTTGCAAACGCCATCTCCTCCGCATTCGATTGCGTAGCGGATGTCGATTACATGCACCGCTACCCCGCAACCATCAATGACCCAGCTTTCGCCGCGATCATCCGCAATGTCGCGCCGAATGTTGCTGGCGTAACAGTCACTGATGCGGACCCGAGCATGGCGGCGGAAGATTTCTCCTTCATGCTGCGAGAAAAGCGAGGCTGCTATTTCTGGCTTGGCGCGAAGAAGCGCGGAAATAATCCCGGCCTGCACTCTCCTTATTTCGACTTCAACGATGCTCTACTACCGCTTGGAGCCAACATGTGGATATCGCTCGTTCAGGATCAGTTGAAGGCGGCATGATTGATATAGTGTACCCGGCTCCGCGTTCATTGACAGGATCACCCGATCCGCGACATATGCCCTGATGGAAACGCTTGACGCCAAAGCTCTGCGGATGTTCACCGCCGTCGTGCGAACGGGTTCGATCCGAAGTGCAGCAGAACTTCTGCATGTCGCTGCATCCGTTGTAAGCCGCCAGATCGCCGAAACCGAGAAAAATGTCGGCCTGACACTTTTCGAGCGCAGCAGCCGCGGCGTGGAACTTACCGATGCCGGAAAGCTGGTGCTGGAACATGCACAGCGGGTCATCGAGGACAGAAATCTTTTGTCCGAACAGCTCGATCAACTGCGTAGCGTTCAGCAGGCCCGCATTCGCATCTGCTGTGGTGAAGGCTTTCTCGGCGACATGATCGAACACGGCCTGAAAAGTTTTGTGAATATCTACCCCATGGTGGCTTATTCGCTAACGCTCGGCAGCACCGATGACGTGCTGGACAATGTTGCTAATGGCGATACCGATATCGGCGTCGCCTATAACCCGGTCATCGATACTCGTGTGCGATCCCTGGCAATTTCTCGCCAGCCGCTTTGCCTTGTGGCACCAAATGGACATCCGCTTTTGACACGTAAAACGGTCATGCTACAGGATTGCTTGGCAGAAAGCCGCTATGCCCTTCTGAGCAAAGGTCATGGCGTTACCCAGCTTGTCGGCCGTGTGGCCGCAGATTGCGGAATTGCTGTGGCACCCATGGTGGAAACGCCATCAATCGATGTGCTGCGCCGTTTCGTGATGGCCGAGCTTGGTGTGACCTTCCTGCCAAACTTTGCCGTATCGACGGAACTGTCCCGCTCTGCGCTGGGCGTTGTTGAGCTGAGCGATCCTCTTTTAGCACAGGCTAGCGCCCATCTTCTCGTCAAATCTCGTCGGAGACTACCTGCTTCGGTCGATCGTCTTGCAAGCCATCTTGCCGTGGCGATGGCTGCTTTCAAACTTTGAAGAATGCGTTGCTGTTGCGGCAACGCGTCGTTCCCGACACTCCGACTACCCGCCCCTTGATGAAGATGAGAGGGTCTCCCCAGACAAAATCAGCAGAGCATAGCGCTCTTGTAAGGGGACTTGAATGTCGGCAGACACACAGACGACGGTAGGGGTTATCGGCCTCGGCAGCATGGGCATTGGAATGGCCCAGACTCTAGCGTCCAAAGGCTTCCGTACACTCGGTTTCGATCTCTCGGAAGAGCGTCGCAACCTTGCCGCCAAATCGGCAATCGAGCCGCTCGACACCATCGCTGCTGCATTTGAAACGAGTGATTTTCTCGTATTCTCCCTGCCGACGGCCAAGGATGTGGCGGCTGTCGTCAATCAACATATCGATATCCTTCAGGAACGAGACGGTACACACATCATCATTATCGATACATCTACCTCCGAGCCTGATGTCAGCCGGGAACTGGCAAGTCGCCTTTCCACACTTGGCCACGGCTTCCTTGATGCACCGGTCAGCGGTGGACCCGCTAGTGCGGCTACCGGCAAACTGACCATGATGATTGGCGGATCAGACGAAGACGTCGCTTTTGCCCGTCCAGTCATCGAAGCCTTGTCTGCCAAGGCGTTGCACGTGGGTGCGAGCGGTGCAGGAAATGTTGCAAAGCTGGTCAACAATCTTCTGGCAGCGGCACATATGATCACCACCGGCGAGGCACTCAAGCTTGCGCTTGCTGGCGGTATTGATCCCGAAGCTGCGCTGCGCGTGCTGAACGCTGCCTCTGGCAAATCGATGATCAGCGAAGTCCACTTCCCCACTTGGGTCATGTCGGACCGCTTCGATAGCGGCTTTTCCATGGGCTTGATGCGCAAGGATGTTCGGCTCGCCAGCGAATTGGCGCAAAGCAAGGGTGCAGAGCTTCCGATGGCCGAGCTGGTGGCCAAGCTTTGGGCAGGGTCGTCCAATCTCGAGGACAGTGATGACTTCACGCGCATGGGCGCCTTCAAACCATCTTCGAAATAAGGACTTAAGATTATGGGCACTATGGATATAATACAGGATCAGGGTCCGCGCGTTCGTCAAATTTTCAACGACTTTTTCAAGACAGAGGAAATCGGCAGCTTCGTAAACGGTGAAATCGTTCACGGCGCTGGCGAAACGCTCAACCTGACCGATCCATCTTCCGGCAGGGTTTTCGCAACGTTCAACGATGCCGATCAGTCGGTCATTGACCTCGCGATGGAGGCTTCGGGCACGGCGCAACGCGAGTGGATGAAGCTCACCGCATCGGCTCGTGGCCGCATCATGTTCGAAATCGGCCGCCAAATCCGCGAAAATGCGGCTGCCATTGCTGAAATCGAAAGCCGCTCTGCCGGTCGACCCATCCGCGATATCCGTGGCGAAGCGATCAAAGTCGCGGAGATGTTCGAATATTACGCTGGATGGTGCGACAAGCTGCATGGCGAGGTCATTCCGGTTCCGACCTCGCATCTCAACTACACGCGCAATGAGCCGATTGGTGTTGTGGTCCAGATCACACCCTGGAATGCGCCGCTATTCACCGGTGGCTGGCAGATCGCGCCAGCCATCTGCGCTGGAAACGGTGTCGTCATCAAGCCGTCCGAATTGACGCCGCTCAGCACACTCATTTTGGGTGCCCTGTGCGAACGTGCTGGCGCACCGCGCGGCCTCGTCAATGTTATCTCAGGCCAAGGCACGACGGCAGGCCAGGCCGCCATCAAGCATTCCAAAACCGGGCTTGTAGTCTTCGTCGGTTCAGCTCATGCCGGATCGCTCATCGCAGCGACCGCGGCAAAAAGTGTCGTGCCGTGCATCCTCGAACTTGGCGGCAAGTCGGCAAACATCGTGTTTAACGATGCCGATATTGACCGTGCCATCCTCGGTGCACAGTCAGCAATCTTCGGTGGTGCTGGACAAAGCTGCGTTGCCGGTTCGCGCCTTCTTGTCCATCGCTCAATCCATCAAAAATTCGTTGAGCGATATGCATCGGCGACTAACAAAATACCGGTTGGAAACCCGTTTGAAGACACAACGCATGTCGGACCGATCAACAATCTACGTCAGTGGAACAAGATTGCCGAGATGGTGGAATTGGGGCTGGGTGAAGGCGCAACGCTGGCCGCAGGCGGCGGACGTCCGCAGGCTTTGGAAGGAACAGGCGGCTTCTATTTTGCGCCGACTATTCTTGATAACGTTGCTCCGAATGCCACTCTTTCGAGAGAAGAAGTTTTCGGGCCGGTCGTCGGCGTGACGCCGTTCGACACGGAAGAAGAGGCTATTACGCTGGCCAACAATAATCCATACGGCCTTGCTGGAGCAGTTTGGACTCAGAATGTCGCAAAGGCTCACCGCGTTGCCTCGCAGGTTCGCGCTGGCACCTTCTGGATCAACGGCTACAAGACAATCAGCGTCATGTCTCCCTTCGGCGGCTTCGGAAAGAGCGGCTACGGACGCTCCAGCGGAAAGGATGCTCTGATGGCCTACACCCAGACGAAAAGTATTTGGGTTGAAACCGCAGCAGAACCGCCTGTGGCTTTTGGCTACGTTGGCTAAGAGGTCGTTGGAGCCGGCTTTCACCGGGTCCAGGCCATCTGCTTTTAGGTCAAAACAGTTGGTTGTCTAAAAGAGCTTGGCCAAAGCCTATACTGGCGTAAGCAGCAAGCTGAGCCCGTTTACCTACCAAACGACATGAAGCTTCACGCTTGCGCAAGCGATATCGATTGCTCCGCAACAGCGAGATATTCGCCGAAAATCACCGCGACACCACGCGTCGCCCCGGCATGCAGTTGACCATTCGTCCGTATTCGGGAGCGGTAAGTCGGTCAAAAAACACCCGCCGCCCGGAATCCGTAGTTTAACACTTGGGTTTCAAGGGATTTGACGTCACGCATGTATTCCGTGCGTGCGGCGTTGGCGGTGACGTTGGCTTGTGTCAGAAGAAGCACGTCGCCTGAAAGAAATAAGGATGTGCACAAATGATTGGGCTGGCAAATGCCGAACTCATAGCTGTATTGACCGCCGTCACGGGGAACGAGCCGAAGGTCATGACGATCCGCTCTGGAGAAGCCCTGCCATCTGGTCCGCTCGAACTCGAGCATCGAAGCCTGCAGGCTGGACTGAGGGAATGGGTAGGCGACCAGACCGGGCATCCGCTCGGTTATCTGGAGCAGCTCTATACCTTTGCCGACCGCGACCGAACTAACGACAATACAGGCCAACGGACCATCTCGATCAGCTACCTTGGTCTGGTTCGCGAGCAGGCCGCGCCCGGCGCCGGCAAGCCGGGCTGGCACAGTTGGTACGAATATTTCCCATGGGAAGACTGCCGCAAAAAGGCTCCGGATATTCTTGATGACATAATCCAACGACTGCTGCACTGGGCAGCGGCCGAACCGGCGCGTCGCGACCATCGCCAGCGACTTGTGAATTTCGCTTTCGGGCTGAATGGCGCCGCCTGGAATGAAGACCTCACTCTGCAACGGTACGAACTCATATACGAGGCTGGTCTTGTCACCGAAGCCGGGTGTCCATCTGAGCACGGCGTCGGGCGCGCGATGTTCGCCGATCACCGCCGTATCCTGGCGACCGGCATTGCGCGTCTGCGCGCTAAGATCAAATACCGCCCGGTGGTCTTCGAACTGATGCCGGAGAATTTCACACTTCTACAATTGCAGCACACCGTCGAGGCGCTGGCCGGGCTGACCCTGCACAAGCCGAATTTCCGCCGGTTGATCGATCAACAGGAGCTGATCGAGGAAACTGGGCAGATGACCAGCGAGACCGGCGGCCGTCCGGCCAAGCTTTTCCGCTATCGCCACGCGGTCCTCGAGGAACGCGCGCTCTCCGGTTCAAAACTTCCGCTTTCACGCAATTGACATAAACTCGAATCGAGAATATCTCTCCATCCCAGATATACTCACTTGGAGTATAAAAGGAGTTGCGCATGAATTCCCCGGCATCCGTACCGTCGCTTTACGATCGCGTCAGCCACGTCATCCCCAAGGCAGAGTGGATGTCATATGAAGACGACATCGCAGCGATCCTCGACTTGAAGCGTCGCCGCAACGCCGTCATTCTCGCCCATAATTACCAGACGCCGGAGATTTTCCATGGCGTAGCGGATATTGTTGGCGACAGTCTGGCGCTGGCCCGCAAGGCAATCGAGGTTGATGCGGACGTCATCGTTCTGGCCGGCGTGCATTTCATGGCGGAGACCGCCAAACTGCTCAATCCGACAAAGACGGTGCTGATCCCAGATATGGCGGCAGGCTGTTCGCTTGCCGATTCCATCACACCGGAAGACATTGCGCTGTTACGGCTGGCGCATCCGGGCGTGCCGATCATCACCTATGTAAACACGTCGGCCGCGGTGAAGGCCGCGTCGGATATCTGCTGCACCTCGGGCAACGCCAAGCAGGTGGTCGAGTCGCTCGGCGTGCCGAAAGTGCTGATGATCCCGGACGAATATCTAGCGCAGAACGTGGCACGGGAAACCAATATCGAGATCATCGCCTGGCGTGGCCATTGCGAAGTGCATGAGTTGTTCAACGCCCAGGATATCCGCGATCTGCGTGAAGTGTATCCGGGCATTATCGTGCTCGCGCATCCGGAATGCCCGCCGGAGGTCGTCGCCGAAGCCGATTTCGCCGGTTCGACGGCGGTGATGTCCGATTATGTAGGCCAGAAAAAGCCAACCCGCGTCGTGTTGCTGACGGAATGTTCGATGAGCGACAACATCGCCGTGCATCATCCGGACGTGGAGTTCGTACGGCCCTGCAATCTTTGCCCGCATATGAAGCGCATCACACTTGGCAACATCCGTCAGGCACTGGAGGAAAATCGCTACGAAGTGACCGTCGATCCGTCGATTGCGGTTGCCGCGCGGCGCGCTGTGGAAAGGATGCTAGCGATATGACCGAGGTCCTCGGCCATCTCACCGGCCGCATCGCGATCGTCGGCAGCGGGTTGGCGGGGTTGGTGACGGCGCTGACGCTGGCGCCGCAGCCCGTGGTCATCGTGACCCGCGCCGGACTCGGCGCCGAAACCTCCAGCGCCTGGGCGCAGGGCGGCATTGCCGCGAGTGTTGGTGCCGACGACAGCGCGGACCTGCATCTCGCCGATACACTCGCCGCTGGTGACGGGCTCTGTGATCCGGCCGTTTCCGCTTCGATCCTCAGCGAAGCACCGCATGCCATCGCCATGCTGGAAAAGTTCGGCGTCCGTTTTGATAGAGCGGCGGATGGGGTCTTGGCGCTCGGGTTGGAAGCCGCCCATTCCCGCCGCCGTATCGTGCATGTGGAAGGTGATGGTTCCGGCGCGGCCATCGTTCGCGCATTGTTAGAAGCCGTCTTGAAAACGCCGTCGATCACGGTGCTCTCTGGGGTCGAAGTCCGCAGGATCATCATGGACGGTGGCGCGGTGTCCGGCCTGCTTTGCGCAACGGCCACCGGCGCGGCGATCCTGCCGACGTCACGGGTCGCACTGGCGACAGGTGGCCTCGGCGGGCTTTATCACGCCACCACCAACCCAACCGGAAACTACGGCCAAGGCATCATGCTCGCGGCCCGTGCCGGAGCTGAACTCACGGACATGGAATTCGTGCAATTCCACCCGACCGCCCTCGACTCCAAACGCACGCCGCTGGCCTTGATCAGCGAAGCGGTGCGCGGCGAGGGTGCGATCCTGGTCAACGAAAAGGGCGACCGTTTTCTTGCCCGCGAGCCTGGCGCCGAACTTGCCGCACGAGATGTGGTGGCGAGGGCCATCAGCGCCGAGATCGCTCGTGGTGGCAGAGTTTTCCTCGACGCGAGCAAAGCTCTCGGCAATCGGTTCGCCAGCCGCTTTCCGATGATCGATGCGCTCTGTCGCGAAGCCGGCATCGATGCATCCAAGGATCTTATTCCCGTGCGGCCAGCCGTCCATTATCACATGGGCGGCGTAGCAACGGATGTGAGAGGCCGCACTTCGCTCAACGGGCTTTGGGTGGTCGGCGAAGCGGCCTCGACCGGCCTGCACGGCGCCAACCGGCTTGCCAGCAATTCGCTGCTGGAAGCGGCCGTAGTGGGCATGAGGGCGGCACAGAATATTGGCGACGTCCCCGCTGGCCCCTGCACGAAGGGATCAGACGCAGAACTGCCGCCAGATGCCGACATATCCGCCGCCCGGCCAATCGTATCCTGCCATCTCGGCGTGCTTCGCAATGCCGGCGCGGTCCAAGGAGCGATTGCCGACCTGCTGTCGCTGGTCGAAGGCAACGGGCCGTCCTCCGATCCTGCCATTGTCGCCTTGCTGATCGCCGTCTTCACGTCGCTGCGTAAGGAATCGCGCGGGGCCCTTGCCCGTACGGATTTTCCCCTCAAACTCGCCTATGCGGAAAGGCGCACCATGCAGCTTGCCGAAGCACTTGATATTGCCCGCTCTACCGCCTCTCACCCTCTTGCCTGGAGCGCCTGACATGGCCCTGTTTTCCTTACCTCGCCTGATGATCGAACCGGTTGTACGCGCCGCACTTCTCGAAGATCTAGGCCTTGCCGGAGACGTCACCTCGACTGCGATCATTCCCGTCGGCCACCGCTCCACCGTGATCATGGCGGCCCGCAAGCAAGGCGTCGTCGCTGGCCTCGACGCAGCGCAACTCGCATTCGAACTGATCGATCCCAAGATCGTCATGACCCGGCATCTGGAAGACGGCGCCGCGGTGAACCCCGGCGACACGATTGCTACGATTGAAGGTTCTTCGCGCGGGCTCCTGACCGCCGAGCGTACCGCGCTCAATTTCCTCGGCCATTTGTCCGGCATCGCCAGCGTCACGGCGGGCATCGTCGCCGCGGTCCAGGGGACCAGCGCCTCGGTCGTCTGTACCCGCAAAACCACGCCGGGCCTGAGGGCATTGGAAAAATACGCCGTGCGCGCCGGTGGCGGCATGAACCACCGCTTCGCGCTCCATGATGCGGTGCTGATCAAGGATAATCACGTCGCCATCGCCGGCGGCGTAGCGAAGGCCATCAGGCGCGCGAAGGCCGGCGTCGGTCATATGGTGAAGATCGAGGTGGAGGTGGATACGCTCGATCAGCTCCGCGAGGCAATGGACGTCGGCGTCGATGCTGTCCTGCTCGACAATATGACACCAGACCAACTGCGCGAAGCCGTCCGTATCGTTGCCGGTCGAGCAATCACCGAAGCCTCCGGAGGTATCACGCCAACGACAGCAGCGGCAGTTGCGGCGTCCGGGGTCGATCTCCTCTCGATCGGCTGGATAACCCACAGCGCACCAACGCTCGATATCGGGCTGGATTTCGTTAGTGTCAAATCGGCATAAGACATATGAAGCGCCTGAGGGCGAGACTTCATGCTTGGAACCGGTGCATCCAACCGATGCATCGCCTTGCTAAGAATCGAACCGTCGACCCTCAGTTCAGTGGTTCTTTCTGTCTTAATTTTTCAGGGCAGCTTAGCGCCAAGACCGGACATTTCTTCAATCGGCGCACTGTCGGACTTGGGGCGGAGAACGGTTTGTCCGTTTCTCTGATTTTCCGGAGCGGCCTGGATGTCCGCAATGGAGGCGCCAAGCGAAAGACGCCTGCCAGACCTTGCCTGTTGGCAGCACTTGCGCTCTCTAGGAATTACCATTTACGCGAGATGCGGCTGAGTAAGTCCGCTAGTTGGGAGACGCCCGTGCAGAGTCTTAAAAATGGACGGTGGCTCAATGAGCCCATAAAAGCAAATGCTTCGGATACCGGACTTTCCGTAACGACTGACGCCAACACGGATTTTTGGCGAGAGACACATTATGACTTTGTGCGCGACAGCGGCCACTTCTACGCATTCCGGGCCGATTGCGACTTTACCGCCCAGCTTCGAGTCCAGGCACATTTTGAACATCTTTACGACCAGGCTGGCCTTATGGTCAGGGTCGACGAAAGACGGTGGGTCAAGACCGGGATCGAGTTCTCGGACGGATATGGCTTGCTCGGCAGTGTGCTGACGGATGAAACCTCCGACTGGGCAACGGGGCGATATGACGGCGACCCATCAGATTTTTGGATAAGGGTGACCGTCCAGAGCGGCGTTCTAAGAATACAAGCTTCAGACGATGGGCAGACTTGGCCACTGGTCCGCCTCTGCCCATTTCCAAAAGCGGATCATTATCTAGTTGGGCCAATGTGCTGCACTCCCGAACGTGCAGGCTTGGAAGTAAGATTTAGTGAGTGGCAATTGGGGCGGGCTTTGGGCAAGGACCTCCACGACCTGTCGTAGTCGCCAGAGTGCTTCATTTCGAAGCCGCAGCGTCTGCTTCCGGCGCAAAAGCGAGGAAACTCTGCCAAAAATGATGACGATTTTCAGGAACGGCAAACGACGGCGTATAGGACCGGTATGAAGGCGCAAACTGGCTTCGGAATTTCTGGTAGGAATGTCCGGTTAGGGCCAACTCCAGACAAGCATCTCGGCAGGCCGTGTACCAGAGCGCGTCCCAAACTCCTATCCGGCGCTTTCAACCACGAACAGGTTTTCTGCCATAAAGTCCACGAATACCCGAATTTTTGGCGAGAGATAGCGACTGGTGGGCCAGAGGACTCGGAAGACACCAACCTCTGTCGTGAAGCCATCTAACATAGGCACCAGTTTGCTCTCCGCGATCTGTTGAGCGACCGCGAATTGCGGAAGACAGGTGATCCCAAAACCATTCTCCGCCAGATGAATAAGCGGTTCGAGCGTGCTCGCCACTGTCGTGGTCGGCAATGTCAGGCGCAGCTCTTTTCTGTGTCTCGCCAACGGCCATGGCTCAAGTTTACCCGAGTTGGCGTAGCGGTGATGCAGACACCTATGTTGCAATAGATTTTCGGGGGTCTCCGGCGTTCCCTCCCTCTCCAGGTAATCGGGAGAGGCAACGATCCTGTGCCGGAATGAGCCGAGCTTTCTACTCATGAGGCGCGTGTCACGTATCTCTCCCGTGCGGACGACGGCATCGAAGCCCTCTTCGATCACATCGACCAGGCGATCTGTAAAATCCAGGTCCAGATTGATTTCGGGATAGGCTTTCATGAAAGCCGATATCGCTGGCATCAGAAGCATTCCTGTCAGCGGAAAACTGACACGTAAAAGGCCGCGAGGCTTGCTGCGGGAGCTGGAGAGTTGCGCCTGTGCTGCATCCAGTTCGGACAGGATGCGCCGACAGGTATCGAGAAAGAAACTCCCCTCTTCCGTCAAGGTCATGCTGCGCGTCGAGCGGTGGAAAAGCCGTACACCCATCTCCTGCTCAAGCCGCGCGATTGCCTTGCCAACCGCAGAGCTGGAAAGACCCAGTCGTTGAGAGGCTGAAACAAAGCTGCCGCTTTCCGCCGTTTGAACGAACATACCGAGCGTCCCGAGCTTATCCATAGGAATCCTTATTGAAGAATATTATTCCATACTTAACGGAATACACGACCATTTATCGCCTATCCCACAACCGATATCCAGTGTGACGCGGCGACCAACGCCGATATTTTATGAAAGGAATATGCAATGGATAAGAAGTCGCCCGTCGGTTTTGCCATCTCACCGGAGCCAACCACGTTCATCGTCAACGTCATCCATGCCCATCCAGGCAAACAGGACGAGGCATTTCAGATTATTCAGGAGGTGGTCCACTATGTGGCTGAAAGGAAGGCGGGGTTTCTCTGGAGCAATCTGGCAAAGAGCACGGACGGGCTGACTGTGGTAAACATCGAAGCGATCCAAGGCGCTGGCAACGTTAACGAGTTCTTTTCCGACCCTGCGTTCGTCGAAAAATTTCGCAAACTCGACACGGTCTCCACCAGCGAATTCCACACATACAGTGTTGGCGATCTGGTTTTGCCAAAACTCGGACAGGTGGGCTGACTACCATGTCCCATGCGATCCCAGACAAACGCACGGCAAGCACGAAGCCGGACGACCGTCGATTGCCGATGGCTGCGTTGCTCGCTCTTGCCATGGCAGGCTTCATCACCATTTTGACAGAGGCTCTGCCAGCGGGGCTTCTACCACAGATGAGCGCGGACCTTGCTGTCAGCCCATCCTCTGTCGGCCAACTTGTTACCGTCTATGCGGTCGGTTCGCTGATGGCGGCCATTCCACTGACGGCTGCTACCCAGCATTTTCCCCGCAAACCGCTTCTCCTTTGCGCCATCGCGGGCTTTGCGGTGGTCAACACAGTGACAGCAATCACGGGGAGCTACGGCGTTATGCTCGTGGCACGCTTTATCGCAGGCGTTTGTGCGGGCCTGCTTTGGGCGATGATCGCCGGATATGCAGCACGCATGGTCCCGGATCAGCTGAAAGGACGTGCCATCGCGGTTGCCATGGTCGGTACGCCGCTGGCGTTGTCATTAGGTATTCCCGCCGGGACCTTAATAGGGTCGGCCGTGGGTTGGCGTAGTACATTCGCGATTATGACCACGCTGACCGTCATTTTAATTGGTTGGGCATGGGCGAAGATGCCCAATTATTCAGGCACCGCGATCCAGAGCAGCGCTTCCGTACTGGGCACGCTTGCGATCAGCGGTATCAAGTCGGTTCTGATGGTGACCCTGCTTTTCGTGCTAGCGCACAACATCCTCTACACCTACATCGCCCCGCTTGTGGTTCCAGCAGGTTTGGGCCAGAAACTCGACATTGTCCTGTTCGTGTTCGGGGTGACGGCGATAGCGGGGATCGGCATTGTCGGGTACCTAATCACTCGATGGCTGCGAGAGCTTATCCTGGCAAGCATCGTGCTTTTTGCGGTGGGAGCATTCATGCTCGGCATATGGGGCGACGTACAGGAGCCGTTCTGGCTGGCGATTGGATTGTGGGGACTGGCATTCGGAGGTGCTGCCACCTTGTTCCAGACGGCAGCCGCGAACACCTCAGGACAGGCATCAGACGTCGCACAGTCTATGATCGTAACAGCCTGGAATTTAGCTATCGCGGGCGGTGGCCTCGTTGGAGGACTGTTGCTCGACCATGCACGCATCGAGTGGCTCTCGTGGTCTGTCTTAGCATTGTTGTTGTTTTCCTATGGCATCGCTATTTTTGCAAAGACGGGGAAACATGCGTGAAAACCAGCTAGCCTTATGATGTCCGTTTTGGGCCAATAGCTGCCGAAAGCTTATGTTGTGATCGCCTTCTGGCAGCAGCCCAGTTTCAGTTCGCCGCAAGCTGTGGCGGAACTTCGGCAAGCTCCCGGAGTTACGAGGCACGCCCCAAGACCCGATCCATTCTCCATATCAACGGTAATTCGTGTCCCACGAGCAAATCCTTGCATTCTACGTCATCGCGGTGATGATGACAGTCTTCATCTGGGACCGGTTCCGATATGACGTAGTAGCCTGCTGCGCTCTCGTGGGGGCAGTGGCAATAGGCGCCGTTCCGGCGAAGCAAGCCTTTTCCGGGTTTTCCGATGACATAGTCATCATCGTTGGCAGCGCCCTGGTCGTCAGTGCCGGGGTGGCGCGTTCCGGCATCGTCGATATCGCCATTAAAAAGTTCTTCCCCAAGCTCGACTCTCTGCAGGCTCAACTGGCGCTACTGATGATAGTTGTCGCGGTGCTTTCGGCCTTCATCAAGAACATCGGCGCATTGGCGATCATGATGCCGGTCGCGTTACAGTTTTCGCGGCGTTCTGGAGTATCGCCCTCGAAGTACCTGATGCCGATGGCGTTTGCGGCCTTGCTCGGCGGGCTGATGACGCAGATCGGTACATCGCCTAACATTGTCGTTTCCCGCCTGCGTGAAGAGATAACCGGCACTTCATTTCGAATGTTCGACTTCACCCCGGTCGGGCTGACGCTGGCGGTGGTCGGCATTACGTTTTTGCTGTTCTTCCATTGGCTGGTACCAAGTCGAACCAAGGAGCAGTCGTCGCTCGAGGACGCCGTCGAAATTAACAACTACACGTCGGAAGTCACGGTCACTGATCAATCCATTGTGCTTGACCGCCCGGTCAGCGAATTGCTGAAGCTCGGCGACGGCGAGGTGATTGCCAGCGCTATCCTGCGTGGCACGTCCCCCATGTCGCCACTTTTGGCGCGGCGTTTCGAACTGTTCACACTGAGCCGCTAGGGGCTGATCATATGCGAACATCATCGTATTATCAGCCGTTCCCATGATGGGTCTAGACAGACAATTTACGAATGACGGCACTATCTTGCCGTCGTCAACGCAAATAAGGCGCTCTTCGCAATGTTGTTATATGCTTGATGAACGGTTTCGAACCTGCTGGTTGTCCAAGAGCATGATAGGCTGGACCGCTAAACCTCCTCGCTTAAAAGGCCACCGACGCCAAGAAGGCGCTCCACTGTGCTATGGTCGGCGGCGAGCGCCTTTGGCGTTCCACTCCAGGCCAGCTTACCCCGTTCGAGAATGATGACCTGCTCGGCGAAATCTAGCGCGCTCTGAATACGCTGCTCGACCAGAAGGATCGTCATGTCGCCCGTCTTCGTTAGATCGGTGAAGGCAAGCATCAGTTCCTCGCAGATCACCGGGGCAAGCCCTTCCAGCGGTTCATCGAGCAGCAAAACTGACGGGCGTCCAAGGATGGAGCGCGCGGTGGACAACATTTGTTGTTCGCCTCCCGACAACTGGTTGCCAAGATTGCGACGCCGCTCCTTGAGGCGCGGAAACAACTGGTAAGCCTCTTCCAACGCGGATTTCGGCCGTCCTTTCAGGCCAACGAACAGGTTTTCCTCGACAGTGAGCGTCGGAAACACGCAACGCGCCTGCGGTACATAACCGAGGCCCGCATGAGCTCTCGAAGCGCTTGGTGACGTCGTGATGTCCGTGCCGCCAAGTCGGATGCGTCCGTCGTAGCGTTTGGTCTGGCCGGCGAGTGTGGCGAGCAAGGTCGTTTTGCCCATACCGTTTCGGCCAAGCACGGCAAAGCGCTGGCCAGCAGGTACCAAGAAGGAAACGTTTTCCAGCACCTTCGTCTGGCCGTATCCGGCGGAGAGGTTCTCGACCTCAAGCGACGTGGCTGGCATCGGCATAGCTCCCTAGATACGCTTCCCGCACGCGGGCATCCTTGGTGACATCGGCTGGCAGGCCATCAAAGATGACGGCTCCCGCCGCCAGAACGATGACCCGTTTTGCAAACCTGAAGACCAGATCCATGTCGTGCTCGATCATTAGCACCGCGAGATCTGCGGGCAAGTCCGCAAGGGCATGTTCGATACGGCCGCTGTCACTTTGCGGCACGCCGGCGGCCGGTTCGTCGAGAAGCAGGACTTTCGGTTTTAACGCCAGTGCCATGGCAAGTTCCAGCAGGCGCTGCTGTCCGTATGCAATCTCGCTGACCCGGCGGTGCGCAAGATCGGCGAGACCGAGCTTTCCGAGCAGTGCCGAGACTTCAGCCATGACATCGGGCATCGTCAGAAAATTGCCGAACAAGCGGGTAGCGTGGCCGTCACGCTGCAGCACTGCAAGCGCCACATGTTCGGCAGGCGTCATGTCCTGGAAAAGCCGGGTGACCTGAAAGGAGCGCACGAGACCACGCCCGACGCGGCCCGACGCGCCAATGTTCGTAACGGTCTCACCATTCAGTCGAACGTCTCCGGAGTTCGGCTGAAGATTGCCAGTGACGAGATTGACGAAGGTGGTCTTACCCGCGCCATTCGGTCCGATCAGGGCAACACGGTCGCCCGGCATCATGGAAAGCGAAACGTTGTCGGTGACCGTCAGGCCACCAAACGTCTTTTTAAGATTGTTGACCTCGAAAACCGCGCTCATGGCTTCGCCTCCCTGCGACGCGAAACGTAATCGGCGGCAGTTCCGTAAAGCCCCTTCGGCGCGAACAGGACGACGGCGATGAGCAAAGCGCCGACCATCGTCAGCCAGTGAAAGGGATTAGCGGCCGAAACGTAGTCCTCAAACAGCATGAAGATCAGCGTCCCAGTCAAGGCGCCGAACAGCGACCCGGTCCCGCCGAGCACCAGCATGACCAGCGCCTCCGCTGACTGCGTGAAGGATAGCGTATCGAGCGCAACGACCTGCGTCGAAATGGCGTTCAATGCGCCACCGAGCCCGGCGACAGCACCTGAAATTACGTACATTCTGATCAGTACGGAGCTAGGAGACGCGCCCATCGCGCGTATTCGCAGCGTATCCTGGCGAACACCGCGGCTAAGCATACCGAAAGGCGAGCGAACGAGTATCCTCAGAAAAACAAATACGATCAACAGAAGGACCACACCGAAAACATAGCCCGTCTGACCGTAGAGGTCGAACTCGAACATGCCGAAAACAGGGTCGGGTGCGATGCCCGCAAGTCCGTCACTACCCCCGGTCCAGGACGACATCTTGTTGGCAAGCTCGTGAAACAGGTGGATGAGCGCGATCGACAGGACGAGTTGCGGCAATCCATGGGCGCGGAGCATGATCGCACCGCAAAGCAGACCGGAAACGGCACCGCCGACGAGACCGGCCAATGTCATCAGTAACGGATCATTGATACCGTAATGGGCTGAAAGGATACCGGCGGCATAAGCACCCGATCCAAACAGCGCGGCATGGCCAAGTGTCGCTACGCCGCAATATCCGGTAACGAGATCGAGCGCCAGCACGAGAAGAGCGATCGCGAGGATGCGCGTCAGCAGCGCCAGATTGTCCGGGAACAGCAGATAGCCGATTACGGCCGCAACCACGATCACGGTGATGCCGATCAGGTCGCGGACCAGAGCGCTGCGCGTTTTGGCGCCTAGGGAGATGTCGTTGTTCACGTTGGAGGTCATTGCAACAGTCTCCTTCATCATTTCGCTCTTCCGGCAAGGCCGCGCGGAAACACGCAGATGATCGCGATCACTGCGAGGTAGAAGAAGAACTCGCCGAATTCCGGCATCAGGTAGCGCCCGGTGGTGTCGATCGCACCCAACAGCAGACAGGCCGCGAGGGCGCCCGGAATGGATCCTGCGCCGCCTACGGAGACGACGACGAGGAACGTAACCATGTAGCGAAGCGCATAATAGGGCTCGACCGGCAGAAGCTCCGCACCGACGACCCCGCCGAATGCTGCGAGACCCACCGCAATGGCGAAGCTCATGGCGTAAATGATCTCGGTGCGGACACCAAGTGCGGCGGCCATAGCGGCGTCATCCACAGACGCCCGGACCTTGACACCGAAATTGGTCCTTTCGATTGCAAACCAAAGACCGAGCGCCACGACGAGGCCGCAGACGATGGCAAAGAGACGGTGGACCGAAATGCTGCGGAAGCCGAGGTCGGCGGCACCTTGCAGCGGGCCAGCCAACGGGATGGTCTTCAGCGTCGGTCCCATGACATAGTTGGCAATGCCGATGACACAAAAGGTGATGCCAATCGTCATCAGAACCTGCGTCAATTCGGGGGCACCATAGATGCGGCGATAGAGAAACCGCTCGATCGGGATGGCGATGATGATCGTAAGCACGACAGCCGCTATCACTGCAACGGAATATCCGAGACCGAGATCGCGCGCCACATACGACGCGATGTAACCGCCGATCATGGCGAAGGCGCCATGTGCCAGATTGACGACGCGCATCAATCCCATCGTCACCGAAAGGCCGATGGAAATGACGAACAGCACCATACCATAGGCAAGGGCATCAATGGCTATGCTGAAGACTGTCTGCATGAATTATTCCTGCTCAAATCGGCGGGTCATGGACCCACCGATGCTTCGAGATTTTCTTGAGGCTTACTTCACGGCTGCAAGGCCTGGATCGCCCTGCTTTTCGAAGGTGCGGATTTCCTTGTTCATATACGTGCCGTCGTCAGCCTTCACGACTTCGCGAAGGTAAATGTTCTGGGTGATGTGCCGGCTTTCCGGATCGATCGATACAGGCCCGCGCGGGCTGGTCCAAGATAATCCCTTGACGGCTTCGACAGCCTTTTCCGCGTCTTGCTTGCCGCCGGTCGCTTCGATCATCTTGTAAATGACATGCATACCATCGAACGCGCCGACTGCCGGGAAGGAAAGCTCCGCCCTGTTGCCGATCGCCTTGGTGGCAGCTTCGACGAATGCCTTGTTTTCCGGCGAGTCATGCGAAACCGCGTAGTGGAACGTGGTCTGGATTCCGAGTGCCGCATCACCCAGCGCCGGCAGATCGGATTCCTGCGTCAAGTCACCGGGCGCGAAGAACTTCACGCCAGCGGTTTTCAGGCCGTTGTCGTTATAGGCCTTGACGAAGCCGAGCGTGGTCGGCCCGGATGGAAGGAAGGCGAAGACGCCGTCTGCGCCAGAATCCTTGATGCGCTGCATGATCGGGCTGAAATCGTTGGTGGTGAGCGGCATGCGGATGGACTGTACGACCTCGCCGCCAGCCTTCACGAAGCCCGCTTTGAAGGCATTTTCCGCGTCGACGCCCGGACCGTAATCGCTCACCACGGAGATCATCTTCTTGACGCCGGCCTCAAAAGCCACCGTCGCAATCGGGGTCGAAGTCTGCCAGGTGGTAAACGACGTGCGAACCACCAGCGGGCTGGTCTTCATGATCGCTGATGTCGCGGCGTTCATAATGATCATCGGCACCTTCGCCTGCTTCAGGATCGGCGTCACGGCCATGGCATCGGGGGTGAAGTAGAACCCGGCCAGGTACTGCACCTTTTCCTTGACGACCAATTCCTGGCCGAGTGCCTTGGACTGTGCCGGATCTGCCTGCGGCACGTCGCGATAAATGATCTCGACCGTGTCATCGCCGATCTTGTTGCCATTGATCGCCAGATAGGCATCGATCCCGGCCTTGAAGTTCTTTCCCTGCAAGGCAAACGGACCTGAGAACGGCCCTACCACGCCAATCTTGATAACCTCTGCATAAGCCGTGCCGCTGAGTGCCGCGGCCGCAATCGCCGCGATAATCATTTTCCTCATGATCTAGTCCTCCCTTTGTGGTGCGCACCTCCCTGGCTCTGCACCGTTTCAAACTGCATTTTTAACGCATATCTCTGGTCTGCACCCCATATCGACAGTCGGTCAGTACGGCAGACCCACATAATTTTCGGCGAGAGCTGTGGATGCTGCCCCCGAATGCGTGAGATAATCGAGTTCGGCTTCCTGGATTTTTTGGTCGAAGTCGCCCGTACCTGGAAAACGATGCATCATGGTGGTCATCCACCATGAAAACCGCACGGCCTTCCAGACCCTGGCAAGAGCTTTTTCCGAATAGGCATCAAGTCCGGCATCCGAATGATCGCTGAAATGCTCTCTCAAGCCATTGAAGAGATAGTGCACGTCGCTGGCGGCAAGGTTGAGGCCCTTCGCGCCGGTAGGGGGCACGATATGGGCCGCATCTCCCACAAGAAACAGAGTACCAAACCGCATTGGTTCAGCAACGAAGGATCGCAGTGGTGCAATCGATTTTTCGAAGGATGGAGCGGTCAGCAGTGCTTGCGCGTGATGGACCGGCAGGCGGCGCCTCAATTCATCCCAGAACCGATCGTCGCTCCAATCCTCGATCTTTTCGTCCAAGGGACACTGGAGATAATAGCGGCTGCGGGTCTCGGAGCGCATGGAACAGAGCGCGAATCCCCGCGGATGGTTTGCATAGACCAGTTCATGGCTGACCGGCGCGACATCGGCCAGAACACCCAGCCACCCGAAGGGATAGATCTTTTCGAATATCTTGATTGCGTCCGGTGGCACCGCCTTACGGCTTGGACCGTGGAAGCCATCGCATCCGGCAATGAAGTCACAATTCAGCCGGTGGGTCGTGCCGTCCTTTTCGTAGCTTACGAACGGCGACGCCGTGTCGAAACCGTGCAGTTGGACGTTGGAGGCTTCATAGATAGTCACCGCCCCTTCAGCTTCGCGACATTCCATCAGGTCGCGGGTAACCTCGGTCTGGCCGTATACCATAACGCGCTTGCCGCCCGTGAGTTTCGCTAGGTCGATCCGGTGGTCGCGGCCATCGAATGCGAGCGAAAAACCGTCATGCGGAAGCCCTTCCGCATGCATCCGAGCACCGGCTTTTGCCTTGTCGAGAAGTTCGACCGTGCCTTCTTCCAGCACGCCAGCGCGCACACGGCCGAGAATATACTCTTTCGACACACGATCGAGAATGACGTTATCGATGCCTGCCTCACTCAGAAGCTGACCGAGCAGAAGTCCGGATGGGCCTGAACCGATGATAGCAACCTGAGTTCTCAATGCTTTCCTCCCGATCGCAGTTGATGTTGCAAGTGTGATGAGCTTCGACCGTGTCCGCAATGGACATTTCAGCCGGAAGCTTGCACAATCTGAACATTAAGATTGGAGAAAAATGTGATACAGTCCGTTCCCACATATATGCTGTACGGCGAGAATTCGCGCAAAGAGCCTGATTTCTGGGTGCATTGCGAAACGATTGAGTCTCGGAGCAGCCGTCATGCATGGGAAATCCGGCTTCACCGACATGACTCCTTCTTTCAGATATTGCACCTCGAAAGTGGATCCGGCGACGCGGTCCTCGACGATCGGATTGTACCGATTCCTCCGTCCTCCGTCGTCAGCGTACCAGCCGGTTTCAATCACGGATTTCGCTTCTCGCGCGATGTGAAGGGTTTCGTTCTGACGATTCTCAATACACATCTCGGCCACGGGCATGTCGAACGCGGCGGACTGCTTTTGGTACCGCAGGTCACGCGGCTCGACATCGGTCAGGCCGACGGGGCCTATGTAGCGCAAACACTGACGCGGCTTGAGGATGAGTTCAACAATCGTCGCCCAGGTCGCGGCAACCTTATGGCCGCCTACATCTCTTCGACATTACAACTGCTGACACGGATTTCATCCTCGCAGGATGCAAGCCCGCCATTCGCCGCAGACAAGCGACGTCGCATCGACGCGCTTCGCGCACTGATTCAAGAGCATTTCCGCGCCCATAAGCCGGTCGCCTTCTATGCGGAAGCGTTGGACGTGTCGCTCACCCATCTCAATCGCATCGTTCACTCGGCACTGGGATGCACGGCGCACGACCTGATTGCGGAAAAACTGATGGAGCAGGCAAAGGCGCAACTGCTGTTTTCAACGGCGCCCGTCAGCGAGATCGCAGCTCATCTGGGCTTTGCCGATCCGGCCTATTTCTCCCGCTTCTTCGTCAGCCGGGCTGGCGAACCACCCCGCGTCTGGCGGCTTCGGGAGCAGGCACGGTTGGAAAACAGCTAATCTGCCGGATCGATCAACCTCAGCGGGAGATCATGTTACGGCGCACTCCGAACGGGCCATCCCCGACACCGTGATCACAGCGCCAGATAGCGGATCAACGGGCTCTGTTGATCCGCCAAGTTGCCCGCCTGCTCGGACCTTGGCCTCAAGTACTGCTATTTCGCATTACTGCCTTCGAACATAGTATTGCCATTTGGCGAGGGCTCAGTTGGAACGGCTTGCATAACGTCCCAGTGCTCAACAATCTTACCGTTTTCGACGCGAAAGATATCGACGATTGCCCGGCCAGAGTCCTCAGCATTTGCTTTTGAATGCGAGTGGAGCACCACCAAATCGCCTTCCGCGATGACCCTCTTGACGTCGCTGGAGGCGTTAGGATTTTCTTTGAAGAACTTTCCGAAGAATCCGTAAAATGGCGCAGCACCATTTGGCACACGCGGATTGTGCTGGATGTAAACGTCGCCGATATGCAGATCGGCAGCCTTTTTGGGTTCGTGGTATTTGAACGCCCTGTTGTAGAAGTCGAGAACGACTTTCGTGTTCGCCTCTTCTAGCGAACCAGCAATCGAAGGGGCCGAAAATCCAGCTGTCGCAGTCAACGCCGCAGCGACGATAAAAATCTTGTACAAGTATGGCATCGGCTTATGCATTCAGTGTGATCCTTTTGAATCGATTGTAATTTCGGGCGGGCGCGATGGCGGGCTTATAAGAGCGCGTACATCTGATCGCGGTGACGCCATGCTATAGCGCCCAGGATTAAAGCTGGGATCACCGTATGGATGAGGTCCCCGTGAAGGACAAAGAAGTGCGCGAAAAATGCGCCGATACAGACTGCGCACAACAACGCGGCGCCTAACCCGGCCGTCTTTTCCCAGAAAAGAAGCATGGACCCGACAATCAAGGTCACCCCGGTAAAGTACCGGAACCACTGTCCGAAGCCGATCAGCTCGAACTCGGCAACGAAGACGGACGGTCCCCAAAGCTCTGCCACTCCTGCCCCCAGTGCGAGCAATGAAAGCAGTATTTTCAAACCTCTAAAGAATTTGCTTTTTGCAACTGCCGCAAATGACATGTCTTCACCTATCTGTCAGCACCGCTAGCATATTGACCAGGCGTGATGAATCTCACAAGTAGGATGGATATTCTGCCATAGGATGGAAAAGATGACCAATGCCTCGGTGTGCCCCAAGTCTTTGGTGCTTGCGCGTCCACCACCCGAGATTTTCGCGACGCTTTCAATTTTCGGTGGAAAATGGAAGGTACTGACACTATGGCAGCTATTGCGTCGCCCATGTCGCTTCAACGAGCTGCGGCGCGCCATACCCGGTGTCAGCCAGCATATGCTGACGGTAACCCTGCGGGATTTGGAGAATGAGCACATCTTGGTGCGGACCGTCTTTGCGGAGGTGCCGCCACGCGTCGAATACGCCCTGACGGAGCACGGCAAGACACTGGCCCATGTGATGAAAGCTCTTGGCGACTGGGGACAGGTTCATCTCGATGCCAGGAAAAACGACTAAAGCGGAATGGCCGAATGGCTTGTCAGGGCTGCAACGGCCCCCTCGCGCTCTTGAAGGAATCCGAACCGGAGACGCCGTACTTACATTTTTCTCCTGTAGCACGAATTTTCTAGCCCGGACACGAGCTTGGTCTATTCGGCGACCATCGCATCGCTCATTGAGACCTGTAGGCTCAATGCTGTCGATCCGTTAGCCTATCTGACCGCCATTCTCACAGCAATCGTCAACGGCCACAAGCAGAGCCAAATCGATGAGCTACTGCCTTGGAACTATCCCGAGAAGTAACCTTTCCCAAGTTACACTCGCCTAAGAGGTTTCGTCTTGGCCATCCGGCGCTCGTTTGCTAAACGAATCTCATGATCATCCGACCAGAAAATCCCCAGGACGTTCAGGAAATTCGAGCGCTGATCACCGCCGTGTTCGACGGAGCGCCACATAGCGATGGATCAGAGGGACGGAGCTGCTTTGACAGTTTCCCTGATGGCAGAACACGATGGTGAGATTGTTGGCCATATCGCCTTCTCTCCAGTCGAAATCGCTGGCACAGAAGTCAAATGGTATGGCCTCGGGCCAGTTGCAATGCGACCTGAGCGACAGCGGCAAGGCGTTGGTGTTAGGCTCGTAGAAGCTGGACTGGACCAAATACAATCTCTTGGTGCCGCCGGCTGCGTCGTTTTGGGCGATCCCGGCTAGTATTCTCGATTTGGTTTCAAGGTCGATGCTACTCTTACATTTCCCGGTGTTCCTCCAGAGTATTTCCAGTGTCTGGATTTCGGAACTGCAGCTCGGCAAGGTGTTGTGGTTTATCATCAGGCTTCTACGGGCGCATAGTCCGCTTCACACCAAAACGTTGCCGCAATCAAATCGCCGGTAACCGTCAACGTGCTACCGTCACACCGTTTACAGTGTTGCTCTCAAAATCGATTCTTCAATTATGTTCGCGACTGCGCATTTTTCTCCACATTGGCGCGATCACAGTTCCCATGGCAGCCACGGCAACCGCACCAATGATGATGGCGAGCACAGCCTGCTGGACAGACGTCGCGAGCCAACCGACGACAGTTGGAGCGAAAGAGATGGTGGAAACGATGGCCGCAGAAACATCATGGATGAGGTGTTCTGGACCAGCGTAACCGAGTTGGGCAAACCCGTGAACCAGAATGCTGCCTCCGACCCAGAGCATCGCTGCGGTGCCGACGGCTGCCAGCACTTTGAGGAAGATCGGCATGCCACAGACGAGACCGCGACCGATGATCTGTAGGAGCGACGACGAGGTCTTTGCCATTGCGATACCGACGTCATCTGCCTTCACGATGAGCGCAACGAAACCATAAACAGCGAGCGTGATCAAAATACCGACAGCCGCGAGTACAAAGCCCTGCATATAGACACTGGACTGCGAAACATCGGCCAGCGTCAGCGCCATGATTTCCGCTGAGAGGATAAAATCGGTGCGAACAGCTCCGCTGACCTTCTGGTTTTCAAGAGCGACCGGATCAAGCTCTTCACCCAGAACCTGCTTTTCGTGACCGTGCGCAGCATGCGGAAAGAAAACCGCATAGAGCTTTTCGGCCCCTTCGTAGCAGAGATAAACGCCACCGACCATAAGCAGCGGTGTAATGGCCCACGGCGCAAAAAAACCGAGCAGAAGCGCGGTCGGCAGAAGAAACACAAGTTTGTTCTTTAACGAGCCCAATGCAATGCGGGCGATGATGGGGAGTTCACGGGCGGGACTGAGGCCCACCACATATCGCGGCGTGACGGCAGCATCATCAATCACGACGCCTGCTGCTTTACCAGTGGCCTTGACCGTTTGCGCCGCAACGTCATCGAGTGACGCAGCAGCCAGCTTTGCGATTGCCGCGACATCATCGAGAAGCGCTATGAGACCTGTTGCCATGAAAAATGCAGCCTTTGTATTTTGAAATGAATGAATATGAATTCGCGTCCGTCAGGGAACGAAGACCGAGATCGCCTTTTCCCTGATATGAAACGTCACCGGTGTGTTCGTCTTTAACTCGCCGTCGAGATTGACCGCGCGCGGCTTGCTGGTGCGAATAGTCAGATGTTTGGTCGAGAACGACCGGACACCGTTCCAGCCGCCGTGCGTACCCTTGCGCAAACTTGGTAGCAGAGCCAACAGCCTCCACCAATGGTCGACCTCGAGACTGTAGAAATCCAGCATGCCATCCGTGGCCGTGGCATCTGAATGCACGGTCATGCCACCACCATAAAAGCGCCCATTGCCGACAGCCACCTGCAAGGTTCGCAGTTCTTCGGTCTGACCGTCGTGCTCGAGCGTTGCGGTGAACAGTCGTGAACTGGCGAGCAACCGGGCAGCGACGATTCCGTAGCCCAGCTTGCCCCAACGCTTCTTGGCCTTTTCGGTCAGCGACATTGCCAGATCGGCACTGAAACCGACACTTGCTACGTTGAAGAATGGATGCCCGTTCGCTTCGCCGAGGTCTATCTGGGCCGTGTTGCCTTTGGCGATGACGTCCACAGCCTGGGCAAGAACCAGCGGTAGGCCGATGGTGCGGGCAAAATCATTTGCCGTTCCAAGTGGCAGAATACCCAAGGGAAGCCTCGCTTTCAAAAGTCCGCTTGCCGCCCCGTTCAGGCTGCCATCACCGCCGCCGACGATGACACGATCGACCAAGCCGATATGCTCTTCAATCGCCTGAGATGTCGTACCCGCATAATCGGTCGGCAGCTCGGTAAAACGGACTCCAGCGTGCTCCAGTAACCGGCGCACCTCGGGCAGACTGTCTTTTCCTCTGCGGGAATTCGGGTTGACCAGCAACAAAGCTGCTTGTGACGTCATACTCTCAGTTTCTGCGCCCTGCGCGCGTTTGCGAGCGTTAGATCGGTATCGGTTGTTCACTATGAAAAAAAATCGACCGCTTTTATATGTGCGCTGCAGCATTCGCCGTCAATGGCATGCTTGTGCGGCACACTTGGCATATCCATCTAAAAAAGGAGACAAGATTGGCGGATTTCATGTCTCGATTTTTTAGCGATGCCGGCTCTCAATCCGCCTTAGTTTGACGTAAAGACAACGGGACCGGACTGCGAGATACTGTCCAGCAACCGCAACAGGGCCGTATCCCCACGACATTATTTGGCTGAAGGCCTTAAACCTGTTCTTGAAGGGAACAAGATGACAGTTGTCGCCTCATATGTGTACCGTGCGGGCAAACGGGCAGAGGACGTACCAATAAACGATCAGCCTTTTGAAACGGACGGCAACGCATTCGCCTGGATCGGCCTGACAGAACCTACCACGCAGGAGATGGCGAGCCTGAAGGTTATGTTCGGACTGCATCCGCTGGCCGTCGAGGATGCCTTGAAGGGCGGCCAGGTCCCGAAAGTCGAGGTTTACGGCGACCGGCTTTTCGTCGTTGCAAAGACTGCACATCTCGAGCGTGACAAGATCGCTTATGGCGAGACCTATGTTTTCGTGGGTCCAAACCATGTGGTCACGGTCAGACACGGTTCGGCACGTGGGCACAAGGAGTTGAGGGAGCAACTTGAACAGTCACCGCGGCTTCTCGAACACGGCCCAGACTACGTGCTTCACGGTATTCTCGATTTCGTGGTCGATGGCTATCTGCCCATGGTCGAGAAGCTGGAAGACCGGGTTCTCGAAATGGAGAAGCATATGTTGATCTCCTTTCTCGAACGCGACCAGATCAGACGTCTTTTCCGGATGCGCCGACAAGTGATCCTTTTTCAGCGCGTTCTGGGGCCGATGTCAGAAATGATCGGCAGGATGACGCATCTTGAATTGCCGTGCATCGACGACAATGCACGACCGTACTTTCGCGATGTCCACGACCACGTCAGACGGGTCGAGGGAATGGTGTCAGGCCTGCGCGAGGTGGTGACGTCCGTTTTCGAGGCCAGCAATCTGCTTGAAATGCAGCGTCAGGGCACGATCACGAGACAGCTGGCAGCATGGGCTGCGATCCTCGCCGTCCCCACCGCCATCGCCGGGATCTATGGGATGAACTTCCAGCATATGCCCGAACTTGAAACGCAGTACGGTTACTATGTCGTCCTGGCAGTCATCTTTTCTCTCTGCGGCGTCTTATATTACCAGTTCAGAAAATCTGGATGGCTATGAGTCTCTAGTTTTCCAGATGCGGCATCTCGACAGACGAGACGACATACATGCTGCCATGATCGTCGTCCTGCCAAATCAGATAGACCGACATACAAAGACCCGTCGGAAGGAAACCAAGATGCGGCTCGACAAGAAAATTTCCCCGTGAGCCAATGTTCCGCCCGGCTTCGATTGAAGCGCCGTAAAACTCTTCGAACTTGAGGAGTTTAGCGAGCCGGATTTTTCGCTGCCCTCCGTCCTGCTCAAGGGCATAGATGTTCGCAAGTTTGCCACGGTAATCGTCACAACGTGTGAGGTTTTTCCATTCTATTTCGACGCCATCGAGTTGGTAGGCGTAGATATCTTTCACTTTCATAATGATTTACGCCATCTGTGTCAGGAGTAGCCAAGAAAAATCGTGGGAGCGAATGTGAGGATGATCGCGCTGCATGTGATGACGGCGAGAAAAAGCAACTCGAACGCACCTCTTATGAACGTCTGTCGCTGAGACTCAGCCTAATGATGTTGGAACATCGATTTTGACTCCGAAACTGTGTTCATGCCGAATGACGCCGTGTTGAGCCGACATTGAAAACATCCCGGACCTCCAGGCTTTGCTTCCCACGTCTCCAGCAAAAATGACCCGAACGGTCGCCGGTTTCGGTTCTTGCGAAGCGAATGGCAGACGCTTTGTCAACGAATATGCCACCGACCAGCCCGAGCGTGTCACACACAAGCCAGCAGCCTTTCCTGTTACGCCCGATCGTAAAGCGATTTCCTGCTGCAGGGTCGGGTTCGAGTTTCTCTTGCATTGTCTCTTCCTTGGAGCAAAATTTGCGTCTTATCTTGGTGTCGCGAAGCCATGTTTTCGGTTATTGGATGCTGCCCATGATGAGCGACACCGCGAGTATCAGTCCGCCGACGACGGCGACAAGGCGTACAAACATCGTCAGCTCTGTCACGGCCTGTCCGCGTTCAAGCGGAGTTTTGTGTTCTCCAGCCTGGTCTGAAGTAACCCTTAGCCGCAGTTCCGACTGCAGTCGGTAATATAATCCTAAACGTCCGTGCATCTGCGAGAACTCCTTGAAAAAAGGGGCGCAACCTCAACCCATTGATCAGCGTCGAATGAGACTTCCGATAACGCGGTGTCCCAAGCTTTCAGGATGGACCATCATAAGCTTGTGAAATGCGCGCCGTTCTTGCCTCCAAAATCAAAGGTGATGGAGGACGATACGGGTGGGCGGGTCGCAGAAGCTTCAGTGCCCGCATGATGGCGTGGGCTGTCTCATCGCTAATGTTTGTCATTGGCAGTCGGACTGAATCATCGATTCCGCGCAAATGAGACAACCCATGTTTTAACGATGCCGAGGGATCTTCAAGTGACATCGCGCTTGCCAGCGAAAGCAGCTGTTGAAAGACATGTTGCTCATCACCTACCCTTATTGCCCGCTGCATCGATGAAACGGTCGCAGGGCATAGATTGGCCAAAGCAGATATCGATCCGTGGGATGCTGCAATCACGTCCTCACCAGCGAAGTCATCGCCGCACAAATAGATGACGTCGTCTGCGACCATGTCTCCAAACTTGGCAGTGCGCGCCATGGTGCAGGTGTCTTCAACAACACCGACCACGTTCTGGATCTGCAAAAGTCTGTTCAACGTGCAAGGATTGATTTCGACACCAGCGTGGCGCGGATCGTTATGAAGGAAAATCGGCAGCTGAACCCGCTTCGCAACCTCCTCGAAATGGTGAATGATGCCTTTTTGACTTGGCCGATTGTAATAGGGCTGGACGATAAGCACCGCATCGGCACCGAGGTGTTCGGCCTCGACGGTTCTCTCACATGTCGAGGCTGTGCTGTTGGTGCCGGTCGCTACGATGACCGGAATGCGACCCCTGCTCAGATGAACGCAACGGCTGATCAAACTGCGGCGCTCTTCAGTCTTAAGAGTGGGCCCTTCGGCGATCAGGGTGTTCAGGACGAGGCCATCAATTCCCTGCTCGATCTGCCATTCAACCAAATGATCGAATGCAGCATAGTCAATGCCCGCACCAAGGAACGGCGTAATGAGAGCTGTCATTGTTCCCGAAAAACGATGCTTTGCGTGCGAGTGTTCCTGCATCTCAGTCATCCTCGCCGGTTTTTAGAACTGTCTTCATATTGCCCTGCCGCTGGTATTTCAGGATGGTGAGAAGGGCGATGAACAAGGCGCCTTCCATGTCTGCATGCCGACCCACTGCCTTGCGCGAGGAGGCTCCGTCTACGGCTAACGATGCCGAGCACATCCAACCGTGACATGTCCTGCGTATGGCCTCGAGGGAGATGGAAGGACGCAGCGTCAACACTGCAAAAAACAATGCATCGAGAAGTGCATTGGCTTGCAGAAGCGTTTCAAAGCGCTTTACTTCTGCGTTAGTTGCCGAACACAACTGAGGGAACGTCTGTTTTGCCAGACACCATACGTGCTCTTCACGCACCCTCGAACCGTTTTGGAGCCGTTGGCGAAGGTCGGTAATGTTGAGAATATCTGGCTGCATCGAAACCGCTACACTGTTCACGGTTTCGGTTTTACGCCCGATCAACATAGGAATTCGATTGGGTTTTCGGATCAAAAAAATAAAGAAACCATAAGAACCGGACGCTCTCGGGATAAATGCTAAACGATCAATCAACCCTGTCATCCAACGATGGATGGATATTTCAGATATTGATCAGCTAAAAATCAGGCGTAAAAATATCATGCAACGACGAAGTTCAAACAGTTTTGCTTTTCCAACTGTGGCGTTTAGCCCAAGAAAGCCTCGAATCCGGAGTTAGAATTGCTTATGGGGGCCCGCTCTTAGCTACTATCTCGGCGGAACCCATCCGCTGGTCGGCCGCAGTGCACCCGATTTCGAACTTGCTGACGGGTCAAAGCTGGGCGAGCATCTCAAATTGGGCAAAGGCATACTGTTGGATTTTAAAAAACTATCACCGCTACACGACCTCATGCAGCCTTTTGCTCGGCAGATCACCTACATTGCAAGCGAGGCCAAAGAGCAACTGGGCTTGGAGGCAGGTCTTATACGACCCGACGGCTTCGTCGCCTGGGTCGGCGACGGTCACACTCACTATCGAGGGTTCACTGAAACCGCGTTGCGATGGTTTGGTGAAAGTTGAAAGCCGAGCCAATGACGGGTCAGATGCTGCCTTGGCTGCTTCGCGCCAATAGGAGACATCCTTGCCGCGTCACCACGTTCCGGAGATTAGTCTGAAAAACCAAGCTGCACTGAGTGGGAATCTTGCTGCGAACTTGCAGTAGCTATTTCTAAGATATTGTACACTTCGCCACTTCGTCGACAGCATGAGGTAGTCGAAGTGTGTGAATCGGAGAACTGATCGTGCACGATTGCGCAACGTTTCTTCCACGTCGGGTTGGTTTCGCGCTAATGCGCGTCCAAGCGTAATCCCATCCCAAATAGCCAATTTAGGCCTTGGCCGCCGACCGGAGATTGTACATGGGCCGCATCCCCAATCAGCCATACTCGACCAATTCGTGGTGAGGACACGCGCCGAAGTGAAACACGAAACTCCCTTTCATAAAGTAGCTTAGCATCTCGGAACTTACGAGTGAGCCTCGAGGCCGCACCCTTCGCATTGAGAATGCCTTGAATGACACCTCGACGAGGTTGTGAAAGAAAGAGACCGACCCCGTCTGCTTGCAAGAACAGTTGCGGTTGTATTTCTTAAGACCACTCGCGTGGTCTCTATCTCAGCTACGGACCAATCTTCGGGGTAGTCATGTCCGAGGAATGGCACATTGAGGAATGATCTGACATCGCTTTTGCTCCCGTCAGCTGCGACAAGCCAATCCGCCTCGATGATTTCGGTTTCATCGCCGTTACTTATACTAGTTTCAATGCCATCGGCATTTTCCACCGCCCTTATAAACGCTCGACCGTACTCAACCTTTACACCATAAGAGGCCAAGGCATCTTCCATAGCCTGCTCAAGCATGGCCTGCGGATAAAGATGCGCAGGCGGTTCGCCGTTCACATTCAGAACCCGAATATCCGCCACCAATCTCGCATTGTCGTGAAACACGAAACGCCTCATGGGAATAGCTTCCGAGATGACTCTTTCGGTTATCCCAAAATCCGCCAGTTGGTGCCAAACGCCTTGAGCGACCCAAGTCGCTTTCTGCGCCGATGGTCTTGAAACTCTTTTCTCAACCACTCTTACTTGCATGCCGAGACGAGCGCAATTGAGTGCGCGGGCCAGGCCGCTAGCACCTCCACCGACGATCAAAACCCTTGACGACTCAGCCATCATAGAAACCTCGACAAGTGATCCGTTACTTCGACGTCGGCCAAACAAGACCACTGCGGCAGCTTGATGGCCGGCATAAGGTAGCCCATTAAATGACTGATTGCGATAAGACCGTTGTAGAGATCAGCGCCGTGTGCGCATTGGCCAACTGCTGCCTTTGGCAGCTTCTAGCCAAAAGGAGAGCTGAGCTGCGTCGAAGTTGAGGGCTGTAATGGGGCCGAGAGCGGATGGTCCAGTCTTGGAGGCTACGAATGAAATAGCTGCGATGAGCGGGTATGGCCTCCATAACCGCTTCCGAGCCCGAAGGAGAAGATAGCGGCTGATCCGCCGCAAGCGATTATTACTAACAGAACAAGTTGCGTGTAAATCAGCTATCGAATCCTATCGCGAGATAGGCAGCATTTCGACTAGCACACCGTATTGGAGGGCTTGATTGCAGACGGACAACCTTCCCAACTACCGCTTCACTGTGGAGATACCGAGCTATCAAGATACCGCGCAAAAGCTCGAGATGGCCTACGTCGTCGAGGACCGAGGCCTCTCGGTGACGCGAGGGCGGTCCGTAAGCCTCGTCCCGTGGACATCGCTTAGATTCCTCCACCTCCACGTCACGAGTGGAGTCGGCACCACTGGCTTTCCAATCTACAGCGCGCGTCTTAGGACGCTCTTCGGGTCAAGGGAAATCTCCTCGCTCGATTCGCTCGGAGAAACGGCCGTTGATCGGTCCGCCGACTACGTTCGCTTCATGGAAGAACTGATTCCGTTTGCGGCAGCACGGAACCCACTGCTCCGCCTGCGATACGGCGGCGATCCCATGCTGGAAACGGCGATTCCGATGGTGCTGACCATCTTCGTCGCCCCTTTCATCTTCATCCTATTCATGGTCGTGAAGTTGCCGCTCGGTGTTCTTGCAATCGCGTTGAAGAAGCCCCTTGCGAAGCTCGTGCCGTGGCTTTTCAGTACAGGATTCGGTGTGGTGTTGAACGCGCTCCCCTGGTCCAGCGGGAAATCGTTCGAGGCACATGATCTGCCCGCGGCCGAACTTCCGCTGAGATATCGGGAATGTGTCGCCCACAAGGGCCATGTCGATCTTGGCCAACGGTGACGCACCAACCCTCCATCGTTACCCCAGGTAACCTAGAGCATCGCGGCTTGGTTAGCGCACGAAACGCCGCCTTCTGACCGTTCAGACTCAGAAGCTGACCGACCGCTAAAACCCCCATCCCCGACATTGACCCCAAACCAGCGCACGGCTGCTTTGGGGGAAATTTTCGGTCAGCGTGGACGGCCAAATTGAAGGCGCAAAGCGGCGCCATCGCATTCGTCCGCCGATGACCGGTTTGGGCCAAACGCAGAAATTCTGACTGCAAGCTCTTGAAAGGAGCAGAACCCGAATTCCCATCCTTGTGCGAGCTACGATTTCGTTTTTGTTAGTTTTTTGATGTATTGCTTAGATGCTCGTATCGCCACCGAGGTTGCCGCCGGTGCCTGTTACAATGACGGTCGTTCGACGGTTTTGCTGTCTCGAACATGTCTTTCTCCCTATCAGCGGTGTGGACTTCCTCAGCAAGCAATTGTGGTTGGCGAAGATGAAGTAATTTCTGTGACAATAGCCGCTTTACCAATTGGTCACAGAGCCGTCACGGCACTTCAAATGTGGCGCCTCCCAGAATTCGAAACTCTGCTTCACCAACAGTTCCTCATTGACTTCGGCGCCGAGACCGTGTGCATCCGATACTGGATAAAACGAATTTGCGCTTGCCCCCAGGGGTTTAACAGATCGCTCAATGTTGGCTTGAACATAACCAAGTTAAGAAAAGACGCGAGCGGAGCCAGGGTCAAAATCTAAGCTAACAAGATCACCTCTGCTTATACCTCCAATGGCCGCATTTCCGAACGGCAGTCGAACAGCCAGCTTTTCGCCTGATACCGTTTCCGTCATGACGTGGACGTTGGTGATGTCGCTGACTTTCGCAGCAAGGCCGCTGGCGCCGTTATGGTCGCGGGACAGACGAATGCGCTCCGGGCGTAACATCAGCGATGCGCGGCTCCCCGCTACCGCTGTCCCATGTACCGGTATCCGATCGAAGACCGCACCGTTTCCAAGCGAGATTTTCGCCTGCCCCTCAGATGCAGAGACGAGATCGCAGGACAGGAAATCGCTGTCACCGATAAATTCCGCAACGAAACGTGTGCGCGGGTCAGCGTAGAGTTCAGGCCCGGTGCCGATCTGGTCGATGACACCCTTCGAGAATACCGCGATACGATCGGATAATCGCAGCGCTTCTTCCTGATCATGGGTGACATAAAGGATCGTGACTTCCGTTTGCTGGTGAATACGGCGGATTTCGTACTGGATTTCCTCACGCAGCTTCTTGTCCAGCGCCGAAAGGGGCTCGTCCATCAGAAGGATCGGCGGATCGTAAGCCAGCGCACGGGCGAGCGCGACGCGCTGCTGCTGGCCGCCCGACATCTGGGCTGGCTTGCGATCCTCAAAACCGTCCAGCCGCACCAGCCGTAGCATCTCTTTGACCTTAGTGTCGATCTCGGCCTTTGGGAGACGGCGAACCTTCAGGGGGAAAGCGATGTTCTCACCAGCCGACAGATGCGGAAACAGCGTGTATCGCTGAAACACCATGCCGATGTTACGCTTGTGCGAGGGGGTGGACAGAATGGACTTTCCGTCCAGCAAAATGTCACCCGCAGTCGGGTCCTCGAACCCTGCCAGGATATAGAGTGTTGTACTCTTGCCCGAGCCGGACGGCCCGAGAAATGTCAGAAACTCTCCGCGCTCCACCTGTAGATCGACATTCTGGACAGCCGTAACCGGGCCGTACTGTTTCTTGATCCCTTTGATCTGAAGGAACGGTTGCGTCATGATTTCAGTCCCTTGCGCACGAGCGCAAACAGCACCATCAAAATTACAGTCAGAGGGATGAGAAGTGTTGAGGCCGCAGCAACCACCGGTGTCAGGTCTTGCCGCAATGTCGACCAGACCTTGACCGGCAGGGTCTGGAGCGTCGGGCTGGACATGAAGATCGCTACGGAAAATAGGCCATGGCTGATGGCTGGCAATGCGACCCTGATCTTGGCTTCCAGCGGCGACGCACCACACAGTACCGCCGCATCCTCGACAGACTTGTCGAACCCTTCAAGGGCTTTCGTAATCGACAGGATGGAGAATGGTGGTGCCAGCACCAGATGGGCGATGATAAAGCCAGGCATCGTGCCATTGAGGCCGGTCTGGAGGAAGAAGCAAGGCTGCTTCGATAACGCCGGGTGCAGACCATTTGTAGAATGTGCGTTTGCCGGGGAACTTTGCCGTGTCGAAAAGATCCGACCAAGACTTCGGGCAGGCCTCAACTGCATCGGCGTTGCAGCCGATGACAAATGAATAATAGAAGCTACCAACGGAATAATCCGTGACAAAGCGTGGGTCGAGCTTCGACTTGTCGATGACCGAGAAATCCAGCTTTTCGAGCATCCCGCCCTTTCCCGCCTGGGCTGCATAGTCACCCTCGACATCGACCACATCCCAGGTCACACCATTGGCTTCCACCATAGCTTTGATCTTGCCGTAGTCGGTCGGTCCGTCCTGCAAAACCTTGATGCCGGTCTTTTCGGTGAATTTATCGGCCCATGCGGCCTTCTGCGCGTCCTGCGTCGTTCCACCCCAGCTTGAAAAGACGATATCGGCAGCGAAAGGGTCATCGCGGAGACCGGCAGATATCAGAGACGCCACGCTTCCCTCCCTCCCGGCTCCAACCACGCTTGCAGAGACGCTCCTCACGCAATATAGTCACGATAGTCATTTTGGTTATAGGTGAAGCGATGCAAACATCAACACACGATGATATGAACTGGACGGTCGCAGGCGCGAAGGCAAAGCTTTCGGAAGTCATGGAGCGCGCGCAATTGGCACCTCAGACAATTACGCGGAACGGAAAGCCTAGCGTCGTGGTTGTTTCTGCAGAAGAATGGCAAAAGAAGACTGCACGCAGGGGATCGCTAGCGGAGTTTCTGCTGGCATCGCCTCTGCGTGGTGCCGATCTGGATATCGAGCGACAACACGACGAGCCGCGTGACTTGTCGTTATGAGATTACTCCTCGATACGAATGTTCTGTCAGAAGTTACCAAACCTCGGCCCGATGAAGGTGTTCTTAAGTGGCTCCACGAGCTGGATGAGGACCGCACATTCATCAGCATCATATCGATCGCTGAAATTCGCCGTGGTGTTGCTTTGATGGACAGTGGGAGAAAGCGCGACGCTTTGGACGAATGGCTCACGTATGATATGCCTCAACGCTTCGAAAGCAGGATTATTCCGGTGGAAGGGCCTGTCGCCTTTGCCTGGGGCGACCTCATGGCGCTTGCCAAGCGAAGCGGTCGGGGGCTTGCCTCGATGGACGGCTTGATTGCCGCTACGGCCGTCGCTCACCAATTGACCCTCGCGACGCGCAACACCAAGGATTTCGAAGGCTTCGGAATAGATATCATCGACCCATCGACCGCTTGATCAGCCCTGTTCGTCGATGGAAAGGAATAGTCTTAATGCTCTCCTCCTACAGCTTGCTCAAAAACCACGCCGGCATCCTGCTTGTCGGAGACTACACGTCACTGACCTGGCTACATAAGGTCATGCATGACGGGAACGGCCGCCGCTTGTCATTGACAAGGAGGGCTCTTTTCTTGGCTTGGCCTACGATGTGCGCAAAGCGTTCGAGCGACGGTCAGAGTTCCTCGGGTCGCTCCCAAGCATGACATCATGTATCCGATTCCCTCAGCGGAACAGACGCTTAATTAGTCGTGTCGAAAGTATTATCGCAAAGCACCATTGCTAACTATTCCAACATTCCGATCGTATTTTCGCTATAGAGCTGGAATTCAAGTGCGTGACGACGAAGGTCCTATCGCTCGAAATGTAAGACAATATGGAGTTCCCATGACGCCGGCGGAGACCCTTAAACCACTTCTGTGGGAACCGAAAAATCTGGTGCGTGCCATCGAAGCTGCCGGAGTCACTCTTTGGTCCTGGAACGTTAACACTGACGCCTTTGCGATGGACGATCATTCTTATGAGCTGTGGGGCGTTCCTAAAGGCAAAGACGTCACATTCGAAGATCTTTCCGCGCACATTCACCCGGCCGATCGGGATCGGGTCCGTGCAGCCTTTACGGCCACGCGTTCCATCATCGGTGCCTATGAGATCGATTTCCGCATCATGATCGGCGATGAACTCAAGTGGATTTCCGCGCGTGGCCAGGGTGACGATGAAGGTATGGTCCAGGGGATCATGTTTGGTATTTTCATTGATGTCACCGGACGTAAGCAGGCAGAGGAAGGTCGGGAGTTGCTGGCGGGAGAAATGAGCCACCGCGTGAAAAACCTTCTTGCCATAGCCTCCGGCCTGACCGCCATTACCTCACGGTCGACGACAACAGTCGAGGACATGGCCCGCGAGTTGACCCTCAGGCTGACGGCTTTGGGGCGGGCCCACGATCTCGTCCGGCCGGTCCCGGGGCAAACAGAAGCGCCATCAGCCTTGCTGGGCGATCTTCTGACCGTACTTCTCGCCCCCTATGACGATTTGGGAGCTTTTAGCGGCCGTATCCGGGTTTCCGTGCCACGGATGAGTGTTGGTGACGCATCAACCACAGTCGTAGCGTTGATTGTCCATGAACTGGCCACCAACTCCCTGAAATACGGCGCACTCTCGTCCGATACGGGCACACTCGACGTTTCATGCTCAGCACAAAACGAAGCAGTCACGATCGTATGGACCGAAAACGGCGGCCCTAAAGTGTCCGCACCGCAATCCAAAGCTGGCTACGGCAGCAAATTGGTGGAACGCAGTGTGACAGGCCATCTGCGCGGTTCAATTAACTATAACTGGGCTCGAGACGGCCTTGTCGTCACTGTGATGGTCGACCCGGAACGCTTGGCAAGTTAGAATATCCCTTAGCATCACCAACGAATACTCTAAGGCGAACACCTAAAAAAGCATCAGATTTGCCGCAGCAGCATTTGCCTCATCCATGGAGGCGTCCAGCGTTGCTTTGAGAATACGAAGCTCTGCCATAAGGCGTGGGCTCAGATTCTCCTGCTGCCAATCCGTCAGTTTTTGCTGCCACTCGGCAACCTCAACGATGAGCTGACGCGACCGGTCGTTTGTCTGCGGATCGACGGCACGGGCCGCGCGCTCGGCGTTTTCTGCCAGCTCGACCAGTTCGACCGTACTGACAATCCATTTCGGGAGCGCCTCCCGCAGCGTCGCGATTTCAGCAAGTACCGATTTGTCGGCCGCGTAGTGGGTCATGTTGGTCCCGATCTTTGCAAGAATGAATTGAGAATGAGCACTCGTTGTGAGCGTTGTTCGCCTCACCCTAACCTAGCGCAGGGTCAAGCGTTACACCGCGGCATAACGCCTCTGCGCTAGTCCCGTTAGAATAGACGGACTGACTGCGAAGGCGTTCGTGAGACATTCGCGGCTATAGGGCTTTGGTATGAAGGGTATGCTATCTGGGAGTGTTGCAGGTTTGAAACGTCCTGACGTGACAACGATGCGTACCGTCGGGAAGTGCTGTTTCGCGCGGACCGCCAGATCGACACCGGAGGAGCCATCGGCAAGATCGACATCGGTAAACAGGATCGAAATCCCGTCCACGTCAGTCAGCAAGCCCATAGCCTCATTCGTGGTCCGCGCTTCGAAAACGATATAACCGAGGTCGGACAGAAGGTCGCACGCCAGCATGGCGATCAGCGGCTCGTCTTCAACCACAAGGGCGATTTGGCTTTTAACGGTCACTTTGTGACCACCGTGGGTGCGAGGGTCTTATCGATACTAGCAACATTGGAAACGAGGCTCTGGAAAATTGCATCGTTGTTGGCACGCCATTCCTTGTCATCGAGCCAGAGATAATCCTGATCGGGCATCAAAGGTACTGATTTCACCTGGGCGCTGGTGATGGGCAGGAAGAAGCTGGTTCGTGCGCGATCAATCACCAGCGACAAAAGTGGCACCACCAGGCTGTCTTTTCCAGGGACGAAAAAGCCGCCGGACGCGACAATCACGTAATCTTTCTGGTCTTTGGTTCCGATTACAACGTTGCGAACTTCACCGACGATTTTGTCGTCAGACGTTCTGACTTCTACTCCCACGATCTCGTTGACCAGAAGGCCCGGATCGAGCGCACTGATCGGCACGAGGGGAGCTTCGTTGAGCGTACCGCGGCTGCCTTTGACCTTGCCCAACCGTTGTTGCAGCGGCTCGCCCGCAGCCTGCTGCTGATCGACGGCATCTTCGTCACTCGTGCCGCGTTCGCCCATTGAGGGGGATGCGATCAGCTCTCTGATGTTACCGACCAGCCGTTCGCAATCATCTTCCAGGCCGTAGGTCCACAATAGGAAAGCCGCATCACGCAATGTTCTGAGGTCGAGCACGAGATAGCGGTTCTCGGGATCACGCAACTCGGGCTTCTGCAAAATAGCTTCTTCAAGCTTGGCGTCAGAAATATTGCAGGCCGCCTGAACGGCAGTGGCAGACAGCGCAAAGACAAGCCCAACGGCGATGGCCGTTGTTTTAAGGATAGTCATTAGATGGGTCCGATCGGCGGATTTTGCTTCGACCTCGTGGTGTAAAGCACGTCAATCCGGAAAGAGCGTACCGCGTGACGCGTCGATCGTGTTAGCATAACGGCCTGTGTCTTATTTTGTTCCATCCTCAGCGCAAAGATGCGATCAAGAATCTGCGCCTGAACCTCTTCGGTGTCGGTTTGCAGGGCGACGACCACCGGGCTGTAGATGATCGCATTCCAGTCGGTCGGGACGAAGGTGCCGTCAGGCCCCATCGCGTAGCCGACCGGCCATTGCATCCAGCTATTGTTGACCATGATCCAGTAGGACGAAAGCGTCGTGCCCAGCGCCACCATCCGACAGGCCACCATGTAGAACCATGGCCGCACGCGGGCACGGCCGAAGAAGGACGCTTCCGGCGCGACAGCTCGCTCCAGTTGGTGCCGAACTCGAACGCGAGCACGACGCCAGAGACGACGCCGAGGCCGAAGGCGACGGCGAAGACCTTGAGCCAGAAATCGAACAGGCGGTGATCCAGCGGGTTCCTGGTCCACAGCGAAAGGGCTTCTAGGAAGCGCAGCCAGGCCGCCAGACCGACTGTGAAGGCCGGAAAGATGATGTGGAACGAAACGGTGAACGCGAACTGTATTCGCGAGAGGAGAAGGGCTGTCAATTCCATCGCGCGGCTCCGCACAAAGCTGGGGCGTTGCGGGCGCCGACGTTCAATTCGTCAGCGCCCGCCCATGTGATGGATTGGGGAATGGTCGACCTCGCCGGGCTCAATAAGCGTGCCCGGCGCCGGCCATCTCAAAAAGCTTGTGGTTGTCGCGATAGTCGACAGGCACGCCGATGATCACAGGGCCGGGAATGTCGAAGGCCCGGCGCAGCACCGGCGCGATATCTTCGGGCGAGCGGATCATCAGACCCTTGGCTCCGAACGCTTCGGCATATTTGACGACGTCGACCGGTCCGAACTGGATGCCTGACGTCCTGCCGTATTTCGCTTCTTCCTGCACCGCGACCATGTCGTAGGTGCCGTCGATCCAGACCATATGGACGATGTTCGCCTTCAGCCGGACGGCGGTTTCCAGCTCCATCGCGGAGAAGAGGAAGCCTCCATCGCCCGAGATCGAGAGGATCTTCTCGGTCGGCCGCACGATCGAACCAGCGATTGCCCAGGGAAGTGCTACGCCGAGCGTCTGCTGGCCGTTGGTGATGAGGAGCTGGCGCGCCCGGAAGCTGTAGAGGTGACGCGCCATCCATAGATGGAACGAGCCCATGTCGAGGCAAAGCGTCACGTCCTCGCTCAGGAGCGGCTGCAGCTCGTGGACGATCCTGAGCGGATGCACCGGCGAGCCATTGAGCCGCAGCGATTCCTTGTGGAACCACTCCCGCTCGGTGGCGATGTCCTGAAGGATGGTCGAGGCGAGCGCCGAGCGCGCGGGGCGCGTCAGCCGCGCCGTCAGCGCATCGAGCGTCTGGGCGATGTCGCCAGTGAGCTCGACTTCCGGGCGATAGGCATTGTCGAGATCGGCCGGAAGGACGTCGACATGGACGATGGTACGATTGCGCTCCTTGTTCCAGTCGGACGGCGGATATTCGACCGGGTCGTAGCCGATGGTGATGACGAGATCGGCGGCATCGAGAAGCCGGTCGGCCAGCTGGTTCGGCAACTGGCCGACGCGCCCGCCGAAATTCTCGAACAGATGCGCGCCGACCGCGCCTGCCGACTGGAACGTGCCCACCACGGGCAGGTTGCTACGGCCCACGAAGGCCTGGAGCGCCTTGGCGTTGGCGGGCTTGCTGGCGAGCAACCCGAGCAGCACGACGGGATTGCGCGCCGCGTTGATCAGGCGCGCGGCTTCCGTAAGCGCGCCGGCATCGGCCGCGCCGAGACCCGAGAAGCTTGGGGGAGCGAGCACGTCATGGTCGCAGGGTGCGGCCATGATATCTTTGGGCAGATTGATGAAGGCAGCACCCGGCCGCCCGGTTTCGGCGGTGCGGAAGGCGTTCGCCATCACCTCGCCGATCGCGTCAGACGCGCCGGCTGTCACGCTATACTTGGTGACAGGCTTGAAGATGCTGACCGCGTCCATCGTCTGATGGACACGCTTGAGCGCCTCCGAGGTCGCGACCGCACCGCCCAAAGCAACGACGGGATCGCCTTCGGAATTGGCGGTCGCGAGGCCGGTGACGAGGTTCGAGACGCCCGGACCCGAGGTCGCGATCGCGACACCGGCCTTGCCAGTCATGCGGCCGATGCCGCCGGCGATGAAGGCGGCGTTCTGCTCGTGTCGGCACACCACCGTCTCGATCGAGGAATCGTCGAGCGCGTTGAACACAGCATCGATCTTGGCGCCGGGGATGCCGAACACATGAGTGACCCCATGCGCTTCGAGCGACCGGACCACCAGCTCGGCGCCGTTTTGCTGCTTTGCAGTGACGTTCATGTCCATTTGGGCTGCTCCTAGTGGGCCTGTTCGGCGTAAGCGAGCTCAGCCGCGGGATCATTCGAAAGGTCCGCGTTGAGGAAACTTGCCGTTTCAGGAAGGACGAGATGGAAGTCGGTCATCGACTCGCATTGCAGCCGGAGGTCACCGGCGCTGATGCAGTCGAGCAGATGGCCGCCCTGCCGGCGGTCGTCCGACAGGAAGTGGAAGTGGTAGCCGGGCACGCTGAACGCGCTGGAGAAGGCCGGCGACCAGATGCCGACCAGCGTCCCCTCGACCTCGCTGAAGGTGAACTCGCTCTGCGCCTTGGCGGTGTCGACGAGGCGCGCCTCGCCCTCTGACGGGTTGACGGCACGGGCGCGGACCACCTTGAAGCGGCCATCGAGCCTGAAGGCGTAGAAGATGTTCGACGACTTCCGGAGCTCGTCACACTGGTGCGTCAGCTCCTCGAAGCTGTGGACGGCCTCGATCGTCGTGTCAGTATCCGGCGTGAAGCGGGTGACCACCGCGAAGGGCGCGCGGGCCTCACGGTCGGCGACGCTGACGCGGCCAGTGCCCTGGACCTGATAGGCGAGGCCGTCGAGCACGACCATCTCGCCGTCGAGATTGGCGAAGGTCCCGAGCCCGAAATCGCCGTGATTGAGGAGGGTCCTGACGCTCACGACGCCGGCATAGACGCCAGCGACCAGCGCGCCCGAGGTCGACACCTGGAATACGGTGTGCGCCGGCGTGCCGAGATACTGGCCGATCGCCGCGGCGACGACGTTCGACGGGCTGTCCTTCACCCGGGTCGCCTCGCGTTCGAGCGCATCTCGAAGCAAGGCGGGCAGATTGACGACAAAACTTGGCATAACTGCTTTCCTTCTGATCGGCGGGCCGCTTACGGGCAAAGCCTCGCCGTTACCGCTCGCGCGCCTTGCGAGCGGTCCTGGAGTTGATGGGCTGTGGCGTGTGCTAACGAGGGCGACGCGGTTATGCGTCGCCTCTCATCGGTGCTGTCAGGCCGCGTGTGTCAAAGCGGGCGCGCCGGTGGCCTTCACCTGCTCCCGCTCTGCCCGGATGTGCCGCTCGATCTCGTCGAGGCAGTCCGAGCTGATCTGGCTAGGCGACTTGGCGCCAGTCAGCGTCATGGTCACCTTCATGTCGGCGGCGAACAACGAGAGCAAACGCGCGACGCCGGCCTCGCCTTCCGCGGCGAGGGCGTAGATATAGGCGCGTCCGAGCATGACACCCTTGGCGCCGAGCGCCAGCATGCGGACGACGTCGAGGCCGGAACGAACGCCAGAGTCCGCGAGGACCGTCAACGCATCGCCTACCGCCTCGGCCACCCGCGGGAGAGCCCGCGCGGTCGGGATCGCGCCGTCAAGCTGGCGGCCACCATGATTGGAAACGATGATGCCATCGGCGCCAAGCCGCACTGCATCGCGAGCGTCTTCGGGGTCGAGCAGGCCCTTGATGATCAGCTTGCCCTTCCAGCTCTCGCGGATCCATTCGAGATCGCTCCATGCAATCGAAGGATCGAAATTGGCGCCGATAAAGCCCATATAGTCGCCCATGCTCATCTTTCGCCCCGTATAGGCGACGATGTTTCCGAACGACAAAGGCCTCCCCAACAAGCCGACATTGAGCGCCCAGTGCGGATGCGTGATCGCCTGCATATATTGGCGAAGCGTCGCATGCGGCCCCGACATTCCCGAGCGGTTGTCGCGATAGCGCGAGCCCGGCACCGGCATGTCCACGGTGAAAACTAGCGACTTCATGCCCGCCGCCCAGGAGCGTTCGAGCGCATTGCGCATATAGCCGCGGTCCTTCAGTACATAGAGCTGCGACCAGAGTTCGCCGTCAGCGCCGCGCGCCACTTCCTCGATCGGGCACACCGACACGGTCGAGAGCGTATAGGGAATGCCGACCTTCGAGGCGGCGGCCGCGGCCTGGACCTCGCCTCGGCGCGCATACATGCCGGTCGCGCCGACCGGGCCGAGCGCCACGGGCATCGACCATTTCGAGCCCATGATCTCGGTATCGAGCGTCGGTGCGCCGACACCGCAGAGCACGCGCTGGCGCAGCGCGATCGGCGCGAGCGCGGTCGAATTGGACTTCATGGTGTTTTCGGTGACCGCGCCACCATCAATATAGTCGAAGAGAAAACGCGGCAGCCGATGACGGGCAGCTTCGCGAAAGTCTGTGGGAGCAGAGACGATCATTTTACTTTCCTTTCGTGGTCCACTTCGGTTGCTGGCTACTTCGAAGTTTCTACGAACAAGGTATGGCGCATCTCACCATTCGTAAAATGAAACGTTTGACTTCGCGTAAGTCGAATTTGGAATGAGTGAGATTGCCCTTCACGTTGGCAGTTCGGCCCGGCCTTTCACTGATCCGCGACGATTTCATGTACGAGATCGATGAACGCGGTCGCCGCTTTCGGCAGATAGCCATCGCGCCGCCAGGCGAGCGACATATCCCAGGCAATGTCCGGATCATCGAGATCGAGGAGGGCGACGCCGCCCGGCCGGTCGGCCATCGCGACCATGCGCGGCATGAACGCCACGCCCAGCCGCGCCTCGACGAGTTTGGCGATGAACCGGGTCTGGGCCGACTGCATGGCGACATTCGGCACGAAGCCCTGTCGGTGGCAGGCGGCGAGGATCATATCGTTCAAGGCGAAGCCCTGCTGGAACAGGAGAAAGGACTGATCCTGCAATTCGGCCAGCGAGATTGAGGCTTTTCGTGCCGGGTATGCGCCTTCGGGCGTGAGCACGACGACCGGCTCGCGCCGGACCTTGCGAAATTCGAGATCGCTTTCGACCGGAAGCAGGATGCCGGCGACATCGAGGTCGCCGCCTCGAAGAAGCGCATGCAGATGTGCGCTGCCATGCTCGATGAGATTGATCTGTATGAGGGGAAAACGTCGGCGATATTCCGCGATCACCGGGGCGAACAGCGTGTCGCCACCCACCGTCGGCACGCCGACGCGCAGGACACCGCGCTTGAAGCTGTGAAGCTCACCGATTTGCATGAGCAGTTCGTCGCGCATGGCGAGCATGTCGAGCGCGCGCTGATAGACTAGAAGGCCCGGCTCGGTCGGGCGGGCACGCTGGCCGGAGCGGTCGATCAACTGGACGCCGACATCCTCCTCGAGCTGCTTGACCATCTTGCTGACCGTCGATTGCGTCGCGAAGATCGTCTTCCCGGCTTCGGTGAACCCACCGCAGCGAATGACTTCGACAAAGGCGCGCAGGGTGCGAAGTTCCATCTTCATTCCTCGTTGAGCGGCATTTCGTAACCATGCAGGTGTCCGAACACACCGCCATTCCATACCAGACTTCGATTAAGTCACAAAAGTCATTTTGAGAATATATTCGGCTACGAAAGGTTGCGCCGACTTCAACCAATCCAAGGAGAGCTACTTTGGCGCAGGCCATCGACAGTCAGCCTATTGCCGCGAGGCTCTCGCGATCAGCCATCTTCCTGGTGGCCACGATCAACGCCGGGACTGAGCCCCTTCGGGCAGTATGGACCTTTTGCGCGGACCTTTCCGTCGTCGTTCGTGCGGTCGGCTTTCGTGATCTCGACGGCGGCCTGTCCTGCGTGATGAGTTTTGGTTCGAGTGCCTGGGATCGCCTGTTCGGGGTGCCCCGCGCCAGGGAACTGCACCCCTTTCGCGAGATCAACGGCGTTCATCGCGCCGTCTCCACGCCCGGCGACATCCTGTTTCACATCCGCGCCGCGCAAATGGACCAATGTTTCGAGCTGGCGGCCGAGATCATGGATCGCCTCCGGGTGGTTGTTACCGTTGTCGACGAGACGCACGGCTTCAAGTATTTCGACGACCGCGACCTCCTCGGCTTCGTCGATGGGACCGAGAACCCCACCGGCCAGGCAGTGCTCGATGCGGCGATCCTGGCCGATGAGGATCCACTGTTCGCCGGCGGAAGCTACGTCATCGACCAGAAATATCTCCACGACCTATCAAAGTGGAACGCGGTGCCGGTCGAGCAGCAGGAAGGCTTCATCGGCCGCAAGAAGCTCTCCGACGTTGAGCTCGACGACAGCGTTAAACCCTCCTTCGCGCACAACGCGCTCACCGTCGTCCACGACGAGGATGGCAACGAACTCGATATCGTGCGTGACAACATGCCGTTCGGCGACATCGGCAGGGGCGAGTTTGGCACCTATTTCATCGGCTATGCGCGTTCGCCCAGCCGGATCGAGCGGATGCTCCAGAATATGTTCGTCGGAAATCCGCCGGGCAATTACGACCGCCTGCTCGACTTCAGCAGAGCGATGACCGGCTCGCTTTTCTTCGTCCCCACTGTGAGTTTTCTCGATGCCGTGACGCCAGACCCGTCACCCGCCACCGCCCCACTTCCCACCGCGATCGCCAAGCCCACCGCGCCGCTGGACGGCTCCCTGGGCATAGGCTCTCTCAAGAACGAGGACTGACATGAACAATCTCCATCGCGAACTGGCGCCGATATCTGCCGCGGCATGGACGCAAATCGAAGAAGAAGCGTCACGCACCCTCAAGCGCTATCTCGCCGCCCGCAAACTTGTCGATCTGATCGGCCCGAAAGGCTTCGATCTTTCCGCGGTCGGCACCGGCCACACCAACGACGTTCCGCCGCTGCGCGAGGGTCTCAAGGTCGTCAGGCGTGAAATCGCTCCTGTCATCGAATTGCGCGTGCCTTTCATGCTCACGCGCCGCGCGATCGATGATGTCGAGCGCGGCGCCAACGATTCCTACTGGCAGCCGCTCAAGGATGCCGCGAAGACGATGGCATTCGCCGAAGACCATGTCGTGTTCGAGGGCTATGAAGCCGCCGGCATCCGCCAAGTCACCAGCAACGAGCTGCTCACGCTGCCGGGCGATATCCAGACCCATCCCGAGATCGTCGAGCGCGCCGTCAACGCGCTGCGCCTGGCAGGCGTCAACGGTCCCTATGCGTTGCTCCTGGGCGCCGATCCCTACACCGCATTGACCGGCGGCAGCGACGATGGCTACCCAATCCTCAAGCATATCCAGAAGCTCATCGACAAAGAGGTCGTCTGGAGCCCGGCCGTCGCCGGCGGCGTGGTGGTGTCGATCGGCTATCTGAGCCACGATGCCGACGGCGTCGAACTCTACCTGCAGGAGACGCTGCCCTATCGGGTCCAGACCTCCGGGGCCTCCGTGGTCCTCGACCCGCCGCCAGCCAAGCCAGCCGCGACCTGAACGCACGCGCCCGCTGAGGGTCGAACCAGTTCTCCGTCGAGCGGCATCCGCCACGACGGTGTCGGCGGCCGCTCAACCGATCCGACGCGCACAAGGCCTACTGTACTGATCTCATTCCATACAAGACTTACTATCAGTCAAATAAGTCATTTTACGAATTATGTGGCGCAAGTTATGAAGGAGATGTCTCAAACATTGTCGACCGGCCCCGCCTAAGGGACCGACGAAGGCGTGAATCCGCATGGCAACGATCGATACCAGGAATGGGAGTGCGAAGAGCTTCCGACGGCGACACAAGACCAGGCACGCGCCACTGCTGAGTGCGCTCGTGCGCTTCCTCGAAAAGTATTCAGTCGCGCTGACGCCCGAGCAGATAGGATTCACCGAAGGTCTTCGCGCCGCGACAGCCGTCGCTGTGGTGGTCGCGATCGCTTGGGTGCTGGACGCCCCAATGCTCGGCTGGGCCGCCTTCGGCGCCTTCTGGACCTGCCTTGCCGATCCCGGCGGCCCGGATCGCGAGCGTTTCCTAGCAATGGGCGGTCTCGCTGTTGCCGGAACGATTATCGCGCCGCTTGCCGCCACGCTCGCCGGGTTTGGCCCATTCATCGCTGCGCCCTTCCTCTTCGCGACCGTTTTCCTGTGCTCGCTCAGCCGCGGTTGGGGTCCAGCCGTCGCCCCGGCTGGCCTGATGGCCAGCGTCGTCGCGGTCGTCGCCATCAGCTTTCCGCGCCCGCCGCTCGCCGCCGCCGAACTCGGCATAATTTTCTTCTCGGGCTCGATATGGGCGACGACGCTCTGCCTACTGATCTGGAGGATCCATCCCCATGGACCCGCGCGCCGTGCGGTAGTCGCGGCCTATGCGCGCCTCCACGACATGCTCGCGGATCTCTTGCCCCAAGATTCGGGGACATTCAGCTCGAAGAAATCCGTCGCCCTGACCGCCGACCATCGTCGCGCGGTACGCAATGCCATCGAGCATGGGCACGCACTCCTCGCCCGGTTGCCATCTGAGGGTGACGTCGAGCGCGACTATATCGGCGCCGGCTTGGATGTCGCGGACCAACTATTCGCGACCCTGATCGCCATCGAGCACCATGGCAGGAACGGCTTTGCGCCATCGGATGGGCCTGCATATTGCAAGACCATCGGCATTCTTGCCGAGGTGCTTGCCGAGCTACAACTGCAATCCGCCCGGCGCATGCCCCATGGCAGTGCGCTGGTCGCAATCGCAGCGCGCCTGAGAAGCAAGCCGGTCGCCACAGAAACCTTCCTCACGAAGCTAAGCGCGCAGAGCGTGACCGCGCTCGATTCGCTCGCCCGGCAATGGCCGCCTCTCGCGCTCGCGCCAAGGCGCGATCCCATCGAACCTGGGAAGTCTGCACGGCCAGTTCGCAGTCTGTTTGCCCCGCCGATCGTCAAGCATGCCGTCCGCGCGGCGATTGCCGTCATCGTCGCCTATGCTGCGGCGCAGTTCCTTCGCCTCGACTATTCCTACTGGGCAACCATGGCGACGGTCGTCTGCATGCAGCCAGGCGCATCCGCGACCTGGCGGCGGAGCCTAGAGCGCGTCCTTGGCAGCGTCACGGGCGCTATCATCGCCGCCGCCGGCGCTGAACTTCTCTCGACCCAGGGTGCGCTCCTGCTCGTCATCTTCCCGGTCGCCGCCGCGACGATTGCGTTGCGATCGGTCAGCTACACGCTGTTCGTGGCGTTCCTGACCCCGCTCTTCATCTTCGTCTCCGAACTGCTCCAGCCCGGTCACAGCCTCGCCTGGACGCGCGCGGTCGACAATATCGTCGGAGCGCTGATCGGTGTCGGGATCAGTTCGCTCTGGCCCGAACGCGTGCGCGACGAGATGGACGCCGCCTTGTCGAAAGCCGTTGACGCCAATCTCATCTATGCCGAATTGGTGTCAGCTCAGGCTGACGTAGCAGATAGCTCGATACGCGACGCCCGGCGTGCCGCCGGTATCGCCAGCACCGCTGCCGAAACATCCCTGCAGCGATTACTTCTCGAAGGACAGCGATACAGCTCGCATCTCGACGAAGCCGCCGATGTGCTCGCGGCGCTCCGCGATCTCGCCGGAGCCGTAACTGCTCAATGGCTTCAGACCGAGAAGTTCGGTAGCAACAAGACGCAGCTTGAGACAATCGATCGCATCCGCCCGTGGCACGGCGCAGCTCCACATTTGCTTGACGCGGAGCTGGCAATACCTGCCGACAGCCTCGCAATTGATGATCTTACCGAGAGCCTTCATTGCCTCGGCGCATCGCTTTCGGTCTATCGGACGGCTTTGGCGTGAAGCGTTATGATTGGCCGAGCCGAATTAGAGTTGCTTCCACTACCCGGCGTGACCGGGTGAAGCTGCTGTTCTTCGAGCGGTCGGGCTTAGTGTTAATCCTGAAGCGGTTGACGGAAGACAAGTTCCGATGGCCGCGCCGAGAGGTGCCGGTGGTTACACTGACAACAGAGCAACTGCACTGGATTCTCGACGGATCGATATCGATGCGATGATCCGCCATCCCGTGCGGCAATATCAGATCGCCGGCTGAGGTGACGTGTTGATCTGTTGACCCGGCGACGCGGTTCAGATTCAGAACTGGGATGACCCGAACCGGCCAACCTGATGTTGCAGAGCTGATGGCGCAGTTGGCGGCAAGTGCTGGCGAAATCGCTGCGCTCAAAGTCGAGAAGGAAGCGCTGTCACGGCGGGTCGTCAAGCTGGAAGAAGAACTGGCGCTCGCAAGGCTCCATCGGTTTGCACCCCGTAGCGAAAAGCACGTCGATCGCATCTTCAACGAGGCCGAAGAGGCCGCAGACGAGGATGGTCCTGATTGTGGCGACGAGGTCGTCGCCGATCTCCCGGATACAGGCTTGCCGGCGGTAGATAGTGCGGCGGGAAAGAAGCGTGGCCGCAGACCCTTGCCGGAAGACCTGCCGCGCGAGCTTGTCGAATACGATCTGCCCGACGATCAGAAAGTTTGCCCTTGCTGCGACAGTCGAATGCATCGCATGGGCGAGGCCGTTACCGAGCAGCTTCATATCGAGGTCAAGGCCAAGGTTCTGCAGAATGTGCGGCTCAAATACGCGTGCCGCCATTGCGACCGCACCGGCATCAACACCTCTGTCGTAATGGCACTGATGCCGCCGCAACCATTGCCGGGCAGCATCGCCACCGCCTCTACGCTGGCCTTCGCACTCGTCCACAAATACGTCGACGGCACGCCGCCCTACCGCGTGGCGCTAACGTTCGAACGGGCCGGCGTTCCGATCAGCCGGGGTGCTCTCGCGCACTGGGTGATCGGTTCGAGCGAGAGGCATCTGCATCGCATCTACCATGCGCTGAGGCTGAAGCTTAAGTCACAGCCTCTCATTCATGGCGATGAGACGACGGTTCAGGTGCTGGAGGAAAAGAACAAGGAAGCCACCAGCACATCTCAAATGTGGGCGTACCGCAGCAGCGAGGACAGTGACGAGCCACGTACTGCTCGACTACCAGCCCGGCCGCGGCCAAGCCCACCCGCAAGCATTTCTCGGCGACTACCGCAGTATATTGGTGACCGATGGATACAACGTCTGGTGTACATTATATGGCGCAACCCATGTCGGGTGCATAGCTCATTCACGGCGGCGCTTCGTCGAGGCTCTCAAAAACAGGAAGAACGGAGGCGGACCGCCGGAGCAGGCGCTCCGGTTCTTCGAGCAGCTTTGCCGTATCGAAAAGCAGGCGAGAGACCAAACGCCCGACGCCGGTGAAACGCAGGCCGATTGCATTCGTCGTTTCCGGCAACAGCACAGCTTGCCTGTCCTCATCGCCCTAAAGACATGGCTCGATACCATCGCGCCAAAGGTCGTGCCGGATACCAAGCTCGGCGATGCCGTGTCCTACGCCTTGAAAGGATTGGAACCAACGGTCTGGTTACCCCCGGTCTTGCCTGTCTCAAATTTAACAAATGGTCCAAGGCTTGGTTTCGCCCAAAAACCTGTGTTCGCTCCACCTCTAAGTCACTCAATTTCGACACTCATCTGATGACCTTATGCGTCCGTCAGCTAATAAAATTGACAATCAGCTGTTTGCAAAATGCGCCTTGGCGAGCCATCAAGGGTAAAACACCGCGATGGGACGATGATGACAGCTATCGATAATAGAAACAGCCTTCAAAAGATGGATATCGTCAAAGCACTGATGTCTTTAGCCATGTGTGACACACGCGATATGGTGGAGTATGGCCAACCTCCCGTCATTTCGGCCTTCGTCGCCAGGAACCGTGAAACAATTTGCCAACTTGTCATGCATACCGCAGGTCTCGTGATCGTTATTGAGGGCCGAAAGGAAGTCATCGTCGGAACCGACGAGCGCATGTACGGGGCTGGTGATGCTTTCGTTCTTCCGGCGAACGCCCGTGTCGATGTGGTCAATGAGCCAGATTCACGAACCGGTTTCTATCGCGCCTTGTTCGTGCGGTTCCCCCGCGAGCTGATCATCGAAGCTGCGCGGCTCTGGCCTCAATTCGTTGGGCAGGAGACGTGTTCAAATGACGTTACTATCAGCGCCGACTTGTGCTCCGCTGTTCTTCATGGCGCGGAAGCCCTGTCGCACCGGATATCAGCGTCCCGGCGCGTCATGGATCACCGCGTTCTTGAAATCCTTCTGATCCTCGCTGAGCAAGGTGTCCTGCCACTCGTACCCAAATACGTCGAAGGATCGGTTGTCGAGGCGGTCCGCCTGCTTGTGAGGCATCGCCTGCATTTGCCATGGACGACTGCAGGCATCGCCGCCGAACTCTCCATGTCGGAGGCGACTTTGCGGCGCAGGCTCCATGCAGAGTCGCACACTATCCAGGGAACGCTCCGCAGTGAGCGTATGAAAGCCGCCTATATCGTCCTCAATGATCGGAACGCCGATGTCGCAGACGCTCTTGCGGCGACTGGCTATCGTTCGCGATCGCATTTCTCCCGGCATTTTCAGGAACAGTTTGGCGCGACACCCTCGTCGGTACGGCATCGCAGGCGGGAGACGACTGACTCATGATCGGATCGGGCCCAATTGTGATCGGAAGCGATCCACGCTTACGCCTCGATTTATCTATCCTCGTCATAACTTCAAAGGACGAGGATGAAAAATATGACAGCTCATTATCGAAGAATGACAGCAGCAGCCATTGTGGCCGCATTGCTGACTGCACCAGCGGTCTATGCTGATAGCGACCATCTGAAGGTCGAAATTGGCGGTCTGGATCGAGACGGGCGTCTGCCGGATCAAGCCGCCTTCTGCCCTCCACCCTCCAGTGCCACGAAGAATATCAGCCCAGCGGTCAAGTGGTCGACGGGTCCGAACGGCACGCAGTCCTATGCGCTCCTGATGGCTGACCTGGATGTTCCCAAAGATTTCAACCAGATCAACAAGGCCGGAACGACGATTTCAGCGGATGCTGCGCGCATCAAACTGCATCATTGGGTGCTGGTAGATATTCCGAACACCATCACGTCGCTCGCCTCGGGCATCGAAAGCGATGGTCTGGTGCCCCATGGAAAGCCAGTCGGAGAGACCGAACATGGCCGTCGCGGTGCGAACGTCTATACGTCCTTCCTTGCCTCGAACCCGGAAATGGCTGGCACCTATGGCGGCTACGACGGGCCTTGCCCTCCTGTTAATGACGAACAAGCTCACCGCTATGTCGTGAAGGTATTTGCGCTTGATGTTTCGTCTCTGGGTTTGACCGGTGCGTTCGACGGCCCGGATGCGGAGAAGGCCATGGTCAAACACATTCTGGCCCAAGGTGAAGCTATCGCGACTTATACTCTGAACCCCCGTCTGGCCCCGCAGCCCGCCAAATGACGGATTTTCCTTAAGGAGTGCAATATGAGCAATGAGGAAGTGTCGGCGTCCGTGCTGTTCAGCCGAGACGCCGGAGATTACGACGATCTGCGCCGACGGCTAATCCCCTGTTTCGACGACTTCTACGGCACGGCGCTTAAACTCGTTCAGGAGTGGCAGGCCTTACCAACCATTGACGTTCTCGATGTTGGAGCAGGAACTGGCATGTTCTCCGCGATCGTGCAGTCGAAATGTTCGATCGGGCGGCTCTGCCTCCTTGACGGATCTGCAGCGATGCTTGAACAGGCGCGTCACCGATTTCCGCCAAACGAACATGTCGAATATCGCGTTGCAGACATGGCGAACGCCGATTTCGGCAACGAATGGGATCTTGTGGTATCGGCCCTGGCGATCCACCATCTTGCCGATGATGAGAAACGTGACGTATACCGACGCATCCGCCGTGCCTTGAAGCCGGGCGGCCTGTTTATAAACGCCGAACAGGTCGCGGGGCCGAACACGAACGCGGACGAGCGCTATTCACGGATATGGCTTGAACAGATACTGCAACTTGGTGTTTCGGAGCAGGAAATCGACAAGGCACGGGATCGAATGTCCTATGACAAATGCGCATCTGTTAGTAGTCAACTTCAGTGGCTGACGGATGCCGGCTTCTCAGACGTGGATTGTAGTTTCAAGTCATGGCGTTTCGCTGTTTTCAGCGGTCGAGCGTGATGCCTGAAAGTTTGTCTTCAAAACGCTGGCATGTGAAACAAGCGCCTGCCAGTTAAAACGAGCCACAGCTCTTGAAAGGGTTCGAACCTACTTCCCGTTATTTCAGCTCTTCCGTGTCCGCCATCTCACTGAAACCCTTGCTCTATCGGCTTGCTGGACCGAGTCGAGGACTCTCTCATTTCCTCAGCTCGTTTTCTACTCCCGGACTTCAATGTTGCTGCGTCGCCGCCAGATCCACAACCGAATACTGATTTAAAACTGCAGGCATGGCATGATTGACGGCCGGAACATCGCAACGTTCATGTCGAGACAAGAGCCCAGCACGAGAGCAAGCGCCAGCCGCGGGAGACTCCATTCCACCAAGATCATCCGGCGATCTCGTCAGCGCCCAAACTATGACGGTTTGGGAAGCCAGCAGTGTTGCCAAAACAATGAATAAGGGCATCAGCAATCACCCTAATCGTACCCACAGTGAGATCGGATATGCATCGCCCTGTGGAATGCCGTCCAGGCTGCTCCAAGCGAATACATGGGGCGCTGCTGCACTTCTGGAACACAATGTCGACCATGACCTCAGATATTTCGCGGTTTTCGCTCGCATCCCCAAATCTTCGCTATAGCGGCGCCGAGCGTTTCCAATAGAGGCAAAAGCACGTAAACATGAATACGTTCTGAACCGCCCACAATCGCGGCAGTTGTAGACATAGCAGTAGATCAGCTTTAGGCGGACAGCCTTGAGCTACTGCGACGCAAAGACTGTTGCGGTGAGGGGTCCATGTACAGGTCGTTCTTCACCAGTGGGCTAATACATCATAGCCTTCGCGCAAGCTTACCGATTTGGCCTTGTCACATTGGCCGGCGAATTGAACAGGTAGTATTTGCCTCGTCGATTTATCACCGCTCGCTTACCAGCCAAATTTGCTCTCCAGTGTGTACCGCTATTTGGAAGTGTAGGGCCGCCGCAGGTGGTGGTGCCCAAAGGCTGTTACGCCGAAATGAGTTGTTGCTCACCCCGAATATCGACCTTCAGGGTGAGGCATCGCGTTACAAAAACTGGACGTTTGCGGGCTGAAGGCTCGCGACCGTCATGTTTTTTAGAACAATTCAGTCCTCGGAGTCTGCGGTAATGATCACGTCGCTGCCAGATTGCGCTGAAGCCGCGAGGAGATGCGCCCAATCAGCGAATAAAGTGCTGTCCACAGCAAGCACGTCATGACTGGTTCCAGACGGCGTAAACCCAATTATGGTGTCGACGCCACCCTGAGCAATATAAACGAACGTGTCGGCTGCGGCGCCCCCAATCAAAATGTCATTGCCTGATCCACCGGACAACCTGTTGCTCCCGCTGCCACCGGTGATAATGTTATCACCTCCACCACCCGAAAGCGTGTCTGCACCCGAACCGCCTTTCAGGGTATTACTAAGTTCATTACCAGTCCCCGCAAATGCTGCGGTGCGTGTATAGGTGAGGTTCTCGACATTGGCGGCCAGTGTATAGCTCGCAAGCGCGGTCTTGACCGTATCCATGCCCTCGCCGGCATTCTCGGTGACCACGTCCCCGGCATTGTCGACGACATACCTGGCAGGACCGGCGCTCGGGCTCAAGGCCCCAAAACAACAAAAAAGAACAAAGCCGGCACAAGGTTAACAGCGGGCTCACGACCAACAATCCGGACTTTATCGCCTTGATCCGCACATCGGCCTGCGACGATCATCACGGCCGCCGGGTGCGACCCGATTCATTCACTGACTGCTGGATAAGAGAAAGGGCCGACAAGCGGCCCTCTCGAATGTTGTCTGGAGGGCAGAAGCCGCCATCCGTGGTGGAGTTCATGCCTTGACGGCAGTTGGCAGTTCCACTTCTTCTGAAGGCTTGACATCTATCTCGTCGCTTGGGTCAAGTTCGATCTCGGGGGCGAGTGGCGGCACGACATCGATCTGCGCACGGGTCGCCGTTGGTTCGGCACCCTCGGCCACCCCGTCCGGAGCGCCCTCGGTGAGATCAGAGATCTCCGCACGTTCGGTCGCAACTGCAGCCGTCGGTCTTTCCAGCGGCCACTTCGGTTTGCGTTCCTTCGAGACCACCCAGAGCAAGACCGGCAGGACTTCAAGTGCAACCAGTCCCGCATACCGCTCGACTTCGGCAACTGCTCAACACCTCCCAGTTTATAGAGCATGTCATGGACCCGCGCCCATTCGCTCGATTTCGGGAACGTCATGGCGCGAGCGTTGCAACGCAACTCTGTTTCCGTCGCGACGAACAGCGCCAGGTTCATCAGTTCGAGCCGGGCAACACGCGCGAGGTCCTGAAACTCCTTGGCAAGCGCCTCCTTGATGACGCGTTTCTGCAACATGGCCCCTTCGATTGCCCGGTAGATTGCCATGATATCGTCGATGAACACTTTTAGACCATCGCGGCTCGACATCGATGAGGCAAAGAGACGACGCAAGAGGGTAAAACCGCGTTTCGGCGCTGACCAAGCGCGTCGCACCAACTCCAATCTTCTCAAAGGTGGCGATCGCCTACACCAAGAGGACGGGTGCAAGTGGCAAACTGGATCAGCTTTTTCGTGATGCGATCAAGGCTGAGACGGGAACGAACCGCGTCAAGATCACGCCCAATGAGGTCTTCATTACATTGTCTAAGCAGGCTGGCTGGCAGTGGATCGGCGCGCGCGACAGTGTCGAAGACTACGACCTATTCCGATGCAGCCAACATCATGGCATCCATGGAGGTTCTCGATCTGATGGAGCAACAGTTCCTTGCCGCAGCAGGCAACGATTTCATGGCGCGAATCGGGTCTGGCGAGATCGACACGGAGGCCAAACACAAAAAGCTCCTCGACCAGTATGGTGAGGAGCTTGAACGTAAATATCTGGAATGGTCGAATTTACAAGTTTCAGTGGTTGCGGGGGCAGGATTTGAACCTGCGGCCTTCAGGTTATGAGCCTGACGAGCTACCGGGCTGCTCCACCCCGCGTTACCAGCGCAAGTTCGAAGAACTTGTCGCGCCAGAGCAAACACTTTTTGTTTGCGCCTCTACCGACTTTTGCGTTAGCAAAATGTCGTCTTTTCCGGTTTTTGCCGACGGCAAAATACCGTTTGCGTAAATCCTTTAGGATTTATGCCTGTTGCCGAGCAAATTGCGAAGCGATTTGTCTCGAGTAAGGACGCACTGCATTTCATTTCAAAAGCAAAAGGCCGCTTGATAGCGGCCCTTGGTATCGGCTGGGCCGAGGTATGTGATGAGAAGATGTTTTTGTTGTTTTACGTTGCGTTTTGCAGACCTGGCAGCGACCTACTCTCCCGCGTCTTAAGACGGAGTACCATTGGCGCTGGGGCGTTTCACGGCCGTGTTCGGAATGGGAACGGGTGCAGCCGCCCCGCAATAACCACCAGGTCGGCAAAACGCAACATATGTCCATGTTTTGGCATGGAAACTGTTGTTTCGAGAAGCTGGAGAACACGAGGTTCTTTTTTGTCTTAATACACGTCTCACTTGACCTATCCGTATTTCACCCTTGCTGCAGTGTGAGCGGGGCGTCCTACAGGACGATAGTCCGTCGCCAATCGTTTGGCGCGCCGTCCGCAGCGCCTTTGGCGCGTGAGGACAGAAGTCTCATCTTCATCTTCGATGAAGATGAACATAATCAATGGGAACGAAGAAGTCGATCGAGCTATTAGTAACGGTAAGCTTCACATGTTGCCATGCTTCCACACCCGTCCTATCAACGTGGTCGTCTTCCACGGCTCTGATAGGGAACACTCGTTTTCAGGTTGGTTTCCCGCTTAGATGCCTTCAGCGGTTATCCATTCCGTATATAGCTACTCTGCTATGCCCTTGGCAGGACAACAGATCCACCAGAGATACGTCCATCCCGGTCCTCTCGTACTAGGGACAGATCCTGTCAATATTCCTACACCCACGGCAGATAGGGACCGAACTGTCTCACGACGTTCTGAACCCAACTCACGTACCGCTTTAAATGGCGAACAGCCATACCCTTGGGACCTGCTCCAGCCCCAGGATGCGATGAGTCGACATCGAGGTGCCAAACAACCCCGTCGATATGGACTCTTGGGGGTCATCAGCCTGTTATCCCCGGCGTACCTTTTATCCGTTGAGCGATGGCCCTTCCACACGGGACCACCGGATCACTATGACCGACTTTCGTCTCTGCTCGACTTGTCAGTCTCGCAGTCAGGCTAGCTTATGCCATTGCACTCGACGACCGATTTCCGACCGGTCTGAGCTAACCATCGCGCGCCTCCGTTACTCTTTCGGAGGCGACCGCCCCAGTCAAACTACCCACCATACACTGTCCCGGATCCGGATAACGGACCGCGGTTAGACATCCACGAAGATAAGGGTGGTATTTCAAGGATGGCTCCACAAGAACTGGCGTCCCTGCTTCAAAGCCTACCACCTATCCTACACATGCCTTGGCGAATGCCAGTGTAAAGCTATAGTAAAGGTGCACGGGGTCTTTCCGTCTGACCGCAGGAACCCCGCATCTTCACGGGGAATTCAATTTCACTGAGTCTATGTTGGAGACAGCGGGGAAGTCGTTACGCCATTCGTGCAGGTCGGAACTTACCCGACAAGGAATTTCGCTACCTTAGGACCGTTATAGTTACGGCCGCCGTTTACTGGGGCTTCAGTTCAGAGCTTGCACCCCTCCCTTTAACCTTCCAGCACCGGGCAGGCGTCAGACCCTATACGTCGTATTGCTACTTCGCAGAGCCCTGTGTTTTTGATAAACAGTCGCTACCCCCTGGTCTGTGCCACCCTGACATACTTGCGTACGACAGGGTCACGCTTCTTCCGAAGTTACGCGTGCAATTTGCCGAGTTCCTTCAACATAGTTCTCTCAAGCGCCTTGGTATACTCTACCTGACCACCTGTGTCGGTTTCGGGTACGGTCTATACGGTGGAGCTATTTCCTGGAACCTCTTCGCCGCACATTCAATCCAATAAGAATGTACAACACACGAGATCCGTCACTACCACCAGGCCCACGAATATTAACGTGGTTCCCATCGACTACGCGTGTCCGCCTCGTCTTAGGGGCCGGCTAACCCTGCTCAGATTAACTTTAAGCAGGAACCCTTGGTCTTTCGGCGAGGGAGTCTCTCACTCCCTTTATCGTTACTCATGTCAACATTCGCACTTCCGATATCTCCAGGGGCCCTCACGGGTCCCCCTTCACAGACTTACGGAACGCTCCGCTACCACAGCACAGTCACTATAACTGTACTATCCTCAGCTTCGGTGCATGGCTTTAGCCCCGTTACATTTTCGGCGCAAAGACCCTTATTTAGACCAGTGAGCTGTTACGCTTTCTTTAAATGATGGCTGCTTCTAAGCCAACATCCTGGTTGTTTTGGGATCCTCACATCCTTTCCCACTTAGCCATGACTTGGGGACCTTAGCTGGAGGTCAGGGTTGTTGCCCTCTTCACGACGGACGTTAGCACCCGCCGTGTGTCTGCCGATTAGTACTCCTCGGTATTCGGAGTTTGGTTAGGATCAGTAAGACGGTGAGTCCCCATAGCCCATCCAGTGCTCTACCCCCGAGGGTATTCGATCGACGCACTACCTAAATAGTTTTCGCGGAGAACCAGCTATTTCCGAGTTTGATTGGCCTTTCACCCCTAGCCACAAGTCATCCCAATCTATTGCAACAGATATGGGTTCGGCCCTCCAGTTGGTGTTACCCAACCTTCAGCCTGCTCATGGCTAGATCACTCGGTTTCGGGTCTAATGCAACAAACTAAACGCCCTATTCAGACTCGCTTTCGCTACGCCTACACCTACCGGCTTAAGCTTGCTTGCTACACTAAGTCGTTGACCCATTATACAAAAGGTACGCCGTCACTCTTTCGAGCTCCGACTGCTTGTAGGCATCCGGTTTCAGGTTCTATTTCACTCCCCTCGTCGGGGTGCTTTTCACCTTTCCCTCACGGTACTTGTTCGCTATCGGTCATGCACGAGTACTTAGGCTTGGAGAGTGGTCTCCCCATGTTCAGACAGGATTTCACGTGTCCCGCCCTACTCAAGGACAATGAGTGTTCTACGTCTACGGGGCTATCACCCGCTATGGCCGACTTTTCCAAATCGTTCGACTTTATTCCTCATTGCCACTGGCCTGGTCCGCGTTCGCTCGCCACTACTTACGGAGTCTCGGTTGATGTCCTTTCCTTCAGGTACTTAGATGTTTCAGTTCCCTGAGTTCGCTTCTTACCCCTATGTATTCGAAAGTAAGATACCTTATCATAATGCTTGGAAACCTGTTCAGTTCTGTCCTCACGGCCAAAGCCCTGCGGACGGCGCGGTGCAAAAGCACCGACGGGCTAGCGCCCTGTATGGGAGACCCAAACAGACCAACTAACCAACAAAACAGATTTCCCAAGCATTTAAGGTGGGTTGCCCCATTCGGAGATCCATGGATCAAAGCTTATTCGCAGCTCCCCACAGCTTATCGCAGCGTATCACGTCCTTCTTCGCCTGTGCATGCCAAGGCATCCACCAAATGCCCTTAATTCACTTCTTCGTTCTCATTGTCTATGCTCATCCATAGCCGTTCCGTTAGGAACGACAACCCGATTACCTTTTACAATCAGGTCATTTCTTGATGACATCGACGTGTCGATACAGTCCTCTTTGAAGGCACGCCGGTGCACTTCGAGGCCGTATCATTAAGACCAGCTTCTCGAGATATCATCCGGTGATGCGCGGTCAGGCAACACCAATCCAGCATATCCATCAGAGGAAGATCCTTAAATCTCCCAACAACGAACATGCCTTAGACAAGCTTTCCTACCTACTCCAATCCCTCCACCAATCCCGGCCGACTAAGCCATCACAAGGTTTCACTGAGACTGGGCTCGGACGCTTCAAACCTTAAAGGTTCAAAACACCTGGAAGCTTCCAGACATATCTTCTCTTCACAATGTAGACAGAACAGGCATCAGCTCATCAGAGA